>NZ_JBHUZE010000004.1:258304-635426 GCF_042667435.1 Rhodococcus sp. NPDC057297 | reverse complement strand
CGCCAGAAACTCGACTGCACCTACGACGAGATCAGCCTCGACGATCTCACCAAGGAAATGGCAGGCGGCGACGAACTCGAAACCCTCACCCACGAGCTGAGGCGCTGAGTCACGTCGCAATTCGGCGACATCGCCGCGCTCGACCGGGTCGGCCCGCTTGTCTCTCACCGGAGACAAGCGGGCCGACCCATTTCTCGTACGCAATACGTACGCGCATCCGCCGTGTACGCGTCGGTGTCGCGCGATAGGTTCCCTGACACGAGGCCGACGAACACTGGCGGTGAGGCGAGCATGAGCGACTATCCCGATGTGCCGGAAAGCATTCTGAATGTCATCAGAACGGTGTGTTCGAGGTTGCCGGAAACCGTCGAGGAACGTGCGTGGACGGGGGTGCGCTGGCGAGTGCGTACCCGGACGTTCGCGCACGTGTTGGTGGTGGAACCGGGCAGGCCGGCGTCCTACGCCGACGCTGCGGGACTCGTGGAACCAGCCACGGTGTTGACGTTCCGATCCGAGGCGCCCGAACTGGACGTGCTGCTGCGGTCCGGGCCGCCGTTCTTCGCGACGCCGTGGGGTCAGGACACGGTGGGGATGCTCGTCGACGACGCCGACGAGGACGAACTGTCCGAGCTGCTCACCGACAGTTACTGCCTGCTCGCTCCCCGGAAGTTGGCGGAATCGGTGGATCGTCCGGGCACCTGAGTCGTGCCGGTGACACACTCGAAGACATGACATCGTTCCCCGTACTCGACCTGACCCCGGACGAACTGCTGACCACGACCCGCACCGTGCGGAAGAGATTGGACCTCACCCGTGAGGTCGACCCGAATCTCGTTCGCGAATGCCTGGAGATCGCGTTGCAAGCACCGTCGGGTTCCAACCGGCAAGGGTGGCAATGGATGGTCGTGACCGACCGATCGCTGCGCGCGCAAATCGGGGAGATCTACCGCCAGGAAGTCGAGAAGTACCTGGCGTCGCGAGCGTCGGCGGCAAGACTGTTCGCCGATGATCCTCAACGAGCACCGGTGCAGAAGCGAGTCGGAGACAGCGTGGCCTGGCTGGGCGACCACATGGGGGAGGTACCGGTTCTGCTCATCCCGTGTATTCGCGGTGCCGTCGAGCTTCCGGCAGGTAACCAGGCCGGCCTGTGGGGATCGCTGCTGCCGGCTGCGTGGAGCTACGCGCTGGCGGCCCGCGCGCGTGGACTCGGCACGGCGTGGACGACGCTGCATCTGTCCCGTGAAGCAGAGGTCGCAGAATTGCTGGGTATCCCGCAAGGCTTCCACCAGGCCGCGCTGATCCCCACCGCGTACTTCACCGGTGAGACGTTCAAGCCCGCCCCGCGCGAACCGATCGATTCGGTTCTGCACATGGACAGGTGGTAGACGCCGGTGGTGAGGAGGGCTCAGCTACGTGCTCGGCGCGCGAGCTCGACAGTGGCTGCGCGAAGGTCGTCGATCCTGTCTATCGGTGACGCGTAACCGACTCTCGTGGTGGCGTTTCCACGAGGTGTGGTGACGCTGAGATCGAGGCCGTACCGATCGGCTGTCGTGCATGTCGCGACGGTTGCGTCCGGATATCCGCCGAGGTTCTGCGCCATCGCCAGCAGTGAATCGGCATGGTCCTCGTTGAGGTGAGAGATCGCGTTCGCCGCTCCGGGAGTCACCGGATCCGGAGTGGCTGCTTCGTAGTCGTCGGCTGTGGCCGAGTCCATGCGTCCGTAACCTCCCACCCATCGGGCTCGTTCGACTCGAAGCACCCACAGTGAGAAGTCGCTGTAATCGATGTAGTACTTCGCCGCGGGCACAGCATCCATGTGTGCGGCGCGGGCAGCGTCGAGTTCGGATCCGATGGGAGCGTCCACCCGGCCCGCAAGCGTGACCCGAGAGATCGCCAGCGGGTCACTCGCAGTTTCCGGCGCGACGATCGAGACACTTGCGCGTCGATCACCGTGCAGGTTGCGCCCGTGTTCGGCCATCCGAGAAACACACAACACGGGCGAGCCACCCAGAAGTCCGTAGGTGACGTACGACGCCCACGGATCACCGTCGGCGGTCAGGCTGGCGAGCGTCGCGATGTTGGTCGATGCAGCGACGGTGCGAGCTTCCTCTGCGGGCGTCGGTCGGCGGACGTCCTCCACGTCGACGAGCGGGGGAGGAGTGGACGGTGCATCGCCTGGGTCGCCATGATCGAGTGCCATGTCGGGCAGTCTACGGAGTCGCCGTGTGGCGCGGGCAACTCCATGACGCCGTTTGGAGACCGGCCCGTCTGGGCATGTCAACGCCGTGATGAGGGTGTTACGCACCAACCGGACGGTGCGAGCGGTAATGGCGGCGATGGGGTTGTTCGTGGTGGTCGCTGCGATCTGGGCCGGCGTGGGGTATGTCTACGCCGACGACAGGAAAGCGGCGTCGGCGACGACGGTCGGTTTGTGCGTGCTGGGTGTGGGGTGGCTTCTGGTGGCGCTGGCCGTGACGATCAAACTGGTTCGGCTCAAGCTGAGGCGCAAGGCCAGCACCGACGAGTAGTCCGGGGTCACCCCGGATCAGGTCGTCGATTCCGCGCTGAGTCGAAGTCCCGAAGTCCCGAAGTCCCGAAGTTACCGACACTCGAACTCACGTACGTCGGCGGAGAGAATTGCTGCCTGCTGACCGGCATCGGGACCCGAGCCACGAAACGCGTGAAGATGCTCGACGTCGTCCCACCTCTCGTAGATGTCGATACGCCCGCTGTCGAGCAGGTCAGCCGCAATGGAGAAGTCCAAGCACCCTTCCGATTCCCTGGCCAGCCGCACTACATCCACACACCCGGCCAGGTAGGAATCTCTGGAGTTCGCTTCCACGGTGAGGTGCCCAGCAACGATGATCATGTGGGTACCGACATCGCGGTAGCCGAAAACTCATCGCCGAGGAGCAGCCGTGCGGGCACGAAAGATCGTCACCAACCTCACCGTCGCCGACATCGATGCAGCGAAGGGTTTCTACGAGCAGTTCCTGGGCCTGGAGACCCAGGAATTCAGTCTCGGATGGGTGGCACGGTTCACCGCACCCGACGGCGACGCCAGCGTCCAGCTCGTCACCCGTGACCGGACCTCGCCTGTCGACTCCGTGATGTCGGTGATGACCGACGACGTCGACGCCGCGTACGACGAAGCCGTCGGCGCCGGGTACGAGATCGTTCATCCGGTGACGGACGAGCCCTGGGGCGTGCGGAGGTTTCTCGTCCGCGCGCCGGACGGAAACGTCGTGAACATCGTCCGTCACCACGGCGACTAGGCCTTCACCCGGCGACTAGGCCTTCACCCGGCGAGTAGGGCTTCACTCCTGTACGGACTCCAGTACCGCCAACGTGCGGGTCGCTCTGGTCATCGCGACGTAGCGATCGACTGCGCCCTCGATGCCGCTGCCGAACGCCGCCGGTTCGACGAGGACGACCAGATCGAACTCGAGCCCTTTGGACAACGACGGAGTCAACGACCGGATGCGATCGGTCTCACGGAACGTCGCGGCTCCGATGACGCATCCGATGCCGTCCGGGTTGTCGGCGAGCCAACGCTCGGTGATCGACGCGAGTTCCGACGGGTCCCCGTACGTCACCGGGACACCGCCGGCCCGAATGGATGTGGGTACGTTCGCGTCGGGGAGCACTCGTCGAATCTCGGGTTCGGCGACGGCCATCACCTCCTCCGGGGTGCGGTAGTTGATGGTCAGTTCCTGGATGGTCACGCCTTTCGTGTCGGTGTCGGTGACGCGTCCGATGCCCACTCGTTCGAGTCGGTCCATCCACGTCTCGGTGAATCCGCGGCGCGCCTGCGCCCGGTCGCCGACGATGGTGAAGCTTCCGGACGGGCAGCGCTGCACCAGCATCTGCCATTCCGCGTCGGTCAATTCCTGTGCCTCGTCGACGACGATGTGCGCGAACGGCCCGGCCATTCGGTCCGGCTCGGTGTGCGGAAGCACGGAATCGTCGACCAAGGCATCGCGAATTCCGTCCTGCCGGAGTTGGGCGTACAGGCCGTCCTCGTCGTCGAGCTGCAGGAGTTCCTCGACGACCCGGTCCATCCGCCGTCTCTCGGCGGCTGCCGCGGCCGCGCGTCGGCGCAGGATTCGCCCTGATTCGGGGTCGCCGAGGCGGCGACGGGCCGCATCCAGGATCGGAAGATCCGCCGTGGTCCATCGAGAAGGGTCGCTTCGCTGCAGAAGTGCGACCTCTGCCGGGGTCAGCCACGGCGCGCACAGACGCAGGTAGGCGGGTACGGACCACAGATCCGCCACCAGGTCGGCCGCCTCGACCGACGTCCACGAATTGTCCAGAGCTGCACGCAGTTCGTCGTTGGCCTGAAGCGACGCACGGACCTCGGACTCCGGGGCCTCACCGACGTACTTGTCGACGAGGATGCTCACCAAAACGTCCCACACGAGCTCCCGAGCGTCGTTGTGCGGCGTCGTCGAATCGGCGGCGTCGAACGCTTCTTTCCAATCGGTAGCCGAGAGGTGAAGATCCGCCCACTCCGTCTCCACCGTCATCGGCTTCGTGGGGGGCTGCTCGTAGAACCGAACAGCTCGTTCGACGGCCCCGACCATGTCCACCGATGATTTAAGCGCGGCGACGGCCTGGTCGTCCTCGGTTCCCGCGGTGTCGCCCTCGGCCACGAGGTCGGGCAGCGTGCACGTGAGCACGCCCTCCTCACCGAGGCTGGGGAGGACATCGGAAACGTAGTTCAGGTACGGCTTGTGTGGTCCGACGAAGAGCACCCCGCCCCGATTGTGGCCGAGCCGCGGATCCGAATACAGCAGGTAGGCGGTGCGATGCAGCGCCACAACGGTTTTGCCGGTACCAGGACCGCCGTCGACCACGAGCGCACCGTCCGATCCTGCTCTGATGATCGCGTCCTGGTCCGCCTGGATGGTGCCGAGAACGTCACGCATCCTCGGAGACCGGGTGGTTCCGAGGCTTGCGATGAACGCGGACTGGTCGTCGAGGGCCGCCGATTCGGTGCCGTCGCCATCGGCGAACACCTCGTCCCAGTAGTCGGCGACGCGCCCGTTCGTCCATCGGTACCGGCGGCGTCTGACCAAGCCCATCGGGTTTCCGTGAGTGGCCCCGAAGAACGGTTCGGCAGCGGGGGAGCGCCAGTCGATCACCAGCTGCTCGCCCGCGTCGTCGAGCAGGCCGACGCGACCGACGTAGATCGGACCGGAACCGTCGGCGGGTTGCATGTGCCCGAGACACACATCGAGGCCGAACCGCCGTAGAGAGCGAAGGCGTTGGGTCAAACGGTGGACTTCGAAGTCTCGTTCCATTGCTTCCTGACCCATCCGCCCGCTGGACCTCCGCGTGGCATCGAGCCGTGCCGTGGCGTCGGCGATCGACGACGTCAGGCTGGATTCAATTGCTGCGAAGTGCTTTTCGTCTTCCCGGATCAGTTCAGCTGCGGCCTTCCGAGCCCGGTTACCGGTCAGGTCGAAGGCCGAGGTCGACGTGTGGTCGCTGGTCGAGGGTGGCATGCGCGCACGCCTTTCGTTCCGGTGAGTGTCAGGTTCGATGCGCTATTCTGCGGCACTACCGGGGTCTTGCCACAAGCCCATGGGTGCGCTATATCTTGATAGTGGAAGAGACAGGTCGTCTTGATTCCGTTCCAGCTTCGATCGGCAACCTGATCACACTGGGGTAACACTGCTTACGGTGGTCGACACCAAGGGGCCGTGCCTCGAAACCACCGGCAAGCGTGGGTGCCGCAGTAGTTTCAGGCGTTCTTGGGGGTACGCATCCGCGAAATCACGAAGACCACTACGGCGAGCGACACCGACACGACGACGACCTTCTGCAGGATCCCGGCGTATCGCTCCACGAGATGCCAGTTCTCACCGAGTTGATAGCCGGCGGTGACGAAGACGGTGTTCCAGATCAGACTGCCGACCGTGGTGAGCAGAACGAATTTCACCGGCCCCATCCGCTCGATTCCGGCCGGTAGCGAGATGAAGCTGCGAAACAGCGGGATCATGCGGCCGAGCAAGACTGCCTTCGAGCCGTGCTGTGCGAACCATTTCTCCGAACGATCGAAGTCACGGGCTTGGATCAGTGGGATTCGCACGACCAGCGCGCGAGTACGTTCCCGCCCGACGATCGCGCCGACGGCGTAGACGACGATCGCACCCAGAACCGACCCGAGCGTCGTCCAGAAGAGCGCGGCGCCGAAGGAGAACACTCCGCTGCTGGCGGAGAAACCGGCGAGAGGCAGGACCAGTTCACTCGGGATCGGCGGGAACAGGTTGTCTGCTCCGACGACGAGGGCTGCCCCGGGGCCACCGAGAGTATCCATCAGGTCCACCGCCCAACCGGCGAGCCCGCTTGGAGGTTCCGCTTCGCTGGCGGCTGCAATCAACAAGTGGGACATGATATTTCTCCTCGTTCGTAGGTGACGTGGCCCTTCCAGGAAGTTCTTCCTGGAGGGACACCGAGAACGCTAGGAGTGCCGGGCCTGCAGGACATCGGGGTCAGCCGTCGATCGTCGCGGCGGTACACCCCGTGCACATAGTGCGGTTTTCCGCAGTGTCGAGACCGGATCTGCTCGGTTACTCTGCATGCGTGCCGGGGAACCACGTCGAGTACCCACCCGAGCAGGCGGATCGTATCTCCGTCAGCTCGCTCATCGGGCGATGGCTGCTGGCTCTGTCGGGAGTACTGCTCGGTGGTTTCACGTCGGTTGCGGGCTTGCTCTACATCGCGGTGGCGTCGGTTGCCCTCGTCTCAGTGCACGTGCTCGGAAGGCGTGGGGAGCTCGTTCGTGCCGCCGTTGCGGAGGGTGCGCTGACGTTGACCGCGCTCGAGATTCGGAGGATCATCCGCTTTCACGGTCGGTTACGGACAGACGCACTCACTTCACGACGATGCCGAACTTATCTTGGAATGCGTTGGGCGATAGGACTACTCGGAATCGGTGTAATTCTCTTGCTTGTGCTGTGTCTCGCTGTGGCCGGGTCCATGCTGTCTGCATGGCTTCTCAACGGCGGTTGGGGCTTGATCGAGAGTTCGAACCGAGTCGACGCACTACTCGTGGCAAGCGCGGCCCTGCCTGGAATCCTGTTGACCTTCGTCGCTGCCGTCGGGGTGGTAGGGGTGGGGTCGCTGGACCGATGGTTCGGCACTCGAGTCCTGGGACCGCAGTCCGACAGGTTGCTGCGCCACCGCGTCGCAGAATTGACGAGCAGTCGGGATCGTGTGGTCGATGCCATCGACGACGAACGGCGCCGAATCGAGAGGGACCTGCACGACGGTGTGCAGCAGCAACTGGTCGCACTCGGAATGCTCATCGGCCAGGCACGTCGCGCCGACGAACCCGGCGAGCTACTCGATCGCGCTCGGGCGACGGCGCAGGAAGCGATCGGTGAACTGCGCGAAGTCGCCAATCGGGTGTACCCGATTGCCCTCGATCACTCCGGTTTGCACCAGGCGCTGGAAACGATGGCCGAGCGGGCCACTGTTCCAGTCCGAATGACGTACGAACTGAAGGAGAGGGTGCGGCCCGCGGTGGAAACGGCACTGTACTTCGTGGTCGCGGAAGCGGTGACCAATGCAGCCAAGCACGCATCCGCTCAGGTGGTGAACGTGGCTGTCACTCGCCAGAAAGTCGAACGCGTACGTGTCGTCGTCACCGACGACGGTGCCGGAGGAGCGGATCCTTCGGGCACCGGTCTGTCCGGGTTGGCTCGGCGCGTCGCGGCGTTGGACGGCACCTTGACCGTGGACAGCCCCGTGGGCGGACCAACCGTCGTGACTGCGAGCGTCCCATGCGGGTGATGGTCGCCGAAGATTCGGCCTTGCTGCGCGAGGGATTGGTGCGCATGCTCGCCGTCGAAGGCCACGATGTGATCGCGTCCGTTGCCGATGCGAACGCACTCCTGGATGCCGTCGAGAAGAATCGCCCGGACATTGTCGTCACCGACGTGCGCATGCCCCCGGATCACACCGACGAGGGTCTGCGGGCTGCACTGACCATCCGCGCACGATGGCCCGATGTCGCGGTTCTCGTCCTGTCCCAGTATGTAGAGACTCGCTACGCGGGGGAGCTGATCAGCGGTTCCGACGGGAAGGTCGGGTATCTGCTCAAGGACCGCGTGGTCGAGATAGACGAATTTTTGGACGCCCTGAATATAGTTGCCGACGGCGGAACCGTGTTCGACCCCGAGGTCGTGCGACAACTGTTGTCGCGCACCAGTAAATCGAACCCCGTGGATCGACTCACTCCGCGCGAACGCGACGTGCTCGAACTGATGGCTCGGGGCTTCACCAACGCGCGGATCTCTGCCGATCTGTTCATCTCCGTCAGTTCGGCCGAGAAGCACATCAACTCGATCTTCGAGAAACTCGGACTGTCGAACTCCGAAGGCCTCAGCCGTCGCGTCGTGGCCGTCGTGACCTACCTCCGCAGCTGACGATCGGTATCGGGGCCTCCGATGGTTCACCGAGGCATGCGCTTCCCAGTGTGCCCACCGAGTGGTATTCAAGAAGTGCGCGCAAGCTGGTCATCACACAGAACATCACCATCGACGGCGTCATCGAAGCAACCGACGATTGGTTCACCCAGGCCGGCAGCGACCCGGAGCTCGACGCGGCATTGGCGGCTCAACGCGACGCCTCGGACGGCTTCCTGGTAGGCCGAGTGACCTTCGAAGGTATGCGTGACTACTGGGGGCCGAAGACCGACGACACAACCGGGGTGACCGATCATCTGAACCAGGTCGCCAAGTACGTCGTGTCCACGACGCTGAAGGAACCCGGGTGGGCGAACTCGACCGTATTGTCGGGTCCGCTGGTCGACGAGGTGACACGCATCAAGGAGACGATCGGTTCCGACATCGTGTGCACCGGAAGCATCACGTTGTGTCGCAGTCTGATTGCGTCGAGTCTCGTCGACGAGTACCGATTGTTCGTGTATCCGTATGTTCGTGGTCACGGCGAACGGTTGTTCGACGGTGCACCATCGATCGGATTGCGCTTGTTGGAGTGCCGGGCGTTTCCATCCGGCGCATCGTTGATGCGTTATGCGTCCCCGTCGTGACGTAGAGGTACGGTGTACGGTCTGCCGAACTGCGTGGAGACACCTGGTGCATACAACACCGAGTCCGGTGGACTGTCGGACACGTTCGGAAGTCCCGCTGCACCGAGGAGTTGGTCGTCGCAGTGGGTGACGGCGGCGTCGTAGAGTTGCCAGCGGCGATGGACATTCGGCACGTACAGAAGCCGTCCTGCCAAGGAAGTGTGCAGACCCCAACGCGCGGTGAGGAATTGAGCAAGTGGGTCGTCGGACATGTCGCAGGAGCCACGATGCACTCCGAAACTCGTGGTGCTTCCGCGCTGCGGCGGCGCGAGACGATCGCTTCGATAGGCGATCGACGTCTCGTCGTCCTCGATGGTGATCGACGCCCAGCGATACGGAACACCGACGAGGTTGGTCCCGGCAACCACCGCGAGACGGCTGGCTTCGAGCGATCGGAACACCACACCGCGCCTGCCGTTCGTGTCCACCGAGTACAGCCGAACGTTGATCTCGGGAAACGTACCGAAATAGGGGACAGGACGCTTGTATCCGAATCCGGCGCCCACCATCCGAAACCCGATCAGTCCGACCCACGACGTGCCGTCGAACTCGTCAGGGACAGTGCCTGCAGGTAAGAGCGGCGCAACACGCTCACTCGGAACGCGCCAGTGCAAGAACACCAGGCGTTCCCAGCGCTGGTCCATGAGAATCGGGCGTGGTAACAGCGGGGGCCTCGGCCACAGTCGTCGTCCATCGTCGGGATTCATTTGATCAACAGTAGGCGGGTACATCCGCGCTCAACCGAAAACTTGCTCGGCGCCTCGGTTCGACGCTCCAGCCGATTCGGACTCGGTCGTCATGCGTCGATCCACGAACCTGAGGGTCGATCGGGGTACTGCCGGTCGCCTCCGCCGTGCTGTAGTCGGCGGATCGGAATAGATGCGTGCACTATTCGTCGACCCGGTCGCCCTCTTGGATGTTCCCGAACCATCCAGCGCTGCGATCGAAGAGACATTCGGTCCGATTATCATTTGGAACCGTGCCCTCGAACCTCACCAGGGGTGGTTGGCGTAAGGGGGAGTAGTCTCCGCATTCGTCGAGCTTGCGGTGCACTCGCTGGCGCTTCGAATCGCGTGCGGCGAAGATTCCACGACAGGCCTGCACCGCCAACGAGCCGGAGGCGCGCCGCATCGTCCGTCACGGCAGGTCGCGTGTCGTTGTGGTGAGCACCCATTCGATAGCGGTGGTCACTGCATCGCGTGATGCCGGCGAATCGTCGAACATGTCGAATCCGTGAGTGCCCTTGGGTAGGTCGATGATGTCGAGTTCCGCTTCGGCTTCAGCTGCGGCCGTGATGAAAGCGTCGACGCCGGCGATGAATTCCGGTCGCTCTCGCCCCACCTTGGTGAGCAAGATCGGGAGCTGGCCGACGCTTCGGACCGCATCGACAGGGTCGACGTGCGGATCGACGCCCCATTCCGGGACGGTGTCCAGCACCGGGTAGGTGAGAGCGATGCACGTCAGCCACGATGGCGGGTTCCTCAGCCAATCGGTAGTGAGCAGTCCGCCTCCGGAGAAGAACCAGAGGGCGACCCGGTCGCGGTCCACTCCGGGTAGCGTCCGGGCGAGTTCGACGCCAGCCGCGACTTCTTCCGCAGCTGTTCTGCAGTGCGCCAGGGTGTCCATGTGATGTTGAACGGTGACTCCGATGGCACCTCGCTCGGCGACGATCGACCCGTAGCCCACAAACATGGGGTGGTCCCGTGGTCGCCAGTCGTCAACGTCGGGAGGGCGTGGCCCGCCGTGTACGAAGACAACTATCGGCTGTTTCACACGCGCTGGTTCGGGTGATTCAGCCGACCGATAGACGTCGATGGTGTCGTGGCGTTCTCGGTGCGCCTTGGGTGTGGGAAGTATGAACGGGTGTTGGCTCATTCAGTTCCTTTCATCGGATTGCGGTTCGATTGCAACCGCAAGTTTCGAGATCGCAGCACTGCGGACGGATGTGGACGTGACTTCATGGTGCAGGTGGATGAGACAAGGCGGCGTTATCAGAGTGTGAATCCCAGAACTCGGCCGAGCAAGCGCTTCTTCAACGCACGGGTGCATGTTGAGTCGTACGTGAACGGTGGCGGCGGTCGAAAGATTGGTCCGATGCAACATGCAGCACTTGAAATGACATAATGTAGATTATCGGCAAAACGACGACCACTGGGTAAGCCGGAATAGCCACTCAGTGATCGACCAACCACTCAGTGATCGACCAACCACTCAGTGATCGACCAACCCGTTCAGGTGGACACTGCGCCGCGCCTTGGATCGGATCGACGATCGACACGACGATGCCGTGCCCCGGCTGATACCTTCATCGTCCGCGTGCAGCCATGCGAAATGTCTCCTCATGGCAGCGCGACCTCCGAGTCGGAACCCTTGGCCGCTTCCCTGTAACTCTGCCACTCTCCGTTATTTCGTCACAGTGACGAAACGTACAGGTTGTCGCGGACGCCGTCACGCGTCGAGTCATGTCGTCCGGTATGCGCGAGGCAGAACGAACCAGAATCCGATCATGATCACCGCGACTATGACGGCTGCCGGTAATGCCGCACTCAGGCCGAGGACTATCTCGAATGTCAAGGCAACAGCTCCGATCAACGTGATACCCAGCATCACGATGCCGCTGATCGCGAGCGTGTTGCCCACTCGCACCAGCACACCGATCGCACGCTGACGAAACAGCAATCGATGCATGCCCACCGGCGCAACCAGCAGTATTGTCGCGAGAATCGACGCCGATACGGTCACGAGATACACGATGTGGCCCGCTGAGGAGAGATCGTCGAACCGACCCTGGAACGGCAAGGTGAGCAGAAATCCCGTCAGCAGCTGGACGCCGGTCTGGACGACTCGTAGCTCCTGCAACAGTGCGAGCCAGTTTCTGTCGAGCTGCTGGGTGGGAGTTTCGTTGCGCGCCTTGCCGTTCCATTCGAGGTGATCCGGATCCTCGTCAGTGCTCATTGCATCAGACTAGCTGCGGAGACTACTCAGAGTTCGAATTCGCTGGGGTCGATTCCTACGGCGAAGCACGCGTTCTTGACAGCGGCTTTCTCGTGATCGTCGAAGTGTCCATCGGCACCGCCGATGATGATGCCGATCTGGATCACCGCGCGAGCTTGATCCGGTTTGCCCTTCAACTTGGCGATCGTGGCAGTTGCCTCCACCTTGCCGAAGTCGAAATCACCGGCAAGCTTGTCGCAGTACCAGTCGAACTTCTGGCGAAGCTCCTCGGCGGGGAAAACTTTGAGAGCTTCGTTACCGGAGATCAGTGCCGCAGTCTTCTGCCGCTCGGCCGGATCGATGCTGCCATCGGCCGCAGCGATCAGCGCGCACATCGCCATACTGCCGTTCGCGAATTCCTTGTTCTTGAACTGGACGGTCTTGGTCTGCAACTGCCCGTTCAGTTCGGTGGCCTTCGCCTTCAACTGGTCCCAGAAAGCCATGACATTCCTTCGCTCGCGTTGCCTGGACCGCACTCTCCGTGCGGTCGCCACCATTGTGCCCGTCGGTCGACCGGTTTGCCGGAATCGCCTCCGCGATCTCGGCGAGCAGTCCGTGATCTCTGTGCACGACTTCGGCCCCGACAGAATTCGCCGGCAGTAGGATCGGCGCGTGAACCTCGAGGAGTACGTGTCCAAGGACGCAACCGAACTCGCATCCCTGGTGGCGGCCGGCGAGGTCACCGCGTCAGAGTTGTTGGAACTGGCTCGCCGACGCGCCTACGACGTCGACGGCAAGCTCAACTCGATCGTGGCTCGAACCGATTCCGCAGCAGACGACGCGGCGCAGACGCTCGGCCGCGGACCGTTCGCGGGTGTTCCGTTTCTGCTGAAGGACCTGGCACAGGAATACAAGGGGTACCCGACGTCCTACGGGTCGCGTTCGCTTGCCGATGACATCGCGACCGAGAATTCGTTGATCACTCAGCGATTCCTGGACGCAGGTCTTGTCGTCTTCGGTAAGACCAACACACCGGAACTCGGTGCGAAGGGCGTCACGGAATCGGACTACTGGGGTCCGGCACGCAATCCGTGGAACCTGCACCGAACACCCGGAGGTTCGTCGGGTGGTTCGGGTGCGGCCGTTGCCGCCGGGATCGTTCCAGCGGCCGGCGCGAACGATGGCGGCGGTTCCATACGAATACCGGCCGCATGCAACGGTCTCGTCGGACTGAAGTTGAGTCGGGGGTTGTCGCCGTACGGACCGCAGACCGGCGAAATCATGTTCGGGATGGTCAGTCAGGGCGTCGTCAGCCGAACGGTCCGCGACAGTGCGGCGCTCTACGACGCCATCGTCGGCCCGGACCCGAATGCCGGCTATCTTGCCCAGTTCCCGACCGAGCGATTCGCCGACGCCATACGCAGCCGCCCGACCGGTCTTCGAATCGGGTGGTCCACGTCGTCGACCGTGAATCCGTCACCGCACCCGGAGGCTGTAGCGGCCGTGGAACACACGGCCGCGCTGCTGGAAGAACTCGGCCACCATGTCGAAGAAGTTCCTCAGCCGTACGACGACTGGGCACTGTCACGTGACTTTCTGACGATCTGGTTCGCGCAGGTGTACGCGCAGGTAGCCGAGATCAAGGCCAGGACCGGCGCAAAGAATTCCGATTTCGAGGCGGACACGCTCGCCGTGGCCGAGTACGGCCGCCACACCGGATTCGTGGCCCCGGTAGCAGCGCTCGAGAACACGAAGGTCTACACGCAGTCGCTCGCAACGTTCCATCGAAAGTTCGATTTTCTCCTCACTCCGACCTTGGCTACTCCCCCGCTTCGAATCGGTGCTGCCTCGACTCCGCCGCTGATGCAGCGAGCGGCGCGAGCGGCCGGTGTTCTTCGCGCCGGAAGGATCATGGATCTGACAGGGATTCTCGACGATGTCGTCCAGAACAACCTCGGGTGGGTCCCGTACACCCAGCTCGCCAACGTCACCGGCCGACCTGCAATCAGTGTCCCGGTCCACTGGACCTCGGACGGTTTACCGCTCGGCGTCCAATTCGTCGGACACCTCGGCTCCGACGGCGCTCTCCTTCGGCTTGCTGCGCAGATCGAAGAGGCTGCTCCGTGGATTCACCGCTTTCCTGCAACTGACACGCCCGTCTGAGGAACGCGCCCGTTTGACGGGTGCGGGCTCCGGTTATCTCGTGTCCGACAGCGATGCACACAGCCGGACACGAGACGAGGAGAAGACATGGCGGCCGACGAGTCCAATAGCTCTCAGCCTCAGCTGAAGGACGAGGACCTCTACGAGAAACTGCGCGAGGAGGGCAACTCCAAGGAGAAGGCAGCGCGGATCTCCAATGCCGCTGCCAACGAGGGTCGTTCCACGATCGGCGCGAAGGGCGGCGAATCGGGCTCGTACGAGGACTGGACCGTCGACGAGCTGAAGTCACGCGCCAAGGAACTGGGTATCGAGGGGTACTCCGACCTCAGGAAAGCAGAGCTGATCGACACGCTCAGGGAGCACTGACCCCGGACATCGGCCCGGTGGCGGCCTCAACTCCGGAGATACGCCAAGATATTCGGTGTAACCGCATCGGTGATGTCCTGGTACGCATCGTGCTTGGTCAGGAACTTGGCCACCAGCGGGCACACCGGAACGATGCGACGTCCTTGCGCACGGACATCGTCGAGGGCAGCAGTCACCAGAACCGAACTGAGACCATGGCCGGCGTAGGCGTCGTCGATCTCGGTGTGGAAGAAGATTCTTTGCTCGCCATGGTCACGAAACTCGGTGAACCCGATGACGTGTCCGTCGAGTACGAGCGTGTAACGCCGCCCGTCCGTATCTTCCGAGACGACCACCCGATCGCGGATATCGTGCTGCTCGTTGCTCATCATTTCCCTTTCGGCGAGGTCGTATCGGCGTGCGGACGAACCTGATGCCGACTCACGATGGAGATTCGATTGAACGCATTCATCGCTATCGCGACCCAGCTGACGGCGGCTACCTCGACCTCGGTCAGAATACTGCTTGCTGCTGCGTAATCGCGGTCCTGATCGACGGAACCAGGAAGCCGAGTCACGGACTCGACCAAGGTGAGCGCAGCGCGCTCCTTGTCGCTGAACAGTGTCGTCTCGCGCCACGCAGGCAGCACCGCGAGCCGCTGAGTGCTCTCGCCGGCCTCCAGCGCAGCGGTCGAGTGAACGTCGAGGCAGTAGGCGCACCCGTTGATCTGAGACACGCGGACGTTCAGCAACTCGACGAACCGTCGATCCATCCCCGCGGTGCCGGTCGCAGTACGAACAGCTTTGGCGACTGCCAGTTGAGCTTTGAACACGTCTGGATTCGCTTTGTCCAGCAGGACCCGGCGAGGATTGACTTCGGACAACGGATCCCTTTCGACGATGCGGTGGACGTGCGAGGTCAACGATAACCCATGTAGTTGACGTCGCAACTACATGGTGGAGATCTGAAGTCGACGTCGGTCAGCGCAGCCGCTCGGCATCCCGAGCGAGAGAGACGAGATCTCCGCACAACCGCGCGAGCTCGTCCACGCCGGCCCCTTCGGCCACAGCCGTCGCGACGTCCTCGGCTGCGCATCGAACCTCGAAGTTGCGGTCGATCAGCGCTGATGCCTCGTCCGCACTCAGCACCACGGCGTCCTCGGGGATCGACGTTCCCTTGACCGCCGACCTGTGTTCGTAGGCCCGCTGCCGACACGACTGCCTGCAGTACCGCCGGCGCCGCCCCATGCCGCCGTCGGCGACGTCCCGCCCACACCAGGCACAAGCGTGCACGCGACGCGACTTCACCGACATGCCGACGAGCCTACGACGGTGTGGCGGTAGAATGGCGCAAACGTGTCTGCGGGTCGGCTCGTGTCGTGCGAACGTCGGTCCCGTGGCCGGGAACGATTCGCCGCGCCGGCGCGTTGTACATCCGTGAGTCGAATGCAGTGCGCGCTGCGGACGAGCACGCACTATCGAGGGAGAGGACGCCACAATGGCAGATCGAGTACTACGAGGTAGCCGACTCGGCGCCGTGAGCTACGAGACCGACCGCGACCACGACCTTGCGCCACGCCGCGTTGCGCGTTACCGCTGCGACAACGGTGAGGAGTTCGATGTCCCGTTCGCGGACGACGCCGAAATCCCCGGAACGTGGCAGTGCCGTAACGGTTTGGAAGGCTCACTCATCGAGGGCACCGCTCCCGAGGCCAAGAAGGTCAAGCCGCCCCGTACCCACTGGGACATGCTTCTCGAGCGTCGGTCGGTCGAGGAACTGGAAGAATTGCTCAAGGAGCGTATGGACCTGTTGAAGGTCAAGCGCCGCGGCGCCTGATCCAGGGAAGTTCCCGAGAAACCGCACTTGCCGAATTCAAAACATTCGGCAAGTGCGGTTTTTTGCGTTTGTACGGAACGAAAGTCCGTTTGCTTCACTCACTGACTGCAATAGAGCAACATTCGTCACCTCGGAAGTGAATTCAGGCGGACGAGATGCGATTATTGTTGACACGATTCGTTCGATCTTTCGCAGGTAACGGTCCCTCGGGACGATGCGATCAACAATCGAGCGAATACACGAAACAGTCGCAGTTCCGGACTGCTGAACGAGGGGGCAACTACACGTGACCGACGAGCCCGGCAGTCAACTCGAATCGCTACGCGGTGAGCTCGATGCTCTCGACGCTCGTATTCTCGAGTCCATTCGGCACCGCATCGAAATCTGCTCGAAAGTTGCGTTGGTCAAGCGCGAGTTCGACATTCCGATGATGCAGCCCGGCCGTGTCGGGGTGGTACAGGACCGCGCACGCGCATTCGCCCGCGAGCACGGGTTGTCGGAAGATTTCCTGACCTCCGTCTACGACCTCCTGATCGGCGAAGCATGCCGGGTGGAGGACCTCATCATCGACGACCTCGAGAGCACCAGTGCGGACGTGTCCGTCGGCGAACGTGGCCGGTGATGACACCATGCCCGTGCGAACCCTCCTGATCGACAATTACGATTCGTTCACCTACAACCTCTACAGCTTGCTGTGCGAGGTCAACGGGATCGAACCTGTCGTCGTACGCAACGACGTCGACTGGAATTCCCTGCCGCTCGGCGATTTCGACAACGTCGTCGTCTCCCCCGGACCCGGCCGTCCGAGCACACCCCACGACCTCGGCATCAGCGCGCGAGCGATCACCGAACTCGACCTACCGATCCTGGGCGTGTGTCTCGGTCACCAGGCGTTGTGTCATCTTCTCGGCGGCGAGGTCGACCTGGCACCGACACCGATGCACGGCAGGCTCTCCGACATCACCCACGACGGAAGCGGTCTGTTCGCCGGTATCCCGTCGCCGTACTCGGTCGTGCGTTATCACTCCTTGACGGCCACAGCCCTGCCCGACGAGCTCGAGGCGTGCGCGTGGACCGACGACGGCCTGGTCATGGCCGTCCGTCACACGTCCCGTCCCATGTGGGGCGTTCAGTTCCATCCGGAGTCGATCAGCACCGAGTACGGACGCGAACTACTGTCCAACTTCCGCGACCTCACTCGCGAGACCATGCACGCTCCCCCCGCTCCCCCGCGGTCTCGATACTCGATCGAAAGCCGTTGCATCGAGGGAACTTTCGACACGCAGAGAGTGTTCGAACTTCTGTATGCGACCGGCCCCAACGCGTTCTGGCTCGACGGAAGCTCGGCAGTGGAGCCGGGTTCACGGTTCACCATCATGGGTGACTGCTCGGGACCTCTCGCGGAGTACCTCACCTATCGCGTGGCCGAGCGTCGTGTCGACGTACACCGGCCCGACGGTTCGATGGAGTCGTTCGACTCGACGTTCTTCGACTACTTGAACGGCCAGTTGCAGCAACGTGCCGTGCCTGCTTTGCACGACCTGCCTTTCGCATTCGGGCTGGGGTATATCGGCTATCTCGGGTACGAGCTGAAAGCCGACGTCGGCGGTCAACTGGTACATACCTCCGCGACACCGGACGCATCGATGGTCTTCGCCGACCGTGCACTTGTGTTCGACCACGAGGCCGGGAACTGTTACGCACTTGCACTGGTGACCGAATACGGCGACGCGACGACGTCGGCCTGGTTCCAGACCGTGGCCGACGCCTTGACCTCGATCGGCGAGGAGGTCGAGAGCGCCGAGCCCGAGCCTGTTCCTTTGCTTGCGCCGGAATTCGAGACCGCCCTCCACCTTCGGCACGATCGGGAGAAGTACCTCGGGCTCATCGAGCAGTGTCTTGCGGACATCACGAGCGGTGAGACCTACGAGGTGTGCCTGACGAACGTCGCGACCCTCCCCGGTCCCATCGATGCCTTGGAAACGTACACGTATCTGCGAGAAATCAATCCGACTCCATACAGCGCGTTTCTCGGTTTCGACGACCTGTCGGTCGCGAGTGCCTCTCCCGAGCGGTTCCTGCGAATCGACGCCGACCGAGTGGTCGAGTCCAAGCCCATCAAGGGAACCCGTCCGCGGGGCAGCACTCCCGAACAGGACGAGCGTCTTCGGTCCGATCTGGTCGGAAACGAGAAGGACAAGGCCGAGAACCTGATGATCGTCGACCTGGTTCGTAACGACCTGGCGCAGGTCTGCGTGCCGGGTTCGGTCCACGTGCCGAAGCTGTTCGACGTCGAGACCTACGCCCCGGTACATCAACTGGTCTCGACGGTGCGTGGACGGCTACGCGACGACGCATCCGCGGTGGACTGCATCAGCGCCGCTTTCCCGGGTGGCTCGATGACGGGTGCACCCAAGATTCGGACCATGGCGATCATCGACAAGCTCGAAGACGGGCCACGTGGTGTCTATTCCGGTGCGATCGGCTATTTCTCGTTGACCGGTTCGGCCGACTTCTCGATTGTCATCAGGACGATCGTCTCCACCGAACACGAGGTGACGTTCGGTGTCGGCGGCGCGATAGTCGCGCTGTCGGACCCGGAAGAGGAATTCCAGGAGACGATGGTCAAGGCGGTGTCGATGCGTCGCGCGCTCGCGCACGGCACGAAAAGGGAGGACCGTTCCGGCGAGTGACGCCGGCCCGGTCCTCCCGTGGAGATTCGATGCCTGGCCGAATACGTCGGCCCGAGGAATCTGCCGAATACGTCGGCCCGAGGAATCTGCCGAATACGTCGGCCCGAGGAACCTACGGTGTCGTGAAGTACTCGAACACTGCGGGCTGCACATTCGGGTTTGCGTTGACGGTGCCGATGATGGTTCCGGCCACGACACCGATGGCGGTGCCGATGATGCACCCGGCAATGAAGTTCGGGAAGATCGACACACAACCGATTGCGAAGCCGAGGCCGGCGCCGACTGCGGTTCCGACTGCTCCGCCGCCGGTGTATCCGATCACGATCTGATTGATCATGTTGTCGAACGCGGCTTGCTTGCTGACCGGTCCCGCTGCGTCGTTGATCAACGACGCGGGTTGCGGGGTCAGGAGCAATTGCCTGTCCCCCACCACTGCTGGGGCGATCGAATATGTCGCGCCGTTCACGGAGTACGTCAGAGGCAGGCTTGCAAGAACCGTCCCGGAGTTTCCCACGACGTCCACCGAATTGTCACTGCTGTCGATACGGAACGCACCCGCGTCGAGGACGGTGCTGACGGATCCATCCGTCGTGACAGAGGTTTCGTAACCCACGGATTCGGTAGGGTCTGCATTCGCGGTGCCACCGCCGACAGCGATTGCCACCGACGCGACCGCGAGAACGGTCGCTGCCGTCGTCGCAACTGATTTCCTTCGTTTCACAGGTATCCCCAGACCGTTGTCGAACCACTGTTACCGGACGCCCAATGGTATTCCTCGGTCGTCCCTTTCAGAAGAGAAAAGCACTCTATTTCGTCAGATAATTCTCCAGAACATTGCCGACTTCGGAAAGAACTTCGGGTTCGATCATTTGATTGTGGGCACAATCGATCGTCCTGATTTCAAGTTCTCCTTCGATGAATGCATTCCACACCGCTGGATCACGGTCGACCCCGTCACCCGACCCGCGACCTGCCGCGAAGAACAAGACATTCCCGTCGAAGACGTCGGGCACGAATCGACTCATGATCGACGTCGAATTGGCAAAACCGTCGTTGATGCGCTCGAGGTGCTCCGGTGTCAGACCGGTGTCCTGTCCGAACGACACCGACAACAACTCGACGGCGCCCTCGTAGGTCAGCGGCCCATCCGACGTGACGGTCGGCAGGTCGAGTCCGAGCCCCTCGAGTAGTTCCTCGACGCTGAGCTTGCCCTGCGGAGTGTCGTCACCGGACTCGACGTAGCTGTCCATGATGGTCAGCGAATCGACATCCGCTCCGCCCCGCCGGAGTTCGACCGCTACCGCATGGGCGACAGCACCGCCGAGAGACCAGCCGAGCAGGTTGTACGGACCGGTGGGACGGACCCGACGGATCTCGTGCGCGTACCGAGCTGCCAGCGCCTGGATCGAATCGAACGACCCTCCCTCGGTGATACTCGGCAGCTGCAGGCCGTACACCGGTCGATCGTCGGCGAGGTGCCGGACGATTCCCGAGTACCCCCACGACAACCCGATTCCGGGATGGATGCAGAACAACGGGTCTCCGCTTCCTTCTGCACGCAGAGGTATGACAACACCGAATGCGCTGTCCAAGCCCGTCGGCGCCGTGTCCTCGCGGCTGTCCACCCGCGCCGCAAGCCCGGCGGGCGTCGGGTCGAGGAACAGCGCCTGCAGCGGTACCCGCACACCGGTCGCCGATTCCAACGCCGGTACCACTCGGGTTGCGACGAGTGACGTACCGCCGAGGTCGAAGAAGTTGTCGTCGACACCGACACGCTCGACACCGAGGACGTCGGTGAACACATTCACCACCGCCTGTTCGGTTGCCGTCGAGGGCGCGCGGTACGGCACGGTGGACGCCGTCAGCTCCGGCACCGGCAATGCGCGCCGGTCGAGCTTGCCGACGGGCGTCAGCGGAATCGAGTCGAGGAAAACGATTGCCGTCGGAACCATGTGTCGGGGAAGAACCGTCGCCACGTGTTCGGTGACCTCGGCGGACCCGACGTCGACTCCGGCGACCGTTCTGACGTACGACACGAGCACCGTGTCGCCCGACGGGGCGGTGTGCCCGATCGTCGCGGCGAAGTTCAGCGCAGGGTGGTCGGTGAGCACCGAGTCGATCTCGCCGAGTTCGATGCGGAAGCCGCGGACCTTGACCTGGAAGTCACTGCGACCGACGAACTCGATTTTCAGTTCACCCGATTCGTCTCCGTGCGCCGAGCTCACCCACCGCACGACATCGCCGGTCCGGTACATGCGTTCGCCCGCTTCGCCGTACGGGTCGGCAACGAACCGTTCCGCCGTCAGGGCGAACCTCTCGACGTAACCGCGGGCCGTTCCCGGTCCGGCGATGTACAACTCACCCGCGATGCCTGCCGGCACCGGCCGAAGTCTGGCGTCGAGCACGAGGAAGCGGAACCCGATCGCCGGGCTGCCCACGTCGATCGTCCGTCCCGGTACGAGGGGGCCGCCGACGCTGGCCTGGATCGTCGTTTCCGTCGGTCCGTAGCCGTTGAACATCATTCGACCCGGTGCCCACCGTGCCACCAGTTCCGGAGTGCACGCTTCGCCGCCAACCGCCAGGACGCCGACGTCGCCGAGACGCGTGGGGTCGATCGACGCGAGCGCAGCCGGCGTGAGGAAGGCGTGCGTCACCCGCGAGCGCTCCAGCAGATCGGCCAGATCGTCACCGCCGAAGACACCGGGAGGAACGATCACCATGGTGGCGCCCACGCCGAACGCCATCGTCAACTCGTAGATCGACGCGTCGAAACTCGGGGACGCGATGTGCGAGATCCTGGAGTGCTGCGTCGGGTGAAAACGCAACGTGACCTCGTCCTCGAGGTTCGCCAGGCCTCGGTGCCGCACCGCGACGCCCTTCGGTCGACCGGTCGATCCCGACGTGTAGATCAGGTATGCCGGGTTGTCGAGGTGAAGTGGAGTGACCCTGTCCGCGTCGGTCACCGGCGAGGTCGGGTACCGCTTGATGTCGGCGGTGAAATCCTCGTCGTCCACCACGAGCCAGGTGATGCTGTTCGGCAGGGAATCTCGGTGGTCTCGAACCGTCAGTCCGATCGGCGCGCGGGAATCGTCGAGCATGTGCGCGATGCGGTCCGACGGGTAGTTCGGGTCCACGGGAAGGAACGCAGCACCCGTTTTCGCGACGGACCAGATGGAGAGAATGGACTCGATCGACCTCGGCAGAGCCAGCGCAACGAACGTCTCCGGCCCGACGCCGAAATCGATGAGCATCCGCGCGATACGTGTCGACCACTCGTCCAGCTGGCGGTAGGACAACCCGATGTCGCCGTACTCGACGGCGATCCCGTCCGGGTTCGCGGCGGCAGCGTCGGCGAGAATCATCGGCCACGTCCGGAACGGACCGCCTGCCTCGCCCCTGGCCGGCGCGAGGGCCGGGTGCTTGTGTTCGCCGAGCACGTCGGCATCCCCGATCGGCGCGGATGGTGCCGACACAGCAGCGCGGAGGATACGAACGAACCTGTCCGCGAACGTCTGCACCGTCGCAGCATCGAACAGCGACGTCGCGAAGTCGAATGCACCGTCGATACCGGTGGGTTCGCCTGCGTCGTCGAACGTCTCCGCCAGCAGCAACTGAAGGTCCTGCTTGGCAACCGGCACATCGAAATCGACGCCTTCGACAGTCAGATCCGGTAGGTCCAACCGTGCAGCTGTGTTGTTCTGGAACGACAGCGCAACCTGCGACAGCGGAGCGTACGACGTGGACCGCGTCGGGTTGAGAACCTCCACGACACGTTCGAACGGAATCTCGGTGTGGCCGAACGCTTCGAGGTCCGACTCGACGACGCGGCCGAGCAACGACTCGAAGGGCTCCGCACCGTCGACGACGGTGCGCAGAACCAGAGTGTTCACGAACATGCCGACGAGGTCGTCCAGCGCTGCCTCGCCGCGACCGGCGACCGGTGTGGTGATCGCGATGTCGTCGATTCCGCTGAGCCGGGCCAATGTCGCCGCGAAGGCACTGTGCACGATCATGAACATCGTCGCACTGCGATCACGGGAGAACTCCACCACCCGACGATGCAGATCAGCATCGATGTCGAACTTGACTCGCCCGCCGCGGAAGTCCTGGTTGGTCGGACGTGGACGGTCGGTGGGCAGGGGCAGTAGGTCAGGAGTACCGCGCAGGGCGGTTTGCCAGAATCCGAGTTGCTGTGCGGCGACACTGTTCTCGTCGTCCTCGGAGCCGAGAAGTTCTCGCTGCCACAGCGTGTAGTCGGCGTACTGCACTTCGAGTGGACTCCACGCCGGAGCCACACCCGCCGTTCTCGACGAGTACGCGACCATGACGTCGCGAGCGAGCGGCGCCATCGAAGCTCCGTCCGCCGCGATGTGGTGCACGACCACGGCGAGCACATGGGAGTCCTCGCCGGTTCGATAGAGCGCCAGACGAATCGGGATTTCCGTCGTGACGTCGAACCCGCGGCCGGCGAAGCGACCGAGCGCGTCGACAAGTTCGTTGTCACGCACCGATTCGACCGTCACCTCGGGGATGACCTCCGCGGCGGAGTGAATCACCTGTGCGGGCGACTGCCCGACGTTCGGGAACGTCGTACGCAGCGATTCGTGCCGCTCGAGTACGTCTGCGACAGCTGCTCGCAGCGCGGACTCGTCCAACGAACCGGTGAGTTTCACGACGAGAGGAACGTTGTACGCGGGCGAGGCCGGATCGAACCGGTTGATGAACCACATACGCTGCTGGGCCAGCGACAGCGGTACCGCCTCGGGGCGCTCGACGGGCCGCAACACCGGCCGTCCGCCGGAATCTCCGGCCGATCCGGCAACGAGGCCGGCGAGTCCCGCCACGGTCGGAGCCTCGAAAATGCTGCGCACGCCGATCCGTGTCCCGAATTCGGCGTTGACACGGGCAATCACTCGAGTCGCAGACAACGAGTCACCACCGCGATCGAAGAAGTTGTCCAGCGCACCCACGCGGTCGGCTCCGAGGATCTCGGCGAACACCTCGGCCACCGATGCCTCGGCGTCCGTTCGAGGTGCGACGAAATCGACACCCTCGGAATCGAACTCGGGCGTCGGCAGCGCGCGCCGATCCAGCTTGCCGACCGGAGTCAGCGGAATGTCGTCGAGCTGAACGAACGCAGACGGCACCATGTGCCCCGGTAGACGCTCGGACGCATGGGCGTTCAGCTCACCGTGATCGAGCGTCGAACCCGACGTCGACGCACGGACGTACGCGACCAGAACGGTGGCACCGGAGGGTGATTCGGCGCCGATCGTCGCAACGAAATCGACAGCCGGATGCGTGGCGAGCACCGCGTCGATCTCACCGAGCTCGATGCGGAAGCCGCGCACCTTGACCTGGAAGTCACTCCGCCCGACATACTCGATCGTGTAACTCCCGCCGGCTCCACTGTCCCCGATGGTCGTTCCGCCGGCTCCACTCGAGTCCATGGTCGTTCCGCCGGCTCCACTCGAGTCCATGGTCGTTCCGCCGGCTCCACTCCTCCAGCGGACGAGGTCGCCCGTTCGGTACATCCGCTCACCGGGAGCACCGAACGGATCGGCCACGAAACGCTCCGCACTCAGAGCCGGGCGGTCGTGGTAGCCCCGAGCCAGGCCGACGCCCGCCAGGTAGAGCTCGCCGGTCACGCCCACGGGTACCGGTTGGAGCCTGCTGTCGAGCACGACCTCGTGGACGCCTCGGATCGGACCACCGATCGTCAGAGCAGCCGACGCGTCCAGTGGATCACTGATGTTGGACATGATGGTGGCTTCGGTCGGGCCGTACCCGTTGTAGAGCTTGCGTCCCGGCGCCCACTTGGACACCAGTTCTGCCGGTACGGCCTCACCGCCGACGACCACGTGAGCGAACGTCTCCAGGCCACCCGGATCGACCGACGCCAGCGCCGACGGAGTGATGAACGCGTGCGTCACGGCTTCGTCGGACAGGATTCGGTGCAGTTCCTCGCCGCCGTAGACCGTCGGCGGGACGATGACCATCGTCGCTCCGGCACCGAAGGCAAGCAGGTATTCGAGCACCGATGCGTCGAAGCTCGGCGACGACACGTGCAGAGTCTTCGACTCGGGAGTGACCGAGTATCGCTCGGCCTGTTCGTGCGCGAAGTTCTCCAGACCGGAATGCGTCACCACGACGCCCTTGGGCAGACCCGTCGAGCCCGAGGTGTAGATGGCGTAGGCCGTGCTGTCGATTCCGAGGCCGGCAACACGTTCGTGTTCCGCCAGCGGTTCGGCAGGCATGGCCTGCAGCTCGGTGTCGGTCGCGGGATCGTCGAGCACGATCCAGGGCATGCCGTCGGCGACAGTTTTCGGGAGGTCCCCGAGCCTGCCGGCGATCGTCAGTCCGAACTGGGCGCCCGAGTCGGTCACCATGTGTTCGATGCGATCCCGCGGATATCCCGGGTCGACCGGAACGAACGCTGCACCTGTCTTGGCGACGGCCCAGACAGCGACGACCGATTCGATCGAGCGCGGAAGACCGAGCGCGACGAACGACTCGGCGGATACGCCGCGCTGCAGCAGCAGCCGAGCGAGGCGAGTGGAACGGCTGTCCAGTTCGTCGTAGCCGAGCGATTCGGTACCGAACCGCAACGCGACCCGGCCGGCGGACTTCTTCGCTGCGTTCTCGAAGATGTGACCGAGGAGGACGGTGGAACGTCCCCGAGGTCCGTGGACCGGTGCGAGGGCAGCGCGCTCGGACTCGGCCAGCAGGTCGATACGGGCCAGCGGCGTTCTGTCGTTCTCGACGACGGCGTGCAGAACCCGAGAAATACGCGCGATGATCCGCTCGACGTCGTCGGCAGTGAAGAGCTCGGGCAGGTACTTGACCTTCAGGTGCAACCTGTCGTCCACGGACGCCACGAGTGTCAACGGGTAGTGCGCTGCATCCGTACCGAGAACGTCGGCAACCTTCAGCCCGGCGATGTCGGTGTCCGCCGACAGCCCGGCTTTGTCCACCGGGTACGACTCGAAGACCGTCAGGGTGTCGAACGAGACACCGTTTCCGGCGGCCCTCTGGATATCGGTCAAGCCGAGGTAGTGGTGATCGAGCAGGCTCGCTTGTTCCACCTGTACCCGGTCGACGAGATCTCCGACGGCTTCGGCCGGATCGAGCGTGATGCGCACCGGCAGTGTGTTGATGAACAAACCGATCATCGATTCGATACCGGGGATCTCCGGTGGTCGACCCGAGACAGTCGCCCCGAAGACGACATCGTCACGACCGGTCAGTGCCGCCAGTACGACGCCCCATGCGCTCTGCACGATGGTGTTGAGCGTTGCGCCGCGGTGAGCTGCCAGATCCCGCAGGGCAGCGGTGATCTCCTTCGACAGCGATTGCGTCGATTCGACGGACACGGCCTCGAGCAGTCGCCCGCGATCCGCGTCGACCAGCAAAGTCGGTTCCTCGACACCGGACAATGCCCGAACCCACTCCGCCTTCGATGCGGCTGCGTCTCGGCGCCGCATCCAGCTCAGGTAATCGCGGTACGCGGGAACGCGAGGCAACATCGAGTCGTCACCGGCCGTCGCGTACAACGTCAGCAGTTCCTTGATCAGCAGCGGCGTGGACCACCCGTCCAGCAGGATGTGGTGGTTGGTGAGCAGCAAGCGCCACTCCCCCGAACCGTCCGCGCCGACCGACTTCGTGATCAGCGTGAACCGAAGCAGCGGCGCGTGGTCCAGTGCGAATCTGCGCGCACGGTCATCCCGGAGCACCGAGTCGAGCGCTGCGTCGGGATCCGGTGTACCCGACAAGTCCACGTGCGACCACGGCACGTCGATTCCCGTCTGTACGACCTGTACCGAATCACCGTTCGAGTTGTGTACGAACGCAGTCCGCAGGTTCGCGTGCCGATCGAGCAACGTCTGTGCCGCGGCTTTCATTCGGTCCGCATCCACGACGCCGCGGAGCTCGAGTCCGAGCTGCACCATGTAGGCGTCGACGCCCGTATCGACCTGGTCGGCGACCTCCCCTGCGAGTCGCGCGTGGAACAGGAGCCCGGACTGCAGCGGAGACATCGACCAGACATCGTCGAGATCCGGGAATCGGTTTTCCAGAGCGCTGATCGTCGGTTGGTCGATGTCGACGAGCTCGAGGTCGGATGGTGTGTACCCGCCGGCTTCGGGCGCGTCGGCATGAGTGGTCAGTGCTGTCAGAGCCTCCACCCACAGTTCCACCAGGCGATCGACCTCGGGTGCGGTGAGGACGCCGGACGGGAACGCGAACGTCGCGTCCAGTACCGGACCCTGGTCGGTGGTGTTGGTGACCGCGTTGATGTCCAGCAGCGCCGGCACCGGCATGTCGGGATTCTGCGCATCGCCAAGCGTGGTGTCGGACACTGGGATCCAGCCGACGTCCTCCATGCCCTCGGAACTGCCCGTGGCGAATCGGCCCAGGTAGTTGAAGCTGACCTGAGGCTTCGGGAACGCAGCCAGCACGGCCCGGCCTTCGTCGGTGAGATAACGAGCCATACCGAAACCGATGCCGTGGTCCGGGATGGCCAACAACTGTTCCTTGACCGCCTTGATCGCCTCGCCCGCAGCCGACCCTCCGGCAAAGGCGTCGGCGACGTCGATTCCCTTCAGGTCGAGACGGACCGGGAAGATCGTGGTGAACCATCCCATCGTGCGGCCGAGATCGGCACCGGGTACGACACCGTCCTCGCGTCCGTGCCCTTCCAGGCTCAACAACGCATCGCTCAACAACGCATCGCTCAGCGGCGTGTCACCGTCGGCACCGCGTTCGTTGCGCCAGGCGATCAACGCCAGTGCGAGGCCTGCGAGCAGGCCGTCGCCGACGCTTCCGTGGAACTTCTCCGGAACTGTCGTGAGCAAGCGCTCGGTGACCGTGACCGGCAACGACGCCCGGATGCGTTCGACCGTCGCGTCGACGTCGACCGCGGGGTCGAGGGCACGAGATCCGATCAACGGATCGGGTCCGTCCAGGATCGACGTCCACAACGCGAGTTCGTCGGTGCGCTCGGCGGCGACGTCGACCAATCCGGTTGCCCAGCGACGCATCGACGTGCCGGTGGGAGCAAGTGCCGGTTCGTCCCCTGCCACTACCTGAGACCATGCGGACGCGAGATCCGGAACCAGAATTCTCCACGAGACACCGTCGATCACCAGGTGGTGTGCAACGACGAGCAAACGGCCCGCACCGCTGGGAGATTCGAACCAGACCATCTGGATCATGCGGCCGGTCGCCGGATCGAGTCGGTCCGCTGCCTGATCCAGTTCTGCGGCAGCCCGTGCCGAGAATGCGTCACCGGACACGTCGTCGACCGTCACATGGTGGAGCACCGAGGACGCCGAGACCGAACCTTCGGCCGCGACCGTCTCGGTCCACACACCGTCGTCGTCTCGACACAGCTGTGCCCTGAGCATGTCGTGGGTATCGAGAATTGCCTGGACCGTGCGCTCGAGAGTCGACCGGTCGATGGACTTCGGCAGCTGTAGAAGCGCAGTCTGGGTGTACCGGCCGAACTCCTCGCTCCGCTCGAGCATCCACTGCACGATAGGAGTGAGAGGCAGTTCTCCGACGCCTCCACCGGGCAATTCTTCCAGCACGACGACGTCGGCGTCGCCGACGAGTGCCACCACCTCGGCGAGCCCGGCAACGGTCTTTCGTTCGAACACGTCGCGCGGGGCGATGACGAGTCCCGCTGCTTTGGCGCGGGACACGAGCTGAATCGACATGATGCTGTCTCCGCCGAGCGCGAAGAACGAGTCGTCGACGCCGACGGTGTCCAGACCGAGCACCTCGGCGAACAGTGCCGCCAGGCTGTGTTCGATCTCGGACGCGGGTGCCCGACTCTGAGTGACCCGAGACGAGAAGTCCGGCGCGGGTAGCGCTTTACGGTCGAGCTTTCCGTTCGCGGTGAGCGGGAGCTCTGCCAGCACGACGAGTGCTGCAGGCACCATGTACGACGTCAACGACGAGGCGACGTCGTCGAGAACACCTGCGACGTCGAGCGTGCGCCCGGCTTCCGGAACGACGTATCCGACCAGTCGATCACCGGCCCCGTCGTCGCGTACCGAGACCACGGACTGCGCAACTCCGTCGACTCCGAGCAGAGCGGATTCGATCTCGCCGAGCTCGATACGGAACCCGTGCAGTTGGACCTGCATGTCGCTACGACCGAGGTATTCGAGCCGACCTTCGCGGTTCCATCGAGCGGTGTCGCCCGTTCGGTACATCCGTGCGCCGTCGGTGTCGTCCGGGTCGGCGACGAAACGCGTTGCCGACAGTCCGGCGCGTCCGAGGTATCCCCGGGACAGCTGGCCACCCGAGACGTACATCTCGCCGGTCACTCCAGGCGGAACGAGCCGCAACCTGTTGTCGCGGACCGACACCGAGAGCCCGGGAATCGCCTGGCCGATGACGCTCGCCGATGCCGAGGCAGCGAACTGCTCGGTCAGTGCAAGGTGGCTCACGTGCACGGTGGTCTCGGTGATTCCGTACATGTTCACCAACGTCGGAGCGTTCTCCGGGTGGCGTGCGTACCACCGGCCGAGCTGACCGAGATCGAGCGCTTCACCGCCGAAGACAATGTACCGCAACGCAAGTCGTGCGGAATCTGCAGGCGCGACACGATCGGCCTCGGCGAACTGGTAGAACGCCGTCGGGGTCTGATTGAGAACCGTGACCTGTTCGGCAACGAGCAACTCTCGGAACAACTCCGGCGAGCGAGCGGTGTAGTAGTCGACGACCACGAGGGTGCCGCCGTAGAGCAGTGGCCCCCACAGCTCCCACACCGAGAAGTCGAAGGCGTAGGAGTGGAACATCGTCCACACATCGGTCTCGTCGAACTCGAACAAGTCGACGGTGTTCTCGAACAGCGTGGCCACCGTGGAGTGCGCAACCTGCACACCCTTGGGACGGCCCGTACTGCCCGAGGTGTAGATGACGTAGGCGATCGACTCCGCGTCGACGATCCCACCGACTTCCTCAGGCGTCAGCGGATTCGAGTCGAGACTGTCGAGCACCTCGACGACGGACGGATCGTCGAGCAGCACGGTCGTCAGGTCGTCGGTCGGCACTGCCGTGACATCGGCGATCGTGGACACCACACAGACCGGCCGAGCATCCTCGAGCATGAACGCCAACCGGTCGGCCGGGTAGGTCACGTCCACCGGCAGGTAACCGCCGCCTGCCTTGAGCACCGCGAGTAGGACGACGACCAGTTCGGCGTTGCGAGGCATCGCCACTGCAACCAGGGTTTCCGGGCCGACACCTCGCGACACGAGGTGTCGTGCAAGTTGATTGGATCGATTGTCCAGCTCGGAATAGGTGTACCGACGGCTGCCGAACACCACCGCGGTGTGATCCGGGAACCGTGCAGCGGACGCTTCGAAGCGCTGCGCGAGAGTCTCGGTCGACGGAGTGGTTCCCTCGTGGTTCCAGTCGACGGTGAGCGCGTGGACTTCGTCGGCCGTCAGAATCTCGACATCGCCGATGGCGCGGTCAGGGGCAACCGTCACACCGTCGACGAGCATGGAGAATCGTCGGACGAACTCGTGGACGGTCGATTCCTCGAACAGATCGGTGGCATAGGTGAATGCCAAGTCGATCCCCGCAGGGACGCCGTCGTCGTCGAAGTTCTCGGACACGGTCAACTGCAGATCGAACTTCGCGATGCCTGCATCGATGTCGACTCCGTCGACGACGAGATCGGGCAGCTCGAGGTGCGCCCGCTGATTGTTCTGGAACTCCAACAACACCTGGAACAACGGAGAATGATCCGTCGACCGCGACGGCGCGAACTCGTCCACCAACCGCTCGAACGGCACATCGGTGTTGTCGAACGCCGCCAGATCCGCAGCCCGAGTCGCCGCCAACAACTCCACGAACGACAGGTGCGCCGACACCTCCGTCCGCAACACCAACGTCCCCACGAACATACCGACCAACGCATCCAACCCGGCCTCACCACGACCCGCGATCGGCGTACCCACCACGATGTCCTCGGTACCACTCAACCTGGCCAACAACGCGGACCAGACCGCATGGACGGTCATGAACATCGTTGCCCCACCGCGTCGGCTGATGTCGGTCAGCGCGGCATGGGTGTCGGACGAGAGGTGGAACGGCACCGAGGCGCCGCGAAGCGACTGCTGATTCGGCCGCGCCTTGTCGATCGGCAACGGCAGAACCTCGGGGACATCCGCCAGAGTGCGCGCCCAGAAGGCCAGTTGGCGTGCGAGGAGCGACTCCGAATCGGACTCGTCACCCAGAAGGATCTGCTGCCACAGTGCGTAATCGGCGTACTGCACCGCGAGAGGCTCACGAACGGGTGCAGCGCCTGCTACCCGTGCGGAGTACGCGATCATCACATCGGAGGCGAGCGGAGCCATGGAAGCACCGTCGGCCGCGATGTGATGGACGACGATCGCCAGCACATGCCGGTCCTCGCGACCGTCGAGGCGGTAGAGCGAGGCACGGAACGGCATGTCGGTCGTGACGTCGAACCCGCGAGATGCATCGGCCATGATCCGTGCCGTCAGATCGCCGGCGTCCACGTTCACGACGTCGAAGACGAGACGGTCGTCGGGGATCGAGTGGATCTGCTGTCTCGGCCGTTCTCCAGCCATAGGGAACGTCGTACGCAGACTCTCGTGCCGCGCAACCACATCCGAGACCGCTGCCCCGAGCGCTTCGATGTCGAGATGTCCGGTCAAGCGCACCGCGAGTGGGATGTTGTAGGCAGCCGACTGCGTGTCGAACTGGTTGATGAACCACATCCGCTGCTGTGCTTGCGACAACGGCACGATCTCCGGGCGCACCGCGGGCACCAACGGGGGTCGATCCGCGGCGGATTCGTCGGACTGTGCTCGCAGCGACAGCGTTGCGACGGTGGGTGATTCGAAGAGCGCACGCACCGTCACCGAACTGCCCAGGGCAGAGTTCACCCGCGAGGTGACTCTGGTGGCGCTGAGCGAGTCACCACCGAGATCGAAGAAGTTGTCGTCGACACCGACGGAGTCCATCCCGAGAACCTCGGCGAACACGTCCGCTATCGCTCGCTCGGTGTCCGTCGTCGGATCGCGATGCTCGGCCCCACTCGACAAGTCGGGGACCGGTAGTGCGCGTCGGTCCAACTTGCCCGCAGGAGTCAACGGAATCGACTCCAACACAACGAACGCCGACGGAACCATGTGCGACGGCAACACACCCGCCACGAACTCCCGCAACCCCTCCACATCCACATCCACAACCGCACCCGCCACCGGCAACACATACGACACCAACACCGTCGCACCCGACGGACCATCCACACCCACCGTCGTCACGAAATCCACATCACCATGACCCACCACCACCGAATCGATCTCACCCAACTCGATCCGGAAACCACGCACCTTCACCTGAAAATCACGACGACCCACATACTCCAACACACCCGAACCAGACCACCGCACCACATCACCCGTGCGATACATCCGCACACCACCACCGAACGGAGCCGCAACGAACCGCTCCGCCGTCAACGAAAAACGATCATGATAACCACGAGCCACACCAGGACCCGACAAATACAACTCACCCACCACACCCACCGGAACAGGCCGCAGCATGGCGTCGAGAACGACAACCGAGAATCCGTGCACCGGTGAGCCGATATCGATGGGTGCACCTGGACGCATTGGTGTACCGAGCGACGCGAACACGGTCGCTTCCGTCGGTCCGTACGCATTGAACAGATCGCGGCCCGGAGCCCACCGTTCCACCAAATCCGAACCGGCGGCGTCGCCACCGGTCACCACGACCTGCAGCGCATCCAGTCCAGCGGGATCGACCGAAGCCAACGCCGCAGGCGTCACGAACGCATGGGTCACCGATTTCTCGGCCAACACCGCTGCGAGTTCGACGCCGCCGTAGACGTCGGTCGGCGCGATGACCATGGTTGCGCCGCCACAGAACGCCAACACCATCTCGAGCACCGACGCATCGAAGCTGGTCGACGCGAATGCGAGCACACGCGAGTCGGTGGTGACCCGGAAGCGGGTCCGCTCCTCCTCGGCGAGATCGGCGATACCGCGGTGCGTGACCACCACGCCCTTCGGCACACCTGTCGATCCCGAGGTGTAGATCAGGTACGCCGCATCGTCCAGCGACGGAACTGCCTGGTCGTCCGGCCGTCGGTCGTCGACTGCCACAGAACTCGACTCGGATGCAGACCAGTCGATTTCGTCGAGAACGATCCAGTCGACGTCCCGGCCCGCTTCGGTCAGCACATCGGTGTACCGAGCCACCGAGATACCCACCGGCGCCGAGGAGTCGGTCAACATGTGTTCGATGCGATCCTGGGGATACGACGGATCGACGGGGAGAAACGCTCCGCCGGCCTTCGCCACAGCCCATACCGAGACGACGTACTCGATGGAACGCTGCAGTCCCACTGCCACATAGGTGCCCGGGCGGACACCGCGTGAGCGCAGCACGTCGGCAACTCGCGTGGATCGCGCTTCCAGTTCCTGATACGTCACGGATTCGTTGCCCGCGACGACGGCGATCGCGTCGACACCGCCGGCGCCGACGGCTGTGTTCACGGCTTCGGAGAAGACGTCGGACAACAGTCGTCCGGCGACGGATTGCGCGCCGTGTACCGGGACCAACAGGTCACGCTCGGACTCGGACAACAGTTGCAGCTGCCCGACAGGTAGTTCCGGCTGGGTCGCGAACGCGTCCAGAACGGCCACGATCCTGCCGAGAATCGCCTCCACTGCATCCTGATCGAACACCTCGGGCAGGTACTTCGCTTCGACGTGGAGTCGATCGTCGGCCATCGCGACCAAAGTGAGCGGATACTGCGCGGTGTCGCTGCCGTCGACGATTCCCGACACACGCAGTCCTGCGATGTCGGTCTCGTCGGACAGTCCACCGCGGTCGACGGGGTACGACTCGAACACCGTCAGAGTGTCGAAGGCGACCACTGGACCGACGGCACGCTGGATCTCGGTGAGACCGAGGTAGTGGTGGTCGAGCAGCCCTGCCTGCTCGTTCTGCAGGCGGATGACGAACTCGCTCAACGTCTCCCGCGGGTCCAGCGTCACTCGAACCGGGAGAGTGTTGATGAACAGGCCGATCATCGATTCGATGTCGTTGATCTCCGGCGGCCGCCCGGACACGGTCGCGCCGAACAGGACGTCGGTACGTCCGGTCAGCGTCGCGAGCACTGTGCCCCACGCTGCCTGTACCAGGGTGTTGATCGTGACACCACGGTCCCGCGCGAACACGCGGAGCGCGGTGGTGTCCGCCGCGTCGAACGACGTCAGCGCACGACCGGCTCGGGTCGATTCCTGTCGCCGGCTCTCGACCGGGGTCAGGAGAGTCGGCTCGGACAGTCCGGCGAGCGCCGAAATCCAGGCCTGACGGCCGGCTTCGCCGTCGCGCCTGTTCATCCACGCCAGATAGTCGCGGTATGCGGGCACCCGAGGGAGCACCGCGTCGTCGCCGTCGGTCGCGTACAGAGTGAGCAGCTCACGGATGACGAGCGGCGTCGACCATCCGTCGATGAGGATGTGGTGATTGGTCAGCACGAGTCGCCACTGTCCGTCGGCGACCTGCACGAACGTGAACCGCAGCAGCGGGGCGTCGGCCATGTTGAAGCGTGTTGCACGATCGGCGACGAGGATGCGGTCGAGCTCGGCATCCTTGCTCTCGGACGACACATCCCGCAGGTCGATTTCCAGCCACGGAACGTCGACGCCTCGTTGAACGACCTGCACAGCGTTGCCGTCGAGATCGTGAACGAACGCCGACCTGAGGTTGGAGTGGCGATCGAGAAGAACCTGAGCGGAGCGGTGCAAGCGATCCGCATCGACCGAGCCGCCGAGTTCGATGACGAGCTGGACGATGTAGGCGTCGACCGTCTGGTCGGACAACTCGGCGTGGAAGAGCATGCCCGACTGCAACGGAGACATCGACCAGATGTCGGTCAACGTCGGATACCGCTTCTCGATGTCGACGATCGAACTCTGCGGTAGCGCAACGAGATCGAGGTCCGACGGGGTGAATCCACCCGCGCCCGCACCCCGCGCGTGCCGGGCGATGCTCGTCAAAGCGCTCACCCACAGAGATGTCAACTCTTCGACGTCGTCGCGTTCCAGTACTCCCGACGGGAACGCGAACGTAGCCCGGAGGGCGTCACCGTGCTCACCACTGGTGGTGACCGCGTTGATGTCGAGGGCCGCCGAGACCGGTAGATCCTGGTTCTGGACATCGCCGATTCTGTCGTCCTCGACCGGGAGCCAGCCCACGCCGCGCAGATTCTCGGGAATACCCGCGCCGTACCGCCCGAGATAGTTGAAGCTGATCTGCGGCGACGTCAGGGGTGCCAGTACGTTTCGCGACTCGTCGTCCAGATAGCGGAGCATGCCGAAGCCGATGCCGTGGTCCGGAATTCCGAGAAGTCGTTCCTTGACGGATTTGATCAACGCGCCGGCCGACGGGCCACCGTTCATCGCGTCGTCGAAGTCGATGCCGCGCAGATCGATTCGAACCGGATAGATGGTGGTGAACCACCCGACGGTACGAGACAGGTCCGCGCCGGGGACGATGTGGTCCTCGCGTCCGTGGGCCTCGAGCGAGACGAGCGAATCCTGTGTCTCGATACCACGGGCGCGTCGCCACGCGCCGACGGCCAGTGCGAGACCGGCCATCAAACCATCGTTGACGCTGCCGTGGAACACTTCCGGAACGGTTGTCAGCAATGCCTCGGTCACGTCGGCCGACAGTTCGACCTCGACGTGATCGACCGTGGCGTAGACGTCGGTTTCAGGGTCGAGCGCGCGCGAGCCGACCAGCGGATCGTCCCCGGACAGTGTGTCCTTCCACAACGCCAGCTCGCTCCGGCGGGACTCCGCCGCGTCGGCCAGACCGTGAGCCCACCGCCGCATCGACGTACCGACGGGGAGCAGAGCGATCTGCTCACCGGCCTCGAGCTGTGCCCATGCCGTGGCGAGGTCGGGAACCAGGACGCGCCACGACACACCATCGACGACGAGGTGATGCGCGACGATCAGCAGTCGTCCGGACTTGTCGGCGGCTTCGAACCAGACGAACTGGATCATGGAGCCGCTGGCCGGGGCCAGACGTGCTGCTGCACGTTCGAGCTCGGCCGAGGCGACCGAGGAGAACTCGTCACCGGTGCTCGAGCCGACCGAGACGTGGTGCACCACCGCGGCAGCCGCGACGGAACCGATGGGCTGCACGTCCATGCTCCACTGCTCGTCCTCGTGACGAAGGCGGGCACGCAGCATGTCGTGATGATCGAGCACGGACTGAACGGTCGCCTCCAGAGCGGATCGCTCGATGTCGTCCGGCAAGGTCAGCAACGCCGTCTGTGTGTGACGGTCGAACACGTGCGTGCGGTCGATCATCCACTGGGTGATGGGCGTCAGCGGCACGTCACCCACGCCGCCGCCCGGCAGTTCTTCCAGGACCGTCACCGAGTCGCCGTCCGCGGACGACGCGACTTCGGCGAGTGCGGCAACCGTCTTGCGTTCGAATACGTCCCGTGGCGACAGGACGAGGCCTGCTGCCTTGGCTCGGGACACCAGCTGGATCGACATGATGCTGTCTCCGCCGAGGGCGAAGAACGAATCGTCGACGCCGACCTGCTCGAGGCCGAGAACTTCGGCGAAGAGTCCTGCCAGCAGCTTCTCGATCGCGGTATCCGCCGTTCGGCCGATGTCGGCCGGACCGTCGAACGTGGGCTCGGGAAGCGCACGGCGGTCGAGTTTGCCCGCAGGGGTCAGCGGAATCGACTCCAGCTGAACGAACGCGGTGGGCACCATATGGGCGGGCAACGTTGCGGCGACGTGCTCGCGCAGAATCGCCGCGTCGACAGTGGGCGACGCGGACTCCGCGGCGACGAACCAGGTCACCAGGATGGTGTTGCCGGCGGGTCCTCTGACGCCGGCTGTCGTCGCGAAGTCGACACCGTCGTGCGTACCGACTGCCGCATCGATCTCGCCGAGTTCGATGCGGAAACCGCGCACCTTGACCTGCGAATCACTGCGTCCGACGAACTCCAGCGCACCGGCGCGGTTCCAGCGGACGACGTCGCCGGTCCGATACATCCGGCTGCCCGGTTCACCGTAGGGATCCGCCACGAATCGCTCGGCCGTCAGCGGAAGTCGACCATGGTAACCGCGTGCGAGAGCCGGACCGGCAAGATACAGCTCACCCGGGACACCGACAGGTACCGGCCGCAAGCGAGAGTCGAGTACGACCTCGGCGAAACCGATTGTCGGAGAACCGATGTCCACGACGCCGCCGGGGACGAGCTCGTTGCTGATCGACGAGAAGATGGTGGCCTCGGTCGGTCCGTACGCGTTGAACATCTTACGGCCGGGCGCCCACCTGGCCACCAACTCCGGCGGGCATGCGTCGCCGCCGGTTGCGATGACGCGCAGTTCCGGCAACTCCGTGTGGTCGACCGTCGCCAGCGCCGCGGGGGTGACGAAGGCGTGGGTCACGTGCTTGTCGCGCATCAAGTTCGACAGGTCCGGGCCACCGTACATTCCGGACGGTGCGATCACCATCGTCGCCCCTGCTCCGAACGCAAGCACGAATTCCAGGACGGACGCATCGAAACTGGGTGAGGCGAACGCCAACGTCCGCGACCCCGGCTCTACCTCGAACCGTGTACGTTCCTCCGCGGCAAGGTTTGCCAGACCGCGGTGGGTCACCACCACGCCCTTGGGCACACCTGTCGACCCCGAGGTGTAGATCAGGTACGCAGCGTCGTCGATCCGCAGCGGTTCCACACGCTCGGCGTCGGTGATCGCGGCAGTCGAGAACGTCGACGTCACCTGTTGGAAGCGTGGGTCGTCCAGAACGACCCAGACGACCCGGTCGGACAACGCAGCCAACGCAGAGTTGTCGGCGAGCGTCGTGAGTCCCAGCGCAGCACCCGAATCGGTGATCATGTGTGTGATTCGGTCTGCCGGATACGTCGGGTCGACGGGAAGGAACGCCGCTCCGGCCTTCGCCGTGGCCCAGATGGCGACGATGGAGTCGGCGCCACGCGGAAGTGCGAGCGCAACCACGTCACCGGGGCCGACGCCGTGGTCGACGATCATGCGAGCCAGTCGAGAGGACCGAGCGTCCAACTCTCCGTAGGTCATGACTCCGTTGTCGACGTCGAGCGCATGGGCCGACTCGCCTGCGGACACGACGGAGTCCGCCAATATCTCGGGCAGCAGTCGAGGCGGCATCGGTGCGGCGCCTCGAACGGGCGTCAGGGCGCCGAATTCGTCCGTCGACAGAGTGTCGATGTCGCCGACGGCAACTTCGGAATCCGAGGTGACCGCGTCCACGATTCGGACGAACCTGTCCGCGAACGTGCTGACGGTGGCAGCGTCGAACAGGTCGGCGGCGTACCGGAAGGAGGCCTCGATACCGGCTGCCTGTCCGGAGGCGTCGAAGCGCTCGGACACAGTCAGTTGAAGGTCGAAATTGGCGATGTCGTTCGCCAGATCCATTGCCTCGACACTCAAACCGGGCAGAGTGATGTTCGGGCGATCCGTGTGCTGGAACTCCAGCATCACCTGGAACAGCGGGGTATGCGAGGTGGACCGCACGGGGTCGAGCGCATCGACGACGCGCTCGAACGGAATGTCCGAGTGAGTGAACGCCGCGAGGTCGGTGGCCCTGACATCGGCCAGCAGATCCCGGAAGGACTGCGCGGCGTCGATCTCGGTCCGCAGAACGAGTGTGTTGACGAACATTCCGACGAGATCGTCGAGCGCAGCGTCACCGCGTCCGGAGATCGGTGTACCGACCGAGATGTCCGACGACGACGACAGCCTGGACAGCAGCACCGCGAGCGACGCGTGAACGATCATGAACACGCTGGAATCGCGCACGGCGGCCAACTCCGCCATGCGCGCGTGGACCTGGGGGTCGATCGAGAACTCGACTTCCGCACCGCGGAACGACGATTCGGCCGGGCGTGGACGGTCCGACGGGAGGTCCAGAACATCCGGGGCTCCGGACAAGGTGTCCACCCAGAAACCCAGCTGCTTGTTCATCACGGACTCGGTGTCCGATTCCTCACCGAGGAAAGCACGCTGCCACAGCGAGTAATCCGCGTACTGCACAGGCAGCGCCGACGTCGTCGGCGCCTCACCCTGGGTACGCGCGCTGTAGGCGACGATCAGATCTCGAGCAAGCGGACCGGTCGAGAATCCGTCGGAGGAGATGTGGTGCACGACGAACGCGAGCACGTGATCCTCCGGTCCGACCTCGATCAGTCGGGCTCGGACGGGGACACTGCTGGCGACGTCGAATCCTGCGGACGCGACCTCGGTGACGAGACGAAGGACATCGTCCTCGGACTCGGCCGGGACCGGAGTCAGATCGGGCAGCGCCTGGTGCGATTCCAGGATCGACTGGACGGGACCGTCGTCGGTCAGAGGGAAGACGGTCCGCAAGGCTTCGTGTCGGTCGACGACGTCGCCTATGGCACTGCGCAGTGCAGTCGTATCGAGCCGGCCGGTCAGCCTCATCGCGAAGGCCACGTTGTACGCAGCCGACGATGTGTCGTACTGGTTGATGAACCACATACGCTGCTGTGCAAGAGAAACCGGGATGGACGTCGGCCGCTCCAGCGGAACCAGCGCCGGCTTCGGATCGGTCCGGTAGCCCTGCGATTCGACGACCGCAGCCAGCGAACGCACGGTCGGTGCGTCGAACAGATCGCGAACGGTCAGGCTCGATCCGAGAGCCGAGTTGATACGCGCCACGGCTCGCATCGCGACGAGAGAGTTACCACCGACGGCGAAGAAGTTCTGGGTGACGCCGATGGGTTCTCCGCCCAGAAGCGCGACGAATTCGCCGACGATGATCTCCTCGACCGGGTTCGACGGTGCGACGATCTCGTCGTCGGTCAGCGTGAACACCGGGTCCGGCAAGGCTTTCCGGTCGAGTTTTCCGCTCGAGTTCAGCGGGAACTCGGCCAGTTCGACCACCAGCGACGGCACCATGTACGCCGGCAGGGACTCGCCGACGGCGCGTGCCAACTCGGCTGCGTCGACGGTTGCTCCCCGCACGGGTACTACGTAGGCGACCAGAGCCTCGCCCGTGGAGACGGTGCGGTGGACGACGGCCACGGCGCGTGCGACCGACGGATGACGAAGCAGCGCCGATTCGACTTCGGGCAACTCGATACGCAGTCCGCGGAGTTTGACCTGGAAGTCGGTACGGCCGATGTACTCGAGGTTGCCGTCGGCGCGCCACCGGACTAGGTCGCCAGTGCGGTAGAGACGTTCACCTGGTTCGCCGTACGGATCGGCAACGAAACGATCGGCGGTCAGATCACCGCGGCCGACGTAGCCACGTGCGAGTTGAACACCTGCCAGGTAGAGCTCACCCGGTGCACCGATCGGTGCAGGCTTCAACGACGCATCGAGGACGTAGGTGCGTGTGTTCCACACCGGGGCACCGATCGGAATCGATATCGGATCCGACGAGACGCAGTGATACGACGTCACGTCGACCGCTGCCTCCGTGGGACCGTACAGGTTGTGCAATTGCGCATCCGAGAAGGCAGCGAATGCCTCCACTGTCGCAGGCGGCAATGCCTCGCCGCTGCAGAACACCAAGCGCAGTGACTCGCAGTCCTCGGCGTGCGCACCGTCGACGAAAACGGCGAGCATGGACGGCACGAAGTGAAGGGTGGTGATTCGTTCGCGCAGAATCACCCGCGACAGATACTCCGGATCACGGTGACCGTCGGGTGCTGCGATGACCAGTTTGGCGCCGACCTGCAACGGCCAGAAGAACTCCCACACCGACACGTCGAAGCTCGCCGGAGTCTTCTGCAGCACGTTGTCCGACGGCTCGAGCCGGTACCGGTCCTGCATCCACAGCAACCTGTTGACGATGGCTTCGTGTGTGACGGCTACGCCCTTGGGCCGTCCCGTCGAGCCGGAGGTGTAGATGACGTAGGCGGTGTTCGCGCCGGAGATGTCGCCGAGCCGCTCCGACGAGCTCAGCGGAGTCGTCGCCCTGTCCGATACATCGATCAGGTCGACGGCGAGCACCGGAGTGGCCACCGACACATCGATCCAGTCTCTGCTCGTCGTCAGGATGCAGACGGGCTGCGCGCTGTCGATGACGTACGCGGATCGGTCGACGGGATGGTCCGGGTCGATCGGAACGTAGGCGCCACCCGCCTTCATGATCGCGTACATGCCGACCAGCAGATCCGTGGATCGTCGAATTGCAAGTCCCACATGCGATTCCGGCCCGACTCCCAGTGACACCAGATGACGTGCGAGCTGGTTGGCACGCTCGTCCAACTCGCGATACGTCACGTGTTCGTCGTCGAACACCAACGCGATGGAATAGGGGCTCCGCGCGACCTGCAGGTCGAACAAGCTGCCGAGTGTCGGGTCCGATCCGACCTGGGCAGGCAGCTGATGCTCGGTGGAGTTCCACACGGCGAGCACGGTGTCGCGCTCGGACACCGACAGAATGTCCAGATTCCGAAGCGGCGCCTGCGGGGCGCGGGTGATCGACTCGAGCAACCGGAGAAAACGGTCGACGAAACGATCGATTGTGTCCGGGTCGAACAAGGCGGTGGAGTACGTGAACGCCGCACTGGACGTGCCGCTGTCCCCCGCTGCCTCGTCGATCCGAAGCTGCAGGTCGAACTTGGTGGTGTCGGTGTCGATTTCCTCGATGTTCACCGTCAGATCGGGCAGCTCGAGGTGCGCCCGCTGATTGTTCTGGAACTCCAACAACACCTGGAACAATGGAGAATGATCCGTCGACCGCGACGGCGCGAACTCGTCCACCAACCGCTCGAACGGCACATCGGTGTTGTCGAACGCAGCCAGATCCGCAGCCCGAGTCGCCGCCAACAACTCCACGAACGACAGGTGCGCCGACACCTCCGTCCGCAACACCAACGTCCCCACGAACATACCGACCAACGCATCCAACCCGGCCTCACCGCGACCCGCGATCGGCGTACCCACCACGATGTCCTCGGTACCACTCAACCTGGCCAGCAGGATCGCCAGCGCGGAATGGAACACCATGAACGGTGTCGCGTCGTGTGCGGCGCCCAACCGCACGAGCTCGGACCGAAGTTCTGCGGGAATCTCGAATTTCGTCGTTGCGCCTGCCACGGATTGAGTGCTGGGGCGCGGTCGGTCGTGAGGCAACGGCAGAACGTCGGGCGCATCCGCCAGTACTCGGGACCAGTAGGCCAGCTGGCGGGACATCAGGGATTCCGCGTCGGACTCCGACCCCAGCAGCCCGCGCTGCCACAGCGAGTAATCCGCGTACTGAACGGCCAGGGGTTCCCAGGTCGGAAGTTCACCGGCCACCCGCGACGAGTACGCGATCATCACATCGGAGGCGAGCGGAGCCATGGAAGCACCGTCGGCCGCGATGTGATGGACGACGATCGCCAGCACATGCCGGTCCTCGCGACCGTCGAGGCGGTAGAGCGTGGCTCGAATCGGCACGTCGGTCGTGACGTCGAAGCCGCGTGCAGCGGCGGACGACACGTGCCCCGCCAGCGCGCTCTCGTCGATGGACACCACGTCCATCGACAGATCGACATCGGCCGCGTCCACCACGACCTGCCGAGGAAGCTCGCCCACGGTCGGGAACACGGTTCGGAGACTCTCGTGGCGATCGACCACGTCCGCCACCGCAGCGCTGAGCGCCGCGACGTCCACGGCACCGGACAACCGCACTGCGAGTGGGATGTTGTAGGCAGCCGACTGCGTGTCGAACTGGTTGATGAACCACATACGCTGTTGCGCGAGCGACAGCGGAACCACGTCCGGACGCTCGGCACGAACCAGCGCGGGGCGGTTCGACGAGCCGGCAGTGTCCTCGGCACGAGCGGTCAGCCCGACGACCGTCGGTGCCTCGAACAGGTCGAGAACCCGCAGAGACGAACCGAGGTCGGCGTTCACCCGAGCGATCAATCGTGTTGCGACCAATGAGTTTCCACCGAGATCGAAGAAACTGTCGTCGATGCCGACTTTCTGCGAGTCCAGTAGGTCCGTGAACACCGCGGCCACTCGTCGTTCGTTGTCGGTCCGTGGGGCCCGGAACACCGAGTGCGACGCGAGCGTCGGAGACGGTAGTGCGCGTCGGTCCAACTTGCCCGCAGGAGTCAACGGAATCGACTCCAACACAACGAACGCCGACGGAACCATGTGCGACGGCAACACACCCGCCACGAACTCCCGCAACCCCTCCACATCTACAACCGCACCCGCCACCGGCAACACATACGACACCAACACCGTCGCACCCGACGGACCATCCACACCCACCGTCGTCACGAAATCCACATCACCATGACCCACCACCACCGAATCGATCTCACCCAACTCGATCCGGAAACCACGCACCTTCACCTGAAAATCACTACGACCCACATACTCCAACACACCCGAACCAGACCACCGCACCACATCACCCGTGCGATACATCCGCACACCACCACCGAACGGAGCCGCAACGAACCGCTCCGCCGTCAACGAAAAACGATCATGATAACCACGAGCCACACCAGGACCCGACAAATACAACTCACCCACCACACCCACCGGAACAGGCCGCAGGCGCGAGTCCAGGACGAGCTGCTCCGAACCCGAGATGGGAGCGCCGATGTCGACACCACGATCGACCGTCAACGGCTCGCTGACCGACGAGAAGACCGTGGCCTCGGTCGGTCCGTAGGCGTTGAACAGATCGCGGCCCGGAGCCCACCGTTCCACCAAATCCGAACCGGCGGCGTCGCCACCGGTCACCACGACCTGCAGATCGTCCAGTCCAGCGGGATCCACCGAAGCCAACGCCGCAGGCGTCACGAACGCATGGGTCACCGACTCCCCCGACAACACCGCAGCCAACTCGGAGCCGCCGTACACATCCGTCGGCGCGATCACCAGCGTGCCGGCGCCGCCGAACGCCAGCAGCAATTCGAGCACCGAGGCATCGAAGCTCGTCGACGCGAACGCGAGAACACGCGAGTCGGTGGTGACCCGGAAGCGGGTCCGCTCCTCCTCGACGAAGTCGCCGAGTCCGCGGTGCGTGACCACCACGCCCTTCGGCACACCTGTCGATCCCGAGGTGTAGATCAGGTACGCCGCATCGTCCAGCGACGGCACCGGACTCGGTGTTTCAGGCCTCGGTGTTTCAGGACTCGGTGTTTCAGGACTCGACACAGTCTCGGCAGCGACGAGGTTCGATTCGTCGAGCGAGACCCAATCCACCGAGGGCCCGGACTCGGCCAGTACGTCGATGTACTCCGACGTCGACACCCCTACCGCGACACCGGAATCCGACAGCATGTGCGCAAGGCGATCCGCCGGGTACGACGGGTCGACCGGTACGAATGCACCGCCGGCCTTGGCCACTGCCCACACAGCAATCACGTACTCCACCGAGCGACGCAATCCGACGGCCACGAACGAACCGACACCGACACCGCGTGCGACCAACGATTCAGCCAACGCAGACGACCGAGAATCCAGCTCTCCGTAGGTCACGGGTGCACCCGAACCCGCAACCACCAAAGCCTCGGCGCTCACCCCCGCAGCTTCTACCGCGGAGGCGAAGATCTCCGACAACAACTGCCCGTCCACCGACGGCACACCCCGAACAGGGACGAGCGCAGCCCGCTCGGCATCCGTGAGAATATCGACGTCGCCGACCGAACCGGCCGGATCGGTAGCCGCACTGCGCAGCAACGTCACGAGCCTGTCGACATGCGCCTGCGCCGTGCTGTCGTCCGCTTCCGAATCATGGACGAACTGGATCGACATACCGGCGGGAACGCCGAGTGCATCGAACGTCTCGTGCGCGGTGATCACGACGTCGACCACATCGAGATCGTCGCTCAGGTCCTCGACTCCGAACGACAGAAGTACGCGGATCAAGTCCGCTTTCGTGGACCCCGCCGAGTTGACCGTCGCACCGACCGACTCCAACGTGGCGCCCGCGTGAGCCAGTGCAGCCGAATCGATGTCACGCAGCCGAGCACCGAGATCGGAGAACGACTCCGCCGCGTCGACCGCCGAGCGGAGGACGACCACGTTGCCGTCGGTCGATCGCGTACGCACGCCGATCGAGATGTCGGCTTCGTCGGCCAGTCGTGACAGCAGCACGGCCAACGCCGAGTGAACAGACACCAGCACGCTGGCGTTCTGGTGGTTGGCCGCCGACAACAGGCCCCGGTGGGTGGCGGCGTCGATCGACGCGGATGCTGTCCTCCGCGTCGGAGCGCCCGTCCGTTCCCCATCGGATTCTGCGCTGCCGAACCCGGCGAAGCCGACGGGGCTGGGCGCGTCGGAGAGAACCGAGGTCCAGTAGTCGAGTTCGGAACGCTCGGCGCGCCGAATCCTTCCCACGTCCGCACTCGGCTGATGAACGGTATCGACCGCGTCGTGCGGGCTCGCTTCGACGAACGCGTCGACGACCTCGACGAACGTCCGGTGGTGACGGACGAGGTCCTCGTCGACGTAGCGATTCGGGTTTCCGCGAAAGTCCACGAACGTCTTTGCCGGGCTACCACTCTGGTAGATGTTGACGAGGAGGTCCTCGACCGGACCGGAGGTGACGATATTGAATTCGCCTGCAATGGAACCGAGTTGGATCTGCTGGTGGAACAGCATCACATTGACCATCGGACCCGTGAGGTCGGCGTCCCTGCCGCGCGTCGCGAGTTCGCGCCGAATGTCCTCGAGGCTGAATCTCTGGTGGCGCAACGCACCCATCAGTTCCAGCTGCACCTGCTGGACGAGGTCGCCCACGGTGCCGTCGGGATCCACGCGAATCGACAACGGTGCGACGTTGACGAGCATGCCGCCCGAGCGACGGAGCAACGCCGTGGTTCTCGCCGACACTGGAATGTTGACGAGGACCTCCTCGCGGCCGGTGACCCTGGCGAGGTAGCACGCGAACGCGGCGATGACGACGGCCGCGGACGTCGCGCCCTTGGTCGCGTCCGATGCTTCGAGAGCGTCGACGATCTCGGTGCGCAACGCTTCGCTCGACAGTGTGCTTGCCGCGACAGTCGCGCCGGGGGTGTTGGCGAGGGAAGCACCACCACGCGCATGACCGACGTGTTCGATCCAGTAATCGCGATCCGATTCGAATCGACCGGAGGAACGGTACTCCTGGTCGAGCTGGTACAGCTTCTGCAGCTCGGCCGCTTTTGCCGGTGGTGGCTGCCTGCCTTCCTGCTCCGCGGTGTAGAGCTCCGCCGTCCGGTTCACCATCGTCATGGCGCCGTAGCCGTCGAGCGCAACGTGGTGGATCTTGCTGTACCAGAGGTACCGGTCGTCCTCGACGTGGAGAATCCAGACGTCCACCAGGCGATCGGTGGTCACGTCGACCGGAGCGGTGTAGTTGCGATCGATCCACGTCTTCGCCGCGGCCATGGGATCGTCCTCGGACCGCAGATCGAGGTAGTCGACCGAGTCGTCGATGCTGTGATCGATCACCTGCATCGGTTCGCCGTCGACCTCGAACAGACGGATGAAGGCGGATTGAAACTCGTGACCGGCCTGACGCGTCGACTTCCTCAACAACTCCAGGTCGAGGTCGCCCCGCAAGTCCACGTACTGGGCGATGCAGACGGGCACCGACGGCGCCAACTGCTGCGCGAACCACATTCCACGCTGAGCCGACGACAACGGGAACGGCTCCGACGCACCTCCCTCGGGAGGAAGTGATCCATGGGACTCGCCTGAGACCGCGGCGCGCATTCAGACACCTTTCCGAGTCGACGTCGAAAGAGACGACGAACGCAGCGAAGAATTGTCGGGGACAGTTGCCGAGGCACTAGCAGTCAACAGTCATTTCCGTTCCGAGCGTGGTTCAGCAACTGGGCCCTGGTCGAGTACAGGTCTATCGGTACGGCTATCCGCCTGCCCGACCGTTCACAGTTGGTTCGTTGCGCGCTACGGTCGGGATTGGGTGCGGAAAGAAGTCGAAAAAAGGCTCGATGACGGTTTTCGAGGCTCTCGACGAGCCTGAGGATCGATTCGGAACAATTAGTTGAATTCGATAGTCGAGCAACGCACACACCATCGACGACCCCTCCCGTACGTACACGTCACCGACCGCGCAATTGTGGGGAATTGCGCGCCAACGATCAGTTGCGATCCAGGGACCACAGCGGTCTACAAACATACAATAAGAACCCGCCGGTTTTGTAGCGGATCACTATTGAAGAATCGAGCCTACGTCACGATTCGTTACACGAATCGCGCTCTCGAACAGGCCGACCACGAATCCTCCGTCCGAATGACAGTTCAACATTCTCGAGAACTGTTTACGTGCGAGTATCAGAATTCGAGCCTGTTTATCGTGCATTTTCGGACATCGAGTTCTTTTTTCGGTTGACCACTGCAGCGCCGATCACGAACACCCCGGCCAGCACGCTCAGCAGATATTCCGGCCACTGCCCTACTGCGGTGGCAACCGTCGTGTCGGTCCGAAGAGCAACACGTTGAACGAGAACCTCCGGTACGAACAGATCGCTCGCTTGTTGGACGTCGCCCCGGGGAGACACTGTCGCACTGATTCCGCTCGTCGCGGCGACAACGACCTCCCGGCCGTGCTCGACCGCGCGAATGCGGGACATCGCCAACTGCTGATACGTCATCTCGGTGTCACCGAAGGTCGCGTTGTTCGTGGGGATTGCGATGAACTCCGCACCCGATCGAACGGACTCGGTCAACGCTCGGTCGAACGCCACCTCGTAACAGGTCGCGATTCCGACCGCCACGTCTGCGGCATGGACGACACCGTTGCCTGTGCCGGGCACGAAATACCCGGCACGATCGGCATATTCGGAGAACAAACGAAAGAAACTTCGGTAGGGCAAGTACTCACCGAAAGGTTGAATGATCTTCTTGTCGTGACGTTCACCCGGACCGTCGGCGCCGTCCCAGGCGATGACCGAATTGGTGGTGGTCCGGTCATCGTTGACCAGAACGGAACCGACCAGAATCGGAGCACCGACGGCCTCCGACGCCTCGGTGATCAGTGCCGCCGCGTCCGCGTTTCGCAACGGATCTATGTCCGAAGCGTTCTCGGGCCACACGACGATGTCCGGTGCGGCCGCTCTGCCCGCCGCCACGTCGTCGGCCAGGCGTAACGTCTCGCGGACATGGTTGTCCAACACCGCTCGTCGCTGCGCGTTGAAGTCCAGGCCCAACCGAGGAACACTCCCCTGCACGGCCGCTACGGTGATGGATCGTTCGTCACCGGACTCCTGAGCAGGCGCCAGAGTCGGTAACAGTGCGAGCGCGGCAACCGACGCGACCACGGTGGTAGCCGTGGCGGTCGCCCATCGGCCACGCGAACGTGGCCCGAGGATGCACGCCACGAGCGCTGCGATTCCGCACCCTGTCAGCGCCACACCGAAACTCAGCAGCGGCGCTCCACCGACACTCGCCAATGGAAGCAGAAATCCGTCCGGCTGGCCGAACGCGAGCCTGCCCCAAGGAAATCCGCCGAACGGAAACGACGATCGCGCCCACTCGACGAGACTCCACGCCAGCGCAATCGACAACGGCCACCACCGAGACCTCGCGAGGACAGCTGCCAGGACGCCGAAGATTCCGATGAACACGGACTCGGCGACGGCGAGAGCCAACCACGGTAACGGCCCGACGTACACCCCGATCCAGGGAAGCAGCGGGACGAAGAAGCCGAGGCCCGCCACGAACCCGTACCCGAAGCCGGCCTTCTTCGACTGGCGATGCGGTGATCCGATGCCCAGCACGACCCCGACGAGGATCGCGATCCCGACCGGGGCGAGGAACCACAGGTGCCGAGGCGGAAAGCTCGCGAACAGCAGTAGGCCGGCCCCGGCGGCGATGACGGTGGAAACACCGACGCGCAGGATCGCGCGCGGATCACGCTTCATGGATCACTCGTCCGCGATGCACCGTGCGCAGGCACCGAGGACTCGGCGACAGCGGATCGAGCGCCGGCAGCGGGGGTACTCCGGCCCTCGGATCGGTCGACCACCGCGCAACCGAATCGGCGGGTGCTCGTACCACCAGCTCGTCGGCATCCCAGACGGCGTAGCTCGCGGGGGCGCCAGGAAGCAACGTGCCTGCCAGACCGTCGCGCACTCCGCCTGCTCGCCACGCACCTCTGGTGGCGGCCGAGAATGCCGCCCGTGGTGACACCGCGCTCCCGGGTGTGCGATGTCCGACTGCGAATCGGAGAACGCCCCACGGATCGACGGTCGTCACCGGGGCGTCCGATCCGAACGCGAGGGACACACCTCTCGATGCGAGCGACGCGAACGGGTTGAGCGCCCGCGCCCGGTCCACACCGAGTCTGGATGCATACAAAGCATCGTCACCACCCCACAACCCGTCGAAGGCCGGTTGCATGCTGGCGATGACCCCGAGGGATGCGAGAACGTCCGCCTGAGCGTCCGACACCATCTCGAGATGCTCGATCCGGTGCCCGAGCGCAGCTACCGCCGGACCGCCGAACACCTCGGCGGTCCGGAGCAACGCCGAGGTGACTGCGGCGACGGCGCCGTCTCCGATCGCATGGAATCCTGCCTGAATGCCGGCTTCCGTGCACGCGGACAGATGCGCGGTGATGGACTCGACGTCCTGAAAGGCGATGCCGGTGCCGGTGTGATCGGCGTAGGGCTCGGTCAGCCACGCAGTGTGGGAGCCGATGGATCCATCGACGAACAGGTCTCCACCCAGCGCGGCCGCGCCCGTCGACGAAAGCAGGTCGCGGGCGTGCTCGGCGCTGGTGGCCAGTTCGCCCCAGTAGCCGCGCACCTCGACTCCGTGTTCCGTAGCCGACAACTCGGCGAAGTCGGTCGAGCCCGAGATGTCCGGGCCGGCACACTCGTGGACCGCGCAGACACCCTGGGCCGCATACAGATTCAACGCCGCAAGCCGGGCCCGGGCGCGCAGGGGCGATCCGATCAACGCCCGCGCCGTGGACCGGACCGCGTGGTGGGCGTCTGCCGTCACGGGCTGCTGCGGGTGGAACCCCAACTGCGAGCCGGTGATGCCGCTCGCAGCTCGAAGTGGCGTCGAGCAGGCGGCCGAATGTGCATCGATCCGCGACAGATACACGTTCCTGCCCGGCGCGATCGCATCCAGATCGGCAGTCGTCAGAGCACCACCATCGCTCCACGCGGAATCATCCCAACCTTGTCCCCACACGACGTCGTCGGACGTCCGCTCGACATACCGACGGATTCGATCCAGGCAGTCCGCCCGGGACACAGCTTCCGTCAGATCCAGTCCGACGACGGACAACCCGAGCGCCGTCGTGTGCACGTGCGAATCGACGAACGCAGGCGCGACGAACGCGCCTGCGAGATCGATTTCCTCGGCTCCCGGATGCAGAGCTCTGCCGGTGCGATCCTCGCCGGTCCATGTCACGACACCGTCGGTGACGGCCATCGCCGTTGCGTCGGGTGCCGTCGGGCTGTAGATCCGTCCACCGAGGAGCAGTTGGGTACTCACGACAGACCAGTCTGCCCTCAGCGAGTCGGCTTCTGGAAATCCTGGGGCTGCGCTTCGATGATCAAACCGGACGGCCGCGGGCTCGTCGATTCCGGGACGACCTCGCCGTCGATGACCGTCGGTCGCATCCGCGCCGTGGTCGCGGCGACAGTGGGCATCCACCGTGCGGCGGCGAGCAGGACCAACGGCCGCAGCGCCCACCTCGTGAACGGCAACAGGAGCAGGATGCCGAAGAGCGACGTCACCAGACCGGGCACGAACATAGCCACTGCACCTATGGCGAACAGCACACCGTCCGCGACTGCGACACCGGGCGCGCGCTCACCACGTCCGGCGGCGCGCAAGCCGTCCATCACCCGTCGACCCTGAGACCGGACCAGAATCAGGCCGACAGCCGATCCCGCCAGCAACAGCAGCACGGTCCACAGCACACCGATGGCGCTTCCTACTGCGACCAGGGCCGCTACCTCCACGATCACGTACAGAAGAAAGAGAGCAAACACCGTCGTTCCTTTCGTTGCCTGTAGCGACAACGAACGAAGTGGTCTGGAATACTCCCGAACCCTGCGAGATCTTCGTCTTTTATCAGAAACCGGGGCGCCTCTACGACCCCGGACGAACGAGTCCGGTCTCGTAGGCGAGGACCACAGCCTGCACCCGGTCACGCAGACCGAGTTTCGTGAACATGCGACCGACGTGGGTCTTGACCGTCGCCTCGGACAAGCTGAGTCGCTGCGCGATCTCGGCGTTCGACAATCCCGTCGCCAGCAGCTCGAGGACTTCGCGCTCGCGGTCCGTCAGAGCGTCGAGCATCGCGGGATCACGTAACGGGGTGGCCTCGTCTGCGACCAATCTCGTCAGCAACCGCTTGGTGACCTTGGGCGAGACGACGGCATCGCCCCCGGCGATGCTGCGAATGGCGGACACCAGATCGTCCGGTGGAGTGTCCTTGAGAAGGAACCCGCTGGCACCGGCACGGATCGCGCCCAGCACATGCTCGTCCAGATCGAAAGTCGTCATCACCAGCACCCGCGAATGCGACGCCGAGGACGTGATCTGCTCGGTGGCCTCCACACCGTCGATGCCGGGCATCCGAACGTCCATGAGAACGACGTCGGGCTGCAAGTCGGCCACCGCCTCCAACGCCGCTGTGCCGTCGGCGGCCTCACCGACGACGTCGATATCGTCCTGCGCGTCGAGCACCATCGTCAGTCCCATACGCATGAGTTCCTGGTCGTCGACGATGAGAACGGAAATCGGCACCTGCACAACCTATCTTCACTCGAGCGGTAGCTCCGCTCGAACTCGCCACCGACCGTCCGAAATCCTGCCCGCCTCCAGCGTTCCCTGCAGAACTGCGACGCGCTCCCGCATACCCAGCAAGCCGTTTCCGGTCCCTTCGACGGCGATGGGCTGGGCACCGACACCACTGTTGAGAATCTCGACGAGCACGTCCTCGTCGCGACGGACCACAGACACCGACGCCTTCGGGGCATGTCCACCGTGCCGAAGCACGTTCGTCAGCGATTCCTGGACCAGCCGGTGGACACCCAGGCTGATCGCCGGACTGATGTCGTCGAGATTGCCGGTCTGTTCCAGCTCCACGTTCAAGCCGGCCCTCGACATCATGTCCACCACCTTCGCCAGGCCCGCAGTGCCGTACATCGGCATGTCGTCCGCATGCGGGTTGGTGCGCAGCAGCGCAACCGTGCGCCGCAGTTCGGCGAGAGCAGCGCGCCCCGTCGCGGAAATGTTCGCCACTGCCTGCTCGGCACGCTCGGGGTCCTTGCGGATCGCATACGACGCACCGTCCGCTTGGACGACCATCACGCTCACTCCGTGGGCGATCACGTCGTGTAACTCTCGGGCGATCCGTGTGCGCTCCATCGCCACCGCGTCCTCCGCGCGTCGATCACGGTCGTACTCCGCAACGGCGAGCCTCGCCTCGACCGCCTCGTCGTAGGCCCGCCGCGCGCCGAGGAACTCTGCCGCCAGCCAGGCCAGCGCATACATCAGCACCGTGAACAGAATCGATGTGAACGGGTCCTGATCCAGGAAGACCAACGACACCGCCCCGTCGATCGCCACGGCAACGAGGTAGATCGCACCGTCGCGACGACCGACATACGCCACCAGCGTGTACAGCATGATCGGAAGCGCGAGCAGCGACGGATGCAGACTGGTCGTGTCCCCCACCGCATGCCCGGTCAGAACACTCAGGATGGACACGGTCAGTACCGCTCCGGACACGGTTCGCGGGTGACGCCTGCGCCACGCCACCGGAGCCGACACGGCCACTGCTACCAGCACGAACAACGGCCACTGCACATCGGTGGCCGAGCCGACGAACACGATGGCGTCCATCAGGAACAACGCGCAGGCCAGGAGAGAATCCGCGACGAAGGGCTTGCCCCTGAGCCACAGGCTGAATCTGCGCATGTGATTGAGTTTGCCGTATGACGGCTGCCGACTGGGGATTGCTCATGGTCGCCGCGTTCAGCGCCGGGTGGGTCGATGCCGTCGTCGGAGGCGGCGGCCTCATTCTGCTTCCGGCACTGCTCGTCGTCGCCCCTGGATTGTCCGCACAAGCCGCTTTGGCGACGAACAAGATGACCGCAGTGTTCGGAACGTGCGCAGCCGTCGTCACCTTCGCTCGCAAGATAAAGATCGAATGGCGAGTGATGGCGCCTGCAGGCCTTGCCGCAGCCGTCACGTCGGCATGCGGTGCGGCCGCAGTCTCTCTCATCGACCGCGACCTGTTCATTCCGATCATCATGGTCGTCCTCGTGGGAGTCGCCATCCTGGTGACGGCGCGGCCGACGATCGGCACTGTGGCTGCCCACAATCCACCGAGTCGACGCAAGTTTCTCGTGGTGGTCTTCCTGGCGGCGGGTGCATTCGGCTTCTACGACGGAATCCTCGGACCGGGCACCGGCACGTTCTTCATCATCGCGTTCGCCACCCTGCTCGGTACCGAGTTCGTCCGCAGTGCGGCGATGGCGAAAGTGCTGAACCTCGGTTCCAACGTCGGCGCTTTGGCCTTCTTCGCGATCACTGGCCACGTGCTGTGGCAATTGGGTGCTGCGATGGCCGTGTGCAATGTGATCGGCGCGCTGCTCGGGTCGAGGACCGCACTGTCGAGGGGATCGGGTTTCGTCCGAATCGTGCTGTTGGTGGTCGTGATCGGCATGGTTGTCCGCCTGGGATGGCAACAGTTCGGCTAATCTCCATCCCTGTGACCCTGCCTCCGCACACGCACGCACGCACCGTCGATGCGGATTTTCTCGAACTCCCTCTGAAAGCACTGGCCGGTGCCGCACTGGACGCGGCGAGGCGAGCCGGGGCATCCCACGCGGACTTCCGAGTCCACCGGTTGGTCACCCAGTCACTGAACATGCGCGACAGCATCGTTCAGTCGGCGGTGGACAGTTCGGAGATCGGTCTTGCGGTCCGTGTGGTCGTCGACGGAACGTGGGGGTTCGCTTCCGAATCCGAGCTGTCGGAAGCGTCTGCCGCACACGCAGCGCAGTCCGCAGTCTCGGTGGCACGGGCACTGCGCTCGCTCAACCGCGAATCCGTCGAACTGGCCGACGAACCTGTGTACCGCGACGCGGCGTGGGTGTCCCCGTACACCGTCGATCCGTTCTCGGTCCCGACGACGGAGAAAGTAGAGCTTCTCGCCGCCTACTCGGATTCCCTCCGCACCGCCGAGGGCATCGATCACGTCACCGCGTCCGTCCTGCAGGTAAAGGAGCAGACGTTCTACGCCGATCTCGCCGGCAGCTCCATCACCCAGCAGCGGATTCGCCTGCACCCACAGTTCGAGGCCACCACGGTCGACCACGAGGCAGGCGCGTTCGAGACGATGCGCACGTTGGCACCTCCCACCAGTCGCGGATGGGAGTATCTCGGCGCCGGCAGCACATGGGACTGGTCCGACGAACTGGAGCGGATTCCTTACTGGTTGTCGGAGAAAGTGAAGTCTCCGACGGTCACCCCCGGCAATCTGGACCTGGTCATCGACCCGACCAACCTGTGGCTCACCATCCACGAATCGATCGGCCATGCAACCGAATACGATCGTGCCATCGGATACGAGGCCGCCTACGCGGGCACTTCGTTCGCCACGCCGGACAAGTTGGGGACGCTGAAGTACGGCAGTGACCACATGCACGTCACTGCGGATCGCACCGAACAGCACGGACTCGCAAGCATCGGATACGACGACGACGGCGTCGCCGCGCAGCAGTGGGACCTGGTCAAGGACGGCGTACTCGTCGGCTACCAGCTCGACCGCGTGTTCGCCCCCAGACTCGGCCTGCCTCGTTCTAACGGCTGCTCGTACGCCGACTCGCCGCACCACGTACCGATCCAACGCATGGCCAACGTGTCGCTTCGACCGGACCCCGACATCGACCGCACAGTCGACGATCTCGTAGCCGAAGTCGAGGACGGCATCTACATCGTCGGCGATAAGTCCTGGTCCATCGACATGCAGCGGTACAACTTCCAGTTCACCGGCCAACGCTTCTTCAGGATCCGGAACGGCCGGCTCGACGGCCAGGTTCGCGACGTCGCGTATCAGGCGACGACAACAGACTTCTGGGGTTCGATGGAACTGGTCGGCGGCAAATCCACCAGGCGGCTCGGCGGTGCGTTCAACTGCGGCAAGGCACAACCCGGGCAAGTGGCGGCGGTCAGCCACGGATGTCCGGCTGCACTGTTCCGCGGAGTCAACGTGCTCAACACTCGATCGGAGGCAGGCCGATGATCGCCGGACACGAGGTTATCGAACGTGCACTGACTGCGGCGACGGTCGACGAGACGATCGTGATCGTCACCGATTCCAGCGAAGCCTCGCTTCGCTGGGCAGGCAACTCGATGACCACCAACGGCATCTCGACGCTTCGACGTTGGACTGTTGTCTCGATCGTCCGCACCGACGCAGGCGCCCGCGTCGCGACCGTGTCCTCCACGTCGGTCGAACCCGCGGACATCGCAGGCGTCGTCGCCGCATCGGAACGAGCAGCACGCGCGGCCGGTGTCGCCGAGGATTCGATGCCGCTTCTGACGGGCACGAGCGTGCCGGACGGCTGGGAGGCACCGTCGCAGCGAACGAACATCGATGTGTTCGGTTCGCTCACCGGGGACCTGTCGACGGGGTTCGACGGCACGGACCAGCTCTACGGATTCGCACACCACCAGGTGGAGACGGTGTGGCTGGGAAGTTCGACCGGGCTTCGCAACCGATACACCCAACCGACAGGATCGGTCGAGATCAACGGCAAACGGGGTGACGCCAGCGCGTGGGTCGGCACCGGAACCACGCGATTCGACGACGTCGCGGTGGACTCACTGCTGGCCGATCTCTCCACGCGCCTCGACTGGGCCGAGACGCGCGTCGACCTCCCCGCAGGGCGGTACGAGACGATCCTTCCCCCGTCGGCAGTCGCAGATCTGATGATCTATCTGATGTGGACGATGGAGGGGCGGGGCGCGCAGGAAGGACGAACCGCCTTGTCGCGAGCGGGTGGCACTCGGATCGGTGAGAAACTGGGCACTCTCGACCTGACGTTGTTCTCCGATCCAGCTGTACAGGGACTCGAGTACTCGCCGTTTCTGGCAACTGGATCGTCCAACGACTCGGTGTCCCTGTTCGACAACGGTCTCCCGACCTCACGCGTCGACTGGATCGATCACGGCGTCATCAACGCCCTCGCCTATCCGCGCTTCGCAGCCGAGGAGTATTCGGCTCCGGTGACCGTGCCCGGCGACAACTTGATCCTGACCGGTGGCGTCACGTCCATGGAGGACATGATCGCCGACACCGAACGTGGCCTGCTTCTGACGACTCTGTGGTACATCCGCGAAGTCGATCCCACGTCGTTGCTGCTGACCGGCTTGACACGAGACGGCGTGTACCTCGTCGAGGACGGCGAAGTCGTCGGATCGACGAACAACTTCCGTTTCAACGAAAGCCCGCTCGACCTGCTCCGACGAGCAAGCCAAGCGGGCATCAGTTCGCCGACACTACCTCGGGAATGGAAGGACTGGTTCACGCGAACGGCGATGCCGCCGTTGCGCATTCCGGACTTTCACATGTCCTCGGTCAGCGCTGCTCAGTAGTATCAGCGCGGCCCAGTAGTCGTCGACACCTACTCGGCCGGTCCCGAGACCTCGAGTGCGATGTTGTCGGGGTCGCGGAACTCGAGGATCGCGAGGCCGGGGCCTCCGCTCTTGATTCCCTCGTGCGCGATACCCAATCGGTCGAGAGTGTCCACCGCATCCTGCAGCGCCTGACGACTGTCCACGCCGAAACTCAGGTGATCGAGCCCTGCACGATCCGCGTCGAAGTTGTCGTCGTCCGGTGCGACGGGACGGAGACCGAACAGTCCGCCGGGGAACTGATAGATGACTCCACCGAACAGAAACCACAGGGATTTCTTGGTCTCCTCATCGGCATTCGGGTCGTACTCGAACGCCACATCGAAACCGAACACGTCGTCGTAGAACTTTCGCGAGACGTCGATGTCGCTGACCGTGAGTCGGACATGGTGGAAATCCGTAGCTGCAATAGGCACGGTGCTTCTCCGCTCTGGTGGCCTCTGCCACCCGTTGTTCGTCCTCTATCCGACACCGCCCTGCCTTGTCGTCCGCAGGCCGCCGATCTACATGTACCCACTTGCGCATATCGGAATCAGACAGAATCCGACCGAATGACAACGCGTCACGCGGACCCGTCGTACACCTGCACACCGCCCAGATAGGTCGCGAGAACGTCCAGGTCCGCGATGGTCTCCGGTGGGACGTCACGGGGGTCGGCGGACAGAACGACGAAATCCGCGTACTTGCCGACCTCGATCGATCCGATGACGTCGTCGGAGAACAACTGCCAGGCGGCATCGATGGTCTGCGCGCGGATGGCCTGATCGACCGTCAGGCACTCTTCCGGGGCGGACACCGATCCGCTGGGCGTCGTTCTGGTCACCGCCACGGCGATGTTGCGCAGCGGTTCCTCTGGTGTGACCGGCGGGTCGTTGTGCAGCGAAATCCTCATGCCTGCTGCGACGGCAGACCCGGCAGGCATCCAACGGCTACCGTGCTCGGGACCGAACAGTCCGTCCACCAGGACGTCTCCCCAATAGTGGATCTGATCGACGAACAGACTGCACGTGACACCGAGAGCCACAGCACGCCTCAACTGATCCTGCCGGATCGCGCCGACGTGTTCGAGCCGAAGCCGGTGATCGGAACGAGGATGACGGCGAAGCACACTGTCGTAGACATCGAGAATCGTGTCGATCCCGTTGTCTCCCATCACGTGACACGCGATCGGCCAGCCGCGCGGGAAGTAGGCGTCGACGATCTCGGTCAGTTGTGCGCGGGTGTAGTTGGCGTGTCCGCAGGACCCGGGTTCGACGCCGATGCTGCGGGTCGCGTCGGTGTCCAGGTACGGGAACGACAGATCTATGTTGCCGATCCACGGCGAGCCGTCCACCCAGATCTTGATTCCGGTGTGCCTGACCATGTCGTCCCCAGCCCCAGGATCGGTGCTCGCCGTCATCGCCGGATTCGACATCTCGTAGGTCCGGAGCCGGACGGTCAACGCTCCGGACTCCTCGAACCCGGCCACCAGCGGCCCGAATTTCGGGTCGTACGCCATCTCGGAACACGTCGTCAGGCCGGCACGGTTCAGCCGTGCACATTCAGCGGCAAGCATGGCCGGATAACCCCCTGCGGTCATCGCACCCGCGACGAGCGGAAACACCGCTCCGGTCTCCCGCGCGGTCCCGTCCAGCTCGCCGTCGACGTCTCGGCCGTACGCCGCGCCTTTGGGGTCGGGGGTGTCTCGATCCAGACCCAGGCTCCGTGCTGCTGCCGAATTGAAGAACGCGAGATGCCCGGAATTGTGCAGAACGACCAGAGGTGTTGCCGGCGCGATCGAGTCCAGCCAGTCCAGTGTTGGATCGGGAAGTCCGTGCTGCAACAGTGCATCCCAGCCGCTGAGGAACGCTCCGTCGTCACCGCGTCTGACGACTTCGCTCCGTATCGCGTCCAGGATTTGCGTCGGATCGGTCATCGTCACCGGGCGGATGTCGACCATCCGATCCGAGAGCACCAACGCTTCCATGAGCGGATGACCGTGGGCCTCGACCAACCCCGGCAGCACGCATCCGTCGCCGACGTCGATCACCCGGGTGGCGGGCCCGACGAGACGTTCTGTTTCGGACCGAGAGCCGACGGCCACGATTCGGCCGCCTCTCACACCGACGGCTTCGGCGGTGGGACAGGACGGATCGACCGTCAGAATGCGGCCGAGAAGTACCAGGTCTGCGTCACCGAAGTCCGACATGAGCGCCAGTATGGCGCCCGGCGCGTGCAATCACCGCCAGATTCGAAGCGACTACGCCCCATGACCACCGCATCTCACCCGATCATGATGGGACGACGGAAATGCCGACCGTCCCCGATTTGCCACGACGCAGTGAACTGCCCTTCACCGTCAGCCACCCGAGGATGCCGTACTTCGACGCGATCGCCGCACGTGCCTGCTCGGTACCTGCCGCATCGAGGATCTCGGCGACGCCGTCCACCGCCGCACCTTCGACCTTGCCACGCGCAGTGCACGGCGCAACCGTCACCTTCGCGTTTCTCTTGATCCGCTTGACCTTCCACGAGTCCGTCGTCGTCCACACCAGCAGCCGGTCGCCGTCGCGCGCCCCCCACAGCGGCGTCGCGACGGGCGTGCCGTCCTTCTTGAACGTGGTGAGCGACACGTACTTGCCGTCGGCGATCTCCTGGAACGTGGCCATGCCGACCAGGATACGGCTATTCGCCCTCGAGGTCGCCTTCCGTTTCCAGGTAGACCTGGCGCAACCCATCGAGGATGTGCTGGTCCGGTTCCGCCCACATCTTGCGTTCCACGGCCTCGAGCAGCCTTTCGGCGATACCGTGCAGCGCCCACGGGTTGGACTGCTGCATGAACTTCTGATTCTGCTCGTCCAACACGTACGTCTCGGCCAGCTTCTCGTACATCCAGTCCGCGACGACGTCGGTGGTGGCGTCGTACCCGAACAGATAATCGACGGTCGCCGCCATTTCGAATGCGCCCTTGTATCCGTGCCGACGCATCGCCTCCAGCCACCGCGGGTTGACGACGCGTGCACGGAACACGCGTGCCGTCTCCTCCGACAACGTGCGGGTCCGCACCGATTCCGGCCGCGTGCTGTCGCCGATGTATGCCTCGGGCGACTTCCCCGTCAGCGCGCGGACGGTGGCGACCATGCCGCCGTGGTACTGGAAGTAGTCGTCGGAATCGGCGATGTCGTGCTCACGCGTGTCGGTGTTCTTGGCAGCGACGGCAATTCGTTTGTACGCCGTACGCATGTCGTCCGACGCAGGAACGCCGTCGAGTCCGCGTCCGTACGCGAACCCACCCCAGGTCGTGTAGACCTGGGCCAGATCCTCGTCGCTCCGCCAGGTCTTGCTGTCGATCAGCTGTAGCAGCCCTGCACCGTAGGTGCCCGGCTTCGAACCGAAAATGCGCGTCGTGGAACGACGTTCGTCACCGTGCTCGGCGAGGTCCGCCTGCGCGTGCGCACGTACGTAGTTCTGCTCCGCCGGCTCGTCCAACGCAGCCACCAGACGAACCGCGTCGTCGAGCAACGCCAGAACGTGTGGGAAGGCGTCACGGAAGAACCCACTGATGCGAACGGTCACGTCGATGCGCGGCCTACCGAGTTCTTCGAGGCCGATGACCGCAAGCGTGGTGACACGCCGCGACGCTTCGTCCCACACCGGCGAGACCCCGAGGAGCGCGAAGACCTCGGCCACATCGTCTCCCGACGTGCGCATCGCCGACGTGCCCCACACCGACAACCCGACCGATTTCGGCCACTCGCCGTGATCGTTCCGGTACCGAGCCAGCAGCGACTCCGCCATCGCCTGCCCGGTTTCCCAGGCCAGCTTCGACGGCACGGCCTTGGGGTCGACCGAATAGAAGTTGCGCCCGGTGGGGAGCACGTTGATCAAGCCGCGCAACGGCGAACCGCTGGGGCCCGCAGGGATGAATCCACCGTCGAGGGCGTGCAGAACCTGCTCGATCTCGCGCGAGGTACCGCGCAGACGCGGGACCACCTCGGCCGCGGCGAACTTCAAAATCTCGGCAACAGTGGGACCGTGCTCCCCCGCGACTTCCTCGGCTCGGGAGGGATCCCACTGCGTGAGCTGCATCGCCGCGACCAAACCGTGAGCGATCTCCTCGACCTCGTCGACCCGGACGCGCTCCTCGTCGCCGTCCTCGCTGAGGCCGAGAGCCTCGCGCAAGCCGGGAACCGACTGCTCACCGCCCCACATCTGACGGGCGCGGAGCATGGCCAGCACGAGCTCGACCTCGGCGTCGCCGACGGGTTCGGAACCGAGCACATGGAGACCGTCGCGAATCTGCACGTCCTTGATCTCGCACAGCCACCCATCGACATGCAGGAGCATGTCGTCGAACACTTCTTCGTCGGGTCGTTCCTCGAGCCCCAGATCGTGGTGCATCTGAGCGGCCGTCATGAGCGTCCAGATCTGCTGGCGAATCGCAGGCAACTTCGCTGGATCCAGCGCCGAGATGTTCGCGTGCTCGTCGAGTAGTTGTTCGAGACGTGAGATGTCGCCGTAGCTTTCCGCGCGGGCCATCGGAGGAATCAGATGGTCGACGAGGGTGGCGTGCGCACGCCGCTTCGCCTGGGTGCCCTCGCCCGGATCGTTGACGAGGAACGGATAGATGAGCGGCAGGTCACCGAGAGCTGCGTCGGTTCCACACGAGGCGGACATGCCCAGAGTCTTACCCGGCAGCCATTCGAGGTTGCCGTGCTTGCCGAGGTGCACCATCGCATCGGCTCCGAAACCGCCGTTCTCCGCGGACGCCTGAATCCAGCGATACGCCGCCAGATAGTGATGGCTCGGAGGCAGGTCCGGGTCGTGGTAGATGGCAACAGGCTTCTCCCCGAATCCACGAGGCGGCTGAACCATGATGACGACGTTGCCGAACTGCATTGCGGCAATGACGATCTCGCCTTCGGGATCGACCGACCGGTCCACGTACATATCGCCCGGAGCGGGACCCCAATGTTCCTCGACCGCCGACGTGAGATCCTCGGGTAGTTCCTCGAACCACGTCCGGTACTGCACGGCCGAGATACGGATGGGGTTGCCCTCGAGCTGCTCGGAGGTGAGCCAGTCCGGATCCTGACCGCCGCGCGCGATCAGCGCGTGGATCAGAGCGTCACCGTCACGCGCTGCGAGACCCGGAATGGCGTCGGGACCGTCCAGCGGACCCAGATCGTAACCTGCGGTCCGCATCTCGGACATCAAGGCGATCGCACTGGCCGGAGTGTCGAGGCCGACGGCATTGCCGATCCGGGCATGCTTGGTCGGGTACGCCGAGAACATCAGCGCGATCCGCCGGTCCGCCGCCGGGATGTGCCGAAGCCGTGCGTGACGTACGGCGATACCCGCGACGCGCGCCGCTCGTTCGTGATCGGGAACGTACGTGGTGAGTCCGTCGTCGTCGATCTCCTTGAACGAGAACGGAACGGTGATGAGTCGGCCGTCGAACTCGGGAACGGCCACCTGGGTGGCGACGTCGAGCGGCGAGAGGCCGTCGTCGTTCTCCTCCCACGTCGCGCGACTGCTCGTCAGACACAGTCCTTGCAGAATGGGAACGTCGAGGGCGGCGAGTTCGGCGACGTCCCACGCCTCGTCGTCTCCGCCTGCCGACGCACCTGCGGGTTTGGTGCCGCCGGCCGCCAACACGGTCACGATCATCGCGTCGGCGGACTTCAGAGTGTCGAGCAGCGCGGGTTCGGCGGTGCGCAACGACGCGCAGAAGATGGGAAGCGCGCGGCCACCCTTGGCTTCGACAGCCGCGCTCAGAGCTTCGATGTACGCCGTGTTCCCGGCGAGATGCTGGGCGCGATAGTACAAGATCGCAACGACAGGAGCGGAGCCTGCGGAGTGACCAGGAGAGACAGGAGCGGAGCCTGCGGAGTGACCAGGAGAGACAGGACTTGAATTTGTGTCGTGGCTGGGTTGACGGTCGAGGGTGCCCCAGGTGGGGGTGTGCATCGGCGCCGCGAATCCGTGTCCGGTCAGCAGCACGGTGTCGGAGAGGAATGCGAAGAGCTGTGCGAGGTTGTCCGGCCCGCCTTCGGCGAGGTAGTTGTGGGCCTGCGCGGCGACGTTGCCGGGAACGGTGGACAGTTCCATGAGTTCGGCGTCGGGTGCCTGTTCGCCGCCGAGAACGACGACCGGGAGTCCGGTCGCGAGGACTGCGTCCACGCCTTCTTCCCACGATCTCTTCGATCCGAGGATGCGGAGCACGATCAGATCTGCGCCGTCGGCCAGGATCGGGACGTCGCCGGCGAGGAGCCGTGACGGGTTGCCCCACCGGTAGTCGACCCCGCTGGCGCGCGCCGACAGCAGATCGGTATCCGACGTGGACAGCAACAAGATCACGGGTAACACCCTCCTGGGGTTTTCGCGCCCCTGGTCGTTCTACGTGGCAGCTTCGGAGAGGGTCTGGCTGTGACAGTGGCGCGACCGCACCGGACTTGCACCGGATTTCCTCTCGGCCGAAGCCTTCTGGTGGGGAATGCTACCGAAGTGAATCCGCTGCCGTGGACACCCGTTCGCTCGTAGCATCGAACGATGGATGCACGGGACATACGCAGCGCGTACCTGCAGTTCTTCGCCGACCGTGGCCATCGGGCGATCGAACGAGCGTCGCTGGTGCCCGTGGGCGACCCGACGACCCTGTTCAACGGCAGCGGTATGCAGCAGCTACTCCCCTATCTGCTGGGGGCCGAGCACCCCGAGGGGACGCGTCTGACCGACAGTCAGCCGTGCGTTCGCGTGCAGGACATCGAAGAGGTCGGCGACAACCGGCACACGACGTTCTTCGAGATGCTCGGCAACTGGAGTCTCGGCGACTACTTCAAGGATCAGCAGATTCCGTGGTTCTGGGAGTTCCTCACCGGTGTCGTCGGCCTCGATCCCGCCCGGATCTTCGTGTCGTGTTTCGCCGGCGACGAGCGGTATTCGATACCGAAGGACACCGAGAGCGCCGACGTGTGGGCGTCGATGTTCGCCGCAGCGGGCATCGACGCGGGTCGTGTCGATCTCGGCACGGAGGAAAACGGCGGCCGAGTCGGTAGCAACGGGGCCAGGATCGCGTTCTACGGCGCGAAGAACTGGTGGTGCCGCGCGGGCTCGGCCGATGCGATGCCGGTCGGGGAACCCGGCGGCCCGGATTCCGAGGTGTTCTACCTTTATCCCGACGTTCCTCACGACACTGCATACGGCGAGTTCTGCCACCAGAACTGCGATTGCGGGCGCTACATCGAACTCGGCAACTCGGTGTTCATGCAGTACGTGCGGACCCCGGACGGATTCGACACGCTGCCGCGCCGCAACGTCGATTACGGAGGTGGACTCGAACGCATCGCGGCCGCGGCGATCGACAGTCCCGACGTGTTCCGTAGCTCTCTGCTGTGGCCGATAGTCGAACAATTGGAAGCTCTGACCGGTGCGACGTACGCCTCCCACACCGCGGCCATGCGGGTGGTGGCCGATCACCTGCGCGGTGCCGTGTTTCTCGCAGTGGACGGCGTGCGTCCCGGCAACAAGGAGCAGGGGTACGTGATGCGCCGGTTGATTCGGCGCGCCGTTCGATTCGCTTTCGACCTCGGCGTGGAGCAGAACTTCGTGCAGGACGTGGTCCCGACGATCGCCGGGGTGTACCGCAGTGCGTATCCCGAGGTGGACCGGCGTCACGACGAGATCATCGCAGTACTCGTGAAGGAGGAGAAGGCCTTTCGGCAGACACTGCGTCGGGGGCTGCGGGAACTGGCCAGAATGGCAGACGGACCCGTCACCGGGGAGGAACTGTTCGTCCTCTACGACACCTACGGGTTTCCGGTCGAACTCGGCGTCGAGGAAGCCAGGACGCGTGGTCTGACCGTCAGTGCTCGGTGGCGTACGGAGTTCGACGCGAAGATGCGCGAGCAGCGCGAACGCTCCCGCGCCGCCAACAAGATGCACTTGTAGCCTGAAGAAGTGAGTTCGACCGATCCCCGAGCCGTCCCGGACAAATGCCCGGGCGCCCTGTCCATGCACCAGGCTGCCGACGGTTCGCTGGCTCGCGTGCGCCTACCGGGCGGAATGGTCACTCCGGCGCAGATGCTCGTTCTGTCCGGCGCTGCGACCGATCTGGGCAACGGCTCGATGGAGTTGACGTCGAGAGGCAACGTTCAATTTCGCGCTGTGTCCGACGGAGACGAGCTCGCACGCCGGCTGTCCGATGCGGGTCTGTTGCCGTCGCCGACGCACGAACGAGTGCGCAACATCCTCGCATCGCCACTGACCGGTCGAGTCGGGGGAATCGTAGACGTACGCGACTCGATCGGCCGACTCGACGCCGCCCTGTGTGCGCGGCCGGCACTGGCCGAACTTCCGGGCCGCACACTGTTCGCACTGGACGACGGCCGAGGCGACGTTCTCACGGCGCGCCCGGATTTCGCGGCAGCAGCCGTATCCCCCGAACACCACCTTCCCGGCGATCCAGCGGACGAGGAAGCCCACTACGCGCTGGTTCTCGCGGGTCGGGACTCGGGTGTACGCATTGCCGAAAGCGATGTCGTCGACGTATTGCTGGCGTCAGCTCAGGCGTTCGTGGACCTGCGAACTTCCGAATGGCGGTTGAGCGAGCTCGACGACGGACCCGAACGAGTGCTTGCGGCACTCGGCTCGACTCCGACGGACGCGAACCGCCTCGAGGTGGGAACGTCCTCGACTCCCCCCGTCGGTTGGCTACCGCAGGACGACGGCCGGGTAGCGCTCGGCGGAGCGCTCGCCCTCGGTACGTTGGACGGCCGACTCGCCGAGTTCCTGGCGGCGATCGACAGACCGTTGGTCCTCACCCCCTGGCGCAGCGTCGTGGTGTGCGATCTGGACGAGGGCATGGCCGACACCGTGGTGCGTGTTCTCGCACCGTTGGGTCTGATCTTCGACGAGAACTCACCCTGGATCGATGCCAGTGCCTGCACCGGCTCTCCCGGATGCGAGAAGTCGAATGCCGACGTCCGCGCCGATCTCACCGACGCGATCGACGCAGGCACGGTCGTGCGCGGACGCCGACAGCACTGGTCCGGATGCGACCGTCGGTGCGGTGCGCCGAAAGGAGATGTGCTGAACGTGATCGCCGGACCGACCGGATACCGGGTGTCCTGACCGGTTACCGGCCTGACCTATCGTGAACGCCATGCACGACTACATCCGCGACGGCGCGGAGATCTACCGACAGTCCTTTGCAACCATCAGGGCCGAGGCGGATCTGTCGGCATTCTCCGCGGACATCGCGCAGGTCGTCGTACGGATGATCCACGCAAGCGGCGAGGTCGACCTGACCGAGGTCATCGGCGCCACGGCGAACGTCGTCCGCGACGCGCGCGCAGCGTTGAACTCCGGCGCCCCGATTCTGTGTGATGCCAACATGGTTGCCGCCGGCGTCACCCGTCGGAGGTTGCCCGCGGACAACGAGGTGCTCTGCACGCTGTCCGACCCGCGGGTTCGCGACCTGGCGGACACACTGGGGACCACCAGGACTGCCGCGGCGCTGGAGTTGTGGGGAGACCGACTCGAGGGCGCCGTTGTCGCGATCGGCAACGCCCCGACCGCGCTGTTCCATTTGATGGAAATGCTCGCAGCCGGCGCACCCGCGCCTGCCGCCATCGTCGGAGGTCCGGTCGGCTTCATCGGCGCGGCCGAATCGAAGGAAGACCTCATCGCATCCGGACTCGGCGTCGAGTATCTCGTCGTTCGTGGCCGCCGCGGTGGCAGTGCGATCACCGCTGCAGCCGTCAATGCCATTGCGAGCGAAGACGAATGAGCATCGCTCCTGGCAAGCTATGGGGTGTCGGTATCGGCCCGGGCGACTCGGAACTCGTCACCGTCAAAGCCGCCCGCATCATCGAAGCAGCCGATGTCGTCGCGTTCCACAGCGCGCGTCACGGCCGAAGCATTTCGCGAGGCGTCGCAGCACCGTACATGCGTGACGGTCAGATCGAGGAGCACCTGGTGTACCCGCTCACGACGGAGACCACCGATCACCCGGGCGGATATCAGGGTGCAATCGACGAGTTCTACGAGGAAGCCGCGGCGCGATTGGCGGCCCACCTCTCTGCCGGTCGGGACGTCGCGTTGCTCGCCGAGGGCGATCCGCTGTTCTACAGCTCGTACATGCACATGCACAAACGACTCGTCGGCACCTTCGACGTCGAGGTGATACCCGGCGTGACATCGGTCAGTGCGGCATCTGCTGCGTTGAAGACTCCCCTCGTCGAACGTGACGAGGTGTTCACGGTCCTGCCTGGAACCTTGCCTGCGGAGGAACTGACGCGGCGGCTGGCCGCCACCGACGCAGCAGCGATCATGAAGCTCGGTCGCACCTTCCCGACTGTCGTGCAGGCACTGACCGACGCAGGCAGGCTGGACGAAGCGAGATATGTCGAACGCGCGAGCACGGAGGGCCAGCGCGTCTCGAACGTTGCCGACGTCGACCCGGCAGCGGTTCCGTACTTCTCGATGGTCGTCGTGCCGAGCCCGGCCAACAACGTCGTGTCCCACACTCCCCTGGACGGAAATGGTCGAGTCGGTGAAGTCACCGTCGTGGGCCTCGGTCCGGGTGCGGACAGCTGGACGACCGAGGAGGTGCGTCGAGAACTCGCCCGCGCCACGGACCTCGTCGGATATGTCACCTACCTCGACCGAGTAACGATGCGGCCCGGGCAGATTCGGCACGCGAGCGACAACAAGGTGGAGTCCGAGCGTGCAGCATTCGCACTCGACCTCGCCAAACGCGGTAAGCGTGTGGTTGTCGTCTCGTCCGGTGACCCCGGGGTGTTCGCGATGGCGTCGGCAGTGATCGAGGTAGCGGCTGAACCGCAGTGGGCCGACGTTCCGGTGCGGGTGGTCCCCGGCATGACGGCCGCGAACGCGGTCGCGAGCCGGGTGGGCGCGCCGCTCGGACACGATTATGCGGTCATCTCGCTGTCCGACCGCCTCAAGCCGTGGGACGTGGTCGCGAACAGGATCACTGCTGCCGCGGCCGCCGACATGGTCATCGCCGTCTACAACCCCGCGTCGAAGTCCAGGACGTGGCAGGTCGAGAAGATGCGAGATCTGCTGTTGCAACACCGTAGCCCGCAGACTCCGGTCGTCGTAGGACGCGCGGTGGGCAGCGACGAAGAGTCTGTACACGTCGTCGAACTGGGCGATCTCGACCCGAGTCGAATCGACATGAGGTGCCTGCTGATAATCGGCTCATCGCAGACGCAACTCGTGGAGACCGGAACGGGCCGGCAGGTGTTCACCTCGCGTCGTTACCCCTGACGTGGGCGTGCGCTCGAAGCCAGTCCACGACGGCACCGACGGTGCCTGCACAGAAGTCCGCCCCCGCTTCCCGAGGTCGGTCGATCATCACCACGGGGACACCCAGGCGACGGGCTGCGGCCAACTTCGCGTCCGTCATCGCTCCACCGCTGTTCTTCGTGACCATCGTGTCGATGCGATGAGCCTTCATCAACTCGATTTCGTCGGCCTCTGCGAAGGGTCCGCGCGCGAGCAGCACCTCGTGATGCGGCGGTAGTGCGCCGGTCGGCGGATCGATGCTCCGGACGAGAAACCAGGTGCGCTCGATCCACGCGAAGGCACCGACGTTCTGGCGTCCGATCGTCAGAAACGACCGACGGGACAGGCGCTCGACGGTCTCGGCAGCCTGGGAGACCGATCGGACACGAACCCATCGGTCTTCGGTGGACGGCGTCCATGCAGGACGTACGAGCCTGACCAGCGGTGTACCGGTGGCGCGCGACGCCTGGTGCGCGTTGGACGAGATCGACGTCGCGAACGGGTGCGTCGCGTCGACGACGACATCGACACACTCGCGTTCGAGCCACTGCGTCAGTCCCGTCGCACCACCGAACCCTCCGACCCGCGTTGCACCAGCGGGCAGCTGTGGGTCGTGCACACGCCCCGCCAACGAGGAGACGACATCGAGGAGCGGATCGTCCGCGACGTCCGCGGCGAGCGAACGAGCCTCCGAAGTTCCGCCCAGCAGAAGGATTTTCACCGTTTGACGGCTGTCCATTGCGTGACGGGCATCTGGGGCCTCCAACCGGTGAAGGATCCCAGCGGTTCTGCCCGGTAGATCTGAAATCTGCGCAGTGAACCGCCGAATCTCGAAAGACACTGCAGAAGCAATGATTCCGACTCGGCGGTGACCGCGTTGGCAACCAGTCGCCCACCCACGCGAAGCCGGTCCCAGCAGGCGTCGATCATGGCGTCGTTGGTCAGACCGCCACCGATGAACACGGCGTCGGGCACATCGTCGGGTACGTCCTCGAACGCATTGGGTGCACGACCGAGTACTCGAAGGCCTGGCACTCCCAACGTCGATGCGTTGGCAATTATCTGCGCTCGTCTGGGGACTGCGGATTCGAAAGCTACTGCCCGGCATCGTGGGTGAATTCGCATCCACTCGATGGAGATGGAACCCGAACCGCCTCCGACGTCCCACAGCAGCTCACCGGGCGCGGGAGCGAGTGCACTCACGGTCAAGGCACGGACCTCGGCTTTGGTCAACTGCCCGTCCCCGGAGTAGGCCTCGTCGGGTAGACCCGGAACACGGGTGAGGCGGCCCGACCCGTCGTCGGCGACACAGTCGATTGCGACGACGTTGAGCGGGTCTCCGGCCGGGTGGGTCCACGAGCCGGCCTCACCCGCCACGGACCGCTCGGAGGATCCACCCAGTTGTTCGAGCACGATCATCGGCGACGTGGAATAGCCTGCCTCGCAGAGCTTTTCGGCGACCGCTGCCGGCGTGTCCTGATCCCGCGACAGAACGACGATGCGTGCACGGTGGGCCAGCGCCGCGACAAGTGCGCTGGGCGGCGTGTTGACCAGATTCACGGTGGCCACCTCGTGCACCGCCCAACCGAGTCTGGCACAGGCGAGCGACACCGAGGACGGAGCGGGGACGACATGCAGTCTCGCTGCCCCGAATTCCCGCGCGAGCGTTACCCCGATGCCGTGGAACATCGGATCGCCGCTCGCGAGAACGCAGATTTTTCGGCCGTCCCATTCCGAGAACGAGGTGTGCAGGCTGGGGACGAGCGGGGTCGGCCACCGGCGAGCCTTCTCCGACGGAACCGGTGTCGAGTCGAGTTGACGCCTGGACCCGAAGACGACGTCGGCCTCCGACACGAGGGCCCGTGCCGACTCGGCGAGTCCGTCCCACCCGTCGGCACCGATCCCGACGACGGAGATGGGTTGCACCTGCGGCGACATCACCGAGGTGCCTTCCGCCACAACCACTGTGGTACGAACCTGATTGCGAAGTAGATCGGCGCGAGGATGCCGGGAATCCAGACGCTCGACTTGTCGGCAGCCAGCGCCGAGTCGACCGCGTCGGCTACTTGCCCTGGAGTGCTCGAGAACGGAGCCGGAGACATGCCCTTCGTCATCGAGCCGATGACGAATCCGGGGCGAACGAGCAACAGGCTGACGCCCGACCCTCGCAGTGCGTCGGACAACCCCGTCGCGAATCCGTCCAGACCGGCCTTGGCCGATCCGTACACGTAGTTCGCCTTCCGCACACGCACTCCCGCGACGGACGAGAACACGACGATTCGGCCAGTCCCCTGGGCGCGGAGAAGGGTGGCGACGCGAGTCAAGACTGCGGCCTGTGCAACGAAGTCGGTGTGCAGAATCGCCGCTGTGTGAGCAGCATCCTTCTCGGCACGTGCCTGATCGCCGAGGATCCCGAACGCAAGAACAACGGTTGACAGGGGTCCGTGCTCGGCGACAACCGACTCGAGGACGGCGCCGTGCGACCCGAGATCGTCGGCGTCGAACTCGACCGTTGCCACTGTCGTCGCACCTGCGGCCACGACCGCGGCGACTTGTTCGGTCAGATCTGTGCTTCGGCGTGCGGCAAGCACGACGGTCCGGCCGGACGCCAGACGTGTGGCGAGTTCGAGCCCTATCTCGCTACGTCCGCCGAGAACGAGAACCGTGCCTTCGGGTGCAGTGGTCGTCACGACGGTCATTGTGGCCGATTACCGTGTGCATCATGGTCACCACCCCCGCATCCCTGACACCCGACGCCGCGGAGTTCCTCACCGAACGCCATCTCGCGACGCTGACCACCCTGCGCAGCGACGGTACTCCGCACGTCGTCGCCGTCGGATTCACCTGGGATCCCGACGGTGGGTTCGCTCGGGTGATCACCGGACGCGCAACGCAGAAGGCACTGAACGCCTCCCGCGGCGGATACGCGGCCGTGAGCCAGATCGACGGCGCTCGGTGGTTGACGCTGGAGGGCACGTCGGAGGTGTTGACCGATCGCGCCGACGTGGTCGACGCCGAGAATCGTTACGCCGCGCGGTACCGAGTCCCTCGGGAGAACCCCGAGCGCGTGGTCATCCGCATCACGGTCCGGCGTGTGCTCGGTTCACGGTCGCTGCTCACGGCAACGGCAACACCGTGAGTCCGTGTGGGCGGAGATTGACCGACTCACACCCGTCGGCGGTGACGATCACGATGTCCTCGATCCGGGCTCCCCACTGTCCGCGGAAGTAGATTCCCGGTTCGATGCTGAACGCCATCCCCTCGGTGAGTTCGATGTCGTTGCCGGACACGATGTACGGCTCCTCGTGGACCGACAGGCCGATTCCGTGGCCGGTGCGGTGGAGGAACGCCTCGCCCAGCCCTTCCGCCGCCAGGACCTCCCGGGCTGCGGCATCGACGGACTCGGCCGAGACACCAGGACGCACCCGGTCCACGGCGGCCTGTTGCGCGCGTTCGAGGACGGCGTACTGCGCCGCCACGTCGTCGGAGGGCTCGCCGAGGACGTACGTGCGAGTCGAGTCGGAGTTGTAACCCGGCGTCACTGGTCCACCGATGTCGATGACCACGACGTCGCCTGCTTCGATGGCACGATCGGACACCTCGTGGTGCGGATCGGCGCCGTGTGGACCGGACCCGACGATGATGAACGCTGCTTCTGTGTGTCCTTCCTCCAAGATGGCGGCTGCGATGTCCTCCGCGACGTCGGCTTCGGTTCGTCCGACTTTCAGAAAATCACCCATGCGGGCATGGACTCGGTCGATGGCCTGGCCCGCGCGACGCAACGCATCGATCTCCGCCTCGTCCTTGACCATACGGAGACGGCGCAGAACGTCGGTAGCCAGAACCGGTACTACACCGAGCCGGTTCGCCACCGGAACGAAATGCAGCGCGGGCATCGCGTCGTCGACCGCGGTCGTGGCGCCCGCGGGCAGCGCCGCTGCGATGATCTCGTACGGACTCACTCCGTCCACCCAATCGGCGAGCTCGAGCCCGAGATCGGCAATCGCCGAGTCCTTCAGCGCGGCAAGTTCCATCCTCGGGACCACCACCGTCGGTGTCGCACCACTCGACGGCACGACGAGACAGAGAAGACGCTCGAACGAACTCGCCCGCGAACCCAGCAGATACTGGAAGTCCGGTCCTGGTGAAATCAGCAGTGCGTCGAGGCCGGCCTCGGAGGCGAATTCGGCCGCACGTGCAAGTCGCGACGCGTAGGTCTCCGACGGGAATCTGGCTGCAGACTGTGTGGAAGTGGAACTCATGACCTACAGGCTATCGACGTTTTGGCAAGATGATCCACATGACCGCCCCTGGATCGTCGCCTCTGCTCCTTCTCGACGGAGCCAGCCTGTGGTTTCGCGCTTACTACGCTCTGCCCGAATCGATTACAGCACCCGACGGAACACCGGTGAACGCCGTACGTGGTTTCATCGACATGGTGTCGGCGCTGATGGCCCGCACCGAGCCGAGTCGCCTTGCGGTCTGCCTCGATCTGAACTGGCGACCGCAATTCCGCGTCGATCTGGTGCCGTCGTACAAAGCCCACCGCGTTGCCGAGGCTGCACCCGGTACGCCCGAGAGCGAAGAGGTGCCGGACAGCCTGTCACCGCAGGTCGACCTGATCATGGAGGTGCTCGCCGCGGCGGGCATCGCCACCGCAGGCGCCGAAGGACTGGAGGCGGACGACGTGCTGGGAACCCTCGCGGGGCGGGAGCGGACCGACCCTGTCGTAGTCGTCAGCGGAGATCGGGACCTCCTTCAGGTCGCAGCCGACGAACCCAACCAGGTGAAAGTCCTCTACGTCGGACGGGGTCTGGCGAAAGCCGAACTGTTCGGGCCCGCCGAAGTGGCCGAGAAGTACGGAGTGCCCCTGGATCGTGCAGGTGACGCCTACGCCGAGCTGGCACTGCTACGCGGAGACAGCTCGGACGGTCTGCCGGGAGTCAAAGGCGTCGGCGAGAAAACGGCGTCCACACTCATGCTGAGGTACGGCTCGGTGACCGCGCTGCGTGAGGCTGCCCTCGACCCGTCGTCGGACATGGCGCAGGGTGTTCGAGCCAAACTGGCTGCTGCCGCCGACTATCTCGATGCGGCGCTACCGGTGGTTCGCGTCGTCCGTGACGCCGACGTGGTCTTCTCCCGGTCGGACGTCATTCCGGCCGTCCCCGCCGACGCGGACAAGCTGGCCGAACTCGCCGCTCGACTGGGAATCGAGAACGCCGTAGGCAGACTCACTGCGGCCCTGTCGGTCCACGGGTCCTGAACGTGGGGCCGGCCCGGCCCCACGTGTCGCGACGGGCATTCGACGTCAACGCGGGCGTGACACCTCGTACGTGCCGTCGTCGTCGGTGAACGTCAGCGTCACCGTGCGCTCGAAACCGTCCACCTGAAGAGAACATTCGAACGATGCTCCCTTCTCGATCTTCTTGCCCTCGGGGCACGAGACGTTGCTTACCGACGATGCACCGTAGGTTCCGGTCACGATGTCCTCGACACCGGATTCGGCAGCTGCGGGATCGAGATTCTTGGAACCTCCGAATGCCAACGCGGCTCCGCCGATCACGACGATGGCAGCCACCAGACCACCGATCACGAAATACGGCGTCTTCGACTTGGTACCGCCGGGTGTCTGCTGCGCGGAATTCCACTGATTACCCGGACCCTGCGGCTGACCGGGGTATTGCCCCTGCCCCCACTGCGGTTGTCCCGGATACTGACCGGGCTGCTGGCCAGGCTGCTGACCGTACGGTTGTCCCGGATACTGAGCATTCGGCTGACCGGGCTGACCATAAGACTGGCCTGGATACTGCCCCGGCTGCGGACCTTGCTGCCCCGGCTGGCCGTACTGCTGCCCTGGATACTGAGTGTTGGGCTGGCCCGGATACTGGCTCGGCTGAGCAGGCTGACCGGGGTATCCCGGTTGTTGACCCGGTTGCTGACCGTACGGCTGGGCCGGGTACTGCCCCTGCGGGTATCCGTACTGCCCGTACGCCTGCGGCGGATACTGCCCCTGCGAACCCTGCGAACCCTGCGGATGCGAGCTCGACGTGTCCGGATACGCCTGAGTCGGGTAGGCCGGGGTGGCTCCGCCATCCTGGGTCTGGCCCCACTGCTCCGTGTCCGGGGTGGCACCTTCCGGCTTCCCTTGTTCCCGCGACCACTGGTCGTCGGGGTTGTTCGGACCGTACGGGCCGCTCATCTCGCCTCCACGTGAATTCGATTGACCGGCAGCAACCATATCGGACACGGTTACGCAGCGTCGACTGCTACGACTCCTCGGCGTAATGCCGCGATCGCCCGCGCCGCTGCCTTCGACAACGCGGGATCCGGCGACGCCAGTCGGACCTGATCCAGCAGATCGATCACCTGTCGACACCACCGAACGAAGTCGCCGCCCGACAGTGCTTTTCCGCGATCGCCCGCGGCCATCAACGCGTCGGCGAGCGTGTGGTTGCTTGCCCAGCGGTAGACCGCCTTCACGAATCCCATGTCCGGTTCGCGGGTCTGTGGCAGCTTGTGCCGGATCTCGTCGGAACGCAGCTCGCCCCACACGCGGACCGTCTCTCCCAGCGCATGACGGATCGGCCCGGTCGGGCCCTGCGGGACGGTGTCGCCGACTTCCTGGCGAGACTCGAACACCACGGCGGACACCACCGCGGCCAGTTCGGCCGGCGCGAGCCCTGTCCAGAGACCCTGTCTCAGGCACTCGGACACCAGCAGGTCCGACTCGGAGTAGATGCGGCCGAGCCGCGCCCCGTGTTCGGTCACCGTGGGAGCCGTACCGGAGGTGATGTAGTCGCGCTCCGCGAGGAGGGCCAGAATGCGGTCGAAGGTTCGCGCGAGCGAATTGGTTGTCGCGGATACCTTCTGACGCATCGATTCGGTGTCACGAGCCAGCTTGTTGTAGCGCTCACCGACGCGGCCGAGTTCGTCCCGGTCCGAACGTGAATGAACCGGGTGCGATCGAAGACTCCTACGTAGCGTGGCGAGTTCACTGTCGTCCGCTGCGGTCGACTTGCGCCGACGCCGATCCGACGGAGCCGAGATGCCTGTCGACCGCAACGCCGCCGACAGGTCGCGCCGCGTGCGAGCCGTGCGGTGGTCGATGAACTTCGGCAGACGCATACGACCGAGTGCGTACGCGGCGGACGGGAAATCTGCGGCCGACAGTCTTCCGGCCCACGCGTCTTCGGTCAACACCAGAGGTCGTGGATCGATTCGGTCGTCGTCGGATTCCAACACCACGGCCAACCCGCTGCGCTTGCCGCTGGGTACCGAGACCACGTCGCCGCGTTTGAGCTCGAGCAGAGACTCGACCGCCTGATCTCGGCGGTCCTGCCTGCCCTGACGCTCGAGCAGTCGCTCGCGCTCGGTGAGTCGCTCACGTAGTTTCGCGTACTCGAAATATTCACCGTCGACGCCGCCGAGCCGTTCCAACAGACCGGCGAGAGTCTTGCCGTTGCGGTCGATGCCACGGACCAGACCGACGACCGATCGATCTGCCTGGAATTGTGCGAACGACCGTTCCAGCAACGTCCGTGATTCGGCAGCACCGAACTGCTCGATCAGATTGATCGACATGTTGTATCCCGGGCGGAACGAGCTGCGCAGCGGGAACGTGCGAGTGGATGCGAGACCGGCAACCTCCGTCGGCTCGGTTCCCGGTTGCCACAGCACGACAGCATGTCCTTCGACGTCGATTCCGCGTCGACCGGCACGGCCGGTGAGCTGGGTGTACTCCCCCGGGGTCAACTCCGCGTGAGATTCACCGTTGTACTTGACCAGCTTCTCGAGCACCACGGTGCGCGCGGGCATGTTGATGCCGAGGGCCAGGGTCTCGGTGGCGAACACGGCGCGAACCAAGCCTTTGACGAACAGCTCCTCCACCGTGTGACGGAACACCGGGAGCATGCCCGCGTGATGGGCCGCGAGGCCACGCTCGAGGGCTTCACGCCACTCCCAGTAACCGAGAACCTCGAGATCCTCCCTCGGCAGCTCGGCGGTGTGTTTGTCGATGATGTACCGAATCTCTTCGGCCTGCTCAGGGGTGGTCAACACCAGCCGAGACCGGAGGCACTGCGTCAGCGCGCCGTCGCACCCGGCCCGACTGAAGATGAACGTGATCGCAGGAAGAAGTCCTTCCTCGTCGAGCTTGGAAATGACCTCCGGTCGCGGGAGCGGACGGTTCGCCATGCTCGAACCGCCGGCACGTCCACGGCCCCGTCCCCTGCCGTGCGGCGGTTGCCACCGATCCACGTGGTCGAGCGACTGACGCTGTTTGACGTAGCGAACGAGGTCCTTGTCGACAACGAGCCTCGCCGATCCTTCTCCGCTCTGGGCACGGCTGTCGAACAGGTCGAACAGCCGCCTCCCCACCATGATGTGCTGTGACAGTGGAACCGGCCTGTTTTCGTCGACCACCACGGTGGTGTCACCGCGTACGGTTTCCATCCACGCGCCGAACTCCTCGGCGTTGCTGACGGTCGCGGACAGACTGACGAGCCGAACATCCTGCGACAGATGCAGGATCACTTCCTCCCACACCGCGCCGCGGAACCGATCGGCGAGGTAATGGACTTCATCCATCACGACATGCGAGAGGCCACGCAGCGCGTCCGACGACGCGTACAGCATGTTCCGTAGGACCTCGGTAGTCATCACCACGATGGGAGCATCGGCGTTCACGCTGGAGTCGCCCGTCAGCAGACCCACCGTGTCACGTCCGTAGCGAGCGGTGAGCTCGGCGAACTTCTGATTGCTCAGTGCCTTGATCGGTGTGGTGTAGAAGCACTTTCGACCTGCGGCAAGCGCGAGGTGGACAGCGAACTCGCCGATGATCGTCTTGCCCGCACCCGTCGGGGCGCAGACCAAGACCCCGTGCCCCGACTCGAGCGCGGTACACGCGTCCACCTGGAAACGATCCAACGGAAAATCGAGGTGCCCCGCGAATCGCTGAAGTTCGGACGTCGACACAGTCACACGATCACGTCAGATCGTGTCTGTGAAATCCCGCTCGGGTTGCTTCGGAGGAGTGACCGAAATCGGGGATGCAAGCGGACCAGCGGACTCGATCGACGATGCTTCGTCATCGGATACATCACCCCAATCATCTTTTCTCTTCCGCAACTTACGCTTGTCGTGAATGCGCGCTACTTGCACCGCCATCTCGAACAGCAGCGTGAGTGCAAGAGCAAGAGCAAGCATCGAGAACGGATCCTGGCCGGGTGTCGCGATCGCCGCGAAGACGAACAGACCCATGATGAGTCCGCGTCGCCACGCCTTGAGACGCTCGTACGTCAGTACACCGACGAAGTTCAGGGCCACGACGAGCAGCGGGATTTCGAAGCTCACGCCGAAGATGATCAGCAGATTGATGACGAAACCGAAGTACTGCGCACCGCTCAATGCGGTGATCTGCACGTTGTCACCGATGGACAGCAGGAAGTGCAGGCCCTTGGAGACGATGAAGTACGCCAACACGGCACCGCCGACGAACAGGATGGCAGCAGAGGTCACGAACGAGATCGCGTAGCGACGCTCCTGCTTGTAGAGACCGGGGGTGACGAACGCCCAGATCTGGTACAGCCAGACGGGGCATGCAAGCACGACGCCCGCAGTGAAGGCCACCTTGAACCGCAGCAGGAATTGGTCGAACGGCCCGGTCGCGAGCAACCGGCACTCGTCGAGCCCGCTTGTGTTGCCGCTGAGGTCCGCTCGCAGACTCGGATCGAGCGAGCAGTACGGGCCGCGAAGAAGGTCGCCCAGACTTTCGATTCCGAGAATCGTGTGGGAATACCAGAAGAAGCCGAAGGCCGTGGTGACTGCCATGGCGAGTAGCGACCACATGAGGCGCGTGCGCAACTCGTAGAGATGATCGACCAACGACATGGTGCCGTCGGGATTCAAACGGCGCTTGCTGCGCCTGGGATCGAACGGAATTCGCATACTCTGTCTTCGCTCAGCAGTGAACCGGGGTACTGGTCAGCACCCCGGTTTGCCACGATGTCGCGTCAGGCGGACTTGGAGTCCGGCTGCGACGTCACGCTACCTGTGGCGCGAATGTCGCTGGCCTGCGAGTCGATCTGTGTCGGTGCCGGTGCCGGAGTAGCAGGCGTCTCGGACTTGCCGTCGTTCTGCATTTCCTTGACTTCACTCTTGAAGATTCGAAGCGAGCGACCGAGACCGCGTGCTGCGTCGGGCAGCTTCTTCGAACCGAACAGAATGACGACTACCAAAGCAACGATGGCCCAGTGCCACGGGCTCATGGCTCCCATGTTCTACCTCCCAAGATCAGATGACCCGAGCCTACCCGACGTTTTGCCACGTGGACTCCCTCGTCGCCGTCCGTTTACGGTGCGTTCACACCGGACTTTCCCGACACGACGTCGTCGTACGCCGCCAAGGCCTCGGCGGCCCTGTCCTCCACGCTTCGCTGCAGCTCCGGCGGACCCAAGACCTGCACACCCTCGCCGAATCCCAGCGTGAGACGCGTCATCCACGCGGGTGTCGCAAATCTCATCGTCACCACTATCGATCCGTCGGCCTCGGTGTCCACCACAGTCATCGGGTAGTAGTCCAGGATCCACGCATGACTCGGCAATACACGCAGACGCGCCTGAGGCAGGGACGGGTCGTCGTTGAAGATCTCGAAGCTGTCGTCCTCGTTCGCGCCTTCCGGCGGTGACGCCGGCACCTCGAGTTCCACAGCTCGGTCGATGCGGTCCAACCGGAACAGGCGCACACCTTCCGCGCTGCGGCACCAGGCTTGCAGATAGCTGTGGTCGTCGATCGACACTGTTCGGATCGGATCCACGACCCGCTCGGACACAGCATCGCGCGACGCGGAGTAGTACGTCAGTTCCAATGCGTGCTTGCTTCGCAGAGCTGAGCGAACGGCGGTCGCGATCGGGCTCTCGGGACGGTCGTCGGCAGGTTCCGCGCTTGCGTTTCCGGGAACGTTCGCGCTCGCCGAGCCTGCTGCTTGTTCGATCTTGGCGATAGCGCTCTGCGCAGCGCTCGGGTCGACCATGCCCGGCATCGACGTGAGCGACCGCAACGCCACGAGCAACGCCGTCGCCTCGGTGGACGTCAGCCGCAGAGGGCGGTCGATGCCCGCCGAGAACGTGACTTCGATGCTCTCCTCCGAGAACGACAGATCGATCAGATCACCCGGTCCGTAACCGGGCAGCCCGCACATCCAGAGCTGATTGAGATCGGTCATCAGCGTCGACGTGGACACCCCGAGCTCACGGGCAGCTTCCGCCGCGCTCAAGCCTGGGTTGGCGAGGAAGAACGGAACCATGTTCAGCAGCCGCGCCAGTCGGACCGACAGTCTCGCGCTCATCGCCCGACCACCGGAGCAACCGAACGCAGGGTCGCGATGACATCCGAGCGGAGCTCGGCGGGTTCGAGCACCACCGCGTCGGACCCGTGTCCGGCGATCGACCGGGCGACCCACTCCCACGAACGGACAGGAATCCGGATCACCGACCCGGGCCGTCCACCGATCATGCGATCCTCCACTGCTGTCCCCATCCGGCGCAGCTCCACCGCTCCGCCCTCGGCTACCCACACCGTCGCCGTTCCGTTGACCTCGGCGGTTCCGGCGACACGCGCGACGATCGATTGAACGTCCACGTCATCGGGTTTGCGGATACTTCCCGCCCGACCGAACGTCGTGACGTCGTCTCCGATACGCGACAACCGGAACGTCCTGGTGTCGTTGCGATCGACGTCGTGTCCGACCAGATACCACCGGCCCCGAAACGTGACCACACCCCAGGGCTCGACAGTGCGGGTCGTGTAGGGATCCGTTGCCGAGCTGCGGTGCTGAAACTTCACCGACCGGCCTGCATCGATTGCCGCGAGCAGTGCCCCGAGCGCAGGTTCCGATCCGCGGGTACGCGCCGGAACCGCCGTTACCGACGCCGCCGAGTCTTCCTGATCGACCTGGATTCCGGCGGCACGCAGCTTCACCAACGCGCTCTGCGCCGCGGAGGTCAACTCCGGAGATTCCCACAACTGCACCGCAACCGCGACCGCAGCCGCTTCCTCACGGGAAAGGTCGATTTCCGGGAGCTCGTACGCATCACGATTGATTCGATAGCCTTCGACTCCGAACGTCCCGGCAGAGACCCCGGTCTCCAGGGGTACACCCAGGTCACGGAGTTCGTTCTTGTCACGCTCGAACATGCGACTGAAGGCTTCGTCGCTGCCCGAGTCGCCGTAGCCCGCGACGCTGTCCCTGATCCGTTCGGCCGTCACGAACTGACGTGTCGACAACAGACAGATGACGAGATTCATCAATCGTTCGACTTTGGTGATCGCCACCCCAAGAACCCTAACCGTCCGAGTCGCTTCGGTCGCATCCCGCGCCTACGACCACTACATCGACGCGATCAACCGCTCCACCCGCTCGTCGACGGAGCGGAACGGGTCTTTGCAGAGGACAGTGCGTTGAGCCTGGTCGTTGAGCTTCAGGTGAACCCAGTCGACCGTGAAGTCGCGGCCTGCGTCCTGCGCGGCGGTGATGAATTCACCGCGGAGCTTTGCGCGTGTCGTCTGAGGAGGAAGATCGACGGCCTCGTCGATCTGCTCGTCCTCGGTCAACCTCTTCGCAAGACCCTTGCGCTGGAGCAGGTCGAACACCCCGCGACCACGTTTGATGTCGTGATAGGCCAGATCGAGCTGCGCGATCTTCGGATCGGACAGCTCCATCGAGTATCGATCCTGGTAGCGCTGGAACAGTTTTCGTTTGATGACCCAGTCGATCTCGGTGTCCACCTTCGCGAAGTCCTGAGCCTCCACCGCGTCGAGCGTCCTACCCCACAGGTCCACGACCTGCTCGATCTGAGTGTTGGGCTCGCGTGTTTTCAGATGCTCGACCGCCCTGGCGTAGTACTCCCGCTGGATCTCGAGCGCACTGGCCTGCCGTCCGCCGGCCAGACGAACGGGTCGTCGACCGGTCAGATCGTGGCTGACCTCGCGGATAGCTCGGATGGGATTGTCCAGCGCGAAGTCCCTGAAGGAGACCCCGGCCTCGATCATCTCGAGTACGAGAGCGGCCGTACCGACCTTGAGCATTGTGGTTGTCTCGGCCATATTCGAGTCACCGACGATGACGTGCAATCGGCGGTACTTCTCGGCGTCCGCATGGGGTTCGTCGCGTGTGTTGATGATGGGACGTGACCGGGTGGTCGCCGACGACACACCTTCCCAGATGTGTTCGGCGCGCTGCGACAGGCAGAACGTGGCAGCTTTGGGCGTCTGCAGAATCTTCCCGGCGCCGCAGATGAGCTGGCGAGTGACGAGGAACGGCAGCAGCACATCCGAGATCCGCGAGAACTCCCCCGCTCGCTGGACCAGGTAATTCTCGTGGCAGCCGTATGAATTGCCGGCCGAGTCGGTGTTGTTCTTGAACAGATAGATGTCCCCGCCGATACCTTCCTCGGCGAGTCGCTGTTCGGCGTCGATCAGCAGGTCCTCGAGGACTCGTTCACCCGCCCTGTCGTGAGTGACCAACTGCAGCAGACTGTCGCACTCGGCCGTCGCGTACTCGGGATGCGACCCGACATCGAGGTACAGGCGCGCACCGTTGCGGAGGAACACGTTGGAGCTACGGCCCCAGGACACGACCCGGCGGAAGAGGTAGCGGGCCACCTCGTCCGGGCTCAGCCGCCTGTGACCGTGAAAGGTACAGGTGACACCGAACTCGGTCTCGATGCCCATGATTCGTCGCTGCACACTTCGACAGTACAACGCAGACGCGCCGATGGAGCGTTCGAACGATGCACGGGGAAATGTGTCGGTTCCCGCGGGCTGCCTGCCGGCAGGAACGACCGCCTCTAGGCTGGGGTGGTGACCGAGACATCCCCCTCCTTGCCCGATCGCATCCACGCCTGGGATGTCGGATTGTTCGACCGGACCGCAGCCAGTCGTGCATCCGTCGCCGATCCGATTCTCCGAAACCTGAGTACGGCGGCCAATCACAGCGGCTTGTGGATCGCGGCATCGGGAGTGCTGGCGAGCAAGCGGGGTCCGACTCGTCGCGGAGCGGTACGTGGGTTGATGGCCGTGGCGGTAGCGAGTGCAGTGGCGAACGGTGTCCTCAAGCCTGCGTTTCCCCGAAGCCGTCCTGGTTTCGAGAGGACCCCCTTCGTCCGCCGAGTGTTGTCACCGCCCGTGTCGTCTTCTTTTCCCTCCGGCCACTCCGCGTCAGCGGCTGCCTTCGTCACCGGCGTGGCGCTCGAATCTCCGCTCGCTGCAGCCGCTTTGGCTCCGGTGGCCGCAGCGGTGTGCTACTCGCGCGTACACACCGGGGTTCACTGGCCGACGGACGTGGTTGCCGGTGCCGCACTCGGTGCCGGAATCGCCCTGTCGACGCGCCGGTGGTGGGCCGTACGCACGGAAGAACCCGCTGAGCTCGGCCGATCCGTAGCCGCGCCGCAGCTTCCGCGCGGCAAGAACATGCTGATCATGATCAACCCCGGATCGGGTTCCGATGACACGATCGAGGACGACATCCGAGGCCTACTGCCGGACGCCGACCTGTTCCGGCCCGACACCGACGGGGACTTCACCACACAGCTCGAGGACCGTATCGCCTCGACGTCCCCCACGGCACTCGGCGTCTGCGGCGGTGACGGCACCATCGTCAGCGTGGCCGAATCCGCCGCGCGGCACGATCTCCCACTCGCGGTGTTCCCGGGCGGAACGCTCAACCATTTCGCGCACGACGCCGGGGTTGCCGACGTCGACGCCACCGCACGCAGCATCGAGAACGGAACAGCCGACCGTGTCGATCTCGCCTACGTCGTCGTGGACAGCCAGGATCGGATCTCGTTCGTCAACACCGCGACGTTCGGCGGATACCCGGACTCCGTGCGACTGCGGGAGAAACTGCAGGAGCGAATCGGTAAATGGCCTGCTGCTGCCGTCGCGATGATACGAGTTCTCGCCCGCGCCCAACCGATGCAAATCGAGTTGGACGGCCGTCGGCAGGCAGTGTGGATGCTGTTCGTCGGCAACGGCCAGTACGAGCCCACCGACCGGGTTCCTATGTCCAGGCCGTCGATAGGTTCCGGCACGCTGGATCTGAGGTACCTACCCTCGACTCCGTTCCTGTCGCGCACCCGACTCGTCCTGGCCGCGCTCACCGGAACGCTCGGATCGTCGTCGACGTACGTCCACTCGTCGGTTCATTCGCTGAAGGTCGAAGTCGAGGGCCCCGACGTTGCGCTTGCCACCGACGGCGAAGTCACCGCGGACGGCCGCACGTTCGAATTCGGAGTCGACGAGAACGGCCTCGCGCTCTACCGAGATCGATAGCGCACGAGGCCGCCAGGCCCGAAGGTGAAGGCAGGCTCCACTCCCGGGTTTACTCAGGTCATTCCGCGGGCTCCACTCCCGGGTTTACTCAGGTCATTCCGCCGGCTCCACTCCCGGCTGCCCGGGCGAGGGTTCCGGGTCGGCGGCATCGCGCCGAGGAAGCATGTCCTGCAACGCTGCTCCGGCGATGCGCCTGAACGCGCGCCTGGGCCGTCCTTGATCCAGGACGGCGACCTCGAGGGCGCTGACCTCGAGCACCTTCTTCTCCGGCTCCGTGCCACCCTGTGCCGCCGGCGACGTGGCCGGTGCTGCGCCCGCCTCGAGTGCGGCAACCGAGATCTTCACAGCCGACGCCAAGTCGAGCCCGGTCCGGTAGGACTCCTTGAGGGCGGTGACGATCGGCTCGGTCGTGCCGCCCATGACCACGAAGTCCTGCTCGTCGACGATCGATCCGTCGTAGGTGATCCGGTAGAGCTGGCTGGCGACCGGTTCGTCGGAATGGGACACCTCGGCGACGCAGATCTCCACCTCGTAGGGCTTGAGCTGTTCGGTGAAGATGGTTCCGAGCGCCTGGGCGTACGTCTTCGCCAGGGATCGGCCCGTCACGTCGCGTCGGTCGTAGGTGTAGCCCTTGGTGTCCGCGTGGAGAATACCTGCCTTGCGCAGGTTCTCGAACTCGTTGTACTTCCCCACCGCAGCGAACCCGAGGCGGTCGTAGAGCTCACTCACCTTGTGCAGCGCCGAAGACCGGTTCTCCGCGACGAACAGCACCCCGTCCGCGAAGGAGAGCACGATGACGCTTCTACCGCGGGCGATGCCCTTGCGCGCAAGCTCGGAGCGATCGCGCATGATCTGCTCGGCTGACGCGTAGTACGGCATGGTCATGACGCAGTCCCCCCTTCGATCGTGCGGTCGGCGATGACGGCGCGAGCTGCGGCCGAGATGCGATCCTCGGCCACTTCGTCGGCGCCGACGCTGGTGATGGTCACCGCGGTCGGGTAGATACCGCGGGTGACGTCTGGTCCACCCGTCGCGGAGTCGTCGTCCGCCGCGTCGAACAGCGATTCCACGGCCGCCCGCAACGCGTCGTCCTCGCTCAGCCCGGGGGCGTAGAGCTTCTTGAGTGCCGACTTCGCGAACAGCGAACCGGACCCGACCGCGTGATACCCCGACCGTTCTTCGTAACGTCCGCCGACGACGTCGTAGGACACGATGCGACCGGCGCGATCGGGATCGGCGATGTCCACGTCGAAACCGACGAGCAACGGCACCGCGGCCAGACCCTGCATCGCCGCACCGAGGTTGCTCCGCACCATCGACGACAGCTTGTTCGCCTTGCCGTTGAACGTCAGCGGCACGCCCTCGATCTTCTCGTAATGCTCGAGTTCGACCGCGAACAGACGAACGAGTTCGATGGCGATACCCGCCGTTCCGGCGATGCCGGCGGCCGAGAACTCATCCGTGACGAACACCTTCTGCATGTCTCTGTTGGCAATCAAATTGCCTTGCGTGGCACGGCGATCACCGGCGATGAGCACGCCACCGGCGTACGTCACCGCCACGATCGTCGTGCCGTGCGGTGCCAAGTCCGAGTGCACCGGATTTCCTCCGCGGTCGCTCGTGAGGCCCTGCTCGTCCAGACCGCCGGAGAACTGCATCCGGCTCTCGGGGAGGAGATGCGGGGCGTGATCACGCAGATGGTCGGTGAACGAGGAGTGATGCGAGCCGAACGCCGGCAGAAAATCGGCCGCCGAGGGGTTCGCGCTGCGATCCACCGTCACTGGCCGCCCTTCTGAACGTAGGCGCGGACGAAGTCCTCTGCGTTTTCCTCGAGCACATCGTCGATCTCGTCGAGGAGGTCGTCGGTCTCTTCGGCCAACTTCTCGCGTCGTTCCTGACCGCCACCGGCCTCGCCGGGAACCTCGTCGTCGCCGTCACCACCGCCAGAGCGTCGTGTCTGCTCCTGAGCCATAGTCGTCGACCTCCTTACGTCATCGCAGTACCTGCTCGGACCTTCACCCTACCGATCACAGAGCGTCCTGGGGCGTCAAGACGCGACGGCAATCGACTCAGGACGTGAGTTGGTCCACCAGTTCCGCCGCGGTGTCCACGCTTTCCAGCAGTTCGCCGACATGAGATTTGCTTCCACGCAGCGGTTCCAACGTCGGAATTCGCACCAGCGAGTCGCCGCCGAGATCGAAGATCACCGAATCCCAACTCGCAGCCGCGATATCGGCGCCGAACTTACGCAACACCTCGCCTCGGAAGTACGCGCGCGTGTCGGACGGCGGAGTCGAGACGGCGTCGAGCACCTGCTGTTCGGTGACCAGCCGTTCCATCGACCCGCGCGCGACGAGCCGGTTGTACAGCCCCTTGTCCAACCGAACGTCCGAGTACTGGAGGTCGACCAGATGCAGTCGCGGCGCCGACCACCCGAGGCCTTCGCGCTGACGGAACCCTTCGAGCAGGCGCAGTTTGGCGGGCCAGTCCAGCAGGTTCGCGCACTCCATCGGATCGCGTTCGAGGAGGTCGAGAACCATGGCCCACTTGTCCAGGATGTCCGCGACGCGAGGATCGTTCTTGCCCTCGCCTGCAACGAACTTCGCCACCCTCTGGTGATAGATCCGCTGCAACGCGAGGGCGGTCAGCTCCCGTCCGTCCGTCAGTGCGACTGTCTGACGAAGCGTCGGGTCGTGGCTGATCTGGTGAACCGCGGTGACCGGCCGTGCGAGCTGCAGATCGGACAGATCGACGCCGGCTTCGATGATGTCGAGGACCAGCGCCGTGGTGCCCACCTTGAGGTACGTGGCCATCTCCGCGAGGTTGGCGTCGCCGATGATGCAATGCAGCCTGCGGTACTTGTCCGCGTCCGCGTGCGGCTCGTCTCGAGTATTGATGATCCCGCGCTTCAGCGTCGTCTCCAGACCGACCTCGACCTCGATGTAGTCCGCTCGTTGCGACAACTGGAACCCGGACTCGTCACCGGACTGGCCGATGCCCACACGACCGGAGCCGGTGATGACCTGGCGGGAGGCGAAGAACGGCGACAGCCCGGCGATGACGGCCGAGAACGGAGTCGCGCGAGACATGAGGTAGTTCTCGTGGGTGCCGTAGGACGCGCCCTTGCCGTCCACGTTGTTCTTGTACAGCTGCAAGCGCGGTGCACCGGGAACACTCGACGCGTGCCGCGCCGCGGCCTCCATCACGCGTTCGCCTGCCTTGTCCCAGATCACCGCGTCAAGCGGGTCGCGAACCTCGGGTGCCGAGTACTCGGGATGCGCGTGGTCGACGTACAGACGGGCGCCGTTGGTGAGGATCATGTTCGCGGCGCCGACCTCGTCGGCGTCGATGACGGGAGCAGGCCCACTGAAACGACCGAGGTCGAATCCGCGCGCATCACGAAGCGGCGACTCCACCTCGTAGTCCCACCGAGTTCGCTTCGCCCGCGGAACTCCCGCGGCCGCCGCGTACGCGAGCACCGCCTGGGTCGAGGTGAGGATCGGGTTGGCCGTGGGTTCGGTCGGGGACGAGATTCCGTACTCGACCTCGATACCGATGATGCGCTCCATGGCCCCGAGCCTAGGTGATCGCGCCGTCCGCCATTGGAACCGACGCTGCCCGCGACCGCCACAGCGGTCGCGGGCAGCGTCGAACGCCTCGAATCCCTACAAGTACTGGCCGGTGTTCGACTCGGTGTCGATTGCCCGCGACGCACTGGCGTTCTTGCCTGTGACCAGCGTCCGGATGTAGACGATGCGCTCGCCCTTCTTGCCCGAGATTCGCGCCCAGTCGTCCGGATTGGTCGTGTTGGGCAGGTCCTCGTTCTCCGCGAACTCGTCGACGATGGAGTCGAACAGGTGTTGAACCCGCAGACCCGGATTACCGGACTCAAGAACCGATTTGATCGCGTACTTCTTGGAGCGGTCGACGATGTTCTGGATCATTGCACCCGAGTTGAAGTCCTTGAAGTACAGAACTTCCTTGTCTCCGTTGGCGTAGGTGACCTCGAGGAACCTGTTGTCCTCGCTCTCGGCGTACATGCGGTCCACGACGCGTTCGATCATCGCGCGGATGCACGAGGTCCGGTCGCCGCCGAACTCGGCAAGATCGTCGGCGTTGACCGGCAACGAGTCCGTCAGGTACTTGGAGAAGATGTCCTGCGCGGACTCGGCGTCCGGACGTTCGATCTTGATCTTGACATCGAGACGCCCCGGGCGAAGGATCGCCGGATCGATCATGTCCTCGCGGTTGGACGCACCGATCACGATGACGTTCTCCAGCCCCTCCACACCGTCGATCTCGGCGAGAAGCTGCGGGACGACCGTCGTCTCGACGTCCGAGGACACACCGGAACCACGCGTACGGAAGATCGAGTCCATCTCGTCGAAGAACACGATCACCGGCGTGCCCTCGGAGGCCTTCTCGCGCGCACGCTGGAAGATCAACCGAATGTGCCGTTCGGTCTCGCCGACGAACTTGTTGAGCAGCTCGGGGCCCTTGATGTTGAGGAAGAACGACTTGGCTTCCTTGGCATCCTGACCGCGCGCCTCGGCGATCTTCTTCGCGAGCGAGTTGGCGACGGCCTTGGCGATCAGAGTCTTGCCGCAGCCGGGCGGGCCGTACAGCAGAACGCCTTTCGGAGGCCTGAGCGAGTACTCGCGGAAGAGGTCCTTGTGCAGAAACGGCAACTCGACGGCGTCTCGGATCTGCTCGATCTGGCGACCGAGACCACCGATGTCCTCGTAGCCGACGTCCGGAACCTCCTCGAGCACCAAGTCCTCGACCTCGGCCTTGGGGACCCGCTCGAAGGCGTATCCGGCCTTCGTGTCGACGAGCAGCGAGTCACCGGGACGCAGCTTGCGCGACGGTTCGTCGGGGTCGTCGATGCCCTCGTCGTTCGCCATGTCGACGAGCGGCTTGGCGAGCCACACCACGCGTTCCTCGTCGGCATGACCGACGACCAATGCCCGCGAACCGTCTCCGAGAAGTTCACGGAGCGTGCTGATCTCGCCGACCTGTTCGAAGGAACCGGCCTCGACGATGGTGAGTGCCTCGTTGAGCCGTACCGTCTGACCCGCTGCCAACGACGACGACTCGACGTTGGGTGAGCACGCAAGGCGCATCTTCCGGCCGGATGTGAAGACGTCGACGGTGTCGTCCTCGTGAACAGCCATGAGAATGCCGTAGCCGCTGGGCGGTTGACCCAGCCGGTCGACTTCCTCGCGCAGTGCGATCAACTGCTGACGAGCTTCCTTGAGCGTGTCCATCAATTTGGAGTTGCGCAGCGACAGCGAGTCGATGCGGGACTCCAGTTCACGGACGCGCTCCGGCGATTCTCCGAGCCCACCGAGCTGACGCCTCAGCGACGCCGCCTCGGCACGTAGCTCCTCGAGTTCCGCCCGGGCCGCAGCCGAATCCGGATTGTCTGTTGAGCTCATGAGCGACTCCTCCCAGTGAAGATCAGTCAACGCTACCGGCAGTTTCACGAATGTGCGTGTGGACACGTTCGAGCGCCCCGCACTTGTGACCGATCGGTTGCACCCCGGACAGGCGAATCGGCCATGTTAGCCTCACCTGACCGACCCGGTCCGACGCTATCTCGAAATGGGGCTTCACCAGTGAACAAGCGCATCACCTCGGCGTTCGCGGCTGCTGCTGCCACCGCGCTGCTCGTCACCGGCTGCGGTGGAAGCGATGATTCCGATCACGCCGATCACAGTTCGGAATCCGCCGCTGCGTCGACCACCGACGCGGCAGCGACGACGGCCGGCGCCGCGGTCGCTGCTCCGACGACGGCGGAACTCACCGACTCGTTGACCCTCATCGTTGCTCCCGATGTCGACGCCGCCACCAAGGCCGCGGAGATCGAGAACGGGCAGGAGCGGATCGCGAACCTGGAACAGATGACGGCTGCGCTCGCGAACTACGGCGAGATCACGTTCGACGTGTCGGAGCCGACGGTGGAGGGCGAAACTGCCACCGCGGCCGTTGCCATCGCGACGCCGCGAGGAACAGCGGCACCCTCGCCCAACACCTGGGTTCTGATCGACGGCAAGTGGAAGGTCTCCGACGCATCCGCGTGCGCGCTGCTCGCCATGGGACAGGCGCCCTGCGTCTAGCGCGTCAGCCCTTGCCGGAGCGACGCTGAGGCTTCGGAGTCACCGTGCCCGCCGCAAGTTTGCGTGCACTGACGAGGAACGCGGTGTGCCCCTGCATCCGATGTTCGGGGCGCACCGCCAAGCCGACGACGTGCCACCCTCGCACGATCGACTCCCACGATCTGGGCTCGGTCCAGCATTCCTGCCCGCGGAGGGTCTCGACGACCTTCGACAACTGCGTGACCGTCGCGACGTACACGATCAGCACTCCCCCGGGCACGAGCGCGTCGGCGACGGCAGGGAGCGCATCCCATGGCGCGAGCATGTCCAGAACGACCCGGTCCACCGTCTCCCCGGGGTGGTCCGCCCCGAAACGGTCGATGTCCGCGACGGTCAGTTCCCAGTTGGGCGGACGCTCACCGAAGAAGGTCTCGACGTTCTTCACCGCGTAGTCGGCGTGGTCCTGACGGATCTCGTAGGAGATGACCTTGCCCTCCGCACCGACGGCGCGCAGCAGCGAGCACGTCAGCGCACCGGAACCGGCCCCAGCCTCGAGCACTCGCGCACCGGGAAACACGTCTCCCTCGTGCACTATCTGCGCAGCGTCCTTCGGATAGATCACCTGCGCGCCGCGTGGCATCGACAGAACGTAATCGGTGAGCAGCGGTCGCAGCGCCAGGTACGGGGTGCCGTTTACCGAGGTGACGACGCTTCCCTCGTCCGCACCGATGAGTGCGTCGTGGGTGATTCCGCCGCGGTGCGTGTGGAATTCCTTGCCCGCGTCGAGAACGACGGTGTAGTGCCTGCCCTTGCCGTCGGTGAGCTGGACGCGGTCGCCGACGCGGAACGGACCACTGCGCGCCGGTCCCGTGGACAGCGCCTGGGTGTCGTCTGTCTCCGACTGCGCCCCTGTCTCCGACTGAGTCTCGGGAGCCTGTGTCGACGGTTCAGCAGTCCCGAACACGCTTTCGTCCGAAGACTCCGAAAACCCGGAAGACACAGCCGACTACCTCTTTCGTATTGCAGAACAGATCCGGTGGGCCCGGCGGGCCGACACTCGGCCGCCTAAGACTACGGCCTTGCGTGAATCTGTCGGTCCACGGGCTTAGTCTGCAGAGCGTGAGTATCACCGATGTGCCTGCACCACCCGTCCGAACCGGCTCCACCAGCTCGACCCGACGGAGCGCACCGGCCCTGTCACCGTCCCGCGCGGGTGACTACAAGCAGTGCCCGCTGTTGTACCGCTTCCGTGCGATAGATCGGATACCGGAGAGATCGACGACGGCGCAGGTCAAGGGGACGGTGGTGCACGCCGCACTGGAGGCGCTCTACGGAATGCCCAGCGAGAGAAGACATTCGAAGACGGCTGTCGGTCTCGTCGACGCCGCGTGGGATCGTGTGTGCGCCGAATCTCCTGATGTCGCGGACACGGTCGTCGGTGACGAGCGCAGCGCTCTACTGGACCAGGCTCGGAACCTGGTCGCCGGGTATTACGAGATGGAAGATCCCACTCGATTCGATCCGGAGTCCTGCGAGCAACGGGTCGAGATCGACCTGGAGGACGGTACTCCGCTTCGAGGTTTCATCGACCGAATCGATGTCGCGCCCAACGGAATGGTTCGCGTCGTGGACTACAAGACGGGTAAGGCCCCTCGGGAGTTCACCGAGGCGAAGGCGCTGTTCCAGATGAAGTTCTATGCGCTCGTGGTCATGCGTCTGCGCGGAATCGTCCCGGCGCAACTGAAGCTGATGTATCTGGCGGACAAGCAATCACTCACCTATACCCCGGACGAGGGTGAGTTGATCAGGTTCGAGCGGATGCTCTCGGCGATCTGGAAAGCCATCGTCGCCGCAGGCAAGTCGGGCGATTTCCAGCCCAAACGCGGAAAGCTGTGCGGCTGGTGCGATCACCAAGCGCTGTGTCCTGAATTCGGCGGCACTCCCCCTGCGTATCCGGGCTGGCCGGAGGCACGGTCGTGACCGGGATTCCCGACGCGTTCTTCGTGCCGGTCGGAGAAACTGAACCGGGCACCGAACGGTTCTCGAGTACCGAGCGGACGACGAGTCTCTGGGCGCCGACCATGCAGCACGGCGCTCCGCCGTCGGCTCTTCTGCTGCGAGCTCTCGAGCGCGTAGCTGCTCGGTCCGACGTTCGGGTGACGCGGGTGGTGGTCGAACTGCTCGGCCCCGTTCCCATCACGGACATCGTCGTGAAGTCCTGGGTCGAGCGACCAGGTAAGAACATCGAACTCGTCGCTGCCGAGCTGTGGGCAACCACCGCAACCGGGGTGGAGCGGGCAGTCGCGCGCGGAACAGCGTGGCGGATGACGACGGAAGACACCGCCGCCGTCACTCATGCGGCGGACCAGCGGCTGGCGCCGTTGTCGGACGCCTCGTTGCATTCGTGGGGAGGGCGATGGAAGTCCGGGTACCTAGACAACATCGAGGTCCAGGCACTCGGAAACGTCGGCGCCGACGGACCGGGCCTCGTCTGGGCGCGCCCGAAGACCGCTCTGATCCTCGGTGAAACCATGACCCCGCTCGAGCGTCTGTTCTCCATCGCCGACATCGCCAACGGGGTCGGTGCATCACTGGACCTCGACCAGTGGACCTTCCTGAACACGGACCTCACAGTGCACGTGTTCAGGATCCCGGAGGGAGAGTGGGTAGGTGTCGCGGCCGAGACCTCCGTGGGTCCGGACGGGGTGGCCATGTCCGCCGGCGTTCTTCACGACGAGCACGGACCGGTCGGGCGCATCGCCCAGACCGTGCTGGTCCGTCCCCGTTCCTGACCGTACCGGTCAGAACGCCCTGCAGGACCGAATGTCCGACGCGAGAATGGCTTTCGCGCCGAGGTCGGCAAGATCATCCATGACGGTGTTGTGAACCTTGCGAGAGACCATGGCACGCACGGCAATCCAGTTCTCGTCAGCCATGGGCGACAGCGTCGGGGACTCGATTCCGGGCGTGATCTTGACGGCCTCGTCGAGAATTGCCTTGGGGCAGTCGTAGTCCAGCATCAGATACTGCTGCGCGAACACGACGCCCTGGACGCGAGCGATGAGCTGCTTGCGTGTCTTGTCGGATCGATCGCTGCCCTCACGTTCGATGAGCACGCCCTCGGAATCGCAGAGCGATTCGCCGAATGCCACGAGATTGTTCTGGCGAAGAGAGCGGCCGGATTCCACGACGTCGGCGATGGCGTCGGCGACGCCGAGTTGGATCGAGATCTCCACGGCACCGTCGAGGCGGATGACCGTTGCTTCCAACCCTCGAGCCGCCAGGTCGGCCTTGACGAGGTTCGGGTACGACGTGGCGATACGCAGACCGTTCAGGTCTGCCGTGGACCACTCCTTTCCCTGTGGTCCCGCGTACCGAAAGGTGGAGCGGCCGAATCCGAGGCCGAGCAATTCTTCCACCGGCGCTCCGGAATCGAGCGCGAGGTCGCGGCCGGTGATGCCCAGGTCGAGTTGACCCGATCCGACGTAGATCGCGATGTCCTTGGGACGGAGAAAGAAGAATTCGACGCCGTTCGCATTGTCGAGGACGGTCAGGTCCTTCGAGTCGCTGCGGCGACGATAGCCGGCCTCCTTGAGGATTTCGGCTGCTGACTCGGAGAGGGCGCCCTTGTTGGGAACTGCTACACGCAACATTGCGAGGTCCTTAGATCGGAAAAGTCAGACGGTGAACGTGTGCACACGGTTCACAGATGTCGGTAGACATCGTCGAGCGTCAGGCCCCGACCCACCATCAGCACCTGGACCCAGTACAGCAGCTGCGAAATCTCCTCGGCGAGCGCTTCGTCGCCTTCGTGCTCGGCGGCGATCCAGACCTCACCTGCTTCTTCGATGATCTTCTTGCCCTGGGCATGCACGCCCGCATCCAACGCAGCGACGGTGCCGGAGCCCTCGGGGCGGGTGGCAGCGCGGTCGGTCAGCTCGGCGAACAGGGAATCGAAGGTCTTCACGGTGAAAGATTCTTTCATGACGACGCGGGCCGCCGTGCATCGCACCATGCCGAGCGGAGGTCGTCGGCCGTGAGACCGACGAGCGATTGGCGCACGACGTAGCCCGGAGACGCCGCCACCGCGACCTCCGACGGCACGAGGAGTACGGAGCAGCCCGCCCGGTGAGCCGACAGCGATCCGGTCGGAGAATCCTCGACTGCGAGGCACTGCGACGGGTCGAGGCCGAGCAGCGCGGCCCCCTTCAGATAAGGCGCCGGATGCGGCTTGCCTTCCTCGACCTCGTCGCCGCTGACGGTGAAGTCGAAGTACTCACGCCCGATGGTCTCCAATGCGTTCTCGACGAGTCCGCGTTCGGTGTTGGTGACCAGCGCGGTCCTCAGCCCGATCTCACGGGCGAGCGCCAGCGCATCCTTGGCGCCGGGACGCCACGGGATACCTTCGGCGAACAGTTCGGACACGCGGGCGGTCAGCCAGTCGCGTCCGGCGGCGAGCGATTCCTCGGTCACGTCGGTCCCGGCGTGCACGAAGACCTTGGTCAGCGCCCCGCGCATGGAATTACCGAGCGTGCTCTCGCGAACCTCGGGGGTGAGCTCGCGTCCGTGGGTCGCGGACAGTTCCGCAACTGCGACGTCCCAGATCTTCTCCGAGTCGAGCAGTGTGCCGTCCATGTCCCACAGGACGCCCTGCAGAGAAGAGTTGTCAGACATTGAAGTACTTGGCCTCCGGGTGGTGAAGAACGAATGCGTCGGTGGATTGCTCGGGATGCAGCTGCAGTTCCTCCGAGAGCTTGACGCCGATACGTTCCGGTTCGAGCAGTGCCGCGAGCTTGACGCGATCCTCGAGGTCCGGGCATGCGCCGTAGCCGAACGAGTAACGAGCGCCCCGATATTCGAGCTTGAAGAAGCCCTCCGCGTCCTCCGGATCGTCCTCGGCGACGCTTCGGCCGCCCGTGAGTTTCAGCTCCTCGCGGACGCGGCGATGCCAGTACTCGGCGAGTGCCTCGGTCAGCTGCACACCGATGCCGTGCACCTCGAGGTAATCGCGGTAGGAATCCGCTGCGAACAGCTCGTTGGCGAAGTCCGCGATGGGTTGGCCCATCGTCACCAGGTTCATCGGCAACACGTCGACCTGACCGGTGTCGCGGGCACGGTCGCGAGATCGAACGAAGTCCGCGATGCACAGGAAGCGGTCCCGTTGCTGCCTCGGGAACGTGAACCGGAAGCGTTCGGGCGCATCAGGACTCGGCTCGGTGAGGACGATGACGTCGTCGCCTTCGGACACCGCGGGGAAGTAGCCGTACACCAGCGCCGCGTGGGCGAGAATGCCGTCGGTGCTGAGGCGGTCCAGCCAGTATCGCAGCCGCGGTTTGCCCTCCGACTCCACGAGATCCTCGTACGTCGCGCCCTCACCCTTACGAGCGCCGCGCAGGCCCCACTGTCCGAGGAAGAGCGCGCGCTCGTCGAGCAGACCCGAGTATTCCGACAACGACACGCCCTTGACGATGCGAGTGCCCCAGAACGGCGGTACAGGAGTCTCGACGTCGATCGCCACGTCGGACCGTTCCGGAACGACGACGGGCACCTCGGCTGCTTTGCGCTGCTCCGCGATTCGGCGCGAGCGCTCGTGACGCGCCTTCCGTTCCTCGGCCTTCGCCTTGGCTTCGAGCGCCTCCGGACTGTCCGGAGCCGGTCCCCCGCCCCGTTTGGTCGTCATGATGGTGTCCATCAGCCGCAGACCCTCGAACGCGTCGCGGGCGTAGTGGACATCGCCCTGATAGACGTCCTGAAGATCGTTCTCCACGTAGGACCGCGTCAACGCGGCGCCACCGAGCAGAACCGGGAACTGCTCGGCCACACCCTTGTTGTTGAGCTCGATCAGGTTGTCCTTCATGACGACCGTGGACTTCACGAGTAACCCGGACATGCCGATGACGTCGGCGCGCTTGTCGATCGCCGCTTCCAGAATAGTGGCGATCGGTTGTTTGATGCCCAGATTGACGACCTCGTATCCGTTGTTGCTCAGGATGATGTCGACCAGGTTCTTGCCGATGTCGTGAACGTCGCCCTTGACGGTTCCGAGCACGATGCGCCCCTTGCCGTCGTCGTCGGTGGCCTCCATGTGCGGCTCCAGGTACGCCACGGCGGCTTTCATCACCTCGGCGGAGGCGAGCACGAACGGCAACTGCATCTGCCCCGACCCGAACAACTCGCCCACGGTCTTCATGCCGGACAACAGTGTCTCGTTGATGATCTCGAGCGGTGGCTTCTCCTCCATCGCGGCATCGAGATCGGCGTCGAGGCCGTTTCGCTCACCGTCGACGATGCGGCGCTCGAGTCGCTCGAACAGAGGCAGACGCGCCAGCTCCTCGGCCCTGGACTCGCGCGCGGACGCAGCCGAGACGCCCTCGAAGAGTTGCATCAGCTTCTGCAGCGGGTCGTACCCCTCGGATCTGCGGTCGTACACCAGATCGAGCGCAGTTTCGCGTTGCTCGTCCGGAATCTTGTTCATCGGCAGGATCTTCGACGCATGGACGATCGCAGTGTCCAACCCGGCCTCGGTGCACTCGTGCAGGAATACCGAGTTCAAGACCTGACGCGCTGCTGGGTTGAGCCCGAACGAGATGTTGGACAGACCGAGCGTGGTGTGCACCTTCGGGTACTTGGCCTTGAGCTGTCGAATTGCCTCGATGGTCTCGATGCCGTCTCGCCGGACCTCCTCCTGACCGGTGGAGATGGGGAACGTCAACGTGTCGACGATGATGTCCTCGTGGGACAGGCCCCAGTTGGTGGTGATGTCCTCGATCAACCGATCGGCGACGCGCACCTTCCACTCGGCCGTGCGAGCCTGACCTTCCTCGTCGATCGTCAGTGCGACGACTGCCGCGCCGTGCTCCTTGACCAGCTTCATGATCTTCTGGAAGCGCGAATCCGGTCCGTCGCCGTCCTCGTAGTTGACGGAGTTGACGGCGCTACGGCCGCCGAGGTGTTCGAGGCCTGCCTCCAGAACTGCAGGTTCGGTGGAGTCCAGCATGATCGGAAGTGTCGACGCCGTCGCCAGTCGTGATGCGAGCGCGGACATGTCGGCCGCGCCGTCGCGTCCGACGTAGTCGACGTTGAGATCGAGCATGTGTGCACCGTCGCGCGTCTGATCCTTGGCGATGTCGAGGCACTTCTCGTAGTCCTCGGCGATCATCGCATCGCGAAATGCCTTGGACCCGTTGGAGTTCGTCCGCTCGCCGATCATCAGGATGCTGGCATCCTGCTCGAACGGCACAGCCGAGTAGAGCGATGCCACACCGGGCTCGGGTGCAGGCGCTCGGTCGGCCTTCGCGACACCGTGCACGAGGTCCGCGACCTGACGGATGTGCTCCGGCGTGGTTCCGCAGCACCCACCGACGAGCGACAGGCCGTACTCCGACACGAAACCCCCGAGCGCGTCGGCGAGTTCCGGCGCCGTCAACGGGTATTCGGCTCCGCGCGGACCGAGCGTCGGCAAGCCGGCATTCGGCATGACCGACACCGGGAGTGTCGAATGCTTCGACAGGTGACGCAGGTGCTCGCTCATCTCGGCAGGACCCGTCGCGCAGTTCAGACCGATCATGTCGATCCCCAGTGGTTCGAGCGCCGTCAATGCAGCACCGATCTCGCTACCGAGGAGCATCGCGCCGGTCGTCTCGACGGTGACGTGCGTGATGATCGGGATACGCACGCCGAGTTTGTCCATCGCGTGCTGGCTGCCGATGATCGCAGCTTTCACCTGAAGCAGGTCCTGGCACGTCTCGACCAGGATGGCGTCGGCGCCGCCGTCGATCATGCCCAGCGCTGCCTCGACGTACGCGTCCCTCAACACGGCGAATGGCGCATGCCCCAACGTCGGAAGCTTCGTTCCAGGACCCATCGATCCCAGGACGAACCGATCCATCCCGTCGCGGCCCGGTCCCATCTCGTCGGCCGTTTCGCGGGCGAGGCGCGTTCCCTTCTCGGCCAGCTCACGGATTCGATCCGAGATGTCGTAGTCGGCGAGGTTGGGGAGGTTGCAACCGAACGTGTTGGTCTCGACCGCGTCCGCACCGGCATCGAAGTATGCGCGGTGGATCTCCCGTAGAACGTCCGGGCGCGTGTCGTTCAGGATTTCGTTGCAGCCCTCGAGTCCGAGGAAATCGTCGAGCGTCAGGTTCGCATCCTGCAGCATCGTGCCCATTGCCCCGTCGCCGATGACAACACGACTCCGAATCGCATCGAGCAGGCTGGTTCTATGTAGCGCAGGCATCCCTACAGAGTAATGGGCGCGTGGCTGTGCCCATCACGGCGCAGCCTGGTCGTAGGCTGTCGTGGTGAGTCCCCGAAACCTCGACGGCAACCAACCCGCCGACAACGACGATACAGAACACGACAATCCGGACAGTGCGGCCGAAGCGCTACTGGAAGCGGTGTCCTCGGCTGTGTCGAACGCAACACCGGTGCCGACGGCCTCCGAACTCGTCGACGACGAGGATCTTCCACTCCCCACCCTCCGCGACCCGATTCTCGTCGCCGCGTTCGAGGGGTGGAACGACGCAGGCGACGCCGCGAGCGGAGCCGTCGAACATCTGGAGTTGATCTGGGATGCGACGCCTCTCGCCGAGCTCGACTCGGAGGACTACTACGACTATCAGGTCAACAGGCCGACCATTCGGCAGGTAGACGGTGTGACCCGGGAAATTCAGTGGCCGTCGACGAGGTTGTCGGTGTGCTCTCCGCCTGGAAGCGCCAGGGATGTGGTGTTGCTTCGCGGTATCGAACCGAACATGCGGTGGAGAAGCTTCTGCGACGATCTGCTGGAGTTCGTCGACCAGCTCGGTGTCGACACCGTCGTGATCCTGGGTGCCCTGCTCGCGGACACCCCGCACACCCGCCCTGTTCCGGTGACGGGAAGTGCGTACAGCGTCGAAGCGGCGGAACGCTTCAACCTGGAGCAGACGCGCTACGAGGGTCCGACGGGTATCACCGGCGTGTTGCAGGACGAGTGTGTCAAAGCAGGTGTTCCGGCCGTCTCGTTCTGGGCTGCAGTGCCCCACTACGTCTCGCAACCGCCGAACCCGAAGGCAACCGTTGCGTTGCTTCAGCGTGTCGAAGACGTTCTCGACATCGAGGTCCCGCTCGGTGAACTACCCACTCAGGCCGAGGAATGGGAGGAGGCCGTCACCGACATGACGAAGGAAGACGAGGAAATCAGCGAATACGTGCGCACCCTGGAGGAGCGAGGAGACGCCGAGGTCGACATCTCCGAGGCGATCTCCAAGATCGACGGGGACGCCATCGCCGCCGAGTTCGAGCGCTACCTGCGTCGACGAGGGCCGGGCAACTTCGGGCTGTAACCGGGTCACTCCTGCCGCCATCGCCCTGGATCCGCCCTGGATCCGCCCCGGATCCGCCCCGGATCACCAGCCCTGACATCCGGGTTTCCGTCCATGTGAGCAATTCATGACCCCGACGTAACCCGGACGCATCCATCACGTCACCGTTCGGCGCGACAGTCGTGCCATGGCAAGCACACCGCGGTTCCTGCAGGGCGTCTTCCCGTTCACCGGACACGGACTCGACAAGCCGGAGAACGTCGACCCGACCACCACCTTCGTCGTACCGTCGGGATCGATCGCGCAGCCGCTGTACTTCAGAGGCGGAAACTCCAGCGACGAACTCGTCGTGGTCTCGTTGCTCCGGGACGGCCAGCCGATGCGTCTGTTCCCCATGGGAGCCAAGAGTGGCGTCAACATCCCGTTGCGCGTGGTCGAGGACGTCGATCCGGACTCCGTGCTGGAACTGGTCGTCGCGGCCCCCGAGGGAACGACGGGCGAAGTCGTCGTCGACTTCGGTCTGGTGTTGATCTGATGCCGGGAACCGAAACGGGCAGGACCCGTCTGCTCGTGGTCGGCAACGGAATGGCAGGCGCCAGAACGGTCGAGGAGATCCTGAAACGGAGCGCCGATCGGTTCGACGTCACGATGATCGGCGACGAACCGTACGGCAACTACAACCGCATCATGCTCTCGCACGTGCTCGCTGGCGAGACCGGCGTCGACGACGAGGATCTCCTCCTGAACCCGATGAGTTGGTACCGGGAGAACGGAGTGACTCTGTACGCGGGCGACCGAGCAGTGTCCCTCGATCGGTTCGCGAAATCGGTGCGATGCGAAAGCGGTCGCGACGTGCCCTACGACATCTTGATCATTGCGACGGGAAGCAACACCTTCTTCCCCAACATGGACGGACTCCGTGAACCCGACGGCCGACTTGCCCGCGGCGTGTTCGGGTTTCGGACCATCGAGGACACGAACGGGATGCTGCAGATGGCGGCATCGCAGGACGACCTACGCGCAGTGGTCATCGGCGGTGGCCTGCTGGGTCTCGAAGCAGCGTACGGTCTTCGCACGCAGGGCCTCGATGTGGACGTCGTGCACTCCCCCGGCCATCTCATGAACCAGCAGCTCGACGAACGCGGCGGCAAGCTGCTGCGCAACAAGATCGAATCGCTGGGTGTGGGAGTGCACACGTCCAAACGCACGACCTCCGTTCTGCGCACCGAGACCGGTGCAGTGGCCGGTGTCGGTTTCGGCGACGGCACGTCGCTGCCGGCGGACATGATCGTCGTCACCGCGGGAATCCGCCCGAATGTCGAGTTCGCACGAGGGGGCGGCCTCGTCATCGAACGCGGAATCGTGGTCGACGACCAATTGCGCTGCGAGGACGAAGGATCGATCTTCGCGGTCGGTGAATGCTGCCAGCACCGAGGCGAGGTGTACGGCCTCGTCGCACCGCTGTGGGAGCAGGCCGTGGTACTTGCCGAGCACCTGACGGGCACGGATCCCGCTGCCGCATACCACGGTTCGAGGCTGACGACCAAGCTCAAGGTCGCCGGCGTGGACGTCGCCGCAATGGGCGTGAAGGGACCCGAACGTGAGGACGACGAGTTCGTCCAGTTCTACGAGCCCAGAAGCGGCACCTACAAGAGCGTCGTCGTACGCGACGGAAAGCTGATCGGCGCAACACTTCTGGGCGACATCAGCAAAGCGAACTTCTTGACGCAGGCATTCGACGAGAAGGTACCGCTGCCCGACGAGCGAATCAGCATGCTCTTCGACATGGGCACCCCTACCGCGGCAACCGGGGCCGCCGAACTGGCCGACGACGTTCAGGTGTGCAACTGCAACGGGGTGACGAAGGGCGCGATCGTTGCCTGTGTCCGCGCAGGCGCCAAGTCGATGGGCGACGTCACAGCCGCGACGCGCGCCGGCAAAGGATGCGGATCGTGCAAGGGGTTGGTCGCCGACATCCTGGCCTGTGCCGCCGGCGGCGCCGTCGAAGCCGACCCGGCTGCGGACTGGTACGTCCCGTGCATTCCGTTGTCCAAGCCCGCCCTCATCGACGTGATCCGCGAGCGTGATCTGAGGTCGGTGTCGCAGGTGTTCACCGAGCTGGCGACCGGCGGCCGCGAGGACGTGCCGTCGAAGATGCCGTTGGCGTCCTTGCTCCGCACCGTGTGGGGACCGGACTGGGTGGACGAGCGCGGAGCACTGTTCATCAACGACCGCGTCCACGCCAACATCCAACGCGACGGCACGTTCTCGGTGGTTCCACAGATGAAAGGCGGCGTCACCACCCCGGACCAACTGCGCAAGATCGCCGATGTCGCGGACAAGTACCGGGTGCCGCTCGTCAAGGTCACCGGCGGACAACGCATCGATCTGCTCGGCATCAAGAAGGAAGACCTCCCCAAGGTATGGGGCGATCTCGACATGCCGTCCGGTTTCGCCTACGGCAAGAGCATGCGAACTGTCAAAACCTGCGTGGGCAGCGACTTCTGCCGGTTCGGTCTCGGCGATTCGACCGCGCTCGGCATCGCGCTCGAAGACCGGTTCCAGGGGCTGGAGACCCCGGCGAAGCTGAAACTCGCCGTCGCCGGCTGCCCCCGCAACTGCTCCGAAGCGCTGTGCAAGGACCTCGGTGTCGTATCCGTCGGCGAGGACAAGTGGGAGATCTACGTGGGAGGAGCGGCGGGAGCGCACATCAGGAAGGGCGATCTGCTCGCCACCGTGGTCGGCGCGGATGAAGTGATCCGTGTCGCGGGAATCTTCATCCAGCACTATCGGGAGACCGCCCAGTGGCTCGAGCGGACCTACGCCTGGGTTCCCCGTATCGGCCTGGAAGCACTCCAGCAGATCTTGATCGAGGACGCCGACGGGATCGTCGCGGGATTGGAGCAACGAATGCAGACGTCCGTCGACGGTTACCGCGACCCGTGGCAGGACCGGGTCGAGCAGAAGTCGCCCGCCCAGTTCGCACCGTCGCTCCCCCTGCTTCCGCTGCCTCGGGTCCCGGTCCGATGAGCATCCCCGTCGGTGCCGTGGAGGACCTGACACCCGGGGAAGGCCGCGCCTACGTGGTCGACGGCAAGCAGGTTGCCGTCTTCTTGCTCGGTGACGGCACCGTACGCGCGATGGACGCCGTCTGTCCGCACAAGGGAGGCCCGCTCGCCGACGGCCAGATCGACGGCTCGGTGGTGATGTGCCCGCTGCACCAGTACACGTTCTCGCTCGACACGGGTGTGTGCCCCAGCGGCATCGATTCCGTCAGGACATACCCGGCGGCGGTGGTGGACGGGAAGGTCACCGTCGACGTCTGAATCGCACCCTTCGGCGTGTTTTTCACTCCTGGGCAGTGGACGCCTACCCTGTTGCAGTGAGCGAATCAGGAGCGGAGCCGGTGGTCGACGACATCCGGCACAGTACTGCGACTGCTTTTCTGCAGGAAGAACGGCTGAAGCTGTTCGCGTTCACGGTGGCAGAGAAGCGGGCCGAGTACCTCTGGGTGCTGCGTGCGTTCGACATCGCACGCGCCAACTACGTCGTGTTGTTGCATGCCGCCGATGTTGCGGACACTCTGGCCAGGAATGCGCCGGCGGATCTGCAGCTCGGTGCGGCGGAGATCGCGCCCCTGCTCGAACAACTGCACGCGTGGGAATTGCTCGAGCGCAGCTACGACGGATCTCGTGCGGCGACACTCGCGGAGTATCGGAACCGACATTTCGTCTATCAATTCAGCGGCGCCGGATACAAGGCATTCCGCGCCGTCGAGGACGTGCTCGGCGCACGGCTCGACGACGCCTCTCTGTCCCGGCTCGTTCTGCCCGAGCTACTCGCCGACATGCACGAGCTAGCCGAGGCCAATCGGCAAGCGGACGGTGATCGCATCTACCGGAAGCTGAGCCGCCTGGACTCCACGCTGTCCGAGATGGCAACGCGTGCAGCCCATTTCTATCTCGTTCTCGGTGATCTGGTGCGGACCACGGAGATCACTCCCGAGACGTTTCTGGTGCACAAGGATGCGCTGTTGACGCACATGCGCGAGTTCAGCTCGGATCTGACGCGGTACGCACCCAAGCTCGCCGAGGCCATCGCAACGGTCGAATCGACCGGTATCTCCGAGTTGATACACCGCGCGGCGGTCAGCGACGAGCGCGTGTTCCTCACCGTCGAGGAACGCACGGCGGACTGGCGGGCACGCTGGTCCGGTCTGTCGCACTGGTTCGTCGCAGCAGACGCCGAGCTCAGTGAATCCGAACGCCTCCGCGAGGGCACCATGAGCGCGATCGCGGCCGTTCTGTCTCTGCTCCGGCGCGTCACGGAGACCCGCAAGGGTGGAGTCAGCCGAGAAAGTCAGCTCCGTCACCTGGCGGGGTGGTTCGCGAACACGTCCAGCGAACACAGCGCCCATGCCCTGTTCCACGCCGTGTTCGGGCTCGGCCGCCCGCGCCACCTGTCGATGGTGCATCCGGACGCCGACATCATCCCCACCTCTCGCTCCTGGTGGGAGGCACCACCGGTGGAGATCTCACGGACGCTGGCGGAGACCGGCCGGGCGCCGTCGCCCGGGCTTCCCGGCCGGGTGCAACGCAACGACGGCGGAATCAGGAGGCTCCGCGAGCAGCAACTCGAAGCCCAACGAGTCCGTAGTGCAGCCGCACGATCACTGGCGTCCGGCGGCGTCTACGAACGGACCCTCGACGAAGAGGAAACCGAGGTGCTGCTCGGTCTCCTCAACGCCGCACTGACCGCGCGAGTTCGGGTCAGTGGACGAACGTCGGGATCCACCGGATCCGACAGCGGGGTGAAGCTCACGTTGACCACATCCGAAACCTCGACCGTCGTGCACACGGCGCGCGGGCGACTGCACCTGGACCGTCTGCAGTTGGACGTGGCCGAGGTGGCCGGTCGATGAGAGCACGTGAAATACCCTCTCTCGCACTCGATTCCTACCAGCGCGCAGCGAGAGTGGCATTGGCGAACCACTTGGTCACCAGGGAGTACCCGGACCGCATTGCGCTGCCATTGCTGCGCCGGTGGGCGACCGAACTGCGCGAGGATCTTCTGGAACTCTTCGGGTACCGACTCGAGGTCACCGAGACCACGGCCCGCGTGTACCCGGTGGTCGACTCGCTCGACCCGAGCCAACCCGCTCGCACGGCCTCGGACCGCATCTTCGATCGCCGCCGATACGCGTATCTTGCGTTGGCGATGGCCGCATTGGGACGGGCGGGCAACCAGATCACTCTGTCCGAGCTGGCCGACCACGTCGCCGCCGAGGCCGGTCAGGTCGACGGCGTCGAATTGGAGGCGGATCGGGCGTCCGACCGGGATGCGTTCGTCGACGCGGTCGGCTGGTTGGCCGCGCGCGGCGCCATCTCTCTTGCCGACGGGGACGCATCGGGCTGGGCGAGCAATCCGTCCTCGGGCGAGGCGTTGTACGACATCGAGCGCTCGGTGGTCGTCGCGTTGTTCCGGCCGCCGCGAGCAGTGCAGCATCTGCGTTCGGTCACCGGCCTGCTCGTCGGATCCGACTTCCCGGTCGACGAGGATTCGGACGACGACGACGCTGCGCGCCCCACGGATCCGAAGGAGACGTTGCGCAAGGTCAGACGCGCTCTGGTCGAACGCCCCGTCGTGTACTTCGAGGATCTGGATCAGGACGGGCGCACCGCACTCGCGGCGGACAGAACCGTCGCCGACGTGGAACTGCTCACCGGCTTGGTGTCCGAACGCCGCGCCGAGGGTGTCACGCTGATCGACACCGCGGGCAGGATGTCCGACGTCCGGTTCCCGAGTACCGGCACCATCGCCCAGGTCGCACTGCTCCTGGCCGGCGAGATCTCCGACCGTGTCGTCGACCCGGACGCCGACGCCCTGGCACACCATGCCCTCACGCACCACGCGATCGTGGCGGCTGACGACTTGGTGACGCGGCTGGATGCGGCCATCCCCGGCGGCGGAATCTTCGACGACCTGGCCGAATTCGGATCGCCGACGGGCCCTGTCCCCGATACCGGCGCCCCACCGGTCACCTATCCGTTCGTGGAGAACAGTTGGCTCGCGCACACCGTCGCCGATCTGGTCGAGCGTTTCGGCCGCACGTTCGCCGCCCAATGGCAAGCCGACCCCGACGGGCTGCGTGAGCGAGCGGTGCAGATGCTGCACCGACTTCGGTTGGTGCACATCATGTCCGGCGGAGTTCTCGTGCTTCCCGTCATCGCCCGGTATCGCGATGTGATGGTGAGCGTGCGAGACCGGGTACCGCAGGACTCCTTGTTCGACAGTCGTTCCACGGACACAGAAATCGAGGCGCAGTAGATGACCGCACACTCCGAGCGCTTCCGCCCGACGCGAGCAGGAATCGTCAACCTGTGGGACTACCGTGACCAAGAGTTCTCGTTCGCCGACGGACGGCTCGTCCTCCGCGGTCCGAACGGTTCGGGTAAGACCAAAGCCCTCGAAGTTCTGTTCCCCTTCGTCCTCGACGGGCGCATCGAACCGCGCCGGCTCAACCCGTTCGCGGGTGAGGAACGGACGATGAAGTCCAACCTGCTCTATCGCGGTCAGGAGAGCGCGCACTCCTACGTCTGGATGGAATTCTCGCGCGGCACTCACGAGGACCCCGAGTCGGTCACCGTCGGAATCGGAATGCGTGCCAGCAGGCAGAACGACAAGGTCACTCGCTGGTACTTCGTCGCCGACGGTCGCGCCGGGGTGGATTTTTCGTTGCTGGGCTCCGACGACCGCCCGCTGACCAAGAAGCAACTCGCCGAGCAGTTGGGCACCGACGCATTGACCGATCGGCCCGTGGACTATCGGGCTGCTATCGACGCCCGCATGTTCGGACTCGGCGCGGAGCGGTACGACCAGCTGATCAATCTCATTCTGACGCTTCGCCGTCCGCAGCTCGCGAAGAACCTTGACCCGAAGGGGTTGTCGCAGGCGCTGACCGACGGGTTGCGTCCCCTCGACGATCAGTTGGTGCTCGAAGCTGCGCGCTCGTTCAGCGACATGGAAGAGGTGGGGCGGGCCCTCGAAGGTCTCGCCCAGGCGGACCAGGCTGCGAAGAATTTCGTCGGGGTCTACTCGAAGTATCTCCGTGTGCAGGCTCGCTCGGATGTCGAACAGGTCTCCCGCAGGCTCGAAGCGGTGACCCACGCGACGACGGCGCACTTCGCCGCAGCCGCACTGAAGGAACGTCGGTTGCAGGAGCGTCTGGCTGCCGAGAAACGATTCGACGACGCCGAACGCGCCCTCGACCAGGCACTCGCCGATCGCGAGACGCTGCAGCGTTCGAGCGCCTACGAGGGCAAGCAGCAGCTCGACGACTTGGCGGAATCGGCTGCGAAACTGAAGGTCTCGGCCGCCCAACAGTCCGACCGTGCACGAGGTGCACAGGCCGAGCTGGAGAAGCGCACCACCGAATCCGCGAGGGCGGACACCGCGCTGAAGGATGCGACGACAGCGCTCGCTCGCGCCGAGGAGGATTTGCAGGCCGCTGCCGAGGACGCGGGTATCGCGTGGGCATCGATGCCCGCGGGCGCACGCACCGACCAGTTCAGCACGGCTTTGCGTGGTCACGCCGAGGAGCGTGACGGCGACGTGCGCGCCGTGCGTGAGGCGCTCGGAACAGCGGAGAAGGCGAGCACCGAACGTGCGCGCGCAGACCGCAGTGCCACCAGGGCTCACGAGCTGCTGGACGCCGCGCGTGCAGCCGTGACGGAAGCCGAGGCATCGGTGGAACTCGCACGGGCGCAGTACACGTCGGCACTGCGGTCGTGGTGGTCCGAGCATTCGTCCACCTACCAGCTCGCCGGCATCACGTCGTCGGCGTTCGAGGCTCTCGATGCCGCCGTTCCGCGCATCGGCGAGGACGACGGGCCGAGCCTGGACACCGTGCTCGCCGACGCCTCGGCCGACGGACTCGATACCGTTCGGGCTCGGCGAACGCACGCACAGCTCAGTGCTGCCGCGCTCACCGAAGAACTGTCGTCGATGCGTGCCGAGCGGGACCTCGTCAGCGCCGAACACGACGACGCACCTCCACCCTTCGCGGCGCGCACGTCCTCGCGTGACGGTCTGCTCGGCGCGCCGCTGTGGCAGCTCGTGCGGTTCGCCGAGGGCGTCGATCCGTCCGAGGCGGCAGGTGTCGAATCCGCACTGCAGGCCGCGAACCTGCTCGACGGCTGGGTCTCGCCGACAGCCGTCCCCGACTCGCTCGAGTCCGAGCAGTACCTCGTTCCCGCTCCCGTGGAGTCCCGCCCGACCGGTCCCACCTTGGTGGACGTCCTCGTTCCCGAGTCAGGGACGGACGTGCCGGAGGAACTGATTCGAGACATCCTGTCCTCGATCTCGTTGGGACTGGTCGACGGCGTGACGTGTGTCGGTGTCGACGGCCGGTTCCGTCAAGGACTTCAGTGGGGACGGCACCGTAAACAGGACGCCGAGTACATCGGAGCGACGGCCCGCGCAGCCCGGCGCGCTACCCGCATCGCCGAGCTGGACAAATCCATCGCCGGATCCGAAGCGTCGCTGAACGCCACCCGAGACGAGGAACGCTCGGCCGCCGACCTCCTCCGCGGACTCGCCGCGGCAGCCAAGCAGCTGCCCAAGGCGTCGGCGATCATCAAGTCGCAGAAGGCCGTGACGGAATCCGCCGGGGCCCTGCGGACATCACAGGCCGGGGCGGCTGCCGCAGACGCCGAACTCGACCAGGCCATCGCGGAACTGTCCGCCCGAGAGAAGCATCTACGTTCCACGGCGGTCGCGCACCGCACACCGCACACCGCACGGGAAATCGACTCGCTGGCCGCGGCCATTCGACATTTCGAGAATCAAGGCGAGCTGGTCCTACGCCGACGCGGCGACCGCGTGCGCGAGGCCGAACGCGGTCGCGAAGCGTTGAACAGGTTGGAGGAGCAGACCGGCCTGGCCGAGGAACTCGCGGAGGAAGCGGCCATCGCCGAGGAGAGTCATCTTCAACAGGTTCAGAAGCTCGAGATTCTCAGCGAGAAGCTCGGGTCGACGGCCGTATCGATCAACGCCGACCTGGAACGTGCGCGCGAGAAGATCGAGGCGTGCAAGGTCGAGCAACGTGCCGCCCGGAAGGCCGACAAGGACGCAGGCGAGGCCATCGGTAAGGCCGAGGGTGCGTGCAACACCGCACAGGAGGGCCTGCGCGCTGCACTCACCGAAGGCATCGACGACGCCAAGCGCCTCGCTCCCTATGCACGCAAGGACCTGCTCGCCATCCTCGGTGTGCACGACCCGTACGCGTGGCCGTCGAGCGACTCCGCCTGGCTCGGCGTCGAACAGATCCTCTACCGCATCCAGCATGCGGCGTCGCCGGACGACGACTTCCAGGTGCTCCCGGTCGCAGTCGCCGGACTGCACGCGGCGCTCGACGAGGCCACGGCATCGGTCAAAGCCAGCGAGTCCTACCGCAAGAGCACGCGCACGTCGCTGACCACCGCGCTGCAGGAGTTCGACTCGCAGCTCGCCTCGTCCGGTCAGGACTACCGACTTCAGTGGGACGCCCCGGACGGGTTGACTGTGGTTCGCGTCCAGGACGAACAGGGTTACTCCTCCATCGGCGACTTCGCCGACCGCATCGGCGACGCACGATCCAACCAGGAGACGCTCCTCACCGAGCACGAACGTAGGATTCTCGAGGATGCTCTCCTGACCGGGCTTGCACAACAGATCCACGAACGCACCGTCGACGCGCGTGAGCTCATCGGACAGATGGCCAGCGAAATGAAGCAGCGAAAGATGTCCTCCGGCAACACCATCGGTGTCCACTGGGTGCTGGCGGACAATCTCGACGACGGTGCCCGCGAAATCTCCAAGCTGCTCGACCGGGACGCATCGGCATTGAGCTCGGACGATCTCGCGAAGATGCGCGCGCACTTCGCATCCGAGATCAGAATTGCCCGAGCTGCGCATCCCGAGCGCTCGTATCCCGAAATCCTGGCTTCGACGCTGGATTACCGACGCTGGCGTGTGTTCTCGTTCAGTCTGATTCGAGGTGACGGCACCGAGGATCGGCTCACCGTCGCCAAGCACAGCGCCTTGTCCGGAGGCGAACAGTCGGTGTCGCTTCACCTACCGTTGTTCGCCGCGGCGCATGTGATGCTGTCCTCCGCCGATCCTCATTGCCCACGACTCCTCGCGCTCGACGAAGCGTTCGCAGGCGTCGACGACAACGGCCGCAGCGAGTTGCTCGGCCTGAGCGTTCAGTTCGATCTCGACTTGTTCATGACCGGATTCGACCTCTGGATCACCTACGCCGACGTCCCGGGCTGTGCGCACTACGACCTGGCGCACTCGGCGGCGGAGAACACCGTCAGCGCAGCATTGATGGTGTGGGCGAACGGCGAGCTGCTCCAGGAACACGACGGCGGTGACCTGGCGTCCGCGCTCGGATCACCGCTGACGAGGCGGGTTCCGACCCGAGCGGAAGGCGGGCTCGAATTTGTCCGATGATCACGATGCTCGCTGGCGCGGTACACCCGAACTCGACGTACTTCTGGCCGCTGCGCGTAAGAAGCTGGAGTCCAACTGGCTGAAAGTCGAGGGCAGCGTCACCGTACAGCTCGATGCCGCGCCGGACCTGTCGAGGCTCATGAGCGGAGTGAACGGATCGTCGTCTCAACTGAGCCGAGCGAGGTCGTCACGACTCGATCTTGCCCGGTTCGACGCCTGGCTCGGCCACTCCGTCAACGGCGGTGTCGGATTGCTGGACACACTGCGAGAGCGTGCGCCGCTGCAGGACAAGAAACGTATCGCCGCGGACAAGGCCGACGTCAAGGCACGAGCGCTCGACAACGCTCGCACTCTGCTCGCGACAACCGATCACGGCGACTGGTTGGATCGCTGGCTCTCGTCTCTGTTGAATCAGGACGGAACCCTCGGCGGCCGCGTTGCCGTCGACGCTCTGGCAGTCGCGACCAAGGTCCTCGCAGTCCTTCCCGCGGACGGTCTTTCCTTGACGGAAGTGGCGGAACTGGCCTGTGGTGACACGAAGGCTCTCTCCTCCGGCGGTGCACCCAAGCTGGTCCTGGAAGCGTTGTCTCTCAAGGAGGGTATTCCGCGGCCGGTCGATCCTGTCGGCATTCGACTGCTGTGGGAAACCGCGGGCGTCTCGGTCGATGCGCTGTCCAGCCGTGTCGTCGTGCTGGGGTACCGGGTCTCCGAGGACCACGTGGTGGCCCGGTGGTCGAACGAAGCCGCGGATGCGGGCATTCCCTTTCCTCTGACCCTCGACATGATCACTCGGGGACCACTGACCAACACCGCGGACCGAATCTTCGTGTGCGAGAACATCGCCGTGATCGCCGCTGCAGGGCGAACATTGGGTGGTGAGTCCGGGGCGATCGTCTGTACCGACGGACAACCGTCCGCTGCGGTGCACAAACTGCTCGCCGGGCGCCGGTCGGGGACCGAAATTCACTGGCGCAACGACTTCGACTGGGCAGGGTTGCGCATGACGGGTCGTGCTCTCACCCGCTACGACGCCGTCCCCTGGCGAATGGATCTGCAGTCCTACGAGCAGGCGCTGGATACGAGAAACTCGGAGCCCCTCAAAGGTTTTCCTGCGGAGAGCCCATGGGACCCCGAGTTGGCACATGCGATGCACCGGTCCGGCCGGGCGGTGATGGAGGAACGGACCATCCCCGATCTTCTGCTGGACTTGAGCTGAGCCGAGCGCCCCCGACCCGGACGGCCGGAGGTCTCAGCGCAACGAAACCCCGAGCAATGCATCGACTGCATCCGCGAACGCAGCCGGAGCGGACGTGTCCGCTCCCCCGCGTTCCACGGCAAAGCTCGCCCATGCGTCGAGCGCGTCGAGCGCCTTGGGGGTATCGAGGTCGTCGGCGATGTGCTGACGCAACCGGACGATGACATCGTCTGCGCTCGTGGCCGATTCGAGAGCGGCCGCCGCGCGCCACAATGCGAGACGAGTTGTCGCGCGCTCCAGCACCTCGTCCGTCCAGGCCCTGTCCTGCCGATAGTGCCCGGACAGCAGGCCGAGGCGGATTGCCGCCGGGTCGACGCCGGCGAGACGGAGTTTGGACACGAACACGAGATTGCCGCGGCTCTTGGACATCTTCTCACCGTCCAGACCGATCATGCCGGTGTGCACGTAGTGCCGGGCGAACCGACCGCCTCCGACGGCTGCTTCACCGTGCGCGGCCGAGAACTCGTGGTGCGGGAAGATCAGATCGCTTCCACCGCCCTGGATGTCGAAACCGGTCCCGATGCGGTTCAGTGCGATTGCGGCGCACTCGATGTGCCATCCCGGACGTCCCGGTCCGAACGGGGACGGCCAGAACGGCTCGCCTTCGCGGTGGGCGCGCCACAACAGAGCGTCGAGCGGGTCACGCTTGCCCGCCCGCTCCGGGTCGCCACCACGTTCGGCGAAGAATCGGTCCATCGTCGCCCGGTCGTAGCCCGACTCGTATCCGAACTCCGTGGTCGCGTCGGCTCGGAAGTAGACATCGGGGAACTCGGAATCGTCCACGACGTACGCCGCACCCGAAGCCACCAGCTTCTCGACCAACTCGATGACCTCGTCGATGGACTCGACCGCTCCGACGTAGTCGCGGGGCGGAAGAACCCGGAGCGCCTCCATGTCCTCACGGAAGAGCTGAATCTCCCGGGTGCCCAGGTCGATCCAGTTCTCACCGTCTCGGTCCGCACGTTCGAACAGCGGATCGTCGACGTCGGTCACGTTCTGGACGTAGTGCACGTCGTGTCCGGCGTCCCGCCAGATGCGGTTCACCAGATCGAATGTGAGATACGTCGCGGCGTGCCCGAGGTGCGTGGCGTCGTACGGGGTGATTCCACAGACGTACATCTTTGCTTCGGAACCCGGTGTGACCGGCCGGACCTGACGATCCGCCGTGTCGTACAACCGAAGCGGCGGCCCCTGACCAGGGATCGACGGTACGGCAGTATCGGACCAAGATTGCATGCGTACAAGCCTATCCGAGACGGATCGGAGCGCGGGCAGGGCGTCAGAAGGCCGGCCAGGGTATCGGCCTGCTCGAGCGCGGCTCCGGCATGACCGGGTCGGCCACCAACGCGCACGCGCGGGCCAGCAGGGCATCGACCTCGGCCTCGGTGATCTGCCCGCGAATGCGGGGCTCCACCGCGTCGGCGAAGGTGTCGACGAAGGTCACCACGTCGGCCATCAACGCGTCGTCGACGGTGGTGCCCGCCCAACCCCACAGCACGGTCCGCAGTTTGTCCTCCGAATGCAGGCATATTCCGTGGTCGACGCCGTAGACGTAACCGTCGAGTCCTTCGAGCGCATGACCGCCCTTGCGGTCCGCGTTGTTGAGCAGTACGTCCAGGACGGCCATCCGCTGGAGGCGAGGGTCGTCCGCGTGAATGAGCGCGACTTCTTCCCCCTCACCGTCGTACGCCTGCAGTACCGGTATCCAGCCGGACGGGACCAGATCGGGCCTGCAGATGTCGATCAGATCCACTCGGTCGCCCCGGTCTCCGTGTGGTTCGGGGGTGTCGATCCAGCGTTGCACCATGCCGGGTCCGAAGGGACCGTCCCGCAGCACGGTCGGGGGCACGACGTCCCAGCCGAGGGCGTCGGATATCTCGAACGAGGCGACCTCGCGTCCGGCGAGGGTCCCGTCGGGGAAGTCCCACAACGGGACCTCGCCACGAATCGGCTTGTAGACGCACCGCACGGGTTCACCGCCCGCAGCGTCGGCCGCATCGCACACCAGCGTCGCGTTGCTGGCCGTGACGACCCGTCCGACGACGGTGAGCTCACCGGCGGTCATGGACTGCAGGCCCTCGAACGGCGGCCGAGTGTCGGTCAAAGCTCGTCACCGAGTTCCGACGCGGATCCGAAGGTGGCGTCGCGTCGGTACCCGTTCGTTCGGATGCAGATGTGGCCCTCCTGCGTGAGTGGTTGTCCGCACAGGGGGCACGGAGCACGTCCGGCGGCGATCACGCGCTCGGATCGAAGGGCGAATTCTCGCGCCTGCACCGGAGTGAGAAACACGCGGACGGCGTCGGGACCGTCCTCGGTGTCGTCGAGCACGACGGACTCGTCGATCTCCGATTCGCTCACGGCGAGGAGTTCCACGACGACGGCGCCTGCGTCCGCATCCCACCCCAGGCCCATGGTCCCGACTCGGAACTCGGTGTCGATCGGTGTCAGCAGCGGGCTGGTGTCCCCGACCTCGGTTTCCTCGGGCGGGATCTCGGCGCCGAAACGACGATGCACTTCGTCGAGCAGCAATCCCATACGGTCCGCCAGGACCTGCACCTGCTGCTTCTCCAGTGCAACGGACACCACGCGGTGCTCGTGCACGGCCTGAAGAAAGAACGATCGGTCGCCCGGTTCACCCACGGTTCCGGCGACGAATCGATCAGGGGTGCGGAAAACATGTATTGCGCGTGGCATTGCACCTCCTGCGTCTAGATCTTGTCGACAATCCTGTCTCGTGATTCTTCACCGACGAAGGATCACAGCTCTCCATTATCCGCCCCTGCGGGCCGTGCCCATTATCCGCCGTCGAGGGAGCGAAGCTCCCGAACCTATCCGCCATCGAGGGAGCGAAGCTCCTGAACCTATCCGCCATCGAGGGGGCGAAGGCCCTGAACCTATCCCCCACTGTGGGCAGCGGGCCCGGAGCCGCCGCCGGGGACAGCGTCGGAATCCGACGGCGAACCGGCTGCGGACTCCGCGTGCGGCGCCTTCTCGGCCGCGACGACGAGTCCCGACAGATCGGCTCCCGTGTCGTTGGTTCGAAGGACGAAAGCACGGGTCTCGGTGTACCGGATGACGCTGATCGAGGCCGGATCGGCCACGATGCGCTGGAACGCATCGAGGTGGCAGCCGACCGCGTCCGCCAGGATCGACTTGATGACGTCACCGTGGGAGCAGGCCACCCACAGCACATCGCGACCGTACTCGGCGGCGAGCCTGCGGTCGTGTTCACGCACCGCCGTCACCGCCCGGGCCTGGACCTGAGCCAAACCCTCACCGCCGGGGAACACTGCCGCCGACGGATGCTGCTGGACCACCTTCCACAACGGCTCGGCGAGCAACTCCTTGATGCTGCGGCCGGTCCACGTGCCGTAATCGACCTCTTCGAGACGATCGTCGACGACCGCAGTCAGGCCTCGGCGCTCGAGCAGCGGCTCGACCGTCTGCTCGCACCGCTGCAATGGAGAGCGGACGACCTCTTCGACGGGCAGGCCGCCGAGACGTTCGGCGACGCGCTGCGCCTGCTCGCGCCCCTTGTCGTCGAGGTCTATCCCGGGTGACCTACCCGCGAGCGTCCCTGCGGTGTTGGAGGTAGAGCGGCCGTGCCGCAACAAGATCACCGTCATGACACCACAGTAGTATCCGCTGCGCAGCTGTCAGGTCGCGGAGACGACGCCCGCCGACAACAACGCCATGACACCGATGCCGAGAACGATGCGGTAACCGACGAACCAGTACAGCGAGTGGTTCGCCACGAACTTCAGCAGCCACGCGATCGACGCGTAGCCCAGCGCGAACGCGATGATCGTCGCCACCACCAACTGCGCACCCGACGCGTTCAGCCCTTCCCCGGCCGGCTCGAACGCGTCGGGCAGCGAGAACAGGCCGGATGCAGTGACGGCGGGGATCGCCAGCAGGAACGAGAATCGCACGGCGGCCTCGCGCTCCAGACCGAGGAACAAGCCTGCACTGGTCGTCGCTCCGGAACGCGACACGCCTGGAATGAGCGCGAGGCATTGAGCCGCACCCATGACGAGACCGTCACGCGTGGTGATCTTCTCGATGGGACGACGCTTGGTGCCGACGTACTCGGCCACCGCGATGACGATCGCGAACACGATGAGCATGGTCGCGATGAGCCACAGGTTCCGCGCGCCGGTCCGGATCTGGTCCTTGAACAGAATGCCGAGGACACCGATGGGAACGGTAGCGATGATGACGTACCAGCCGAGCCGGTAATCGAGATCTCGCTTCGCCTTGTCCAGCAACCCGGCGAACCACGCCTTGACGATGCGAACGATGTCGCGCCAGAAGAAGAGGAGCACCGCAGCTTCCGTGCCGAGCTGGCTCACGGCAGTGAACGACGCGCCTGCGTCGTCGCCGAAGAACACCTCCGACACGATTCTCAGGTGCCCCGACGACGAGATCGGGAGGAACTCGGTCAGCCCCTGGACAGCTCCGAGAATGATCGCCTGCAACCAGGTCATCGACTCGCCGATCACTGGCGCACCCCCGCATGACCCGATTCCCCGAGCACGTCGAAACCTGGTCCCTCTACACATTTCACGGCCACGACGGTACCCGGCAGCGCACTGCCGCACAGGCCGACACACGCGGACGAGCCGCGGCAAGCTCGCATCGACGGGGCGGGCGCACTACTGTGCTCATCTGGCGCCGGACACAACGTGAGGAATCTCGAGAACACCATGAAGCAGAGATCTGTCGGATCCAGTGGCCTGCGCGTATCCCGACTCGGTCTCGGAACTCTCGGCTGGGGTAGCGGAACGGACGGCGACGACGCCGCCGCGCAGCTGTCGGCATTCGCCGAGGCCGGTGGAACACTCGTCGACTCGTCTCCGTCCTACGGCGAAGGCCGCGCGCAACGCGTACTCGCCGAGGTACTCGACGACGTCGTTCCCCGGCGCGAACTGATCGTGAGCAGCGCAGCGGGAGTAATCACCACCGGTGGGCGCTACCGCGTCGACTGCTCACGCCGATCGTTGCTCGACCAACTCGAGAACACGCTGCGCGAACTCGGCACCGAGTACCTGGACCTGTGGCAGGTCGGGGCTTGGGACGAACACACCCCCGTCGACGAGATCGCCTCGACCTTGGATTACGCGGTGACGAGCGGAAAGGTGCGGTACGTCGGCGCCCGCGGTTATCTCGGTTGGCAGTTGGCGACGGCGGCGGGCGCGGCCGGTGCAGGACGAATCGTCGCGACGCAGGCCGAGTACTCGCTGCTCGCACGCGGGATCGAGGACGAACTTCTGCCCGCCGCGCAGCACCACGGTGTCGGCGTGCTGGCAGCAATTCCGCTTGCGGGAGGGGTGCTGACGGGAAAGTACAGCCACGGCACGCCTGCCGATTCGCGCGGCGCCGACGACGCCTATGCCGAGTCGATCGCCGGGTACTTGACCGACAGCGCCGCGAACGTCGTCGAAGCCGCAGTCACGGCTGCGAGCGGCTTGAAGACATCCCCGCTCACCGTGGCCCTCGCCTGGGCACGCGACAGGCCAGGGGTGGCGTCGGCGATCGTCGGTGCGCGTGATCTTGCGCAGCTCACCGGCATCCTGGTCGTCGAGGACCTGGAACTCCCCCGCGCCATCACGTCCGCACTCGACGACGTCAGCAGCTGAGTCAACTCAGGCTAACCTTGTCTGCGTGAACTTCTCGTCGACACCGCAACGGTTTCTGCGTCGCTCGGCCGTGGGTGCTGTCGTGGCGGCTACCGTGTTCGCCTCGGTAGCGTGCTCCGGCCCCGACCAGCAGGCGGACTCCACAGCGGGTTCCATCGGTCCGCGTACCGCCGTGATCGCCGATCCCGATCCGGAACCCGTCGACGCCCAGCAGCAGCCGACTCTGCCGGTGACGGTCCGCGGTGTCGACGGAACCGACGTCACGATCACAGACGCCAGCCGCATCGTCGCAGCCGATCAATACGGAACGCTCACCACCACGGTCTATGCGCTCGGGCTCGGCGACAACCTCGTCGGTCGGGACACGTCCGCAGAGTTCCCGGCCGTCGCCGGTGTTGCCGATGTCACGCCGAACGGCCATTCGCTCAGCGCCGAATCCATCCTCGCGCTCGCCCCGACGGTAGTTCTCACCGATACCAGTGTCGGCCCACGCGGAGTGCAGGATCAGCTCCGTGCGGCCGGTATCCCCGTCGTCTTCTTCGATCCGACCCGAACGATGGACACGGTCGGGGACCAGATCGTGTCCGTGGCGAACGCTCTGGGGGTACCCGAGCGCGGCGCAGCCCTCGCACAGCGCACCGAGGCCGAAATCGCCGAGGCATCGTCGAGTGCACCCAGCGGCGGTGAGCCGGTGAAGATCGCGTTCCTCTACATGCGCGGCCCGGCGATCAAGATGCTCGCCGGGCCCGGGTCAGGAGCCGACGCACTCATCGCCGGTCTCGGCGCGGAAGACGCAGGCACCGCATCGGGTCTGACCGAACAGTTCGTCCCGATCACCAGCGAAGCCCTCATCGCCGCCGCACCGGACGTCATCCTCATGATGTCCGGTGGACTCGACTCGATCGGCGGGATCGACGGCCTCGCACAGGTACCCGGCATCGCACAGACACCGGCGGGGCAGGCCGAGCGCATCGTCGACATGGCCGACGGTGTCGTTCTCAGCTTCGGCCCCAACACCGGCAAAGTTCTGAGCGCGCTGGCCGAGGCCGTCTACGCGCCCGCTTGATGGACACATCGACTGCAGCCGCGCCGACACGCGCTCGGCTCCGTACCACCGTCGTCTTCGCCGTCCTGACGATCCTTGCCGTCGGACTCGCGGTGTATTCGGCGTGCGTCGGTCAGGTTCCGACGACGCCACTCGAAGTGGTGGGCAGCGTCCTGCATCGGATCGGCCTCGACGTCGGGCCCATGCCCGCCCACCCCAGTGGGGAAGTCACCCTGTGGCAGGTTCGCTTTCCCCGCATCGTTCTCGGTGCCGTCGTCGGAGCCTGCCTCGGCACAGCCGGTGCCCTGTTGCAGGGAGTGTTCGCCAATCCGCTCGCCGAACCAGGAGTGATCGGCGTGTCCTCGGGCGCAGCTGTCGGAGCGTCCTCGGTGTTCGTTCTCGGAGGAGCGTTCGCCGGGGTGTGGTCGGTCGCCACCGCCGCATTTCTCGGCGGGTTGATCACGACGGTGCTCGTGTACGTGTTGGCCCGAGGCGGTGGCCGGACGGAGGTGGTCACGCTGATCCTCACCGGCGTTGCGATCAACGCGTTCGCCGGCGGACTCATCGCGTTCTTCACGTTCGTCGCCTCACCCGCAGCGCGCGATCAGATCGTCTTCTGGCAACTCGGATCGCTCTCGGGCGCGACGTGGCAGGCAGTCGGGGTCGTGGCGCCGCTCGCCGTCGTCGGAATCGGTGCGTCCCTCGCCCTGGCACGACGACTGGACCTGCTCTCACTCGGTGAGAACGTCGCCCGGCACCTCGGCGTGAACGTGGAACGACTGCGACAGACCGCCATCGTCATCGTGGCCGTTCTGGTCGCCTCCGGGGTCGCGTTCACCGGAATCATTCTGTTCGTCGGCCTCGTCGTCCCACATCTGATGCGCATGCTGCTCGGTCCGGCCCATCGAACGCTGGTTCCGGCGAGCGCACTGTGCGGTGCCGTCGTTCTTCTCGCGTCGGATCTGCTCGCACGAACGCTCGTCGACAACGTGGACATGCCCCTCGGCATGATCACGTCACTGATCGGCGCACCGTTCTTCTTCTGGATGCTGCGTAGAACTCGCGCCAAGCAAGGCGGATGGGCATGACACTGTTTCGACGGAACCGGGACCTTCCCGACGACGTGACGGCCGGAACCGTGACCATGAGCACCGCCGGAGTCACCGCCGTCCGTTCCGGTCGGGAAGTCCTCGGCGGCGTCGACATCGACGTCGTCGCCGGCGAAGTTCTGACACTGGTCGGGCCGAACGGCGCAGGCAAATCCACACTGCTGGCCGTACTCACCGGCGAACTCCGACCTGCCGCCGGGTCGGTCGAACTGCACGGACGATCGCTCGCCCACTGGTCGGATCTCGACGCCGCGAGACGCCGTGCGGTTCTCCCTCAGCAGCACACCGTCGGGTTCTCCTTCACCGCGCTCCAGGTCGTCCGCATGGGAAGGGCACCGTGGACGGGCACGGACGAAGCAGAGAACGACGATGCCGCGGTCGCCCTCGCCATGAAGCACTGCGATGTTTCGGAATTCGCGGATCGCCCGTTCGCCGGTCTGTCCGGCGGCGAGCGCGCCCGTGTATCACTGGCGCGGGTGCTGGCGCAGAGAACCTCTACGCTGTTGCTCGACGAACCGACCGCCGCGTTGGACATCGGCCATCAGGAAACCGTCATGTCCGTGGCACGTGACCGTGCTCGCCGCGGAGACGCAGTCGTCGTAGTCCTGCACGATCTCGCGCTGGCAGCCGCCTACTCCGACCGAATCGCGATCCTCGACTGCGGCGCCCTGGTCGCGGTCGGATCTCCGCGGTCGACTCTGAACGAGGAGCTTCTGACCCGCGTGTACGGCCACCGCGTGGAGGTGTTCGACCATCCGCGTACCGGCGGATTGCTGGTGCTACCCGTCCGCGGTGATCGAGCGGAGGGTTCGCCGCGAGTTGGGTACTAGATGGACGCCATCACCGAACCGACTCGGCCCAGAAACGATCGGACAGCCGAGGATTCCTTTGCGTCCGTGCCGAGCGAATCGGCGGAACCGACCGCGTCTCTGACCGCCGCGACGATGCTTCGTTCGTCGGTCAGATCGATCTCGGTGACCGACTGCTCCGCGACTGCCGTCACGTCGGAGCGGTCCGGAACCGGCGACGGAAGATCCGCTCGATAAATCTCGAGGTACAGCGTCCTCTTGTACACGCGAAACGCGAACGGCCTGTTGTCCTCGGTGCTGCCGAACCCACTCGCCTGAGCCCCCGTGCTGACCTGCTCCACCTGGAACGTCGCGACACCCACCGCGTCGCTGTCGTTTTCGGTCGCCAACTCCACTCCTCGTACTCTCGACGGTCCTGGGTCTCGACGGAACAGGGTCTCGACGGTCCTGGGTCTCGACGGAACAGGGTGCCGAATCACGGTACCGCCGAGGTGTCCACGCTCGGTCACCGGAGGTCCGGCGAACACCGCTCATCGATCGTCAGGCAAGGTGAACGGGTGCACCGACGGTGCTGACAGCGCCCCGAGAGAAGGATTTGCGGATCGATGAACGCTCGACACACCCCGTGGCATCTACTAGCCGCGGCCGCATCCGCATGTCTGCTGGTAGCCGGATGCTCGGACTCCGGGTCCGGCTCGTCGGACGAACCGGACGCGGTCGACCTCGAACCCCTCACCGGCATAACGTCGCCCGAAACGTCGACTCCCCCGAGCGGTTCGGTCGTTCTTTCCCCCTCCGGACTGCATTCCACCACATTCGAACCGGCGACGCGCAGCATCGTCGCGCTCGACGATGCGCGCACCGCTCTGACGGTCTTCGATGCCGACGACGCAGCCGTCCCGCCGCGGTCGGTTCCGCTTCCCGGTGAGGCGGCCGATGTGGTCCCCGGTTCCGACGGCATCGTGCTTGCCCCCATGAACGGCGGCCTCGCCGCGATCGATCTCCGCAGCTCGGAGATTCGAAACGTGGACATCGGCAGCAACCTTCTCAGCGCAGCCACTCTCTCGGACGGCACCGTCGTCGCGGGCGACGACAGTGGCAGTATTCATATCGTCGACTTCGACGCGAACCGATCACAGTCCATCGGTGGCCTCACATCGGTCGACGCGCTTGCCTCCACCGAGCACGGGTTGGCCGCTCTGGACCGTCACCAGACCTCGTTGACCGAGGTGGACGTCGACGACCGATCCCTCGGCCTCGCCCTCAGAGCGGGCACCGGCGCTGCGCACCTCGATACCGACGAGTACGGACGGATTCTCGTCACGGATGCCGCAGGCGGAGAACTGCTGGTGTACTCGTCCGACGATCTTCTGCTTCGCCAGCGTTTTCCGGTCGGTGCGCAGCCGTGGGCCGTCGCCTACGATGACAAGTCCGACACGGTGTGGGTGACCACTCCAGCGGACAACGAGGTGGTCGGTTACACGTTGGACACAGGAATTCCCGTCGAGTCGCACAGGTTCTCCACGGTGAGACAGCCGGACTCCATCACGGTCGACCCGCAAACGGGCGATCTCTACGTGGGGTCCGCTACCGGAGAAGGTCTGCAGCGAATCGACACCGCCGAACAGGGCTGATCCTGTAAAACGCTCACGGCGGGTCGACGGCGCACGGCACGTAGAAGGGCGCAGCGTTTGAAGAACAACAGCACACGCAGCAGAATGCCTGCGGAGTGGGAGTCCGGGTCCGACGACTGGGAGTACATTCCGTTGCGTCTGCCGCCTGATGTCACACGGGTGACCGCATCCATGAGACTGGCGATCCAAGCCGAGTTCGGTGGCTGGGAACTCTCCCGTGTGCGCCTGTACACCGACGGCAGCCGCAAGGTACTGCTCAAACGTAAGAAAACTGCACACCACATCCCGGACCCGGGAATCTAGGTCGAAAGAAGGCTCGTGTACCGCGCTCTGCTTCGCTTGATGTTCCTTGTCTCCCCGGAACGCATTCACCATCTCGCGTTCTTCGCGATGCGCGCAGCAACGGCGTGGTCACCGATCCGCGCGCTCGTGGCGAAGGTCCTCGTCGTGAACGATCCCGCCCTGAAGAGCACCGCGTTCGGCGTCGACTTCGCAACTCCACTAGGACTTGCCGCAGGTTTCGACAAGAACGCCGACGGAGTCGACGTGTGGGGTCCGCTCGGATTCGGCTTCGCCGAGATCGGCACGGTGACCGCACAGGGACAACCGGGCAACCCGCAGCCACGACTGTTCAGGCTGCCCGCCGACCGCGCACTGATCAACCGCATGGGCTTCAACAACCACGGCGCCGGCCACGCGGCGAACGCTCTGCGTCATCGCCGTGGGGGCATTCCCATCGGGGCGAACATCGGCAAGACGAAGGTGACTCCCGCGTCCGAAGCCGCAGCGGACTACACCGCCAGTGCGACTCTCCTCGGGCCACTCGCGGACTTCGTCGTGGTGAACGTCAGTTCCCCCAACACTCCAGGTCTTCGCGACCTTCAAGCAGTGGAATCGTTGCGTCCGATCCTGACGGCCGTCCAAGCGGTCGTATCGGTACCGGTACTGGTCAAGATCGCACCGGACCTTCTCGACGAGGACATCGACGCGGTCGCCGACCTCGCCGTCGAACTCGGTCTCGACGGAATCGTGGCCACCAACACGACGATCGGCCGCTCCGGGTTGCGGACGCCGGCCGACTCGGTGGACACCATCGGGGCCGGCGGACTGTCCGGTGCACCACTGGCCGATCGGTCCTTGGATGTCCTCAGGAAGCTGTACACCCGTGTCGGAGGATCCATCGCACTGGTATCGGTCGGAGGAATCGAGACACCCGATCAGGCATGGGACCGCATCACGGCCGGCGCGTCACTGGTTCAGGGCTATACCGGTTTCATCTACGGCGGGCCGTTCTGGATGCGGTCGATCAACCGAGGGATCGCGAAGCGACTCCGTGCCGAAGGATTCGACACTCTCGCCGACGCGGTGGGCTCTGCACACAGATAAATCCGAACATCTGCCAAATCCGAACATCTGCCAAATCCGAACATCTGCGAAATCGGACGACGGCACTGGGAACTGCGCCCGTTCCGCCCGCACCACAGCGGGCGGAACGGGCGCAGTCGTACACTCAGGCTTCGTAGGTCGCGGTCAGCAGTGCCCTGCCGATCGCATGTGAGAACAGGTTGAATCCTAGGTAGGCCGGCGTCGCTGTCTCGTCGACCTCCAGTCTTTCCACATCGACGGCGTGCACCGCGAAGATGTAGCGGTGAGGTCCGTGACCGGCGGGGGGTGCAGCGCCGATGTAGCGGAACAGCCCCGCGTCGTTCTTCAGCGTCAGCGCAGTACTCGGGATGCCGGTGCCGCCGTCATCTCCTGCACCGGAGACGAGCGACGTCGTCGATACCGGGATGTTCGCCACTGCCCAATGCCAGAATCCGGAGGCGGTGGGCGCGTCCGGGTCGTAGGCGGTGACGACGAAGCTCTTGGTCTCGTCGGGGAATCCGGACCACGACAACTGAGGTGAATTGTCGTGGCCGCCTGCACCCATGATGCCGCTGACCTGCTGCGTCGCCAGAGTTCCACCATCGGTGACGTCTTCTGACGTCAGCTCGAACGTGGCAAGCGACGGGAGTGATGCATAGGGGTCGTACGTCACGTGATCAGCCCTCTCGATGTATTTCTTTTCAGCTGTGGAGCAAGAAGTGTTCCAATACCTGTGTACCGAACTCGAGCGAACTGACGGGTACCCGCTCGTCCACGCCGTGGAAAAGTGCCGCGAAATCCAGTTCGGGTGGCAGTTTCAGCGGTGCGAAACCGAAGCACCTGATACCCAGCTTTGCGAACGCTTTCGCATCGGTGCCACCGGACAGCATGTAGGGGACGGTTCGGCCGTTCTCGTCGTGGGCAAGCACGGCATCGTTCATCGCGTCGACGAGGTGCCCGTCGAACGTCGTCTCGTAGGAGTCGAGTTTGGTGACCCATTCCCGCTCGACGTTGGGCCCGATCAGCTCGTCGACCTCGCGTTCGAACTCAGCCTGCCTGCCGGGAACGACACGGCAGTCGACCATGGCTTCTGCAGTCTGGGGGATGACGTTGGCCTTGTAACCGGCCTTCAGCATCGTCGGGTTGGCGGTGTCCCGAAGCGTGGCACCGACGATCCGCGCGATGCTTCCGAGCTTCTGTAGCGTGCCGTCGAGGTCGGGCGAGGTCGGGTCGAAGTCGAGCCCCGTTTCCTCGGCTACCGCGGACAGGAACTCCGCGACGGAGTCGGAGATGACGAGCGGAAAGGTGTGATTGCCCAACTTCGCGACCGCTTCCGCGAGGTAGGTGACGGCGTTCTCGTCGTGCAGGAACGATCCATGGCCGGCGCGAGCTTTCGCGGTCAGCTTCATCCACCCGAGACCTTTCTCCGCCGTCTCGACCATGTAGAGCCGCTTCTCGGTGCCGTCCGGTCTGGCGACGGTCAGAGAGAACCCTCCTACCTCGCCGACGGCTTCGGTGACGCCTTCGAACAGGTCGGGACGATGCTCGACGAGCCACTGCGAACCCCACCGTCCGCCGTTCTCCTCGTCGGCGAGAAACGCGAACATGATGTTGCGCGGTGGCACCGTGCCGTTGGATTTGAACTGCCGTGCCAACGCGAGCGCCATACCGACCATGTCCTTCATGTCCACGGCACCGCGGCCCCAGACGTATCCGTCCTCGACGGCGCCGGAGAACGGATGAACGCTCCAGTCGGCCGGTTCGGCCGGAACGACGTCGAGGTGACCATGAATCAGCAACGTCCCTCTGCTGGGGTCCGCGCCCGGCAGCGTCGCGAAGACGTTGCCGCGACCGGGTGCGCCGGACTCGACGTATTCGGTGTCGTATCCCACTTCCTGAAGCTTGTGCGCAACCCACTCGGCGCACTCCTTCTCGCCCTTGGTCGTCGCGAGTTCCCCGGTGTTCGACGTGTCGAATCTGATCAGCGAACTGACGAGATCCACGACCTCGTCGAGCGCGGTGGTGTGTACGGGACTGGCAGGTGAATTATCGGAAGAAGACACATCACTTTCCTACCACCAGTCTTCGGGCGTCGGGCGAACTGACGTGCGGATTTGGGCGATCGGGCACCCTTGCTATATCTTTGTCGAGCACGCAGCGAGCGGGTGTGCGAACAACTGAACAACATCTGAAGAACATCTGGTCCGAGTGGCGGAATGGCAGACGCGCTAGCTTGAGGTGCTAGTGTCCTATTAACGGACGTGGGGGTTCAAGTCCCCCCTCGGACACCAGGGATCGAGAAGATCCGAGATTTCTGAGTTGAGACAGACGACATAGACCCCGATTCCAGCGGAATCGGGGTCTATGTCGTTGTGTGGGCCTGCGTTGACGACGGTGCGGGCGCAGTGCGAAAGGACAAACCGATGACCGATCCCGAGTTCGACGCCCGGTCCGACACCAATGCCGATGCCGATGCCGATGCCGAATTCGATGCCGAATTCGACGCTGTTTCGACCGCCGCGGAGGGAATCGATCCCGCGGATCTCGAAGCGTGCCTACGGGTGCTGAGGCAGGCGGGATCGTTGGATAAGAATCATCCTGATTCCATTGTCGTGCAAAGGGCCTCGGGTCAGCTTTTCAAGGATTTGAAGCGCTCGCGGCGTATCGCCGCGCGCAACGCGAAGTCGGAAGCCGACCGAGCCGTCGTCGCCTCGACTGCGACCGGTTCGCCGGATCGTATCGACGACGAGACGGCCGGACTGTCGCTGACTGCACGCGCGTCGGGCGAGTACGCGGGAACGCTGATCCGCGCGCGGCCGTGCTACATCTGCAAGCAGCGGTACACCCTCGTCGACGCGTTCTATCACCAACTCTGCCCGGAGTGCGCGGCGTTCAATCGCGGAAAACGTAATGCGCGTACCGATTTGACTGGCCGACGTGCACTGCTCACCGGTGGACGCGCCAAAATCGGTATGTACATCGCTCTGCGACTGTTGCGCGACGGTGCGCACACCACGATCACGACCCGCTTTCCGAACGACGCGGTTCGTCGATTCTCGGCTATGGAGGACAGCGCCGACTGGCTGCATCGCCTTCGGGTCGTCGGCATCGATCTCCGCGATCCGGCGCAGGTGGTGGCGTTGGCGGATTCGGTGGCCGCAGAGGGCCCGTTGGACATTCTCGTCAACAACGCCGCGCAGACGGTGAAGCGCTCCCCCGGTTCCTACAGCGCACTGATCGACGCGGAATCCGAAGCGCTTCCCGCAGGTTCCGACGTCGCGACCATCTCGTTCGGTAAAACCAGCGAAGCGCATCCGGCATCACTCGCGAAATCACTGCCGCACAGCGACGACGGCGCCGTGACCGGCGAGGCGTTGTCGGCCGAGGCGGTCAGTTCCCTTGCGCTGATCGCAGGTTCGGCCACCGCGGAGCGCATCGAGAAGGGAATCGCGATCGACGCCGGTGGCCTGGTGCCGGATCTGGCGGGGACCAACAGCTGGATTCACACGGTCGAGCAGGTCGACCCTGTCGAGTTACTCGAAGTGCAACTGTGCAATTCGGTGGCTCCGTTCATTCTGGTGTCGAGGTTGCGTGCGTCGATGCAGGCGTCGACCGCCCGGCGCAAGTACGTCGTCAACGTCTCCGCGATGGAAGGGCAGTTCAGCCGCGCCTACAAGGGTCCCGGCCATCCGCACACCAACATGGCGAAGGCAGCGCTGAACATGCTGACGCGCACCAGTGCCAAGGAGATGCTCGAGCACGGCATTCTCATGAGCGCTGTGGACACCGGCTGGATCACCGACGAACGACCCCATCCGACGAAAATGCGTCTGGCCGACGAAGGCTTCCACGCACCGTTGGATTTGGTCGACGGTGCGGCTCGCGTCTACGACCCGATCGTGCAGGGCGAGCTCGGCGTGGACCTCTACGGCAAGTTCCTCAAGGACTACCAGCCGTCGCCCTGGTAGTACCCGATCGTCGACGTTTGCCCTGTCATACTCACGGATATACGAGATCCTCGGGGTACGACACGACGGGACGGTGGTCTGCGATGGGTGACGATGTCGAGCAGCGCAAGTTCACCCGGCAGGACCGGCATCGATTCCGACAGAAGGTGCAGGACTGTCTCGACGCACTCGCGATCATGCTCGCGGACGAGACGTTCGACGTCGGTGAGCCACAGATCGGCATGGAAGTCGAGCTCAACCTCGTCGACGAGAACATGGCTCCGTCCATGGCCAACGCCCAAGTGCTCGACGCCATCGCCGATCCCGATTATCAGACCGAGCTCGGGCAGTTCAACATCGAGATCAACGTGGCTCCCAGGCCGTTGTCCGGCAGCAGCATCTCGAATCTCGAGGCCGACCTTCGCCGCTCGCTGAACGAGGCGGACCGACGCGCCCGTGAATCGGGAAGCCGCCTGGTGATGATCGGGATGCTGCCGACGTTGGCGGAGAAGCACTTCGAGCATCGTTGGCTGTCCGCGAACCCCCGCTACGACCTGCTGAACCAGCAAATCTTCGCCGCCCGCGGCGAAGACATCGAATTGCACATCGGTGGAGTCCGGTTGCCCGGCGCGGACGAGCCGGAGGAACTGAAATCGATAACGGACACCATCCTGCCCGAGGCCGCGTGCACGTCCGTCCAACTCCACCTCCAGGTTGCACCCGACGACTTCGCTGCCTACTGGAATGCCGCCCAGGCTCTTGCTGGTGTGCAGGTAGCACTTGCTGCCAACTCACCGTTCCTCGCCGGACGAGCCTTGTGGCACGAGACGCGAATACCGTTGTTCGAACAGGCGACCGACACCAGGCCGCAGGAACTCAAGAATCAGGGCGTGCGCCCCCGGGTCTGGTTCGGCGAACGGTGGATCACCTCGATCTTCGACCTGTTCGAGGAGAACTCGCGCTACTTTCCTGCCCTCCTCCCCGTCTGCAGCGACGAGGACCCCGGAGCTGTTCTCGCCGACGGAGGCACGCCGTCGCTGTCGGAGCTGCGCATGCACAACGGCACCGTGTACCGGTGGAATCGGCCGATCTACGACCGATCCGGTGGAGGTCACCACATTCGCCTCGAGAACCGCGTGCTGCCCGCCGGTCCGTCCGTCGTCGACACCCTCGCCGACGCTGCGTTCTACTACGGCACGGTGCGCGCACTCGCTGACGCCGATCGCCCCTTGTGGAGCCAGATGTCGTACGACGCCGCTGCCGAGAACCTGCATTCGGCCGCGCGCGGGGGCTTCGACTCTCGGCTGTACTGGCCCGAGGTCGGTTGGGTCAGCCCGCAGGAGTTGATCCTGCGCCGGCTGCTCCCCATGGCCGACGCAGGGCTTGCGGCATACGGCGTCGGGGCCGACGTCCGCGACCGCTATCTGGGCGTGGTCGAAGCCCGCTGCCTGAGCCGACGGTCCGGCTCCGTCTGGCAGCGCGACGCCGTCGTCGCGCGGGAGAAGGCCGGACAGACACGCGAGGCAGCACTCGCGGGCATGTTGTCGGACTACGTGGCCCTGATGGGCGAGGGCGATCCCGTCCACACCTGGGCGCTCTGAGGCATACCATTCCCTCATGCTGTATCGGGCGATCGCCGACGTCACCGTGGTGGTCCACCTTGCCTTCATCGCCTATGTCGTGGTGGGCGGATTCTTCGCGTGGAAGTGGCCGCGGACGATATGGCTGCATGCTTGCGCCGCGGGCTGGGGGTTGGCGTCCGTCGCCGTCGGGATCGACTGCCCGCTGACCGCGCTGGAAAACTGGGCGCGCGTGAACTCCGGGGGCGCAGCGCTGGTGTCGACCGGTTTCATCGACCAGTACCTCACCGGAGTGATCTATCCGGACAGCGCACTCGCCGCGGTCCGAGTTGCGGTCGCGGTCACCGTGGTGGCGTCCTGGGCAGGGTTCGTGGTGCTCCGCACCCGCTCACGGGCGGTTCTTCGACTCGGTCAGTGATACGCGTTACTGTCCAGTACATGACCTCGACCGAGCCGACCGATCAACCGTCCACCGACCGCACCTACGACATCGTGGTCTACGGAGCCACCGGATTCGTCGGCCGCCTCACCGCCAAGTACCTCGCCGAGCACGCACCGAGCGGCACCAGAATTGCCCTCGCGGGACGTTCGCGGCAGAAGCTGGAGGCAACGCGGCGATCACTGCCGGGTGCCGCCACCGAGTGGCCGCTCGTCGAAGCCGACTCGACCAACCCCGACGCGCTGCGCTCACTCGCCGAGAGCACCCGCGTCGTGATCACCACGGTCGGCCCGTACGCCAAGTACGGCCTACCTCTGACGACGGTGTGCGCCGAGGCCGGGACCGACTACGTGGACCTCACCGGCGAGGTGTTGTTCGCACGCAAGAGCATCGATGCCAATCACGAGATCGCGCGACGCACCGGTGCACGCATCGTCCACTCCTGTGGGTTCGATTCGGTCCCTTCGGATCTCGGCGTGCACGTGCTCCACGCTGCCGTCGCAGCAGACGACGCAGGCGACCTGACCGACACCACGCTGGTCGTCACGTCGATGCGCGGTGGAGTCAGCGGTGGCACCGTGGATTCGCTGCGAACACAGATCGAGGAAGTCAAGAAGGACGGCTCACTGCGGCGCCTCGCAGCACGGCCGTACTCGCTGAGCCCCGACCGATCGACAGAACCGGACCTCGGCCGCCAGTCCGACGTGGTTCTGGTCAACGGCAAGGACATCGCGCCGGGCGTACGCGGATGGAAGGCGCCGTTCGTCATGGCGTCGTACAACACCCGAGTCGTACGGCGCAGCAACGCACTGCGGGACTGGGCCTACGGCACCGCGTTTCGATACCGCGAGGTCATGTCGGTCGGATCCTCCATCGCGTCGCCCGTCATCGCCGGCGCGGTATCCGCCGGGCTCGGCGCCATGGTGCTCGGTATGACGTTCCTGCCCAAGCCCGTCCTCGACCGCATACTGCCCAAGCCGGGTGACGGGCCGAGCCCCTCCGCGCAGGAGAACGGTCACTTCACGATCGATGTCTACACCACCACGACCACCGGCGCGCACTACCGGTCGCGGGTCAAGGCGTCGGGCGACCCCGGATACAAGGCCACCTCGGTGATGCTGGGCGAATCCGCGCTCGCACTGGTCCACGACAGGGCCGACCTGCCCGGCGGCGGGGGCGTTCTCACCCCGGCGACCGGCCTCGGTGACGCACTGGTGAACCGGCTACGTGCTGCCGGATTCGAGATCTGGGCCAAACAGGTCTAGACGGACCGCGTAGCCGGCGTTCGCCTCAGGCGGCGGGCGCCGGCAGCGCGGAAGCCTCGGAGTACAGCTCCTTGGCCTCGTTCGGCGAATCGACCTGCGGCGGGGACCCTTCCAGAGGTTGAGTGGCGGACTCCCTCAAGAACCCGACCGCGACCAGACCGATCACGCCGGTCAGGATCAGATAGAACGCCGGAATCATCGTGTTTCCCGTCGCGGTCACCAACGCGGAGGTCACCAGCGGTGTGGTGCCGCCGAAGAGCGACACCGACAGATTGAAGCCGATCGACAGGGCCGCATAGCGGACGCGCGTCGGGAAGAGCGCAGGAAGCGTCGAGGCACTCGGCGCGGCGAAGCACGCAAGCACGACACCGAGAACGAGACATCCCACGAGCGGGCCGATCCACCCGCTCTGCTGAACGAGCAGGAAACACGGTATCGCCAGGACGATCTGGGCCACCGCTCCGAACACGAACACCGGCTTGCGGCCGATCCAGTCGGTGAGTCGACCGACGCCGACGATGATCGACACCACGATCACCATCGCGGACAGCACGAGCAGGTCGGCGCTGAGTTGGCTGCGACCGACGACCTCGGTGAAGTAGGTCGGCAGGTAGCTCGTCACCATGTAGTTGGTGACGTTGTACAGCAACACGATTCCCATGCAGATCAGCAGTGCACGCCAGTGCGTGGTGAAGATCTTGCCGATCTCGCGCGCTCCGCTCTCCTGCTGTTTGACCTTGTTGTCGTGATCGTCGAGTTGTTTGCGGAAAGCCGGGGTGTCTTCCAGCTTCAGCCGCAGGTACAGCCCGATGATTCCCATGGGACCCGCGATGAAGAACGGTATACGCCAACCCCATTCGACCATCGTGGCGTCGCCGAGGACGGCGTTGAGAATCGTCACCAGACCCGACCCCATGGCGTATCCCACGAAGGTTCCGAAATCGAGCCAGCTGCCCAGGAATCCGCGTCTCTTGTCCGGTGAGTACTCGGCGATGAACGTCGTCGCTCCCCCGTACTCGCCCCCCGTCGAGAAGCCCTGAACGAGTCGAGCAACGAGCAACAGGATCGGAGCCCAGATGCCGATGGACGCGTAACTCGGAATGAGGCCGACGGCGAGTGTGCCGATCGCCATCATGATCATGGTCGCCGCGAGGACCTTCTGGCGACCGATCCTGTCGCCCAAAGGCCCGAAGAACAGGCCACCGAGCGGACGGACCACGAACGCTGCGGCGAAGGTCGCAAACGTGCTGATCAGCTGGACTCCAGGCGACGCGTCCGGGTAGAACACCTTGCCCAGCGTGGCGGCGAGGTAGCCGTAGACACCGAAGTCGAACCATTCCATCGTGTTGCCGAGCGCCGCCGCGGAGACCGCACGCTTGAGCATCGGCTGGTCGACGACGGTGATCCCGTCCTCGGTCAGTCTCGGTTTACGGTGCATGAGTTTGGCGAACACACCGCGCCTGAGATGTTGGATGTGGTCGTGTCCCCACCGCGGATGCTCGACTGTCATTTACACAACGTTAGCCAGAGCAACAACCAGTCTTCAAACCGCGAACCGTGCGCTCGGCTCGATTTCCGGACGTATCGCCAGGTCAATGACCGATTCCGCCAATTTTGTTGCCGCCAGGGACAATTGAGATCTATCGGGCAGACCGGACATCGTCCGATCTCGTGTCGTCGACCCCGGCTCGACCTGTTCGCGTCCGAGGAAGGCACCATGACACCGTGCCTGAATCCTTACCCGACATCCGCCCGACCGTTCCCCTGATCGTCGACGTCGACACCGGTATCGACGATTCGCTCGCCCTGCTCTATCTGCTGGCAAGTCCGGAAGCGGACATTTTGTCCATCGCGTCCACAGCAGGGAACGTCCCGGTCGATCAGGTTGCCGCGAACAACCTCGCGTGGCTCGACCTGTGCCGCGCGACGGACATCGAGGTGACGCTGGGGGCACAGGCGCCCCTCGTCGCACCGTTGATGACCACGGAGGACACGCACGGACCTCAGGGCATCGGATACGCCGAGCTTCCCGTGTCGACGCGGTCTCTCTCCGCCAGAGACGCCACGACGGCCTGGGTGGAACTCGTGCGCGACCGACCGGGTGAGATCACCGGCCTGGTCACCGGACCGCTGACCAACCTGGCGACGGCCATTCGTGTCGAGCCCGACCTGCCCCGGCTTCTGAAGCGTCTGGTCGTGATGGGCGGCACCTTCTGGCATCCGGGAAACACGACACCGACCAGTGAGTGGAACATCGCCGTCGACCCGGAAGCCGCGGCGGAGGTGTTCGCTGCGTTCTCCGGTCTACCCGCAGATCGCCTCCCGATCGTCTGCCCGCTCGACGTGACCGAGACCATCGAGATGTATCCCTCGCACGTCGAGCGACTCGCGGCACGCGCCGCAAGCACACCGCGGGAGATCATCTCGGAATCGGACGCGCCCTTCACGAGATCGGCCGCATCGAACCCCGTCGTGCGTCACTTCGCCGATGCCGTCCGTTTCTACATGGAATTCCACCGCGAGCACGATCAAGGATTCCTGGCCCACATGCACGATCCGTTCGCAGCCGCCGTGGCACTGAAACCCTCGATCATCGACGTCGTTCCCGCCGTTGTGGACGTGGAACTGACCGGAACGCTGACTCGCGGAACCACCGTGGCCGATCGACGCGGGATGTGGGGCAGACCGAACAATGCGTTGATCGCGACGTCCACCGACCCGGAGGCCTTCTTCGATCAGTTGATCGACCGTGTCGGCGCACTTGCGGAACGCCTGTACCCGCGCTGACCGACAGGTCAGACGCCGTCGAACGCGTCGACGATCTCCTTCGCCGCCAGGGCGGCCGTGAGCGAACCGTCGCGAACCTGTCGTTCGACATCGCCTCGTATCGCCCGGACTGCCGGATTGGATGCCAGTCGTCGCAGCAACTGATCGTTGACCATGGTCCAGGTCCAGTCGACCTGCTGGGTGCGTCGCTTCTCCGCGAACTGACCCGCGTCCGACAACACCTGCTGATGTTTCAGCACTGTGTTCCAGAAGTCGTCGAGGCCGATCTTCTCGAGGGCACTCATCGTCAGGACCGGCGGATGCCAGATCGCGTCGTGCGGGTAGATCATCCGTAGCGCCCCCGACAGCTCGCGCGCCGCGCTCTTCGCCTCGATCGCGTGTTTGCCGTCGGCCTTGTTGACGGCCACGAGGTCGGCGAGTTCGAGAACGCCCTTCTTGATGCCCTGCAGCTGATCGCCGGTGCGCGCGAGGGTCAGAAACGCGAAGCAGTCCACCATGTTGGCCACCGTGACCTCGGACTGCCCGACACCGACGGTCTCGACGAGGATGACGTCGAAACCTGCCGCCTCGAGGAGCACGATCGTCTCGCGTGTCGCCCGTGCCACTCCTCCGAGCGTCCCCGACGTCGGGGACGGCCTGATGTACGCGTCCTTCTGAACCGCCAGGTTCGCCATTCGAGTCTTGTCACCGAGGATCGACCCACCGGTCCTCGTCGACGACGGATCCACCGCCAGCACCGCAACTCGATGCCCCTTGCCGATCAGGTACATCCCGAGTGCGTCGATGAACGTGGATTTGCCCACCCCGGGAACGCCGGTGATTCCGACGCGATGCGAGCCACCGGCCTTGGGCAGCAACTGCAGCAGCAGCTGCTGAGCCAGGTCTCGGTGGTCGTCTCGCGTCGACTCCACCAGAGTGATCGCGCGAGCCAACCCCGACCGTTCGCCGGACAGTACCGACCTCGCGACCGCATCGATGTCGATCGTGCGACCACCTCTGTTGGGAGAACTCATGTTCAGGCAGATGCCTCGCGCGGCGCATCGGGCGGAGTGTGACCCAGCTGCACCGACAGTTTCTCCACGAGCCCGATCGCGGCGTCCGCGATCACCGTTCCCGGCGGGAAGATCGCCGCGGCGCCTGCCGCGTAGAGCTCGTCGAAGTCACCCGGAGGGATGACACCGCCGACGACGATCATGATGTCGGGGCGGTCCACCGCCGCGAGCGCTTCCCGCAGCGCGGGAACCAACGTCAGGTGGCCTGCAGCCAACGAGGACACTCCGACGACGTGAACGTCGTTGTCGGCCGCCTGACGTGCGACCTCCTCCGGAGTCTGGAACAGCGGGCCGACGTCGACGTCGAATCCGATGTCCGCGAACGCCGTCGCGATGACCTTCTGACCACGGTCGTGACCGTCCTGGCCCATCTTGCAGACCAGGACTCGCGGTCGGCGTCCCTCGTCCTCGGCGAACTGCTCGACCAGCTCGGTGGCCTTGGTCAGATTCTTCGCTTTGCCGGCTTCGTCGCGATACACACCACTGATTGTCCGGATTTCCGCCTGATGGCGCCCGTAGACCTTCTCCAGCGCGTCGGAGATCTCCCCGACGGTGGCCATCTTGCGCGCTGCGTCGATGGCCAGGTGCAGCAGATTGTTCTCGAGCCCGCTCTCCGACGTCGCTGCCGCCCTGGTCAGGTTGGCCAGCGCCTCTTCGACGGCCGCGTTGTCTCGCTCGGTGCGCAGACGTGTCAGCTTCTCGATCTGTTCCGTGCGGACCTTCGAGTTCTCGACCTTGAGAACCTCGATGGTGTCGGGCTCGTCCGGGACGTACTTGTTGACGCCCACCAGCGGCTGCCGACCGGAGTCGATGCGAGCCTGGGTCCGCGCCGCGGCCTCTTCGATGCGAAGTTTCGGAATACCCTCGCCGATAGCTCGAGCCATGCCGCCCGCGGCCTCGACCTCTGCGATGTGTGCACGCGCACGATCGGCCAACTGGTGGGTGAGCCATTCGACGTAATGCGAGCCGCCCCACGGATCGATGGGGCGCACGGTGTTGGATTCCTGCTGAATCAGCAACTGAGTGTTGCGGGCGATGCGAGCGGAGAAGTCCGTGGGCAGCGCCAACGCCTCGTCGAGTGCGTTGGTGTGCAACGACTGTGTGTGGCCCTGTGTCGCCGCCATCGCCTCCACACAGGTGCGCGCGACGTTGTTGAACACGTCCTGAGCGGTGAGCGACCACCCCGAGGTCTGCGAATGTGTGCGCAAGGAACGCGATTTCGCGCTCTTCGGTTCGAACTTCTGCACCAGCTCCGACCACAGAAGGCGACCCGCGCGGAGCTTGGCGACCTCCATGAAGAAGTTCATGCCGATGGCCCAGAAGAACGACAGACGCGGCGCGAACGTGTCGATGTCCATACCCGCGTCGAGCCCGGCGCGGATGTATTCGACACCGTCGGCCAGGGTGTACGCCAGCTCCAGATCTGCTGTCGCGCCGGCTTCCTGGATGTGGTAGCCGGAGATGGAGATCGAGTTGTACTTGGGCATCTTCGCGCTCGTGTACGCGAAGATGTCCGAGATGATCCGCATCGACGGCTTCGGCGGATAGATGTAGGTGTTGCGCACCATGAACTCTTTGAGGATGTCGTTCTGGATGGTGCCCGCAAGCTTCTCGGGCGGCACACCTTGTTCCTCGGCTGCGGCGACGTACAACGCCAGAATCGGCAGGACCGCACCGTTCATCGTCATGGACACCGACACGCTGCCGAGGTCGATGCCGTCGAACAGCTGGCGCATGTCGTAGATGGAATCGATGGCCACACCCGCCATTCCGACATCGCCCTGCACGCGTGGATGATCCGAGTCGTACCCACGGTGCGTCGCGAGGTCGAACGCGACGGACAGACCTTTCTGACCGGCGGCGAGATTACGGCGATAGAACGCATTGGATTCCGCCGCCGTCGAGAAGCCGGCGTACTGCCGAATGGTCCACGGCTGGTTGACGTACATCGTCGGGTACGGTCCGCGCACGAACGGCGGGGTTCCGGGATAGCTGCCCAGCGGGTACCCCTGCGCCTCCACCTCGTCGCGATCGACCTTGGTGTACACCGGTTTCACATCGATACCCTCGGGAGTGGACCACACGACCTGCTCGGCGGTGTAGTTGTTCGCTGCCGCACCGGCCTCGATGTGTGCTGTCACGTCTTCGGCCGTCGGCGCGGCGTCAGCACGTGTCGACGGATCCTTCAGCGGCACATCGGCGAAACTGCCGATGACGTGCGACGTACGAGAGTCATGAGTGGTCATCGTCAGGCTCCCAGGTAATCGAGAAGATCGGTCAACACGGCAACAGCGTCGACCTTGGCGGTGAGGAAGTCGTCAGGGCGGCTCGCATCGTCGACACCGGAATCAGCGTCGGGGCGGCCGAAGACCTTCTCGGGCCCGGCGAGAAGAACACGCTCGATCCCCGCTCGACGCAATGCAAGTACCGCCGGTCCCGCTTCGTCGACGTACCGCTTGTCGGTACCGCACAGCACCGCCACCCGTGCTCCGGAACTGCGCACCGCGTCCGCGATCGTATCGGTGGTCAGTGGCCCCGGGTTCTCGGTGTGGATTCCACCGGATGCAAGGAGGTTGGCCGCGAAGGTCGTTCGCACGTTGTGCTCGGCAACCGATCCGATCGGTGCCAGAAGCGCAAGTGGACGCACATCGTGTTGGAGCAGGTAGGCATCCGACCGGTCTCGCAGCGCCTCGAACGCAGCGCCGTACCGGGCGACGGTGGCGGCAGGTTGGGGCGGTATCGGCGCCTCGGCCAGGTTCGGGAACTCGTTCACTCCGGTCAACGGCGTACGCCGGTGCGCAACGTCGGAATCGCGCTGCGCCTTCGTCTGGTCTATGGCAACCGCCATCGACCCCGAGTCGAGCGCGGCGAGATACCCTCCGTCGGATTCGATGCTCTGGGTGAACTCCCACGCTCTCGCCGCAAGGTCGTCGGTGAGCTTCTCGATGTACCAGGACCCGGCACCCGGATCGAGCACCCTCCCCAAATGCGATTCCTCGAGCAACAGCAGCTGCGTGTTGCGAGCGATCCTGGCCGCAAAGGTCTTCGACACTCCGGCAGCGCCACCGTCGAGGGCAGCGTCGAAGGGCAGCACGGTCACCGCGTCTGCCCCACCGATGCCTGCACCGAACGAAGCAAGCGTGGTACGCAGCATGTTCACCCACGGATCACGCTGGCTCATCATCGCCTCGGAGGTGACGGCGTGTTGTGGGGCGCCGCCCGCGTCCGGCGCGCCGATGACCTGAGCCACCCGCGCCCACGTCATTCGAGCTGCACGGAACTTTGCGATCGTCTGGAATTGGTCGTCCGTGGCAGCGAAACGGAACTCGATCTGCCCCAGAGCCTGCTCGGCCGTCAACCCTGCTGCGGTCAGCGCACGCAGGTATTCCAATCCGGCCGCGACCGATGCACCCACCTCCTGGGTATCGCTCGCTCCGGCATTGTGAAACACGGTGCCGTCCACCGTGATCGCGCGCACGGTCTCGGGACGAGCCTCGGAGCGAACGGCGAGCGCGACCGCATCGTCGACGCTCACAGCGCCGACACCGGCGAATCGGGCCGTCAGCGGCGCAGCGCCCAAGCGGATGTCGACAGCGGCACGGTCTTCGAGCTTCGAGGAATCCGCCACCGCGAAGATCGCGTCGGCTGCCGCGGCGACGTCCGACCCGGCGTCGACGACCACCGGAGCCAGATCCAACAGAACACCGTCCAGCGCACGCGCTACCCCGGTCGCCGGAAGTCCGGATCCACCGATCGAGAGCCACACTCCACTGATTCCGTTGTTCAACCCGTCCAGAATGGATTCGTTGATGGACTCCGGGTCGGAGTTCCCTGCACCGAACTTCGCACTGACGGTCCAGCCGGCGTTCACGTCGCGAGTACGGTCACGGCCACGAACGAACGGGTGGACGCCCGGCAGCGGATGTTCCGGTTGCTCGTCGCGCACACCGTAGAGCGGCGCGATCGAGACTCCGTCGTAGGTCACTGCGTCGAGCAGGTGCTCCGCATCGACCGGAAGGTCCGCGACGTCCACTCGTCTCGACTTCGCGAGGACGCCCGCGACGGCCTTCTGCCACACGACATACGCACTGATGGAAGCGTCATCTTGCGAAGCGCTCTCTGGTGAAGCAACGGACACAGTGACTGCTCCCTCGACTCGATCGGCACGCAGATCGACAAATTACGACGTCTGTGATGTTAACCGCGATTGTTGGAAGACTATCGTGAGGATCACCTCATGCCTGCGCGGGCATCGGTTCGGCAAGCGTCGCTGCCGGGCGGTTGCCGGTACTGTCGGCGAATGTGAAGAGGCGCTTTCGAGACCCCCGGCTCATCGGCCTCGTTCTCCTTCTCCTGGTCCTCGCTCTCGCTGCAGCTTTCACGCCACATCCGTCCGTCGCTCAGATCCGCGAGTGGTCGCATTCGATCGGTCCCGCGTTCCCACTCGTGTTCTTCGCCGTGCACGCACTGGTCACGGTTGCCCCGATCCCTCGTACGCTCTTCACCCTTGCCGCGGGCGTCTTGTTCGGGTCGGTGACCGGCATCGTGGTCACCGTCGGCGCGTCCACGGTCAGCGCGGTGATCGCGCTGCTCATGGTCCGGGCAGTAGGTCGGGAATGGTTCGCAACCAGGATGACCCACCCGGCGGTCAAGGCCATCGACGACAGCCTGGCTCGCCGAGGCTGGCTCGCGGTGGGCTCGCTGCGGTTGATCGCGCCCGTTCCGTTCTCGGTGGTCAACTACTGCTGCGGGGTGTCGTCGATTCGCATCGCCCCGTTCGCGTTGGCCACTGCCGTCGGAGTCGTGCCCGGAACAGTGGGCATCGTGGTGCTGGGCGATGCGCTGGGCGGGAACGCCGATCCGGTGATGCTCGCGTTGTCGGCGTCCTGCATTGCACTGGGCGTGCTGGGCCTGATCGTGGACTGGCGCCTGACGACGCGCGGTCGAACCCGGGCACGTCAAGCCGCGGAGCTTGATATTCAGGAGTCAAGTCAAAAACGTTGACTTGCATATTTCAAGGCACTAGCCTTGACGAATGTTTGTCATGACGATCGATCAGCGTGGAAGCCGACGCGAACGCGATCGCGTCGAAGACCTACTCGAGGCCATGCACGGCGTGCCGCTCCTCCGTCCGTTCGACCGAACCGCGGGCGACGAGGTTCAGGCCGTCGTGGAGAACTCGCCCACCGGAGCGCGCACCGTCGTCGACGTCGCACTACGCCTCGCCCGCGAACAGCACTGGAGTATCGGCATCGGAGTCGGCGCCGTCGAACTCCCGCTCCCCACCACCACCCGGGCCGGACGAGGACACGCGTTCGAAGCAGCCCGTGACGCCGTGACCCGAGCCAAGAACGCACCGGGTGGCGTCGCAGTCGCCAGCGCACGCGACGATCTCGCCGCCGCCGCAGCGGACGCCGAGACAGCACTGATCCTGGTCGCACTGCTCGTCACCGACCGAACCGAGCAAGGCCACGCCGCAGTGGACCTCATGACTGCCGGCCACACGCAGACCAGCGCCGCCGAGATACTCGGCATCAGCAAGCAAGCGATGTCACAGAGATTGTCGGTGGCGAGGTGGAGTATCGAATCGGGCGGGCGAACACTGGCCGAACATCTACTGAGCGACCTGTCCGGTCACGAGGACCGACTGTGACGGCTCGGCACGGCAGGCACATTCGAGGGAGAAACCGATGTCCGTTTCGGCACTGACGACCGTCATGACGCAGATACTTCTGGTCGCCTCGGCCACGGCGTCGATCGCCCCGTCAACAGGCCGACTGCCCACCCGGCTGCCGACGTGGGTGCCTGCAGTCACGTCCGTGGGTCTGCTCGCGATCGCTGCCGTCTGCGCGTCTCTGACCGACCCGGTACACGGATTCATGTTGGCCACCACGTACGTGGTCACGGTCGCCGTAGGCGCTGTAGGCGGTTCCGGCATCGTTCCGGCGGTCTTCGCAGTTGCCCGGCGGAGCGGCACGCCCGGACCCGACGATTCGCCGGGACCACTGCACGGCGGACGCACCATCGGAGTCCTCGAGCGCACGGCGGTCGCGGCATCCATCCTGTCCGGTTGGCCGGAGGGCATCGCGATCGTCCTGGCCGTCAAAGGGCTTGCCCGCTATCCGGAACTGCGTGCCAGCGAGCCGTCAGCCCAGTCGCCTGCCGCGACGTCGGCCTCCGAGCAGTTCATCATCGGCACCTTCGCGAGTGTCATGTGGGCCGTCGCCGTCTGCGGAGTCGGCCTCGCCCTGACCACCTGACCGATCGACCACCTGACCGATCGACCACCTGACCGATCGACCACCTGACCGTCCGACCGGCAGCGCGAACTGCGACGACCCGCCCCGCTTCTTACCGCTCCGGTTCAGCCTGAGGCGCAGTCCACTGCTGATGCGCCGGCCCCGCCGACAGCTCGCCTACGTCGAGCCCTTTCGTCAGACTGGGGTCGGGAGCAAGGGAGGTGTCGACGGGCGTGCGCGCAACGGCTTCCGCAGCCGCCACGGCCTCCGCGACAGCCGGATCGCTCTTCGTCTCGAACCAATCCGCGACTTCTTCCGAGTCGTCCTCGGGTTTGGTGTCCGTACCCGAGGTGTCGCTCGGCTGGAACCGGAACACACCGTCTTCCCCTGGTGCGCCGAGGGTCTTGGCGAATCCCTTCAACGCATCTCCGAAGTCGCTGGGGATCATCCAGACCTTGTTGGCGTCACCCTGCGCCATCTGAGGCAGCGTCTGCATGTACTGGTAGGCCAAGAGTTCGGGCGTCGGCTTGCCCGCTTTGATGGCCGCGAAGACCTTTTCGATTGCCTTGGCCTGTCCCTGCGCCTGAAGGTACTTCGCAGCCCGATCGCCTTGGGCCCGAAGAATTCTGGACTGACGCTCACCCTCGGCCGTGAGAATCGACGCCTGCTTGGCGCCCTCGGCTGCAAGGATCCGACTCTGCTTGTCACCCTCGGCCGTCTTGATCGCGGACTCGCGGTGTCCCTCCGCCGTCAGGATCGTCGCTCGTTTCTCACGGTCGGCCTTCATCTGCTTCTCCATCGACTCCTGGATCGACGGCGGCGGATCGATGCTCTTCAGTTCCACACGTGCCACGCGCAGGCCCCATCGCCCGGTCGCCTCGTCCAGGACCCCGCGCAATTGGCCGTTGATGGAGTCGCGAGACGTGAGCGTCTCCTCCAAGGTCATGCCACCGACGACGTTGCGCAACGTGGTCGTCGTCAACTGCTCCACGCCCACGATGTAGTTGTTGATCTCGTAGACGGCGGCCTGAGGATTGGTGACCTGGAAGTACACGACAGTGTCGATCGACACCGTCAAGTTGTCCTTCGTGATCACCGGCTGCGGTGGAAAGGACACAACCCGTTCTCGCAGATCGACTTTCGCGCGAACCCGATCGACGAACGGAACGAGGAACGTCAGCTGCCCCGACACAGTCTTCGAATACCTACCGAGCCGCTCGATCACCGCGGCCTCGGCCTGCGGTACCAGCGCAACCGATTTGGCCACCAGAACGACGACAAGAAGGACGATCACGCCCAGAACGATGAGTGCTGCCATGTTCGACTACGGTCCTCTCCACACGAGCGCAGTTGCGCCGTCTATTTCCATCACGGTCACTGTGATCCCCGGCGCGTACACCTCGGTGGAATCCAGAGGACGCGCCGTCCACACCTCACCGCCGATCTTCACCTGACCTTCGGTGGCCGACACCTGTTCGAGCACCAGCGCACTCTTGCCCGACAACGCCTCGATTCCGGTCGGCAGGACAGGCGGTTTCGCGAACTTGCGCAGCAGAATCGGACGCACCCCGAGAACGAGGGCCAACGACACGACGGCGAACACCACGGCATCGACCCACACCGGAAAATCTGTTATCGACGACACTCCGGCCGTTGCCAGGGCCCCTCCGGCGATCATCAGCAGGAAGAAATCACCCGTCAGTGCCTCGGCCGCCGCAAGGAGGACGCCCGCGATGAGCCAGATAATCGCTGCCACACCCCCAGTGAACCACAAATCGGACATCTGCCGGTGAGACCGAGGTGACAACTCACTGCAGCAACCGATCGGTTACTGCAGCGCGGTTACTGCAGCGCGGTTACTGCACTGCGATTACCGGCGCCGAGTCAACGGGGGCTCGGTCACTGGGGCTCGGTGACGAAATCGACCAGCTGCTCGACCGCACCGATCAACGGCGCCTCGAGATCGCGGAAACTGGACACCGATTCGTACACACGTCGCCAACCGTCGCGCGGAGATCCCCACCCCAGCTCCCGGCAGATACCGGTCTTCCAATCCTCGCCGCGCGGAATCCGCGGCCATGCAGCAATACCAACTGCCTTGGGACGCACCGCTTCCCAGACGTCGATGTACGGATGGCCCGTCACGAGCACATGCGGACCCAAGGACGTGGTCAGTTTCGACTCCTTCGAACCCGTCACGAGATGGTCGACGAGCACACCGACACGGCGCCCAGGACCGGGCTCGAACTCCGCGAGACGCTCACCGAGATTGTCGAGACCCTCGAGGTGCTCGACCACAACTCCTTCGACACGCAGATCGTGACCCCACACCCGCTCGACCAGAGCGGCGTCGTGGACACCCTCGACCCAGATGCGGCTCGCACGAGCCGTACGAGCACGCAGCCCTTCGACACGGGTGGAACCCGACGCCGACCGAGAGGGGCCCGCCTTCGGAGCCACAGCGGCACGTACCAACGTCACCCGCTTTCCGTCGATCAGGAACGCAGCCTCGCGCAACGCGAACAGACGTGTGGTTCGTGCCGCGTCCTCCAGGCGCACGAAATCACCGTCGTAGGTTCGCTCGAACCCCACGACAGCGCCGCAGTACCCGGTCGCCGCGTCCTCGACCACGAGCCCACGCTCGGCCGGAACCTGCGGCGCAGGGACCTTCCGCATCCGACTGTGACCCGCAAGAATGTCCGACCCGTACATATCCGCCACGGCCGAACACGCTAGCCGAACCCACAGCACTCGAGCCGAACGCCACGCCGTTCGAAAGCCTCGACTCACGGGTCATTTCTGCAGGCTCCACTCCCGGCTTCTCCCGGGTCATTTCTGCAGGCTCCACTCCCGGCTTCTCCCTGGTCATTTCTGCAGGCTCCACTCCCGGCTTCTCCCGGGTCATTTCTGCAAGCTCCACTCCCGGCCTAAACTGGTGAGCCGTGAGTTCTCCCAGTGCAAGCCTCGCCGTATGGGCGAGTTCGTGGTTGGCCGGCGTGAGCGCACCGGACGACGTGATCGACGCCATGGCCGAATGGGCGCCGATGCATCTGGTCGTGGCTGCGGACGAGGCAACCGCGGCCTCCGCGTCGCTGGCCTGGCCGAGCCCGCGTGCCGACGGCATCGCAGCGTTGTTGACGCTCGTGCGTGCGACGTCTGGCCGCGCGCCGGGCGGTGCCCGACAGCCGGGGAACCCAGGAATCGAACTGCTTCTTCCCTCGCCTGGATCTGCGCAGAATCTCACGCCCGGTACCGCGTTCTCCCGTGCGGCACTGGTCACCGGTCAGGCTGTTCTCGTCGGCGCTCCCGGAGCCGACGGAATCGGTCTGGTACCTACCGTCGAGGGCCCGGACGTGATGCGCTGGACGGTGCACACCGTCCGGGTTCCCGATCACTTCGTACGCGACTTCTCACTGGGCGAGGCGGAATACGCGATGCGCGACGCCGTGCGCGGTGCCGCCGAGGCTCTCGGAACCATGTCGGCACTGCCGACGCGCACTCCGAACGGTGACCCCCGCACTCGGATTGCCGCCGAGTTGGAATCGCTTGCGCGACATCGCTATCCGATCGAAACTCCCGAACGAGCGCTTCGTGTGCTGGAGTCGGCCGACCGGGTGTCCGCGATACTGTCCGTTGCTCAGCACGATTCACCCACCGAGGCTCCTACCGCTGCAGCAGAGGTAGCGAGGGAGAACCTCATACGGCCTCTGTGGTCGGCCGTGCGGGCTGCGCGACTCAGCGCTGTGGCGCGCAGCATCGAAGAGGGAGCGCCTCGGGCCTGAGCGGAGCCGAGTCGGGGCCGACGAGTGTGCGTTGCGTCAGCGAGGTGCGCCGACCGGACGACGACGCGCAGGTTGCTCGCAGCAGTTGAGTGCGCAGCGATCACCGTTTGCCGTCGAACCGTAACGGGGGACGCTACCGATCCCGCGGGGAGAGGTGTCGCCGACGTACTCCCCCACCAACTCGACGATCATCTTCGCGAACCGTGGATCCGTGCCTGGCGTTGCTACGCGCGCGAAAGCCATGGACAGTTCGGCTGCCTTGTCGCGTGCCTCGGTGTCGAGATCCCACACCACCTCGAGGTGATCGGACACGAACCCGACCGGGCACACGAGAACCGCGTCGACACCCTTGTCCGACAGAAGTTCGAGATGGTCGCAGATGTCGGGCTCGAGCCACGGAACCTGAGGTGGTCCGGAACGCGACTGCCACACCAGGTCGTAGTCCTCGAAACCTGCTCGCTCGGCAGCCAGCCGGGATGCGTCGGCGACTTGTCTGCTGTACAGGTGCCCGCCGTCCTTAGGCGGCCCCGCGTTCGCGTCGGCCGCGCTGGGAATGGAATGTGCAGTGAACACGAGTCGCGCTCCGGCACGTTTGTCAGCAGGCAACTGTTCCAATGCGGCGGTGATCGCGTCGGCGAAGGAGTCGATCATCAGGGGGTGGTCGTAGAACTGCCGGATCTTGACCAACTCGGGTGCGCCGTCACCTACCGATTCACGAGCACGTGCGATGTCCTCGTGGTATTGCCTGCACCCGGAATAGCCACCCCAAGCTGACGTCGGAAACACCAGCGCGCGGCGAACACCGTCCTCGGTCATCCGGGCGACCGTGTCCTCGACCATCGGATGCCAGTTCCGGTTACCGAAGTACACCGGTAGGGAGATCGATGCCGATGCCAATTCGGATTCGACCGTCGCGATGATGTCGCGGTTGAGTCCGTTGATGGGCGAGACTCCACCGAAGTGCATGTAGTGCTCGACGACCGCGTCGAGCCGCTCGGGCGGCACACCGCGTCCACGGGTGACGTTCTCGAGAAACGGCCGAACGTGTGACGGGTCTTCGGGGCCACCGAAGGACAGGAACAGCAACGCATCGAAACCATCGACACCACGAGAGTCGGTCATCGGTCCATTGTGCGCCCGAGGAGGATGTGACCGAACACGCCCCTCCCCGGGCGTACGGAGAAGAGAATCAGACGTTGTCCGGGAGGTACGTGTTGTGGCTCGCGCCGCCGTCCACGTAGATGATCGAGCCGGTGGTGCCCGGCAGCCAATCGGACAGAAGCGCAACGATCGACTTGGCAACGGCCGTCGGGTCGTCGTAGTTCCAACCGATGGGCGATGCACCGTCCCAGTACTCGTTGAGCTGCTGCATCTTGGCGGCATCGCCCGTCGCTGTGCCTGCGATGGCCTTGGCTGCCAAAGTGCGGATAGGGCCTGCGGCAACGAGGTTCGAGCGAACGCGCTTGGCCTGACCGACCTCGCGGGCGACGTACCGGTTGACCGACTCGAGCGCGGCCTTGGCAACGCCCATCCAGTTGTAGTACGGCATGGCGGTGCGCGGGTCGAAGTCCATTCCGACGATCGATCCGCCCTCGTTCATGACGGGGAGAACGGCACGCGCCAGCGAGGCGTAGCTCCATGCGGAGATCTCGAACGCACGCGAAGCGTCGGGGCCCGGACCGTCCAGGAACGGCTTCGCGTCCGGTCCCATCAGAGTGCGCGGCGCGAAAGCGATGGAGTGCAGTACGCCGTCGACACCCTCGGGTGCGAGTTCGCGAACGCGGTCGGCCAGAGCGGCCAGGTGCTCCTCGTTGGTTGCGTCCAGTTCGATCGCCGGGGGCACCGGCTGCGGGAGCCGCTGCGCGATGCGGTCGATCAGGCGGAGCCTGTCGAAGCCGGTGATGATGACCTTCGCGCCCTGGTTCTGCGCCATTGCGGCGGCGTGGAACGCGATCGAGGCATCGGTGATGATGCCGGTCACGAGTATTGTCTTGCCTTCGAGCAGTCCGCCCATGTGTATTCCTTACAGATCGAATCGAAAAGAGAAAACGAAGAAAATCAGTGACCCATGCCCAAGCCACCATCGACCGGAATGACCGCACCTGACACATATGCTGCGTCCTCCGATGCGAGCCAACTGATAACGCCAGCCACCTCCTCGGTCGTGCCCTTGCGACCGAGGGGAATAGCGCTGACAGCCATCTCCTGATATTTCTCGTCCAAGGCCTGGGTCATTTCAGTGTCGATGAAACCTGGCGCGACGACATTGGCCGTGATCGAACGCGAGCCGAGCTCACGTGTCAGCGAACGAGCGAGCCCGATGACACCTGCTTTGGATGCCGCATAGTTCGCCTGTCCTGGTGTACCGGCAAGCGCAACGACTGATCCAAGGAAGACAAAGCGTCCGTAACGCGCTCGGAGCATGGACCGACTCGCGCGCTTGGCAACGCGAAATGCACCGGTCAGGTTTGCGTCGATGACCTTGGAGAACTGTTCCTCGCTCATACGCATGATCAACGTGTCATCGGTGATGCCTGCGTTCGACACCAGAACCTCGACAGGCCCCTGCTTCTCCTCGACCTCTTTGAACGCAGCGTCGACGGATGCGGAATCGGTGACGTCGCACACGACGCCGAGCAGACCTTCCGGCGCGCCCGAGCCACGGTGAGTGACGGCGACCTTGTGGCCGTCGGCGGCGAGTCGCTGAGCGATGGCAAGGCCGATGCCTCTGTTACCTCCGGTGACAAGTACGGAACGTGCGATGAAGTCGGGTGTGGACATGCCTGCAACCTATCTGTTCGTGCTGGAATGACAAAGCAGTGTTACTCATGAGTAATAACAGTGAATCGGTACGAATTCGGTAAATCAGGGCAAACGCTGTCGAAGCACCAAGGCCGTACCGAGCCCCGCCGCTGTGAACAAGACGCCGAGAATCAGCCACGGTCTACTCGCGTCGCCCCGCGTCATCTCGAAACCGATCTGCTCCTCGAGAGTGTCGTAGACGGCCCGTAGTTCCTCCAACGACGAGGCCGTGAAGAAACTGCCGCCGGACAATGTGGCGACTTCCTTGAGCGACGGGTCGTCGACCGGCACCGGCACTCTCTCCGAACCCGATTCGCTCTCGATGTCGACGGTGCCGTAGCTCGTTCCGAACGAGATGGTCGATATCGGCACGTCCTTCTCGGCAGCAGCACGCGCCGCGGTGTAACCGCCTCTCGGGTCGTCCGGGTTCTCCGGCACCGTCTGCTTGCCGTCCGACAGAAGCACGATGCGGGCAGGTGGGGCAGCATCTCCGCCGCCGAGTACCGCGCCCAGAGTGTCGATCGACTGCAGTGACGTAAAGATCGCTTCTCCGGTTGCTGTGCGCTCGCTGAGCTGGAGTTTGTCGATCGCCGCTTTGGTCGCTTCACGATTCGCGGTGGGCGACACCAGTACCGAAGCAGTGCCGGCGAACGCCACCAGTCCCAAGTTGATGCCGGGAGTCAAGCCGTCGGCGAACGATTTGCCGGCTTCCTGCGCTGCCGCCAGACGTGACGGTTCGACGTCGGTCGCTTCCATGGACAGCGACACGTCGATCACGAGCATGACGGTTGCGCGGTTGCGCGGAACCCGTTGATCCGACGTCGGTCCGGCCAGCGCAACGGTGAGCAGAAGCAGGCCTACCAGCACCAGAGCCGTCGGTACGTGCCGCCAATACCCAGGCCGGTTGGGAGCTACCTTCTCCAGCAACTCCATGTTGGAGAACAGCAGAGTGTTCTTCTGACGGCGACGCTGGACGACGACGTATCCGGCGACGAGAGCGCCGACGACCAACAGAAACAGCAGCCACCACGGAGAGGTGAAGTCGGACAAGCTCACCGGCGACCCGCCCGTGCAGTGTTGGCAGCGCTTGCCCCGAGCGTGTGCCTCCGCGAGGACACGAATCGAACCACGTCGGCGATCCAGTCACCGTCGGTCCGCAAGGTAAGACGCGGCGCCCCACATCGGCGCAACACACGCTCGACGTCGCTCCGGTGCGCTGCTGCTGCCTCGGCGAAATCCGCCCGCAACCGCGGCGTGGTGCTGAACTCTCGGGTGCGCCCTGATTCGGGGTCGTGCAGCACCACATCTCCTATGTCGGGAAGTTCGAGGTCGCGCGGATCGAGTACTTCGACGGCGAGGACATCGTGCCGCGCCGCGATTGCTCGCAGCGACCGTTCCCAGTCGATCGGCCCGAGGAAATCGCTGATGATCACCGCCATCCCGCGCCTGCGCTGCGGCCGTCGAAGCGACTCGATCGCGCCCACCAGATCACCTCGGACACCGTCTACTGCGCTGGGAGTGGTCGCGATCGTTCGCAGCATCGACTGTGCGTGAATCTGCCCACCGCGCGCGGGAATTCGCGTCAGTGTGGAGCCGTTGGCAACGACCGCTCCGATCCGGTTACCGCCTCCCCCCGTCAAATGCGTGATCGCGGCGGCCGCGGCAACGGCGAGGTCGCGCTTCTCGCATCCGGTGGTTCCGAAGTCGAGGCTTGCCGACAGGTCGAGAACCATCCACGTTTCCAGCTCCCGATCCGCCACCGACTGGCGCACGTGCGGATGAGTCGTGCGTGCCGTCACCGACCAGTCCATCTGACGCACGTCGTCGCCCGGCTGATACTCGCGAGCATCCCCCGGCTCGGACCCGGGGCCTGGAATCAACCCGAGGTGATCGCCGTGAAGTACACCGTCGAGCCGACGCCGAACCGTCAGTTCGAGCGTTCGGAGCGCAGCGGCGAGCGACGGGTCCCGTAGTTCCCCGCTCCGGAACGACGGTGGGCGAGCCTCGTGCCGCCGAACGGCACCTTCGGCCGGTCCCCTCACTGCTTCTGGCTACCCGCGGCCGACTCGTTGCCGGCCGGTTGTGCCCCCTGCTGACCCTGGGGAACCTGATGACCCTGCTGACCCTGGGGTGCACCGATGCTCGGTCCTGGTCCCTGCCCGCCCGGCACCGGGAACTGACCCGACTGCGGATGCGGTTGCTGCTGGTGAGGTGGCTGATGAGGCGTGTGGGGAACCTGTGCATTCGGCGTCTGCTGTGCAAACGGTGGCTGCTGCGCAAAAGGTGGCTGCTGAGGGTTGGGGCCCTGCTGCTGGTTCGGAACCGGCGGCTGCGGCCCACCTCCGACGGCTTGCGGTGCAACCTGTGGAAGCCCCACGGTCTGCAGGACGCGAGTGATGACGTCCTCCGGCGTGACCTCGTCGGCGAGAGCGTCGTAGGACAGGACGAGCCGGTGCCGGAGCACGTCGGGAATGACCTCGAGGACATCCTGCGGAACTACGTAGTCACGTCCGCGGAGCAGTGCAAGTGCACGAGACGCCGAGATGATGCCGAGCGTCGCACGAGGGGATGCACCGTAAGCGATCCAACTGGCGACGTCGTCGAGACCGAGCTGCTCCGGTGTTCGAGTTGCCGCGATGACTCGGACGACGTAATCGACGAGAGCGTGATGCACGAAGACGTTGCTCGCGACTTTCTGCAAGCGGACGAGCTCAGCCGGGTCGAGTATCTGCTTCGGCGTGGGGACCGCGGTTCCCATCCGGTAGACGATCTCCCGCTCCTCCTCGACCGACGGGTAATCCACCACGATCTTGAACAGGAAGCGGTCCCGCTGGGCTTCCGGAAGCGGGTACACGCCTTCGTTCTCGATCGGGTTCTGTGTGGCCATCACCAAGAACGGATCGGGCATCGGGAACGTCTTGCCGCCGATGGAGACGTGCCGTTCGGCCATCACCTCGAGAAGCGCGGACTGGACCTTGGCCGGGGCACGGTTGATCTCGTCCGCCAGTACGAAATTGGCGACGACAGGGCCCAGTTCGGTGTCGAACTCCTCGCGTCCCTGTCGGTAGATGCGGGTACCGATCAAGTCCGTCGGCACCAGGTCCGGGGTGAACTGCACACGAGAGAACGAACCGCCGACCACCTTGGCGAACGTCTCCACGGCGAGCGTCTTGGCCACTCCGGGAACGCCCTCGAGCAGAACGTGTCCGCGGGCGAGCAAGCCGACAAGAATACGCTCGACAAGCCGATCCTGGCCGACGATGACGCGCTTGACCTCGTACACGGCCTTTTCGAGAATGCGTACGTCCTGCTGGAGGTCGTTCACGGCATCCACCGAAGCAGTCCCGCCCGCGGTCTTCGGCTCCGTACCGTGCGATGCACTTACGTTCGACACTCCCCCGTTCGATCCGTCGCCCCTCGATCCGTCGCCCTTCGACAGGTCGGCCTTCGATGCGTCACCGTTCGACACGCCGTCACGTGATGCCACCAACAATCCACCGCTTCCACTCGACATTTCGCGGGCACGTTCCTCCATGTCCGCCACCAACTATTGCAGGTGACGACAGAACGCGCCGACGGTCCCGCCCCAGGCTACCGGCGCGCACGGGCGAGCCTATCGGTACCGCGGTCAGGAGACCATGCACACCGATTCAGGAGACCATGCGCACTGCGTACGGGGTCATGCCGTCGTACCGGACCGGCGAGACCTTCACGACGCTGCCCGATTGAGGGGCCTCGAGCATTTTTCCGTCACCGAGGTACAACGCGACGTGCTGGCTCGCGTTCGGACCGTAGAACAGCATGTCTCCGCGCTTCATGTCCGAGGACGGAACCTGCTTGCCCGCGGTGTACTGGTAACCCGTGTAGTGCGGGAGTGAGATCCCCAGGCCGGCGAACGCATAGATCATCAATCCGGAGCAGTCGAAACCGACCTTGTTGTAGTCCCCGTAACTGTCGGCGACACCTCCGTCACGAATTCCTTTGGTCGGCCCGTTCTCGTCTCCGCCACCCCACGAGTAGGGCACACCCAACTGCGACATGCCGCGGTCGATGACGAGTTCCACGGCGGCACTGCCGGTAAGAGAAGGATTGCTCTGACCACTGCTGCGTGGCTTCTTCGGCGTCGTCGACGTGGACGGTGACGGGCTGGAGTCCGAATCGTCGATGGCGGTGTGCGAGCGTTGTCCGGCTGCTGCGGCCGCCGCTGCCGCGGACGCGGCCTGATTCGCGGCGACACGGGCCGCCGCCTGGACGGCAGCATCGCGTGCGGCGGCTGCTGCCGCCGCGATTGCTGCGTCCTCGGCAGCCTTCTGTTGTTCCCAGGCGGAGTACGCATCGCGTTGACCCTCGAGTCCCGCAACCTCGGATCGTGCGGAGTCCAGTTGCGATTGCGCGGAATCGCGTTGCGCCTCGATTGCTGTCTTCTGCTCGGCCTGGGCTGCGAGGGCCGCCCGCGCAGTGGCAATGGCGTCTTCCGCGGCAGCCTTCTTGCTCTCCGCGTCGCTGGCAGCGGCGTCGGCCTGCTGCTTCGACTCGCGGGCGGCGGAGTCCTTGTTCGCCTGCTCGGTACGCGCACGTTGCAGTCCGTCGAGAACAGCATTCTGACTGGAGGACAGCACCTTCAGCACCTGCGCTCGATCGAGTACGTCGTCCGGCCCGGTCGACCCGAGGAACGACGAGATCGATGCCACGCCTGTGCCCTGTGTGTAGCTCGACACCGCGAAATCGTTGAACTTGGTTTGAGCAGCCTGAATCTGCGTGCCTGCGTCGGCAAGTGCCTGCTGTGCGACGCCGACCAGTTGCGCGGCGACGTCGGCAGCATCGCGGGCGTTCTGCAGGTCGACGAGTGCCCTGTTCACGTCTTCGCGCTTGATCGCGACGTCGGCGTCGAGCTGCGCCAGTTGTTGATTGGCTGCGGCAACCTGATTGATCAACTGGCCGACAGCGCCGAGCTGCTGCTCCACCCGTGAACCGGCCGCAGCGATGTCCGAGTCGGACGGATTCGGCGGAGGTGGTGGCACGGCCGCAGCGGTGCCGGACACGGCACCGAGCAGCGCTATCACCAGTCCGGACCCGACCAGTAGTCGTGCAGTGGCAGAGAACGCTCCACGGCGAATGCCGCGATCAGCTCGACGCCTCACAAAAAGTCTCCCTCGGTCCCGGCGCTCGCGACCGCTTCACGAGGAAGCTGTCGACGCCGGACGGACCGCTGGACAGCCTTCCCCAAGATGTCCTCGTCGATCCGCCGGGCAGGGAGAGAGCACGCAGCAACACGTCAGATGCAGACCACGCCGGTCACACCCGAAGCATCGGCCTCCCGAGACAACTCGGATACACCTCTGCCTTCTGCGACACTCCTTCCCCAGCAGTGCCAAAGGCACCGTACGACACTTTGAGCACTGAGGAAACTCCAGTCACAAATGACACATTTGTGATTCGACCGGTGAAAACGCGCTGAACTCGGGTGTTCGCCCGAAACATTTTTTTGGACTTTTTCGCGCGATGCGCAGGCAACCCTCGGAGAGAGAATCCTTCAGGCTCGGGGAACCCTCGACGAGGGTGCGTCGGCCTTCGTTCGCCGCCGTTTGATCTTGACCCACGCGGTGGCCGCGGACGCTCCGGCGACCACGACGAGAATCACGGCCGTGATTGCGGTCCAGGGAGCACTCGGCTCGATCAAAGTGTCGACGAAATTGTCCGCGGCGACCACCGGATCCCCGGTGTAGGTGCGGTCCTGCCCGGCTTCCAGAACAACTCGGCTGACGCTGTCGCTGAACGACCCCACCTGATTCGGGCTCAGCACCAAGACGGTCCCGCCGTCCTCTGCGCCGACAGCCGTGGCCAGATCGCGCAACTGGGAGTCGTGCCGCGGGTTGTCCTCCACCACGACGATGGACAGATCGATGCCGTGTTCCTCGGCGCGGTCCACCGCGGACTCGAGTTGGCTCTCGATCGAGGCCGGTGCACTGACGCCGGTCGCCGAGACCTCCGCGACGATCGTGTCGACGTCGACACCGGGAGGTACGTCGGCCGACATCGGCGTGAAAGCAAGACCGGGTACAGGCATCAGAAAGGTTCCAGTTCACTAGCTGCATCGGGACGGTCGAGCACTCGCCCTTTCGGCATCACGGGTGTACCGGACGTCGTCGATGTTCGGACCGTGCTCGACGAACGAACACTACGTGACGCCGCGACCGACGGGTTCGCGACTTACCGGGCTACCCGCCTGCGAGTGAGGTTCCCCTGCATTGCGTAGCCAGGTTCGCTGGACGAAGATCGACAGTCGAGGGCCGTCGACCTGCAATGTAGGCTGCCCTTCGTTTCAACAGGACAAGCGTACTGTTAGACTCGACCGCGAGACGAACAAGCCAGCGGCACCAGCCTGCGAGGTGCGTCTCGCTTCAACCGTCGACACAGCCCCGTCGGCGGTGTGCCTCAAGACGAGTGGAGCTGAAGTGACCGCCAGTAATGATTCGTTCGGTGCAAAGGGCACCCTCGAAGTCGGAGACAACTCCTACGAGATCTTCCGCCTGTCAGCCCTCCCTGGCGCCGAGAAGTTGCCCTACGCACTGAAGGTTCTCGCGGAGAACCTCCTCCGCACCGAAGACGGTGCCAACATCACCGCCGACCACATCCGTTCGATCGCGTCGTGGGACCCCTCGGCCGACCCGAGCATCGAAATCCAGTTCACCCCCGCACGAGTCATCATGCAGGACTTCACCGGCGTCCCATGCGTCGTCGACCTTGCGACCATGCGCGAAGCAGTCACCACTCTCGGCGGCGACCCGAACAAGGTCAACCCGCTCTCTCCCGCCGACATGGTCATCGATCACTCGGTCATCCTGGATGTCTTCGGTCGCTCCGACGCGCTCGAGCGCAACGTCGACCTCGAGTACGAACGGAACGGCGAGCGCTACCAGTTCCTTCGCTGGGGCCAGGGCGCGTTCGACGACTTCAAGGTCGTCCCCCCGGGCATGGGCATCGTCCACCAGGTCAACATCGAGTACCTCGCACCCACCGTCATGACCCGTAAGGGCCAGGCATACCCCGACACGTGTGTCGGCACCGACTCGCACACGACGATGGTCAACGGCCTCGGTGTTCTCGGGTGGGGCGTCGGCGGTATCGAGGCAGAGGCAGCCATGCTCGGCCAGCCCGTCTCGATGCTCATCCCCCGCGTCGTCGGCTTCAAGCTCTCCGGTGAAATCCAGCCCGGCGTCACCGCAACCGACGTGGTGTTGACCGCCACCGAAATGCTTCGCAAGCACGGTGTCGTCGGCAAGTTCGTCGAGTTCTACGGTAAGGGCGTGGCCGAGGTCCCCCTCGCGAACCGCGCGACCCTGGGCAACATGAGCCCCGAGTTCGGTTCCACCGCAGCGATCTTCCCGATCGACGAGGAGACCATCAACTACCTGCGGCTGACCGGCCGCAGCGACGAGCAGCTGGCGCTCGTCGAGGCATACGCCAAAGAGCAGGGCATGTGGCACGACCCCGAGAACGAGGCCGTCTACTCCGAGTACATCGAACTCGACCTCAACACCGTCGTACCGTCCATCGCCGGACCGAAGCGTCCGCAGGACCGAATCCTGCTGTCGGAATCGAAGATCGCTTTCCGCAAGGACATCCACAACTACGTCGAGGAAAACCACCCCGCGCACGAGGGCGACAGCAAGCTGGACGAAGCACTCAACGAGTCCTTCCCTGCCAGCGATCCCGCATCGCTGAGCTTCGCCGAAGACGACGCCGTCGACGTTCGTTCGGCCGCCTACGGTTCCGAAGGACGCCCGAGCAAGCCCGTTCGCGTAGTCACCGACGAGGCCGGTGAATTCGTATTGGACCACGGTGCCGTCGTCGTTGCAGGAATCACTTCCTGCACCAACACGTCCAACCCGTCGGTCATGCTCGGCGCGGCGCTGCTCGCTCGAAACGCCGTCGAGAAGGGCCTGTCCACCAAGCCGTGGGTCAAGACCAACATGGCCCCCGGATCTCAGGTCGTCACCGACTACTACGAGAAGGCAGGCCTGTGGCCGTACCTCGAGAAGCTCGGGTACTACCTCGGTGGCTACGGATGCACCACGTGCATCGGTAACACCGGCCCTCTGCTCGAGCCGATCTCCAAGGCGATCAACGACAACGACCTCTCGGTCACCGCCGTGTTGTCCGGAAACCGCAACTTCGAGGGGCGCATCTCCCCCGACGTGAAGATGAACTACTTGGCTTCGCCTCCCCTCGTCATCGCGTACGGCCTCGCAGGCACGATGGACTTCGACTTCGAGAACGATTCCCTCGGAACCGATCACGAGGGTAACCCCGTGTACCTCAAGGACATCTGGCCGTCCTCGCAGGAAATCGAGGAGACCATCCAGTCCTCGATCAGCCGGGACATGTTCAGTAAGTCCTACGAGACAATCTTCGCCGGTGACAGCCGCTGGCAGAACTTGTCGACCCCGGAGGGCGACACCTTCGACTGGGACCCCAAGTCCACGTACGTGCGGAAGCCCCCGTACTTCGACGGCATGGAGATGGAACCGGCTCCGGTCAAGGACATCACGGGCGCTCGCGTCCTCGCCCTGCTCGGCGATTCGGTCACCACCGACCACATCAGCCCGGCCGGACCGATCAAGGCCGGTACGCCTGCAGCCCAGTACCTCGACTCGCACGGCGTCGAGCGCAAGGATTACAACTCGCTCGGTTCGCGCCGCGGTAATCACGAGGTCATGATTCGCGGAACGTTCGCGAACATCCGGTTGAAGAACCAACTCCTCGACGACGTCTCGGGTGGATACACCCGTGACTTCACCCAGGACGGTGGACCGCAGTCGTTCATCTACGACGCCTCGCAGAACTACCAGGCCGCCGGCATTCCTCTCGTCGTCCTCGGCGGCAAGGAGTACGGCTCGGGATCCTCGCGTGACTGGGCAGCAAAGGGCACCTCTCTGCTCGGCGTCAAGGCCGTCATCACCGAATCGTTCGAGCGGATCCACCGCTCCAACCTCATCGGCATGGGCGTCGTGCCGCTGCAGTTCCCGGCGGGCGAGAGCGCGAAGTCGCTGAAGCTCGACGGCACCGAGACCTTCGACATCGTCGGTATCGAGAAGCTGAACGAGGGCGTGACGCCGAAGACCATGGCCGTCACCGCCACCAAGACCGACGGAACCAAGGTCGAGTTCGACGCAGTGGTGCGCATCGATACCCCCGGTGAGGCGGATTACTACCGCAACGGTGGCATCCTGCAGTACGTGCTGCGCAACATGATCCGCGGCTAGACGCCACTGGATTTCGGTCCCTGGATGGTGACACCATCACCGACCAGGACAGCAGAACGCGCACGACCACCACACGTCGGGCTCAGGCCTCGGCGGTTGCGGTGCTCGTGCGCGTTCTGCGCTTGCCAGCAGGTCCCTGGAGTGCGCCGACCGTGCGCACCGGCAGTCCGACGAAGGAGGCGTGCACGTGCCCAAGGTCAGTGAAGACCAGTTGGCCGCGCGGCGCAGTGAGATTCTCGACGGCGCACGCAGATGCTTCGGTGAGTTCGGCTACGAAGGCGCCACCGTTCGCCGCCTCGAAGAGGCCACCGGCCTGTCTCGCGGGGCCATCTTCCATCACTTCAAGGACAAGGACGGCCTGTTCTTGGCACTCGCCCGAGAAGACGCTCGCCGCATGGCTGAAGTCGCGGCGGGCCAGGGTCTGGTCCAGGTCATGCGCGACATCCTCGAGGAGCCGGATCGCTTCGAATGGCTGGGTACGAGGCTCGAGATCGCCCGACGCCTGCGCACCGACCCCGAGTTCAGAAACAGCTGGTCCCAGCAGTCCGCCGAATTGACGGATGCAACACTGGCCCGACTGGAACGGCAGAAAACCGCGGGACGCCTGCGGGACGACGTCGCACCGGACGTCATGGTCGAGTATCTCGATCTTGTTCTCGACGGCCTGGTCGCACGGATTGCATCAGGCCAGGACGGTCACAACCTTGCTGCAGTGCTCGACCTCGTCGAGGAGTCGGTCCGAAAGCCCGACGCGACCAGCTAGCGAATCACGTCGTCACCGCTCTGCAGTCGTCAGCGTGCTGCGGGTTTTCGGTTGGGTCCGCCGCGTGACCTGAGAACTGTGCCGGACTCCCCCAGCACCTTGTGCACGAAACCGTACGACCTACCCGTTCGCACGGCCAAGGACCGGATACTCGCTCCGGCCTCGTATTGCTCCTTCAGCGAGGATTGCAGGCGATCACGCGAATCACCGGTTATACGAGCACCTTTCATGTACGTCGACTTTCGGGCTCGCTCCTTGGCCATGGGATCCTCCAGTCAGCTACGAATGTGTTCGCTCACCGAAATTCCCCCGCGGATTCAGGGTAGAGGACAGAGGCCACGCGGCATGGCCGAACGCGACGAACTCGATCACGCGAGCTGAATCAGCTCCAGGTATTCCTGGGACCAGTGGTCCTCGGTGCCGTCGGGAAGGAGGATGACGCGTTCCGGTGACAGCGCTTCAGCGGCACCGGGATCGTGCGTGACGAGCACGACGGCACCCTTGTAGCTGCGCAAGGCGTCGAGCACCTGCTCGCGGGAGATCGGATCGAGGTTGTTGGTGGGCTCGTCCAACAGAAGCACGTTCGCCGCCGAGGAGACCAGACCGGCGAGCGCCAGACGGGTCTTCTCACCGCCGGACAGAGTCCCGGCGGGCTGCTCGAGTTGAGGTCCGGTGAACATGAACGCACCGAGGAGCGAACGAAGTTCCTGCTCCGCCGTGTCCGGAGCCGCGTGCCGGATGTTCTCCCACACCGACGCGTTGTCGTCGAGGGTGTCGTGTTCCTGAGCGAAGTATCCGACGCGCATGCCGTGGCCCGGTTCGATGTCGCCCGTGTCGGCTTTCTCCGTGCCGGCGAGGATACGGAGGAGAGTCGTCTTGCCTGCGCCGTTGAGCCCGAGCACCACCACCCGGCTTCCTCGGTCGATGGCGAGATCGACGCCGGCGAAGATTTCGAGGGATCCGTACATCTTCGTCAGGTTCTTCGCCATCAGCGGGGTCTTCCCGCACGGCGCTGGTTCGGGGAAGCGAATGTGCGCAACCTTGTCCGACACCCGCTCGGCGTCCAGGTTGGCCAACAGTTTGTCGGCGCGCTTCGCCATGTTCTGTGCTGCAACGGCTTTCGTCGCCTTGGCACCCATTTTCGCGGCCTGTACGCGCAGAGCGCCCGCCTTCTTCTCCGCATTTGCGCGCTCGCGGCGACGACGCTGTTCGTCCGTCGCCCTCGCATCGAGGTACTTCTTCCAGTTCATGTTGTAGATGTCCGCCTCGCCGCGGACAGCATCGAGGAACCACACACGGTTGACTACGTCGCCGAGCAGCTCGACGTCGTGACTGATCACGATCAGCCCGCCCTCGTGGTTCTGCAGAAATCCTCGCAGCCAGGTGATCGAATCGGCGTCGAGATGGTTGGTGGGCTCGTCGAGCAGAAGCGTGGTGGTGGAGCGGCCGCCGCTGCCGTCCGACGCGGCGAACAGAATGCGAGCGAGCTCCACGCGACGGCGTTGTCCACCGGACAGCGTGCGAAGCGGCTGGCCGAGGATGCGATCCGGCAATCCGAGGCTGTTGGAGATCCGAGCAGCTTCGCTCTCGGCCTCGTAGCCGCCGAGAGACGCGAATCGCTCCTCCAGCTCGCCGTATTTGCGTACCGCACGGTCCAGACGATCTTCGTCGGCGGTCTCGGCCATCAGCGCCTGTTGCTTCTCCATTTTGTGCAGCAACGTGTCGAGGCCGCGCGCGGACAACACCCGATCCTTCGCGAGGACGTCGAGGTCTCCCTCTTTCGGGTCCTGCGGAAGATAACCCAGCTCACCGGTTCGCACGACCGAGCCTGCGTACGGCTCGCCTTCGCCGGCCAGAATGCGGAGGGTGGTGGTCTTGCCTGCACCGTTACGGCCGACGAGCCCGATCCTGTCGCCGGCCTGTACGCGGAGGGCAGGTCCTGGCGACGAGAGCAACGTGCGGACACCGGCACGAACTTCGAGGTCGGTGGCGGTGATCACGCGTAGGCTCCTTGGACTGGGAAGACAACAGGGCATGCATCTCGATCGATTGTTCCTCGCACCACGTGCGCGGCGAGGAGTCGAAGACAGAGCAACCACTCATTTTAGACCGTCGAACGGCGTGCTCCGACCACCCGCGCCAGTGACACCGGTAACGTCACGCCCATGACAGCCGCGAACACTGCACCACGCAAGGATCTGACCGGAAGAACCGCTCTGGTGACCGGCGCCAGCCGGGGAATCGGCAAGGCGATAGCCGCCGAGTTGCTCGGGCGCGGCGCGAACGTTGCCATCACCGCCCGCAAGCCGGAACCGCTGGCCGACGCTGCCGGTGAACTGCAGGCTGCGGCACCAGAAGGCGCGAAGGTCCTGACCATCGCCGGTAACGCAGGTGACGCAGAGTCTCGTCGCGAAGCGGTCGATCGAACGGTTGCCGAACTCGGGTCTCTGGACATTCTGGTCAACAACACGGGCATCAACCCGGTGTACGGGTCGCTGATGGAAGCAGACCTCGCCGGCGTGAAGAAGATTTTCGACACCAATGTGGTGGCAACTCTCGGATTCGTGCAGGAGGCATACCGAGGTTGGATGAAGGACCACGGCGGCGCCGTCGTCAACCTCGCCAGCGTTGCAGGCATCCGGTCGACCGGTGTCATCGCGGCGTACGGAGCGTCGAAGGCTGCGCTCATCAGGTTGACGGAGGAACTGGCCTGGCAGCTCGGACCGACGATTCGGGTCAATGCAGTGGCCCCCGGCGTCGTGAAGACCAAATTCGCCGAAGCATTGGTCGCCGCAGGTGAGGACGCGGCCGCGGCGATGTACCCGATGAAGCGATTGGGCGTACCCGAGGATGTCGCCTCCTTGGTCGCGTTTCTCGTATCGGACGAATCGTCCTGGCTCACCGGCGAGACCGTTCGGATCGACGGAGGTCTGCTGGCCACCGGAGGGCTGTGAACGCCTCCCGTTCCGCCGATGTCGTGGTGGTCGGACTCGGCCCGGCGGGTCGCGCGCTGAGTGCCAGAGCCTCCGCAGCGGGGATGAAGGTGATCGCCGTAGACCCACACCCCGACAGAACTTGGACGCCCACCTACTCCGCGTGGTCGGACGAGCTACCGGCTTGGCTCTCCCCCGATGTCGTGGCCACGCGAACCTCCAGCCCCACCGTCTTCACCACGGCTCGACGATCGATCGAACGCCCGTATTGCGTTCTCGACACTGCTGCACTGCAACGCAGCCTCCGCTCCGACGCCGTTCAGGAGGTGCAGGCTCACGCCGAGTCCGTCCGTGCGCATTCGGTGACCCTCGCCGACGGCACGCTGCTCGGTGCCGGAACCGTCGTCGACGCCCGCGGAACGATCGGCGAGATCGGCCTCGCCGAACAGACCGCGTTCGGAATCATGGTGCCGAGAGACATCGCGGCACCGGCACTCGACGGCGTCGACGCGTGGTTCATGGACTGGCGCCGCGACAACGGTGCGGCACCGACGGATGTCCCCAGCTTCCTGTACGCGGTGTCGACCGACCCCGAGACCGTATTGCTGGAGGAGACCTGTCTGGTAGGACGTCCGGCGTTGAGCTTCGCCGTCCTCGAAGAGCGCCTACGGACTCGTTTGCGGAACAGAGGCGTAGTCGTCTCGGGCACAGAACCTGTCGAGCGGGTCAGATTTCCCGTCCAGCCGCCACCGGCGAACGGTGCGGAACGCGGGGTGGTTCGATTCGGAGCCCGATCGTCGATGATGCATCCTGCAACCGGCTACAGCGTCGCGGCCTCGCTCACCGCAGCCGACGAGGTGGTCGACTACATCAGGCGAGGTGAGCGCGTCGGCTCGCTGTCGATCTGGGCGGTACAGAAGCTGCGCAACCTCGGACTTCGAACCGCCCTCGGACTCCAACCGGAGCTCGTTCCACACTTCTTCGCAAGCTTCTTCGATCTGCCGGTGGCGCTGCAGCGCGCCTACCTGTCCGGTCGGGCGGACCCCAAGGGCACCGCACTGGCGATGACCCGCATGTTTCCAACGCTGCCCACCGAGGCCAGGATTGCGATAGCGCGAACAGTTGCAGGCCGATAGTTTTCTGCCCATTGGGGTCGACTGACGCACGTATCTCGTGAATCATGAACCCCATGCGTTCCATTTGGAAGGGATCGATCGCCTTCGGGCTCGTCAACGTCCCGGTGAAGGTCTACTCCGCGACCGAGACACACGACATCAGGTTCCACCAGGTGCACGCGAAGGACGGCGGCCGCATCAAGTACGACAGGGTGTGCTCCGAGTGCGGTAACTCGGTGCAGTTCGCGGACATCGACAAGGCCTACGACTCCCCCGACGGTGAACGCGTCATCCTCACCGACCAGGATTTCGACAAGCTACCTGCCGCGGAGAAACACGAGATCCCCGTGCTCGAGTTCGTTCCGACGGAGCAGATCGATCCGATTCTGTTCGACAAGAGCTATTTCCTCGAACCCGATTCGTCGTCCCCCAAGGCGTACGTTCTGCTGCGCCAGACCTTGCTCGAAACCGAGCGAACCGCGCTCGTGCATTTCACTCTCCGGCAGAAGACGCGTTTGGCCGCCCTGCGCGTACGCGACGACGTTCTGGTGATCCAGACGCTGCTCTGGCCCGACGAGGTTCGAGCCGCCGAGTTCCCGTCGCTCGACGACGCCCCCAGTGCGCGCCCGCAAGAAGTGAAGATGGCGACGTCGCTGGTGGAAAGCATGTCATCGGATTTCGATCCCACCGAGTTCACCGACGACTACCAGATCGAACTCCGCAAGCTCATCGACGACACCATCGCCAACGGTGGGGAAAAGGTAATACAGACCGACGAATCGTCGTCCGACGACGGCGAGGACGCCGAGGTGGTGGACCTGGTCGCCGCGCTACAGCGGAGTGTCGAAGCTGCGGGCAAGAACGCGAAGAGTTCCAGCAGTTCGTCGCAACCCGCTGAGAAGACAGCCGGGAAGAAGGCTCCGGCCAAAAAAGCGGCAGCCAAGAAGGCACCCGCAAAGAAGGCGGCTGCTGCAAAGAAGACCGCCGCCAAAAGTACTCAGGCACGCAAAGGAGCCTGAGTACTTCCTGCTCCGTGAACTTCGTTCGCCGCGAGCTCGGTCCTCGGAGCGCTGTCGCTACACCGTGAAGCCGAGCGCCCTGAGCTGCTCTCGACCGTCGTCGGTGATCTTGTCCGGGCCCCACGGCGGCATCCAGACCCAGTTGATCTTCAGGTCCGAACACAGTCCGCTGCGGACGAGCGCACCGCGCGCCTGATCCTCGATCACGTCGGTCAACGGGCATGCCGCCGACGTCAAGGTCATGTCGATCGTGACGATCTCCTCGTCATCGATCTTGATGTCGTACACGAGACCCAGGTCGACGACATTGATGCCCAGTTCCGGGTCCACGACGTCACGCATCGCTTCTTCGAGATCCTCGAGGACCTTGATCTCCTCCGGGGTCAACGGTGCAGGCACCTGGTCGGTCTCGGTCGTCTCTGTCACCGTGGTGTCAGTTTCGGTCATTCTTGCCGTCCCTACGATCGTGCGGGTTCAACAGGCCCCGCTGTGTTCTCGTTCTGTGTCGGGCTCTCGTCCACTATTCGAACAACCGCGTCATTGAAAGCCATCCATCCCAGCAACGCGCACTTCACACGCGCGGGATACTTCGACACTCCGGCGAAAGCGATTCCGTCACCGATGACCTCCTCGTCACCCTCGACGGTACCCCGGCTGCCGACCATCTCGTTGAACGATTCGACGATCTTCAGCGCGTCCCCCACCGACTGCCCGACGACCTGATCGGTCAGCACAGACGTCGACGCCTGACTGATCGAGCACCCCTGACCGTCGTAGGACACATCGTCGACGGTGCCGTCATCGGAGATGTGCACGCGGAGCGTCACTTCGTCACCACACGTCGGATTGACGTGATGGACCTCGGCACCGAACGGCTCACGCAGGCCACGGCCGTGCGGATGCTTGTAGTGATCCAGGATCACCTCTTGATACATCTGCTCCATTCGCATCAAGCACCCCCAGCCTCTTGAGCCACTCCTGCAGGCTCCGCTCCCACCCCACTACGGGTCACTCCTGCAGGCTCCGCTCCCACCCCGAAGAACGTCTGCGCCCGGCGTATTGCATTCGCCAGGACAGCGACCTCGTCCACGGTGTTGTACAGAGCGAAGGACGCCCGTGCGGTCGCGGCAACGCCGAACCTGCGGTGCAGGGGCCAGGCGCAGTGGTGACCGACTCTGATGGCAACACCCTCGTCGTCGAGGATCTGCCCCAGGTCGTGGGCGTGGATCCCGTCCACGACGAACGAGACAGCGGAACCTCGGTTCACGTTCTCGGTCGGCCCGATCACGCGGACGCCGTCGATCGCTGCGAACTCGGCCAAAGTAGCTGCCACGAGGGTCTTCTCGTGCGCCGCAATGGCGTCGATACCGATGCGCTCGATGTACTGCACTGCCGCACCGAGTCCGACGACCTGCGATGTCATCGGCACGCCCGCTTCGAATCGCTGCGGCGGCGGGGCGTACGTCGTCTTCTCCATCGTCACGGTCTCGATCATGGAGCCGCCGGTGATGAACGGCGGCATCGCTTCGAGTAGCTCACGTCTGCCGTACAACACACCGACTCCGGACGGTCCGAGCATCTTGTGCCCGGAGAACGCCGCGTAGTCGACGTCGAGCGCGTGGAAATCCACGCTCATGTGGGGCACCGACTGGCATGCGTCGAGTACGACGAGCGCACCTACGGCCCGCGCTCGCCGCACCAGCTCGTCGACCGGCGCCACTGCGCCGGTGACGTTGGACTGGTGGGTGAACGCAACGACCTTCACGCGCTCGGTGAGCTCGAGTGAATCCAGGTCGATTCGTCCGTCCTCGGTCACGCCGTACCACCGCAGTGTCGCACCGGTTCGTCGTGCGAGTTCCTGCCACGGAACGAGATTGGCGTGATGCTCGAGCTCGGTGATCACGATCTCGTCGCCAGGACCGACCCGTCGATCGAACCGGTCGTCACCGAGCACGTGCGTCACGAGATTCAACGACTCGGTGGCGTTCTTCGTGAACACGACCTCGTCTACGTCGCAACCGACGAAGGATGCGATCAGCGCGCGGGCACCCTCGTACGCATCGGTGGCTTCTTCGGCGAGTTGGTGTGCGCCGCGGTGTACGGCCGCGTTGCACGTGACGAGGAAGTCCCGCTCCGCGTCGAGAACCTGCACCGGGCGCTGCGAGGTAGCCCCGGAATCCAAGTACACCAACCGTTTGTCGTCACGAACGGTCCTCGCCAGGATCGGAAAATCCGCGCGGATCGACGTGACGTCGAAGGCGCTGTCTTTCAGAGCAGCCGGCGCGACCATCCTCACGCTCCTGTCGGTGCAGCCTGAGTGAACCCTGCGTATCCGTTGGCCTCGAGCTCGTCGGCGAGCTCTGCTCCGCCGGACTGAACGATCTTGCCGCCGACGAACACGTGCACGAAGTCCGGCTTGATGTAGCGCAGGATGCGGGTGTAGTGGGTGATCAGCAGCACGCCGCCGTCCTCGCGCTCCTTGTACGTGTTCACGCCCTCGGACACGACACGGAGGGCATCGACGTCGAGCCCGGAGTCGGTCTCGTCGAGGATCGCGATCTTCGGCTTGAGCAGGCCGAGCTGCAGAATCTCGTGGCGCTTCTTCTCGCCGCCGGAGAATCCTTCGTTGACACTGCGCTCGGCGAATTCTTCCTTGATCTCGAGTTCGCCCATCGCGGTCTTGACCTCTTTGACCCAGTGACGGAGCTTGGGTGCGTCGCCACGCACGGCAGTTGCCGCGGTACGAAGGAAGTTGGACATCGAGACGCCGGGAACCTCGACGGGGTACTGCATCGCGAGGAAGAGTCCGGCGCGAGCACGCTCGTCGACGCTCATCTCCAGAACGTCCTCGCCGTCGAGAGTGATCGTTCCCGACGTGACGGTGTACTTGGGGTGGCCTGCGATGGCGTAGGACAGCGTCGATTTGCCGGATCCGTTGGGACCCATGATGGCGTGCGTCTCACCGGAACGCACCGTGAGATCGACGCCATTGAGAATGTCGATCGGCTCTGCGGTGGCATCGGAGTTCGCGACGCTGACGTGGAGGTCGCGGATTTCGAGCGTGGACATGAAAATTCCTTACGAAGTTCGATGAATGACTAGGCGCCGGTGACAGCGAGTTCGGTCTCGATCGCAGCGTCGAGACGCTCGCGGACCGCAGGAACCGGGATGCGGTTGATGATCTCGTGGAAGAAGCCGCGCACGATCAACCGTCGTGCGGCGTCCTCGGAGATGCCACGAGCGCGCAGGTAGAACAGCTGCTCGTCGTCGAAACGGCCGGTGGCGCTTGCGTGCCCGGCACCGAGGATTTCACCGGTCTCGATTTCCAGGTTCGGCACCGAGTCGGCGCGTGCACCGTCGGTGAGTACGAGGTTGCGGTTGAACTCGAACGTCGAGGTGTCCTCGGCTTCGGCGCGAATGAGGACATCGCCGATCCAGACTGTGTGTGCGTCGACTTTCCCCGGGCCTGCTTCGCCTTGCAGAGCGCCCTTGTAGAGCACGTTGGACTTGCACTTGGGTGCAGTGTGATCGACCAGCAGTCGCTGCTCGAGGTGCTGACCGGCATCTGCGAAGTAGAGACCGAGCAGCTCGGCGTCGCCGCCCGGCGCGTCGTAGTGCACCGTCGGGCTGACCCGAACCAGGTCGCCGCCGAGGCTGACGTTGAAATGTCGCAGCACTGCGTCACGACCGAGCCGGGCGTGGTGCGCCGCGACATGCACTGCGTCGGATTCCCAGTCCTGGATCAGCACGACCGTGAGCTGCGCGCTGTCGTCGACAACGAATTCGATGTTCTCGGCGTACGTTCCGCTACCGACCTGGTCGATGACGACGGTCGCGACGGCGAACCTCTCGAGCCGAATCTGCAGGTGCCCGTACGCGATCGCGTCGGCACCGGGGCCGGTGACGGTGATCTCGATGGGCTCGGCGACTTCGTTCTCCGAGGCGACGGTCACGACCGTCGCGTCGGAGAACGACGAGTACGCCTGCGCTGCAATGCGATCGGCCGGCACGCCGGCCACACCGATCCGAGCGTCGTCGCGGGCCACGGTCTCGACAGTCACGCCGGCGGCGTCGGACACCGTGATGTTCGCACCCGCCGTGGCAACCGCCGAGCCGTCGTGGAGCCCGCGAAGGCGCCGCAGAGGCGTGAACCGCCACAGCTCGTCCCGACCGGACGGAATTTCGAACGCGTTCACGTCGTAGGAGGTGAACTGGGCGCCCTTGTTGGCGACCAGCTTGGACTTGTCTTCACGAGCCGGATTCTCCGACGTCACTGCGTCGATCACACCGTTCGCGGGTACCGCTGGGTTGCTCACTTAACCGACCGATCCTTCCATCTGGAGCTCGATGAGCCGGTTGAGCTCGAGCGCGTATTCCATGGGTAGTTCGCGGGCGATCGGCTCCACGAAGCCGCGGACCACCATCGCCATGGCCTCGTCCTCGGTGAGACCGCGGCTCATCAGGTAGAAGAGCTGATCGTCGCTGACCTTCGACACTGTCGCCTCGTGGCCCATCGACACGTCGTCTTCACGGATGTCGACGTACGGATAGGTGTCCGAGCGCGAGATCGTGTCGACCAGCAGCGCGTCGCACTTCACCGTCGAACGCGAGCCGTGCGCACCCTTGTTGATCTGGATCAGACCTCGGTACGAGGTACGTCCGCCGCCGCGGGCCACCGACTTGCTGACGATGTTCGACGACGTGTGCGGCGCGAGGTGCAGCATCTTGGAACCGGTGTCCTGGTGCTGGTCCGGTCCGGCGAACGCGACCGACAGAACCTCACCCTTGGCGTACTCGCCGGTCATCCACACGGCCGGGTACTTCATGGTGACCTTGGAGCCGATGTTGCCGTCGATCCACTCCATCGTCGCGCCTGCCTCTGCCTTGGCGCGCTTGGTGACCAGGTTGTACACGTTGTTGGACCAGTTCTGGATGGTCGTGTAGCGGCAACGACCGCCCTTCTTCACGATGATCTCCACGACCGCCGAGTGCAGCGAGTCCGACTTGTAGATCGGCGCCGTGCATCCCTCGACGTAGTGCACGTATGCGCCCTCGTCGACGATGATCAGCGTCCGCTCGAACTGCCCCATGTTCTCGGTGTTGATGCGGAAGTAGGCCTGCAGCGGAATGTCGACGTGCACGCCGGGCGGCACGTAGATGAACGATCCGCCGGACCACACTGCGGTATTCAACGCGGAGAACTTGTTGTCACCGGCAGGAATCACGGTGCCGAAGTACTCGCGGAACAGCTCGGGCTGTTCCTTCAGCGCCGTATCGGTGTCGAGGAACAGGACACCCTGCGCCTCGAGATCCTCACGAATCGAGTGGTAGACGACCTCGGACTCGTACTGCGCCGCAACTCCGGACACGAGGCGCTGCTTCTCTGCCTCGGGGATGCCGAGCTTGTCGTACGTGTTCTTGATGTCCTCGGGCAGGTCGTCCCACGTCGCCGCCTGCTTCTCGGACGAACGCACGAAGTACTTGATGTTGTCGAAGTCGATGCCGTCGAGATCGGAACCCCAGTTGGGCATCGGCTTACGGTCGAAGGTCTTGAGCGCCTTCAACCGAGCCTCCAGCATCCACTCCGGCTCGCTCTTCTTCGCGGAGATGTCCCGCACGACGGCCTCGGACAGGCCTCGCTGCGCGCTCGCGCCTGCGACGTCCGAGTCCGACCAGCCGTAGCCGTAGTTGCCGAGCGAGGCAATGGTCTCGTCCTGAGTCATCGGCACTGCTGGTGTCACCTGATCTGGTGTGACGGTCATGCGAGCTCCTTCCGGAGGCTTGTGCGATGTCCGGTACTGGGCTGAGCACCGGACGGGGTGGAGGGGGTGGACAGATCGACTGGGTTGGTCAAGGGCACGTGCGTGGTGCAAGCGCAGTCACCGTTGGCGATGGTGGCCAGACGCTGCACGTGAGTACCGAGCAGCTCGGCGAAGGCCTCGCGCTCGGCGTGGCACAACTCGGGGAATTCGGATGCCACGTGCGACACCGGGCAGTGGTGCTGGCAGATCTGGACGCCGTTACCCACCACCCGCGTCGATGCAGCGAAGCCGGCCGCGGTGAACGCGTCGGCGATGCGATCTGCGGCCTCCTCGATGTCCGACGGCTCGTCGCCGCTGATCGGTTCGAGGTCCGCGACGATCGCGTCGACTCGCTGGCGCGCGAAAGTTTCGATCGCTGCGTCTCCGCCGATCTTTCGCAGCTGCCGCATCGCGGCACCGGCCAGATCGTCGTACGTGTGTCCCAGCTTGTTCCGCCCGGCCGCTGTCAACTGGAAGTGCTTGGCAGGGCGGCCTCGGCCTCGCTGCCGGAGGGCAGCGGCGGGCGCGACCCGAGCTTCTCCGTTGTCGATCAGGGCTTCGAGGTGACGACGAACACCGGCGGCGCTCAGACCGAGCCTGGTACCGATGTCCGACGCGGTGATCGGGCCCTCTTCGAGAAGTAGAGTCACCACAGCACTCCGGGTTTGACCTTCGTGGCCGACGCCGGAAGTGCCGACACCACCAGCAGGCGTGTGAGCAGGAGCGATTGTGCCGTTGCCGGCGCTTTCGCGTGCGCGCGCCGCGGTAGTCGTGGTTTTCACAACACCAGTGTGACGGAATTGATTGCACTGGTCCAGCAAGGGTGCCCTTCTTCACCTGGTGGCGTCACCAGGGAATATCGCAGGCCGAGCTCGTGTTGAGGTGCCGCTGTCATCCGAGAGGTCGAGTCGTTCGAGTGGCATGCATCGCGGCCGCGCGGCACCGCTACGCTCTTTTGGTGCCACCGACCGCTGACGAGCAGAACATCGAACCGAAGTCCGCGGTCTCCTCCGTCGACGTCGTGCGTCCGGTATCCGGTGTCGAGCGACGCGTGGTGCGGCCACTGCGTCGCCTGGTCGGGCTCGATGCCGATCAGCGTCAGTCGAGTGTGTCGATCCTTCACGGGGACGAGGCCGAATCACCCGGCCTGAATGCCACCGAGACCGGTCAGCTCCGCAGTATTCGCAGGTTCGGTGCTGCCGGCGCAATTCTGATGGCCGTGGGTGCTCTCGGCGCGGGTGCGCAGCCGGTGCTGCAGAACCCGGTTGTCGGCGTTCGAATCCTCAGCCTGCCGTCCCGGATGGCCACCACTGCGCTGACCGTGACGATGACCGGCACGGTGATGGTGGTGTTGGCCTGGCTGCTACTCGGCCGGTTCGCCGTCGGACGCCTGCGCGGCGGCACGGCTCCGCGGCGCTTGACGCGATCGCAGTTGGACAGAACCCTGCTGCTGTGGATTCTTCCGTTGTGTGTCGCTCCGCCGATGTTCAGCCGCGACGTCTATTCCTACCTCGCGCAGAGCGAGATCACTGCTCGAGGCCTCGACCCCTACGAGATCGGCCCTGCCGGTGCATTGGGCGTGGACAACGTTCTCACGAGAACTGTCCCCAACATCTGGCGTGAGACGCCTGCGCCGTACGGTCCGCTGTTTCTCTGGATGGGCCGCGGGATCACGTGGTTGACCGGTGAGAACATCGTGGCCGGGATCTTCCTGCATCGACTTCTGGCGATCGCCGGTGTCGCGCTGATCGTCTGGGCACTGCCCAGGCTCGCGAAACGGTGCGGTGTGGCTGCGGTGAGCGCCCTGTGGCTGGGCGCGGCGAATCCTCTCCTGTTGTTCCACCTGGTGGCGGGTATTCACAACGAAGCGCTGATGATCGGATTGATGCTGGCGGGTACCGAGCTCGCGCTGCGCGCCATCGAGTCCGCGGATCCATTGAAGAAGACATCCCTGCTCCTGTTGTTGTCCGGCGCTGCTCTGATCGCGCTTTCCTCGACGGTGAAAATCCCCTCGCTCATCGCACTGGGGTTCGTGGGCATGGCCCTCGCTCGCAGGTGGGGAGGCAGCTTCCGGGCGGTCGCGTCGGCTGCCGCTCTGCTGGGAGCGGTGAGCGTCGTCATCATCGTCGGCGTCAGCGCGGTCAGTGGTCTCGGATTCGGGTGGGTGCACACCCTCGGCACCGCGGGAGTCGTGCGGAGTTGGATGTCCATCCCCACCATTCTCGGCCTGGGCACTGGGTTCGTCGGCGTACTTCTGGGGCTCGGTGACCACACCACCGCAGTGCTCAGCCTCACGAGACCGATCGCAGCGCTCGTCGCCGGCTTCATCGCACTGCGAATGCTCGTCGCCGTGCTGAAGGGACGCCTGCATCCGGTCGGCGCCCTCGGAGTGTCGCTCGGTGCCCTCGTGTTGCTTTTCCCCGTCGTTCAGCCCTGGTACCTGCTGTGGGCGGTCACTCCCCTTGCCGCCTGGGCGACGACACGGGCGTTCCGCGGGCCCGCCATCGTCTTCTCGTCGATCGTCAGCGTCATACTGATGCCGAACGGCAGCGAGTATCTTCCGTTCCAGATCGTTCAGGCTGCACTGATGACCATCTTGACCATCGGCATCCTGTTCCTGCTCACACGTTCACGGCTGCCGTGGCGAGGCGAGACCGGACCACCGGAACCCGGTCGACCGGTCGGGGAATACGCTGGTTCCTCGTGATCGCCGGTGCGCAGACCAGAAGCGGGGCGTCGAACTCGACGCAGCCCGCAGTGCAGCTGACAGACGTGACCAAGACGTACGACGGCACCGTGGCCGTGGACGGACTCGGATTCACCGTCGAGCGCGCCCAGGTACTCGCCCTTCTCGGACCCAACGGCGCGGGCAAGACGACGACGGTGGAGATGTGCGAGGGTTTCGTCGCACCCGAGTCCGGCTCCGTGCGCGTGCTCGGCCTCGATCCGATCACTCAGTCGGCACAGCTACGGCCGCGCATCGGAGTGATGCTCCAGGGCGGAGGCGCCTACCCGGGTTCGAAAGCCGGCGAGATGTTGAAGCTCGTCGCCTCGTACTCGAACGACCCGCTGGACCCCGACTGGTTGCTGGACTGCCTCGGCCTCACGCAAGCGACGAAGACACCGTATCGGCGGCTGTCCGGTGGTCAGCAGCAGCGCCTCGCGCTGGCTTGTGCCATCGTCGGCCGCCCCGAACTGGTGTTTCTCGACGAGCCGACGGCCGGTCTCGACGCGCAGGCCCGTCTGCTTGTCTGGGAACTCGTCGACGCACTTCGTCGTGACGGAGTCAGCGTGTTGTTGACCACACATCTGATGGACGAGGCCGAGCAGCTCGCCGACGAACTCGTCATCATCGACAACGGCAAGATCGTCGCGTCCGGGACGGCATCGGAACTGACGAAGCAGGGAGCGGAGGGGCGACTGCGATTCAGCGCGCCCGCCGGGCTCGAATTGTCTTTGCTCGACGCGGCACTTCCGGCCGGGTACCACCCGGTCGAGGAAAGTGCCGGTTCGTACGCGATCGAGGGCGTGATCGAACCGTCGATACTGGTGACGGTGACGTCGTGGTGCGCCGAACAGAACGTACTGGCGACGGAACTGCAGGTGGATCAGCGACGGCTGGAAGACGTCTTCCTCGAATTGACCGGCAGGGAGCTCAGGAAATGACAGCTCGCAAAGACGTGCGGCTCGCGAGCAACAGGTTCGCCGAGGGACTGTTCGCACCGAAACCCGAACCCAGCTCGCCGATCACGATGTTGTCCGCTCAGGCGATGCTCGAGCTGAAGTTGCTTCTGCGCAACGGCGAACAACTGTTGCTGACGATGTTCATTCCGATCACCCTGCTGATCGGGCTCACGCTGCTGCCACTGGGTGCGATGGGCAACGAACCCGTGAATCAGGTCGTGCCCGCAGTGATGATGGTCGCGGTGATGTCCACGGCGTTCACCGGCCAAGCCATCGCCGTCGGATTCGATCGCCGCTACGGAGCACTCAAACGACTGGGTGCGACCCCACTGCCCAAGTGGGGAATCATCGCCGGCAAATCCATCGCCGTTCTGCTCGTGGTGATTCTGCAGTCCGTGGTTCTCGGCGGAATCGGGCTGGCCCTCGGCTGGCGGCCGGAGGTCACCGGCCTGCTGCTCGGCGCCGTGGTGATCGCGCTGGGTACGACGACGTTCGCCACCATGGGTCTGCTGCTCGGCGGCACCCTCAAGGCAGAGATCGTCCTGGCTCTCGCGAACATCCTCTGGTTCGTGATGCTGGGAATCGGCTCTCTCGTCGTTCTCGCCGACGACCTGCCGACGACCCTGCACACGATCGCACGATTGGTGCCGTCGGGCGCGCTCGCGGAAGCACTCGGCCAGGCGGTCACCGGTTCCGTCGACTGGTTCGGAATCGCCGTTCTTCTCGGATGGGCAGGACTGTGCGGCGTGTTCGCGAGTCGCTCGTTCCGCTTCACCTGAACGACCCCGCCGGGGTCAACGACAGCGTGTAGTTGATCGCCGTCTACCATCGCTACGTGCTGTATCGAGCGTATTTGCGCATTGTCGACCGCTTGCCGCTGCCCTCGGTGCGAGCGCAGAAGATCCTGGCGTTCGTCGTCATCCTGACTCAGGGCGGCATCGCCGTGACCGGCGCTGTAGTGCGTGTCACCGCGTCGGGTCTTGGTTGCCCGACGTGGCCGCAGTGCTTTCCCGGTAGCTTCACTCCCGTCGGAGTGTCCGAGGTCCCTGTACTCCACCAGGCCGTCGAGTTCGGCAACCGGCTTCTGACGTTCGTCGTCGTGCTCGCCGCGGCAGCCATCGTTCTCGCTGTCACCCGGGCGCGCAGACGCAACAACGTGATCCTGTTCGCGTGGTTCATGCCATTGGGAACGGTCGTTCAGGCGATCCTGGGCGGTATCACAGTACTGACCGGCCTTCTGTGGTGGACTGTCGCCATCCACCTCTTGGCCTCGATGGCCATGGTGTGGCTCGCGACCCTTCTGTACTTCAAGGTTGCCGAATCCGACGAGGACACCGTAGTCGTCAAGACTGTCCCCGAACCGCTACGCCTGTTGACGGGCCTCTCCGGCGTCGTCATGGCAGGTGTGTTGGTGGCTGGGACGATGTTGACGGGCGCAGGACCGCACGCCGGCGACAAGAGCATCGACGAACCCGTCCCTCGTTTCGAGGTGGAGATCGTCACACTCGTGCACCTGCACGCGCAGCTCCTGGTGGCGTACCTCGCACTCCTGGTCGGTCTCGGGTTCGGCCTGTACGCAGTCAAGGCGACGCAGAACGTGACGACGCGGTTGAAGGTCCTGATCGCCATCGTGGTGGCGCAGTCTCTCGTGGGGGTTGTCCAGTACCTGAACGACGTGCCTGCCGCGCTCGTGGCCATTCACGTTGCGGGGGCGGGCGCGACGACTGCCGCCACCGCCGCCGTCTGGGCGGCCTGCAGGGTACGTACACCCGGCGAGGGCCGGACCGCCGAACACGCCGAAAACCTCGGCCCTGCATGACCCCGAACCAACGAGAGGAGAGGTAGCCGGTCTCCCCCTCAGACGACCGACTACCTCTCCCACTTAGATTTGACGGACCCGAACCCCGATCGGTTCCACCTCCACCGAAATCTTTCGAACTATTTCTCCAGAGCCGCGTTACGCGCCTTCGGGAATCGAGTCTGGCGAGCAACCCATCCCGCCATTTTGCGGTAATGCCCGGGAGCAGGGGTGACTGCGCTGACGAGTTCGCGATCCCACTCCGATTCGGTCAAACCGTCGACGGCGGCGACGAGGGCGTGCGCGACGTCGTTGTTCTCGACGACCTGATCGCCCAACACGCCGTCGGCACCGACCAGGGTGACGCGCGTTCCGGCTCGTCCGATCGGTTGGATCACGACATTTCCGGTTCCGCCGTGCTCTCCGACGAACGCCTTGACTGCCGAGAGGGCACCCGCGGGCACCTCGACCTTCGGCTCGGCCGCGTCGGTCTCACGCGATGTTGTCTCTGTTTCGGTCGCCATACCCGAAGACGATACCGCTCGGTAACTTCGCGTGGCCAGAACCCCTGGGAATCGGCAGGTGTACAAAGACACCATGCGTGCACTGGAGATCCGTGAACATGGTGGACCGGAGGTCCTCGTCCCCGTCGACATCGCCGAGCCGACTGCCGGCCCCGGCCAGTTGCTCGTGCGGCTCGAAGCCGCAGGCGTCAACTACATCGACACCTACTACCGCACCGGCCTGTACAAGCGCGAACTGCCGTACGTGCCCGGAGACGAGGGCTCGGGGGTGGTGGAGTCCGTCGGCGACGGGGTCGGCGAGTTCGTCGTCGGTCAGCGCGTTGCCTGGGCGACCGCGCCGGGTAGCTACGCCGAGAAAGTGATCGTTCCGGCGTCGGCCGCGGTAGCGGTACCCGATGGTGTTCCAGCCGAACAGGCCGCATCCGCACTCCTGCAGGGCATGACGGCCCACTATCTCCTGAACTCGACCTACCCGGCCGCTGCGGGCGACACCGTGCTCGTGCACGCGGGAGCGGGTGGCGTCGGGCTCATCCTCACCCAACTCGCCGTCGCGGCGGGTGTTCGCGTGATCACGACGGTATCGACGGACGCCAAGGCCGAGCTGTCCCGACAAGCGGGTGCTTCGGAGGTCCTGAAATACAGCGACGACGTCGCAGCGAAAGTACGAGAATTGACCGACGGGGACGGCGCACACGCGGTGTACGACGGTGTCGGCGCCGCGACGTTCGAGCAGAGCCTCGCCTCGCTGCGCATACGTGGGACGCTCGCACTGTTCGGCGCAGCCAGCGGCGCGGTTCCGCCGTTCGATCCGCAGCGGCTCAACGGCGCCGGATCACTGTTCCTCACCCGGCCGACGCTGGCCCATCACTTACGAGATCGCAGCGAACTCGAATGGCGTGCGGGCGAGGTGTTCAAAGCGATAGCCGACGGAATTCTGACCGTTCGGGTGGGTGCGGTGCACCCGTTGTCCGACGCAGCGACGGCGCATACCGAGCTGGAAGGTCGCCGCACGACCGGCTCGGTCGTACTCGTTCCGTGAGAACGGCTCAGGAAAGGAGCTGGCTCACAGTGTCCCACCCGACGACCGAGTCCACGGCCAGACCACAGAACACCAGCGCCAAGTACTCGTTCGACAGGATGAACAACTTCAGCGGCTTGACCGGGGTGCCCGCGCGCACCCCGGCATACAGCCGGTGCGCCACGACGAGGAACCAGATTCCCGACGCGAGAGCGACCGCCGCGTAGATGACTCCCGAACCGGGCGCGAGTGCAAACGTCGCGACGACGGTGGCCCACGCGTACAGGACGATGTGCTTGGTCACCTTCGTTTCCGACGCCACTGCAGGCAGCATCGGGACATTGGCCGCCTGGTAGTCCTCCTTGTACCGAAGCATGAGGGCCCAGGTATGCGGCGGGGTCCAGAGGAAGATCACGAGGAACATGACAACGGCCTGCCAGCCGATCGTCCCGGTGACCGCGGACCAGCCGATCATCACGGGCATGCAGCCCGCGGCGCCGCCCCAGACGACGTTCTGAGACGTACGACGCTTGAGGACGAGGGTGTAGACGAAGATGTAGAAGCAGATGGTGACGACCGCGAGGATGCCGCTGAGCAGGTTTGTCGTGAACCACAGCCAGAAGAACGAGACGATTCCCAGGGTGACACCGAACACGAACGCGTGCGACACCGGCATCGCGCCACGCGCGAGCGGGCGTTTGGCTGTGCGAGCCATCACCTTGTCGATGTCCGCGTCGGCGACCATGTTGAGACAGTTGGCCGACGCGGCGGCCAGCATTCCACCGAACAAAGTGGTCAGGATCAGACCTGGCTGTACCTGGCCGCGATCGGCAAGAAGCATTGCCGGGATGGTTGTGACGAGCAGAAGTTCGATGACACGAGGCTTGGTCAGCGCGACGTACGCCATGACGAGTGCAAGCGCCCGCCGAGAAGCCGACTTCGCCGGCTCAGCTGAACCGTCCCGATGCCCGTCCTCGGTTCCACCAGCGGATCCGTCGTGCTCGGGATGACTGGGACCGCCTGCGAATCCGTGGCCGCCCGGCTGCTGCCCAATTCGCACTACGTCTCCTTGCACGGGCTCGACACTCATGAACGAGCAGCACGCACACCGGCACAAGACGTGAGGCGAGCGCACTACTACAAGCGATGGTAGACGTGAACCACCTGCACTCCAATTCTCAGGGCACCCAAAGTGAAGAGACAGAGCCCCGTGACGACACAGCCCGGGGCTCGATGGGGGGAAGGCACGACAGCCGACGCGGACGGAACTAGGCTGGTAGTCGACGTGTTTCGATCTGCGACTGATCGAGCGCGTTCTGCCTCACTCGTACGAATGTCAGGAGATCTCTGCTCGTGTCGATCACAGACGATATTGACGTCCTCACCACAGCGCACCATCCCAGCGACTGGACGGACCTGGACACCAGGGCGGTCGACACTGTCAGAGTCCTCGCTGCCGATGCAGTGCAGAAGGTCGGCAACGGCCACCCCGGTACAGCGATGAGCCTCGCCCCGCTGGCCTACACCCTGTTCCAGCGGACCATGCGTCACGACCCGAACGACACGCACTGGATCGGGCGCGACCGATTCGTTCTCTCCTGCGGACACTCGAGCCTGACGCTGTACCTGCAGCTGTACTTGGGTGGCTTCGGCCTCGAACTCGTCGACATCGAGTCGTTGCGCACGTTCAAGTCCAAAACTCCAGGTCACCCGGAATTCCGCCACACGGACGGCGTGGAGATCACCACCGGACCTCTAGGCCAGGGATTGGCCTCCGCGGTGGGTATGGCCATGGCGTCGCGTCGCGAGCGTGGCCTGTTCGATCCCGAGCCCGCGCTCGGGACGAGTCCGTTCGACCATTTCATCTACGTCATCGCATCCGACGGCGACATCGAAGAAGGTGTGACCTCGGAGGCGTCGTCGCTCGCCGGCACCCAGCAGCTCGGCAACCTCATCCTGTTCTACGACGACAACAAGATCTCCATCGAACACGCCACCGACATCGCGCTGTCGGAGAACACCGCCGCACGCTACGAGGCGTACGGCTGGCACGTCCAGGTAGTCGAAGGCGGCGAGAACGTCACTGCCATCGAGGAAGCAATCGAGGCTGCGAAAGCCGTGACCGACAAGCCGTCGATCATCGTGCTGCGCACCATCATCGGCTACCCGGCGCCGACGATGATGAACACCGGCGCTGTACACGGCGCCGCCCTCGGCGACGAGGAAATCGCCAAGGTCAAGAAGGCACTCGACTTCGACCCGGAAAAGACCTTCGAGGTCACCGACGAGGTCATCGTCCACACGCGCGGCCTGCAGGAGCGCGGCCGCAAGGCACACGCGGAGTGGAACACGGAGTTCGACGCGTGGGCTGCACGTGAGCCCGAGCGTAAGAAGTTGCTGGATCGCCTGACCGCGGGCGACCTCCCCGAGGGCTGGACCGACGTCCTGCCGACGTGGGAGCCCGGCAGCAAGGCAATCGCGACCCGCGCCGCGTCCGGCGACGTTCTGAGCGCGGTCGGACCTGTTCTTCCGGAACTCTGGGGCGGATCCGCCGACCTTGCCGGCAGCAACAACACCACGATCAAGGGCGCGAAGTCCTTCGGGCCGACGTCCATCTCCACCGACGATTGGGATGCCGAGCCCTACGGACGGACTCTGCATTTCGGTATCCGTGAGCACGCGATGGGCTCGATCCTGTCCGGCATCGTCATGCACGGGCCGACTCGGGCGTACGGCGGAACCTTCATGCAGTTCAGTGACTACATGCGTCCCGCTGTCCGGCTCGCGTCGTTGATGGACATCGACCCGATCTACGTCTGGACGCACGATTCCATCGGCCTCGGTGAAGACGGCCCGACGCATCAGCCCGTCGAGCACCTTGCCGCCCTGCGCGCCATTCCCAACCTGTCCGTCGTCCGCCCGGGTGACGCCAACGAAACGGCGTACGCCTGGCAGTCGACCCTCGCTCGATCCAGCAGCAGCGGCCCCGTCGGCCTGGCGCTGACACGTCAGGGCATCCCGGTTCTCGAGGGCACCAGCTACGAGGGAGTCTCGAAGGGCGGGTACGTCCTCGTCGAGTCGTCGAAGGCTGCTCCGGACGTGATCCTGATCGGAACGGGTTCCGAGCTCCAGTACGCGGTCGAGGCACAGAAAACTCTGGAAGCCCAGGGAATCGCCGCACGGGTCGTATCCATGCCGTGTGTCGAGTGGTTCAACAGCCAGGACCAGAACTACCGCGACCAGGTGCTTCCGCCCACGGTCAAGGCGCGCGTCTCCATCGAGGCGGGCATCGCGATGCCGTGGTACCCGATCGTCGGCGGCTTCGGCGAGATCATCTCGCTCGAGCACTACGGCGAATCGGCCGACGCCAAAACGCTCTTCCGCGAGTACGGATTCACGGCCGACGCAGTGGTCGCCGCCGCGCAGCGCTCCATCACCAATGTGAAGGGATAACCCATGACCCAGAACAAGAACCTCGCAGACCTGTCCGCAGCAGGCGTATCCGTCTGGCTCGACGATCTGTCCCGCGACCGCATCACCTCCGGGAACCTTAAGGAGCTCATCGACAGCAAGAGCGTCGTCGGTGTCACCACCAACCCGTCGATCTTCCAGGCGGCTCTGAGCAAGGGTGATGCGTACGACGCTCAGGTCACCGAGCTCGCCGAGCGCGGAGCGGACGTCGACGCGACGATTCGCACCGTCACCACCGACGACGTGCGCAACGCTTGCGACATCTTTGCTCCGATCCACGAGTCCTCGGCAGGCGTCGACGGACGAGTATCGATCGAGGTCGATCCGCGTCTGGCCCACGACACCGAGAAGACGATCGCGCAAGCCGTCGAGCTGTGGAAGATCGTCGACCGGCCCAACGTGCTGATCAAGATCCCCGCGACCGAGGCAGGTATCCCTGCGATCGCCAAGGTCATCGGCGAGGGCATCAGCGTGAATGTCACGCTCATCTTCTCGGTCGAACGCTACGAGGCCGTCATCGGCGCGTATCTGGAGGGCTTGGAAGCTGCACGTGCGGCCGGCCACGATCTGTCGAAGATTCACTCCGTTGCCTCGTTCTTCGTCTCACGTGTCGACACCGAGATCGACGCTCGGCTGGACAAGATCGGCACGCCCGACGCCGAGGCGCTCAAAGGCAAAGCCGCACTCGCCAACGCTCGCCTGGCGTACGTCGCCTACCAGCAGGCGTTCGAGGTCGGGCCCCGCTTCCACGAGCTCGCAGGCTCGGGAGCACGCCCGCAGCGGCCGCTGTGGGCCTCCACCGGGGTCAAGAACCCGGCCTACCCCGACACGCTGTACGTAACCGACCTGGTATCGCCCAACACGGTCAACACGATGCCGGAGAAGACTCTGGATGCCGTCGCCGACCACGGCGAGGTATCGGGAGACACCATCTCCGGTAAGGGCCCCGAATCCCAGGAGGTCTTCGACCAGCTGTCCGCGATCGGAATCGACGTGACGGATGTGTTCCTCACTCTCGAGAACGAGGGCGTGCAGAAGTTCGAGGCGTCTTGGAGCGAGTTGCTCGAAGCCACCGGCGAGCAGCTGCGTCAAGCAGGCCAGAAGAGCTGAGACGTGGCCACCGCAGAAACCGATCAGAAGGATTCCGCGGAGTGGCACAACCCACTTCGCGATCCACGTGACAAGCGTCTTCCGCGGATCGCGGGGCCCTGCAGCCTCGTGATCTTCGGTGTCACCGGCGACCTCGCCCGTAAGAAGCTCATGCCTGCGGTGTACGACTTGGCGAACCGGGGGCTCCTGCCCCCCGGTTTCGCCCTCGTCGGATTCGCGCGGCGAGAGTGGGAGAACGAGGACTTCGCGCAGATCGTGCACGACGCGGTCCGCGATCACGCCCGCACGCCGTTCAGCGAGGAGGTGTGGAACACCCTCGCGGAGGGATTTCGATTCGTTCAGGGATCGTTCGACGACGACGCGGCGTTCGACAGCCTGTCGGCCACGCTCGCCGAACTGGACGAAACCCGCGGCACCGGGGGAAATCACGCCTTCTACCTGTCGATCCCTCCCGGCGCCTTCCCTGTCGTTCTGGAACAGCTCTCCCGCTCCGGCCTCGCTCAGCGTGAGGAAGGCAAGTGGCGCCGAGTCGTCATCGAGAAGCCGTTCGGGCACGATCTGGACAGCGCCAAGGAACTGAACGCGGTCGTGAACAGGGTGTTCCCCGAGGACACCGTCTTCCGCATCGATCACTACTTGGGCAAGGAAACCGTCCAGAACATTCTGGCTCTGCGCTTCGCGAATCAGTTGTTCGATCCCATCTGGAATGCCCACTACGTCGACCACGTGCAGATCACGATGGCCGAGGACATCGGATTGGGCGGTCGCGCAGGGTATTACGACGGTATCGGCGCGGCCCGGGACGTCATCCAGAATCACTTGCTGCAGTTGCTGGCGATCACGGCGATGGAAGAACCGGTGAGCTTCAGCCCGTCGGAGCTGCAGTCGGAGAAGATCAAGGTTCTCTCCGCCACCAAGGCCGCCGAACCGTTCGCCGAGACCACCGCCAGGGGTCAGTACGCAGCCGGGTGGCAGGGCAGCCAGAAGGTCAAGGGGCTCAAGGAGGAAGAGGGATTCGACCCCGAGTCGAACACCGAAACCTACGCCGCCATCACACTCGAGGTCGACACGAGACGCTGGGGCGGAGTTCCGTTCTATCTGCGGACCGGAAAGGCTTTGGGACGCAGGGTCACCGAGATCGCCATGGTGTTCAAACGCGCGCCACACCTGCCGTTCGATGCCACCATGACCGAGGAACTCGGCCAGAATGCGCTCGTCATCAGGGTCCAGCCCGACGAGGGCGTGACCATGCGATTCGGTTCGAAGGTGCCTGGGTCGAGCATGCAGGTCCGCGACGTCAGCATGGACTTCAGCTACGGTCAGGCCTTCACCGAATCTTCACCGGAGGCGTACGAACGGCTCATCCTCGACGTACTGCTCGGCGAACCGTCATTGTTCCCCGTCAATGCCGAGGTCGAGTTGTCCTGGAAGATCCTGGATCCGATCCTCGACTTCTGGGCGTCGGGCGGCACCGCTGAGCCGTACGAGGCAGGCACCTGGGGTCCGGAGACAGCCGACGAGATGATGCAACGCACCGGACGCGAATGGAGAAGGCCGTGATTGTCGACATTCCTTCGACGACGACAGCCGAGGTGGGAAAGCAACTGGTCTCCCTCCGGGAGTCGGGCGGTGCCGTGACCATCGGGCGCGTGCTGACGCTGATCGTCGTCAGCAAGGACGCCACGAAGGCGGAGTCCGCGATCGAAGCGGCGAACGAGGCGTCACGGGAGCATCCGTGCCGCGTCATCGTGCTGATCCACGGAGACCGGTCCGCGGAGTCGAGCCTCGACGCGCAGATTCGTGTCGGGGGCGACGCAGGAGCGTCCGAGGTCGTCGTCCTTCGCCTCAACGGCGAACTGGCGGATCACGAACACAGCGTCGTCATACCGTTTCTGCTGCCGGACACCCCGATCGTCGCCTGGTGGCCCAACGAAGCACCTGCCGTTCCTGCTCAGGATCCCTTGGGCCGGCTCGCAATTCGCCGTATCACCGATGCGACCAATGCACCGGACACGACGGCGGCGATCAAGAGCAGGTTGTCCAGTTACACCGACGGAGACACCGACCTGTCGTGGAGCCGAATCACGTATTGGCGTGGGCTACTCGCCACGGCCCTGGATCAGGCACCGCACGAATCCGTCGTCTCCGCGGTGGTGTCGGGTCTGGCCGAGGAGCCTGCACTGGACATCCTCGCCGGTTGGCTCGCTGCCAAGCTGGAGGTACCGGTCCATCGTCGAACGGGCGAGCTGAAGGTCGTGTTGGATCGCGAGACCACCAGCATCTCGATCACCCGTCCGCAGACCGGAAAGACGGCCACGCTGCGCAGAACCGGCCAACCCGATGCGGAGGTCGCGCTCGCTCGACGTGGAACCCGCGAGTGTTTGGCCGAGGAGCTCAGGCGCCTCGATACCGACGAAATCTACGAACTGGCCTTGAAGGGTCTGTCGAAGGTGAGCTATGAGTAAGAAATCCGTCCTGCAGTTTCTCGACGCCCAGTCACTGGTCGACGCAGCTCGATCCCGCTTCGTCGACGTGGTCGTGGCGGCTCAGGCCGAACGCGGCGTCGCGTCGGTCGTGCTGACCGGCGGCGGCACCGGCGTCGCGCTTCTGGAGGCTCTCCGCGCGGATTCCGGAGCCATCGACTGGGGACAGGTCGACGTCTACTTCGGCGACGAACGTTTCCTTCCCGCAGGCGATTCCGAACGCAACGAGGTGCAGGCCTCGCAGGCTCTACTCGATCATGTGGGTGTGCACCCGGACCGAGTGTTCCGCATGGCGGCGTCGGACGGTCCACACGGCAGCGATCCCGAGGTGGCTGCGGCAACGTACGCGCAGATCCTCGGCGCCCGCTCCAACGGTGAGCACACGCCGGAATTCGACGTGCACCTGCTCGGTATGGGCGGTGAGGGACATATCAATTCGCTGTTCCCGCACACCGACGCCGTTCGCGAACAGCATCGGTACGTGGTGGCCGTCGAGGATTCTCCGAAACCGCCGCCGGTACGAATCACGCTGACGTTGCCTGCCGTCCGACGTGCGAAGCACGTGTGGCTGTTGGTCTCCGGGGACGCCAAGGCGGACGCGGTGGCCGCAGCGGTCGGCGGCGCCGACTCCGACGACGTCCCGTCGGCGGGGGCGGTCGGATCGGAATCGACCGTGTGGTTCCTCGATGCAGGTGCGGCGTCGAAGCTGGAGAACAGCAACTAGATTCGAGCAGCGGCAGACGACCCGGCGGCGCCGGTACCCGATTCGTCACGGGGTACCGGCGCCGTCGGCGTCCGAGTCGCGTGTGCTCGCTGTGTCGTCCGCGTCCTTCTCTGTCGGTGGTGTCCGACGCGCCGACCGGGCAGAACGGTACGCCGAGCCGTCGCGCCAGGACTTGGCGTCTGTTCTGCACTGCCTCATACCTAGTCAGACGCAGCCGACACGGCGCCGGTTCCCGACTCGATCAGGACTGAGCCGTACGTGACTAGCCGCTGTTGCGCAGGGCCGTCGCCAGACCGTTCATCGTCAGCAGGATGCCGCGTTTGACTCGCTCCTCCTCGTCACCGGCACGGTAGCGTCGCAGCATCTCGACCTGCATCTGGTTGAGGGGCTCGAGGTACGGGAACCGGTTGTGCACCGACCGTTCCAGGGCAGGATTGTCCTCGAGCAACCTCGAGTGACCGGTGATGGAGAGGTACATCTCGATGGTTTTCGCGTGCTCTGCTTCGATCATTCCGAAGATCCTGGTGCGCAGTTCCGTGTCCGGGACGAGTTCGGAGTAACGAGCAGCGATCCCCAGATCCGATTTGGCCATGACCTGCGCGAGGTTCGACAGCACCGTTTGGAAGAACGGCCACTTCCGGTACAGGTCCGTCAGTACCGCCAGCTTGTTCTCGTCGCCGCCGACCCATTCCTCGAACGCCGTACCGGTTCCGTACCAGCCGGGCAGCATCACACGGCACTGGCTCCAGGACATCACCCATGGGATCGCGCGCAGGTCGTACACCGAATTGGTCGGCTTGCGTGAGGCGGGGCGGCTTCCGATGTTGAGCTCCCCCACCTCCGCAACCGGAGTGGACATTCGGAAGTACTCCACGAATCCAGGCTCCTCGTGCACGAGCCGACCGTACGCAGCGCGGGCTTTCGCAGCCAGGTCGTCGAGCACCTCGTAGGCAGGCTCGGCACCGTCGCCGAGACCTTCCACGTCGAGCAGGGTCGATTCGAGCGTGCCTGCCACCAGCGATTCGAGGTTGCGACGAGCCATGGACGGCTCGGCGTACTTGGCGGCGATGATCTCGCCCTGTTCGGTCAGACGCAGGGACCCCTGCACGACGCCCGGAGGCTGCGCGAGGATGGCGTCGTAGCTCGGGCCGCCACCGCGGCCGACGGTGCCACCTCGACCGTGGAAGAGTCGCAACCGAATTCCGGTCTTGCGCGACGCCTCGAGCAGATCCAGTTCGGCGCGGTACAACGCCCAGTTCGCCGCGAGGTACCCGCCGTCCTTGTTCGAGTCGGAGTACCCGAGCATCACTTCCTGGTTCATACCGCGGCCCGCGACGAGAGCTCGGTAGACCGGAACGTCGAGGGTGGCCACGAGTGTGGCTGCGCCTTGCTGCAGGTCCTCGATGGTTTCGAACAGAGGCACTACGCCCACAGTCGACGTCGGCGCGGATCCGTCGGTGCCGGGGTCGAAGATTCCGGCTTCCTTCAGCAGCAGGGCGGCTTCGAGCATGTCGCTCACCGACTGGCACATGCTGATGATGTAGTTCTGGATCGTGTCGGGCCCGAGGTGATCGATGGCTATCTTCGCGGCGCGGACGATGCCGAGTTCCTTGGTCGCGAGTTCGCTCAGCTGGGCCGTCGGGCCCACGAGGGGCCGTCGAGTGGTCAGCTCCCGTGCCAGCAGAGCGACCCGTTCGTTCTCGTCGAGCGAGGCGTAATCGGAGTGAACACCGGCCCATGCCAGGAGTTCGGCAACGACTTCCTCGTGCGTCTCCGAGTTCTGGCGCATGTCCAGTGCCTGCAGGTGGAAGCCGAACGTCTCGACTGCTTGGCGCAGCGCCAGTAGACGGTCGTCGGCGATGAGAGCATCACCGTCGGCACGCAGCGCTCGGTCGATCGTGTCGAGATCGTTCAGTACGTCCTGGGGCGCGGCGTACGGGGTGGACCCGACATCGAGGCCGGCGACGGGAACGGAGTCGAGAACCCGCGCGGCGGTGGCCGTCAGCCGTGCTCGGATGCCGCGCACGGCGACGCGATACGGTTCGTCGTTTCGCGTGTCGGCCGGATCGCCGGATTCTGCCGCCAACGTCAGCAGTTCGTCGCTGACCGCGACGAGTCGCGCGGACATCGACAGTTCCTTCTCGAGCGCGACGAGCTCGTCCAGATAGTGGGCGAACGCGGTGTACCCGGCCTGATGTGTGGCGGTGTGTACGACCTCGGCTGTGACGTTCGGATTTCCGTCGCGGTCTCCGCCGATCCACGAACCGGGACGAAGAATGGGCTGCGGCAGCAGGTCACTCGACGGCCACCTCTGCCGCAGGGCCTGACGTACGTCGGCGTTGAGTGCCGGAATGACGTCGAACAGAGACGTCTCGAAGTAGCGGAGGCCGACCTCGATCTCGTCCTGGATACGGAGCCTGGACAACCTGATCAGGGCCGTCTCCCACAGAGTGAGGACCTGGCGACGGATCTGAACATCTACCGCAGCAAGCTCTTTGGCAGCGCTCGACGCGTTGTTCGCTGCCGCGGACGAGGCAACCTCGCGCCGCCGCATGAGCTCGGTGATCCTGGATTGAACGTCGAACACCGTGCGTCGACGCGTTTCCGTCGGATGCGCAGTGATGACCGGCGCCACGAGCGCATCGGTCAGTGCATCGGCCACTTGCTGCTGAGTGAGGTCGGCAGTATCGAGTTTGATCCACGTCGCGTCGAGACTGCTGTCCTGCGGCGGATCCTCGCGATCGAGGTGAATTGCGCGGCGACGCTCGCGGTGCAGATCCTCGGCGAGATTGGCCAGCAGCGAGAAGTGGCTGAACGCGCGGATGAGCGGGACTGCCTGCGACACATCGAGGTCGGCGTAGATCCCGAGCGAATCGTCGCGCTCACCCTCCGAGCGACGGACGGCGAAGGATTCGACTCGGGCACGCTCGACGAGGTCGAACACGGCTGGGCCCTCGTGCTCGCGGATGATGTCGCCCAGAATGCCACCGAGGTATCGAATGTCTTCCCGCAGCGGCTCGGTCAACTCACGACCTTGCGTCGTGGGTGTGACGAAGGCGGGAGATCCTGACGACTCCAAAGGGGTTTCGCTCATCCCCCGATTATCGTGCACCCACCGGTGTCATGCAGCCCGAGGTCCTGTACGGGCCCGGTACCGCAACATGATATGTAAGGACAAATCGGATCAGGAGAACTTGATCTCCAGACCGATTCCGAGGATTGCGATCAGCCACACGACGCCGGTGAAAATGGTCAACCGATCCAGGTTCTTCTCCACGACCGTCGAGCTCGACAGAGACGACTGGACACCACCGCCGAACAGACTGGACAGGCCGCCGCCCTTGCCCCGGTGCAGCAGCACCAGCAGAATCAGCGCCAAACTGGTGACCACCAGCAAAATATCCAGGAACAGTTCCATGTCCGCCTCACAATAGTCTCAGCTCACAACCCGTGACAGCCTACCTGCACGACGCACACTGCCGTGCCACCGCCTCGGTGGCGGTAACACGGCAGTGTCCGATCTGTTGCTCGATCAGCTGTGCGATCAGGGCAGAGGGCCACCCGCGGCGATGGCCGACAATGTGGCGAACTCGTCCGCTTTGAGGGAAGCTCCACCGACGAGTGCACCATCGACGTCGGGTTGGCCGACTATCTCACCCACGTTCTTCGCGTTGACGGAGCCGCCGTAGAGGACTCGAACGCCTGCCGCCACCTCGGCGGAGGCGAGCGTCTTCAGCTCATCGCGGATTGCCGAGCACACTTCCTGCGCGTCGGCGGCACTGGCAACTCGGCCGGTGCCGATGGCCCACACCGGCTCGTACGCGACCACGACCTTCGCGATGTCCTCGGCCGACAACCCGGCCAGCGAACCGCGAAGCTGCGTGATGTTGTACGAGACGTGCTCGCCCGCCTCACGGATGTTGAGACCTTCACCGATGCACACGATCGGTGTGAGTCCGTGCTTCAGCGCAGCCTTGGTCTTGGCCGCGACCGCGGCGTCGTCCTCGCTGTGCAGGGTGCGACGCTCGGAATGCCCGACGACGGCGAACGTGCAACCGAGCTTCGCGAGCATCGACCCACTGATCTCACCGGTGTATGCGCCGGACTCCTGTGCGGAGACGTCCTGGGCGCCGTAGGTGAGCAGGAGCTTGTCGCCCTCGATGAGCGTCTGCACACTGCGGATGTCCGTGAACGGCGGAATGACCGTCACATCCACCTTGTCGAAGTACTTCGCGGGCAGCGAGAACGCGATCTTCTGCACCAGCGAGATGGCCTCGAGGTGGTTCAGATTCATCTTCCAGTTGCCTGCGATGAGCGGCTTACGTGCCATGGTTCATCCCTCCAGCGCTGCGATGCCGGGAAGCTGCTTGCCTTCGAGGTACTCGAGGGATGCTCCACCTCCGGTCGAGATGTGCGAGAAGCCGTCGTCGGACAGTCCGAGTGCACGGACGGCGGCCGCGGAGTCCCCGCCGCCGACGACACTGAACGCGCCCTTCTCGGTGGCACCGACGATTGCCTCGGCGATTCCACGCGTTCCTGCGGAGAACTTCTCGAACTCGAAGACACCGGCTGGGCCGTTCCAGAAGATCGTCTTCGCGTTCGCGAGTACGGCGGTGAATCGGCTGACGGACTCCGGTCCGATGTCCAGTCCCATCCAGCCGTCCGGGATCTCCGATGCGGCAACGGTCTCGGCTTCCGCGTCCTTGGAGAACGAGTCACCCACCACGATGTCGACCGGCAGGTGGATGACGTCGCCGAATCGCTCGAGCAGGTCCTTGCAGACGTCGATCTGGTCTTCCTGCAGAAGCGAAGAACCGACCGAGTAGCCCTGTGCGGCAAGGAAAGTGAACGCCATTCCGCCGCCGATCACCAAGGTGTCGACCTTGGGTGCGAGCGCCTCGATGACACCCAACTTGTCCGAGACCTTCGACCCGCCGAGCACGACCGCGTACGGGCGTGCCGGATCCTCCGTCAACTTGGCCAGCACGTCGACCTCGGTGGCGACCAGACCACCTGCGTACGACGGGAGCAGCTTCGCCACGTCGTACACCGAAGCCTGCTTGCGGTGCACGACGCCGAAGCCGTCGGACACGAAAGCACCATCACCATCGGTGAGCGCGACCAATTCGGCTGCCAGCTGAGCACGCTCGGCCTCGTCCTTGCTGGTCTCACGCGGATCGAACCGGATGTTCTCCAGCAGCAGTACGTCGCCGTCGGTCAGCCCTTCGGCACGAGCCTGAGCGTCCTGGCCGACGACGTCGCCCGCCAACTGAACGTGGCGACCGAGCAGTTCCCCGAGCTTCGACGCCACCGGCGCGAGCGAGTACTTCGCCTCGGGCTTGCCGTCCGGCCGGCCGAGGTGCGCGGTGACGATGAGCTTCGCACCGGCGTCGAGCAGTGCGTTCAACGTCGGAAGCGACGCGACGATGCGACCGGGATCGGTGATGACACCGTTCTCGATCGGCACGTTGAAGTCAGAGCGCACCAGAACCGGGCGACCCGACACACCGGCGTCGATCAGGTCCTGCAGAGTCTTGACTGCCATGTGATCAGAGGGACTTTCCGACGAGACCGATGAGGTCGGCCAGGCGGTTGGAGTAGCCCCACTCGTTGTCGTACCAGGACACGATCTTGACCTGGTCGTCGATGACCTTGGTCAGCGGTGCGTCGAAGATCGACGAGTGCGGGTCGGTGACGATGTCCGAGGACACGATCGGGTCGGTGCTGTACTTCAGGATGCCCTTCAGCGGGCCTTCCGCTGCTGCCTTCATGGCGGCGTTGATCTCGTCGACGGATGCCGACTTCTTCAGGTTCGCCGTGAGGTCGGTGACCGAGCCGGTCGGGATCGGCACACGCAGTGCGTATCCGTCGAGCTTGCCGAGAAGCTGTGGGAGCACCAGGCCGATGGCCTTTGCTGCGCCGGTGCCGGTGGGGACGACGTTGAGGGCCGCTGCGCGTGCGCGACGTAGGTCGCTGTGCGGGCCGTCCTGCAGGTTCTGGTCCTGCGTGTAGGCGTGCACCGTGGTCATGAGGCCCTTGACGATGCCGAACTCGTCGTCGAGAACCTTGGCGATGGGGCCGAGGCAGTTGGTGGTGCACGACGCGTTGGAGATGATGTTCTGGCTGCCGTCGTACTTGTCGTCGTTGACGCCCATGACGATCGTGATGTCCTCACCCTTGGCAGGTGCGGAGATGATGACCTTCTTGGCGCCTGCGTCGAGGTGGCCCTTGGCCTTCGAGGCGTCGGTGAAGATACCCGTGGACTCGACGACGACGTCGACGCCCAGGTCGCCCCACGGAAGAGCAGACGGTCCCTCGCGCAGCGACAACGCCTTGATCTTCTGATCGCCGACGACGATGGTGTCGTCGCCTTCGAGGCTGACGTCGTGCGGCAGACGGCCCAGGATCGAGTCGTACTTCAACAGGTGCGCCAGGGATGCGTTGTCGGTGAGGTCGTTGACAGCCACGATCTCGATGTCGGTGGTGCCCAGAGCTTTCTGCGCATCGACTGCCCTGAAGAAGTTACGTCCGATGCGGCCGAAGCCGTTCACGCCTACCCGGATCGTCACTGTTCGCTCCTAAGTTGTTGAACCGATTGTCGTATTTCGCGCATGGGGCAAGTCCCTACGTGCGTTTTCCACCCTAGTGTGCGCACTGCGTTCGCGCGCGCATCGCCCTCCACCTGCAGATATCCGAGCAGTCGCGTCGTCAGCTCTCGCCGGTGCCTCAGGCCTCGTCGAGTAATTCGGCGGTGACGGCGGACTCGGTGTCCGGAATGCCGGTGTCCTTCGCCTTTCGATCGGCCATGGACAGCAACCTGCGGATACGCCCGGCGACCGCATCCTTGGTCATCGGTGGGTCCGCGAGTTGGCCGAGTTCCTCCAGCGATGCCTGCCGATGCTGGACGCGCAGCGACCCGGCCGCGGCCAGATGATCCGGCACGTCGTCGCCGAGAATCTGCAGCGCTCGTTCGACCCGCGCCGCCGCGGCCACGGCTGCCCTCGCCGACCGGCGCAGGTTGGCATCGTCGAAGTTGGCAAGCCGGTTGGCGGTGGCACGCACCTCACGACGCATGCGCCGTTCTTCCCAGACGAGCCTGGTGTCCTGCGCTCCCATCCGAGTGAGCAGCGCGCCGATGGCCTCTCCGTCGCGCACGACGACCCGGTCGGTGCCTCGTACTTCTCGTGCCTTGGCGACGACGCCGAGTCGGCGCGCCGCACCGACCAGCGCCAGCGCTGCCTCGGGCCCGGGGCAGCTGATCTCGAGCGCCGAGGACCTACCCGGCTCCGTCAGAGAACCGTGAGCCAGGAACGCCCCGCGCCACGCCGCTTCGGCGTCGCCGACCGTGCCGCCGACCACCTGGGCCGGCAGCCCTCGAACGGGACGACCACGCATGTCGAGAAGTCCGGTCTGGCGGGCGAGGGCCTCCCCGTCCTTGGCGACTCGGACGACGTACCGCGAACTCTTTCTCAGACCACCGGCGCTGAGAACGTGCACGTCGGAGGTGTACCCGTACAGGTCCAGGATCTCGCGGCGCAACCGGCGTGCCGTCGAACCGAGGTCGATTTCAGCCTCGACGACTACTCGTCCGGCAACGATGTGAAGCCCGCCGGCGAAACGCAGCAGCGCCGACACTTCGGCCCTCCTGCAGCTCACCTGGGTGACAGCCAGCCTGCTCAGCTCGTCCTTCACCTCAGCTGTCATGGCCACGAAGTGATCCCCTCTCTGCGCGGCCCGTCGGACGCGTCGTTCTCCTGCGAGGAGACGATGCTACCGAGTGCCGCAGCCAACTTTCCGAAATGATGTGCGTGGGTGCCCGGTTCCGCGACGTCCACGTAGACGACGTCTGCTCCCAACCGTGCTGCCGCTCGGGCGAGATGTTCGCGTTCGCCACCGACCGGTACGAACGCGGAGTCGACGACGATGTGGTCGACCCTGAAATCCGGTGCGTGCTGGGACAGTACGTGCAAGTGCCGCTCGGCGGAGAATCCGGTCGTCTCCCCCAATTCCGGTGCCAGATTGAGTACGAGCACCTTGACCGCGGACGACCGCGCCAATGCGTCCAGCAGATCCGGGACGAGTACGTGGGGAATCACACTGGAGAACCACGAGCCCGGTCCCAGTACGACCAGATCGGCCTCGTCGATCGCGTGGACGGCTTCCGGGGTCGCGGGCGGATCCGATGGCAGTAGTCGCACGCGCCGTACCTTGCCCGGTGTCGTCGCGACGGCGACCTGTCCGCGGATGACACGCGAGACCCGTGGATCGTCTTCCAACCCCGAGACGTCGGCCTCGATGTCCAGCGGGATCGGAGCCATCGGCACGACGCGGCCCTCGATTCCGAGCAGGCGTGCTGCTTCGTCCAACGCGAGCACCGTGTCGCCGAGGACCTCCGTCAGGCCCGCGAGGATCAGGTTCCCGACGGAATGGCCCGCGAGCGCACCCGATCCGCCGAACCGATGCTGCATGACATCTGCCCACATGCGCGTGCGTGGTTCCTCCGACGACAGCGCTGCCAACGCCATACGGAGGTCACCCGGCGGAACCAGCCCGAGCTCCGCGCGGAGCCGACCCGAGGACCCTCCGTCGTCCGCGACGGTCACGATTGCCGTCACGTGGGATGCGAGCCTCCGAGCCGCACTGAGGGTTGCATACAGGCCGTGTCCGCCGCCGAGGGCAACGACTTTCATGTCGCTCATTCGCGGCCCGCGTCTCGGTGCAGCACCCGCACCGACAAATCGTTCTCTCGCGCCAACATGTCTGCCAGCGCTTCTGTCATTGCCACACTTCGATGCTTGCCACCCGTACACCCGACCGCGACGGTCATGTAGCTCTTGCCCTCCCTGCGATACCCGTCGACGGTCAACTGCAACAAGTGCCGAAAGGTCTGCAGATAGTCTTGGGCACCGTCTTGACCCAGGACGTAATCACGCACTGCAGGCTCTTTGCCAGTATGTTCGCGTAGCTCCGGGACCCAGTGCGGATTCGGTAGAAATCTCACGTCGCACACGAGATCGGAATCGATCGGCAGACCGTACTTGAAGCCGAAGGACTGGACGGTCACACCGATCACCGCGATGTCGGTTCCTCCGAACGAGGCCTCCACTCGGCGACGCAATTGATGCACCGAGAGCGACGTCGTGTCCACGACCACGTCCGCGACGGATTTCACCTCGGCGAGCCGGGCACGTTCGGCGTGTATCCCCTCGGACAAGGTGCCGTCCTGGCCGTCGTTCTGCAGTGGGTGGCTTCGACGGTTGGACTCGAATCGTTGAATCAGCACAGCATCCGCAGCTTCCAGGAACAGGACTCGATTCCGAATCCCCCGCGAGTTCAGTTCACGGACGACCCATCCGAGATCACCGGTGAACAGGCGACTACGGACGTCCATGACCAACGCGAGGCGTTCGAGCGGAGGTTCCGACTCGAGCGCCACGTCGATCATCTTCGAAATCAGCTCGGGTGGCAGATTGTCCGCCACGTACCACCCCAGGTCCTCCAGCACCTTCGCGGCCGTACGCAGACCCGCACCGGACAGACCGGTCACGAGCGCAACCTCGAAGGAGTGAACTGCGGTCGCTCGAACCGCACGCACGTCCTGACCGGCATCTACGTCTCGAACCGGATCGTTCACCTGAACTTCGTCGTCCTGCCGAACATCCGGTTCGCTCACGTCACAACCTGCCCTGTCGAAGTCGTTTCCTCCCGATCTTCCCCCACCGGCGCCGCCGATGCCGACATATCGCCCTCGACCTCGGTCGACGACACGTCGTCGACAGCTACCCCCGTCTCGCCGACTCTCGTCTCGGCCGCACCCGCTCCCAGCGCGTCCAGAACTGCCCTGGCGGTGGTGGCTCCGATTCCCGGGACCTCGACGATGTCCTCCACCGTCGCCTGTTTGAGTTTCGCGACGGATCCGAAGTGCGTCACCAACGCTGTCCGCCTGGTCTCGCCGAGACCTTTCACGGAGTCGAGGGCCGACGCGGTCATCCTTCTGGAGCGCTTGCTGCGGTGGAACGTGATGGCGAACCGGTGTGCTTCGTCTCGAACCCGCTGGAGCAGGTACAGCGACTCGCTGGTTCGAGGAAGGATAACCGGGTCCGATTCGCCGGGAACCCACACTTCCTCCAGTCGCTTCGCGAGGCCGACCACCGCGACGTCGGTCACACCCAACTCGTCGAGTACCTCGGACGCGGCAGCGACCTGCGGCGCTCCACCGTCGACGACGAACAGGTTGGGCGGATACGCGAATCGTCGTGGACGCCCGGTCTGAGGATCCAATGCGGCCTCCGGCGACAGGTCGCCGCCGGACTCGTTTCCCGAGGCGTCGGAGCTATGGCGTAGAAAGCGTCGCCGAGTGACCTCGGCGATGCTCGCGACGTCGTCGGAATGCCCGTCTCCTGCGGCTTCCTTGATCGCGTAGTGCCGGTAATCACTCTTGCGCGGCAAACCGTCCTCGAACACGACGAGCGACGCGACGACATCAGTGCCCTGGACGTGCGAGATATCGATGCACTCGATGCGCAGCGGCGCGGAATCCAGATCCAGAGCCTCCTGAATTCCCTGCAGCGCAGCAGATCTCGATGTGAAATCACCAGCTCGCTTCAGCTTGTGCTGTTGCAGAGCTTCTTTCGCGTTTCGTTCGACGGTTTCGGCGAGCGCCTTCTTGTCTCCGCGCTGCGGAACCCTCAACTGCACGTTCGATCCGCGCAGTTCGCTGAGCCACTGCTGCACCTCGTCCGCGTTGCCCGGTAGTACCGGAACGAGCACTTCCTTCGGCACCGCGTTGGCTCCCGCGTCGTCGACGCCGGGAGTGCGTGAGGACAACGCTGCTTCCTGACCGTAGAACTGGGTGAGAAACTGCTCGACCAGAGCCGGAAGGTCGGACTGATCGTCCGCCACCGTCTCGATGACCTCACCAGCCTTCTCCACGACCCATCCGCGCTGTCCGCGAACCCGGCCGCCACGCACGTGGAAGACCTGCACGGCAGCCTCCAGCGGGTCGGTCGCGAAGGCCACCAGGTCTGCGTCGGTTCCGTCACCGAGCACCACGGCCTGCTTCTCCAGCGCACGCTTCAATGCGCCCACGTCGTCGCGGAGGCGGGCCGCGGATTCGAAGTCCAGGTTCTCCGACGCGTCCTGCATCTTCTTCTCGAGCTGCCGAACGAGCTTGTCCGTCTTGCCGGACAGGAAGTCACAGAAGTCCTCGACGGTGCGGCGATGCTCGTCGGCCGACACTCGTCCTGTGCACGGCGCGGAACACTTGTCGATGTAGCCGAGCAGACACGGACGGCCGATCTGCTTGTGCCGTTTGAGGACTCCTGCCGAACACGTACGGGCCGGAAACACACGCAACAACAGATCGAGAGTCTCGCGAATCGCCCACGCGTGTGCGTACGGACCGAAGTATCGAACGCCCTTACGCCTGGGCCCGCGGTAGACGAACAACCGCGGGTACTCCTCGTTCATCGTGACTGCGAGCATCGGGTAGCTTTTGTCGTCGCGGTACCGGACGTTGAATCGAGGATCGAACTCCTTGATCCAGTTGTACTCGAGCTGCAGCGCCTCGACCTCGGTCGTCACCACGGTCCATTCGACGGATGCCGCCGTGGTGACCATCTGACGAGTGCGCGGATGCAGGGACGCGACGTCCGCGAAGTACGAATTGAGGCGGCTTCGAAGGCTTTTGGCCTTGCCTACGTAGATCACGCGTCCGTGAGGATCACGAAATTTGTACACGCCGGGCTCCACCGGGATGGTTCCGGTAGCCGGGCGATATGTAGCTGGGTCGGACACGGTGTCCAGGTTAGCCGCAGCCACCGACCGGCTTCGGCGAGCTAGCGGTCCGAGCCCGCATACTTCGCTTCCAGGCTGCGAAAGGACCGGACCGCGGCGACCGCGTGATCCCGATCGTTCGACTGGATGGCCATCACCGGAATGAACTCGTCGTCCGGGATGTCCACGCGCGCCCACATCGCCCCGTCCGGGAACGACAGACCTCGAACCAGGTCCCATTCGATGAGGCGCTCGGACAGGATGTTCCTGACCGCAACGCCCTTCTTGCCGACCCGCACGCGTGGTCGCGTCAACAGCAGTGCGATACCCGCCAACAGCACACCGATTCCGGCCAACGCCAGTTGATCGGCAGTACGGAAATACACCCCGGTGGGCGAGACCCGCAGCAGAATCGCGACGGTCGTGTGCGCCACTACCAGCAGTACAGCGGCGGCGATCGCGTAGCGTGCGGACTTCTTGGACCGGACCTCGAGATCCCAGTCTGCGTTCTCCGTCATCGGAATTCCTGGTTCGTCCACGGTTGCCGCAGATGCTTGAGGGTCAACGCGGTGTCGATCGCCGCCGCCGCAGCCTGACCGCCCTTGTCCTCCTTCGAACCGGGAAGACCGGACCGATCGAGAGCCTGCTGCTCGTCGTCCGTCGTCAGCACGCCATTGGTCACAGGCGTGCTCTCGTCGAGCGACACTCGCGTCAGACCGGCCGTGACGGCGTCGCACACGTACTCGAAATGCGGAGTACCGCCTCTGATCACGACACCGAGGGCGATCACGGCATCGTGGTCGCGGGCCAAGGTCTGCGCGACGACCGGAAGCTCGATCGCGCCCGCCACACGAACAACAGTGACCTCTGTGACGCCGGCTTCCTCGACCTTCTTGCGTGCGCCGTCGAGCAGAGCATCGGAGATGGTGCGGTGCCACTGACCCGCGACGATGGCGACCTTCAGGTCACTCGCGCCCTCGAGTTGTAGCTGCGGTTCGCCTTCCCCGCTCATGAATGCTGCCCCTTCTCGTACTCGTCCAGCCCGGCCAGGTCGTGGCCCATGCGGTCGCGCTTGGTGCGCAAGTAGGTCAGGTTCTCCGCATTCGCCCGCAGCGGCATCGGGACGCGCTCGGTGACGTGCAGGCCGTATCCGTCGAGACCGACCCTCTTGGCTGGATTGTTCGTCAGCAACCGCATCGAGGAGATGCCGAGATCCACCAGTATCTGAGCGCCGATTCCGTAGTCCCGCGAATCGGCGGGAAGCCCGAGCTGAAGATTGGCGTCGACGGTGTCCGAGCCTGCGTCCTGCAGCTGGTACGCCTGCAACTTGTGCAACAGACCGATGCCGCGGCCTTCGTGGCCTCGCATGTACAACACGACGCCTCGCCCCTCGGTGGCGATCATGTCGAGCGCGGCATCGAGCTGAGGACCGCAGTCACACCGGAGCGAACCGAAGACGTCGCCGGTCAGGCACTCCGAGTGAACGCGGACCAGAACGTCGCTGCCGTCACCGTCCGGCCCGGCTATATCTCCGCACACCAGGGCGACGTGCTCCACCTCGTCGTACACGCTCTGGTAGCCGACGGCGCGGAATGTGCCGTGAGCGGTGGGAATCCGAGCATCCGCAACGCGCACGACGTGCTTCTCGTGCTTGCGACGCCACGCGATGAGATCGGCGATGGAGATGAGCGCAAGGTCGTGATCGTCCGCGAAGACCCGCAACTCGTCGGTCTGCGCCATCGAGCCTTCGTCCTTCTGGCTGACGATCTCGCAGATCACGCCCGCAGGCCGCAGATCGGCCATCCGCGCCAAGTCGACGGCCGCCTCGGTGTGACCGGGTCGACGCAGGACTCCGCCGTCCTTCGCGCGCAACGGAACCACATGCCCCGGCCGTGTGAAATCGCCCGCGCCCGTGGTCGGATCCGCCAGCAGCCGCATGGTCGCAGCCCTGTCCGACGCGGAGATTCCGGTCCCGATGCCCTCCCGGGCGTCGACCGTCACCGTGTAGGCCGTGCCGTGCTTGTCCTGGTTGGTCGCGTACATGGGAGGAAGGCCCAGGCGGTCGCAATCGTCACCGGACAGCGGTACGCAGAGGTACCCCGAGGTGTATCGCACCATGAACGCGACGAGTTCCGGCGTCGCCTTCTCGGCCGCGAAGATGAGGTCGCCCTCGTTCTCACGATCCTCGTCGTCGACCACAACCACAGCTTTACCTGCGGCGATGTCCGCAACCGCACGCTCGATACTGTCGAACCTTGTCACGTCCTACGCTCCATACGTCTTGTTCACACCCCAGACGAATTCAGGCATGAATACTTCTTCAACAGTAACTTTCCGGCATTCCTACTCCGCGGCGAGGGTCTGCAGCCGTTCGACGTATTTGGCGATCACGTCGACTTCGAGGTTCACCGGCGTCCCGACGTCCGAACTGCCGAGCGTGGTCAGGTCGAGCGTCGTCGGAATGAGCGAGATCTCGAACCAGTGCCCACCGTTGTCGTCGCGACCCAGCGCGGAGACCGTCAGAGACACTCCGTCGACCGTGATGGAGCCCTTTTCGACGACGTAACGCGCGACCGAGGTGGGCATCGCGATCCGAACGACCGTCCAATTGTCCGAAGGAGATCGGTTCACGACCGTTCCGGTGCCGTCGACATGCCCCTGAACCAGGTGACCACCCAGCCTGCTGTTGAGCGCTGCTGCACGTTCGAGGTTGACCCGGCTGCCCACCTCCAAGCGCTGCAAGCTGGACCGATTCAACGTCTCCTGCATGACATCGGCCGTGAACGCGCCGTCGGCCAGCACATCGACGACCGTCAGGCACACACCGTTGACGGCGATCGAGTCGCCGTGCCCTGCATCCGACGTGACGAGCGGACCCTTCACTGTGAAGCGGGCTGCATCGGTCAGATCGTCCTTGCCGACGATCTCCCCGAGTTCCTCGACTATTCCGGTGAACATTGGATCTCCACTCTCTTGTTTCCGGTCATTCCTGCAGCTTCACCGCGCTGACGACCACGTCGGTTCCCAGTGGGACGACACTCTCGATCGAGAACCGCAGGGCGTCGGAAATTGTTCCGACGCCTGCATTCTCCACCGCCGACGTTCCCGCGCCGAGCACGACGGGAGCGATGTACGCCACGATGCGGTCGACGATGCCCGCGGCGAGAAAGGCACCGGCCAGGGTGGGACCACCCTCGACGAGGACGTCGGTGTACTCGCCGAGCGCGTCGACGACGTCGTGCGGATCGTGCGATCGGACGAAGATCGTCCGTGCCTGATCGCCGCGGATGCGCGCCTCGGGAGGGATGACACGACGGCCGACGACGACGCGGACGGGTTGGTGCGGTGCGGTGGTTCCGTCGGGAAGCCGGGCCGTGAGCAGCGGATCGTCGGCAACGACGGTTCCGGTCCCGACGACGATTGCGTCCAGAGTCGCGCGCTGCGCGTGCACGTGCGCACGAGCGTCGGGTCCGGTGATCCACTGACTCGTGCCGTCTTGCGCTGCGCTGCGGCCGTCGAGACTCGACGCGTACTTCAACGTGATGTGAGGGCGTCCGGTTCGTTGCTTGTGCAGCCACGCGCGCAGTGGACCGCGCTCGACGGCGTCGGACTCCAACCCGGACGAGACGTCGACGCCTGCCTCGGCGAGAGTGCCTGCTCCCCCTTCGGCCAAAGGGTTGGGATCGGCCACCGCATAGACGACACGGCGAACGCCTGCCGCGATCAGCGCCTGCGAGCACGGACCGGTCCGACCGGTGTGATTGCACGGTTCGAGCGTGACCACTGCCGTTCCGCCTCGTGCGCGTTCACCTGCCTCCGCAAGAGCGACCACCTCGGCATGCGGACCCCCGGGCGGCCGCGTCGCCCCGGTCCCCACGACGACACCGTCGGCGTCGAGGATGACGGCTCCGACCGGCGGATTGGGGCTGGTCGACCCCCGGGCCGTTTCCGACGCGGCAATGGCGAGCGCCATGGCGGCGGTCTCGCTCACAGCGGCGCCGGATGTCATCAGTGTGCGAGGTGGTGCGACGCACCGGCTGCACGGTCGCGCAACGCGCGCACGGTCGCGGCGGGATCGGCGGTGCCGTACACGGCGGACCCGGCGACGAAGCAATCGACGCCGGCTTCCGCGGCCTGCTCGATCGTGTCGGCATTGATGCCGCCGTCGATCTCGACCACCAGGGTCAGCTCACCGGAGTCGACGAGGTTTCGTACGGTGCGAGCCTTGCTCAACACCTCCGGAATGAAGGACTGCCCACCGAAGCCCGGCTCGACGCTCATGACGAGCAGCGTGTCGAAATGCCGGAGTATCTCGAGGTACGGCTCGATCGGGGTGCCGGGCTTCACGCTCAGACCTGCTTTGGCTCCCGCAGCGCGGATGTCCTTCGCAACGGCGATGGGATCGTCCGCTGCCTCCGCGTGGAACGTGACGTTGTAGGCACCCGCTTCTGCGTACGGCGGCGCCCACCGAGCCGGATCCTCGATCATCAGATGGCAATCGAGGGGTATGTCGGTGGCCTTGACGAGGCTCTGCACGACGGGAAGGCCGAGCGTCAGATTGGGAACGAAATGCGCGTCCATGACGTCGACGTGAAGCCAGTCGGAGCCTGCGACGGCCTCTGCTTCCTCCCCCAGACGGGCGAAGTCGGCGGAGAGGATGGACGGAGCGATCATCGGAGCTGCCACGATGAGACAGCTTAAAGGGTCGGCGGACGCGCTCCTGCGGCGCGTGATTTCTTCGTGCCGGATTCAGAGCCGCTTCAGTGCCCGATTCAGAGGCTCTTCAGGGCCCGCTTGGGGGCCTTCGCACGCCACGCTTCGGTGAGCAGCTCCTGCACTTCGGTGGCGTCGGCCCTGTCCAGGTCCACGATGATCGAGCCGTGCCCGTCGTAGTGATCCGTCGTGTAGTACGCGGAGCCCGGCGAGGCCAGCAGAGCTTCTTTCTCCGCGAGGCTGCACATGACGACCACGCCGCCCTCTGCTTCGGCCCGTAGGCGAGCGATCAACTTGTTCGCCACCTTCAACGCGGGAGTGTTGTAGGACGTCGACTCCTCGGTCTCCGGAAGGGTCACGGCGAACGAAACGAGGTCTTCCCACACAAGTGCCATGGGGACAGTCTCCGCCATGTCTGCCCACCGCACTTGTACGAATGGGCAGTGTCAGTCGAGCGGACGACGAAGCGCAGCGAGGAACATCGCGTCGGTTCCGTGGCGGTGTGGCCACAGCTGCGCCGACGCACCGTCACCGAGCTGCGGAACGTCCGGTAGCAGCGCATGGGTGTCGAGCTGCTGAGCGCCGTAACGGCGCACCGCGTCCGCGACGACGGCCGTGGTCTCGGACAGGTGCGGCGAACAGGTCGAATACACGACGACGCCGCCTGGCCGTACCAGCTTCAGCGCGGAGGCGAGCAGTTCCTTCTGCAACGCCACCAGCCCCGCCAGGTCGGACTGCGTGCGACGCCACCGCGCCTCGGGCCTCCGGCGCAGCGCTCCGAGTCCGGTGCAGGGCGCATCGACCAGAACGCGGTCGTATCCGCCGTCGAGACCCGGGTCCCGGCCGTCCACGACGTGAACGGTGACCGGGAGGCCCTTCGTCGTCTTCGACACGAGGTCGGCACGGTGCGGGGTCGGTTCGACCGCGTCGACGCGCGCGCCGTCGATCTCGGCGATCGCCCCGAGCAGAGCCGCCTTGCCTCCAGGACCTGCACACAGGTCCAGCCAGCGGCCGCCGTCCTCGCCCTCGATCGGTGCCAGCGTCAGCGCGCGCGCCACCAGTTGGCTGCCCTCGTCCTGCACACCGGCCAGGCCGTCTCGGACTGCGTCGAGCTTGCCGGGATCACCGCCGTCGAGATAGACGGCGTACGGGGAGTACTTGCCCTCCTCCCCTCCGGTGACGAGGGCGAGCTCCTCGGCGGAGATCTCCCCCGGTCGTGCGACGAGATGGACCGCGGGCCGGGCATCGTCGGCGGCCAGCACATCAGCCAGTTCTGCGGCGTCCGCCCCGAGCGCGTCGGCGAAGGCCTGCGCAATCCACTTGGGATGCGCGTACTCGAACGCCAGATGTCCGACGGGATCCTTGTCTGCTGCGGGAGCTAGCTCGTCGACCCATCGATCGGCGGACTTCTCCGACACTCGCCGAAGCACGGCGTTGACGAATCCTGCCTTGCCGCTGCCGAATTCGGCCCTGGTCAGATCGACCGACGTCGCCACGGCCGCGTGGGGCGCCACGCGGGTACGGAGCAGTTGGTAAGCACCCAGCCTCAGGATGTCCAGCAGACCACCGTCGATCTCCGATATCGCACGGCCCGAACCGCTTTCGATGACCGAGTCGAGGAATCCTCGGGCTCGCGACGATCCGTAGGCAAGTTCGGTCGCCAGGGCAGCATCACGCGTGTCGAGTTTGCGCTCGCGCAGCAACCCTGGGAGCACGAGGTTGGCGTAGGCATCCCGCTCGCGTACCGCCTTCAGTACGTCTCTGGCTGCGAGTCGCGCGGGGTCGACAGGCGGGGTCGAGCCCGGCCCTCCCCCGCGATTCGGCCGGTTGCCCGCCCCCCGACGGGAACCTGAGGTGCGCGTCGGCCCGCTGTTCACGTTGCCGCGTCGGCCTGCTCGGCCCTGGTTCTTCTCGGAGCTCACAGGGCAACCGCCGTTTCCGTCAGCCGGGCACCGCGCGCCCAGTCGAGTGCTTTCATGAGTTTCTTGCCCTGGGGTTGGACGTCGCCCAGAGCTACCGAGGTCGTTGCAGTCCCGACGAACACCCCGTCCTTCCGGACTAGAACGTGCCCAGCTTCGAGGTCCACGTCCGACACTGTGACCGGGGCTACTTTCAGTCGAACGTCTCCGATCGTCGTCCACGCCCCGGGTGACGGGGTCACCGCGCGGACGTGCCGGTCGATCGACGACGCCGAGGAGGTCCAGTCGATGCGCGCGGAGTCCACGGTGATCTTCGGTGCGTAGGACACGCCGTCGGCCGGTTGCGGAACTGCGGAGGCCTCACCGGCCTCGATCGCGTCGAGCGTAGCTTCGAGCAGTTCCGCACCACTGAGCGCAAGGCGGCCCAACAGGTCGCCGGCCGAATCGTTCGACCCGATGGTTTCGGTGACGACGCCCAGGACAGGACCGGTGTCCATGCCTTCCTCGAGAAGGAACGTCGATGCGCCCGTCACGTCGTCGCCCGCGGCGATCGCTGCTTGAACCGGGGCTGCACCCCGCCACGCGGGGAGCAGCGAGAAGTGCAGATTGATCCATCCGAATTTCGGTACGTTCAACACCGGACGCGGTAGCAGTGCTCCGTATGCGACGACCGGGCACACGTCGGGTTCGAGCGCTGTGAGAGCGTCGAGGAACTCCGGCTCCGACGGGCGCTGCGGCGTCAACACCGGAATTCCGTGCTCGTCTGCGAGCAGTCCGACGGGCGAGCGTCCGATCTTGCGTCCGCGACCTGCGGCCGCATCCGGACGCGTGATCACCGCGACCACGTCGTGCCGGTCCGACGAGATCAGTCGCGCCAGCGACGGAACTGCCGGGTCGGGCGTACCTGCGAACACAACGCGCACCAGAGGGCTCCCACGAATAGGTAGAACGGATTTCTCACGAACCACCCATTCTAGGGACCACCCACCGGGCACGAGCACGCCCGTCGATCATGCGTCGGACTCACCGGCGTCCGGTGTCTCCTCCTCGGCCAGAATCCGGTACAGACGCCTCCGCGCATCGACGAGAACCTCGCTTGCGGCCGCGACCTGACCCGGCGTCCCGACCGCGGCGACCTGACCTGCGGCACCCATCAGCAATCCGATCAGACCCCGCAGGTCCATCGCATCACCTCCGACCGTTCCGCGTACGTCGTCCCACGGAGAACCCAGCTCCTCCCGGTGTTCGTCGACGAACGTCCGGCCGGTCTCGGTCAGACGAGCCGTCTTGCGGCCGTCGACCTTCTCGATCAGGACGAGACCTTCGTCCTCGAGCTGTGAGAGCGCGGGATAGATGGACCCCGGGCTCGGCTTCCACGCGCCCTCGCTCTTCGCGACGATCTGCTGAATCAGCTCGTACCCGTGCATCGGCGACTCGGCCAGGATCAGCAGGACTGCAGCTCGAACGTCACCGCGACGACCTCGCCCTCCGCGGCCGCGGCCTCGGCCGAGGTTGCCCGCAGGCCCGAAACCACCGGGACCGAAACCACCGGGACCGAAACCACCGGGACCGAAACCGCCCCGATGATGGGGACCGCCCCGGTGGTGGTGGTGCGGTCCACCGCGCCGTGCGTGTCCGTGGATGTGCTCTTGTTCGTAGAAGTTTTCCATGTCCGCCTCCTTCTGTATCGTTTGGACGTATTGACGATATATCGCCAATACGTTTTCAGCAAGAGTGAGTGTCGAGCAGTTCACTGGACGGCGGCCGACAGCTGCCACGAGCGGCTAGCCTGTTCGCACCGAGGTTCGTGTCGATACGAGGGGGCGCCATGGCGAACTCACTGAGGAAGCGCATTGTCGTTTCCCTCGGTGCGGTCGCCCTCGTGGTGGCACTCGCGAGCTCGGGACTTCTCCCCAAAGCCGCGTCGGTCGCCCTCGACGACGCAGGTCAACTCGCCGGGGGTATCGCTGCGACCGTCGTCTGCTGGCGCACCGGCAGACGCCGATCCGGCGCACAGCGTCGGTGGCGCCTGCTGATGGCCGCCGGCATGGCGTGCTGGACCGGCGGGATGCTCGTCTGGGCCCTCTACCGATCCGTCCTGGACGTGCCGTTGCCGTCACCGTCGTACGCCGATTTCGGTTTCTTCCTCTTTCCCATCTTCGCGGTACCCGCCCTGCTGTCGGTGATGCGTCGTGCGCCGCACCAGTCCGAAGACGGCAGCAGGTACCACTGGCTCACGTCGCTACTGGACGGCCTGATAGTCGTCGGTTCGCTGTTCGTGATGTCCTGGGCCACGGTTCTGGGTCCGGCAGCACGCTCGGATCGATCGGACTCGGTGCAGTTCCTCATCGCGTTGATGTATCCCATCACCGACCTGGTGCTGCTGGTCATGGTCGGGTTGCTTGCCGTGATACCGCGTGTGTTGCGCCGATACCGGGCGCAGCTCACTTTGCTGGGCGCGGGCCTGACCTGCCTGGCGATCTCGGACAGCCTCTACGCGTACCTTGTTGCGGCGGGCGCCGACGAGATGCCGCTGATCGCCGACGCCGGTTTCATCGCCGGCCCTGTCCTCATCGCACTCGCAGCGTCGGCGCCGTCGGTGGCGGTGGCGGTGCCCACCGTGTCCGTCCCGGACTCCGTCCCGAAATCCGCCGACACACCGCCCGGACCCCCAGGTGGACGAGAAGGTGAACGCACTCGACTCTTGGTGCCGCATGCACTGATGGCGCTGACCGGAGTGTCCGTCGCGATACAGCGATTCACGCAAGGGACCGTGGATCCTATCGCCTTCGGGCTCTTCCTCACCGTGATCGTGCTCGCGGTCGTACGGCAGGTCATGACCCTCCTGCAGAACGACGCACTCCTGCGCACGCTCTACGCCGCCCAGAACGAGCTGACCTACCGTGCACACCACGACGGATTGACGGGGCTGCTCAATCGCTCCGCCTTCGACGAACACCTGACCGCCGCGATCGACCGACACAACGACAACGGCGATGTCGGAGTACTACTGCTCGTCGACCTCGACGACTTCAAAGCCATCAACGACAGGCTCGGTCACGGAGCGGGTGACCGGTCGCTCAAGACACTGTCGAGTCGGCTCGTCGATACTGTGAACGCCCAGGGCAACGGAGGTGTCGTCGCACGCTTCGGCGGAGACGAGTTCACCGTTCTGATCCCTGCATCGATCGACGCCGGCTGCACCACGGCCAGATCGATCGTGGACGCACTGCGTGCACCACAGGACATCGAAGGCCACACCGTCTCGATCGGTGCCAGCGTCGGCGTCGTGGAACTCGACGTGTTCGAGCAAGCCGTCACCGCCGACACGCTGCTACGCAACGCCGATCGAGCCATGTACGAGGCCAAGAAGAACGGCAAGGCCGGTGTGTTCGCGTACGACTCCGACGGCACCCTCAGGATGGTCTACAACCTGTCGGTGCAGGCCGCGCCGTTCAACTGGTTCGGTCACGGGCACGCCACTGCAGATGCTCAGGGCAACCGTGGAATGAGTCCGAATATCGTTGCCGGAGAACCCGATCCAGCACGATTGATCGGGCCGCCGACCAGAATGTAGGCGCCGGTGGTCGGCAGTTCGCCCAGGTTGCGAAGATTTTCGAGGCTGATGCGATGGAAGTCGTACAGCTTCACCGACACCGGATAGGTGTCGTCGTTGCCGAGATCCGGTCCGAAGGTGTCGGTCCCCAACGCGCCTCGCTCCGCCAGCCGACCTGTGTCGATGAGCCACTGCGCCGCATCAGCGGAGAACCCCGGCTGGTGAGTGACACCGTCGGCGTCGGCATTCACGTATGCGTCGGTCCCCCAACGCGATTCCCACCCCGTCCACAGAACGACGGCGGCGCCCGACGGAATGCGACCGTTCGACGCCTCCCACTCCTGAAGATCAGCGATCGTCACCGCGTAATCGGCATCCGCCGCGGCCTTGTCCCGAATGTCGATCTTCACCGCGGGTAGAAACAGATCCTCCGGAACCAGCTGATCTGCCGTCAAACCGCCGTCCTGGAAATGAGCAGGTGCGCCCCAATGTGTTCCGGTGTGTTCACCTTCACGAACGTTCTGAAGGTAGTAGCCGTCCTCGGCCACCGTCGCTGCCGTCTCGAGCGCGAACTCCGGATCGCCGGGGAAGATGGGCGTCGTCGCCGGGTCGTTGACATGCGACAGCGACACGATCTTCAGCAGGCGATCCAGGGGGATTCCGAACCCCGGCAGATTCGACGACCCCGACCCCGGTGCCGCCTGGGCGACCGCGGGTCCGGCGAGTTTCGCACCTGCAACGACGGCCAAGCCCGTCGCGACGCGCCTGATCAACTGTCTACGTTTCATTTCCCCGACCCCGCTCCGATGTACGACTCGATGTCCAGTCCGACTCGACTGCCGGTATGGACTCTAGGCGCTGAGGGGCGCTGAGGGGCGCTGAGGGGAGCGTCAACCGATGCGGATCGGATCGATCTGTACGCGAACCGCTTCTGTGTTCTTACGAGCACTACTGGCGGCTTGCGCGTCTGCGAGCGCACGCGCAAGCGATCCTCCTGCACGACGGGGCACACGGAGCAGTATCCGTTGAACGTCGCCAGGAAGTCGGTCTTCTCCCCCTCCGGCGGGCAGTCGCTGCCCGTCGGGGAGCTCCACGGGTCCGAGGACTTCGGTGTCGGACGGGAGGGCCGTGGATTCGACGAGAGCCGTGATCGCGGCCGTCGTTCCGTCGACTGCGGCGACGTGGACGGCAGGGGGAAATCGAACCTCGGCGCGCTCGTCCAATTCACTTCGGGCGTGGCCGACCGGATCCCACCGCACCAACGCCTGAACGGTGGGCAGCTCGGATTCCGCGACGACGACCACCCTGCCGCCGTCGGCACCCGGGCGTACGAGGGCGGACGCCGTCATCCATCGTCTGAGGGTTTCCTCGGCCGCTCGGAGGTCTGCGCGCCCGAGCAGCGCCCACCCGTCGAGGAGCAGCGCCGCCCCGTACCCGCCGACGATCGTCGGTTCTGCGCCTACTGTCGAGATCACCAGCGACGCACCAGCATCCACGGAGTCCAGGACAGCGCTGCCACCGGATGTGCGCACCGCAACACCGGGAAATGCCCGACCCAATTCCTCTGCGGTGCGGTGCGCCCCGACCACGACCGCGCGCAGGGCCCTCGACCCGCAGACATTGCATTTGTGATTGGTGTCCGCAGCGCCGCACCACCGGCAGGTAGGGCTACCCGCTCCGTCGGCACCCGGCGCGGACGGCAACGCAAGCGGTCCGTTGCACCGTCTACATCGAGCGGGGTTGCGACACTTCGCGCATGCGAGCGACGGCACGTATCCGCCACGCGGAACCTGGACGAGCACCGCCGTGTCGTTCTTCAGCGCCGTTCTCGCGGCGTCGAACGCAATGGCGGGCAGTCGCGCAGCGCGCGCCCCTGGATCGCGCGCCAGAGCGTGATCACTGTCCGCCAGCGCCACTATGTGCGGCTGCGCGGCCCGCACCGTCTCACGCGACGCCAACAGGTCATGAGCCCACCCCGAGTCGACGAGGGCTTCCGCTTCCGCGGTGCGCGCATGCCCGGCCAGGACCACACCGCACCCGGTACCGTGCGCGCGGAGCAACGCCACCTCGCGCGCATGCGGATACGGCGAACGAGGTTCGGCGTAACCGTCGTCGCCGTCGTCCCACAAGACCATCAAACCGAGGTTCTGCACCGGGGCGAACACTGCACTCCTGGTCCCGACCACCACAGACACGTCGCGCCGTAATGCGGCGAGCCAGCGTCGATAGCGTTTAGCCGGGCCGAGACCGGCCGACAATGCCACCACCGCGTCGTCGCCGAGGGCGGCCTGGCACGCCGACGCCACCCGGTCCAGATCTCGCTGGTCCGGCACCACGACGACGACACTGCGACCCGACGCTGCCGTCACGGCCGCTATCTCCGCTATACGCCCCGCCCAGTCCTCGCCCGGGAGCGCCTGCCAGACCGCTCTGGGGCCACGGGCCGCTGCCAGGGCGTCCACGAACGCGGTGCCGTGTGTGTACCTGTCCCACGCAGAGGCGTCGACAACTGCGTGGTCGGCAGCTGTGGAGATGGAGGGAACATCCGGCACCGGTTCCGATTCGACCTTGGCGTGACGCGGCGGAACGGCCAGCCTCAGTACGTCGGCACGCGTGCCCGCGTAGCGATGCGCAACAGCATCGACCAGCGTCGCGATCTCGGCGGTGAGGACCCGTTCGGGTGAGACGACACGATCGAGAAAGCCGAGTTTGCCGGTGTGGTCGCTCGTGGCGACACGTTCCACGATGTACCCGTCGACCAGTCGGCCGGCGAATCGGATGCGCACTCGCACACCGGGATTCGCATCCTCCGAGAGCTCCGCCGGAACGAGGTAGTCGAACTCGCGGTCGAGATGCGGGAGTGGGAGAAGCGGCAGCACCCGAGCTACGGGTAACTCGGGTGCTGCCGCTTTCGGTGCGCTGCTCAGGCGAGTCCCGCTGCTGCGCGGAGCTTGTCTGCGCGATCCGTCGACTCCCACGGCAGGTCGATGTCGGTCCGGCCGAAGTGGCCGTACGCGGCGGTCTGCGCGTAGATGGGGCGGAGTAGATCGAGATCGCGGATGATGGCGCCCGGACGCAAGTCGAAGACCTCGGAGATCGCGGCCTGGATACGAGCGGGATCGGCCTTCTCGGTTCCGAAGGTCTCCACGAACAGTCCGACGGGTGCAGCCTTGCCGATGGCGTACGCGACCTGGACCTCGATGCGGTCCGCGAGACCTGCCGCGACCGCGTTCTTGGCTACCCAACGCATCGCGTACGCGGCGCTGCGGTCGACCTTGGACGGGTCCTTGCCCGAGAACGCGCCGCCACCGTGCCTGGCCATACCGCCGTAGGTGTCGACGATGATCTTGCGGCCGGTCAGTCCCGCGTCACCCATGGGCCCGCCGAGAACGAATTTACCGGTGGGGTTGACCAGGAGGCGGACGTCGGACGTGTCGAGGGACGGGACGTTCAGTTCCGCCAGGACCGATCCGAGCACCTTTTCACGGATGTCCGGCGTCAGCAGATTGTCCAGATCGATGTCCGCGGCGTGCTGAGTGGAGACGACCACCGTGTCGAGCCGGACCGCGTTGTCACCGTCGTATTCGATGGTGACCTGAGTTTTGCCGTCGGGACGCAGGTACGGCAGCACTCCAGTCTTCCGCACCTCGGTGAGACGTCGAGAAAGCCTGTGCGCCAACGCAATCGGCAGCGGCATGAGCTCAGGAGTGTCGGTGTTGGCGTACCCGAACATCAATCCCTGGTCGCCCGCGCCCTGACGATCGATCTCGTCGTCGGACAATCCCTCGACGCGCGCCTCGTGCGAATGATCGACGCCCTGCGCGATCTCGGGAGACTGGGCACCGATTGCGACATTGACTCCGCAGGAGTTGCCGTCGAAGCCCTTCGCCGACGAGTCGTATCCGATCTCGAGCACCTTGTCGCGCACGATCTTCGGGATGTCCGCCCACGCCGTCGTGTTGACCTCACCGGCGACGTGAACCTGGCCCGTTGTCACGAGCGTCTCGACGGCCACGCGTGCACGTGGATCCTCTGTCAGTAGCGCGTCGAGAATCGAGTCGCTGATCGCGTCACAGATCTTGTCGGGGTGGCCCTCTGTTACCGACTCACTGGTGAAGAGCCGACTACCGGACTTGCTCACGTGTTTCCTCTCGACGTGTCGAAATCGTTCACTTCAGCCAAGCTTTCTACAAATATTCGACACTAGCCGTGCACGGGATGCCTGTGCACCCTTGCAATCACGGCTGATTCGAACCCCTGGGCAGTGTCGAACCGCTGGGCAGTGTCGAACCGCTGGGCAGTGTCGAACCGCTGGACAGTGTCGAACCGCTGGACAGTGTCGAACCGCTGGACAGTGTCGAACCGCTGGACAGTGTCGAACCGCTGGACAGTATGGCGCCGACCGCATCGAGGACGCGGCCTGCCAGTAGTGCCTTCGATCCCTCACCCAGAGCGGACTCGGATCCGTCGGCGCCGAGCAACCATCCGTCGTTGTGGTCGACCTCGAAGGCTTTGCCTTCACCGACGGCGTTCACCACCAAGAGATCGCAACCCTTGCGAGCCAACTTGGCCCTGGCATAGGTCAGTACATCGCCGTTCTCGTCACCCGTCTCGGCAGCGAACCCGACGATGACGGTGGCAGCGGGGATCTCACCCGCTCGCCGCGCGTCGACGAGCCCCGCGAGAATGTCGTCGTTCTTGACGAGGGGAATCGAATTCGGCTCGTTCGCACCCTTCTTGATCTTGCTTCCCGCGACGCTGGAGGGACGGAAGTCTGCAACGGCCGCAGCCATGACGATCGCATCAGCGTCGGGTGCGAACTTGCGGACTGCGGCCTGCATCTGCTGTGCCGTCTTCACCTCGACGACATCGACGGCCGCCGGGTCCGCCAAACTTGCGGTGTATCCCGAGATCAAGGTCACATCGGCACCACGCTGTGCGGCTACTCGGGCCAGCGCGTACCCCTGCTTCCCGGAACTCCGATTTCCGAGGAATCGAACCGGATCCAACGGCTCGCGCGTACCGCCGGCCGTGACGACGAGCTTCCGACCGGTCAGATCACGCGGAAGCGCGTCCGCGCGCTCGGCGAGCAACAGCGCGAGACCGTAGATCTCGTCGGGGTCGGGCAGTCTGCCTGCCCCCGTGTCGCGACCGGTCAACCGACCGGACGCGGGTTCGAGAACGGTGACGCCGCGACTGCGCAGTGTCTCGACGTTGGCAACGGTCGCCGGGTGTTCCCACATCTCGGTGTGCATCGCCGGAGCGAGCAGCACGGGACACCGAGCGGTGAGAAGCGTTGCAGTCAGGAGATCGTCCGCGCGGCCCCCGGCGAGTCGGGCCATCAGGTCCGCCGTTGCAGGTGCGACGACGACTAGGTCCGCTTCCTTGCCGAGCCGGACGTGCGGAACCTCGGGCACGTCGGCGAAAACACCGGTGTGCACCGGGCTACCGGACAGCGCTTCGAACGTCGCGCGTCCGACGAACTCCAGCGCGGACTCCGTCGGGACCACGCGAACGTGGTGGCCGGCCTCGGTGAAGCTACGGATGATGGAACAGCTCTTGTAGGCGGCGATTCCCCCGCCTACCCCGACGACTACGCGCAACGGACCCGGCCCTATCCGATTCTCATTCGCCTTCGGTGTGCTCGAGCAGGTCTTCGTGGATCTCGCGAAGCGCGATCGACAGCGGCTTCTCCTGAAGACCGGGCTCGACGAGCGGGCCGACGTACTCGAGAATGCCGTCACCGAGCTGGTTGTAGTAGTCGTTGATCTGACGCGCACGCTTGGCCGCGTAGATCACCAGTGCGTACTTCGACGACGTGCGAGCGAGGAGCTCGTCGATGGGAGGATTGGTGATTCCGAGCGGCGTGTCGTAAGCCGGAAGTGCGCTACGCGCGTCGAAGTCGGAACCGGCCAGAGAACTACTGCTCACTATGAATCTCCTGAGTTGTACATCGTGTGTGCTGCGGAGCGCTTTCGTCGATTGCAGGGCGCAGTCAACCGACCGACGACCTACCGACCAACAAGGATACCAACTGAGCGCAAGAATGGTCGACATCGGTATTGACAACCACCGTGTCGAACTCTTCCTGTGCGGCCAGTTCGACCTTCGCCGTCTCGAGTCTACGTTCGGTGACAGCCGGATCTTCGGTCGCACGCGAGGTCAGGCGCTGCACCAGGTCTTCCCACGTCGGCGGAGCCATGAACACGAGCGTCGCCTCCGGCTTCGACACACGTACCGCGCGCGCGCCCGCAAGATCCAGTTCGAGGAGAACAGGCTTGCCGTCCTCCAACGCTGCCTCCACCGGCGCCGCAGGCGTACCGGAACGGTGCAGACCACTGTGCACGCTCGCCCACTCGAGCAGTTCGCCCGCCTCGATCATGCGGTCGAACTCGGCCGCGGTCACGAAGTGGTAGTCCTCACCGTCGACCTCACCGGGGCGTGGATCCCGCGTCGTCACCGACACGCTGAACCACAACTCGGGGAGTTCACGTCGCAACACGCGAACGACGCTGGATTTGCCGACACCGGAGGGACCGGCCAGAACGATCAGCCGGCCCCTCCCGTGCGGTGACGCGTCACTGTCGGACACGTGCCGTACCTCCGTAGATCACGCTTCGAAATCGAATTTGGTCAACAACGCTTTACGCTGACGATCGCCGAGGCCGCGAATCCGCCTCGACGGAGCGATCTCCAGTTCGGTCATCAATTCTTGAGCCTTGACCTTACCCACCTTCGGCAATGCCTCCAGCAGAGCCGAGACCTTCATCTTGCCGAGAATCTCGTCGGTCTCCGCATCCGCGAGCACCTGCTTCAGATCGGTCCCACCTCGCTTGAGCCGTTCCTTGAGCTCGGCACGTACTTTTCGGGCTGCAGCCGCCTTCTCTAGAGCGGCGGCACGCTGCTCCGGCGTCAATTGGGGAAGCGCCACGATTCCTCCGTAACTCGTTCGTCGGTGAACCGTGCACCTGCGGTCTCCTGGTGCACGTCGCTGCTGACAGACCAGCGGTAACCAGCAACGAAAGCGACGGTACCGACGCGCAAGCCTCGCCGCTAACTCACCCCGTGGCCGACGGGATCCGCAGTATCGGCTATGACAACCCCGCCTCGACTTCGTCGCGGAGCGCCGCCGCGGCGCCGCGGAGCGCCGCAACCGACGGACCGGCGGCGAGAACACCACGCGACGAGCTGGGAAGAAGCAGTTCGGTGGACCCGTCGAATATCTGTGCCAGATCGGCCACCGTTGCGCCCTGCGCGCCGAGCCCGGGCGCGAGAATCGGTCCGTCGAAGGCAGACAGGTCCAGTCCGTGATCACGGGTGGCGCCGACGACGAGGCCGACGGTCGCCGTTCCGTCTGCGTCGGCCGCGGCCGCACCGTCGACGATCGACTGCGCAACCGTCGTCGAACCCGCCGCGGCGTTCTGCAACGTTGCGCCTTCGGGGTTCGAGGTGCGGGCCAGAACGAACACTCCCCGGCCTCCCCCGCGGGCCAGGGAGATCGTGTCCTGGAGGGATTCGAACCCGAGGTACGGCGAGACGGTCACCGCATCCGACGACAGGTCGGTGCCGTCCCCGAGCCACGTCTGTGCGTACGCACTCATCGTCGTGCCGATGTCGCCTCGTTTCGCGTCGGCGATCACGAGAGTCCCGGCATCCCGCAGCACCGAGATGGTGCGCTCGAGGACTGCGTACCCCGCACTCCCGTAGGCCTCGAAGAATGCGACCTGAGGCTTCACGACAGCGACCTCGCCGACGAACGCCTCCACGCACTTCTCCGCGAACACCTCGAGCCCTTCGGCATCCACCGACAGTCCCCACTGCTCGAGCAGTGCAGGGTGAGGATCTATCCCCACGCACAGTCGACCGCGGTGCTCGATCGCACGACGGAGCCGTCCGAGCCACCCGTCACGGCTCATGACGCCCCGGCACCGCCCGCGAGCGCCGTATGCAGATCCTGCAGCGAACGCACGCCGATACCGCCCGCGATACCTGCCTCGATCCCCAGCACCGCAGCGGACGCGCCCTGCACGGTGGTGATGCACGGAATGTTCTGCGCAACGGCCGCGCTTCGGATCTCGTACCCGTCCACGCGAGGGCCCGAATTGCCGTACGGAGTGTTGATCACCATGGCCACGTCGCCGGCGAGAATGCGATCGACGATGGTCGATTCGCCCGCAGGGACGTCCTCGCCCGATTGCTTGTAGACCTGTTCGCACGCGATGCCGTTGCGTCGCAGCACCTCTGCAGTCCCTTCGGTCGCCAGAATCGTGAAGCCCAGGTCCGTGAGTCGTTTGACCGGGAAGATCAACGAACGCTTGTCCTTGTTGGCCACCGAGACGAACACGGCGCCCGAGGCCGGAAGCGAGCCGTACGCCGCCGTCTGGCTCTTCGCGAACGCGGTACCGAAGTCCGCATCGATGCCCATGACCTCACCGGTGGACTTCATCTCGGGGCTCAACAGCGTGTCGACGCCCGTTCCGTCGGCGCGGCGGAATCGGTTGAACGGGAGCACGGCTTCCTTGACTGCGATCGGCGCGTCCAGCGGCGTCGTTCCTCCGTCGCCTTCGGCCGGAAGCATGCCACTGGTACGCAGGTCCGCGATCGACTCACCGAGCATGACGCGGGCACATGCCTTCGCCAACTGCACTGCCGTCGCCTTGGACACGAACGGGACCGTGCGGCTCGCGCGGGGGTTCGCCTCCAGCACGTACAGGATGTCGTCCTTGAGGGCGTACTGGACGTTGAGGAGGCCTTTGACGCCGATGCCCTTGGCGAGCAGCTCCGTCGAGCGACGCACGTTCTCGATGTCCGCTCGACCCAACGTGATCGGCGGCAACGCACACGCCGAGTCACCGGAGTGGATCCCGGCTTCCTCGATGTGTTCCATGACGCCGCCGAGATAGACCTCGGTCCCATCGCACAACGCATCGACATCGATTTCGACGGCATCCTCGAGGAAGCGGTCGACGAGGACGGGGCGGTCGTGCGAGATCTCGGTGGCGCGCGAAATGTAATCGGCGAGGGATGCCTCGTCGTACACGATCTCCATGCCGCGTCCGCCGAGAACGTACGACGGACGCACCAGCACGGGGTATCCGATGCCACCGGCGATGTCGCGGGCACCGTCGAACGTGGTCGCGGTGCCGAACTTCGGTGCAGGCAACCCTGCTTCGGTGAGGACGCGCCCGAACTCACCGCGGTCCTCCGCGAGATCGATGGCCTCGGGACTGGTACCGACGATGGGCACACCGGCGGCCTTCAGTCGCTTGGCGAGGCCCAGGGGCGTCTGACCGCCGAGTTGCACGATGACGCCGCGCACGGTTCCCGACGCAGCCTCGGCGCGGTAGACCTCGAGTACGTCCTCGAACGTCAACGGTTCGAAATAGAGCCGATCGGCGGTGTCGTAATCGGTGGAGACGGTCTCGGGGTTGCAGTTGACCATGACGGTCTCGTACCCGGCTTCCGACAACGTCTGTGCCGCATGAACACACGAGTAGTCGAACTCGATGCCCTGCCCGATTCGGTTCGGGCCCGAGCCCAGAATGAGCACCTTCTCACGTTCACGCTGCTCGGCGACCTCGGACTCCGCCTCGGGGTCGAGTTCGTAGGTTCCGTAGTGGTACGGCGTCTTCGCCTCGAACTCCGCCGCACAGGTGTCGACCGTCTTGTAGACGGGATGGACGCCGAGCTCGTCGCGCAGCGCGCGCACACCGTCCTCGTCCACGAGTTCCGGACGCAGCGCAGCGATCTGGCGGTCCGACAGCCCGTGGTACTTGGCCTGTCGCAACAGCGTCTCGTCGAACTTCTCGGCGGCACGCAGTTCGTTGCCCAGCTCGTGGATCTGCTGGAACTGATCGAGGAACCACGGATCGATCTTCGTGGCGTCGAACAACTGCTCGAGAGTCGCACCGAGCGCGAAGGCCTTCTCGATGCCGTACATCCGGCCGTCCTTCGGGACCGAGATGTCCTCCAGCAAAGCCTCGAGGCTCACGGCTTCGACCTCGGGGCCGGTCCAGTAGCCTGCGCGTTTGGTCTCGAGCGACCGCATGACCTTGCCGAACGCCTCGGTGAAATTACGGCCGATCGACATGGCCTCGCCGACGGACTTCATCGTCGTCGTCAGGGTGCCGTCGGCACCGGGGAACTTCTCGAACGCGAACCGAGGTGCCTTGACCACGACGTAGTCGAGTGTCGGCTCGAAGCAGGCCGGCGTTTCCTTGGTGATGTCGTTGACGATCTCGTCGAGCGTGTAGCCGATGGCGAGCTTGGCTGCCATCTTCGCGATCGGGTATCCCGTCGCCTTCGAGGCAAGGGCAGACGACCGCGACACGCGGGGGTTCATCTCGATGACGACGAGGCGTCCGTCCGTGGGATCCATGGCGAACTGGATGTTGCAGCCACCGGTGTCGACGCCGACCTCACGGAGGATGTCGATCGAGAGGTCGCGCATCTTCTGGTATTCGCGGTCGGTGAGCGTCATCGCGGGAGCGACCGTGACCGAGTCTCCGGTGTGCACACCGACCGGGTCGACGTTCTCGATCGAGCAGACGATGACCACGTTGTCGCGGCCGTCGCGCATCAGTTCGAGCTCGTATTCCTTCCATCCGAGGATGGATTCCTCGATCAGCACGTTGGCCGTCGGCGACGCGGCGAGCCCGCCGCCCGCGATGCGGGCAAGGTCCTCGTCGTTGTAGGCCATACCCGAGCCGAGGCCACCCATCGTGAAGGACGGGCGGACGACAACCGGGAATCCGAGATCGGCAACCGTCGCGCGAACCTCGTCCATGGTGTAACAGACAGCCGAACGAGCCGATTCTCCACCGACCTTGGCGACGATGTCCTTGAACTTCTGCCGATCCTCACCGCGCTGAATAGCGTCGAAATCAGCGCCGATGAGCTCGACGTCGTACTTCTCGAGAATTCCCTGCTCGTGCAGTGCCACCGCGGCGTTGAGCGCCGTCTGGCCGCCGAGCGTCGCCAGCACGGCGTCGATCGGGTTCCCCTGCAGGGCTTCGCGAGCGAAGATCTTCTCGATGAAGTCGGCCGTGATCGGCTCGACGTAGGTGGCGTCGGCGAACTCGGGGTCGGTCATGATGGTGGCCGGGTTGGAATTGACGAGGCTGACGCGCAGTCCTTCCTCGCGGAGCACTCGGCATGCCTGGGTTCCGGAGTAGTCGAACTCGCAGGCCTGTCCGATGACGATCGGTCCCGATCCGATGACCAGGACGTGTCCCAGATCTGAGCGGCGTGGCATTACTTGTCAGCTCCCTCGAGGGTGGATGTGAACCGATCGAACAGGTAGGCGGCGTCGTGCGGGCCTGCCGCTGCCTCCGGGTGGTATTGGACCGAGAACGCGGTGCCGCTCAGCAGTTCCACGCCCTCGACCGTTCCGTCGTTGGCGCAGGTGTGGCTGATACGAGCCCGACCGAAGTCGGTGTCGAATTCCTCGCCCGCTTCGCCTTCGAGGGCGAACCCGTGGTTCTGGGCGGTGATGGCGATGCGTCCGGTGGTGTGTTCGACGACCGGGATGTTCATGCCGCGGTGGCCGAACTTCATCTTGTACGTGCTTCGCCCGAGCGCACGTCCGAGGATCTGGTTACCGAAACAGATGCCGAACAGTGGCAGCTTCCTCGCCAGCACCTCGCGAGTGAGTGCGACGTTGGCGTCGGCCGTTGCCGGGTCGCCCGGTCCGTTGGACAGGAACACCCCGTCCGGTTTCAGTTCCAGGATCTGCTCGATCGAGGTGGCCGACGGGACGACGTGCACGCGGATACCGCGCTCGGCGAACATCCGTGGGGTGTTGGTCTTGATTCCCAGGTCCACCGCGACGACGGTGTAGCGGGCCTCGCCGACCGTCGGCTCGATGACGTAACCGGACTTCGTGGTGACTTCACCCGCCAGGTCGGCGCCGAGCATGGACGGCTGGTCCAGGACTTGCTGCAGCATCTCGTCCTGGGTGCCCAGAGCATCCCCCGAGAAGACGCCCGCACGCATGGATCCGCGTGTACGCAGGTGACGCACGAGTGCCCTGGTGTCGATCCCCGCGATGCCCACGACGCTCTGCGCTTCGAGCTGGTCCTGCAAGGAACCGGTCGCGCGCCAACTCGACGTGCGCCGAGCCGGGTCACGAACGACGTAGCCGGCAACCCAGATCTTGTTGGGATCCTGAGCGCTGGCCGCTTCGCCGTCCTCCTGGTTCCAGCCTGTGTTGCCGATCTGCGGCGCCGTGGCGACGACGATCTGGCGGTGGTAGCTGGGGTCGGTCAGGGTCTCCTGGTAGCCGGTCATGCCGGTGCAGAACACGGCCTCTCCGAGCGTCCGGCCCTGTGCACCGAAGGTGGTGCCGCGGAAGGTCCGGCCGTCCTCCAGAACAAGAACTGCGCTGCTCACGCCGTTGTCTCCTTCGAATCGTGTCGATCGGTATCGGTGTCCACCCAGATGGGGTAGACAAGTTTGTCGTCGGCGCGGAAGCCTGTGTCGATCTCGGTGCCGGTGGGAAGCGTCCAGCGGATGACGAGCAGTCCGTCCTTGCTCATGACCTTGCCCGCGAGCCCGCGTTCGGTCCGTATCGCCGTGATCGACTTCTGCGGGATCCAGATGGTGGACTCCCCGGAACGCTCGAGCAGAATTCCGCGCTCGTGTCGGGACAGCTCACCGGTCGCGCGGTGGCCGATGTCGCCGACGGCGATGCGGTCCTGCCAGCTGGGAGCGATGGTGCTGCCCACGTACAGCCCGGTGGAGGGTTCGATCAGAGTCGCGCCGAGGTCGTCCGGAACCGGTGGGAACGAGCCGATCGAGTCGGCTTGACGCTTCTGCCTGCCTCGCCAACCCCAGAAGATGAGGCCGATCATCGCGATCCAGAAGACGATGAACGCGATGACGATGAGAACTCTGTCCATTACTCGCTCACCTTCCGGTCTTCGACACGGCCGAGTCCGAGACGATCGGGGCGTCGAACCACACCGTCGCGGGCGGTGATTCGTCCGCGCAGCAGCGTAGTGGTCGCCTTGGCGGAGAAGGTCATCTCCTCGAACGGTGTGTTGTGCGACAGGCTGGCCAGGCCCTTGCCTCGCACCGTCCACGGCGAAGCGGGATCGACGAGGACGAGGTTGGCGACCTCCCCCACTTCCACGGGCCGTCCTTGATCCGGGAGACCGACGATCTCGGCCGGACGCTCGCTCATCACCCGGGCAACGCCGCGCCAGTCCAGCAGGTCGGTGTCCACCATCGTCTGCGCGACGATCGCAAGCGCGGTCTCGAGCCCCAGCATTCCTGGACGTGCCTGGGAGAATTCGCAGCACTTCTCCTGCTCCGCATGCGGTGCATGGTCGGTCGCGACGCAGTCGACCGTGCCGTCGGCCAGTCCTCGTCGGAGAGCCTCGACGTCCGATGCTTCGCGAAGCGGTGGGTTGACCTTGTTGATCGCGTCATACGTCTCGAGCCGCGAATCGTCGAGCAGCAGGTGATGAGGCGTCACCTCGGCGGAGATCGAAATCCCCTGCCCCCGTGCCCACTTCAGGATCTCGACCGTTCCGGCGGTGGACGCGTGGCAGATATGCACCTTGGCACCCGCGTCACGCGCCAACAACGCGTCACGGGCGACGATGGACTCCTCCGCAGCGCGCGGCCAGCCGGCCAACCCGAGCCGAGCAGCAGTCGGGCCCTCGTGAGCGACGGCTCCGACGGTCAACCGCGGCTCCTCCGCATGCTGTGCGACGAGGACACCCAGAGAGCTCGAGTACTCGAGCGCCCGGCGCATGAGCAACGGATCGTCGACGCACTTGCCGTCGTCGGAGAACATCCGCACCTTGCCGAGGCCACCGGCCATGGTCGCCATCTCGGCGAGCTGCGTACCACCGAGTCCGACAGTCACCGCCCCGACGGGATGAACGTCGACCAAGCCGACTTCCTGCCCGCGTCGCCACACGTGGTCGGTGATGACGACCGAATCGGCGACGGGTGCCGTGTTGGCCATCGCGAACACCGCGGTGTACCCGCCCAGTGCCGCAGCAGCCGATCCGCTGTCGATGGTCTCGGTGTCCTCGCGACCCGGCTCACGCAGATGGGTGTGCAGATCCACGAATCCGGGCAGCAGAATCTGACCGCTCCCCTCGACGACCTCCGCATCCCCTGCGTCGAGATCGGTTCCGATCGCGGCGATCTGGCCGTCGGACACGAGCACGTCGGTGGCAGGTTGCTCGCCGTAGACGAGCACGTTGCGCAGAAGCACGCTCACAACGCACCCCCGTCCGAGCCGACGAGCAATCGGAACAGCACCGCCATGCGCACATGAACTCCGTTCGTAACCTGTTGCAATACAGCAGTCCTCGGCGAATCCGCTACCGACGACGCAATTTCCATGCCGCGCAGCATCGGACCGGGATGTAGAACGACAGCGTGCTCGGGCAGAAGATCGAGCCGTTTCTGCGACAACCCGTAGGTGATCGAGTACTCCTTCGCCGACGGGAAGAACCCACCGTTCATACGCTCCGCCTGTACACGCAACATCAGCACCGCATCGAGCGCGGGTAATTCGGCGTCGATGCTGTGAGACACCCGAACAGGCCACGTCGACGCACCGACCGGGAGCAGCGTGGGCGGTGCGATGAGCACGACCTCGGCCCCGAGCGTCGACAGCAGAATCGCATTCGATCGCGCCACACGACTGTGCAGAATGTCCCCGACGATTCCGATGCGCTTGCCGTCGATGTCGCCGAGTCGCTGCCGCAACGTCAACGCGTCCAGAAGCGCCTGCGTCGGATGTTCGTGAGTACCATCGCCTGCATTGATGACCGACGGGCCGCCGGACGTGGAGGCTGCAGGGTCTTCGAGGGATCCACCGGTTCCCTGCCCCGCCGTCCACTGCGCGATCTGATGCGCAGCACCCGACGCAGGGTGACGAACGATCAACGCATCCGCGCCCGCCGCCCGCAACGTCATCGCCGTGTCACGAAGAGACTCGCCCTTGGACACCGAAGAACTGCTGGCGCTGACATTGATGACATCGGCACTCATCCACTTGCCCGCCACCTCGAACGACACCCGCGTCCGAGTCGAGTTCTCGAAGAACACCGTCATCACAGTGCGTCCCCGCAACGTCGGAAGCTTCTTCACCTCCCGGCCCAGCAACGCCTGCTCGAACCGATCCGCGTCGTCGAGCAATTCAGTCGCGCTCTCACGGCTCAGATCCGCAACCGACAACAAATGCTTCACCGAGCGTCCTTCCCGTCTTCCTCCAGGCCACTCCTGCGGGCTCCGCTCCCGTCTAATTCCGGGTCACTCCTGCGGGCTCCGCTCCCGTCCGAAATGCTGACGCGATCGTGCCCGTCGTGCTCGATCAACTGCACCGACACGTCCTCGGCACGTGCGGTCGGCACGTTCTTGCCGACGTAGTCCGCCCGGAGGGGTAGTTCGCGGTGCCCACGGTCGACCAGGACCGCCAGTTGAACGGCACGCGGCCGGCCGAGGTCGCGCAGTGCGTCGAGGGCCGAGCGGACCGTGCGGCCGGAGAAGAGGACGTCGTCGACGAGGACCACGAGGGCGTCGTCGACGCCGCCCGAGGGGACGGACGTGCGTTCGAGGGGGCGATGCGGCTTTCCGCGAAGATCGTCGCGGTAGAGGGTGATGTCCAGCGAACCGACGGGCGGGCGGACGCCGGTGAACGTTTCGATCCGCTCGGCGAGGCGCTCGGCCAACGTGGTCCCGCGAGTCGGAATTCCGAGTAGAACAACGCGGGGCGCGTCCGCGGAGTCGAGTGCCGTCTTCTCGATGATCTGGTGTGCCATTCGAGACACGGTCCGACCCACGTCGGCGGCGGAGAGAAGCTCACGCGACGAGCTGGGTGACGACGAATCAGGCGTCGTGGGACCAGGCGTCGAGGGATCAGGGGGCACAACGGGCGCAGGCAAACTACGACCTCCTTCTCCGCCTCTCTGGACGGATCGTTAAAGGATGTCTGACGGTGTAACAGCCTAGCAACGACGCTCCCCGACGGCGTAATTCGGGGAGCGTCGCGTGAGCGGTATTACTCGCTGTCGGTGCGGCTGTTCGCGTCGTCCCGGGAGGACACCGCAGCGGCAGCTGCGCGGACCTGTGGGGCGACGAGAACGATCTGTCCGAGTACACCGTTGACGAACGACGGTGAATCGTCGGTGGACAGCTGCTTGGCCAACTCGACCGCCTCGTCCACGGCGACGACCGGAGGCACGTCGGTGGCGTGGAACAGTTCCCATACCGCCACACGCAGGATTGCCCGATCCACCGCGGGAAGCCTGTTCAGTGTCCAGTCGGTCAGGTGATCGGAAATCACACTGTCCAGCCGATCCAGGTTCTCCGCAACTCCGCCGACGAGCGTCTCGGTGTACTCGCTGACCGGCGCGATCGAGTCGTCGCCGCGAGCGAGTTCGACGCGTTCCTTTGCCAAGTTGACGGGATCGGTGTCCCGAGCCTCGGCTTCGAACAGGAAGTCCACGGCCCGCTTGCGGGCTTTGTGGCGTGCACCGAGCTTTTTCACCGGCTCACCTTTGCCGGCCGAATGGTTCTTCTTCGACGACACGTCAGGAATTCACACGCCCGAGGTAGTTGCCGTCACGCGAATCGATCTTCAGCTTGTCGCCGGTGTTGACGAACAGCGGAACCGACACCTCGGCACCGGTCTCGAGGGTGGCGGGCTTGGTGCCGCCGGTGGAGCGATCTCCCTGGAGGCCGGGATCGGTGTGCTTGACCTCGAGCTCGACCGTGACGGGCAGCTCGACGTACAGCGGTGCGCCCTCGTGCGTCGCGACCTGGACCTTCATGTTCTCCAGGAGGAAACGCGAACTCTCGCCGACGGTGGCCTCGCTGATGGAGATCTGGTCGAACGTGTCGCCGTCCATGAACACGAAGTCCGAACCGTCGTGGTACAGGTACGTCATGTCGCGGCGGTCGACGGTCGCGGTGTCCACCTTGACGCCCGCGTTGAAGGTCTTGTCGACGACCTTGCCCGACAGGACGTTCTTGAGCTTGGTGCGCACGAACGCGGGGCCCTTGCCCGGCTTGACGTGCTGGAACTCGATGATCGACCACAGCTGGTTCTCGATGCTGAGGACAAGACCGTTCTTGAAATCGCTTGTGGAAGCCACTGGCTCTTACGTCTCCTCGTGTTTCTCGTGTTCAGGAACTGCCGTGCGTCACACGAGAGTAAGTTCCTTGCTGGTCATGGTCAGCAGCTCGGGACCGCCGTCACGGACGATGAGCGTGTCTTCGATCCGGACGCCACCGCGTCCCGAGAAATACACTCCCGGCTCGACGGTCACAGCTGCACCGCTCAGCAGTGTACCGGTGCTGGTGCGGGCAATTCCCGGCGCTTCGTGGATTTCCAGTCCGACGCCGTGGCCGAGCCCGTGGAGGAAGAACTCGCCGTAACCGGCGTCCTCGATCACCGAACGCGACGCAGCGTCGACGGACGCCGTGCTCACACCGGGTGCGAGAGCGTCCCTGCCTGCCGTCTGGGACTGCAACACCAACGCGTACAGATCCTTCTGCCAGTCCTGCGGAGCGCCGAGGACGACTGTGCGCGTCATGTCCGAGTGGTAGCCACCGACCAGTGCTCCGAAGTCGAACTTCACGAAGTCACCGGCCGCCAGAACCGCCGGGGTCGGACGGTGATGCGGAACGGCGGAGTTGGGCCCGGCAGCCACGATGGTCTCGAACGAGATCCCGTCGGCTCCGTGCTCGACCATCAGCGATTCCAGTTCTCGGGCAACCTCGAGTTCGGTACGTCCAGCAGCGACGGATCCACGCCCCAGCAGCACCGCGAACGCGTCGTCGGCTGCCCGGCATGCATCGCGCAGCAGGCCCACCTCGTACTCGTCCTTGACCATCCGCAGGTCCTCCACCAGACCGGGACTACGAACGAGATTCAGGGCGGAGTCGAGGCCCGTCCACGCCCGATGCTGGTCGACGGTGACGACGTGGGATTCGAACCCGATCGGTGCGTTCCTGGGCGCGAGTTCGCCGCCGAGGAGGTACGACGCGGACGCACGGTCGATCACGGCTCGCAGATCCGGCACCTGATCGGCGACCTGGGTCACGTAACGCCCGTCCGTGCAGACGACCGTGTTGTCCTCGCGGCCCGGCGAATCGTGAACCGACACGATCAGCGCGGCGTTGGACCCGGTGAACCCGGTGAGGTAGCGGATGTTGAGAAGGTCGGTGACGAGCAGGGATTCGAGATCGTTCGCTTCCATGCTTCGCCGGAGAGCGGCGCGTCTGCCGCTGTGATCTACAGGCATTCCTACAAACTACCGCCGGACAGTTCTGTGGGGTCGGACACACCTACTGGTGCGTAGGGCTAGGCTGTCCCCCATGACAGGGTGGGTGGTACGCGGAATCGGCATGTGCTTGATCAACGTGGGGGTGCGAATTGTTCTCGGCGTCACTGTGACTCAGTGGCCGCTGCACGGATCGCAACTCCGATGGCTGGGCATCGCGGTCGTGTTGATCGCCGTCGTCGTCTGGGCGGGGTTGGACGGTATACGGGACCGACGGAAGAACCCTGATCCGGATTACGGCGAGGACCTGACCATGGTCTGGCTCAAGGCCGCGGCCTTGGGCGGCCTGGCTGCGGGCCTGGTGACCTGGCTGGTCCAGCTCATCGTCGACTTCAGCGTCGGCCAGAACACCCTCTTCTTCGAATTGACCTCCGGTGCCGCGTTCACGGTGCTGGTCATCTTCATCCCTGCCACCATCGCGGTCTTCCTGGGCCGGCTTCTGGCAGGACGAGAAGCCAACAAGAAACTCGCGGCCGCGGACGCGGAGCACGCCAAGGAACGTCACGACCGCCATCCGGTGGACAGCACCGCGGGCGCTTCTCAGCAGTCCGGACGGCATCAGTCCGGTCGCGATCAGTCCGGTCGCGATCAGTCCGATCGCGATCAAACGCAGTGGTCGGGTGACAATTCCGACACCGAGGTATTCCCGGCGGTCGAGAAGGACAAGTAGTACCCGGGCAACGGCCTGTGGGCATGCGTGCACGTGCACGCATGCCCACAGTGGTCGGTGCGGGTGGCCAGTGCAGGAGGGTCAGAGCAGGACGCCGGTAGACGACGAACCCGAGTTGTCCTTCGCGATGGCCGAGTAGGCCGCCACCAGCAAGGACGGGTCCGGGCCTTCCAGACGACCAGGCTTGGCCAACCCGTCGAGCACGACGAAACGCAGCAGCCCCGCACGGTTCTTCTTGTCGGACTGCATTCCCTTGAGCAGGTCGCCGAATGCGTCGCCGTCGTACCCCACGGGAAGTCCCACCGATTCGAGCACACTGCGATGACGGTCCGCGGTCGCGTCGTCCAGACGGCCCGCGAGCCGGCCCAGTTCGGCTGCGAACACCAGGCCCACTGCGACAGCTGCGCCGTGGCGCCAGCGATACCGTTCACGACGCTCGATCGCATGGCCGAGTGTGTGTCCGTAATTGAGGATCTCGCGCAGGTTGGACTCCTTGAGGTCCGCGGCCACCACACGTGCTTTCACCTCGACGGAACGCCGAATCAGCTCGGGCAACACGGCGCCCGACGGGTCGAGCGCGGCCTCCGGGTCGGCCTCGATCAGGTCGAGGATCACCGGGTCGGCGATGAAGCCAGTCTTGATGACCTCGGCGAGACCCGCCACTATCTCGTTGCGCGGAACCGTTTCGAGGGTGGCCAGGTCGACCAGGACCGCCGACGGCTCGTGGAACGACCCGACGAGGTTCTTGCCCGCATCGGTGTTGATGCCCGTCTTGCCGCCGACGGCAGCGTCGACCATCGCAAGCAGAGTCGTCGGGACGTGGACGATCTTCACGCCGCGCATCCAGGTCGCGGCGACGAAACCCGCCAGATCTGTGGCCGCACCGCCGCCGAGGCTCACCACGGCGTCGGATCTCGTCAGTCCGATGCGCCCGAGAACCTCCCAGCAGAAGCCGGCCACGGCCAGCTCCTTACCGTCCTCGGCATCGGGAATCTCGATGCGGTGAGCATCGATTCCCTTCGCCGCCAACGATTCGCGTACCACTTCGGCGGTCTCGGCCAGAGGAGGTTGATGGAAGATGGCAACGGTCGCCACACCGGCGAGTTCGTCGACCAGATCGTTCAACAATCCCCGTCCGATGATCACCGGGTAGGGAGCAGCCGTTTCGACCATGACGCGCACAGGTTCGGTCATATCGGTCACCTCACACTTTTCTGCTCGTGGTACTGGGTCAGTTTGGAGACGACCTGTCCGACGACCCGCGCCGGACTTCGACCGTCGGTGCGTACACGTATGGACGCGACTCCGCGGTAGAGAGGTCGTCGTGTCCGCATCAGATGCTGGTATTTCGCGCGGGGATCGGGCCCGGCCAACAGAGGCCGAGCGGTGTTGGCGCCGGTGCGTCGCAAACCCTCGGCGACACTGATCTCGAGGTACACGACAGGCAACGGCGCCAGAAGTGCTCTGGTCCGTTCGGACAACACCGAACCACCTCCGAGGGAGACGACGCCGGAGTGCGTCGCCAGTGCCTCCGCGACGACGGTCTCCTCGATGCTCCGGAAGGCCGGTTCCCCATCCTGCGAGAAGATGTCCGCGATCGTGCGCCCCGTGGTCCGTTCGATGGCCACGTCGGTGTCCAGGAGCTCGAGCTCGAGCGCCGCGGCGACCCGTCGACCGATCGTGGACTTGCCGGCGCCGGGCGGGCCGACCAGCACCGCGTACGGAGTCATCGCGGAGGTCGGGCAGCTGTGCCCTTCACGTAATGATCGACGTTGCTGACCGTCTCCGCCAACGAATCTCCACCGAACTTCTCCAACGCTGCCTGCGCGACGACGAGAGCCACCATGGTCTCGGCGACGACCCCCGCGGCGGGCACGGCGCACACGTCGGAACGCTGGTGAATGGCAACGGCTTCGTCGCCGGTGCTCATGTCGACCGTCGCGAGAGCACGAGGCACCGTGGAGATGGGCTTCATCGCCGCACGGACGCGGATGGCTTCACCGTTGGTCATGCCGCCCTCGAGGCCACCGGCCCGGTTGGTGGAACGGAGAATGCCGTCGGGCCCGGGTGTCATCTCGTCGTGCGCGGCGCTGCCGCGTCGTCGGGCAGTCTCGAATCCGTCGCCGACCTCGACACCTTTGATGGCCTGAATCCCCATGAGCGCGGCGGCGAGTCGCGCGTCGAGCCGCCTCTCGCCACTGACGAACGACCCGAGACCCACGGGCAACCCGTGCACGACGACCTCGACGATGCCGCCGAGGGTGTCGCCGTCTCGCTTGGCTGCTTCGATCTCGGCGATCATCGATTCCTCGGCCGCCTTGTCGAACGCCCGCACCGGACTTGCGTCGATGGCGTCGAGGTCGTCACCGTGCGGCGGCGGGCCGACGTAAGGGTCGGATGCACCGATGGAGACGACGTGCGAGACGACGTCGACACCGAAGGCCTGCTTCAGGAATCGACGGGCGACGGTGCCGATCGCGACGCGGGCCGCGGTCTCGCGCGCACTCGCGCGCTCAAGGACCGGGCGGGCGTCGTCGAATCCGTACTTGAGCATGCCGGAGTAGTCGGCGTGGCCCGGCCGCGGGCGTGTCAGCGGTGTGTTGCGTGCGAGGTCGGACAGCACGCTCTGATCGATGGGATCGGCCGACATGACCTGCTCCCACTTCGGCCACTCCGTGTTGCCCACCTCGATGGCGATGGGACCACCGAGGGTGCGACCGTGCCGCACACCACCGGTGATGGTGACCTTGTCCGCCTCGAACTTCATCCGCGCACCTCGGCCGTACCCGAGACGGCGACGAGCGAGTTGAGTGGCAATGTCCTCGGAGTTCACCTCGACACCCGCCACCATTCCTTCGAGAATGGATACGAGAGCGGGACCGTGGGATTCTCCGGCAGTTATCCAGCGCAGCACAGCGCCCATCTTTTCACGTCGGGGCCACGGTGATCGCCAGCAGGGTCGCCGCGCACATCGCCGGGCCGTGGGGTACCGCGAGATGACGTCGTCCAGCAAGGACACAGGCTATCCCTGCCGCCCCGGTGAGCAGCGGCGCCGTCACGGCCGCCATGGCCCATGCGTCCATACCGAACTGCCCGGCAACGCCTCCGACCGTGAACGCCAACTTGACGTCACCGGCACCGAACGCGCGTGGCACCGCCAGATGCACCGCCAGATAGCACCCGAACAAGGCACCGGCGCCTGCGACCGTCGCCCCGTACTCGTCACCGGTGAGCGTCCATCCGATCAGCCCGACTGCCCCGACACCGGTAAGGAGGTTCGGGAGCCTACGAGTCGCGAGGTCGACCGCGCTGGACCCCACGCACCACAGGACGAACAAAGCACACCACGTCACGGGCATCACTCTGGACCGGGCACACCACGGAGCCGACGCAACATCCCTGCTCGGACATTGCCCTGTGCACAACCGACGCCCTGTGCACAACCGACGCCCTGTGGATCACGTGCACACCGTTCGGACGAGGGCGCTACGGCGCGACGAGCGCTGCGCGCATCTCTTCCTTGGGTGCGGGCATGCCGGTGAATTGCTCGACCTGCCCGTACGCCTGGTTCAGCAGCATGGCCAGACCGGAGACGACCGTGCCGCCTGCGCCGCGGACTGCGTCGGCCAGCGGGGTCGGCCACGGGTCGTAGATCGCGTCGAGCACGACGGGAGCCTGCGCCATCGCACGCGCGTAAGGTGCAGCGCCGTTCGCCGGGACGGTACTGACCAGGACCGACGAGGCGGCCGCAGTGTCGGCGAGTTTCGGATCGTCGACGGCCAGAAAATTCGCGCGGACTCCCGACGCCACCGCACAGTCGAGTGTGTCCTGTGCCCTCTCGCGCGACCGTGCGACGACGGTGACGGACACCGCACCCAATTCGGCCAAGGCGACGATCGCCGGCCTCGACGTGCCACCTGCTCCGACGACGGTGACGGCCGTCCCCGTCAGATCGAGGGTCCCGGCTTCTCGCAGCGCGCCGAGCACTCCGTCGACATCGGTGCAGTCCGCTCGCCAGTGCCCGTCGACACGAACGAGAGTGTTGGCCGATCCAGCGAGCACGGCACGTTCTGTGCGTTCGTCGGCGTAGGTGAGGGCGGCGACCTTGCCCGGCATCGTCACCGACAGACCGATCCAGTCCGAGGCGAGCCCGTCGACGAGTCCGGGAAGCTGCTCGCCCGTGCATTCGATCTTCTCGTACGTCCAGTCGGTCAACCCGAGCGCGTCGTACGCGGCACGGTGGAGAAGCGGAGATTTCGAGTGCCCGATAGGGCTCCCCAGAACCGCGGCGTGCACCGGTCAGCGACCGCTCTCGAGGAACCCGTCCTCGACCAGTCCGATGTTCGCGAGGTGCTCGTCGTAGCTGCGTGTGAACAGGGTGTCACCTGCAGCGTTGATGGTGACGAAGTACAGCCAGTCACCGTCGGCGGGCGCTTCGACCGCCTCGACTGCCGCGACACTCGGCGCGGCGATCGGAGTCGCCGGAAGCCCTTCCATGGCGTAGGTGTTCCACGGAGTGACGGTCGCTCGGTCGAGATCGGTCGTCGCGACCTCGGTGGTGTCGAGCGCGTAGTTCACCGTCGAGTCGAACTCCAACTTCTGGGGCTCGGCCAGTCGGTTGATGATCACACGTGCAACCTTGCTGAAGTCCGCAGGCAGCGACTCACGTTCGACGAGGGATGCGGCGACCAGCGTCTGGTAAGGGTCGAGGCCGGAATTGGTTCCGGCGGTCAGGATTCCGGTGCTCTCGTACGTCGTGGCGCTCTCGGACACGAGTTGATTCAGGATCTCGCCCGGCGTGGCGGTGGGATCGATGTCCCAGCTGCCTGCCGCGATCAAGCCTTCGAGCTGACGGTCACGATCGGGCACCCCGCGTACCTGATCGGTCGCCCACGCCGGGACCCCGAGCGCAGTCGGGTCGTCGACGCCACCCGCGGCGTTGAAGTCCTCGTAGGAGATGCACGTCGGGGTTCCGCTTCCCGTCGCGTCGACGCAGCTGGCCTCGGACAACAGCGTGTAGATGCCCTTCTTGACCGCGTCGGTGTTGACGTCACGTGAATCGTGCAGCTGACGTCCCTCGGAGATCACCAGACTTCCGACGCGCGACGCCGGGTCCACCAGAGTGGCGACGGCTTCGGATGCCGGCACGTTGCTGGGTAGCAGGTAGTAGCCCGGCTGCACCGATGCCATTGCGGAGTTCTGGACTGCGGCGCCCATGAACGCGCCCTCGCTGGCGACGACGCCCTTGGCGACGGCCTCGCCGCCGATCTGCTGCGCCGTGTCACCGGGGTGGACCCGGACGACGACGGAGTCACCTCGGGAGCCGGCCGGGTAGTCCTCCGCGACGACGGCGCCGCCGGAGAACTTGTCGTACACGAAGTAACCTCCGCCTGCGAGCACGAGAATCAGAATGAGGCCGAGTGTGGCCCCGACGATGCGACCACGCTTGCGCCGACTACCGGCTTTGCGTGCGTGCCTGGTAAGCGCCCTGCTCCGGCCGACCTCCCGCGGCACGCCCCTGGGGGCAGCGCCCTCGTGTACGGCGCGGTGGAACTCGCTGCCCTCCCCTGTCGGGTAGCCGATCGGGTCGGTGTGGGCCTCGTCCTCGTGCTGCCTGTAGTTCACTCGCCGACCTCCGGGATGCGACTCTGCTCTTCCGACGGGGTGGAAATTGGGTGTTCTTGCCGAGCGAGATGCGCCGAACGTTCGTCCAACCATCCCTGGAGGATCGCGACAGCCGCAGCCTGATCGATCACTCCGCGTTGAGCTTTCGCTCGAACGCCGCTCTCGCGCAGCGCACGCGACGCGGTCACCGTAGTGAGGCGTTCGTCGGCCATGCGGATCGGAACGTCCGGTATGTGCCGTGCGAGCACGCGAGCGAAACCCTGAGCCGCCTTCACGGCCGAGCCGCTCTCGCCGCGCAAGGTCCGCGGCAACCCGACGACGATCTCGACGACGTCGTACTCGCGGGCGAGCTCGACGACACGAGCGACATCGGACGCGTCGGCGCCCTTGGCCTTGGATCTGGCGACGGTCTCCACCGGTGTGGCCAGTACGCACCCCGGGTCGCTCGACGCGACCCCGATACGAACACTGCCGACGTCGATGCCGAGCCGTCTGCCGGGTCCCGGGTCGTCGAACCCTGGCCGATCCGGCGTCCGACCAGTGCCGGATCGGGCTGTGGATTCACTCACGATCAGGCGTCGACTGCTTCGGCGATGCGGGCACGGACGGCCACCAGAGCCTGGGCGATGCCGTCCGGATCGGATCCGGAGCCCTGCGCGGAATCGGCTTTTCCGCCACCGCGTCCACCGATCGCCGGACCGAAGCTGCCGACGAGCTCTCCGGCCTTCACGCCTGCGTCCTGAGCGGCCTTGTTGGTGACGACGACGAACGGGACCTTGCCGTCCACGGAGCCGAACAGTACGACGACAGCCGGATCGCTGCCCAGCCTGCCGCGTACGTCGGTTGCGAGGGTCCGCAGGTCGTTTCCGCCCACACCGTCCGGTGCACGGGAGATGACCGCTCGAACGCTGCCGATCCGCTCCGCGCCGACGGCCAGATCTCCGGCCGAGGACAGAACCGCAGCGGCTTTGACTGCCTCGAGCTCCTTCTCCGCGACGCGGAGCTTCTCCACCAGCGTCTCGATCCGGGCCGGCACTTCCTCGCTCGGAACCTTCAGCGATGACGCGACCCCCGCGAGAAGTGCACGTTCCTTGGCCAAATACCGGTACGAGTCGAGTCCGACGAATGCCTCCACGCGGCGCACACCCGACCCGACCGATGACTCACCCAGCAAGGTGACGGGCCCGATCTGCGAGGAATGCTCGACGTGCGTGCCGCCGCACAGCTCCATCGAGAACGGCCCGCCGATCTCGACGACACGCACCTCGTCGCCGTAGTTCTCACCGAACAGTGCCATTGCCCCCATGGCCTTTGCGCTCGCGAGATCCGTCACCGACGTGTTGACCTGGAAGTCGGCGCCGATCGCATCGTTCGCGACGGCTTCGATGTCGCTTCGCTGCGATTCCGTCAGTGCACCCTGCCACGAGAAGTCGAACCGCAGATATCCTGGCTTGTTGAGCGACCCGGCTTGAGTTGCATTGGGGCCCAGAATCTGTCGGAGCGCGGCATGCACCATGTGCGTACCCGAGTGGCCCTGCGTCGCGCCCTTGCGCCACGCCGGATCGACGGACACGCGCACCACATCGCCTTCGGTGATCTGCCCTGTCTCGACCGTCACCTTGTGCGTCCACACCTTCTTGGCGATCTTCTGCACATCGTCGACCTTCACGGACAGTCCAGGCGCCGTGATGGAGCCGATGTCCGCGATCTGACCACCGGACTCCGCATACAGCGGGCTCCGGTCGAGGATCACCTCGACCGATTCTCCGGCAGTAGCCGTCGGGACTCGGACGCCGCCGGAGATCAAGGCCAGAACGTTCGCCTCGGAGGACAATTCGTCGAAGCCGGTGAACTCGGTCGGTCCACGATCGACGAAATCCTTGTACACCGACAGGTCGGTGTGCGCGTGCTTGCGGGCCCGAGCGTCGTCCTTGGCGCGTTGACGCTGCTCGGCCATGAGCGACCGGAACCCGTCCTCGTCGACGGTCAGCCCTGCCTCCGACGCCATCTCGAGAGTCAGGTCGATCGGGAATCCGTAGGTGTCGTGCAACGCGAACGCTTCGGCGCCGCCGATCGTCTTCCGGCCCGAGGACTTGACCGTCTCCGCGGCTGTGTCGAACAGCTTGGACCCCGACGTCAGGGTCTTCAGGAACGCCGTCTCCTCGCCGACCGAGACATTGAGGATGCGGTCGAACCCGGTGACCAGTTCGGGGTACGACTCGGCCATCGTGTCACGGACGACGGTGATCAACTGAGCCATCGTTTGATCCGGCGCACCGAGCAGGCGTGCGGACCGCACGATTCGGCGCAACAGACGCCGCAGAACGTAGCCGCGTCCGTCGTTGCCGGGGTTGACGCCGTCCGAGATCAGCAGTGCTGCCGTGCGCGCGTGGTCCGCGATGACACGGAACCGAACATCGTCGGTGTGGTCGACGCCGTACTTGCGTCCGCTGAGCTCCTCGGCCTTGGCGATGACCGGACGCACCAAATCGGTCTCGTACACGTTGTCGACACCCTGCAGCAGGAACGCGACACGCTCGACGCCCATACCGGTGTCGATGTTCTGCTTCGGCAACGGACCGAGGATCTCGAAGTCGTCCTTGCTGATTCCCTGGCCGCGCTCGTTCTGCATGAAGACGAGGTTCCAGATCTCGATGTAGCGATCCTCGTCGGCCTCGGGGCCGCCATCGACTCCGTACTCGGGCCCACGGTCGTAGTAGATCTCCGAGCACGGACCACACGGCCCGGGGATGCCCATCGACCAGTAGTTGTCCGCCATCCCGCGGCGCTGGATCCGCTCGTCCGGAATTCCGGCGAGTTCCTTCCACAGCGCAATGGCCTCGTCGTCGTCGAGGTATGCCGTCACCCAGATGCGCTCGGGATCGAACCCGTAGCCACCGTCCTCGACGCGTCCCGTCAGCAGCGACCACGCGAACTTGATGGCGTCACGCTTGAAGTAGTTGCCGAACGAGAAGTTGCCTGCCATCTGGAAGAAGGTGTTGTGGCGCGTCGTTATCCCGACGTTCTCGATATCCAGTGTGCGGACGCACTTCTGGACGCTGGTGGCCGTCGCGTACGGCGGAGTCTGCTGACCGAGGAAGTACGGAACGAACTGCACCATGCCCGCATTGACGAACAGCAGGTTGGGGTCGTCGAGCACGAGCGAGGCACTGGGCACTTCGGTGTGCCCTGCCTTCACGAAGTGGTCGAGGAAACGCCTGCGAATGTCATGGGTTTGCACTGGTACAGGTTAACCGGAGAGCCACGGCGCCCGTGCATGCGCCGCGACCTGCGCGTCATCCACCGCGCACGATCCTGCGGAGCTTGCCGACGCGTGTACCGATCTCCCGTTCGACTCCATGATCGGTGGGTTCGTAGTAGTTCACCCCGACCAGCTCGTCGGGTGGGTACTGCTGGCGAAGTACCCCACCGGGATCGTTGTGCGGGTACTTGTATCCAACCGCGTTGCCGAGCGCCTCGGCGCCCTTGTAATGGCCATCACGTAGATGCGGAGGGACAGTCCCGGACTTGCCTGCCGAGACGTCGGACATGGCTGCACCGAGCGCAGCGATCACTGCTCCCGATTTGGGCGCCGTCGCCAGATGAATGGTGGCCTGAGCCAGCGCCAGCCGCGCCTCCGGCATACCGATCAATTGCACCGCAGTCGCTGCGGCCGTCGCGGTCTGGAGCGCAGTGGGGTCCGCCATACCGACGTCCTCGCTTGCGTGAACGACGAGTCGCCTGGCGATGAACCGAGGATCCTCGCCTGCCGTGATCATCCGCGCCAGATAATGCAGTGCCGCATCGACATCGGAACCACGAATCGACTTGATGAACGCGCTGATGACATCGTAGTGCTGATCTCCGTCACGGTCGTACCTGACCGCCGCCTTGTCCACGCTGGCTTCGACCGTCGCCAGATCCAGCACCGGACCGGTAGCCGCACCCGCCGCGGCCTCCAGCGCGGTCAGTGCGCGTCGGGCATCGCCTGCAGCGAGCCGGACAAGATGTTCCATCGCGTCCTCGTCGATGGACACGGCACCGTCGAGTCCGCGTGGATCGTTCGCCGCGCGGGTCAGCAACATCTCGATGTCCGACGACGCCAGAGGCTGCAACTGCAGCACGAGCGACCTCGACAGCAACGGCGACACCACCGAGAACGAGGGATTCTCCGTTGTCGCGGCGACCAGAAGCACGATGCGGTTCTCCACTGCGGCGAGCAACGCGTCCTGCTGTGTCTTGGAGAACCGGTGCACCTCGTCGATGAACAGGACGGTCTGTTCACCCGCAGTCAGTCGACGTCGCGCGAGATCGATGACCCCACGGACCTCCTTCACGCCGGCCGACAACGCGGACAGTGCCTCGAACTTGCGTCCGGTCGCACCCGAGATGAGCGAGGCGAGCGTGGTCTTGCCCGTCCCCGGAGGTCCGTAGAGCATGACCGACGACGCGCCCGAACCGTCGACGAGCCGCCGCAGCGGAGCTCCCGGCTTGAGCAGATGACTCTGGCCGACGACCTCGTCGAGCGTGACGGGCCGCATGCGCACCGCCAAGGGCGCCTCGGGTGGCGTGTACGGACGCGTCTGAAACGACTGTTCGGGCACCGAATCCAGTTCACCCGTCGTGGTTGGCTCGTCGGTCGGCGCGTCGAACAAACCGTGTTCGTCGTTGTCGTCCAACCCGGAGCCGAAACTCGCGTTCATTCCCCGATCAGCGATCCCACTTGCTCTCCAGCGCCGTGACGACGCGGAGGGCGAACGCGGCGACATCGGTGTCGCCCGTCCGAGTTGCTTGGTCGACGAGGACGTTCCACCGCGAGATCAGCGCGTCCGAGCGAGGCACGGACAGATGATGCGCGCGTGCAGCAGCGATACGCGTGTGGTCGTTCGGGAGGAACCAGTACGTCGTCAACCAGACCCAGATGAGCTGTGCGTCCAGAATCTTCGACGCCAGAACACCGTCGTCGGCCAGATGCGGCCAGATGCCGACGACCTCTGCACGCCACGCGTCGATCATGGCCTGCGCCCGGTCTGCCGACAGCTCGAAGTGGCACAGGCAGCCGGGGAACGACGCCAGCGCGTACGTGATGTCCAGTGTGGCGTCGCGGAAGCCGCCCCACTCGTAGTCCAGGAAACGGACGCCTTCGTCGTTGACGAGGATGTTGTCCGGGCAGAGGTCGGACGGACTGAACGCACGAAACGCACCGTGTGCGAACAGACGGCCGCTGCGCTCGACACGTTCACGCACGGCGTCCGGAGTGTCGGTGATGCCGAGGTCCTCCTCGAGCATCCGGGGGACGGCGACGAGAGCGTCGGGGATCTGCGCCGAGATACCGTCGGCGCTGTTCGGCACACCGGCCCGACGCAACAGTGCCGCGAAATCGTCCTCCCGGCCCACTGTTGCAGCATGCATTCGCCCGAGCGCTTGAGCCATGGCCATGAGCGAGTTGGTGACCGACGCTGCGTCGGAGTGCTTCAACAACGCCGTGATCGGACTCGCGTCGCCGAGGTCGCTGAGAATCAGCAAGCGCGCACCCAGATCGTAGGCAAGCAGGTCCGGACCCGGCCTGCTGTCGGTGGCCAGCGCAGTAGCGAATTGGTACGACGCAGCCTCACGAAGAAAAGCGGAGTGTCCGCCGGACTCCGAATCGGACGCAGAATCGGACGCCGAGTCGACCTCGGAACCGGATTCCGCCGACGCTTCCCTGACCTGCTTGATCACCAGAGTGCGCGGTAGTTGAAACGGATTTTCCGCCACCCGAACTCGGAGAACGGTTGCTTGACCACTGCCTCCGAGATCGACTGGGTCCACCAGCCTGACAGGTGCGCCGGTGCGCCTCGTCAGCAAGTGCTGAGCGGCGGCCACCACCTCGGATACAGGGTCTGCCAATGTTGCGGTCATCGGGTACCAAGATACCCGGTACTTCCGACAGACTGTGGCGCCTGACGGCACCTACTGGAGGAACCTACGTACCGATTTCGTCACGACGCAGGGAAATCGACCGGAGCCACGTCCACGGACACCGAGATGCTGCTTTCCTCTGCCTCGGTGTAGATGACGCCGCGCAGAGGCGGGACGTCGGCGTAGTCACGGCCCCATGCCACCGTCGTGTATCGCTCGTCGACGAGTTGGTCGTTGGTCGGATCGAAAGCCAGCCACCCACTCGCGCCAGTCCACACCGCGGCCCAGGCATGGGTCGCGTCCACCCCGATCATTCGTTCCTTGCCCGGTGGGGGTTCGGTGGCGAGATAACCGGACACGTACCGAGCAGCAAGACCTTTCGCACGCAGACACGCGATCGCCAGGCGAGCGAAGTCCTGGCACACTCCCGATCGTGCCTCGAGCACGTCGGCAACCTTCGTCGACACGGTCGTCGACCCGGACTGGTAGGTGAAATCGGTGAAGATGCGGTGCGTCAGGTCGACGATCGCCTCCCTGAGCGGTCGACCTGCCGGAAAGCTCGCGTCCGCGTACGCCACGACCCCGTCGGTCACCTCCGGGGTGTCGAGGTCGAGAACGAACTCCACTGCCGAGGCACGGGCACCGGAGGCGGTGTACTCCCCCGGAGCCAGTGGTCTCGCTGTCTCCCACGCCTCCGCCGCACCCAGCCGAAGGTCTCTCGGAGACGGCTCGTCGACCTCCACGAGTGAATCGGCCGTGACGATCAACTTGTCGTGGTCGCTCGTCACATGGAAGTAGACGTCCTCGTTGCCGAACACGTCGACACCGTAGGACTGATCCGTCGGCGCCGGCTGCACCTCCACCGACTTCTCGAGGCAACGCTGGCCGTCGAACTCCCGCGGAGCGAGAAATCCCCGTCCGTAGGAGGACGTCACGCGATCCGAGTACGTGTAGGTGGTGATGTGGCGGATTCGATACTGCCTGCTCATCGGAAGTCACCGCTTCCCGTCGTCTGACGCTGCGTGCGGTTGCCGCGGACGGTCCCCCACAACGGCTGCGTGCCACCGGGAAGCACCATGTGCGTCGCCAGCACCACCCGAGAGAGCTCCTCGAGCTGGTCGTGGATGCCGTCGACCAGTTCGACGAGGTCCACGCGCCTGCCCGAAGCGTCGACGCTTTCGAGGTCGCCCGGGTCGACGCGACGCAGCCGCACTGCAATCTGTTCGACGAGTTGTTCCGCGCGTGACGTGCCCGACGCGTCGGGCAGCGCCCCGAGATCGTCCTTGACCCGATCCAATTGGTAGACCAGCGAACGTGGGTTGTGCTCGTCGAACAACAGCAATTGAGCGACTGCAGCGGGGCGCGCACGTCCCCGATTGCGACGACGATAGATCACCGACGATTCGGCTGCGCTGAGCACGGAATCGATCACCGCCTGCTCCGTCGACGGTGTCAGTGCGTGGCTCAGCGTCGCTGACAGTAGCGCAGTCAATTGCAGCCCTCGCTCGATCCGTCGGCCGCAGTCCATCAGGTACCAGCCCGCGTCACGGACCATCGACTCCGACGCCAGACCGGACAGCGACAGCAGACCACGCAGCACCGACGACTGCGACGCCGCCAGTTGCGCACCGTCGGAACCGTCGGCGTCCGACAGATCGTCGAGCGCCGTCTCGATCCGGCTCAGAACAGCCCACGTGTCGTTGGACAGCTGATCCCTGACGCCTCTCGCGGCTTGCTGGAGACGATCCACCGACTGCGCGACCGAGCCGAGTCGGTCCACGGCGAGCATCAGAGACCGAAGCTCGGTGACCGCGTCGGCGCACACGTCCTCGTCGAAGAACCCAGGGCCGGTACGAGACACCTTGGTCACGGCCTGCAGCAGGATCGGCAGGCTGTCACTGCCGTCGAGCCACGGCATCGAGCGGTAATCCTGGTGTCGTTCGCGCGCCGCGATCAACAGGCGTGTCATGTCCTCGGCGCGTTCGCTGTAGCGACCGAACCAGAAGAGATCACCGAGCACACGAGGCGAACTGACCACGTCGACGTTCTCCGTCGCCGCGTATTGCGGAAGCTCCTCCACCGAGGCGGGCGGCGTGTGGGCAGCCGAATCTGCCGTCGTCACCCGCTCGGCAGAACGCACCCACACGTCCTTCGACGCCACGGTGATCAGGGGGTCTGCCACCGGCGACGTGACGAGGACCTGACCCAGGCCGCCCGTCATCGGCGTGTACCCGGTGCGCTGGGCGACGCTGAACAGCCTCATCCCCACTTCGGCGGCCCCGATCGTGCCGCCGAAACCCGACCCTGCGGGCGCGATGGAGAACTCCGGGACTTCCTGCCCGGCCCACGCCCACGGCTGTGCGCGCAGGCGTTCGACGAATTCGGCCGCAGCGACATCGGTCAGGTCGTGGCCGACGACGGTTTCGCGAGTAGTCACCGACCGGAAGATCATCGAGCGAACGCCCGCCGTCAGGCGCGAGACTCCGTGATGCTCGCCTCCCCAGATCGACGGCGTCGACTCGAGCAGCAGGTCCTCGTCGAGCAACGCACGACTCAGCGCGGGCAGAAGGGAAGGAAGTGCCGGATTCTCGAGCACGCCACTGCCGAGAGTGTTGACTACCGTGACCGCACCGCGACGCAGAACCTCCACCAGACCCACGACACCCAACCGTGAATCGGGGCGCAGATCCAACGGGTCGGTGAATTCGGCGTCGACGCGCCGCAATACGACGTCCACCCGACGAAGTTTGCCGAGCGAGCGCATCCACAAGCATCCGTCGCGCACCACCAAATCCGCGTTCTCCACCAACGGGAATCCGAGTACAGTCGCGAGATATGCCTGGTCGAAGGCAGTCTCCGAGTGCGATCCAGGACTGAGAACCACGACGACGGGGTCCTCGGCCGCCGCCGGAGCCGCGTCGATGAGCGCAGACCGGACAGCGCGAGCGAACGTCGACAACGGGCGCGGATTCGTGTCCTGGAACAGCTCGGGCGTCGCTCGCGACATCACACGTCGATCCGCGAGCGCATACCCGATTCCCGAAGGCGCTTGGGTCCGATCGGCGATCACTCGGAACCGGCCGTCGGACGCCCTACCTACGTCGGCTGCGTGGAAGAAAAGCTGCCGTGGACCGGGAACGGTGATGCCGTGCGCCTCGCGGACGTACCCCGGGTCGCCGAACACCAATTGTGGAGGAATCACCCCGCCGGTGACTGTGCGCATGTCGCCGTAGAGATCGGTGAGAACCGCATCGAGCAGACGTGCACGCTGAATCAGACCGGCTTCGAGAACGTCCCAGTCCCCTGCGGCCAGCACAAGGGGAATCCCGTCGAGGCCCCACCTGACCGGAGTCGTGAGGGCCTCGGAACCGCCGACCGAAACTGGGTTGTACGTGATCCCGTGTTCGTCGACGAGACTGCGAACTCGATTCTGCAGAGCGCGTTCGCCTCCGCGACCGGCCCGGTCGAGACCGGCGATCAGTTCCGACCACTGCCGCCGAAGACCCGCAACGTGCGTATGTTCTTCGCCGCCGGCGTCGCTCAGCAGTTCGTCGTACCGTCCCTCCGTTCCCGGAAGCTCACGTCGACGGGTCCGATAGGCCTCGATCGCTTCCATCGAACCGAACTCGTCCGCCGAACCGGGCTGAACTGGCGTTGTCGACGAACCGGACGACGAGCCGACCGGGGCCGCGCTGCTCGGTGTCGCATCCACGGGCACCATCGAGTCGTCATTCCTTCCGTCGGGCGTCGCGGGTGGCCACGCGGGCCACTAGCCGGCGTAGACACCCGTACGCCGGAGATCGAGCATCCCAGGCGCCGTCACGTCGATCGATTGGCGCGCCTGCAACTCGAGCAATCTTGCTACGTCCACCTTGCCGGAGGTGAACCCACCCTCCTCGAAACGACCGTTGCGACGCGCCTCGGCCTCGACGGAGTTCACCGGCGGCCCGTCGTACGACCGTCCACCTGGGTGGACCACGTGGTACGTGCAGCCACCGACTGCTCGTCCCGTTTGCTTTTCCACGAGGTCGAACCGAAGTGGACTCTGTACCTCGATGGTCGGGTGCAGTGCACTCGGTGGCTGCCACGCGCGGTAGCGGACGCCGGCGACCTGAACGTCCTGCCGTTCGGTTCGCAGCATCGGCACCGGAACGCCGTTGCACGTGACCATGTATCTGCCCTCGTCCGCGCCGGCGATCTTCACCTGAAGTCGCTCGACGGACGAGTCGACGTACCGTGCGGTGCCGGACGACGTCGACTCCTCACCGAGTGTGTTCCACGGCTCGATCGCGCCGCGCAGTTCCAATTCCGCATCACCGATCACGGTGGTCCCCAGCCGCGGGAACCGGAATTCGGTGAAGGGGTCCAACCAGCTGGTGTCGAATTCGATATCGTGCTCTCGCAGGTCCTCCGCGACTCGGCCGATGTCGCTGATCACGAAGTGCGGCAACATGTATCGGCCGTGCAGGTTCGACCCGTGCCGAATCAGCGGTGCGTCGAGCGGCGTGTCCCAGAACCTCGACACCATCGACCGCACGAGCAGTGACTGCACCATCGCCATCTGGTGGTGCGGCGGCATCTCGAATCCGCGCAGTTCCAGCAGACCCAACCGCCCGCGTGTGCTGTCCGGGCTGTAGAGCTTGTCGATGCAGAACTCCGCACGATGAGTGTTCCCGGTGATATCGGTCAGGAGGTGGCGAAGCGCGCGATCCACCACCCACGGCGATGCCGTTCGGTCCGACCCCGTCAACCTTCGGATTTCGCTGAATGCGACCTCCAGTTCGTACAGCGCCTCTTCGCGGCCTTCGTCGGCGCGCGGCGCCTGCGACGTCGTTCCGATGAAGCGACCCGAGAACAGATACGACAACGACGGGTGCCGCTGCCAGTGGGTCAGGAGCGACACCAGGAGGTCCGGCCGGCGCAGAATCGGCGAATCCGACGGTGTGACGCCGCCCAGAGTGATGTGGTTTCCGCCGCCGGTCCCCCGCGTCGTGCCGTCGTTGTCGAATCCTTCCGTGCTCAGCCGTGATCGGCGTGCTTCGCGGTACAGCGTCTCCATCAGCTCGTTCTGTTCCGCCCAGGACGACGACGGCTGAACGTTCACCTCGATGACGCCGGGATCGGGGGTGACGGTCAATGTCTGCACGCGTGGGTCCGACGGAGGCCCGTAGCCCTCGATGACGACGGGAGTCTCGATCGCCGACGCGGCGTCCTCCACCCGAGCCACCAGATCGACGAAGTCCTCCAACCGGTCCACGGGAGGCATGAACACGTGCAGGACGCCCTCCCGCACTTCGGCGACGAGCGCCGTCACGCCGTTGCCGCCGACGACGCCCCGATTCGACTCGTTCGCCTGTGCGAGTCGCGCGTATCGCGCCTCGGCCGGGTCGACGGGCCGAGGCGGGCGCTGCGTCATCTGACGCGCGGGCAACGGATCCTTGCGGTCGGTCGGGTCCGACGGATTCTCCGGCGGACCACCGGTCCACGAGATGGCACTGAGCGGAAGCCGCAAGCCTGCAGGCGAGTCGCCCTCCAGAAGCACGATGCGACCACGGCGGAGAGTCCAATCGGCGCTGCGCCACCCCGTTCCGTCGGGCGTCCTGCCGATGGGCAGAACGAACGCCGCTGGTTCGTCGGTACTGGACTCGAGCTTCGCCAGCAACGCCGCACGGGCGTCCGGGGTGTCGGTGCCGGGTTCGATGTCGGCGTCGACGGGTGGATCACCGTACGGCTGCCGGACGTAGTCGAGCAGCCGCACCAACGGATCCTCGAACGCCGGTCGTGCCTGCTCGGCCGGTAACCCCAGGCCTTCCACCAGTTTTTCCACCAGAGCCCGCGACGCAGAGTTGTCGACATCGGCGGGCCGCTCGTCGGCGGGAAGCCACGGATCGGCGATGAGATCGGAATCGCTCCACAGCGATTCACCATCGGTCCGCCAATACAGACCGACCTGCCACCTCGGCAGAGGCTCACCGGGGTACCACTTGCCCTGGCTGCGTTGGACCAACCCGTCGGGTGCGTAGATGCTGCGCAGACGCTCGGCGAGTGCGCTGGCCAATATGCGTTTGTGCGGGCCGTCGGCGGTGGTGTTCCATTCGGGCGCATCCTGATTCTCGATGGCGACGAACGTCGGCTCACCTCCCACCGTCAATCGAATGTCCTGCGCACTCATTCGCGCATCGAGCGTCGATGCGGTCCGCCGGATGGCGTCCCACTGTTCTCGGGTGTACGGCAACGTCGTGCGTGGGTCCTCGTGTACCCGAACCACGGTGTTGGAGAAGTCCAGCTCTGCAGTGCACTTGCTCGTGGCGCCGGAAATGGCTGCCGCCGTGGACGGGTGGGGTGTCGCGGACAGTGGGATGTGGCCTTCGCCCGCGAACAATCCGGAGGTCGGGTCCATCCCGACCCACCCTGCACCAGGGAGGTAGACCTCTGTCCATGCGTGGAGGTCGGTGAAGTCGGCTGCAGGCCCGGACGGACCGTCGAGAGACTTCACGTCGGACGCGAGTTGCACGAGGTACCCGGAGACGAACCGCGCGGCCAATCCCATCTGGCGCAGAACGGATACCAGCAACCACGCCGAGTCTCGACACGAACCGACCGCCGTGGTCAACGTGTGGTCCGGGCTCTGCACACCCGGTTCCATCCGCACCGAGTAACCGACGTCGCCGAGGACGGCTTGATTCGCCATCACCAGAAAATCGATGGTGCGCAGTGTGTCCCCGCGTTCGCGTACCGCCGCCTCCAGCTTTTCCACCCAGGTGGACACGACCGGCCCTGGGCCACTTCCTTCTTCGTCCTCGTCGACGGGCCGCAGATACGGCTCCAGATCCGGCAGGTCGGCCTTGTCGTACCGAAAACCGAAATGCTCCGCCCAGTCCTCGACGAAGAAATCGAGCGGGTTGATGACGGCCATGTCGGCGACGAGCCCGACAGTGATCGACATGTGGTCGGTTCGTTCCGGAAAAACGACGCGTGCCAAAAAGTTTCCGAATACGTCCTGCTGCCAATTCACGAAATGTTCGGCAGGTTCGATCTTCAGCGAATACGCTTCGATGGGTGTCCGAGAATGCGGCGCAGGCCGCAGCCGGATCTCGTGCGGAAACACTTGGACGGTGCGGTCGAACGAGTAACTTGTTCGATGTTCCAGAGCGACCTTGATGCCCACGGCGAGCCCCTCACAAATCTCGAATCGGTAAGAACTACCAACCTTAGAGGTCCCCAGCTGTGCCCGCTCGGTGGAGAAACGGCCACGGAACGAAATGCGCGGTGAGCGCGTAGTGCTTGACACGCACCCCCGGGTGCGGTTCGCTCAGCGTCGAAATCCAGACATTTGTCAACGACTCAACATCACGTCAGTCGAGGGGAACATCAGTGAGCGAGAACCCGCCTAACGGACCGCAGTACGGTTCGGATCCGAATCAGCCTCAGTATCCCCAGAACCCCGCCGGTGGGTACCCGCCTCCCGGAAACGCCGGCGGATACCCGCCTCCCGGTAACTACCCTCCCCCCGGCAACTACCCACCACCTCCGGGCAACTACCCGCCGCCGCCGGTCGGCGCTAACGCCGCATACGGGTCCGGTTCGCAGCTGCCCGGAGGCGGACAACCCGGAAGCCTCGGATTACGTTTCGGCGCACGTCTCATCGACGGCATCATCGTCGCGATCCCAGTCCTGATCATCGGGCTGTTCCTGCCCTCCGGTTTCGTCGGAACGTTCGTCTACGGCGTTCTCTCGGCCGCCGCCACGTTCGGATACTTCGTCTACCTCGAATCGTCCCGCGGTCAGACGCTGGGCAAGCAGTTGCTCGGCCTACGCACCGTCGGTGCCGCAGGCGGCAACCCCACTCAGGCGGAAGCGGCGCGACGCAACGCCTTCGTACTCCTCAGCGTCATTCCGTTCCTGATCGGCAGCGTGCTGGTGTTCATCGCATGGATCGTCATCGCGGTGACCATCAACTCCAGCCCCACGAAGCAGGGCAAGCACGACGAGATCGCCGGCGGAACCCAGGTCATCACCGCCAGGTGATGACCTGCTGAACGATCAGCGAGCGGGCCCGCCTACACATCGGCGGGCCCGCTCGCTGCGTTTCACCCTTCGATTCACCTGCCGGTTCGGTCCGCGGACGCGGATCGGTGCGGCACAATCGATCAACCACTGATGAGGAGAATCGTGAGCGAGAACCCACCGAACGGACCCCAGGACGGCAAGGACACGAATCCCGAGCAGTCCGGAGACCCGGGCAAAACACCACCCGGCAACTACCCGCCACCTCCGGGCAGCTATCCCCCGCCGCCCGGCAACTACCCACCACCGTCCGGCGGCTACCCCCCACCGCCCGGAAACTACCCGCCACCGCCCGGAAACTACCCGCCACCTCCGGGCAGCTATCCCCCGCCGCCCGGCAACTACCCACCGCCCCCGGGTTTCGGCGGACCGGGTTTCGGCGGACAGGGTTTCGGCGGACAGGGTTACGGCGGACAGGGTTACGGCGGACACGGCGTCGGCCTGCCGCCGACGCTGAACGTCGGTGACGCACTCTCGTTCGGTTGGAACAAGTTCAAGGACAATGCAGGCGTCTGGATCGGCATCGTCGTCATCGCCGCAGTCATTCAGGTGATCCTGAACCTCGTTTTCGGCCGCTCGGGGAGTTCGGGTGACGTGTCCGCCTTGTTCGGAATCTGGTCGATCATCGGTACCGTCGTCTCCGCGATCGTGGGGTACATCATCAATGCGGCGTTCATCCGCGGCGCACTGCACGAGGTCGATGGCAACAAGCCCGCCATCGGGTCCTTCTTCCAGTTCGCCAACGTCGCCTCGATAATCATCGCCAGTGTTCTCGTCGCCATCATGGTTTTGGTCGGGTTCGTCCTGCTTGTCATCCCGGGACTCGTCCTCACCTTCCTGTCGTGGTGGACACTGCAATTCGTCATCGACCGCAACGAGGACGCCGTCACCGCCATCAAGTCCAGTTTCCGAGCGATCTCCTCGAACGCAGGACAACTGTTCCTCCTGGCCCTCGCAATCATCGGAATCAACATCCTCGGAGCCATCCCCTGCTTCCTCGGGTTGCTCGTGACCATTCCGATCTCGGCCATCGCGTCGACCTACGCGTATCGCATCGTGTCCCGCACGGCTGCGGTCTAGATCCCGGCGCTGTACCGAGCATCAGACTGCTCGGTATCGAAATCGTCGGTCACTCGCCGTATTGTTCTGTCGTCGCCTGGGTCCACCGTCCGAGAACGGGCCGGTCCAGGCGACGACACACAAGTAGATTCCGGCGAGAGGGAGATGTTGAACGACCACGACGGCGGCGGTACGAGCAACACCGGGGGCGGCGGACCGGATCCAGAGCAGGGCGCACCGCAGGATCAGAACCCGCAAGAGGAGTACACCCAGCAACCGTACGACGCCCGGCAGCAAGGCATCGGCGGCTACCCTCAGCAGCCCGTACATCCGACGCCGCCCCCGTATCAAGGCCAGCCCACGTATCCGGGCCAGCCCACGTATCCGGGCCAGCCACAGTACCCAGGACAGCCCCAATACCCAGGACAGCCCCAGTACCCAGGACAGCCTGAGTACTACCAGTCGCAACCGGGTTCCGGGCCGCCACCCGCGTACGGCCAACAGCCTGGCTACGGACCGTCCGGCGGTGGGTATCCCTCGTACCCGTCGGCGCAGCCCTGGGGTGGCCCCCCGTTTCCACAGCCGTACTCGCACCAGCAGTATCCACAACAGCACTACACGCCACCGACGTCACTGAGTGTCGGTGCGGCTCTGAGCTACGGCTGGAAGAAGTTCGGCGCCAACATCGGTGTGTGGCTCGGCGTCATGGGGCTCTTCGCGGCGGTGACCGTCTTGGGATATGTCGTGTTCTTCGCCGTCATCATCGCCGGTACCTCGAGCTCGACCGAGTTCGAGGACACCATGTTCGCTGCGGCCGGCGACGGTGAGTTGTCGTTCGCCCTGATCGTGGTCACCTTCGTGGCCGGCCTCATCGGGTTCTATGCGGGAGCCCTGCTCATCCGGGGTGCGCTGCTGGAATTGGACGGTGCGAAGCCCGGCTTCGGCGAGTTCTGGCGTCTGCCCAACCTGGTGCAGCTGACCCTGTTCGGAGTCGTCGTCTCGTTGATCAGCGCAGTGGCCCCGTCGCTGCCCACCCTGGCATCCCTGTCGATCAGTCTGCTACTCGGTATTTTGATCTGGTTCGGTCCGCATTTCATCATCGACCGTGGCGCATCGGCGGTGATCGCGTTGACCGCCAACATCAGGTTGCTCGGTGTCAGCCCGGGCAAGCTCGTCCTGCTGTACCTGGCGGTGGCCGGAATCAACATCGTCGGAGCAGTACCCTGTGGGCTGGGACTTCTGTTCACCATTCCCGCGAGCGTGATCGCGGTGACCTACGCGTACCGCGTTCTGTCCGCGGGAGCTGTCTCGCCGGCGTAGGCCTTCGAACAAAGAACCCCCGCAGCTCCGGCGGCTGCGGGGGTTTCTTCTGCGGGGGTTTCTGCTGCGCTGGGCTTCTATTCCGCGGAAGGCGCGTCCGCAGTGTCGTCCTTCTTCTCCTGTGCGACCTTCTCCGGCTTGGCATCGATGCCGGATTCCTTGCGCTGCAACGGGGTGATCGGTGCCGGGGCATCCGTCAACGGGTCCACGCCACCGCCGGACTTCGGGAAGGCGATGACCTCGCGAATCGAGTCGACACCTGCCAGCAGCGCGGTGATGCGGTCCCACCCGAACGCGATTCCGCCGTGCGGAGGCGCGCCGTAGCTGAACGCGTCGAGCAGGAAGCCGAACTTCTCCTGCGCTTCCTCGTGGCCGATGCCCATGATCGCGAACACTCGCTCCTGAATGTCCTTGCGGTGGATACGAATGCTTCCGCCGCCGATCTCGTTTCCGTTGCACACGATGTCGTACGCGTACGCCAGTGCCGAACCCGGATCGGTATCGAAGGAATCGATCGATTCCGGCTTCGGGGATGTGAACGCATGGTGGACCGCGGTCCAGGCACCCGAGCCGACCGCGACGTCGCCGCTCGCGGTGGCGTCGGACGTCGGCTCGAAGAGCGGTGCGTCGACCACCCACACGAACGCCCATGCTTTCGGGTCGATGAGGTCGAGCTTGCGAGCGATCTCGCCTCGTACAGCGCCGAGGAGAGCTCGCGAAGACTTGACGGCACCGGCGGAGAAGAAGATCGCGTCACCGGGCTTCGCGCCCACATGGGCAGCGATTCCGTCCCGCTCGGCATCCGTGAGGTTCTTCGCGACGGGCCCACCCAGCGTTCCGTCTTCGGCGACCAGAACGTAGGCCAGACCCTTGTGTCCACGCTGCTTCGCGAACTCCTGCCACTTGTCCAACTGCTTACGTGGCTGCGACGCCCCGCCCGGCATGACGACGGCACCGACGTACGGCGCCTGGAACACGCGGAACTCCGTGGCGGAGAAGAAGTCCGTGCATTCGACAAGTTCGATGTCGAACCGCAGGTCGGGCTTGTCGGACCCGTAGCGACGCATCGCGTCGGCATAGGTGATGCGCGCAATGGGCGACGTGATGTCATGTCCGACGAGCTTCCACAGCGCGGCGAGGATCTCCTCGGCAAGCAGAATGACATCGTCCTGGGTCACGAAGCTCATCTCGACGTCGAGCTGAGTGAACTCCGGCTGACGGTCGGCGCGGAAGTCCTCGTCGCGGTAGCAGCGCGCGATCTGGTAGTACCGCTCGATACCGCCGACCATCAGCAGCTGCTTGAACAGCTGGGGGCTCTGCGGCAACGCGTAGAAACTGCCGGGCTGCAGACGCGCAGGGACCAGGAAGTCGCGGGCACCTTCTGGCGTCGACCGCGTCAGCGTCGGTGTTTCCACCTCGACGAACTCGTGATGCGCCAGGACACCACGCGCCGCCGCATTGACCTGCGATCGCAGCCGGATCGCATGACCGGGGCCTTCCCGACGCAGGTCCAAGTAGCGGTACTTCAGCCTCGCTTCCTCACCCGGCTGATCGTCGAGCTGGAAAGGAAGCGGCGCGCTTTCCGACAGAACCTCGATGTCGGTGGCATCGACCTCGACCGCACCGGTGGGGATTTCGTAGTTCTGGTTGCCTTCGGGGCGACCCTCGACCTTGCCGGTGACCTTCACGACGTACTCGGCGCGCAGACGATGCGCCTTCTCGGCCACGTCGCCCTCGCGGAACACGACCTGGGCGACGCCCGACGCGTCACGCAGGTCGATGAAGATGACACCGCCATGATCGCGGCGACGCGCAACCCAACCCGTCAGGGTGACTGTTCGGTCGACGTGCTCGGATCGAAGTGAGCCGGCGAGGTGGGTGCGCAGCACTGGTGTCCTTTCACAAAAATGAAACAAAGCGTGTTCGTCGGTCACCAATCCTACGGAGGCGACCCCCGGACAGGAAACGCGATACCGCCTAGGCATGGGAAGCTGCTGATCGACAAACGTCGGATCGGGCCGCGCAACTCGCCCGGGGGGACGTTCTTCCTGGAAGGATGACGAGGCATGACGTTCAGAGAAGGCGCTCGACTCGACTCGAAGCGTGTGTCCTCCGGTGGCGGTGGACGAGGCGGCAAGATCGCGCTCGGAGGAGGTGCGGGCGGCCTGGTGATTCTGGTGCTGGCGCTGCTGTTCGGCGGAGACCCGGGATCGATCCTGGGGCAGTTGACCGACGGAACGGACAGTTCGTCGCAATCCACCGGGACCGACGGCGTGCTCGACAAGTGCCAGACAGGAGCCGACGCCAACAGGGACGTCGATTGCCGCATCGTGGGAACGGTCGGGAGCCTCGACGATGTCTGGCAGTCCGAGCTCGGCGCCCAAACTGGTGTGGCGTACGTCGAGCCCGCAGTTCAGCTGTTCAGTGGCTCGATCAACACCGGCTGCGGCAACGCGACCAGTGCGGTCGGACCGTTCTACTGCCCCGCAGATTCGTCAGCATACTTCGACACGAGTTTCTTCCAGGTCCTCGTCGATCGGTTCGGATCCAGCGGCGGTCCGCTGGCGCAGGAATACGTCGTCGCCCACGAGGTCGGCCATCACATCCAGAATCAGTTGGGCGACATCGGACGAGCACAAGCCGATCCGCAGGGCGCCGAATCCGGTGCGGTGCGGGTGGAGCTGCAGGCCGACTGTTACGCCGGCATCTGGGCGCACCACGCCGCCCTCATCCCCGACCCGAACACCGGTGAACCCTTCCTCGAACCGCTGACGGACAACGACATTCGCGACGCACTCTCGGCGGCGTCGTCGGTGGGTGACGATCGGATCCAGCAAGCATCGAGTGGTCGAGTGAACCCGGAGGGCTGGACTCATGGTTCCTCGGACCAACGCCAGGCGTGGTTCGTGGCTGGTTACAGGACCGGGCAGGTAAGCGCCTGCGACACATTCGCGGCTCGCGATCTGAACACTCCATCTGCACTGACCCGCTGACCCACGAACGGCGCGATCTCAGAAGAGGGTGAGGGCGGGATCGCTCGCTTTCGACGTGGATGAACTCGATTCAGCGGGAAAATTCTTGGGCATGGAACGCTCGTCGCCGACGTCGAACCCGTGGCGCTCCAGCATGGGATCGATCCGTCCTCGCAGCCACGTCTTGTACTCGGGCGTCACGTAAGCGCCGTGGCCGTACAGCTGCCGGTAGCGACGAACCAACGCGGGATGCTGTTCCGCCAACCAAGACATGAACCAGTCCTTCGTCGACGACCTCAGGTGCATCGGCATCGCGGACACCGAGGTTGCTCCCGCATCGGCGAGCGCTTGGATCAGAGATTCGAGCTGCCGCGCCCCGTCGGTGAGGAACGGAATCACCGGCGCCACCAGAACGCCGCACGGCAACCCGACGTCGCGGACTGCTCGGATCAGGTCGAGACGAGCCTTGGGGCTCGGCGTACCGGGCTCGATCTGCTTCTGCAAACCGGCGTCGTGGATAGCGAGACTGATATTGATGTGCACGTCCACCTGACGGGAGGCAAGGGCTAGCAGAGGCAGATCCCGGCGCAGGAGCGTTCCCTTGGTCAGAATCGAGAACGGCGTGCCGGATTCCGCAAGCGCGCCGATGATTCCCGGCATCAGGCGATAGCGCCCCTCGGCACGCTGATAAGGATCGGTGTTGGTGCCCAACGCAACCGGTTCCCTCTTCCAGGACTTACGGGCGAGCTCCTTACGCAGCACTGCAGCGATGTTCGTCTTCATGACGATCTGCGAATCGAAGTCGCTACCCGCATCGAGGTCGAGATACTCGTGGGTGGGCCTGGCGAAACAGTACGTGCATGCGTGCGAACACCCCCGCGCAGGATTGACCGTCCACGAGAACGGCAGCGAATCACCATCGATCTTGTTGAGCGCGCTCTTGCACAGCACCTCGTGAAACGTGATGCCCTCGAACTCGGGGGTCTGTACGCTGCGAACCAGACCGGCGCGTTCGAGCCCCGGCAGTGCGCCGTCGTCCGCGGCGTCGAGTGTCTGTCCCGCCCATCGCATGCATACAGTCGAACATGTGTTCTATATCGGTGTCAAGGCGACACCCGGCTCACGTCAGCCGCTGCTACACCTGTCGACCCTGCCGCTACGGTAGAGCTGTGACCGCACCCATCGCCCCGACACTCGAACCGATTCTCCGCCTCGGACTCAGCCTGGGTAGCGCCATCGACGTCGGCACGGTACCCGACGGAGAACGAGTGGTGACGCCCATCCTCGGCGGCGCCGCTCCAGGACCGGACATCGAAGGCACGGTTGCTGTTTCGACGTCCCTCGCCGGGGTGACGCGCGCCGACGGCCGCACCGAGTTCACTGCCGACATCGTCCTCGAACTCGCCGAGGGCGGGCATCTCGCTCTGTCGTTCCGCGGATTTCAGTTCGGCCCTGCTGAAGTCGTCGAGTCGCTCGCCGGAACCGAAGAGGTCGACCCCGCCACGTACTACTTCCGCGGCACCCTCGAAATTTCCACCGCGGTACCGCAATTCACCTATCTGAACCGCGCCCTGGTCGTCACCTCGGGCACTCGCTCCGCAGAATCGATCGTCCTCGATGCTTTCCTGGTCACGTAGCCGCTAGTTGCCCAACTCGGCGACCTCGCGGTCGGTCAGTGTGGCGAGAGGGGTTCTGCCCGCCGCCTTGACGAGCTCCGCCGCTCGATAGAGCGGCCGCTCCCCCAGCCCAGCGTCGCGGGCCTCGGCTTTCAACTGGTCGACGAGGAGCGAGGCAATCGCTGCAGCCGGCACCAGTTCGCTCGTCCACAATGCGTCGGCGAGCTTGCGGAGCGACAGAATGGGGAGCTCACGGCCCCCGCCGTTCGTGTACAGCGCCAACGCGAGAGTCAGTTTCACGTTGCCGTCGTACAACCGCAGCGAAATCTGATCTATCCTCGCCGTTCTGACCTGCAGCTCCGCCGACACCAAGTCGGGCACCGACAGAGCGCGTGTGCGCAGTCCACCGCGGGCGTGAACGATGTTGCCGTCGAGCCATGTTCGACGTCGGATGCCCACCCACGCCGACGCCGTGGCTGGTAACCCGACGACGACGCCGAGGACGACTGCAACGGCGGTGGGCAGAAAGAACGAGCTGATCACGGCGACGAGGATGCCGACCACCAGCGAACCGATCGCTACCTTCCTGAGCCGCGGTACGATCAGCTCGGTAGGTATCAGATCCAGGTCGACGAGCTCGTCACCGGCCAAGTCGAGCCTCCAGGTGCGACACGATCTCGGACAACGCCACGTCGTGCTGCTCTCCCGTCGCCAGTTCCTTGACGACGACGTTGCCGTCGGCCAGTTCCTTGTCGCCGAGGACCAGGGCGAACTGTGCGCCGGAACGGTCGGCGGCTTTCATCGCGCCCTTGACTCCACGGTTGCCGTAGGCGAGATCGACGCTGACTCCCTTGCTGCGCAGTTCGCCTGCGATCGCCACGATGCGCGCTTTCGCGTCGGCTCCCAGCGGTACGCCGAACACGGCGCAGCGCGCGGGAGATCCGGCCGACTTTCCTTCGGCTGCGAGCGCCAGCATGGTTCGGTCGACCCCGAGCCCGAATCCGATGCCGGACAGTTCCTGGCCGCCCAGTTGCGCCATCAGCCCGTCGTATCGGCCACCGCCGCCGATTCCGGATTGCGCGCCCAGTCCGTCGTGCACGAACTCGAACGTCGTCTTCGTGTAGTAGTCGAGTCCGCGGACCATCCGTGGGTTCACGACGTACGGAACCTTCAACGCGTCGAGGTGTGCGAGCACCTCGTCGAAGTGCGCCCGTGCGGTGTCGGACAGGTGGTCGAGCATCAGCGGGGCGTCCGCTGTCATCTCGCGCACCTCCGGCCGTTTGTCGTCGAGGACTCGAAGCGGGTTGATGCGTGCGCGCGTGTGGGTGGCCTCGTCGAGCGGAAGGCCGAAGAGGAACTCCTGCAACAATTCTCGATACTGCGGGCGGCACGTGTCGTCCCCCAGCGACGTGATCTCCAACCTGAAGTCCGTCAGACCGAGTGACCGAAATCCGTTGTCCGCCACAGCGACGACCTCGGCGTCGAGCGCGGGATCATCCATTCCGATGGCTTCGACTCCGACTTGCTGCAGCTGCCGATAGCGTCCCGCCTGCGGGCGTTCGTAGCGGAAGAACGGTCCCGCGTACGCGAGTTTCACAGGGAGAGCTCCCCGGTCGAGGCCGTGTTCGATGACGGCGCGCATGACGCCTGCCGTGCCCTCCGGGCGCAGGGTGACGGATCTGTCGCCCCGATCGGCGAAGGTGTACATCTCCTTGCTCACCACGTCCGTCGACTCGCCGACACCGCGGGCGAACAGCCCGGTGTCCTCGAAAATGGGCAGTTCGATGTGCCCGTACCCAGCGTTGCGAGCCGCGGTCAGCAACCCCTCACGGACGGCGACGAACTCCGCGGAGTTCGGGGGGACGTAGTCGGGAATGCCCTTGGGCGCAGAAAAGGTACTCGGCTTGCTCACGGTCACAGTTTTCCTTGTTCGGGGCCTGCGAGTCCAACGAGAAAGGGATTGGAGGCGCGTTCCTGGCCGATGGTGCTCTGCCCGCCGTGTCCCGGCAACACCACGGTGGCGTCGTCGAGCGGCAGCAGCGTCGTCGCGATCGAGCGAAGCAACTGTTCGTGGTCTCCACCGGGAAGGTCGGTTCTCCCGATGGACCCTGCGAACAGCGTGTCGCCGGTCAACGCGATCGCCAGTGTGCCGTCCGGTGTCTCGACGTCGATGGAGAACACGACCGACCCCTGCGTGTGGCCGGGAGTGTGAAGCACACCGAAATGGATTCCGGCCAGTTCGAGCGAGGTCTCGCCGCTCAGGTCGACCACACGTTCGGGCTCGTGGAACTCCGCGTCGCCGAGCAGGGCGGCGAGGGTCGGTCCGGTGCCGCGCAGTGGATCGGACAGCATGAATCTGTCCTCGTCGTGGATGTAAGCGGGTATACCGAACTTCTCGCACACCGGTTCCACAGACCACGTGTGGTCCAGATGACCGTGCGTCAGTAACACCGCCTGGGGAGTCAGGCTGGATTCGCTCAGGAACCGCAGAAGCGGTTCCGTCGCATCCTGTCCCGGGTCGACCACGACACAGTCCGACGAGCCCTCCTGCGCGAGCACGTAACAGTTCGTCTGAAACATTCCCGCCGGGAATCCGGTGACGAGCACAGCTGCCGCTCCTAGTTGTCGTACGCCAAGGTCCGTTCCACCCTAGTTGGACCGTGTTCACCTGCGCGTGTGCAGTCGGCCGACCGTGCGACGCCGCCATGCCGGTCGGGAACTTCTCAGGTAGTGATGGCACACTCACTCACGGTCGGTTTCGGCTCGCCGACCGGCAGGAAGACACGTAGGCCGAGCCGGTGGACGACACAAGCGGGAGGACACGCAATTGCCCAGCAACGAGCAGCGGCGCGAGGCAGCGAAGAGGAAGCTCGAGCGACAACTCGAACGCCGAGCCGAACGAGCGAAGAAGCGTAAACAGCTGACCATCGCCGGTTCGGTGCTGGGTGTGGTGGTCGTGGTCGGCGCGGTTGCCGTCGTGTTCGCCCTCACTCGCGGCGGAGACGAACCCGAGACGACGGCGTCGTCGACGCCCAACGGCGACACACTGATCGCCGACGGTCGGGCCGAGGCACTGCCCGAGACCGTCGACTGCAGCTACCCCGCGGCCGCGCAGCCCGCTGCGAAGGAAAACACTCCGCCGCGCACCGATGGCGTGCCGACGAGTGACGAAGCACTCAGTTACAGCATGGAGACGACCCAGGGCAACATCGGCCTGACGCTGAACAATCCGCAGTCGCCGTGCACTGTGAACAGTTTCGTCTCGCTCGCCAACCAGGGCTACTTCGACGGCACGCAATGCCACCGCCTCACCACGGGCGCGGGTCTGCAGGTTCTGCAGTGCGGCGATCCCGCGGGCACCGGCATGGGCGGGCCTGGCTACCAGTTCGCCGACGAGTTCCCGGCCGATCAATACGCAGAAGACGACCCGGCCGCCGAGCAGCCGATCAGTTACCCGCGCGGAACGATCGCGATGGCCAACGCGGGCCCCGGCACCAACGGCAGCCAGTTCTTCCTCGTCTACGGCGACTCCACGCTGCCGCCCGCGTACACGGTGTTCGGCACCATCGACGAGACCGGTCTGCAGACACTGGACAAGGTCGCCGCGGCAGGCGTCGAAGGTGGCGCTGCAGACGGCAAGCCTGCGCTTCCGGTGGACATCACCAGTCTCGTGAGTGACCTGTGAAGCGCACGCTAGCGGTGCTCGCCGTGTCGAGCGCGGCCGTTCTCCTCGCGGCAGGCTGTTCGTCGGATAACTCCGAGACTGCGGCGACGACCGAGTCACCGACGGCGACTACGAGTGCCGCGGCCCCGACCACTCAGCCGCCGCTGGATCTCAGCCTGTTCGGGGTCCTTCCCCCGGTTCCTGCGCAGGAAGTGTCGACCACCACCTGCGAGTACCCGGAAGCGACGCCTGCGATTCGCGAGAACACCGCGCCGCAGCAGTACGGGGTGTCCACCGTCGGACTCGTCGACGTTGCCGTGACGACGAGCCAGGGCCCCGTCGGCCTGTCGCTCGACCGCACCGAAGCTCCCTGCACCGTCAACAGTTTCACGTCGCTTGCCACGCAGGGCTACTTCGACGACACCGTCTGTCACCGGCTGACCACCACCGAGGGCCTGCAGGTCCTGCAGTGCGGTGATCCTTCCGGACAGGGAAACCGTGGTCCCGGTTACGAGTTCGCCAACGAGTACCCCACGACGGCGTTCCCGGCCGGCGACCCGGCACTGTCGAGCCCCGTCGTCTACCCCCGCGGGACCGTCGCCATGGCGAACGCCGGACCCGACACCAATGGAAGCCAGTTCTTCCTGGTGTACGAGGATTCCGTCCTTCCGCCGCAGTACACCGTGTTCGGAACGATCGACGAGGCCGGGCTGGCGACGCTCGACGCGGTGGCAGAGGCCGGAGTCTCCACACCCGGCAACGACGGACCACCCAACGCCGAGGTCACCGTTCAGTCGGTCGTCGCCGCTCAGTGACCGTGAGTGGAAATGTAGGTCCCGACCTACATTTCCACTCACGTAGGGTGGTCAGGCAGCGGACGTCAGGCGATAGACGTCGTACACCCCTTCGACGTTGCGCACGACGTTCAGGACGTGGCCCAGGTGCTTCGGGTCGCCCATCTCGAACGTGAACTTGCTGATCGCCACACGGTCCCCCGACGTAGCCACCGACGCGGACAGAATGTTGACCTTCTCGTCCGCGAGTGCTTTGGTGACGTCCGAAAGCAGGCGATGCCGGTCCAGTGCCTCGATCTGAATCGCGACCAGAAACACCGACGACGCCGACGGGGCCCATTCGACGTCGATGAACCGTTCCGACTGCTCGCCCAGCGATTTCGCGTTGGTGCAGTCGGTTCGGTGCACACTGACCGACCCCCCGCGGGTGACGAACCCGAGGATTTCGTCGCCGGGAACCGGGGTGCAGCACTTGGCCAGCTTCGCGACGACCCCCTCGGTGCCCGACACGAGTACACCGGCGTCACCGACCTGACGCGGACGAGTCGGGATGGTGGACGGTGTCGACCGCTCCGCCAGTTCTTCTTCCACGTCGCCGACGCCGCCGAGGTGAGCAACCAACCGCTGCACCACGTGCTGCGCGGACACGTGACTCTCGCCGACCGCGGTGTACAGCGCCGAGACGTCGACGTAACGCAGTTCGTGCGCGATCGTGGACATCGACTCGGCGTTCATCAACCGTTGCAGCGGTAGTCCACCGCGGCGCACTTCTTTCGCGATGGCGTCCTTGCCTGCTTCGAGCGCTTCCTCGCGACGTTCCTTGGCGAACCACTGGCGGATCTTCGTCTTCGCGCGGGGCGAGACGACGAAGCCCTGCCAATCGCGGCTCGGACCGGCGGTGACGGCTTTCGAGGTGAACACCTCGACGACCTCGCCGTTCTCGAGCGTGCGTTCGAGCGCCACCAGTCGACCGTTCACACGGGCTCCGATACAGCGGTGGCCCACCTCGGTGTGCACGGCATACGCGAAGTCGACGGGACACGAACCCGCAGGCAGCGTGACGACGTCACCTTTCGGAGTGAAGACGAAGATTTCCTTGACGGCCAGGTCGTAGCGCAACGATTCCAGGAATTCGCCCGGATCCGCTGCCTCACGCTGCCAGTCGAGCAACTGGCGCATCCACGCCATGTCGTCGACCTCGGCGTTGTCGTTGCCGTGTTTGCCGCGCGTCTCCTTGTACCGCCAGTGCGCGGCGATGCCGAATTCGGCCGTGCGATGCATGTCCCTCGTGCGGATCTGCACCTCGAGCGGCTTGCCTTCGGGGCCGACGACCGTGGTGTGCAGCGACTGGTAGACGCCGTACCGGGGCTGCGCGATGTAGTCCTTGAACCGGCCTGCCATCGGCTGCCACAGCGAGTGCACGACGCCCACGGCGGCGTAACAATCGCGGATCTCGTCGCACAGGATGCGTACGCCCACCAGATCGTGGATGTCGTCGAAGTCGCGACCCTTGACGATCATCTTCTGATAGATCGACCAATAGTGCTTGGGGCGTCCTTCGACGGCCGCACTGATGCGGGACGCCGACAGCGACGCATTGATCTCGGCGCGCACTTTCTCGAGGTACGTGTCGCGGGAGGGTGCACGATCGGCGACGAGTCGAACGATCTCGTCGTACTTCTTGGGGTGAAGAATCGCGAATGCGAGATCTTCGAGTTCCCACTTGACCGTCGCCATGCCGAGACGGTGTGCGAGCGGCGCGATGACCTCGAGGGTTTCCTTCGCCTTGCGCGCTTGTTTCTCGGGCGGCAGGAAGCGCATGGTGCGCATGTTGTGCAGGCGGTCGGCCACCTTGATGACCAGAACGCGAGGATCGCGGGCCATGGCGATGATCATCTTGCGAATGGTCTCGCCCTCGGCCGCGGTGCCGAGAACCACCTTGTCGAGCTTGGTCACCCCGTCGACGAGGTGCGCTACTTCCTCACCGAACTCCTCGGTGAGCTGCTTCAGCGAGTACCCGGTGTCCTCGACGGTGTCGTGCAGGAGAGCCGCGACCAGAGTCGTGGTGTCCATGCCCAGCTCGGCGAGAATGTTCGCGACCGCCAATGGGTGCGTGATGTACGGGTCCCCGGATTTGCGCATCTGAGTGGCGTGGCGCTCGTCGGCGACGTCGTACGCCCGCTGAAGCAACGCGAGATCCGCTTTGGGATACAGCTCGCGGTGCAGACTCACCAGAGGTTCGAGGACAGGCTTGACTGCGGCGTTGCGGCCGGCCGTGATGCGCCTGGCCAAGCGGGCGCGGACGCGTCGGGACGCGGACGTCGGGACGGCAGGTGCCGAGCCCTTTCCGACGACCGGTGGAGCAGAGTCCGGTGTTGCTTGCGGCGTCTCCGCAGTAGCCGCCTTACCCGATTCCGGTTCGGACGCGGGTCGATCCGGCAAGGGTTGGTCGAGGTAACGGGTCACAATGTTCGCCTCCTGCCGCGTGGTCTGCTCTCGTTCGCTTGGCTCATGGCCCCTCGGTCGACTGGCATCGACCTCGGTTACGGATCTTCGACAACAGCAGTGTTCACCAACTTTAGTCCTCAGACCTGTCGAAGGCAGACAAGCGGGTAGCCCTCGCACTTGCCTCGACCCGCGAGGACCGCGATCTCGAGCGCGACCGCGGCACCGACGATCTCGGCACCGCACGCTCGCAACAACTCCGCGGTGGCCGCGATGGTGCCACCGGTGGCGAGAACGTCGTCGACTATCAGGACCTTCCGGCCCGAGATGTCGACGTCGGCCGGGATTTCGAGTTCCGCCGACCCGTACTCCAATTCGTAGCTCTGCGCCACCACGGGTGGCGGGAGCTTGCCTGCCTTGCGGACCGCGAGAATGCCGGTGCCGAGTTCCAACGCGACACCCGCGCCCAGCAAGAAGCCGCGCGCATCGATTCCCGCAACGAGGTCAGCCCCCGAACCGGCTTCGGCCAGTGCCGCAACCACGGCCTTCAGACCGTCCGGATCTGCGAACACCGGCGTCAGATCGGCGAACCGCACCCCGTCGACCGGGAAATCATCGGCCCAACGGGTGAGCCGGTCGATGTGGTCCGACGCGATCGACGCTCTCTCTTCCGAAACTCTGTTCACCTGTGCAGTATCCAACGATCCATGTTCCATCCCGCACCCGCCACCGTCGGATTCGCGACGACGTTGGTCATGCCGTCCGCCACGGCCAGTGTTCGCGGCTGGTTGAACAGTGGAAGCGAGGGCATCTCGTTCCAAAGGATCCGCTCCCCCTCGGTCGCGAGAGAAAGCACGGTCCCATCCGACGGCGCTGTGGCCAGCTCGTCGACGATCGCATCGATTCTGCCGTTGGTGTATCCACCGACGTTGCTGCCGTTCCCACTGTGCACGCTGTAACGCGCCGCTTCCTCGGACACCGCTCCCGACGGTCCCGAGGCAGACGCAGTGGCTCCGAGAACGGCGTCGACCGCCCCGGTGCGTAGTGCACTCGGCGAGAAGTCCGGAGACCCTGCATCGGTGACGGTGATTCCGGCCGGCTCGCATGCGGCCGCAATGTCGGCGACGATCTGTGCGCGGCGCGGATCGGGAGCGAGGTAGCCGACTCGAACGGCGAGGCTGTCCAGATCGGCGTTGTTTCGCTCGGTCGTCGACGCCGCGACGTCCGCTTGCCGGTAGCGGCCGTCCGCGGTAGCGGCCACCGGTCCGTAGAGCAGCGCGCTCGGACGGACGAGCCGGGAATCGACGACGGCCGAGCCGATGCCTGCGGACTCGTCGTATCCCGGGTGGCCGACGCCCTCGAACAGTTGCTCCCGCGGCACACAGGCGGCAAGTGCGCGGCGCGCTGCGGACGACGCGAGCGAACCGCTGGTCGCGAACGTCAGTTGCTCCACGCCGTGGGACGGAAAGTCGGTGCGCTCGAAGCCGTCCGACGGGATGTCGCCGCCTGCACCGTGATCGACGACCTCGAGGTCACCTTCGGTTGCGCGTGCGGCGACGTCGGTTCCCTTCGGCCACACGACGATGCGTTCGGTCTCGGGCGGGACTCCCCACCACGACTCGTTGGCGACGAGTACCAGACCGTCTTCCTGGGTGTACGAGTCGACTCGGTACGGGCCGTTCGATGGCAGCAGGGACGTGTCGATCTGTCCAGGGACGAGGTTCCATCCCGTGTTCCAGAACTCGGCGATCCTCCCGACGGCCGCGAGGTCGCCGGACAGGATCGGGTCGACGACGTTGGGGACCCCGGCGACGCGAGCTGCAACGTGGGAGGGCAGTAGGTCGGTTGCGCCGAACAAGGACCGCCAGCCGTCGTAGTTGCGACCCGCGCGGTAGACGACCGTGGCGTCCTTGCTTCCCGGGACGCAGTCGACGCGTTCGATGTCTCGGTATCCCGCGCTCGACGCAGCATCGAACAGGGGCAGGTCGTTCTCCCCCGCCACGAAGCGTCCGCTGTTCGCCGCCCAGGTCAGAACCAGGTCGTCGCAGGTCATCGGAACGCCGTCGGAATAGGTGGCCTGTGGCGCGATCGTGTACGACACCGTGAGGACGTCGCCCGGTACGACCGACATCCCTCCGACGTCGTTGTCGGCCAGCGCTTCGCCTTCGGGTCCGACGTAGCCGAAGCCGGTCTGGACCCGAGGAAAAGCCTGCCGGGCCGCCGACGCTGCGCCGTCGACCGTATTGGCGTTGTACGTGGTCAACACCGTATCGACAGCGTATCCGATGGACGGAACCTGGTCCTCTGCCGTCGAGCACGCGACGAGAGCGCCTGCCGCGACGGCGACGACCGCCACGGCTGCCGTCGTCCGCGACCTCTGGACTCGCACGTTCATCAACGCCTCTTCTTGGCACGCTTTCCGGTAGGCCGCGAGCCCACCCGAGGGGTCACCGGCGCGTCGGGGACAGTGCCCGACCCTGCCACGACCGGGGTGTCCGACCCTACGCGCTTCGCAGCTTCGGCACGCTTGCCCAGCACCTTCTTGGTGTGGGCCGCGACGGGACCCCACTTCTCCTTGATGGACACCAGCAACGGCGTCGCGAAGAAGATCGACGAGTACGCGCCGACGATCATGCCGACGAGCTGCACGAGCGCGAGGTCTTTGAGAGTGCCGACACCGAGCAGCCAGACGGCGACGATCATCAGCGCCAACACCGGCAGAACGCCGATGACGGTGGTGTTGATCGACCGCATCAGGGTCTGGTTGACGGCCAGGTTGGCCTGCTCGGCGTAGGTCTTGCGGCCCAGGTGCAGGATTCCGCGCGTGTTCTCCTCGACCTTGTCGAAGACCACGACGGAGTCGTACAGCGAGAACCCGAGGATGGTGAGCAGGCCGATGACCGTCGCGGGCGTGACCTCGAACCCGACGAGCGAGTACACACCGGCGGTGACCAGCAGGTCGAAGAACAACGCGGCGAGTGCAGCTATCGCCATGTCCCTCTCGTATCGGATCGCGATGTAGATACTGACGATGACCAGGAACACGACGAGCGCGATCAGTGCCTTCTGCGTGATCTGCCCGCCCCACGTCTCGCTGACGTCGGAGAAACTGATGGCGTTGGGGCTCGCCGTTCCTGTGCTGTCCACCGGCTGGAAGGCGTCGAACAGTGCAAGACGTACCTGGTCGACCTGTCCTGCGTCGAGTGCCTCGGAACGCACCTGCACCGTGGCAGCCGCTCCGGAGCCGACGGTCTGCACCGCTTCCGGACCGAAGCCGAGCGTGTCGGTGAACACCGTCTCCACCTGCTCGGAGGTGACACCGCCGTCGGCGGGTACTTGAATCTTGGTGCCGCCCTCGAAGTCGATCCCGAGGGTGAACCCACGGAAGACCATGCTGAGCAGGCACACCAAAACGATCGCTGCGGTGAGGATGTAGTAGAACCGGCGCCTACCGACGACCTCGAACGCGCCCGTTCCGGTGTACAGCCGCGAGAGCCAGCTACGCGTGGGTTGCGCGCTCTGATCGACGCCGGAGTCCTGCAGCAGGACCGAGCCGGTGCCCTCGGTGTTCTCTGATGAATCGGACATCTCAGGCCCCCTTCGTCGCAGCATCGGATGCGGACTTGCTTGCCATGGCACGTGCGGCGGCACGCTTGCGTTCCTGCGCGATCTGCGCGACGGCGCCGAGCCCGTTCACACCGGGCTTGGACCAGAACTTGGACTTCGACGCCAGGTACACCAATGGCCAGGTGACCAGGACTACCACCATGACGTCGAGGATCGTGGTGAGGCCGAGCGTGAACGCGAAGCCCTGCACCTGCCCCACGGCCAGTGCGTAGAGCACCGCTGCGGCGATGAAACTCACGGCATTACCGGACAGAATTGTCTTGCGGGCACGCGTCCAGCCTCGTGGAACGGCGGATCGGAAGCTTCTGCCCTCCCGGATTTCGTCCTTGATGCGCTCGAAGAACACGACGAACGAGTCGGCCGTCATGCCGATGCCGATGATCAGACCGGCGATCCCGGCGAGATCGAGGGTGAAGTTGATCCATCGGCCGAGCAGAACGAGAATCCCGTAGACCATCGCACCCGCGAGCACGAGCGACAACGCGGTGAGGAATCCGAGCGCACGGTAGTAGACGAGGCAGTAGACCAGCACGAGAGCGAGGCCGATCGCTCCGGCGAGCAGACCCGCCTCGAGCGAAGCCAGCCCCAGCGTCGCGGACACCGTTTCTGCTTCCGACGATGCGAAGGACAACGGAAGCGATCCGTACTTCAAGGTGTTCGCGAGATCCGACGCACCTTGGGCGGTGAACTGCCCGGTGATGGACGTCGCGCTACCGGCGGGCGTCGCGCCCTGGATCACCGGTGCGCTGACGACCTTGGAGTCGAGTGTGAACGCAGCCTGGCTGCCGATGTTGGCTCCGGTGAACTGCGCCCACGTGTTGCTGCCTTCGGAATCGAAGCTCAGGCTGACCTCGTGACGTGACTGCTGGGAGTTGAATCCGGAGGTCGCATCGGAGATCTGCTGGCCGTCGATGATGCTCGGCCCGAGGACGTACACGGCGGCACCGTCGGTGGAACATGCGACCAACGGCAAGGCCGGGTCGTCGTTGCCCTGCAACGGGTCGGGAGCGTTGCAGTCGATCGTCGCGAGCGCAGCCTGCTGGACCTGAGGGTCCTCGCTCTGACGAAGCGCCTTCGCTTCGGCGATCTGGTCCGCAGCCTGCTCGGCTTCGGTGCCCGCGGGCTCGTCCGCAGCCGGGTCCTCAGCAGCAGGATCGCCTGCGGGGTCGGCCGCCGGCGCCGCGGGAGTGGGCGCGGGTGTCGGATCGACCGCGCTGGGTTCCTGTGCCGGGAACGGGCGACCCTGAGGCACCGCATCTCCGGACGGCGCAGGAGTGTCGGCAGCAGGTGTCTCGGCCGGTGTTCCGCCTGCCGGGGCCTGCTCGGTTCCCCCCGCGGGAGCGCCTGCCGCGGGCTGTGCAGCTTGAATCACCGGGCGAATGAACAACCGCGCGGTCTGGCCAAGAGTGCGTGCCTGCGAGCTGTCGTCACCGGGAACAGTGATCACGAGGTTCTCGCCGTCGATGAGCACCTCCGAGCCCGCGACACCGAGACCGTCGACGCGAGTGGTGATGATCTGCTGGGCATGGATCAGGCTCTCACGGCTCGGCGCGCTGCCGTCCGGTGTTCGCGCCGTCAGCGTGACACGGGTGCCGCCTTCGAGATCGATACCGAGCTTTGGCTCGGGCGACTTGTCTCCGGTGAAGAAGACCAAGGCGTACACAACGGCCATCAGGACGCCGAACACGGCGAGATAGCGGGATGGATGCACCGATCCGCTTGAAGGTGCCACGGTGTGTGATTCTCCTCTTGGCGTTTGAGGGTGAGTGACGAAAAGTAACTCGCGGGAGGTTCAGGGCATACCGGACGCCTGGACCCTCGCACGCGAAACCGCTGCCGGACCGTGTCCGACAGCGGCTGCGATCATCGCGAAGTCACTCCTTGTCGAGGCGACGCGTGCTCTGTTCCACGGTTTCGTCGGCGGAGGGCTGCGACGAGACGGTCTTGTCGAGCGACGGACCTGCGCCCTCCACACCGGACAGGTCGTCGGGTGCGGTGATCGCGTCGCCTGGATGATTGTCGAACTCGTCGTCGGTCTCCGGTGGGAGAACCTCACGGACGACTGCCCGCGACCAAGTGGTGATGATGCCGTCGGCGATCTCGAGGTCGACGGTGTCTTCTTCCACCAATGCGACGCGGGCGTAGAGGCCTGCGGTCGTCACGACCTCGTCACCGACCTTCAGCGAGTCCTGCAGAGCCTGGGTGTCGGCGAGGACCTTCTTCTGCTTGCGCACGTTGAGGAACATCGGTACGAGCAGCGCCACGATCAGCAGCGGAAATAGCAGTTCCATCTTCTACGTCAGTCCTAAGAGGTGTCGTTGTTCTTGTCGTGTCGGCGTCCGACAGAGAGTTCGTCGCTCACCGTCGAAGTGCCGTGCGTCGGGTCCAGTGTGCCATTACCTCACCGCCGACTTGTCCGGCTCCTGAGCTTTGCCGCGCAATTATTCGAATAATCCCTGCTGAGCTTCGTTCGTCCGGACGGAAATGCCGCCGATGGCGAGGTCCGGCGGCGGTACGAGACCGAGATGCTGCCACGCTGCGGCGGTCGCGACCCGTCCCCGGGGAGTCCGTGCGACCATGCCCGCGCGGACCAGGAACGGTTCGCAGACCTCTTCGACCGTCGACGGTTCCTCGCCGACGGCGACTGCGAGTGTCGACACCCCGACGGGCCCGCCGCCGAAACTCCTGATCAGTGCGCTGAGAACTGCACGGTCCAGCCTGTCGAGACCCAACTGGTCGACGTCGTACACGACGAGTGCTTCCTGCGCCGTCTGTTTGGTCACGGTGCCGTCCCCGCGCACCTCGGCGTAGTCACGCACACGGCGAAGCAGACGGTTGGCGATACGAGGGGTGCCGCGCGAGCGTCCGGCGATCTCGGCGCATCCTGCCGCGTCGATCGGTACGCCGAGGATGCCTGCCGAGCGCACGAGTATCCGCTGAAGTTCCTCGGGTTCGTAGAAATCCATGTGCGCGACGAAACCGAAGCGATCCCGCAGCGGTCCGGTCAGAGCGCCCGATCGGGTGGTGGCTCCGACCAGTGTGAACGGCGCGACTTCGAGTGGAATCGAGGTTGCGCCCGGCCCCTTGCCCACCACAACGTCGACTCGAAAGTCCTCCATGGCGAGGTACAGCATTTCCTCCGCCGGGCGCGCGATGCGGTGGATCTCGTCGATGAACAGAACGTCGCCCTCGACGAGGTTGCTGAGCATGGCGGCGAGATCACCTGCCCGTTCGAGCGCAGGCCCCGACGTCAGCCGCAGCGACGTACCCAGTTCCTGGGCGATGATCATCGCCATCGATGTCTTGCCGAGTCCGGGTGGGCCCGACATCAGGATGTGATCGGGTGTGCCGCCACGAAGCTTCGCACCGGTCAGGACGAGTTGGAGTTGCTCGCGCACTCGCGGCTGACCGATGAAGTCCGTCAGCGATTTCGGACGCAGACTGGTCTCGACGTCGACGTCGTCCGCGGTGACCTCGGCAGTCACCTGCGACTCCTCGAGGTCGGCGTCGTCGGTCATCTCGTCTTACCCAGGTACGCGAGCGCGGAGCGTAGAGCAGCCGACGTCGACGCATCGGGCTGAGCGGCCAGCACAGATGTTGTCGCGTCCTCGGCTTGTTTGACCGCGAACCCGAGTCCGGTGAGGGCTTCGACGATTTGGTCGTGCACTGCGCCGCCGCTCGCGCCTGCGGTCGGCGTCGCGGACGCTCCCCCTCCACCGACGATGGCGTCGACCTTGTCCCGCAGTTCGACGACCATCCGCTCGGCACCGCGTTTTCCGATTCCGGGTACACGCGTCAACGCGGTGACGTTGCCGTCCGCCAACGCGGTCCGCAATGCCGCCGGATCGAGCACGGCGAGGGTGGCCATCGCGATACGAGGCCCGACACCGGACACCGTCAGCAACAGTACGAACAGGTCCCGTGACTCGGTGTCCGAGAACCCGTAGAGGGTCATCGAGTCCTCGCGGACGATCATGGTCGTCAGCAGTCTCGACTCGGCTCCCCGAGTCAACGACGCAAGTGTCGAGGGTGTCGCGTTGACTCGATAGCCGACCCCGGACGCTTCGAGGACTGCGTGGTCGAGCGCGATGTCCAGTACTTCCCCGCGGATGGATGCGATCATCCGACGCCCGCCTCTCCGACAGCCCGAGCCGCTACGGCTCGGGCGCTCTTCTTCGCCGCGGCTGCCCGTGCTCTACGCTCCTCGGCCAGCCGTACCTCGTACTTGCGCCGCTGTTCCTTGGCCATCGCCTCGGCCTTCGCCATCCTCGCGATCATCGGCGCGCGCCAGCAGTGACAGATACCCAGAGCGAGAGCATCGGCCGCGTCGGCGGGAGTAGGGGCGGTCTGCAGTCCGAGAATCCGCATGACCATGGCTGTGACCTGCGCTTTGTCCGCACTACCGTTGCCGGTGACCGCGGCTTTCACCTCGCTGGGAGTGTGGAAGCAGACGTCGATACCTCGGCGGGCTGCGGCAAGCGCGATCACTCCCCCGGCTTGCGCCGTGCCCATCGCGGTGCGCACGTTGTGTTGCGCGAACACGCGCTCGACGGCGACGACGTCAGGCTTGTGAGTATCGAGCCAGTACTCCGCGGCCTCGGAGATTCGGAGCAACCGCTGCGCCAGATCCATGTCCGCCGGAGTACGCACGACATCGACGTCCAATGCGATGACACTGCGCCCCGAACCGCCCTCGATCAAACTCAACCCGCACCGGGTCAAGCCTGGGTCGACGCCCATCACTCGCACGTGTTCACCTTCCGCTTACGAACTGTTGTTCGATAGCGTAGCGGAGGGCAGGCCGAGCGGGCGTGTGCGACACCCGACCGGCCTCCGACGGGTCAGTCCTCGTCGAGTTGCGCGAGAACCTCGTCGGACAGTTCGACGTTGGAGTAGACGTTCTGAACGTCGTCGCTGTCCTCGAGCGCGTCGATCAACTTGAACACCTTGCGTGCGCCGTCGACGTCGACGGGAACGCTGACCGACGCCTGGAAGCTGGCCTCGGCCGAGTCGTAGTCGATCCCGGCCTCCTGCAGCGCCGTCCGGACCGCGACAAGATCGGTTGGCTCACTGACGATCTCGAAGGTGTCACCGTTGTCGGTGACTTCCTCGGCTCCGGCGTCGAGAACCGCCATCAGAACGTCGTCCTCGGACTGACCGTTCTTCTCCAACGTCACCAGACCCTTGCGCGAGAACAGGTACGACACCGATCCTGGGTCCGCCATGTTGCCGCCGTTGCGGGTCATCGCCACTCGGACCTCACCCGCAGCGCGGTTACGGTTGTCGGTGAGGCACTCGATGAGCACCGCCACACCGTTGGGTCCGTAGCCCTCGTACATGATGGTCTGCCAGTCTGCGCCGCCGGCTTCTTCGCCCGCGCCACGCTTGCGCGCACGCTCGATGTTGTCGTTGGGAACCGACGTCTTCTTCGCCTTCTGGATAGCGTCGAACAGCGTCGGATTACCCGTGGGATCGCCACCACCGGTGCGGGCCGCCACCTCGATGTTCTTGATGAGTTTGGCGAACGACTTGCCACGCTTGGCGTCGATCACCGCCTTCTTGTGCTTGGTGGTGGCCCATTTGGAGTGGCCGCTCATGCGATGGAGCCCCTTTCGTACTTACAACAAGTGTTCGTAGTTTACGCGTGCTTCAGCCGCACCGATTCCGTACACGTCGATGGACCTGCCGACGTCGCGGCTCAGAGCTCGCGCACGAGGTCGACGAAGAGGCCGTGCACGCGGCGGTCCCCGGTGACCTCGGGATGAAAGCTGGTTGCCATGACCCGGCCCTGACGCACTGCGACGACGCGCCCCGCCGCAGGGCCGTCGGGAACCGTGGCGAGGACCTCGACACCGTCGCCGACGCGTTCCACCCACGGCGCTCGAATGAACACGGCCCGCATGAGGTCACCCTCGAGTCCGGCGAACTCGAGATCGGTTTCGAAGGAGTCGACCTGACGACCGAAGGCATTGCGCCGCACGGTGATGTCGAGGGCATCCAGATGCTGGGCGTCCTCTCTGGTATCGAGAACTTCGCTCGCCAACATGATCATGCCCGCACACGATCCGTATGCGGGCAGCCCGTCACGCAGCCGGGCACGCAGCGGTTCGAGCAGTTCGAAGACCGTCAGAAGCCTGCTCATCGTCGTCGATTCACCGCCAGGAACGACGAGTCCGTCGACGGCACCCAGTTCCGCCGGCCGCCGAACCGCGACTGCATCGGCGCCGCTGGCACTCAGAGCAGCGAGGTGTTCTCGGACATCACCCTGCAACGCGAGGACGCCGATCCTGGGCCCGCTCACGTGGGCTTGAACGAATCAGTAGCCGATTTCGACTGGTCACGCTCGAAGCGCATCAAGCCCTCCTGCACGACGGCAGCGACCATGCGCCCCTGCCGGTCGAAGATTCGGCCCTGGGCCAGAGCCCGCCCGAAGTCGGCGGACGGCGACGTCTGGTCGTAGAGAAGCCACTCGTCGGCACGAAACGGGCGCAGGAACCACAACGCGTGGTCGAGTGACGCCGTCTGAGTCGCCACCCCCGGGTGCGGAACTTTCGCCGAACCGATCAGGGTCATGTCGGACATGTACGCGAGCGCGCAGACGTGGAACACCTGGTTGTCCGGCAGACGGTCGCGGTAACGGAACCACACCCGCTGCTGGGCGGCGAGGCTCGCGTATTTCTCGGTCTGCTCGTCCGGGACTCTGCGGATATCCCATTCCTTCCACTCCTCGTAGAACGAATTGTCGAACTCCGGGAGTGTGCGCGGGTCCGGCAGGGTCTCCGGATCTACGACGCGGGGCATGGTGTCCTGGTGCGAGATGCCGTCGTCGTCGACATGGAACGACGCGGACATGGTGAAGATCGCCTTGCCGTCCTGAATTCCGGTGACGCGGCGGGTACAGAAGGACCTGCCGTCACGGATTCGATCGACCATGTAGACGGTCGGCTCCGTGGGCTTGCCGGGGCGGATGAAGTAGCCGTGCAACGAGTGCACGCGGTAGTCCTCGCCGACCGTGTTCACGGCCGACACCAGAGCCTGCCCGGCGACCTGCCCGCCGAACGTCCGCTGCAACATGCTCGGGAAGGTTCGACCACGGAAGATGTCGTTCTCGATACGTTCCAATTCGAGAATGTCCTCGATACTGGCCATTGTTCACCTCTCGTCGCTGCTGGTGAAGGCTAACAAGCGCGGAGACAGGCAAGATGAACCGGTGCCGAACCGCGACCTGCCGACGCCTGTGCCGATTTTTCCGGAACTACTCGCCCAGGCAGTGGCCGACCGAATTCCGAACGGCTGCCGCGCAATCGGTGTCATCGACGGCGTGGACGCCGCTCGTCCGGTCGAATTCGCCGGGTCGGTCCGTGACCTCGTCGGCGCGTCCGGACGGCATTGTGACGTGATCGATCTCCACGATTACGTGCGGCCTGCCTCACTGAGGTTCGAGTACTCTCGGACCGACGAATCGACCTACCGCACAGCCTGGTTCGACTTCGCTGCAGTGGAGCGGGAGATCGTTGCACCGATGCGCGCCGGAGGCCGAGGGACATTCCTCCCTCGGCTGTGGGACGAGTCGGCCGATCGGTCCGCGAGAGCGAGCCTCGTCGACGCGGCTCCCGATCATGTTCTGCTGATCGCCGGTCCGATGACCCTCGGCCGGATTCCCGATGTCGCGGTGACGGTGCACCTGAAGATCAGCGAAGCCACCATGCGGCGTCGGACCCCGGAGGCCGACGCGTGGACTGTTGCGCCGCTGCTCGAGTTCTACGCCGGTGCACCGACCGCGGACGTGGTGGTCCGCTGGGATCACCCGAACAGGCCCGCGATACTCCAGGCCTGAGACGTCACCAGCCGCGTTCGGCCAAACGGTGAGCAACCGGAAGATCGTCGACGTTGATTCCCACCATGGCCTCACCCAGCCCACGCGAGACCTTGGCGAGGACGTCGGGATCGTCGTGGAAGGTCGTTGCCTTGACGATCGCCTCGGCGCGCTCCTTGGGGTTGCCGGACTTGAAGATTCCGGATCCGACGAAGACGCCCTCGGCGCCGAGCTGCATCATCATCGCAGCGTCCGCCGGAGTCGCGATGCCGCCGGCCGTGAACAGTGTCACGGGCAGCTTGCCGGCACGAGCAACTTCGACAACAAGGTCGTAGGGCGCCTGAAGCTCCTTCGCGGCGACATACAGCTCATCCTCGGGCAACGACGTCAACCGGCGAATCTCATCGCGGATCTTGCGCATGTGCGTGGTCGCGTTGGACACGTCGCCTGTTCCGGCCTCGCCCTTGGACCGGATCATCGCCGCGCCTTCGGTGATTCGACGCAGCGCTTCGCCGAGGTTGGTCGCGCCACAGACGAACGGGACCGTGAAGTTCCACTTGTCGATGTGGTTCGCGTAGTCCGCCGGGGTCAGCACCTCCGATTCGTCGACGTAGTCGACGCCGAGACTCTGCAGGATCTGCGCTTCGACGAAGTGCCCGATCCTTGCCTTCGCCATGACGGGAATGGACACGGCGGCGATGATGCTGTCGATCATGTCCGGATCGCTCATCCGCGACACACCACCCTGCGCGCGGATGTCCGCGGGAACGCGTTCGAGTGCCATGACCGCCACGGCGCCTGCATCCTCGGCGATCTTGGCCTGATCGGCGGTCACCACGTCCATGATGACGCCGCCCTTGAGCATTTCGGCCATGCCGCGCTTGACGCGTGCTGTCCCCCGGCCGTTGTCTTCGACGTCTGATGCCGGAACGATGGGCGTACTCAAAGGACTCTCCTGCAGCTGTGGGAACACGGGACGGCCTCGGTCGAGGCGTGCCCGACAGTAGACCGAACTGGCTTTCGTTCCCATAGCCAGTGGAGAATTGCTGGACCCCCTGTCGGAGCGTTTCGTCCTGCTGTGTCCGACGGCCTCAGCGGATGGCGCGTACGTCCGGTTCTGTTCTGCGCGCGAGCACGATGTTGACCTCGTCGAGCAGTTCGGCGAGATCCTGCGGATACACCGTTTCACCGGTCGCCGCGAGTGACCTGATGTCGTCCTCGGTGCACCACTTGTGGCCCGTCACCGTTCGCCGTTCGAAGTCGGTGAATCCCGAATGTTCGGGCTCGAACTCCTGAGTCCTCAGCGCGAAGAACAGCTCCTCGGACCGCAGGAGCACTCCGTTGAACGGGAACGTCGCGACACGCCGCCACATCGGCCCCTTCAGCTCGGTCGATGCGACACCCAGTCCGGTCTCCTCCCGTACCTCGCGAACCGCGGCCTCCCGAAGATTCTCGCCGGGCTCGACCGCGCCGCCGATGGTGAACCAGAAGTAGACGTCGGGAACCGTCGGGTCGTGGCCACGCAGCAGCAGTACTCGTCCCCGTTCGTCGACGAGAACGACTCTCGCCGACGTGCGCTGCACCGCTCGACCCTCGGACCCGAAGGTATCGGCAGCAGACCGCTCGGCGATTTCGAAGTATGTCGGCAGAGGCGCGGTTCCGCCCAGGTGCAGCGCACGAACAGCCGCAGTCGTGCGCAGCGCCAACGTGTCTCGCACCGCGTCGTTGTGGAACCTACGTGCGATCAAGACCCGCGCCTCGGCGTCGGCTAGCTCGGCCACCAGCTGCGGGGGCAGATCGTCGGGGTCGAGCGTGGCCAACGCCACCGACACCGCGTTCTCGGCCGCCTCCCGATGTGCGCGGTCGGCCCGTTCGGCGGCGTCGGCGAGTGCCGCCAGTCGCCGGCTGTGCTCCAACTGTGCTCTGGTCGCCGACGCCACGGCTCTGGCCACCACCGCACGACGCGCCAGGGCGGAATCGAGTGACTGCCACGACAGGTCGGATCGTACGTGCAGCCGATCGAGCCGATTGGCCGTCGCATACGCCCACAGCCCGACCACGAGGACCAAGACCGCGACGAGGCCGACGATCAGAATCGTCAACGCGGACAGTGTCATCAGCTCGCCGCTCGCACTTTCTGACCCCCGACTGTCACCGTCTCGTACACCCGCATGATCTGCTCCGCCACGACGGGCCAATCGTATTCGGCGACAGCACGAGTCGCCGCCTGCACGACTCTGTCCCTGATGTCGTCCGAGGACAGCACCGAGTCGACAGCGTCTGCCAACGCGACATCGTCGTCGATCGGCACCAGCAGACCGGCGGTACCGTCGCGAAGAACCCGCCGGAACGCGTCGAGCTCGCTGGCCACGACCGCGGTCCCCGACGCCATCGCCTCGACGAGCACGATCCCGAAGCTCTCGCCGCCGAGGTTCGGGGCGCAGTACACGTCGGCGCTCCGCATCGCCGACGCCTTCTCCTCGTCGTCGACCTGCCCGAGAAACCGGATGTGCGACGCCGCCGCGCCCGCTTCTTTTCGTAGTCTGTCCTCGTCTCCGCGTCCCACGACGAGCACTTCCACGTCGGGGTGCCGCTCGACCAGTGTCGGGAGTGCGCGCATCAGGACCGCCATCCCCTTGCGGGGTTCGTCGAAGCGGCCGAGGAACAGTACTGTACCTCCGGCTCGGGGGTATCCGGGAAGCAGCGGTGCGCGGCGAAACGCGGGGACGTCGACGCCGTTGGGGATTTCGACGGCGTCGCTGCCGAGCGCTTCGACCTGCCACCTGCGAGCGAGTTCGGATACCGCGATCCGTCCGCTGATCTTTTCGTGGTACGGCCGCAGAACACCTTGAAAGGTACTGAGCACCAACGACTTCGTGGTGGAGGTGTGGAACGTTGCAACTATCGGGCCGTCGGCGGCCTTGAGTGCCAGCATCGACAGGCTCGGGGCATTCGGCTCGTGGATGTGCAGGACGTCGAAGTCGTTCTCGGCGATCCATTTTCGGATACGAGAGTACGTGACCGGCCCGAATCGAAGCCGCGCCACCGAACCGTTGTACGGAATGGCAAGGGCTTCACCGGCGGAGACGACGAAGTCGGGTAGTTCGGTGTCCTCGGACGCCGGTGCGAGGACGCTCACTCGGTGACCGCGTTCGATGAACACCTCGGCGAGTTGCTGCACGTGTGCCTGAACGCCACCCGGCACGTCGAAGGAGTACGGACAGACCATCCCGATCTTCACGTGCCCTCGATCCGTGCTCGCCTGGAATCGGACAGGTCGTCCATCCACAGAGGTTGGAGCATGTGCCAGTCAGCGGGGTACGCCGCGATGTTGTCCGCGAAGCGGTCGGCGAGCTTCTGGGTGGCGGTCTCGACTCCCTCGCCCACGTCGATGCGCGGTGAGATGGAGAAGCCCCAGGCATCTCCGTCGAAGTAGCAGTGGACCGGCAGCAAGTGCGCACCTGTGTCGATCGCGAGGCGGGCAGGTCCCGCTGCCATTCGTGTCGGTTCTCCGAAGAACGTGACGGGCACACCGTGCCTCGCCAGATCGCGTTCGCTCAGCAGGCAGACGACCTTGTTCTGCCGCAGACGGTCGGACAGGGCTGCGAACGGTGGCACCTCTCCTCCGCTGAGCGGGAAGATCTCGAAACCGAGGCTCTCCCGGTAGGCGACGAACCGCTGGTAGAGCGACTCGGGTTTCAACCGTTCCGCGACGGTCGCGAAGGTGCCGTGGGTTCGAGCCAGCCATACTCCTGCCATGTCCCAGTTCCCGCTGTGCGGTAGCGCGAGAACGGCACCTCGACCGTCGTTGAGCGCGGCGTTCAGGTGCTCCTGGCCGTGAATACTGGAATCGAGCGAGGCCGCCAACGCGTCCAGGTCCATCGACGGAAGTCGGAACGCCTCTCGCCAGTATCGGGCGTACGAGCGCAGCGACGCTCGGATAAGTTCGTCGGGCACCTGATCCGCTGTCGTTCCCAGCACGCGCGCCAGGTTTCGACGTAATTGGACCGGGCCGCCACCTCGCCGAGCCGCAACATCCGCTCCCGCGTCGAACAGCTTGGTCGCCAGTCCGGCCGGGAGCGATCGCACGAGCCGCCAGCCCGCGGCGTACCCTGCGTCGCCGACGCGCTCGCCGAGCGTCACGGCGTATCGGTCTTCGTGTCGCCGTCGGGCGTGGGCGAGGATTCCTTGCTGATGATGTCGCGGGCGCCCTCGGAGCGGCGCACGGCGAGTACCCGTTGAAACACGGTGACCGCACTGAGCACTGCGAGAACCCACATCGCCGGATAGATGAGGCTGTCGAGCCAGGGGACGTCGTAGTGACGACCGATCCCGGTCAGTCCGGCGCCGACGAGAACGATGACCAAGCGGTCGGGCCGTTCGATCCATCCACCGTCGGCCGACAGGCCACTCGCTTCCGCTCGCGCCTTCGCATAGGAGATGACCTGCGATGTCACCAGGCACACGAGCGTGGCGATCAGCAGAAGCTTGTCTTGCTCGCTGTAGACCGCCCACCAGGCCAGGCCGGCGAAAATCGCGCCGTCCGCGACACGGTCACACGTCGCGTCGAGTACCGCGCCGTACTTCGTTCCTCCCCCGCGTGCGCGCGCCATCGCACCGTCGAGCATGTCGAACAGCACGAACAGCGTGATCACCATCGTGCCCCAGAAGAGGTACCCGGCCGGGAACATCGTCACTGCCGCAGCCACTGTCACGACGGTGCCGATCAGCGTGACCGAATTGGGAGTCAGCCCGGTGGCGTTGAGCGCTCGCCCGAGCGGTGCCGTCACCTTGGACATCGGAGTCCTACCCAGAATGCTCAGCACCGCGAACCCCCCTTTCGACGTGTGTTCATTCGGCCCAGGCCGACGCCAACAGCGCGCGCGTGTCACGCAGCAGCTGCGGCATGACCTTCGCTCCGCCGACGACCGTGATGAAATTCGCGTCGCCGCCCCATCGGGGAACGATGTGCTGGTGCAGATGTTCCGCAAGCGATCCCCCGGCCGCCGCACCCAGGTTGAGGCCGACGTTGAAACCGTGCGGGTTCGACACGCGTTTGATCGTTTTGATGACGTGCTGAGTGAAGGACATGAGCTCGGCGCTCTCGGCAGGCGTCAGGTCCTCCAACGCAGCGACGCGTCGATACGGAACGACCATCGTGTGGCCCGGGTTGTACGGGTACAGATTGAGCACCGCGTACACCTGCTCGCCTCGCGCGACCACGAGACCGTCCTCGTCGGTCATCTTCGGGATGTCCGAGAACGGCTCGCTCGACTTGCTCGTCGCACCGGGAGCTTCGGTGATGTACGACATGCGGTGCGGCGTCCACAGACGTTGGAGTCGGTCGGGGTCACCGAAGCCGGTGTCGACGATCGCCGCGTCCTTGTCGGGCATGGTCAGCTCACTCCTGAGGTCTCGGCGACGAGGGTTGCGGTGGGAGATGCATTGTTGCGTGAGCTGATCCAGTCCGCGATCAACTCGACAGCACGGTCGGTAGAAACTCCGTTGACCTGAGTGCCGTCGCGGAACCGGAAGCTGACTGCTCCGGCTTCGACGTCGCGTTCGCCGGCGAGGAGCATGAACGGCACCTTCTGCGCGGTCTGGTTGAAGATCTTCTTCTGCATGCGGTCGTCCGACGCATCGACCTCGGCCCGGATTCCACGCTTCTTCAGTTCGGCCACCACGGCGAACAGATGATCCTGATGCACCTCTGCCACCGGGATACCGACGACCTGAACTGGGGACAGCCACGCCGGGAACGCACCCGCGTAGTGCTCGGTGAGTACACCGAAGAACCGCTCGATCGAGCCGAACAATGCTCGGTGAATCATCACCGGGCGTTCCTTGCTTCCCCCGGTTGCGGTGTACTCGAGCTCGAAGCGTTCGGGCAGGTTGAAATCGAGCTGGATGGTGGACATCTGCCATGTCCTACCCAGCGCATCCTTGGCCTGAACCGAGATCTTCGGGCCGTAGAACGCCGCGCCACCCGGATCGGGAACCAGATCGAGACCGGAAGCGGCTGCCACCTCGGCCAGCGTGTTGGTCGCTTCCTCCCACGCTTCGTCGCTGCCGACCGACTTGTCCGGGTTGCGGGTGGACAGCTCGAGATAGAAGTCGTCGAGGCCGTAGTCCTTCAGCAGACCGAGCACGAATTCGAGCGTCGTGGTCAATTCGTCGCGCATCTGCGCACGGGTACAGAAGATGTGGGCGTCGTCCTGGGTCAGTCCTCGAACGCGGGTGAGTCCGTGGATCACTCCGGACTTCTCGTAGCGGTACACGGTCCCGAACTCGAACAAGCGCAGGGGAAGCTCCCGATACGAGCGCCCCCGCGACCGGAAGATCAGGTTGTGCATCGGGCAGTTCATCGGCTTGAGGTAGTAGTCCTGGCCGGGTTTGCGCACAGCACCGTTCTCGTCGAGCTCGGCGTCGAGATGCATGGCCGGGAACATCCCGTCGCGATACCAGTCCAGGTGACCGGACACCTCGTACAGATGCCCCTTGGTGATGTGCGGGGTGTTGACGAAGTCGTACCCCTCTTCGATGTGCCGCTGCCGGGAGTAGTTCTCCAGCTCGTTCCTGATGATTCCGCCCTTGGGGTGGAACACCGGGAGCCCGGATCCCAGCTCGTCCGGGAAGCTGAAGAGGTCGAGCTCCGACCCGAGCTTGCGGTGGTCGCGGCGCTCCGCCTCGGCCAGCAGCTCCAGGTGGCGCTCGAGAGCTTCGGACGATTCCCACGCGGTTCCGTAGATGCGCTGCAGTCCGGCGTTGTCCTGATTGCCGCGCCAGTAGGCCGCGGAACTGCGGGTCAGTTTGAACGCGGGGATGTACTTGGTGGTCGGAATGTGGGGGCCGCGGCACAGGTCGCCCCAGATTCGATCTCCCGTCCGCGGATTCAGATTGTCGTACGCGGTCAGCTCGCCGCCACCGACCTCCATGATCTCGGGATCGTCTATACCGGACTTGTCGTTGACCAATTCCAGCTTGTAGGGCTCGTTCGCCAGTTCCTCGCGGGCCTGTTCGATCGAGTCGTAGACGCGACGCGAGAATCGCTGACCGGCCTTCACGATCTGCTTCATCTTCTTCTCGAGAGCGGTCAGGTCCTCAGGAGTGAACGGCTGCTCGACATCGAAGTCGTAGTAGAAGCCGTCCTTGATGAACGGGCCGATGCCCAGCTTCGCACTGGGAAACAGGTCCTGGACCGCCTGCGCCAGCACGTGCGCGGCGGAATGCCTGATGACACTGCGGCCGTCCTCGGTGTTCGCGGCTACCGGCTCGACCTCGGCATCACCGTCGGGAGCCCAGGACAGATCGCGAAGTTTGCCGTCGGCGTCACGCACGACGACGATCGCGTCAGGTCCCTTGTTGGGCAAGCCCGTGTCCCGAAGTGCCGTTCCGGCAGTCGTTCCGGCCGGCACCATGATGCGGGCGGGCGAGACGGCGGTTACGGGCGTGGTCACGGCGATGTACTCCTTGGTCGATCCTCGCAGGGAAGATCCCGGCAAAAGTGGATACTGGCGGTCGGTGAGACCGAGGACAGCCTATCGGCTGTCGGGTGCACGTTCGCCGTCACATCGCGGACGCGTCGTCACAGTCGAATCGTGGACGGATCGTCACAGTGGACTGGACAACCAGCTCCAGTCGAGACCGAACCATCCGCCGACGAGCGAAAACGTGCCGAGCAACCACAGCGTCACCAGCACGAAGGCCGTCGTGAGCAGAACCCCGAGCCCTTTGACGAACACGGACTGGTGCGAGAACCACTCCATGAAACGGTCGTAGTGCTTGCGCGCGAACTTCAGGAGTCGGTGCGCCCAGGTGAATTCCGACGCGAGAATGCCGAGGCCCGCGAAGACGATCAGCCACCCGGGGCCCGGATACGGAATCGCCAGGATTCCCAACCCCAAGACGATCAGGCCGACCACGCCGACAGTGATCCGGTACGCGAGATCGAGAGTGGGATTGGCTCTGATCTTGGCGCGGAACTGGCGTCGCCGTTCCGACACCCGGTCGAATACGCCGTCGTCGTGGGTTGTTTCGGCGCGATCGTCTGCAGTCACCGCATCAGGTTACCGGCGTGAAACGGCGAAAGCCCCACGCTGGACGCGTGGGGCTTTCGCCGTGACCGAATTCTGTGGTCCCGGCTGGGATCGAACCAGCGACCTTCCGCGTGTGAAGCGGACGCTCTTCCACTGAGCCACGGGACCGTCTTCGTTCGATCGCGATGCACGCCTCTCGAACGAGGCAGAACATTAACATGTGTCTCGCAGGTTCCCCGAATCGCCCTGTTCGTCGAGCGTTCCGCGCACACCCTTCCCCTGTTTCGACGCTCGCACCCGACCCGCTCGTGACGCCACTCGGGCAGCCGACAGTGGCACTGACGAGGCGATTTGTGAGTTCGCCAGAAGTTGGTCTAGTGTTTTCACCGCACCACGGAGACGGTAACGGTTCCGCGGGGCATGCGGATGTGGCGCAGTGGTAGCGCATCACCTTGCCAAGGTGAGGGTCGCGGGTTCGAATCCCGTCATCCGCTCGAGGCTGGAACAATCTCAGGGCCGAACCGGCATGATTCGATGTCGATTCGGATCAAGGGCAATCGAGAGAACGCCTGGCCCATGGTGGAGTGGCCGAGTGGTGAGGCAACGGCCTGCAAAGCCGTGCACACGGGTTCGATTCCCGTCTCCACCTCGCATCGTGTTGGAGGCAACTGCCTTCGATGCAAGTACCTGCGCGATTAGCTCAGCGGGAGAGCGCTTCCCTGACACGGAAGAGGTCACTGGTTCAATCCCAGTATCGCGCACCACGCGAAGAACCCCGGTCTTGTGCCGGGGTTCTTTTCGTCCGACGAAATGTCGGGTGTTTCACCGCATCACCCGCAGAATTGTGCGAAATTCGGCGCGTGATGCACATGCGGATGTGGCGCAGTGGTAGCGCATCACCTTGCCAAGGTGAGGGTCGCGGGTTCGAATCCCGTCATCCGCTCGTTTGTTTCGATGTTCGCTTGCGCGATTAGCTCAGCGGGAGAGCGCTTCCCTGACACGGAAGAGGTCACTGGTTCAATCCCAGTATCGCGCACCATCCGAGAATGCCCTTCAGCCTCGAGCTGAGGGGCATTTTCGTAGTCGGTGGCGCCGGGGGTGGTGATTCACGTCATACACGTGCACTCTGGAGGGACATCCCCGACCGGAAGGAAGCCACCGATGGCCGACCGTACGAACGAGGCAGACACCGGCGCCGAAGGTGTCGCAACGACCGCGGACCCGAGCACGGAGGAGAAGGCGAAGTCCGACGCGGCGGAGATCGACGCCCAGTACGAACCCGGAGCACGGCCGACAGTCACGCTGCCCGGAACGGACGGCATGGTATCCGGGACGGCATTCGCCGACATGGTCGACGACGACGGCGGCCTGAAGGAGGACTCGACACCGGATGCCTGAGGCGCCCACCGACACGTACGAAGTACTCGGTGTCGACGGAGTGCGTGGGTATCTTCATCGCGCCGACGGGCCCGAGGTGGCTGCACTCGCACTGACACACGGGGCCGGTAGTGACTGCACGGCCAAGTTTCTCGTCGACGTCGCCACCGCGTGGTCCGCGCACGGGGTGACCGTTCTACGGTTCGATCTCGCGTTCCGTCAGGCGAAGCCGTCCGGCCCCCCGCATCCGTCGAAGTCCGCGGCCGATCGGGAAAGTGTGGCGCGCGCAGTCGATCACCTCGGCAGCGTCACCGCGGCGCCTCTCGTGGTGGGAGGGCACTCCTATGGAGGCCGCCAGGCATCGATGACGGTGTCTGAGGGACTCTCGGCCGTCGGTGCGCTGCTGTTGTCCTATCCCCTGCATCCGCCGGGAAAACCCGAGAAGGCACGTACTGCGCACCTGCCTGGGATACACATTCCCACCGTGTTCGTCTCAGGCACGAAGGATCCATTCGGCACACCCGACGAGCTGAGGCAGGCTATCGCGACGATTCCCGCCCCGACGGAATTTCTCGAGATCGACGGTGCAGGCCACGATCTGTCCGCGGCCAAGCACCGCGTCGCAGAGCGATCGTTCGAGCACGCGTCACGTTTGCTCGGGATCGTCTGACATTCGCCCACCGGCGAGTCCCCGTGCGGCACGAAACTGCTCGAATGTTCTACTTGTCTCATGCCCACCTGGGGATGGTTCGTCGTTGCCCTCGTCCTGATCGACGCGGCAGTTCTGGCTGCGTGGCTGCTGGCTCGAAAGCGACCGGGCACGCGCACGGAATCGACGGCATCCTCGGCGCCACTCGCGTCGACGGCGGTCCTGTGGGCCGACATCGAACCGACCCTTCGAACGCTCAAACACGAGGGGAACTCGCTCGCAGCGATCAAACTTCTGCGGTCCCGCACCGGGCTGCCGCTGCGTGAAGCCAAAGAGGCGGTGGATCGACTGTGACCGTGACCGTGGGCCGAGCCGGAATCTGGGAGGCCGAACAACTTGCCGACGTCGCGGCTGTGACGTTTCCTCTGGCGTGTCCACCCGGGTCGACCAAGGAGTCGATCGAGGCCTTCGTCGGCGAGGTGCTCTCGCACGAACGGTTCGCCGACTACCTGGACGACCCGGATCGAACGATTCTCGCTGCGCGCGAGAACGACTCGATCGTCGGGTACGCCATGCTGATCCGCGGCGAGCCGGCCGACCCGTCGATCTCCGCGGTCCTGTCGACTTCGCCGACGATGGAACTGTCCAAGATGTACGTCCTACCGGGTCATCACGGGAGTGAGGTCTCGGCGGCACTGATGGCGGCGACAGTGCAACTGGCGATCGAGTTCGGCTGCGCCGGAATCTGGTTGGGCGTGAACCAGCAGAACGCCCGAGCTCAGCGGTACTACGCCAAGCACGGGTTCCACCGTGTCGGTACCAAGACGTTCACCGTCGGCGCCGAGGTGCACGACGATTTCGTGTTCGAACGAGTTCTCTGACGTCAGCCGACGGCTGCGAAACGAGACAGCGCGAGCAAGCGCGAGGTGGCACGCAGGTACTTCTTGCGATACCCGCCTGCCAACATCTCTTCGGTGAATATCTCGTCGAGCTTTCCGCCGGACGCTGTCACCGGGATGCTCGCGTCGTACAGGCGGTCGGCCAACACGACAAGCCGGAGTGCCACCGCCTGATCGGCAGCGGGGTGCACGTTCTTCCAGAACACCGCCTCGACGCCGTCGAGCAACTTGCCGTACCGCGACGGGTGCAACGTGCTCAGATGAGCGAGCAGCTCGTCGAAATCGTCGAGGGTTGCGCCCTCGACCTGGTTCGCGCGCTCGACCAGTTCGGACTCCGAGGTGGGATCGGGAGCAGGCGGAAGATCGCGGTGCCGGTAGTCGGGACCGTCGACACGAATCGACTCGAAGATCGACCCGAGCTTCTTGATCTCGCGCATGAAGTCCTCGGCAGCGAATCGGCCCTCGCCGAGCTGACCGGGCAGAGTGTTCGACGTCGCGACGATGGACACTCCACGCGCGGAGAGCTCCGACAGCAGACGGGACACCAGCATGGTGTCACCCGGGTCGTCGAGCTCGAACTCGTCGATGCACAGGACACTGTGGTTCGACAGCTGATCGAGTGCCTGGTTGAAGCCGAGCGCCCCGACCACATGCGTCAGCTCCACGAACGTTCCGAACGCCTTGGGCTCGGGCACGCTGTGGAAGATCGACGCCAACAGGTGGGTCTTGCCGACGCCGAACCCGCCGTCCAGGTACAGACCCGCACCGGTTGCCGGGGTCTTCTTGCCGAACAGGCCGCGCTTGCCACCCTTCCCGCGGATCTTGGTGACCTTCTGCGCGAACGCCTCGGCCTTCGCGACCGCCTCGGCCTGGCTGGGCTCGTTCGGATCGGGAATGTACGACGAGAAGCTGACGTCGTCGAACATGGCCGGCGGAACCATTTGAGCGATCAACTGATCGGATGGAACGACGGGGTTTCGATCGACAAGACGTGCAGGCATTGAACGAGCGTAGCGACGTGGTGTTATCTACCTTATGCAGCTACTGGATATTGCGACCTACTTCACATCCGAGAGCGATGTGTCACGCGTTGCGAAGGGTCGGCTGGACGAGGCCGACCTGTCGCGCCTGTACGCCTATCCCCCTCGACCCAGGCGCCCGTGGATTCGGGCGAACTTCGTGGCCAGCATCGACGGAGCAGTGACGGCCGACGGAGTGTCCGCCGGTCTCGGGACCCCCGCCGACCAGGCAGTCTTCGCCGTCCTACGGTCCCTGACCGACGCGGTCCTCGTCGGCGCCGGAACCGTTCGCGCCGAGAACTACGGCGGTGTCTCTCTGCCCGACGAGACCCGCCAGGCGCGCGTCGACCGCGGGTTGGACGAACTCCCCCCGGTCGTGGTCGTGACGGCCTCCGCCGAACTCGACCCCGACGCGCGAGTGTTCACCGACACCACCGTCGCGCCGATCGTCGTGACCACGGCAACCGCGTCCGCCGACAACAAGAAGGTGTTGTCCGACGCCGGAGCCAGGATCGTCGAGGCGGGTGAGACTACCGTGACGACCGTCGACCTGATCGGCGCGCTGGACGGCCTCGGTCTTCACCGCGTGCTGTGCGAGGGCGGCCCGGGACTGTTCGGCCAGCTGATCGCCGACGACGCCGTGGACGACGTCTGCCTCACGGTGTCGCCGCTTCTCGTGGCGGGGTCTGCCGGCAGGATCTCGCATTCCGCATCCGGCGCGGTCCGGCGCATGACGAGGGCGCATGTCGTCGCCGACGACGACGGCACGCTGCTGACCAGGTGGGTCAAGCACCGAACCGAACACTGACCGCCCGGTCGGATGGGTCGCCGACCGCCCGGTCGGATGGGTCGCCGACCGCCCGGTCGGATGGGTCGCCGACCGCCCGGTCGGATGGGTCGCCGACCGCCTGGTGCGGGAACTAGATAGCCTCGCAGCGTGACGCAGAATCGATCGTTGCTGGTGTTCGTCGTGTGTCTGTCGCTGTTCGCGGCCGCGTGCGGGGCCGGGCCGTCCGGTCGGCCCGACGTGGCGGTCGAGCAGAACTCACCGGGACAGCCCGCCGACACCGAATCGGCGGACCCCGCGCCGGAGCCTCCTGCACTGCAGGTTCCGGTGACGGATCTGTCCTGGCGTGACTGCACGTCGGACACCCTCGGCCGGTACGGCTACGCACCCCGTACTCCCGGCCTGATCCTCGAGTGCGCGGATTTCGAAGCGCCCGTCGACGCGTCGGGTGAGATGTTCGGGTCCTTCTCCGTCGGTGCACTGCGTGCCCGTCTGGATCGGACGCCTGCCGACGCTCCCCCGATGGTGCTGACGTCAGGGGCGGACCGCGCGTCGATCGAGACGCTTGCCGACATGGCAGCAGGTCAAGGCGCGACCCTTCTGGCGACCAATCCCGTGGTCGCGGTAGACCGACGCGGTATCGGCCGATCCACGGCGGTGGACTGCACCAAGTTCGACGCCCGCGCAGCTCTTGCGGACCTCGGGCAGTTCGCCGGAGGGGGCAGTGACGCGGTCGATCGAGCCGTCGACGCAGGCCGGGACGCGACCATCGAATGCACCGACCTCCTGCAACCACAGGAACTGGCCTTCGCGACGTCGTATGCAGCGGACGACCTGGAGCGACTGCGGCTCACCTGGGGCGTCGACAGCATCGGACTCATCGGCACCGGAAACGGTGCATCGACGGCACTGGCGTTCGCTGCGCAGTACCCCGACCGCCTCTCCCGACTCGTACTCGACTCGCCCACCGGACTCGGCGCGGATCAGATGACCGTGGCCGAGCAGAAGACGCAGGGTCGCGAATCTGCCTTCACCGCCTTCGCCGAGCGATGCATCGCGCTCGACTGTTCACTCGGCCCCGATCCACGAGCGGCCGTTGCCGACCTGGTGCAGCGTGCACGATCGGGAGGGCTGAGGCCGCTGTCCACCCACGCGCTGCTCGACGGAATCGCCTACGCCCTGGCATCGTCGGCAGGCGATCCGACGCAGCGCGCGCTCACACTGTCGAACACGCTGTCCTCGGCACGTGCCGGTGACACCGCAGCCCTGACCGAGTTGGCCGATCGAGCCGCCGACGCCTACGGCACGGACGGACAGTTCGTCGCCCGCTGCACCGACGGACAGCAGTGGCCGTCGCCCCAGGCGGTGCGTGACGCCACCGGATCGTGGTCCGAGCTGTATCCCGTCTTCGGCACCGATGCTGCTCTGGCCTCACTCACGTGTGCATCCTGGCCGACGGCACCCGCAGCGCCGCTGCCCTCGGAACTACCGATTCCGGTGTTGTTGCTCAGCGGCGCCGCGGATCCCGTCGTCGGCAACGGCGGTTTCGCTGCAGTCTCCGGAATGATCGCGACGACGGGTACGCAGGCGGCGTCGATGACATGGCAGGGCGCGGGTCACCCCACGGTAGGTGGTTCGGCGTGTGCTCAGTCCGCGGTTGCCGGCTACGTCGCCGACGCAGCACTGCCGCCGGACGGCAGCGTGTGCCCTGCATGACACGCGTGGGCGGTCGAGGGCGGAAACAAGGTCCGGAGGGGTTGTGACGGCCGGGGTGTCTGACGTCGGTCCGACGGGGCGGTCAATGTACCGTTCCGTAGGTGTCACTTAGCTTCCTCGAGCCACGAACCGGCCGGTCCACCGCAGAAGTAGTCAAGTTCGCGCTGTGGCCGTTGGCCGTCATGACGGTGCTCAACCGGGTCCTGGTTCGAGCGATCAACGGCGACATCACCGACGACTTCACCCCGGTGTACCGCGCGGCTCTGGCGTTTCTCAACCGGCAGCCGGTCTACACGGCGAACTTCGATTCGGTGGATCCGCACTACCTGTACCCGCCCGGGGCCACGATGCTGCTCTCCCCCGTCGCCGTGATCGACCCGGAACGCTCTCGGTGGCTGTTCATCTTCGCCAGCACTCTCGCGATCCTGATTGCTCTGTACATTCTGCTGCGCATCTTCGGCTACGGTCTGAACTCCGTCGTTGCACCTGTGTTGCTCCTTGCCGCGTTCGCGAGCGAAACAGTGACGAACACACTGGTGTTCACCAATTTCAACGGCTTCGTGTTACTCGGCGAGGTCGCGTTCATCGGCTTCCTGTTGAAGCGAAAAGACCTGTGGGCAGGCGTCGCGATCGGCCTCACCATCGTGGTCAAGCCCATTCTCGTTCCGCTGCTGATCATTCCGCTCATGACCAGACAGTGGAAGGTGTTCGTCACCGCCGTCGCCATTCCCCTGATCTTCACCGCGATCGCATGGCCGCTGTCCGTCGACCCCATGGACTTCGTGAACCGCACCGTGCCGTATCTACTCGAATCCAGGGACTACTTCAACAGCGCCGTTGTCGGAAACGGGCGCTACTACGGACTGCCCGAGTTCTTGATTCTCGGAATACGCGGTGTCCTCGGACTCATGGTTCTCGCCTCGTTGTGGATCCTCTACAAGTACTGCCGCGAGGACCGATTGTTCTTCGTCGCCACCACATCCGGCCTCGTCCTCACTGCACATTGGCTGCTGGGTTCGTTGGGCCAGATGTACTACTCGATGATGCTGTTCCCACTTCTGATGACGGTCGTCCTGAAGAACTCGGTGCTCCGGAACTGGCCGGCCTGGCTCGCCATCTACGGTTTCACCTGCTACGACCGCTGGCTGTCCGGCCGGTTCTACACCACGGGACGAGCCTTCGACTACATGCGCACCACCTTCGGATGGAGTCTGCTGATCATCGTCGTCTTCGGCGTGCTCGTCGGGCGCTACTACGCAGCTCGGCAGGACGGCCGACTCGACCGGGGAATCGAACCCGACTATCTACTGGACGACCCGCGACCAGCGGAGACGACGAAGTCCGGCGGATAGTATTAGCGTGAAGGCATGAGTTCAGCGACGGACAAGAATCCTGCCCCAGCAGTACAGCTCACCGACGCGCAGTGGCGAGAGAAACTCTCACCCGAGGAGTACGCGGTTCTACGGCAAGCCGGAACCGAGCGACCCTTCGTCGGCGAATACACCGACACGACCACCGAAGGCATTTACCAGTGCCGTGCCTGCGGCGCGGAACTGTTCCGCAGTACCGAGAAGTTCGAATCCCACTGTGGCTGGCCTTCCTTCTTCGACCCGGCCGACAGCGACGCCGTTATCCTCAACGAGGACAATTCGCTCGGAATGCGCCGCATCGAAGTGATCTGCAAGAACTGCCACAGTCACCTCGGACACGTCTTCGAGGGCGAGGGCTACCCGACGCCCACCGATCAGCGTTACTGCATCAACTCCATATCGCTGATCTTCAACCCGGCGGTCGACGCACAGTAGTCGCACCGGAGTCGCGCCCCGGGTTCAGCTCGCGCCGCGTACCCACTGCAGCTTGCTTCATGTACCGCACGGTATTCAAAACTCTGCGGTATCTTTCTGCAATGACTGCGGCGATCAAGACTTTCTGGTGGCGTCAGCTCAAACTCACAGGCCTTCGCCCGAACTTCGGGGACGAGCTGACTCCGGGGCTGGTGAAGTCTCTCTTCGGTCGGAAGTGTGCGTGGAGGCGCCCGAAGTGCAGCGAGTTCACCGGCGCCGGTTCGACGCTCGAGATGGTTCAGCTCATGAACGCGCCGAAGACCCTGAAGGTATGGGGTTCCGGTTTCGGAGTGCGCGAGGGAACCACCGAGAGAAACTTCAGCAACCCTGGGTACGACATCTACGCCGTACGTGGGCAACTCACTCTGGGCCGTATCGACTCCGACCGCGACATCGCAGTCGGGGATCCAGGGCTTCTGACAAACAAGGTCTACCCGCCTTCGCAACGGGTGCACGGTCGAGTCGGCCTCGTCTATCACTGGATGCACAAGAGAGACACAGTGGTACAGACCCTCGCACGTGAGGGAAACATTCTGCTGATCGATCCGTCGAGGAAGCCGTCCAAGGTCGTCGCGGACATCACGTCGTGCGAGTTCGTGATGTCCACGAGTCTCCACGGACTCATCGTCGCGGACTCGTACGGTATCCCGAATGCGTGGATCGAGCTGACGCAGGAGATCGGCGGCAAGGGATACAAGTTCGAGGACTACTACTCCGCTTTCGACGGACAGGCGGTTCAGCATTCATCGGACCTCGCGTGGGATGCAGATCGGATCGCGGCTCTCCGAGACGAGTATCGCCCGATTCCGAATCTCACGGAGATACAGGACAAACTCATCGCCGCGTTTCCATACGCCGCGATCGACGGACGATGAAACGAACAACCGCGAAGTGCGGCAACGATTAGCTGTCGGTAGGCGCGTTCGTACAAGAAGTGCAGAGCACGTCCCCTCACATGCATACTGTGATGATGCGCACCTTCACTTCACCCGAGCAGTTGAAAGCGGCGGTCGGCGAGAATCTGGGAGTCAGCGACTGGCTCCAGATCACGCAGGAACGCGTGAACACCTTCGCCGACGCCACCGGTGACCACCAGTGGATCCATGTGGATGTCGAACGCGCGACCAAGGAAAGCCCGTTCGGTGCGCCGGTCGCCCACGGGTATCTGAGTTTGTCTCTCGTTCCGATGCTCAACTGGCAGATCTACACGATCGAGAACACCAAGCTCGGAGTCAATTACGGCTCCAACAAGGTTCGTTTCATCAACCCGGTGAAGGTGGGCTCGCACGTTCGCCTTCAGACGACGCTGACCTCGGTGGACGAAGTATCCGGCGGGGCTCTTCAGGTCGTCGCCACCAGCACGCTGGAGATCGAGGGAGAGACAAAGCCTGCGCTCGTGGCGGAGACGATCGGTCGGATCATGTTCTGACAGCTGCTCTGTCGAGCAACTCGGGCGGATCGAACGCGGTGATCGGAGGCAGTTCTCCGTCGTAGCGTTCGATCTGCACCAGAACGTGCTGGCCCGTCGATCCTCGCGCGAGCGACGATGTGCCGACGTCGGGGGTCAGCACATTCGGGTTACCGTGTTTGCACAGCGTGGCGGGATCGGCAGGGTCGAGCGGGTCGTACCACGCACCGGTGGACAGTTGTACGACGCTGTCCATCATGGCGTCGTCGATGATCACACCGGCCAGGCACGCTCCGCGATCGTTGAACACCCTGACCACATCGCCGGCGGCGATCCCTCGCGCGGCAGCCGCAGCGGAATGGATCCGAATCGGCTCTCGCCCTGCAATTTTCGACGCCTGGCTGGTGGCGCCGTGATCCAGTTGGCTGTGCAACCGAGTGCGGGGCTGATTGGCGATCAAATGCAGTGGATATGTCGCAGCTCGTGCGCCGCCCAACCATTCGTCCGGTTCGAACCAGGCCGGGTGTCCGATGCAGTCGACATAATCGAAGCCCGCGATCGTCTCGGAGAAGATCTCGATCTTCCCACTCGGTGTACGCAGGGCGTTCCGTCGAGGATCCGCCCGATAGTCGGCAAGCAGGGTGAGGTCGTCCTCGGTGGTCATCCGGAACGAACCGGTGTGCCAGAAGTCGTCGAACTCCGGGGTGTCGACGCCGGCTGCGCGCAGGTAACCGCGCCACTGGTCGTAGAGATGCTCGACCCACTGCCGGGACGACCGACCTTCCGTGAATGCCTCTGCCACGCCGAGCTTCTCGGACAGCGCCGCGAAGGTGTCGTAATCGTCACGCGATTCGGCGTATCGAGGCACAGCGCGGTGCATGGCCACGAGGAGCGGATCGTTGCGGGTGCAACTGAGATCCTCACGTTCCAGCGACGTGGTGGACGGAACCACGATGTCCGCATGTTTGGCCATCGGCGTCCAGTAGGGATCGTGCACGACGACGGTGTCCGGGCGCGCCAGTGCGCGCCGCAGTCGGCCCAGGTCCTGGTGGTGATGGAACGGGTTGCCCCCCGCCCAGTGCACGAGCTTGATATCGGGGTATGTCAGTCGTTTGCCGTCGTAGTCGAACTCGGAGCCGGGTCGGAGCAGCATGTCCGAGACAGCGGCCACCGGAATGAAGGACGTGACCGGGTTCAGCCCCTGCGGAAGGGTCGGCAACGGGTACGGCACCGGCGCGAGACCCGGCTCGTTCATCGAGCCGTAACCGTGGCCGAATCCCCCACCCGGAATGCCGATCTGGCCGAGCATCGATGCCAGCGTCAATCCCATCCACGGGGCTTGTTCACCGCTCTGGACTCGCTGCAACGACCAGGTGACCGTCAGCAAGGTGCGTTGCGACGCCATCGACCTGGCGAGTTCGGTGATCACCTCGGGGGCCAACCCGGATTTCTCGGACGCCCACTGGGGCGACTTCGGTGTGCCATCGGTCGCACCGAGGAGGTAACGCTCGAACACGTCGTAACCGGTGGTGTAATCGTCCAGAAATGCTCGGTCGAGCAGGTTTTCGGTCGCCAGAACGTGAGCGAGCCCGAGCATCACCGCAACATCGGAGCCGGGACGGGGCGCGAGCCACGTCGCCGCACCCGTCATGTCGTCTTGCAGCGGACTGACGGTGACGACCTTCCCACCGCGAGCCCGGAGCGCATCGAGTGCAGATTCGGTGGGGTGATTCGATGTGCCGCCGTGATTGACGGACGTGTTCTTCACCGGCACTCCGCCGAACGCCACCAGAAGATCGGTCTCGCGCGCGATGACATTCCAGGATGTCGAACGTGAGAACAATTTCCAATGCGCGCCGACGACGTGTGGCATGACCACGGACGTGGCGCCGGTCGAGTAACTGTTCACCGACCGGGTGTATCCGCCAAGGCAGTTGAGGAAGCGATGGACCTGGGACTGAGCGTGGTGGAAACGGCCAGCACTGGCCCACCCGTAGGACCCACCATAGATCGCACTGTTTCCGTACCGGTCGATGACCCGCCGGAGTTCGTCGGCGAGGAGGTCGGTGAGCTCCCCCCAGGTGACGGACACGAACTGATCGCTTCCGCGACGCTCGCTCGGACCCGGCCCGTGTTCGAGCCACCCTCGTCGCACTGCTGGTCCGGTCACGCGTGAGCGGTGACGCACCGAACCGGGAAGATTACCCAGGACGGGGGACGGACTGGAATCGCCGGCGTCGGGAGTGATCTCGGTTACCTCGCCGTCCACGCCCGCGGCCTGGAACATGCCCCAGTGGGCCATGTGCTGTGCACTCACAGGTCGATGCCGCGGCTTTTCACTGCATCCAGCAACGCGGTGGGTCGCTCGCCCGTCGGAACGGGATCGACGAGCGCGAACGAACATCCGATCGTGCGTGCGGCACCGTCCGCTTCTTCGCTGTCCCCGACCATCAGGGTTCGCGACGGATCGACCCCGAGACCGTCGACGGCGATGCGGAAGATCTCCGGTTGCGGTTTGACGACGCCGACCTCGAAGGACAGCGTGAACTGGTCGATGTGTTCCTCGATGCCGAGCTGCGCGAACGCCGGCCTGATGTCGAAGGGGATGTTGCTCAACACTCCGACCGAGATCGACTTCGCAGCAAGAGCTTTCACCACCGCAACCGTATCGGGATACGGCGTCCAGCTGGCCGCGTCGATGACGCGGCCGTACACGGATTCCGCCTGCTCCGGTCGATCTATTCCTGATTCCTTCAGAACGTGAAGGTATGCCTGCCGGTGCAGCGCCGGGTCCAGGTCTCGGTTCCGCCACGCGTGGCGGGTGATGTCGTCGAACTGCACGACCTCCCCGACCGGCGCGGTCATACGGCGCATCAACTCCGCTGCGTGATGCCCGTCCACCGGGGCCCCGTCGGAGTGGGTGACGCCGTCGAACCAGGAATCGTCCTCGTCCAGGCGGAAGAGCGTGCCGGAGAAATCGAAGATGACCGCCTCGATCATGGCAGGGATGCCACGAGCGCCTCGACGTCGACGCGTGGTCCGGTGAAGAAGGGTGTCTCCTCGCGCACGTGGCGTCGCGCTTCGGTGGCGCGAAGGTCGCGCATGAGGTCGACGATGCGGTCGAGTTCCGGTGCCTCGAAGGCGAGGATCCATTCGTAGTCCCCGAGCGCGAACGACGGCACGGTGTTGGCGCGGACGTCTTTGTATCCGCGGGCGGCCATGCCGTGATCGGCGAGCATCGTACGGCGCTCCTCGTCGGGCAGCAGGTACCAGTCGATGGATCGGACGAACGGGTAGACGCAGATGTAGGCGCCCGGGTCCTCGCCTGCGATGAACGCCGGCACATGACTCTTGTTGAACTCGGCCGGGCGATGCAGCGCGGAGTTGCTCCACACCGGAGTGCTCGCCCTACCCAGAGCCGTGGTTCGGCGGAAGTCGGAGTACGTGGCCTGCAGGTCCTCGATACGCTCGGCGTGTGTCCAGACCATGAAGTCGGCATCGGCGCGCATTCCGGCGATGTCGTAGACGCCGCGCACCGCGACGCCTTTCTCTTCCTGGCTCTCGAAGAACACGCGGGCTTCCTTCGATGCTGCGGCGCGGTCGTCGCCCAGAACTCCTGGGGTGACCTTGTACACCGAGAACATCAGGTAGCGAAGTGTGGAGTTGAGCGCTGAGTAGTCGAGGCGTGCCATGCGCCCTATCGTGCCACCTCGGATACGGCGGCGGCCGCTCTGGTGGCGGATGCGACACAAGCGGGGACTCCGACGCCGTGGCTCCATGCACCGGCGACGGCGAGCCCGGGTACGCCACGAACTGCGGCTTCGATCTCGGAGACTCGCTCGACGTGGCCCGGCGCGTATTGCGGTAGCCCGCCTCGCCAGCGCTGCACCACGGTCTCGACGGGTGCGACGTCCAGGCCGGTGACCGTACACAGATCTTGCGTGGCGACCTCGACGAGTTCCTTGTCGGTCATCTCCAGCGCTGCGGTGTCGCCGAAGCGGCCGAGTGACGCACGCAGCAGCGGTGTTTCCCGGTCGCCCAGGTGTGTCCACTTACGACTCGAGAGTGTGAACGCTTTCACCGAGAGTCCCGCGTCCGTGGCGACGAGGACACCCGAGTTGTCCGGAAGTTCGGTGGCCGGCGGTAAGGACATGGCCACCACGACGGACGACGCGAGTTCGATGTCCGCGGCGGCGTCCGCGGCGTCAGGAACTGTGTCCGCGAGGATGCGTGCGAGAGCCGGGGCAGGTACGGCGAGGACCACGACATCCACGTGACCGATGGGGTCGACGCGCCAGCCACGCCGCTCACCTCGGATGGACACGACTTCGGTACCCAGGACAGTTCTGGCGTTCGTCGCCGATACCAGCGCGTCGACCAGTACTCCGTACCCGTCGCGGAGCGCACCGAACACCGGTCCGGAGCTGGGCGGGGGCAGTGCCCGCGTCACTGCGGCCGTCAAGCTGCTCGCTCCTGCGTCGAGTGCTGCGGCCAATGTCGGCAGCGCGGCACGTACGCCGATCGAGTCCGACAGACCGGAATAGACCCCGCCGAGCAACGGGTCGACGGATCGACGAAGCACCTGCTCACCGAACCGACCGCCCACCAACTCCGCGACGCTGACGTCACCGCCCACGCGCCAGGTCATCGGCGAGTCGGACTCGGCCGAGATCCTCTGCACGGTCTCGTCGTCGACCATCCCGCGTAGCGCGGCGGCGTCCGACGGGATTCCCATCAACGTGCCGGGTGGCATCGGATGCACCGCACCGCCCGCGTAGAAGAGTGGTCGCCGCCCCGCCGGATGCACCAACTGCTCGGACAGGCCCAGCTCGTTCAGCAGGGCGGGAACCTCGGGCCGTCGCCCGATGAAGGCCTCCGCACCCACGTCGAGTGGACCGCCTGCGATGCGCGCCGTTCGCAACGTTCCGCCGAGCCGCTCGGATGCCTCGACGACAGTGATCTCCGCGTCCGGGCCCAGGCTACGGCGCAGCCTGTAGGCAGCGACCAGTCCGGTGATTCCGCCGCCGACCACCGCGGCGCGAGGCGCCGACACCGTCACAGCGAATGCACCAGCTCCACCACACGAGTGAGGACATCGGGGTCGGTATCCGGCAGTACCCCGTGACCGAGGTTGAACACGTGCCCGGTGGCCCCCGCCGCAAGCGCCCGATCCGCCTCGCCGACGATTCGCCGTACTTCGGTCTCGACGGCGTCCCAGCCCGCGAACAGCACGGCCGGGTCGAGGTTGCCCTGCAGGGCTTTTCCTGCCCCGACGCGGGTGACTGCGTCGTCGAGTGGGATCCGCCAGTCGACGCCGACCACGTCGGCACCCGCGTCGCCCATCGCGCCGAGAAGTTCCCCCGTACCGACTCCGAAGTGAATCTTCGGTACACCGGCCGAGCTCACCGCGTCGAACACCTTGGTCGAGTGCGGAAGGACGAATTCGCGGTAGTCGGCAAGCGAAAGTGCCCCTGCCCAAGAGTCGAACAGCTGGAGCGCATCGATTCCGGCCGCAAGCTGCGCCTTCAGGAACGTGATGGTGGTGTCCGCAAGTGTGTCCAGCAACGTGTGCCAGGTCTGCGGGTCGGACCGCATCAACGCCTTCGTCTTCTCGTGGTTTCGGCTGGGCCCACCCTCGACCAGATACGAGGCGAGTGTGAACGGAGCACCGGCGAAGCCGATCAGCGCTGTCTCACCTAGTTCCTTCGTCAGCAGAGCAACCGCGTCCGCAACGGGCTGTACCTGCTCGGTGCTCAAATGCGGTAGCGCATCGACGTCGGCACGCGATCGAATCGGGTTCGCCACGACCGGGCCCGTGCCGGCGACGATGTCGAGGTCGATGCCCGCGGCCTTGAGCGGCACGACGATGTCCGAGAACAGAATTGCGGCGTCGACACCGTGCCGCCTGACCGGTTGCATCGTGATCTCGGTGACCAGCTCTGCATCGAAGCAGGATTCCAGCATGCCGATCCCGGCGCGGATCTTGCGGTACTCGGGCAGCGACCGCCCGGCCTGCCGCATGAACCAGACAGGTCGACGAGTCGGAACGCGGCCCGCGGCAGCGGCCAGCAAGGGCGCATCGGGAAGGTGGCGGCGCGAGGACGGCGTGTCGGTGCTGGGCGTGACGGTGTTCATTGCCGTCCATGCTGCCACGCCTCACGGTCGACGCCTCTACGCAGGTCCGTGCTGGTACTTCGGCGCGCCTCCGACGAACGGGAACGTGAGAAGTCTAACGTCCGATGACGTGACCACACCCGGATCCGCTGCCGAGCCTGCGCCGTTTCGATCGGCTGTCGAGGCGATGCACCGGGCAGTCGTGCACCCCTCGATCGAAGTCGGCCCGATCAGACCGCCGCAGCGTCTCGCGCCCTACAGCTATGCGGTGGGCGCCGAGGTCAAGCATACCGTCGGGGAGGACGTCGGCGAGCAGTCCGACGGTGACGCATTCGGCCGACTCATCTTGTTGTACGACCCCGACGGTGACGAGGCGTGGAACGGCACCATGCGCCTCGTCGCCTACATTCAGGCCGACGTCGACGAGACCCTCGCGTCGGACCCACTGCTTCCCGAGGTCGGGTGGAGCTGGTTGGTCGATGCTCTCGGTAATCGTGCCGAGCCGGTGACCGCGCTGGGTGGGACTGTCACATCGACCAGTTCGGTCAGGTACGGGGACATCGCCGGGCCCCCGAAGGCGCATCAACTCGAGCTCCGCGCGTCGTGGACGGCGGGCTCGGTGGAGCTCGCGTCACATGTGGAGGCGTTCTGTGAGGTCCTGGCCTACGCCGCCGGACTGCCTCCGGCCGGGATCACCGAGTTACGGAGTACAGCCGAGAAACGGTGACGCGACCCGAACTGGATCGTGAGTTCGCACGCGGTCCGCTCGTTTGGGCTTAGAGTCACCTCTCATGTCAGCGACAAGTTCCAGTGAACCGTCGGATGTAACGGACGGTCCTCCGCCTGCCGTTCCTCTGCTCGCGCCCGCCGACGGTGTCCCCCCTGTCGTCGACACCGTCGCCGGCGTCGCCGAGGCCGCGGCTGCACTCGCGGGCGGTCACGGTCCGCTCGCCGTGGACGCCGAACGTGCGTCGGGCTTTCGCTACTCACAGCGTGCGTACCTGCTGCAGTTCCGACGCCGCGGTGCGGGAACAGTACTGCTGGATCCCATACCGGTCACCGGGCAGCTCACCGCCTTGGCTGAAGTGATCAACCCGTTGGAGTGGGTGTTGCACTCGGCCGACCAGGATCTTCCCGGCCTCGAAGAACTCGGCCTCGTCCCGACGACGCTGTACGACACCGAACTTGCCGGCCGTCTGGCGGGCTTCGAGCGCGTCGGACTCGGCGCGATCGTCGAGAGAACGCTCGGCCTGTCGTTGCAGAAAGGGCACGGCGCTGCCGATTGGTCGACGCGGCCACTCCCGGACACGTGGTTGAACTACGCCGCACTCGACGTGGAAGTACTGCTGGAGCTGCGTGACGCTATGGCCGCCGAACTCGAGAGCCAAGGCAAGACGGAGTGGGCGGCGCAGGAGTTCGCACACATTCTGACCCTGGGTCCGCCGAAGCCGAAGACCGACCGTTGGCGCCGGACATCGGGTATTCATGCGGTGAAATCTCAGCGTGTCCTCGCTGCGGTGCGTGAATTGTGGCAGGCACGCGACGAGCTCGCTCGCCGCCGCGACATCGCCGCCGGACGGATTCTGCCGGACTCGGCCATCGTCGCCGCCGCCACGGCGGACCCGAAGAACGAGAACGAGTTGAAGGCGTTGCCAGTCTTCGGCGGCCCCCGCCAGCGCCGGTCCGCGAAAGTGTGGCTGGGCGCGCTCGGCCGGGCACGCGCACTGCCTGCCTCGGACCTGCCGCCCAAGGCAGCACCGTTCGACGGTCCACCCCCGGTGAACCGGTGGGCTCGCCGCGACCAGGATGCCGCCGATCGTCTCGCCGCGACACGGGCCGCGATGACCGAGCTCAGCGAACGCGTCTCGGTCCCCGTCGAGAACCTGCTGTTACCCGATCTGCTGCGCCGACTCGTGTGGGACTGGAAACCGGCCACCCCGGAGGACGCTGTCACGGTGATCGAGAACGAGCTGGCCGATGGCGGCGCCCGTCCCTGGCAGCGTGAGCTCGTCGTCCCCGTGCTCACGGCCGCTTTGACCCCTCCTCAAGTTACCGACGGGTAATACCGGCTACAGTGGGCGTCAGCCCGGCGTCGGCCGGGCCTATGTCCGCATCTGTCGGGAGGATCGAAGCGTGTCTGTACCCGCGTCCACCAGCTCACAGCGGAATGTCGTGTTCGTCGACGGCATCCGCACACCGTTCGGCAAGGCAGGCCCCAAGGGCATCTACGCCGACACTCGCGCCGACGACCTCGTCGTCAAAGCCATCCGCGAACTGCTCCGCAAGAACCCCAACCTCCCTCCCGAACGAATCGACGAGGTCGCGATCGCTGCGACCACGCAGACCGGCGATCAAGGCCTGACCATCGGCCGCACCTCCGCCCTGCTCGCTGGACTCCCTCGCAGCGTCCCCGGTTTTGCCATCGATCGCATGTGCGCAGGTGCGATGACGTCGGTGACCACCACCGGCTCGGGCATCGGCTTCGGCCAGTACGACGTCGTCATCGCAGGCGGGGTGGAGCACATGGGTCGTCACCCGATGGGCGAGGGTGTCGATCCGAACCCGCGTTTCCTCGCGGACAAGCTCGTCGACCCGAGCGCCCTCGTCATGGGCAACACCGCCGAGAACTTGCACGACCGATTCCCGTCGATCACCAAGGACCGCACCGACGCGTACGCCGTCGCGTCCCAGGAGAAGTACGACGCAGCCAAGAAGGCCGGCTACATCGCCGACACGCTCGTCCCGGTCGCCACGAAGTCCGCCGCCGGATGGGGCCTGGCCACCGAGGACGAACCACCTCGTCCGGGCACCACCGTCGAAGATCTGGCGAAGCTCAAGACTCCGTTCCGCCCTGCCGGCCGCGTGACCGCCGGAAACGCAGCAGGACTGAACGACGGTGCCACCGCCGCGATTCTGGCGGGCGAAGACACTGCGCACGAGCTCGGGCTGAACATCGGCATGCGGATGGTCGGCTTCTCGTTCGCAGGCGTCGACCCCGCCGTCATGGGCATCGGACCGGTTCCCGCCACCGAAAAGCTGCTCGGACGAACCGGATTGAGCATCTCCGACATCGGCCTTTTCGAGATCAACGAAGCCTTCGCCATTCAGGTCCTCGCGTTCCTCGAGCACTACGGCATCGCCGACGACGACCCCCGCGTCAACCAGTGGGGCGGCGCCATCGCGTGTGGCCACCCGCTCGCATCCTCCGGTGTGCGCCTCATGACGCAGCTGTCGCGTCAGTTCGCGCAGCGTCCCGACGTGCGCTACGGCCTGACGACCATGTGCATCGGCCTCGGCATGGGCGGAACTGTCATCTGGGAGAACCCGAACCACTCCGACTACGCGGGAGTGAAGCCTGCAGGAACGACCGAGACGGCAGGAGCAGCCAAATGAGCGACATCACCACTGCGTTCACCGACGAGGTAGTCACGAACGCATTCACCAAGATCATCTCCGTCCCCGGCCTCGAAGGCTCGATCGCCCTCGTGACGCTGGACAACGGCTACGACCACACCAAGCCGTCGACGTTCGGCCCCGGCGGCCTCACCCAGTTCGACGCCGCACTCGACGAGGCGTTCGCCGCGAACCCGGTCGCGATCGCAGTGACCGGCAAGCCGTTCATCTTCGCGGTCGGTGCCGACCTCAATGGTGTACCGAACATCAAGACCAAGGACGAGGCACTTCAGATCGGCCAGCTCGGCCACAAGGTGTTCCGGCGCCTGCGCGAGTCCGAGATCCCGACGTTCGCGTTCATCAACGGCGCTGCACTCGGCGGCGGCCTCGAAGTCGGGCTGCACTCGCACTACCGCACCGTTGCCGACAACGCGGCGGCACTCGGCCTTCCCGAGGCGTTCCTCGGACTCGTTCCAGGGTGGGGCGGAACTCAGTTGCTGCCCAACATCATCGGCGCATCGAACGCCGTGACGGTGATCATCGAGAACTCGCTCAACCAGAACCGAACGCTCAAGCCTCAGCAGGCTCTCGATCTCGGTATCGCCGACGCCGTGTTCGGCGGCGCCGACTTCATCGAGCAGTCGCTGGCCTGGGCAGCTCAGGTGATCAAGGGCGACATCACCCCCGCTCGTCCCGAGATCGACCGTGGCCAGGCCTGGGACGACGCCGTCGCCCGCGCGAAGGGCATCGTCGCAGGCAAGACCGGCAACTTCGCCCCCGGTCCGGTCGCCGCTGTCGAGCTGATCGAGCTCGCCAAGAACACAGACATCACCGACTCGGCTTCTCTGGACACCGCGTTCGCTGCCGAGGACGAGGCACTGTCCACCCTGCTCGTGAAAGACGAACTGCGTGCAGGCCTCTACGCGTTCGATCTCGTACAGAAGCGGGCAAAGCGACCCGCCGGCGCACCGGACAAGTCGTTGGCGCGCAAGATTTCCGGCGTCGGCATCGTCGGGGCAGGTCTCATGGCCAGCCAGCTCGCTCTGCTCTTCGTCCGGCAGCTGAAGGTGCCGGTGATCCTCACCGACATCGACCAGGAGCGCATCGACAAGGGCGTCGGCTACGTTCACGGTGAGATCGACAAGCTGCTCGGCAAGAAGCGTCTGTCCCCGGATGCCGCCAACCGTCTCAAGGCACTGGTGTCGGGCTCCATCGACAAGGCGGCGTTCGCACAGGCAGACTTCGTCATCGAGGCCGTGTTCGAGAACCTCGACGTGAAGAAGAAGGTGTTCGCCGAGGTCGAGGAATTCGTTTCTCCGGAAACGATTCTCGCCACCAACACCTCGTCGCTGTCGATCACGAAGATGGCAGCCGATCTGAAGCACCCCGAACGCGTGGTGGGCTTCCACTTCTTCAACCCCGTCGCCGTCCTCCCGCTACTGGAGGTCGTCAAGGGCGAGAAGACCGACGATGCCACGCTGGCAACGGCATTCGCCACGGCCAAGACGCTCAAGAAGTCGGCCGTACTCTCTGCCGACCTGCCCGGATTCGTCTTCAACCGGCTCGTCACCCGCGCATCTGGAGAGATCATCGCCGCGATCGACGAGGGCACGCCCTTCGACGTCGCGGACGGGGCCGTCGCCGAGCTCGGCATGCCGATGAGCCCGCTCACCCTGCTGGCATTGGTCGGACCGGCCGTCGCCCTGCACACCGCGGAGACCCTCGCCGAGGCGTACCCCGAGCGGTTCAAGGACTCCGCCGGATTCCGCGCGCTCGTCGACGCCAAGAAGCCCGGCGTCTGGACCTACGGACCCGAAGGCCAGATCGTCGACCCCGAGGTGGCAGCACTGTGGCCACAGGGTGATTCACCGTCGACGGCAGAGCAGGTTCTGGATCGAACCCGGCGAGCGTTCGCCGACGAGATCAACATCATGTTGGAGGAGGGCGTCGTAGCCGCGGCGGAGGACATCGACCTCTGCCTGCTTCTCGGCGGCGGCTTCGGATTCTGGAACGGCGGAATCACTCCGTACCTCGACCGAACCGGCACCTCGGAAGCAGTGACAGGCAAGCGGTTCCTCACGCAGGGCGTCGCGAACGTCTGATGTACGTCCGAGATCGAAGTTGTGTACGTCGTCACCGTGAATCCGGTACACAACTTCGGTCTCGCCGTCAGTTACAGCGTGTCCAGAAAAGCCATGAGCTCCGCTTCGCGTGCCGGGTCGTAGGACTCCGCGGAAGACGACACAACGCGGTTGCGGTCGACGTAGTCGCCGCTGCGAGCGAGCTTTCGGCCGGACACCAGGTCAGCGAGTTCCGCACCTGCCTGCGTGGACGTGGTGGCCAGTGGCGTCAGAGTAAGCACAGGACCCAGCACTCGCATCATCAGCTGCGCTCCCCTGCCTGCATGTCTGGCCAGGCCGGTCCCCGGGACCAGACCGGGGTTGAACGAGATGATGTCGACTCCCGGTTCGAGGGCGTCGACCCACGCATGAACGAGGTGGACCGCCGCAAGTTTGCTGGTCGAGTACGCGGTTCTCCCGGCTGCGGCCGACTCCGGTTCGGTGAAGGCACCGGGACGCGCGAGCACGTCCGGAGCCGACCACGCGGGCGCCGGAACCAGCGCGAGATTGTGCCGGAGATCCCCGAAGTGCGTGTCGCTGACGGTGATCACGATGCGCGAGGAATCCGTCAGGTGGGACCGGAGCTGGGTCAGAAGTACGTGGTTGGCAACTACGTTGACCGCGAAAGTCGCTTCGAGACCGTCGACCGTCGTCGTGATTGCATCGGTGTACTGGATGCCCGCGTTTCCGACGAACCTGTCGAGTCTCGGGATCGAACCGTTCTGCGCCAGCGTGCCGATGTGACGGCCCGCCGTCCTCGTCGCCTCGATGTCAGCGAGGTCGGCGTCCACGAACGTCACCCGAGGAGAGGTCGGGCCAGGTCTTCGACCGACCACGACGAGGTGTGCGTGAGGGTCATCGGCAAGCAACCTCGAGGCTGCTACGGCGCCGATCCCCTGGCTGACTCCGGTCATGACGATGGTGTGTGCGGAACTGTGGGTCATGGCACCCACGCTGGTACCGGCACAGGAGTACAACCAGCACCCGGTGAGACAGTGGGATCAGCAGTACCAGTATGCATCCGCCGAAGCGGGAGATGATGGACCGATGAGCGACACGGCATCCGACCTCGGTGAAGTCCTGCGAGGGTGGAGGGACAGACTCTCACCTGTCGATGCAGGCCTCCCGACGGGCCCGAGGCGGCGGACCGAGGGTCTGCGCCGTGAAGAGTTGGCACAGCTGGCCGGAGTGTCCGTCGACTACCTCATCCGACTCGAACAAGGCCGCGCCACGACGCCGTCCGTGCAGGTCACCGCGTCCTTGGCACGAGCCTTGCAGTTGAACGGCGCCGAGCGAGATCACCTGTACCGCTGCGCGGGCCTGTTGCCACCGGGCCCGGGAAGCATCGATCGACACGTCGGTCCCGGCATTGCGCGCCTCGTCGGCCGCTTGGCGGACACGCCTGTGGCCGTGTTCGCGGCGGATTGGGACCTTCTGACGTGGAACCCTATGTGGAGCGCACTGCAAGGCAATCCGACGGCGATCGACGTAACGCACCGAAACCTGGTCCGGGTGATGTTCGGCAGCGACGATCGCGGCCGAGCCGCCTATCCACCCGCCTCGTCGACGGCAGACCTGGAGCATCTCGCGACGGCACTCGTCGCCGACCTCAGAATCGCAGCCGTCCGGTTCCCACGCGACGCACCGCTGTCTGCGTTGATCACCGAATTACGGACGCAGAACTCGTACTTCGATGCACTGTGGCGCTCGGGGACCGCCGCCGAGCATGCCACCGATCGCAAGACGATCCACCATGCAACCGTCGGGGACATCACCCTCGACTGCGACGTTCTCACCGCCCCCGGCACCGACCTCCGGCTCGTCGTCTACACCGCTGCGACGGGCACGGCAGATGCAGACAAGCTCGACTTTCTTCGGGTCACGGCAGGAGCCGCCGTACCCGAACACTGAGATTGCCGTCACGTCGCGATACATTTCGGCGGGCTGTGCCGTCGGGAGGAACATGAACCCAAAGAAGATCGCAGTGGCAGGTGGAACCGGTGTCGTCGGCAGGCACGTGGTCGACCTCGCCCGAAAACGCGGTCACGACGTCCTCGTGCTCACCCGCTCCAACGGTGTGGACCTCGTCGGCGGAACCGGCCTCGACGACACCCTCGTCGGAGTCGACGTCGTTGTCGACGTTGCCTCGACGCAAACCATGTCCGCCAAGGAATCCGTCCGGTTCTTCACGAGTGTCACCGCACATCTCCTGCGTGCGGAGAAAGCTGCAGGCGTGCGGCACCACGTGGCGCTCTCCATCGTCGGCGTCGACGAGGCTCCGTACTCGTACTACGCGGGAAAAGTCGCGCAGGAAAATGCGATCGCGGACGGCGACATCCCTTGGACCATCCTGCGCGCGACACAGTTTCACGAATTCGCCGAGCAACTCGTCGAGCGAACCACGCTCGGCCCTCTCGTCGTCGTACCACGTATGCGATGCATGCCCGTCGCCGCGCGCGACGTTGCGCAGCGTCTCCTCGAACTGGCCGAAGGTACACCCGCAGGGCAGGTCCCGGACCTCGGCGGACCACGAGAAGAACGCATGGTGGACATGGTCCGCGCCCATGTGGCCACACTCCACGGCAGACACTGGGTCGTCGAGATCCCCCTGCCCGGCGCCTACGGCAAAGCCATGCGCGACGGCACCCTCGTGCCGGGAGCCGGTGCGGACCACTCGTCGACCACCTTCGCGGATCGGCTCGGGTGAGCGGACCCGAGCTCGCGCGCCGGGGTAACCCTTCGGATGAAATCCCCTGATTTCAGCCACCGGTTGCCCCGAACAGGTCCATGATGTCGTTGACCACCACCGACGCTGGCCCTTCAGAAAGCTGGGTTCGTCATGACGCAACCTGCAGAACGCCATACCGCGAAAGTCATCGGAGTCACCGTCGCGGCAGCGGTCGGTGGCTTCCTCTTCGGTTTCGATTCGTCGGTCGTCAACGGCGCGGTCGACTCGATCCAGGAAAACTTCGGGCTCAGTTCGTTCGTCACTGGATTCGCCGTCGCGATCGCGCTGCTCGGATGCGCAGTCGGTGCATGGTTCGCCGGGCGGCTCGCCGACAGCTGGGGACGCAAACGCGTCATGCTGTTGGGCTCGGCGTTGTTCACCATCTCTTCGGTGGGTTCCGGTTTCGCTTTCTCGATCCCCGACCTGATGTTGTGGCGAGTGCTCGGCGGACTCGGAATCGGAATCGCATCGGTCATCGCGCCTGCCTACATCTCCGAGATCGCGCCCGCACGCTATCGCGGTGGTCTCGCATCGCTGCAGCAGTTGGCCATCACCGTCGGTATCTTCGCCGCGTTGCTGTCCGATGCGGTATTGCAGAACGCCGCAGGCGGGCCGTCGAACGATCTGTGGTTCGGGATGGAGGCCTGGCGTTGGATGTTCCTCGTCGGCGTCGTACCCGCACTCGTCTACGGTTTCCTGGCCACGCTGATTCCCGAGTCTCCGCGATATCTGGTCGGCAAGCACCTCGATGACGAGGCAGCCCGAATTCTCGGGGAGATCTCCGGCGAAGTGAACCCGAATGAGCGAGTCAAGGAAATCCGGCTCACGCTGCGGCGCGAAGCGAAGTCGTCCTTCGGCGACATCCGCGGCCCGAAGTTCGGTCTGCAGCCGATCGTCTGGGTCGGCATCACGATGGCGGTCCTGCAGCAGTTCGTGGGCATCAACGCGATCTTCTACTATTCGACGACGCTGTGGAAGTCCGTGGGCTTCAGCGAGAATCAGTCGTTCGTCACCTCGGTGATCACGTCCGTCATCAACGTCACCATGACGTTCGTGGCGATCCTGTTCGTCGACCGATTCGGCCGCAAGAACTTGCTTCAGATCGGTTCCGTCGGAATGTTCGTGGGATTGGTACTCGCTGCGGTGTCGTTCACTCAGGCCGTCGGCACCGGAGACGACCTGACACTTCCGACGCCGTGGGGAACGATCGCGCTGATCGGAGCCAACCTGTTCGTCATCTTCTTCGCCGCCACCTGGGGTCCGATCATGTGGGTGATGTTGGGAGAGATGTTCCCCAACAACATGCGCGCAGTTGCTCTCGGTATCAGTACCGCAGCCAACTGGGTGGCGAACTTCGCGATCACGTTGGCGTTCCCGCCGCTCACTCAGTCGATCGGCCTCGGTTTCATCTACTCGTTCTTCGCGTTCTTCGCGCTGGTGTCCTTCTTCTTCGTCAAGTTCAAGATCCGCGAAACGAAGGGCATGGAGCTCGAGGACATGGTTCTGTAACTCCGGTCAGGAGGCACGTCATGCCGATGTTCGTCGTCGAGTACACGTACACGCCGGAAACGTCGGGCGGCCGAGACGACCACCGAACCGACCACCGGGCGTGGATCCACGAGATGGTTCGCCGAAAAACCATCAGGTCATCCGGGCCGCTGGCCGACCACAGCGGCGCAATGTTCATCGTCGAATGCCCCGACCGCGACGCAGTCGCCCGGTTGTTCGCGCACGACCCGTTCAACCGTGCCGGCTTGGTGGCCGACGTCCGGATCAGTCAGTGGGCGCCCACCGTCGGTGAACTCTCCGACTGACGCCGTCAGTTGGACCCGAGCCACCCGGCGATTCGGCGAGTCAGGTCCTCCGATGTGAGCCCGAGTTCGCGGTGGATCTGCTCCCGAGACGCGTGATCCAGGAAGCGCTGTGGAACTCCGATGTCGCGGCACGCGGTGTCCACGCCGACCGCACGGATAGCCGCGGACACAGTCGATCCGACGCCTCCGTGCACCCCCGAATCCTCGAGCGTCACGACGAGCTTGTACTCCTCGGCCAGTTTCAGCAGGGCCTCCGGGACCGGAAGCACCCACCGTGGATCGACGACCGTCACCGACACACCGTGCTCGGCCAGGGCGGTCGCGGTCTCGAGTGCCAGTCCTGCGAAGGCGCCGACGGCAACGATCAGGACGTCTCGGCCCGCAGAATCCGGCTCGGACAACACGTCGATGACGCCGTCGAGACGCCGGAGCGCCGGGATGTCCTCCGTCACGGCGCCTTTCGGGAACCTCAGCGCAGTAGGCCCGTCGTTCACCGCGAGCGCCTCCCCGAGTTCCTCACGGAGAGAGGCGCAGTCGCGCGGCGCGGCAACCCTCATACCGGGGACGATCCCGAGCAACGACATGTCCCACATGCCGTTGTGACTCGCGCCGTCGGCCCCGGTGACACCGGCACGGTCCAGAACGAGCGTGACCGGAAGATTCAGCAGCGCAACGTCCATCAGTAGTTGGTCGAAGGCGCGATTGAGGAATGTCGAGTACACGGCGACGACGGGGTGCAGGCCACCGAGCGCAAGGCCTGCAGCCGACGTCATTGCATGCTGTTCGGCGATCCCGACGTCGAACATACGGGTGGGGTACTTCTCCCCGAACGCCGCGAGGCCGGTGGGGCCTGCCATGGCCGCGGTGATCGCGACGATGTCCTCACGCTCGGCCGCACGGTCGATCAATTCGGCCGAGAACACGGACGTCCAGTCGGGAGCCGATTGCTTGCGGGCGAGCCCGGTCAACGGATCGATGACGCCGGTCGCGTGCATCTGGTCGGCGACGTTGTTCTCGGCGTGGGCGTATCCCATGCCCTTGCGAGTGACAGCGTGCACGATCACCGGACCGCCGTACGCCTTGGCTCTGCGCAGCGCGGACTCCATGGCCTGCTCGTCGTGACCGTCGACCGGTCCGAGGTACTTGATGCCGAGGTCGGTGAACAAGACCTGAGGGCTGATCGCGTCCTTGACGCCCGCCTTCATGCCGTGCAGCATCGCGTACGCCGTCTTCCCGAACAAAGGAATCCTGCGGACGATACGGCGTCCGTTGTCGAGAATGCGCTCGTAACCCGGTTGCAGACGTAGGGCTGCCAGATGTTCGGCCAGTCCACCGATGGTGGGCGCGTAGGAGCGACCGTTGTCGTTGACGACGATCACGAGAGAACGATCCTTGCCGGCCGCGATGTTGTTGAGTGCTTCCCAGCACATCCCGCCCGTCAACGCACCGTCACCGACGACGGCGACGACGTGGCGGTCGCTCTGACCGGTCAGCTCGAAAGCCTTGGCGAGCCCGTCCGCATAGGACAACGACGCGGACGCATGCGAGGACTCGACCCAGTCGTGTTCGCTCTCGGCGCGCGAGGGATACCCGGACAGTCCACCCTGCTTGCGAAGCGACGCGAACTCGGCGGTGCGGCCGGTGACCATCTTGTGCACGTACGCCTGATGGCCGGTGTCCCAGATGATCGGGTCACGCGGAGAATCGAACGTGCGGTGGACGGCCAACGTCAGCTCGACGACACCCAGGTTGGGACCCAGATGACCTCCTGTGGCCGACACCGTCTCGACGAGGAACTCACGGATCTCCTCGGCCAGATCCACCACCTCCGCCGGTGAAAGACGGCGCAGGTCCTCAGGCGACTGAACGCGCGCTAGAACACCCAACGAGATCGCTCCCTCCGGCCGGAAACTTCGGCAACACGTGCGGTACTTCGATGTCGATGGCTCGACACTTCTTCGATCAGAACAGTCTACGTAGCGAAACGTAGACGCCGTACCGACACCGTCGATGCCGTACCGCGACCACCGCCGAATCGTGTACCGACTCCGACAATACTGTGACCTTCGGGCAACACGACCATCACGTCCACGCGTCGATGATCACACCGAACACCGAGGTCGGAGCATAGGGTTGCCTCATGTCGAGCGTCGTGGATCAGATACTCCAGCACGTCTTCGACGCGTGCCGAGACGACACCTCGGGCAGCGTCGCCGATTACATCCCGGAACTCGCCGCGGTCGCGCCCGACGGATTCGGAATCGCCCTGGCGACGAGCGACGGATACGTGTACAAGGTGGGCGACACGTCGACGCCCTTCACGATCCAATCGATCTCCAAGCCCTTCACCTACGGACTGGCCCTTGCCGACCGGGGCGAGGACGCCGTCGCGCAGAAGATCGACATCGAGCCGTCGGGTGAACCGTTCAACGAGATCAGTCTCGATCCGATCACCGAACGCCCACGCAACCCGATGATCAACGCCGGAGCCATCACCTCGGCGTCGCTGATCGCCGGGAAGTCGGCGGCGGATCGTTTCGAACGAATCCGTCAGGCTTACTCCCGGTACGCCGGTCGCTCGCTGACATTCAACGAATCGGTGTATCTCTCCGAGGCCCGCACCGGCAACAGGAATCGTGCGATCGGGTACATGTTGCGCTCGTTCGACATCATCACCGACGATCCCGATGCCGCAGTGGATCTGTACTTCCGTCAGTGCTCGATAGACGTCACCGCGGTCGACCTCGCCATGATGGCGGCGACGATGGCGAACAACGGACTCAACCCACGCACCAAGGAACGTGCCCTCGCTCCGGCGCTCGTCGAACGTGTGTTGAGTGTGATGACGACGTGCGGAATGTACGACGGTGCGGGCGACTGGGTTGCGCGAGTGGGGATGCCCGCGAAGAGCGGGGTGGGTGGCGGCATTCTGGCCGTCCTGCCCGGTCAGATGGGAATTGCGGTCTACTCCCCCAGACTCGATCCGCACGGAAACAGCGTGCGCGGCGTCGCGGCGTGCCGCGAACTCTCGCGCAAGCTCGAACTGCATTTTCTCCATGTCACTCGTGCGGCCCGGTCCGCGATCCGCGGCAAGTACACCGTCGGTGAGGCCCCCTCACGGCGCCGACGAAGCGAGATCGAGCAAGCTGCACTCGCTCGGTTCGGCAGCCGCGCTCGGGTGTACGAGCTGCACGGAGATCTGTTGTTCTCCGGCGCGGAAACGGCAGTGCGCGAGATCGGCAATCTCGACGAACAGCTCGATGCGTTGGTCATCGACGTCCGCGGCGTCGACGAGGTCAGCGACGTGGCACGCGGAATGTTCGACAGAGTGCTTGCCCACTTGTCCAGCCGTGGTTGCCGAGCATCGCTCGTCGACCCTTCGGGAGTTCTCGGTCGCACGAGTTCCAGCATCGACCCCGGTGGCGCATCGGGACGCGTCTTCGCCGACCTGGGTTCCGCGATTCAGTGGGCCGAGGAAATTCTGCTCGACAAGTACTGCGTCGGACCTCGACAACCCGACCGCATAGCCCTGCGAGACCACCCGGTGCTCGACGGCTTGTCCCCGGCTGAATTCGCCGCTGTCGAACCCGCCTTCACCGTGCACACCTACGCCAGGGGAGACACCGTCGTGACGAGCGGACAACCGGCCGCCGGGCTGTTTCTCGTACTGGCCGGGCAAGTGTCGTCGTCGTTCACCTCACCGGGAGGTCGACATCACCGAATCTCGACGCTCTCTCCTGGGATGAGTTTCGGCGAGATGCCCCTTCTGGCCCGAACGAAGTTCCTACTCGATTTCCGGGCGGACACCCCGTTGTCGGTCGCCGTGATGTCGGTTCGAGATTTCGACGCGTTGTCCGTGTCTGCACCGTCGGTGAAACTGGAGCTCCTGACCACCCTCGCGACCGGTGCCTACATGCAGATGAACACCGCGATCAAATCTCTCGGGCAGTTCGATGTGGGGCGCTGAGGCCCCACATCGAACTCGATCGGCGTCAAGTGTCACGCGTCGAATGTCACGCGTCGAGTGTCACGCGTCGAGTGTCACCATCGTCAGAACCTCCGTCGGCTGCGGAGATCCGCCTGCGGGCTCGAGCGAGAACGCGAAGTTCGTTGCCGCGCCCATGCCGTCGATGACGGTGCCGTCGCTGTCGACCAACTGTTCGGCCGTCACCAGACCGACCGACCGAGGCGTGCCGTCGACGAACCACATCTGGTAGTCCTGGCCAGCCGCCGGTGCGGAAACGCCGTCGAGCGTGACGACGAGCGAACCCGACTCACGGGAGTAGGAGATGTTCGCCGTGCCGCCACCGGGGAACTCGGCAGTGGTCTCACGTGCGTCCGGCGCTGCCACGATCTGTTCCGCCTGGGTCGGTGCCGGATCGTTGCCCACAACCTGGGTGGCGACCACTCCGCCGCCGACTGCCACGACGACTGCTGCCGCGGCGGCGAGCATCGTGGTACGCCACCGACCCACCCCTGGGCCGTTCCGCCGGCTCCACTCCTGCTTGGCGCGCCGATCTCGGTGTCCGCGCAGCGTGGTCACCGTTGCGGGTGCGGGATCGGCGACATCCTGCGTGATGCGCGGAATTTCCTGCAGCACGCGGTCTCTCAGCTGCGCCGGGGGGTCCGCGGCATCCAGCACGGACACCAGCGCAAGAGTTTCCTGTATCTCGCCGACAAGGATGTTGAACTGCACACGGGCGGTGTCGTCCACCGCCGCACGGTCACGTTCGATGTCGGCTTCCTCGGCGGCGCTCACCGCGTGGAGGGCGTACACCTCGGCGGAGTCGAGCAGCCGCTGTCGCGTTGCTTCGCTCATGAGGGTGTCACCCCCAGACATGTCTTCAACTTGATCAGTCCGTCCCGTATTCGCGATTTGATCGTCGGAACCGCGACCCCGAGCCGCTCCGCCACTTCGCGGTATGTCCAACCGCTGTAATAAGCCATTCGTACCGACTCGCGTTGCGTATCGGTCAGTGTGTCGAGGCACGCAACCACGGCGTCGGATTCCAGTCGCTGGGTGACGGCCTCGAGGACCTCGTCGTGTTCCGGGGTGTGGCTGATCGCCCCGTACGCAGCTTCACGGTCGGTCCCGGACTGCTCGGACCGCACGCGGTCCACCGCCCGCCGGTGCGCCAACGTCATGATCCACGCCAGGGGGCTTCCCTGGTTCGGGTCGTAGTTGGGTGCCGACTTCCAGATCTGGAGGAACACCTCCTGCGTCGTCTCCTCGCTGTACCCCGGGTCGCGAAGGACACGCAGCACCATGCCGTAGACGCGTGCGCTGGTGGCGTCGTACAACTCGCCGAAGGCGCGCTGATCACCGCCGGCGACCGCGGCCATCAGCCGGCGGAGCCGCTCCATCTCGTCTGCTCGCAAGTTGCGCAACTGCGCACTGGGCACGGCACAGGCCGCACCTTGTTCTGCCGACGGGTCCTCTTCTGAATTCGGTGGCCCCTGGTACTGCGAGCCCGGCGTGGGGTCCGTGCTCACCGTGACGATGTCCCAACGAATTCGACTCTGATCGCGTTCATTGATCAAGAGAGTAGTGCTCATGTTGCTCTCACACCGAAACCTCCGCGTTTTCCCGCCGCACAACATATTCGGTACACCCTGCGCCGCGGATGGCTGCGCGGGATAATCGATTGCACTTCGAGGTCGATTCGGACAATCTTGGAGGAATGGGACACATGCCGGCGATCGAGACATCGGGCCTGATCAAACGCTTCGGCGACAACACTGCGGTGGACGGAATAGACCTGTCGGTTCCGAGTGGAGGTGTATACGGTGTCCTCGGCCCCAACGGAGCAGGCAAGACGACCACGATCCGAATGCTCGCGACACTTCTTCCGATCGACGGCGGGTCGGCTCGCGTACTGGGCCACGACGTCGCCTCCGAGGCGGACGCCATTCGAGGCAAGGTGTCACTGACCGGCCAGTTCGCATCGCTGGACGAGGATCTGACCGGTACCGAGAATCTGATCCTGCTGGCTCGGCTCTACGGATACTCGCGTTCGGCGGCGCGGTCCCGAGCGGACGAACTGCTCACCGCGTTCGGCATCGCCGACGCCGGGTCTCGCCAGGTGAAGACGTACTCGGGCGGTATGCGGCGTCGGATCGACATCGCTGCGAGCATCATCGTCACTCCCGAACTGATCTTCCTCGACGAGCCGACGACCGGCCTGGACCCTCGTAGCCGCAATCAGGTGTGGGACATCGTCCGCGCTCTCGTCGGTGGCGGTACGACGGTTCTGCTCACCACTCAGTACCTCGACGAAGCCGATCAACTGGCCGGACGGATCGCGGTCATCGACCGCGGCAAGGTCATCGCGGAAGGCACCACCGGCGAACTGAAGGCGTCGGTCGGCGCGGGCTCGCTGCACGTGCGAGTACTGGATCCCGCTCGACGGTCCGAAGCCGCAGCAATCCTTCGCACGATCCTGTCCGAGTCGGTGACCGAGGAAGCAGATCCGGTTGCACTGTCGGCTCGCCTGGACCGGACGTCCTCGGTGGCTGCCGCTCTGCCCGCGTTCGAGGACGCGGGAATCGCGGTGGCCTCGTTCGCCATCGGCCAACCCAGCCTCGACGAAGTGTTTCTCGCGCTGACCGGCCACCCCGCAGACGACGAGTCCGCCCGCACGAACGCCACCGAGAGAACAGAGACATCATCATGACAACGCTGTCGAAGGACGCGTCCGAGCAGGCCGCGGTCGCGGACGTACTACGAAGCGGCGCAACACGACCCCCGCGGCCGAACGCCGTCGCCAGCTCGCTGTCGTTCGGGTGGCGAGCGCTCCTCAAGATCAAGCACGTCCCCGAGCAACTGTTCGACGTGACGATGTTTCCGATCATGTTCACGTTGCTGTTCACGTACTTGTTCGGAGGCGCTCTCGCCGGATCCACCACCGCTTACATCCAGTTCCTGTTGCCGGGAATTCTGGTGCAGACCGTCGTGATGATCACGATGTACACGGGCGTGACGTTGAACAAGGACATCGAGAAGGGCGTGTTCGACCGGTTCCGATCACTACCCATCTGGCGCCCGTCACCGTTGGTGGGCGCGCTCCTCGGCGACGTCGTCCGCTACTCACTGGCGTCGGTCATCGTGCTGATCCTCGGTCTCGTCATCGGGTTCAGGCCCGACGGCGGTCTCCTCGGCGTCGTCGCCTCGATCGCACTGCTGTTGATCTTCTCGTTCTGTCTCTCGTGGGTGTGGACGATGATCGCGATGATCGTGCGCACCGAGGCCGCGGTCATGGGCGTGTCGATGTTCATCCTGTTTCCGTTGACATTCGCCAGCAACATCTTCGTCGACCCCCAGACCATGCCGGGGTGGCTCCGCGCGTTCGTCGAGGTCAATCCGGTCAGCTTCCTCGTCACGTCCATCCGGTCGTTGATGTCAGGGGAACCGGACGCCACCAAGCTCGCCGTCACTGCCGCGATGTGTGGCGGCTTCCTACTCGTGTTCGGGCCGATCACGATGCGTCTGTACAACCGCAAGACCTGATCTTCTCGTCACTCGGTGGCAGCCCTGGCTCGGTGCCGCCGTACGGCGTCGCGGTTGGAACACACAGTGCCGCAGTAGCGTTGCCTTCCGGTCCTCGACACGTCGGCGAACACACGTACGCAGTCCTCCGCCGCGCACCTGCCCAACCTGTTCATTCCACGCCCGGTCAGATGCAACGCCGTTCCGACGCTGACCAACGCCCGCACCACGGACCCGAGAGCGATGTTCGGGTCGCGGTAGTGCATGTGCCAGCCGTCGCCCGCATGGTTGGTCAGCCGCGGGTAGGCCGACGCCTGCGCGAGCAGGCCGTTGAGGACGTCCGCCCGAGCCTGTTCGGTATCGGCGTCGACGACCGTCTCCCACTCGCGGAGAAATGCAACGGTGGCGGTGACGTCCGCGTCGGTCGCCGGTGCGTCGAGAACGAGTCCTGCCTCGACGCACCGGCGACCGAGCTCGTCCGCCGACATCGGCGGCGAATTGAGCAATTCGACTCCGAGTTGAACCGCATACGTTCCGTAAGGGTTGATATGCACAAGACCATTACAGCACAGTCGTGGGTATGAGCGCACACATCCACACCTGGACCACCGAAAGCAGCCACAACACCAGCGAAGGCACCGTCACCTACCAGCGGTGCACCTGCGGCTCCCAGCGCATCCGCGCCCCGAAACACGCCGCAACCACATCCGTCGCCGTCGTGGAAACTCGGTGACCGAGCATGTACCCGTCAGCGTTCGGCCCTCTCCGCGATCATCGGAACGACAGTGTCGAGGGCGTACGTCGCCGACAGAATCGAATTGGTCGAGTAGGACTTGGCCACGTCGGGATCGTCGAACACCAGTGACCGTCCGTCCCGGACTGCAGGGATCTGTTGGAACAGAGGATTACTCGTCACGTCGTCGGCCGATCGCTGTACCGGGAAGATCACCACGACGTCCGCATCGAGCGTGTTCAGTTCCTCTTCCGATACGGGCACCGAGAATCCGGTCGAGCCGGTTCTTGTCGCCGTCAACGCGTCGATGGCGGGGCTCGATACGAAACCGAGCTTCTTCATGAACACGACTCGCGTGCTGTCGGAGATGTACGCCCCGTATCCGGTTCCGCTGAAGGCTCCGACAGTGATGGTCTTGCCCTCGAACTCCGGATGCTCCGCCGCTGCGGTCCGGAACCGACCGTCCAGGTCGGCCAACAGCTGGGCGCCCTTCTCCGATTCACCCAACGCCGCCGACACCATGGTCACCTGTTGCTCGACGGTGGTCAGGTAGTTGTCCGCGCCGTCGGGCAGAGCCACCGTCGGCGCGATCTGTGTCAACTTGTCGTACCGTTCCTGATCCCCCGAACTCTTGGTGTCCAGGATCAGGTCGGGTTCCAGAGCCGCAACCGCCTCGTAGGACGGTTCCTGGGTGCCGATGATCTCAGGGGGACTGTCGTACAGGCCGTCGGCCCACGGGCCCACGCCGTCGCCTCCGAACGCCAGCCAATCGCTCGCGCCCACCGGCTGTACGCCGAGTGCGAGCGCGGTTTCCGCGTCGGCCCATCCCAGGGCGACGACACGCTGCGGGCGCTCGGGCACGGTGACGTCACCGAACTTGGTGTCGATCGACACTGGAAACGCATTGTCGGCGCCCGCAGCTGCGGGGGTGGCCGTCGATTCGTCTGCAGTCGACGAACAGGACACGACCAGGCCGGCGACAGCGGCGACGGCGAGGATCGACACGGTACGGACGAGACGGAAACGAGGGAAGGGCGATTTCACTCGGCTCAATCTACCGAGCCCACGACCTCTACGGTGTGCCACCTTCTCGCACGAGCAGTCCGATGCACTCCACGTGATGACTCAGGGGAAAAGCGTCGAATGCACGCACCTGTTCGAGTCGATATCCGGCGTCGACGAACAGCCGGGCATCGCGGGCGAAGGACGCGGGGTCGCAGCCGATGTGCACCACGCGTCCGGGTGCCGACGCCGCGACTGCTGCCACGACCTCTTTGCCTGCTCCCGATCGAGGTGGGTCGAGCACGACGACGTTCGGCGCGGGAAGCGCACGGACGGTGCGTTCGACTCGTCCGGGCACGAATCGCACCTGCTCGAGATCGGCGAGCGCACGGGCGCCGTCGGCCGACGCCTTACGCGAGAACTCGACACTGACGACCTGGCCGGTGGCGCCGACTCCTGTCGCCAGGCTCGACGCGAACACGCCGACTCCCCCGTACAGGTCCCACGCGACCTCACCGGGCCTGGCGTCGGCCCACTCGGTCACCACGTCGGAGTAGATCTGCGCGGCGCCTCGGTGTGCCTGCCAGAATCCGGTTGCGTCCAGTTCCCAGTCACGCCCCGACACCGATTCGCGTACTCGTCCGCTACCGACGACGGCCCGCTCCGGACGCGGGGCCGACGATGCGGCCCGTCGAGCAGATGCACCGCGTCGACCGGGTGATCGGCGACCCGTGCGCGACACCGATGCTGGTGAGATCTCGACGACGTGCCGCTCTCCCGAGCTGCCGACGGCAACCACCAGCTCCGAGCCCGGGCGCCATGTCGAATCGGCGAGACCGTCGAAGGCGCCTGCGACGACCTGCGGACAGCTCAGTGCCGGCACGACGGTGGCGCTGCGGTATCGATGGAAGCCTGCGCGGCCACCCGCGTCGACGGCCAATCGGACACGACTCCGCCAGCCGGTGCCGTCGCCGGTGTTCGGCAGTTCCTCGACGGTGACCTCTCGGTCGAGACCGCCGATCCGACGAAGTTGTTCCTCCACCACTACCGATTTCATGGCCCGCGACGCGGACTGGTTCACGTGGGAGCAATCGCAGCATCCCGAGCCGCCGGGACCGGAGATGGGGCACAGTGGAGTGATGCGATCGGCCGACGGGGCAATTATCTCGACGGCGTCAGCGCGGCAGTACGACCCACCCCGATCCTCGGTGACCTTCGCTCGCACGATCTCCCCGGGCAGGCCGTGTCGAACGAACATGACGCGTCCGTCGTGCCTGGCCACGCAGAACCCTCCGTGCCCGGGCGCACCGAGAGTGACCTCGATCGTCGACCCGAACCAACTGTCGGTCATCGCCCGGTTCCGCTCGGGGGTTCGTAGCCTCGGCGGGACGCACCGGGCGCGTTCTCGATGCTCTCGCGCTTCGCTTTCGCCGACGACTGCAGCTGCCAGGGAACGCTCGTCACCATCACTCCCGGTTGGAACAGCAACCGACTCTTGAGGCGCAGTGCGCTCTGGTTGTGCAGAATCTGCTCCCACCAGTGCCCGACGACGTATTCCGGTATGAAGACCGTGACCACGTCGCGCGGCGAGTCGCGTCGTACGCGTTTGACGTAGTCGAGGACCGGCTTGGTGATTTCCCGGTACGGGGATTCGACCACCTTGAGCGGCACGGTGACATCGCTGTCCTCCCACTCCTTGACCAGTTGGCGGGTGTCCGGCTCGTCGACGTTGACGGTGATCGCTTCGAGTGTGTCCGGGCGGGTCGCGCGGGCGTACGCCAACGCGCGAAGGGTCGGCATGTGCAGCTTGGACACCAGCACGATCGAATGCGTGCGGCTGGGCAGCACGCCATCCCATTCCTCGTCCTCGAGTTCACGGGCGACCGTGTCGTAGTGCTTGCGGATCAGGCTCATCAGACCGAACGCCGCGAACATGGCGACGATGGCGATCCATGCACCGGCCGCGAACTTGGTGATGAGCACGATGACGAGGACCGTGGCGGTGAGCCCGAGTCCGACACCGTTGACGATGCGTGAGCGAAACATTCGGCGACGCTGTTCGGGATCCTGTTCCACACGCAGCAACCGCGTCCAGTGCCGGATCATGCCGGTTTGGCTCAGGGTGAAGGACACGAACACACCGACGATGTAGAGCTGGATGAGCTTGGTCACTTCGGCGTCGAACACGACGACGAACGCGATCGCGGCGGCGGACAGGAAGAGAATTCCGTTGCTGAACGCAAGGCGGTCACCACGGGTGTGGAACTGGCGCGGGAGATACCGGTCCTGGGCGAGAACCGAACCGAGCACCGGAAATCCGTTGAACGCGGTGTTGGCGGCGAGGACGAGAATGAGTGCGGTCACGACGGTGATGAAGAAGAACCCGATCGGGAACCCGTGGAAGACCGCCTCGGCGAGTTGCGCGATGAGTGTCTTCTGCTGGTAGCCGTCCGGCGCTCCTACCAGCTGTTCGCTCGGCTCGAGCGCGTACTTGATGCCGATCTTCTCGGCCAGAAGGATGATTCCCATCAACAGCGTGATGCCGATGCCACCGAGCATGAGCAACGTCGTCGCCGCGTTGCGTGACTTCGGCTTACGGAAGGCCGGCACACCGTTGCTGATCGCTTCGACTCCGGTGAGCGCCGCGCAGCCCGACGAGAAGGCTCGGGCTATCAGGAACGCGAACGCGATGCCGTAGAGGTGGGAATCCTCGGCTTTCAGCTCGAAGCCCGACGACTCGGCGTGCAGTTCGTCTCCGAGCACGTAGACGCGGAACAGGCCCCACCCGAGCATCACGAACATTCCGATCATGAATGCATAGACCGGCACGGCGAACGCAGCTCCGGACTCGCGGATGCCGCGCAGATTGATCGACGTGATCAGCACGATCGCCAGGACCGCGAACAGAACCTTGTGCTGAGCTACGAACGGGATGGCGGATCCGATGTTCGACGCTGCTGCCGACACCGACACTGCAACCGTCAGCACGTAGTCGACGAGCAGCGCGCTTCCCACCGTGAGTCCGGCGGTCGGTCCGAGATTGACCGTCGCGACCTCGTAGTCGCCGCCGCCCGACGGATAGGCATGCACGTTCTGTCGATAGCTCGCGACGACGACGGCCATGACGACGCACACCGCGAGCCCGATCCACGGAGTGAAGGCGTACGCGGAGATGCCGGCGACCGACAGTACGAGGAAGATCTCCTCCGGTGCGTACGCCACCGACGACATGGCGTCTGAAGCGAACACCGGCAGCGCGATCCTCTTGGGGAGCAAGGTGTGACCGAGCTTGTCGCTTCGGAACGGTCTACCGAGCACGAGCCGCTTCGCGGCGGTCGAGAGCTTGGACACCGTGAAAGCGTAAGCCGTCCGAATCGAATCACGACATCGGTGCACCCGAACTCGCCGAATTGCTCGACACGCAACCCGATTTGTCCAACTCGGCGACGGCCGATGCATCCCGACGCTCGATCCGTGCGTCCCCGACCGTTACGTTGGTGCAGAGCGAGCGCCGAGAAGAAGAATCCGAATGGAGTTGGATCTGTGTACGTAGTGGTGATGGGATGCGGGCGGGTGGGCGCGTCGCTGGCCGGTGCTCTGCAGAGAATCGGCCACGAGGTGGCCGTCATCGACCGTGACGAGACGGCGTTTCTCAGACTCGATCCCGCGTTCGACGGCCACCGAGTCATCGGAATGGGCTTCGACCGCGACGTTCTGACGAAGGCAGGCATCGAGAAGGCCGAGGCGTTCGCCGCAGTGTCGTCCGGCGACAACTCGAACATCATCTCCGCGCGCGTGGCTCGTGAGACGTTCGGTGTCGAGCGGGTCGTCGCACGGATCTACGACGCCAAGCGCGCCGCGGTGTACGAGCGGCTCGGGATCCCGACGGTGGCCACCGTCCCGTGGGCGACCGACCGTTTCCTGCACAACCTCCTGCGGGACGACCCGACGACGAAATGGCGTGACCCGTCGGGCAACGTCGCCGTCGTGCTTCTCGATTTCCACGAGGGGTGGATCGGGAGGAAAGTATCCGTACTCGAGGAGTCGACGAGGTCGCGGGCTGCGTTCATCATCCGGTTCGGCACCGGGCTGCTGCCGGACAAGAAAACCGTCATCCAGTCCGACGACGAGATCTACGTGGCCGCGGTGTCCGGCACGGTCGCCGAAGCCATCGCGCTCGCGTCCAATCCCCCACCGTCCGACGACTGACGCCTCGCCCGACATTCGCCCTCGACACGAAACTGAGGACACCATGAGAGTTGCCATCGCCGGTGCCGGAGCTGTCGGCAGATCCATTGCTCGCGAACTCATTCGCGGCGAGCACAGCGTCATGCTCCTCGAACGCAAACTCGATCACCTCGACCGCGACGCGATTCCCGAGGCGGAATGGGTTCTCGCCGACGCCTGTGAACTGGCACTGCTCGAGGCCTCCCACCTCGAGCAGTACGACGTGGTCATCGCGGCAACGGGCGACGACAAGGCCAACCTCGTCCTGAGCCTGCTGGCGAAGACGGAGTTCGGCGTCAATCGTGTTGTCGCACGGGTCAACGATCCTCGTAACGAATGGCTGTTCGACGCATCGTGGGGCGTGGACGTCGCGGTGTCGACGCCCCGAATGCTGGCGTCGCTGGTCGAGGAAGCGGTGTCGGTGGGCGATCTCGTTCACCTGATGACATTCCGAAAAGGTCAGGCGAACCTGGTGGAGGTCACGCTTCCGGAAAACACGGCGCTCGCCGGCAAGCCGGTCCGCAAGCTGTCGCTGCCCCGTGACGCCGCTTTGGTGACCATTCTGCGCGGCGGTCGAGTCATCGTTCCGCAGCAGGACGATCCGCTCGAAGGAGGGGACGAGTTGCTGTTCGTCGCCTCGAAAGAAGTCGAGGACGAACTACGCGCAGCCGTCGGCCTGTCCAAGTTGGGGTGACGCGCCACTCCCGCTGAGTTACTTGATCTCTCGGTGCTCGGCGGACTCGTTGTCGAGCGCATTGTCGGCGCGCCGCACGGCCCAGAAGGTCACCAGTAGCGCGACGCCTGTCAGCGGCCATCCCATGCCGATACGGGCGGCGGCGAGCCACCCCGTCTGGTCGGCGTCGTAGAGCTGCGACTGCACGACATACCGTGCGCCGAACACCACCGCCCAGGCGAACGTCGCGATGTCGTACGAGACGACGGCACGACTGCTGCGACGCCACGCGGTGCCCTTGCCGTTCAGATACCCCCAGACGACACCGACGAGCGGCCACCGGACGATCATCGACAGCACGAATGCACCCGCGTAGGCAAGGGAAGTGTAGATGCCGAACAGGAAGTAGCCCTTGGCATCTCCGGTGCGGTACGCGATGAACGCACAGATACCGACTCCGAAGAACCCGGAAATCGCCGGCTGAACCGGCGCCTTCGTGACCAGTCGCCACACCATGACGGCGAGTGCAACACCGAGCGCCGTCCAGATGGCGACCGTCAGGTCGAAGAAACTGTTGGCCGGGACGAAGGCGATGACGGGCAGCGTGGACGCCACCACGCCGCTCAGCCCACCCATCTGTTCAAGGATGGTCTGCTTGCGTTCCTCGGCCTCTGGCCTGTCGCTCTCGGTCACGATGTCGAGGGTGCCACACCGTCACCTGCGGACGGCGGCAAGGGCGTCAGGAGTCGTCGCGCAGTTCGTAGTACGGGTTGTAGACGATCTTCCGGCCGTCGCGAACCCCTACTCTGCCCCGAATCAGCACGGTCTTGCCCGGCTCGATTCCCGGGATCTTGCGACGGCCGATCCACACGAGCGTCACCGGGTCGGTTCCGTCGAAGAACTCCGCTTCGATGTTGGCGTTCGCGGCCTTGGAGCAGGCCTCCACACTGCGCAGACGTCCGAGCATGGTGACTTCGTCACCGCGGGAACAGTCACACGCGCGTTGAGCGCCGGATGCCTCCGCCGACTCCGCCATCTCCTGTGCGTCGAGGCTGTCGACGTCCTCGGTCAATTTCCGGGTGAGTTTGCGGAAATACCCTGCGGCAGCGGGTGCCATGGTGCGCTCCTGAAAGCATCTGCGAAGTTGTGCCACGTCATGCGGCGTGGCTCCTGGCCACTGTAACCCCGGCGCGACGGTTAAGTCCAAGCGCGCGGTGCCGTGTTCGGACTCCTGACTCGTGCAGCACCCTCGGTCGTCGACAACGCCGGACGGACGTGGACAATTCCGAGTCATGGATACCTGGCCCGCGCACGCCGTCGTCCTGCCCGGCACCGGCTCCGACGCTGCGTTCGCCGCCGAGGCGTTCGCGGACGCACTCGCCTTGGCAGGGACGCACACCACCGCCGTCGAACCGGACCCGACGCGGGTAGTCGAGTCGTACGAAAACGCCCTCGAACTGGCCGCCCTCCAGCACGGCCCCATCATCGTCGGAGGCGTGTCGATCGGGGCGGCAGTGGCCGCGGCGTGGGCTCTCCGCAATCCCGAGCACGTCTTCGGAATCCTGGCGGCGCTACCTCCGTGGCTCGGTTCGGCGCACGGCGCACCCGCGGCTCTCAGCGCGGTGTACACCGCGACAGCGCTGCGGAGGGACGGGCTCGGCGCTGTCGTCGACGCCATGGCGGCCACCTCTCCTGCCTGGCTCGCATCGACGCTGCGCCGGTCGTGGACTTCGCAGTGGCCGGATCTTCCGTCGGCCCTCGACGAGGCTGCTGCCTACACGGCCCCGGAGCTCTCCGAACTCGCCCGATCGACAACGAGAACATCCATCGTGGCGGCCGTCGACGATCCAGTTCATCCACACGACGTGGCGATCGCCTGGCACGGCACCATCGCCCGATCCTCGCTGGCGACGGTCACGCTGGCCGAGATCGGTGAGGATCCGTCCATTCTCGGTCGACGTGCGGTGGAGGGGCTGTCGACCATCGGCGTGTGAGCCGCTCCACCGACCGTTCCGTCAACCCAACTGCTGCATCGCGGATCCGGAGGTACCGCGCCGGGGACCTTCCGTCGGACCGACGGGGTTCGGCGGCCCAGCCTGCGGCGCTGCCTGACCCCCAGCTTGCTGCGCTCCGGCTTGCTGCGCGCCGGCTTGCTGTGCTCCGGCTTGCTGTGCAGCGGCCTGTTGCTGTTGTTGAGCGGCAGCCAACTGCGCCAGCAGAGCCTGCGGGAGAACGACCGGGAGGGGTGTACGGACCGGATGGGGATCGCTGCCTCGGTCGACGACCGTCTGCGACAGCACGTCGCGAGCGATCGCCACGAGTGGCGAATCGGCACCGACAGCGCCCGACGGGCCTGCGAGCACGCAACGAACCATCCACCGGTACCCGTCGACGCCGATGAAACGCAGGTCCGCGTTCGCCGTGACGCCGTGTAGTTCCCGCCCCCACGGCCCGGTTTCGACGGAGACCTCCGACTGATCACCTCGCAACGAACCCGCGAGGTCCGCGGCAACCTCGCGCCACTGGCCTGGCGACTTCGGGGCGGCGTACGCCGCGATGGTGATGCGGCCGTACTGGGTGACCACGTGGACGGCCTGCGGCGCACCGGCCTGCGTCATCTCCACCTGAAGTTGCCCGCCGGCAGGAAGCGGCAGCAGAACCGAACCGAGGTCCAACCGAGTCGCTGCCAGGGTCTCGCGGTCCTCGTCGAGCTCATCGAGGTCGAACGGACCCTGATCGGCGGCACGATCCTGTGGATCGAGTGCGTCGTCGGTATCCCGACCGGTGGAGCCGATCTGCGCTTCGTCTGCCCCTTGGGCGTCCTCGTTGGGGGCACCCGCTGCGTCTGCGTCCTTCTTGCGACGTCCGAACATGATCAGCTCACTCCCTCTCGACTCGATGTGTCTGCCGCCGGCACGGAGGTCGTCAGACTGGAATGACCACCACTCGACCCGTAGCCTCCGTCACCTCTGCTGGTCTCGTCGAGAGACTCGACCTCGGTGAACGTGACCAGTTCTACGCGCTGAACCAGCAACTGGGCGATGCGATCGCCGCGAACCAGGTCGATCGCATCGCGCGGATCCATGTTCACCAGGCAGACCTTGATTTCGCCTCGATAACCGGCATCGATGGTGCCCGGCGCATTGACGATGGACAGCCCCGACCGTGCAGCCAGACCCGAACGGGGATGGACGAGACCGACAGTGCCGAACGGGAGTGCAACCGCGATTCCGGTACCGACGACCACACGCTCCCCCGGCGCGATCGAGGTGTCTGCGGTGATGTGCAGATCGACCCCCGCATCGCCTGCGTGCGCGCGGACCGGAAGAGGTAACTCTTTGTCCAGACGGATTACTCGGACCGCGCCGAGGGGCGCATCCGCCGACATCGCGGCACCGAACGTGCCGTCACTGCTGAAATCGTCACTCACGTGCACTGAGACTACGCGCCGACCCACGACCGAACGCGGCCTCGTACGTGTTCCGGCGACAACTTTCCCGAGTGGAGCACCGACCGCTTGCCGTGCAGGCGCCAGCTACTCTGGAGTACGTGTCACAGAACTCTCGCCGCGACCTGCATCCCGACGCTTCGCCCGACCGCGGAGACGGTCGGCGCGTGGTGCACTCCGAGAAACTATGGGTACCGCTGTGGTGGTGGCCGGTTGCCATGGCCGTCGGGGTCCTACTGGCTGCCGAGGTACACATGGGCGCCCCAGGACTGAGGGCCTGGCTCCCCTACGTATTGGTCCTACCGTTCCCGATCTGGGCTCTGATCTGGCTCAGCCGCATGCGAGTCGAGGTCGAGAAGGACGCAGCAGGCGACGGTGAGCTCCGCGTCGGCAAGGCGCATCTACCTCTCGACGTGATCGCACGCGCAGCCGTCGTGCCCGCGACAGCAAAAAGTGCGGCATTGGGAAGGCAGTTGGATCCTCTTGCCTTCGTTCAACACCGCACTTGGGTCAAACAGATGGTTCTCGTCGTTCTCGATGATCCGGACGATCCCACACCCTATTGGTTGGTCAGTACCTCACGCCCCGACGCGTTGGTATCGGCTCTGACGCGGCCCACCCCCGGAGATCACGCCTGAGCGCTCTCGGCCGCATCGTCTGCACCACCTGATCTGTGTGACCTTGTCGGTCGGCGTGGTTCAGCTAGGTCGTTCGATTCCCGTCGACCGAAATCACGCCGCGCAATCGCGGCAGACGAGAACGCCGTTGGCGTCGCTCGCCAGCCTGCTCCGGTGGTGTACCAGGAAGCAGCTCGAACAAGTGAATTCGTCTGCCTGCTTCGGAACCACCCGTACCGACAGCTCTTCGCCGGACAGATCGGCACCCGGGAGTTCGAACGACTCCGCTGTGTCCGACTCGTCCACGTCGACCACCGCGGACTGCGCCTCGTTGCGACGTGCCTTCAGCTCCTCGAGCGAATCCTCCGACACATCGTCGGATTCTGTTCTTCTCGGTGCGTCGTAGTCGGTTGCCATTGTCTTCTGTTACCCCTCGTCCTCGTGCGTGTTGTGCGGGTGGACACGTGCCGATCGTTGCCTTCGGCCTGCTCCCGAGCCGCCTCCACCGTGTCTGATTCTCTGCGGCTGTTCTCTTCATTTGTGGGTGCTGCTCGCCAAGACATGCAGGCCGAACACCGCTGGTACTGCTCTACAACGGACGACCTCGATGCAAGGTGCCCGAGAAACTACCCGGGTAATGCCCGAACGTCCCAGGTTGAAACACGATCGAGACATCGACACAGCGCTGCCGTCCACCACGGTGACTGCTCGGAATTCTCAGCACCGGGGCCGCCAGACAATAGCCGAAGCGAATGACATAGACGAAACCGCCTCACCGTCTGCCTCCACAATCACCTGACAAACCCCTTGAACACCTCGGACACGCCGGGCATTCCATGCCTGCGAAGGGCCATTCTCTCGGGTGAGCACTACAGTGGGCTGGCGCGCGCAAGCATCGGTCCGAACCATCGTTGCCCGCGCGTTCGATCCTCGCGAACGAAAGGCGCATCGACACCGTGGTTTCTCTGATCACCGAGGGCTCATCGTTCGACGATCGTGGGCGACCCTTCCGGCGACGCCGAGCACTGCCGATCGTCGCGGTGCTCGCAGTATTGGCACTTCTCGGCGTGTTCACGTGGATCCGTGTGTTCACCTCCGGTGAGACGGTCGCGGCCACCGTCGAGTGCAACGAACCGTCGACGGCCCCTGCCGACGACGGAACGGTGCCTGTTGCACTGGGTGAGCGGGTCGATCGCGAGACGCTCCTGGACACCGAACCTGCAGCCCTGTCCGCCACCAAGGTCCGAGTGTTCAACGCGAACGGCGAGCGCGGGCAGGCCGCGACCGTCGCCGCCGACCTGAGCGAATACGGATTCGCAAGTGCACCGGACGTACAGGTCGGCAACGACCCCGTATACGTCGATCAGAACATGCAGTGCCAGGGCCAGATTCGGTTCGGCGAGAACGGGAAAGCGGCGGCCAGTGCTGTATGGCTGGCGGCCCCCTGCGCGGAACTCATCCAGGACACACGCGCCGACGACACCGTCGATCTCGCGCTCGGAACGTACTTCAAGAATTTGCAGCCCAACGACGACGCCGAGTCGGTACTACAGTCGCTGGCCGGGGTGACGCAGGGCTCCACCCCTGCGCCTCTGGACATCAGCCTGCTCGAAGCGGCGCGCACCGCACGCTGCTGAGCCGGATCCGCTCGGTCGTCGGCGACCGAGCGGATCTCGACTGCAGCAGTAACTTTCACCGCTCGGTCCGCCGAAGATCAGGCGTCGGCGGCGCCGGAGATCGCCTCCAGCGCGCCCACGTCGTCGAGCGTCGCCACGAATTCTCGTGCGATTCCCGGTGCGACGGCAACGGTCACGGCACCGTCGAGTGATGTCGACGTCGGGTCGGGCGCGATGACCGTCGCGCCCGCTTCTTCGGCGATGAGCGATCCTGCGGCCCAGTCCCACGGGCTCAGACCATGTTCGAAATGAGCATCCACGGCACCCGAGGCGACCATGCACAGATCCAGCGCAGCCGATCCGACGCGGCGAATGTCGCGGACACGCGGGAGTAACTCAGCGATGATCGCGCCCTGCACCCGTCGCCTGGCCGCACCGTAGCCGAAACCTGTTGCGACGAGCGCCAATGCGACGTCCGAGGTGGGGTTGCACTCGAGCTGCTCCACCGTGCCGTCCGAATACTCCGCCGTGGCGCCGTGGCCCCGTGATGCGCTGTAGAGAACGTCACGGGCGACGTCGACGACGACCCCTACGACGCTCACACCGTCGATCTGGACGGCGACGGACACCGAGTAGGCGGGTAGGCCGTAGAGGAAGTTGACGGTCCCGTCGATGGGATCGAGCACCCACCGGACACCTGCCACCGACTCGGACTGGCCACCGCCTTCCTCGCCGAGAATGGTGTCGGCAGGCCGCGACTCGGCGAGCAGAGACCGCAGGAGCTGTTCCGTCTCGGTGTCGACGACGGTGACGGGATCGGTGGGAGTGCTTTTCGTGTGGACGGAGTGTCCGGAGTCGGACGTCTCCGCGGGCGCGCCGGGCCCGAACACCTGCGGACGCCGAGTCCGAACATGCGCCGCCGCTGCGCGGGCCACATCACGCGCCACCGTCGACAGTGCATTCAGATCCTCCTCCGACACGCGGGGGTCGGGTACCCGAGGGGTGGGCGCAGCGGACGTCGAGGTCGGGTGGAAAGCGTCATCGGATGCAGTCGGCACGGAACCCATCGGATCACAGTGTGCGGGAATCGCACCACTCGGTCGTCGGTGCGGACTGCGTCACACCCGCCGAATCACCGTCGCGGCACTATTGTCGAAGCACGCAGCTTGGCTACGCTTTTCACCGCACGTGCACGAGTAGATGCCCCGATGATCAGGAGTGAACTCCACATGACTCAGTCAGGCCCGCACCTTCAGTCCGACCCTGCGATCCAGCCCGGATCCGTCACTACGCCGACGGACGCGCGGCAGCGGCAGGGTTTCGGCGTCGACGTAGGCGGCAGTGGCATCAAGGGCGGAATCGTCGATCTCGTCACCGGCGAACTGGTCGGCGATCGGTACAAGATCGAGACGCCGCAACCGTCGACGCCGGAGGCAGTGGCCGAGGTCGTGGCCCGCATCGCCGCTCACTTCGAGTGGACCGGCCCCGTGGGCGTCACACTGCCTGCCGTCGTGACCGGAGGGATAGCACGATCCGCAGCAAACATCGACAAATCGTGGATCGACACCGACGCGAAGTCGCTGTTCGCGTCGGCTTTGGGGCACAGCAACGTGGTCGTGTTGAACGACGCAGACGCCGCGGGTGTCGCCGAGGATCGATACGGCGCAGGCAAGGACAAGAACGGCGTCGTGATTCTGCTGACCTTCGGCACGGGCATCGGCTCCGCAGTTCTGCACAACGGGGTACTCCTGCCGAACACCGAGTTCGGTCACCTCGAGGTCGACGGCAAGGAGGCCGAGCATCGAGCGGCGTCGTCCGTGAAGGAGAACAAGGACCTGTCCTACAAGGAGTGGGCGAAGGAAGTGTCGAAGGTTCTCGAGACCTTCGAAGCTCTGCTGTGGCCGGATCTGTTCATCGCCGGAGGCGGAATCAGCCGCAAGAGCGAGAAGTGGATTCCGCACTTGACCAACAGAACGCCCGTGGTGGCGGCCACTTTGTTGAACACCGCTGGAATCGTCGGCGCAGCTCTCGCGGCCGACACAGCAGCCGATACGGCACTGGCTCGGTAACAAACTCCCGACGGGTCGTTACAATGGTTGATGCCGGTCTGCACGCCGGCACAATCGACAAGACCTCTCCGCCGGAAACCACTCTGGCGTGACGCCGCACGACACCGTCACGAAAGGGCGTACGTGGCAGCCACCGATATCCGTCAGACCGTAGATTCAGCAACAGAGTCTGCGAACCCTGCACCTGCTGCGGAGGCACCGAACGGCACCGTCAGAGAGGGCGCCGTCGCTTCCGCGACTGCAGCCCCTGCAGAAGCGGCACCGGCAACCAAGGCTCCGGCCAAGAAAGCCGCGGCGAAGAAGGCACCCGCGAAGCGCGCGGCCGCCAAGAAGGCTCCGGCGAAGAAGGCCGCAGCCAAGAAGGCAGGCGACGCAGCACCGGCCGCCGACGGGGACGACGATGCTCCCGGCATCGATGACATCGATATCTCCGACGGCGACATCGCTGCGGCCGCCAACGACGTTGTCGAGGTCGTGGCAGCGGGAGACGACGCCGACGACGACGCCACCTCCGAGCCGACCGCCGAGGACAAGGCGTCCGGCGACTTCGTCTGGGACGAGGAAGAGTCCGAGGCGCTTCGCCAGGCCCGTAAGGACGCGGAGCTCACCGCGTCGGCAGATTCCGTTCGCGCCTACCTCAAGCAGATCGGCAAGGTCGCTCTCCTCAACGCGGAGGAGGAGGTCGAGCTCGCCAAGCGCATCGAGGCAGGCTTGTTCGCTACCGAGAAGATGCGCGAGTTCGCCGAGAAGGGCGAGAAGCTCCCGGTCGCTGCACGTCGCGATTTCACATGGATCTGCCGAGACGGTAACCGCGCCAAGAATCACTTGCTCGAAGCCAACCTTCGCCTGGTGGTGTCGCTTGCCAAGCGCTACACCGGTCGCGGAATGGCGTTCCTGGATCTGATCCAGGAAGGAAACTTGGGCTTGATCCGTGCCGTCGAGAAGTTCGATTACACGAAGGGCTACAAGTTCTCCACCTACGCGACGTGGTGGATCCGTCAGGCCATCACTCGGGCCATGGCCGACCAGGCACGCACCATCCGTATTCCGGTGCACATGGTGGAAGTCATCAACAAGCTCGGCCGTATCCAGCGTGAGCTGCTCCAGGACCTGGGTCGCGAGCCCACTCCGGAAGAGCTCGCCAAGGAAATGGACATCACGCCGGAGAAAGTGCTGGAGATCCAGCAGTACGCGCGTGAACCCATCTCGCTCGATCAGACGATCGGTGACGAGGGCGACAGCCAGCTCGGTGACTTCATCGAGGACTCCGAGGCTGTCGTGGCCGTCGACGCGGTGTCGTTCACCCTGCTTCAGGACCAGCTGCAGTCCGTGCTCGAGACCCTGTCCGAGCGCGAAGCCGGTGTCGTTCGGCTCCGTTTCGGTCTGACCGACGGTCAGCCCCGCACGCTCGACGAAATCGGTCAGGTCTACGGCGTCACTCGTGAACGGATCCGCCAGATCGAGTCGAAGACGATGTCGAAGCTCCGTCACCCGTCGCGGTCGCAGGTTCTCCGCGACTACCTCGACTGACAGTCCGCCTTCGACGAAGCCGCCGTTCCCCGGTTCGGGAGCGGCGGCTTCGTCATGTCCCCGGTCGACCGAAGGTCACTCCTTCGTCGGACGTGGATGCGCGGTGAATGTGCTGTGATGGTGTGATGCTTCGCTGGTCGGAACTGTCTGCGACGGGTAGAGACGTGGTCGTCGTGGCGGCGTACCTGTCGGTGGGCATCGTCCTGTATTCGGCGAACATCTTCAGCTTCCTTCCGGCCGAGGACCCCCCTGCACTGTGGGTCAGGTTCGGCATACTCGCACTGCTGTGCGTGTGCACGCTCTGTAGACGGCGTGCACCCGTTCTCGCGCTCGGCGCCGCCGCGGTTCCATTCACGCTGGATCTGCTCGCGGGAGCGTCCCTGCCGATCTGGCTGATCATGACCGACCTCGTGTACTGCGTCGCGCTCTACGGCAGCAGGCGCCAGGCGGTGTGGATCATCCGCATGTCCGTGCTTCTGACCGTGGTGGTGTGCACCGTCGTCTTCGTCGTCACGAAGGACTGGCGTGAGGTCGTCATCGCGTTGGGCGGTGCTGCAGTGTTCCTCGGCACTCCGCTCGGGTGGGCGTTGAACATCCGTCAGCACAAGGAGATCGCGCACAGTGAACGCGAGCGAGCCGAGGCCGTGTCCGTCATCGCGGAGCTGGACCGACGTGCTGCAATCGACGCGGAACGCTCGCGCATGGCCCGTGATCTCCACGACGTCGTCGCCGGTCACCTGTCGGCGATCGCGATCCAGTCCGAGGCAGCGCTGCGCATCGCCGCCGCTGGACGCAGCGCCGACTCTCCGCCCTCGGCGGCCGACCGTGTTACGGACGTCGTGTCGTCCATCCGGTCCAACAGCACCGATGCGTTGACCGAGATGCGAGCGATGATCGGACTGCTGCGACACGGAGGTGGAGGTGTGGACGAGACCCGCTCCCCCGGGCGGATTGCCGAGTTGGGGAGGCTCGTTGCCTCCGCAGGCGCAAGTGGTACCGAGGTCACTGTCAGTGGCGACTTCGCACCCGGAGCACCGTCGGCACGGTTCGTTCCGGCGGCGGTCGATCACGCCGCGTTTCGGATCGTCCAGGAAGCGTTGACGAACGCGGTGGTTCATTCGCCGGGTCAACCGGTCGAGCTCGTCCTCAGGTGCGACGACGACCGCCTCGGAATCGAAGTCGTCAATACGCTGCCCTCCACGGCCGAATCGTCGGCGCACACGACCGGACACACAGGAGCGGGACTGACCAACATGACACAACGTGCCGAACTTCTCGGCGGCGCTTTCCATGCCGGATCGGACGGCGGGAGATGGATCGTCGAAGCCGTTCTGCCCCTGTCGACCACGCCCGAGACGTCGACACCGTGATCCGAGTACTGATCGCCGACGACCATGCCGCGATTCGCTCGGGCCTGGCGATGATCGTGGGTTCAGCGCCCGGGTACACGGTGGTCGGCGAGGCCGTCGACGGCCAGGACGCGGTCGACCAGGCACGAGCGCACTCACCGGATGTCGTGCTGATGGACGTTCGGATGCCGGGTCTCGACGGCATCGAGGCAACCGCTGCCGTCGTCGGGAACGAACTCGCCCGTGTTCTCATCCTGACGACGTTCGACATCGACGACTACGTGTTCCGTGCTCTGGAGGCGGGCGCGTCGGGCTTCGTTCTGAAATCGGTGTCCGCCGACGCGTTGCTCGACGCCATCGCGGCCGTTCACGCCGGCGACGGCGTGCTGGCGCCCGAAGTCACTCGTAGGGTGATCGACGCGTTCGCGGCGGGCGGCCGCGACATTTCGAAGGTCGGACCTCCTGGGCTGGCCGACCTGACCGATCGCGAACACGATGTCCTTCGGTGCCTCGGCGACGGGATGTCCAACGCGGCGATCGCCCGTGAGCTCTTCATCGGGGAGACCACCGTCAAGACGCACGTGTCGAGAGTGCTCACCAAGTTGGGAGTCACCTCGCGCGTACAGGCTGCGATCCTCGCCCGGTCACAACCGCGCTGACCGGCGCCACGAATACCCCGATTCAGCAGATCTACAGATGCGGCGGGGAAAAAATGCCGTCGTCGCCTGGTAGGTATTCGACGACGGAGGTCACAGCCGAGGTGGGCAGCGGCCCGTAGAGGTGAGGAAAGACCATTGCGTCGGGGTCACCCGGCACTCCAGGCTCCCAGCGCACGGGCGACCCCAGTCGTGCCGGATCGAGAACGAGCAGAATCAAATCGTCTCGGCCGGCGAACAGTCGGTTCGCCGGCAAGTGCACCTGCGCGGGCGTCGAGAGGTGCACGAAGCCGACGGCCGACAGCGATTCCGGCTCGATCCCCGGTGACTCTCGAACGGACAGCCAGTCCGCCAGAGTGCAGATGTGCAGCAAGGTTTCCGAGGTGTCACTCACGAGCGATGATTGTTCCAGGCTCGGCCGTTCCGCGGGGTTCTCGAATCAGCTGTCAGCGAACAGTCGGAGGCTGAGCACGCGCGGCCAGCAGGTTTCCTTGTGTTTCGTGTTAGTGACAACACAAAGAAACGCGCGCGGGAACAACACGTGACTGCCAATCGTCTGAAAGAGTGTACGGACCGCGCCATACCGACGCGGCGGACCGGCCCCAGGCAATCGGGTGACACCGAACGCCAGTACGGAGGAGTCATGCCCGGAACATTGACCAGCCCACAGTTGACAGCTGCCGACCGGTGCGACCGGTGCGGTGCAGGGGCTCGCGCACGTGTTGTGCTCGCGACCGGAGGAGAACTTCTCTTCTGCGGTCACCACGCCAAGGAGCACGAAGACCGTCTGCGTGAAGTGAACGCAACGGTGATGACCGAATCGGGCTCCGCGGTGTAGGGCCGGTAAACCTGCCGACAACGACATCGATACCGAGAACGGGTGGCCGCATCAGCGGCCACCCGTTCTTCTGTGTTCAGGTCGTGGGACCCGTCACATCTTGCGCAGCTGGGCTATTCGCTCGCTCAACTGATCCGCCGTCGCCATGGCAGTCGGGGGGCCACCACACACACGTCGTAGATCGCCGTGAATGACCCCGTGCGGCTTCCCGGTGCGGTGGTGGTACACCGCAACCAGGGAATTGAGTTCACGCCGCAACGCGGCCAACTGACCTGCCGTCGACACGCGTTCCGACGCGGCAGGCGGTGGGACCGCAGGGGCGGGAGTCGCCGGCTTCTCCATTTGTTCCTGCTGGCGCTGACGAAGCAAATCTCTCATCTGCTTGGCGTCGAGCAGTCCGGGAAGCCCGAGGTAGTCGGCTTCCTCGTCACTGCCGGAGAAGGTCGCCGTGCCGAACGAGGATCCGTCGTAGATGACTTGGTCCAGCTCGGCGTCGGCACCGAGTGAGGTGTAGGCCTTCTCCTCCTCGCCCAGCTCGTCCTTCTGTTTGTTCGCGTCGGCCAGAAGGTCGTCGTCCAGGCCGTCCTTCTCGCGGTGCGGTTTGCCGAGAATGTGGTCGCGTTGCGCCTCCAGCTGGCTCGCCAGGTCGAGGAGAACCGGTACCGAGGGGAGAAAGACGCTGGCCGTCTCCCCCGGCCGCCTGGATCGCACGAATCGACCGATGGCCTGTGCGAAGTACAGCGGCGTGGACGCGCTGGTGGCGTACACCCCGACAGCGAGACGCGGAACGTCCACGCCTTCGGACACCATCCGAACCGCGACCATCCATTTCTGGTTGCTCTTGCCGAATTCCGCGATCCGCGCCGAGGAAGTCGGGTCGTCGGACAGCACGATGCACGGTGTTTCGCCGGTGATGACCTCGATCAACTTGGCGTACGCGCGAGCGACGGTCTGGTCCGTCGCGATCACCAGGCCGCCCGCGTCGGGCATTCCGCCGGCCCGCAACTGACCGAGGCGAGTGTTGGCCGCGAGCAGAACCGCAGGCATCCAGTCTCCCTGCGGATCCAACGCGGTCCGCCACGCACGAGCGGTCTGCTCCGCGTTCAGAGGCTCACCCAGACGCGCCGTGTACTCCTCGCCTGCACTGTCTCGCCACCGGGCCTCGCCCGAGTACGCCAGGAACACCACGGGGCGCACGACGCCGTCGGCAAGGGCGTCCGAGTAGCCGTAGGCATGGTCCGCGCGCGAGCGCATCAGACCGTCCTGGTCCGGCTCGTAATTCACGAACGGAATGGGGCTGTCGTCGCTGCGGAACGGCGTTCCAGTCAGAGCGAGGCGACGAGTGGCGTCGCTGAAGGCCTCTCGAATGCCCTCGCCCCAACTCTTGGCATCGCCGCCGTGGTGGATTTCGTCGAGAATGACGAGAGTCCTGCGACTCTCCGTGCGGACCCGGTGTCTGAACGGGTGCGACGCAATCTGCGCATACGTGACGACGACGCCGTGATAGTCACTCGACGTCTGCCCGGTCGAGTTGGAGAACCGAGAATCCAGTGCAATGCCCACTCGCGCTGCAGATTCAGCCCACTGGTGCTTCAGGTGCTCCGTCGGTGCGACAACGGTCACCTGATCGACCGTCCGGTGAGCGAGCAGCTCCGACGCCACTCGCAACGCGAACGTCGTCTTGCCTGCACCGGGCGTCGCGACTGCCAGGAAGTCCTTCGGCGAGGACACCAGATATTTCGTCAGAGCGCGCCTCTGCCACGCACGCAGCGGCGCACCACCTGCCGAGGGTGCAGTCGAGGTGTCGATCGGGTCTGTCGTGTCGGTCATGTCAGCGCTCACTGGCCGCCGATTCCTGGCATCGATGAATGTCCTCGCGCTCTCGCCTCGCCTTGCAGTGTCCGCCGTGGAGCCTAACTCTCGGCACCGACCGATTCCTCATCGCCGAGCTAGAGCGAGTCGTACGACACGCCGAAGGGCTGCAGGCGGGGTGGAACGAGCACTCGTGCTCGACGTCAGGAATGCTGGAGTGACCATGAGCGAATCGACGGCTTCCCCCTCGCCGACCGAGCAGTTGTCGGCACGCCACCCCGTGCGGCTCGTGTGGGTGGTGACCTTGCGCACACTGGCCAAGGCTTGGGACGACTCGATTTTCAGCAAATCCGCGACCGCGGCGTTCTGGCAGACCCTGTCGCTGCCGCCCCTGCTGCTCGGTGTCCTCGGAAGCCTCGGATTCGTCGCGGGATGGTTCGGGCCCAACACCATCGACATCATCGAGTCCAAGATCATCACGTTCAGTAGCACTCTGTTCAGCGACAGCGTCGTCGACGGCATCATCGAACCGACGGTGCAGGACATTCTTCAGCAGGGTCGGGGCGAGATCGTCTCGGGCGGCTTCGTTCTGTCGCTGTGGGCAGGGTCGTCGGCCATCTCGACGTTCGTCGATTCCATCGTCGAAGCGCACGGTCAGCAGGACGCTCGCAATCCGGTGTGGCAGCGTATTTTCGCGCTCCTGCTGTACGTCGCCTTCCTGGTCGTCGCGGTCTTCGTGCTTCCGCTCGTCGCACTCGGGCCGACGTACGTTCAGGCTCTGCTTCCCGATTCGTGGTTCGAGATCGGTAGCGAACTGATCGACATCCTGTATTACCCGGCCGTCGGCCTGCTGCTGATCGTCGGACTGACCACTCTGTACAAGGTCGCGTTGCACACGTCCCTGCCCTGGCATCGACTTCTGGGCGGCGCGTTGCTGGCCGGTGTCTTCTTCATGATCGCGAGCGCCGTGCTGCGGTTCTACCTCACCTGGGTCACCGGCACCGGCTACACCTACGGTGCGCTGGCGACCCCGATCGCGTTCCTGCTCTTCACGTTCTTCCTCGGCTTCGCCGTGGTGCTCGGCGCCGAATTCAACGCGACCATCCAGGAGTTCTTTCCAGCGCGCGCCACCAGGATCGAGCAGATGAGGGAGTGGCTCGCCGCGCAGGCCGCCTACGAGGAGTCGGGAGCCGTGTCCGCCGTCGCCTGGCGCCTCGCCACCGGTCCCATCCGTCTGACAGGCGACCGCTCACGACCCAAACGGGCCGAATCGCCACAAGCGGAACTCGGGCCGACCGCCGATCCGACCACCGACCCGTCCACGACCGACCCGTCCGCGACCGGCCCGACCACGACCGGCCCGACCCGTCCGTCTGCTCAGCAGCACGGTGGGCCGGAGAGGTCGGATCAGTCGCCCTTCTTCAAGCCGTCGTAGACCTTCTTGCAGTCAGGGCAGACCGGCGAACCGGGCTTGGCCGACTTGGTGACGGGAAACACCTCGCCGCACAGTGCAACCACGTGGGTACCCATGACCGCGCTCTCGGCGATCTTGTTCTTCTTGACGTAGTGGAAGAATTTGGGCCGGTCGTCGTCGGTGGTGTCGTCCGGCGCGATATCGGGACGTTCCTTGGTCTGAGTGCTCATGCCTTGATTATTCCGCACCGAAGCTACCCACGACCACCTACCGCTCAGTGCAATCCGAGCAACGTAGTGACACAGTGGAGGTATGACGCGAACATCCGGGTTCTCCGACCCGGCGGACAGCGGCTCGGCCCGTCACCCAGCACTGATCACCGAAGCACGAACGTCGGTGGAAGAACAGCATCGTGCTCGCGTGAAGAAGTACATGTTCATCATGTCGTTTCGGATCCCCGCGCTGGTGCTCGCCGCCGTTTCCTACAGCATCTGGGCCAACCCGTGGATTGCCATGGCGATCGTCGGGGTCTCCATCCCACTTCCGTGGATGGCGGTGTTGATCGCCAACGACCGACCGCCTCGAACGAAGGACGAGGTGAGTCGCTACGACGGCCGCCGACAGGAGGACCCCGCGATCGAGGCGCGGGCGCACCACGTGATCGAAGCAGGCGAGGACTGATCGATCGCTCCGTCCTGAGAGACTGAGCAACGTGACTGCACCGCTGCTCTCGGCCTGCCCACCGCTACGCGACGCGTTCCTTCGGGTCGGATACTTCGCCGATGCCCTGCTCGACGCCCTCGGCGACGATGCTCATTCCGCGCTCGGCCGCAGTGAGCCGGTTCCGGTTCGGCGGGCGTCCCGCGCGCTCGGGGATCTGGGCGTGCTGATTCGTCTGTTCCTGCTCGTCGACGACGTTCCCGCGGCCGATGCGTCGGCGGCACTGGCACCACTGCTGCTGGACGACGCTGTCGCGGCGGGAATCGTCGGGCACAGCGGCCCAGGTCTGGTACGGGCTGCCGTGGACATCAGGCCGCTCGACACCGGATCGGGTACCCGCTGGGTCGTGTCCGATCTCGACGGCAGCATGCGGGACTCCCCGACTGCGTCCGATCACGTTCTCGGGGTCGGTCAGGCGTCGTTGTCTTTGCTTCGCGGAACTCCCACAACACCGGTTCAGTCCGTTCTGGATGTCGGAACAGGGTGCGGAGTGCAGGCTGTCCACGCGGCGCACTATGCGGAATCGGTGACCGGAACCGATATCAGCGAGCGGTCGATGCTGCTGGCCGCGGCCACGTTCGCACTCAACGACATGGATGTCGAGCTTCTTCGTGGGTCGTGGTTCGAACCGGTGGAGGGACGTGTGTTCGATCGGATCGTCGCCAATCCGCCGTTCGTCGTCGGTCTCGGCACGGTCAGCCACAGCTATCGCGACTCGGGGATCGATCTGGACGGCGCGAGCCGGCTCATGATCGAGCAGGCTCCGACGCATCTCGCTGTCGGTGGCACGGCAGCCATCCTCGCGTCGTGGATTCATGTCGACGGCGAGGACTGGCGACGCCGGGTGGCGTCCTGGTTGCCCGAGCACGGCGTCGACGCGTGGATCCTCCAACGTGACGTCGCAGATCCGGCCCTGTACGTGGGGACATGGATGAAGGACGGCGGCGTCGATCCGCGGGACGGAGCCGGAGCTGCCCAGGCGGAGGCGTGGCTCGATCATTTCGAGGCAGCTGCCGTGACGGGCATCGGGTTCGGGTTCGTCTATCTACGCCGAACCGACCTTCCCACCGACGTCCTTGCCGAAGACCTGCGGCACGCGTTCGAGGATCCGCTGGGCGACGAGGCGATCGACTACTTCGCTCGGCTGACGTGGTTACGCGAGAACGACGTCGAGACAGCTGTCTTCGAGCTGGATCCGGCAACGGCACTCGAGAAGGTGTCACTGCCGGGCGACGAGGGGTGGACGCCGGTGGTGACCCGCGTGCACCGCGGCAACGGACCGAACTGGCAACACGAGATCGACGACCTGGGCGCCGCCCTGCTCGCTGGAATGTCCCCGGGTGGGTTGCCGCTGGCCGAGTTGATCGAACTGCTCGCGGTTGCGCACGGCGCGGAACCGGAGGACCTGACGCCTGCAGCTCTGACCTTGGTGGTCGATCTCTTTCGTCATGGATTGATCAGGCCTCGAGGTTTTCGGGCCCGATCGGGGCAAGTTCCGACCGGGAAGAGCTTCTCAGCAACTTCTCAGGCCGAGTAAGGGATAGAGCCTGGTCAGGCGGGTATCACAGGGTCGAGCGCGGGAACTTATCGAAGTCTTCCGGACGTTGAGCACTATGAGACACCACCGATCAGGAGGCAAGTCATGACCAGCCCCAGCACCACGACCCGCCCGCGCCCCAGCGATGCCGACCTCGACGCCCAGAGTCCGGCCGCAGACTTGGTCCGCGTCTACCTCAACGGAATCGGACGTACAGCCCTGCTGACCGCCGACGAGGAAGTGGATCTCGCCAAGCGGATCGAGGCCGGGTTGTACGCGAAGAACGTGCTGGAGAACACCAAGCGGTTGACCGCCGCCAAGAAGCGGAATCTCGCCATCATCGTGCGCGACGGAAGTGCAGCCCGTAGCCACCTTCTGGAGGCCAACCTCCGCCTGGTCGTGTCCCTCGCCAAGCGATACACCGGACGCGGAATGCCTCTGCTCGATCTCATCCAGGAAGGCAACCTGGGTCTGATCCGAGCGATGGAGAAGTTCGATTACGCCAAGGGGTTCAAGTTCTCCACGTATGCCACGTGGTGGATTCGCCAGGCCATCACGCGTGGCATGGCAGATCAGAGCCGTACGATCCGGCTTCCAGTCCACCTGGTGGAGCAGGTGAACAAGCTGGCCCGGATCAAGCGTGAACTGCATCAGCAGCTCGGCCGTGAGGCCACCGACGAGGAACTGTCGAACGAATCCGGCATTCCCGCCGAGAAGATCGCAGATCTTCTCGACCACAGCCGTGACCCGGTCAGCCTCGACATGCCTGTCGGCAGCGACGAAGAAGCACCGCTCGGAGACTTCATCGAGGATTCCGAAGCCACATCGGCCGAGAACGCGGTCATCGCCGGTCTGCTTCACACCGACGTACGGACGGTGCTGGGAACGCTCGACGAGCGTGAACAGCAGGTCATTCGGCTGCGCTACGGTCTCGACGACGGTCAGCCCCGCACCCTCGACCAGATCGGCAAGCTCTTCGGCCTGTCCCGCGAGCGTGTCCGTCAGATCGAGCGTGAGGTCATGGTGAAGCTACGCCAGGGAGACCGCGCGGAGAAGCTTCGCTCGTACGCGAGCTGAGCAGCACTCCCCGATCAGGTGGTGCAGCGGTGACTCGTCCCGCTGACTCACCCAAAGCAGTGGCCGCTCCGAGTGCTCGTGCACTCGGAGCGGCTACTGCTTGTGTCGGTCATCGCAATCGCCGAGGGCCAAGGTCCGCTCGGGTGGGTTCAGGACCGACGCGGAGGCGGGTATCGATGATTTCCGCTCCACTCGCCGACGCCAAGACGGGCTCACAGACGAGTTCGCGAAGTTCCGGGATGTCGTCGGCCATCGCCGAGACTCGTTGGACGAGGTCGACAAGTGCGCTCTTGTTCACGGGTACGGCGTTTCGGTAGCCGGACAGCAAAGGCGCGGCCTTGGGCGCGTCGATCAGTTGCACGGCTTCGTCCTCGGTCAGTGGGAGCACGCGGTATGCGCGGTCCCCCAGTAGATCCGAGATGACGCCCGCCAACCCGAACGAGATCAACGATCCGAAGCTCGGGTCGTCCTGGACCTGCACGACGCACCCGATGCCTTTCGGCGCCATACGCTGCACCTGTAGCAGTGGTTCGCCCGTCTCGTGTGCGAGCGTGTGATACGCAATACGCACCGCGTCCGCGCCCGCGAGGTCGAGACGAACTCCACTGAGGTCCGGACGATGCTTCCACTGTGGTCCGGTTGCCTTGACGGCGACGGGATATCCGAGTTCCTCGGCTGCGGCGACAGCCTCGGCCTCGTCGGTGACCGACCGGAAGTCCACGACGCTGATACCGTAGCAGGACAACAGTTCTGCAGATTCGAAATCCGACAACCATCGATTCTTGCCGCCGGACATCCACCCACGGACCAGAGCCGATGCACGTTCGGAGTCGATTCCGTTCGGTCGAATCGGGGTGGACGCAGGTCTGCTTCTCCATGCGCTGTAGCGCCACGCCTTGGCGAGTGCCGTGACGGCACGCTCCGGGCTCGAATACGACGGAACCGAACCACGCACGGGCTGACCCTGCTCACCCCGGACCGCCAGCACGTCGGGAATACCCTCGGTGGCAAGGAACGTCGTCAGCACCGGCTTGTCGGCGCCGCGGACGGCGTTGCCCAGTGCTTCGGCGAAGGGCTCGACGGTCACTGCGACCGGCGGTACGAACACCACGATCACCGAGTCGACGTCACCCGCCTGCAATGCGCCGGACACAGCCGCCGCGAACTCCTGCGGACCCGCTTGAGGACCGACATCGATGGGCGCTCCCGCATGCAGTCCTTCGGCACGCGCGGCGTCGACTGCAAGCACACCGAGTGCAGTGGAGTTGCCGACGACCGCCACGCGCGGGCCCGCGGGCAACGGTTGGAAGCCGAACAGGATTGCGCAGTCGAAGAGCTGTGCGATGGTGTCGACCTGGATGACACCTGCCTGCTCGAACAGAGCTTTCACGATCGAATCGTCGATGTCCGGCCCCGTGGCCAGCGCCGGCGGAATCGCACCACGTCCACTCTTGACGGCGACGATCGGCTTGGACCGTGCCACCCGGCGCGCAATTCGGGTGAATTTCCGTGGATTACCGAAGCTTTCGAGATACAGGAGGACGACTTCGGTCGCGGGGTCGGAATCCCAGTACTGCAGTAAGTCGTTACCCGAGACATCGGCACGGTTTCCTGCCGAGACGAACGTGGAGAACCCGAGACTGCGTTTGGTGGCCTGATCCAGAATTGCGATTCCGAGCGCGCCCGACTGACAGAAGAAACCCACGTGCCCCGGCATGGGAAGCGACGGTGCGAGCGTCGCGTTCAGCGCGAACTCCGGGTCGGTGTTCGCGACACCGAGGGCGTTGGGTCCGACCAACCGCATACCGTGGGCACGTGCGGATCGCACGAGCCGACGTTCGTTCTCTTGCCCTTCCGGACCGGATTCACCGAATCCCGCCGACACGACCACGAGTGCCTTCACACCCTTGTCGAGGCAGTCGTCGAGCACCTCGTCGATCGAATCCGCGGGCACGGCCGCGATTGCCAGATCCACCGAATCCGGAATGTCGTGGACTGTCGGGTAGGCCCGAACTCCACGAACCGATCGGTGGTCGGCGTTGACGGGATAGACCGGCCCGGTGAAGCCACCCGCGAGGAGGTTCGCGAGCACTGCGTTGCCGACTTTCGAACTGTCCGTGGAGGCGCCGATCACGGCAACGGACGTCGGGCTCAGCACGTTACGCACGCTACGGGCTTCGGCTGCCCGCTCACGCGAATTACGAACGGAGAGAAGAGCTTCGCTGGGATCGATGGCGAACTCGAGCCGTAGAACCCCACCTTCGTAGCTTCGCGAGACCTGGTATCCGGCCTCGCGAAACACCGTCACCATATTGCGGTTCTCGGCAAGAACCTCGGCGACGAACATCGTCACCCCGTTCTCGGCCGCCGCTCCGGCGAGATGTTCCAACAGGATCGGTCCGAGTCCACGGCCCTGGTGAGAATCGGCGACGACGAAGGCGACCTCCGCCGAGTTGCCGTCGCCTTCCGGTAGTCGCTCGTATCGACCGACGGCGATGATGTCGTCACCGAGGATGGCGACGAACGCGACTCGGGAGTGATGGTCGACCGTCGTGAAGTTGAGGACATCACGCTGCGGCATCGTCGGGTACGGGCCGAAGTAACGCAGATAGCGTGTGCGTTCGGAGAGGCGCCCGTGGAAAGCGACGAGAGCGTCCGCATCCGACGGGACGATCGGCCGGAGATGGACCACTCCCCCGTCGGAGGCCAACACGTCGGCGACCCAGTGCTTGGGGAAGGACGTCTCGGCACGTTCTCGTTCGCGCTCTTTGGCGGTGGGTTCAGTCACGAGGGTCCTCCGGGTCGAGGCCGAGCAGGGGAAAGCTTGCTCGCCGGGTGGCGATGATCGCCGAGTCGACACGCTCGAGCGCACGATCGGCGGCCTCGACGCTCCCCGCCACGGCGCCGCCCGGGCCGTCCCACGGGGGATAGTCGATGTCCCCGCCGTCTCCCATCACCTGCGGTAGGTCGACACTCGGAGCGATCGTGCGCACACGGTCACGCCACTGCTCGGGCAGAGCGAGGCCGGGGTCGATGCTCCGGCCCAGAGCGGCAGCGATCAGATGCGTCCATGCACGGGGCACAACGCGCACGAGACCGTAACCACCTCCGCCGACCGCGAGCCACCGCCCCTCGGAGTACCTGTCCGCGAGGTCGCGCATGGCGAGGAATGCCGCATTCTGACCGTCGACGGTCAACGCCAGGTCGGCCAACGGGTCCTCCCGGTGACTGTCCACGCCGCACTGACTGACGATGATCTGCGGACGGAACGCCGAGATGGCCCCCGGCACGATCGCATGAAACGCACGCAGCCACAACCGGTCTCCGGTTCCTGGCAACAGCGGAATGTTGATCGCGGTCCCTTCGGCCGGCCCAGAGCCGACTTCGCTCGACCATCCGGTGTTGGGCCACAGCGTCGCGGGATGTTGATGGAGTGACACCGTCAGCACTCGGGGGTCACCGACGAACGCCTGTTGCACGCCGTCACCGTGGTGGGCGTCGACGTCGATGTAGGCGATACGGTCGAAACCGTTGTCGAGCAACCACGAAATGGCAACCGCAGCGTCGTTGTAGACGCAGAATCCGGATGCCCAGTCGGCCATGGCGTGGTGCATCCCGCCGCCGATGCTCACGGCCCGCCGTGCTCGTCCGGCCGCAATTTCCCGTGCCGCGGTCAGTGAACCACCGGTGAGCATCGCGGATGCTTCGTGCATCTTCTCGAACACCGGGTTGTCGTCCGATCCCAATCCGTGTTCCACGTGATCGGGATCCACCAACGCCGTACCCTTCTCGGGCGCACGTTTGACCGCCTCGATGTAGGCGGGTGTGTGAATTCGGAGCAGCTCGTCGTCCGGAGCCGCAGTGGGTTCGACGAGTTCGATTCCCTCCAGAACGCCGATCTGTCGCGCGAGCTGCATCGTCAGATCCAGACGCGTCGGGTTCATCGGATGATCCGCACTCCACCGGTACGAGAGGTACTCCGCGCTCCAGACGACGATGTCGTCGCCTGCCACCGGAGTACGTGGTGGCGATGCCGTCGCCTGATCTGCCATGACACGCAACGCTACTTGTCGCGCCGGGACTGTGCGAGCGTCCCTCGGTGTTGTAGTCGGTTACCGGCGGGTACGAATTCGCGGCACGCGGGCACATGGCCTACGGCGCCACTATGCGCCGATCAACGGTAGAATCCGTTGCGACGAAGGGGTTGAGTGTGAAGGATCTGGTCGACACCACGGAGATGTATCTCCGGACGATTTACGACTTGGAAGAAGAGGGCGTCGTACCGCTGCGAGCACGTATCGCCGAACGCCTCGAACAGAGCGGTCCCACCGTCAGCCAGACCGTCGCTCGAATGGAGCGAGACGGGCTGCTTTCGGTTGCGGGTGACCGCCACCTGGAACTGACGGAGAAGGGCCGCAGCCTGGCCGTCGCGGTGATGCGCAAGCATCGGCTCGCCGAGCGGCTGCTCGTCGATGTCATCGGTCTGCGCTGGGAAGACGTCCATGCCGAGGCATGCCGCTGGGAACACGTCATGAGCGAGGAAGTCGAGCGTCGACTCGTAGCCGTACTGAACAACCCGACGACGTCGCCGTACGGAAACCCGATTCCGGGCCTGGCCGAACTCGGGCTCGGTCAGCCGGCTGCCGCACCGGAGGACCTGATCAGATTGACCGATCTGCCTCATGGGAATGCGACGGCCGTGGTCGTCCGCCGTCTCGCAGAGCACGTCCAGTCCGATCCCGAGGTCATCGCGCAGCTGCGTGATGCAGGCGTCGTGCCCGACGCGCGTGTGACGGTGGAGGCCAAGCCCGGCACGGTGACGATCACTGTCCCCGGCCACGACGGCATCGACATTTCCGAGGAGATGGCTCATGCCGTCCAGGTGAAGCAGGTCTGAGCGGAGTCACGGACATGAAATTGTTGGTGACCGGTGGAGCCGGGTACGTCGGTAGCGTGTGCGCTGCCGTCCTGATCGAACGCGGCCACGAGGTCGTGGTGGTGGACAACCTGTCCACCGGCAACCGGGATGCGGTTCCGGCGGGCGCCGAGTTCGTCGAGGCGGACATCAAGGATGTCGCGTCGTCGATTCTCGGCGAAGGCCGATTCGACGGGGTTCTGCACTTCGCAGCGCAGTCCCTCGTCGGCGAGTCCGTCGTAGCGCCGGATCGGTACTGGTCGGGCAATGTGGTGACCACGCTCGCGTTGCTCGAGGCGATCAGGGAGTCGGGCACACCGAAGCTCGTCTTCTCGTCCACGGCCGCGACATACGGTGAGCCGGAGCGAACTCCGATCACGGAGTCGATGCCGACGGCGCCCACCAATCCGTACGGCGCAACCAAATTGGCCATCGACCATGCCATAACGTCGTATTCGAACGCGTACGGCCTGGCCGCGACGAGCCTGCGGTACTTCAATGTTGCCGGCGCGTACGCGGGTTTCGGCGAGAACCGGGTCGTGGAAACGCATCTGATTCCGCTGGTCCTACAAACCGCGCTCGGCCAGCGGGCCAAGATCTCGGTGTTCGGTACGGATTGGCCGACGCCCGACGGCACCGCGGTGCGTGACTACATCCACGTCCTCGATCTTGCCGATGCCCACATCCTCGCACTCGAGTCGGCAACGTCGGGATCGCACACGATCTTCAATCTGGGTAGTGGTCAAGGTTTTTCGGTGCGTGAGGTCATCGACGCCTGCGCGCGCGTCACCGGCCTGCCCATCGCGGTGGAGAACGCTCCGCGCCGAGCGGGTGATCCGGCAGTGCTCATCGCCTCGAGCGACCTGGCCACCACCGAACTCGGATGGTCGCCGCAGAGGACCGACCTCGATGTCATCGTCGCCGATGCGTGGAACTTCCTCCAGAAGTTGGGCGATCGAGCGCATTCGGCACGGCCGTAGCATCCGGTAGGGGCATTTCGGTAGAGGTCAGTCCACCGGCGGCGGGAGCGCGACTCCGCACAGCTCGGCCACTGCATATCCGCTGAGCGCCACCTCCCGGATCATCGAGGGCCGCGCGCCCGCGGCGAGCGAGCGGCTCAGCAGGTGGGCGAGCGAGTAGTTCTCGTCGGCCTGGTGGGCGATGTCCAGTGCAACGGAGGCCAGCGTGCCTTCGCCCCGCGTATAGGCACTGAACGCCAACAGCGTTGCCGGGCATGCCCGTTCCGGTGCGGGCAACGTGCGCATCAGCAGAGTCCACAACTGTTCGGCCAGCCCGGCGACGCCGGTGAGCGCCAGTGCGAGAACGCTGTCGCGCACCATGACGTGGTTCACCGCCGTTCCGAACTCCGCGATCCGTTCCGGCGGCAGAGTGACCACGGCAGGATTGTCGGGAGAGTACCCCGACCATTCCTTCAACTGGTCGACGATCGAGCGGAGACGTTCGCGGTCGCTGCCGACGTCGACGACCGCGCCCGAAGCGAGTGTCCGCGCGACTTCCCGCGACAGCGGATCGTCCACCGGCCGAACGGTTCTTGCCAGCATGGTGCGGGATTCGTGTACTCCGCGACCTTGGAGCATGTACGCCAGTGCAACGGGCGATGTTCTGGGGTCGGTGAGGTATCCGTACTCCATGACGCCGATCGCGGACCTCCACCGGCTCCCGCGGGTCACCTCTGCGATCAGGTACACCTCGGTCAGTTCGACCCCCCGAACTCGCAGCTGGTCGGACAATCGATGTGCGAGTCCCCTGAACCGTCCGTCCACGGTGACACCACGATCGTCGACGATGACTGCGAGTGCGGCCCGGACCTGATACTGGGCGCACATCTCAGCGAAATGTTCGATGACGCTCTGCATGTCCTCGGTCACACCCGACTCGAAGAGCGACTGCCCTTCGGAACGGTCCGGCAAGGTCAGGTCGTGTCGCATCACGGTCTGGACTTCCAGGGTCGACCCGGCAAGGACGTCGAGGCACATCAAGACCAGCGAGCGCTCGGGTGTGAATCCCAGGAACGCCGGGATTGCGGCGATGAGTTCACCCGGACCGACGATGCGCTCGGGTGTCGGCGGGTGTCGGTGGGTGCCGGAGTCGGTTGTCATGGTGCACAGCGTGCCTCGGCCGATCTCCGAGTTCCGGTTCCGACCTGCGACGGAAGATCACCTGTGGATGACGGGCACCCTGTGGACAACCGCGGGCTGCGGTGGCCGATCCACGAGTGGACTGCACGCGTGAAGTCGGTGGGATGTGCTAGCCGGCCTTCACCTTCTGCACCGATGCGGTGAAGACCTCGTCCAACGTCGCGCCGTCGGTCGCGCCCTGCTCGAAGGACATGTAGGTCGCTGCGATTCTGACGTCTCCGACCTGGGCCAGAAGCGTCAACATCGACTGCGTCACCGTGTCCGACCCCGTTCCCGACGACACTGTCTGACGAACGGCGAGAGTGTCGTCGGCGTCGATGGGAGGGGCCGGGACGACCGTGGACCGAATAGTGGACGTTGCGCCGGATTTCGTCGCTTGAACCTCGGCGCATTCGGCAAGTTGCGATTCCCGTACCGACAACGGCTCGTCGGTTGCGGTCAGTTCGACCGAGATCGTGGCGCGGTCCGTGTTGTCGGTGCCGACGATCAAGGCAGCTTCGCCCGCTCTGACTTCCTTGGGTTTGCAGCCGGCCGGGCTCACCTCGGCGCCGGCGGGAATGCCCGTCAGATCCGGTGATGCCTGCGCAATCGCCTGTGGTGGAAGGACTATGGCCTCGTACGGTGCAGGGAACACCGACGGATCGACCAACAGTGCATTCAGGTCCGCGGCTTCGCTCGATACCGACGGTGCCTCACTGGTTCCGGCAGGCTCGGGGGTACCGGACACGTTGGACCCGCACGCGACCAGGGTGACGGCGGTACAGATGCCGATCCCGAGAAGAGTCGGTCGATGTCCTGCGTAACGACGCACCACGGGAAGAGCCTCCAGACTTTGGCCACGGAAATTACCGGACATCTCGCCTGTGTTCACCTAGACATGAGACGTCCGGTTCCACCCTCTCATTCGGAGGGTGAAACCGGACGTAAGGCACGCGCGTGTTCGTCGAGTTACCCCGGCGAACACAGTGGACGTCAGCTTCCGCGTTTGATCCATTCCTCGAGGTGTGGGGACTCGTCGCCGATGCTCGTTCCGTCACCGTGTCCGGTGTTCACGCGGGTTTCGGCCGGCAGCGCGAACAACCGATCCCGGATCGAACCGATGATGGTCGGGAAATCGGAGTACGACCGTCCTGTCGCACCGGGTCCACCGGAGAACAGGGTGTCGCCGGAGAACAACTGCCCGGCTTCGGGTAGATAGAGGCACGTCGAACCCGGCGAATGTCCCGGGGTGTGCAGAGCGAGAATCTCCGTACCTGCCACGGAGATTCGTTGACCGTCCTCGAGCGTGGAGTGCGCGAGTCCGGGATGGGTCTGCTCCCACAACACATCGTCGGCCGGATTGAGCAGGATCGGAGCGTCGAGCTCACGTGACAACTCCGGCGCGACGGTGACGTGATCATTGTGGCCGTGTGTGCACACGATTGCCTTCACCCTCCGGCCTGCCACGGCCTCGATGATGGGGCGAGCGTCGTGAGCAGCATCGACGATCACCACTTCGCTGTCGTCGCCGATCAGCCAGATGTTGTTGTCGACATCCCATTCACCTCCGTCGAGAGCGAAGGTTCCCGAGGTCACGACCTTGTCGATGCGCAGGCTCATAGTTCGACCACCGATCGCAGGACCGTGCCCTTGTGCATCTTCTCGAACGCAGCCTCGATGTCCTCGATACCGATCCGCTCGGTCACGAACTTCTCCAACGGCAACCGACCCTGCTCGTACAAATCCACCAACAACGGAAAATCACGCTCCGGCAAGCAATCGCCATACCACGACGACTTGAGCGACCCACCACGTGAAAAGAAATCGATCAACGGCATCTCGAGCGTCATCTCCGGCGTCGGAACCCCCACCAACACCACCGTCCCGGCAAGATCACGGGCATAGAACGCCTGCTTCCACGTCTCCGGACGCCCCACCGCATCGATCACCACATCCGCACCGAACCCACCGGTCAGCTCCTGCACCGCCTCCACCGCATCGACCACCGACGCATCGACGGTGTGCGTGGCACCGAGATCCTTGGCCCACTCGAGCTTGCCCTTGTCCCGATCGACCGCAATGATCGTCGTCGCCCCCGCAAGACGAGCGCCCGCGATCGCCGCATCACCGACACCACCACACCCGATCACCGCCACCGAATCACCACGCGAGACGTTGCCGGTGTTCATCGCCGCACCCAGACCAGCCATCACACCGCACCCCAGCAGACCCACCACCGCAGGATCGGACTCCGGATTCACCTTCGTGCACTGACCCTCGTGCACCAACGTCTTGTCCGCGAACGCACCGATACCCAACGCCGGCGAAAGCTCCGTGCCATCGGCCAGGGTCATCTTCTTCGACGCATTGTGCGTATCGAAGCAGTACCACGGCTTGCCCTTCTTGCACGCCCGACACTCACCACACACCGCACGCCAGTTCAACACCACGACATCCCCGACCTCCACATGCGTCACCGCATCACCGACCGACTCCACCGTCCCGGCGGCCTCGTGGCCGAGCAGAAACGGGAACTCGTCGTTGATGCCACCCTCGCGATAATGCAGATCGGTATGACACACCCCACACGCGGCGATCCTCACCACGACATCGTTGGGACCAGGATCAGGAATAGTGACCTGCTCGATCGAGACCGGCTCACCCTTCGCCTTCGCGACCACGGCACGCACTGTTTGCGGCATTGCTTCCTCCACACTCGGGTTGAAATGTCCTGACATCACACTTCCACAACCCATGCAGGAGTAGCGACATTCGTACATGCCGAACTGTTCGGTGTTCACGTGCTTGTGACCGGAGCGGCATCCGAACTTCGCGCACGCGGAGTATTCATGATCCATGTCTGCATCGATGGAATACGACCTCGTGGTGATCGGCTCGGGACCCGGTGGGCAGAAGGCCGCCATCGCGGCGGCAAAGCTCGGTAAACGGGTTGCCATGGTGGAGAAGGGAAAGATGCTCGGCGGTGTCTGTGTGAACACCGGGACCATCCCGTCGAAAACTCTGCGCGAGGCCGTTCTGTACCTCACCGGAATGAATCAGAGAGAGCTGTACGGTGCCAGCTACCGTGTCAAGGCGAACATCACTCCGGCGGATCTGCTTGCTCGTACCGCTCATGTGATCGGCAAGGAGATCGAGGTCGTCCGCTCGCAGCTGCTGCGGAACCGAATCGAACTGATCACCGGTACGGGTCGCTTCCTGGATGCGCACACCGTCGACATCGACGACGACCAGCGTGGCGAGCGGATCACCGTCAAGGCGAAGAACGTCGTGATCGCCACAGGCACCGCCCCGGCGCGACCCGCGGACATCGAGTTCGACGACTACAGAGTCCTCGATTCCGACGGCATTCTGAATCTCGAGTTCATCCCCGCGTCGATGGTCGTGGTCGGCGCGGGCGTCATCGGGATCGAATACGCGTCGATGTTCGCTGCACTCGGCACGAAGGTGACCGTCGTCGAGAAGCGAGACACCATGCTGGACTTCTGCGACCGCGAGATCGTCGAATCACTGCAGTTCCATCTGCGTGATCTGGCGGTGACGTTCCGTTTCGGTGAAGCAGTCACGGCAGTGGATGTCGGACCGTCCGGAACGGTGACCACACTGGCCAGCGGTAAACGAATCCCGGCCGAAGCCGTCATGTACTCGGCGGGACGCCAGGGGTTGACCGATGCACTGTCACTGGAGAACGCGGGACTCGAGGCGGACGCTCGTGGCCGCATCTTCGTCGACGACAACTTCCAGACGAAGGTCGATCACATCTATGCGGTCGGGGACGTCATCGGGTTTCCTGCACTGGCCGCTACGTCGATGGATCAGGGACGATTGGCCGCGTACCACGCGTTCGGTGAACCGAGCAAAGGGCTGATGGACCTCCAGCCGATCGGAATCTACTCGATTCCCGAGGTTTCCTACGTAGGCGCCACGGAGGTGGAGCTGACGAAGAATTCCGTCCCGTACGAGGTGGGTGTGTCGCGCTATCGGGAGCTGGCACGAGGCCAGATTGCCGGTGATTCCTACGGCATGCTGAAGCTGCTCGTGTCTACGGAGGACAGGTCGCTGTTGGGGGTGCACATCTTCGGTTCGGGAGCCACCGACCTGATCCACATCGGACAAGCAGTCATGGGGTGCGGTGGCTCCGTCGATTACCTGGTCGACGCCGTGTTCAACTACCCCACTTTGTCGGAGGCGTACAAGGTCGCGGCCCTGGACGTCACCAACAAGATCCGGGCACTCGAGAGTTTCGGGGGCTGACCGAAGTCTCGTCGAGCGGTCACGGGGAATGAACGACACGACCGGAGGTGTTCCACTGGGGAGTGGGCGTCGTGAAAGCGACTTCCGGTGCTACCGCCCGAACCGGACGAGTATCCTGTTTCGAAGTCGGTTTCGGCGTTTTCCTCGCGCACCGGGCCTCGAACGAACTAGCGAAAGGGGTCCGGCATGGACGAGAAGTCGAGTATGTACGAGCTGGAGTTTCCGGCTCCACAGATCTCTTCCAGCGACGGAGTGGGTCCGGTCCTGGTCCACGGTCTCGAAGGATTCTCGGACGCCGGTCATGCGGTCAAGCTGGCGACGAAGCATCTGCGGGAGACGCTGGAAACGGAGTTGGTCGCGTCGTTCGATGTGGACGAGCTGATCGACTATCGGTCGCGGCGCCCGACGATGTCTTTCAAGTCCGATCACTTCTCGGATTACGACGCTCCCGAGCTCAATCTGTACGCCGTCAAGGACAACACCGGCACGCCGTTCCTTCTGTTGTCCGGGATGGAGCCGGATCTGCGGTGGGAGAAGTTCACCACTGCGGTACGCCTTCTGGCCGAGCAACTCGGGGTTCGTCGCACCATCGGTCTCGGTTCGATCCCGATGGCCATCCCGCATACTCGCCCGCTCGGTGTGACGGCCCACTCGTCCAACAAGGACTTGGTTCCCGAGGATCAGAGCTGGTCCGGTGAACTGCAGGTTCCCGGTAGCGCCTCGTCGCTGCTCGAACTACGGATGGCCCAGCACGGTCACGAGTCCATGGGATTCTCCGTTCACGTTCCGCACTACCTCGCGCAGACGGATTACCCGGCGGCCGCGGAGACCTTGCTCGAGAACGTCAGCACCGCCGGCGAGCTCGACCTCCCCCTCGTCGCGCTGGGGCAGGCGGCGGCTCGCGTCAAAGAACAAGTCGACGAGCACATCACCGGCAACGAGGAAGTCCAGTCGGTCGTGCACGCGCTGGAGCGTCAGTACGACACGTACGTCGCAGCCCAGGAGCAGCAGTCGACCTTGTTGGCGAAGGATCAGGACCTTCCGAGCGGTGACGAACTGGGTGCGGAATTCGAGAAGTTCCTCGCCGAGCAGACCGGTTTCGGCACCGAGTCCGGTGCCCCGACCGACCCGGACGCCACGGACGAGGGCCACGACAACCCCTGACCGGTTTCGGTGACCGATTCTTCACGGGCGATGTCAGGTGTGATGTTTCACCCCTGACATCGCCCTTTTCGGTGTAACGAACAGCCCCCGACAAGCCGAAACATACCTGTAACTGTAAATCCGCTCGATATCTCGCCGATGCCGCGAACTCGTGCGAGAGTCTTAGTCGAGATCCCTGCCACGGCAGGACGGAATTCGTCGGACGAAGGAGGCGAGATGAGCAATCCGCGCACACGCAAGCTGCGTCCGGTGCCGGATTCTGCACCGCGGCTCGCCTTCCGCACCGTCCATGGGTACAGGCGCGCTTACCGGATCGCAGGCGAGGGACCTGTGTTGCTGCTCATCCATGGGATCGGCGACAACTCCGAGACCTGGAACGACGTCATTCCCCACCTCGCGCAGAACTACACCGTCATCGCACCCGATCTACTCGGGCACGGGCAGTCGGACAAACCTCGCGCGGACTATTCGGTGGCTGCCTACGCCAACGGGATGCGGGATCTACTGTCGGTGCTCGGCATCGAGCACGTGACGGTCGTCGGGCATTCGCTCGGTGGTGGCGTCGCTATGCAGTTCTCGTACCAGTTCCCGCACATGGTCGACCGTCTCGTCCTGGTGGCATCCGGAGGCGTGACGAAGGACGTTCATCCGATCCTGAGGATCGCCTCGCTCCCCCTCGTCAGCGAGGCCGTGAAGTTGCTGCGCATCCCGGGTGCACTGTCTCTGGTGAAGCTGGCCGGGTCGGTCGTGGGACGAGTCAATGGATCTCCGCTTCGACCGGGTGGGCTGCTGCACGACACCCCGGACCTCGTGCGTGTGCTGAGCGGTCTCCCCGACCCGACTGCGTCCGAGGCATATCTACGCACCCTTCGAGCCGTCGTCGATTGGCGGGGACAGGTGGTGACGATGCTCGATCGCTGCTATCTCACCGAAAGCCTGCCTGTCCTCCTGGTCTGGGGCGACGAGGATTCGGTGATTCCGATCAGCCACGCGCGCCTCGCGCATGCAGCGATGCCCGGGTCGAAGCTCGAGGTGTTTCGCAGATCCGGTCACTTCCCGTTCCGCGACGACCCGATTCGATTCCTCCGCGTACTCGAAGCATTCTTCGACGAGACGACGACGCTCGAGTTCGACGAGGCGCGGTGGCGACACCTCCTTGCGACAGGGGTCGGGGAGGACATGATCTCCGGCAGTGCGAGTACACGTCTGGCCGTGCTCGGCGCGATGGGTTCGGACGAGCGCAGCGCCACGTGACGGCCGGGCTCGAAGGACTCCGGTGACATCGACGTCCCCGTCGACCCATAACCTGTAGAGGTGCTCCTCTTCGATCTCGTCCCCGATCCCACCACCGACGAGGCGCAGGATCCGGACACCCTGTTCGACATCTTCCAGGAGTGGACGGCCGAGCGCGGCCTGTCGCTGTATCCGGCGCAGGAAGAGGCGCTGATCGAGCTGGTGTCGGGCTCCAACGTCATCCTGGCCACGCCCACCGGATCGGGCAAATCCATGGTTGCCGTCGGTGCCCACTTCGCGGCCGTGGCTGCAGGGCGGCGGACGTTCTACACCGCGCCCATCAAAGCTCTCGTCAGCGAGAAGTTCTTCGCTCTCTGCGACATCTTCGGAGCACAGAACGTCGGGATGATGACAGGTGACGCCTCGGTCAACGCAGGAGCGCCCATCATCTGCGCCACGGCGGAGATCGTTGCGAACCTGGCGCTGCGCCAGGGCGCGGACTCGGACATCGGACAGGTCGTCATGGACGAGTTCCACTACTACTCCGAGCCGGATCGCGGTTGGGCCTGGCAGGTTCCTCTGATCGAACTCCCGAACGCGCAGTTCCTTCTGATGTCCGCCACCCTCGGTGACGTCTCGTTCTTCCGGGACGATCTGACCAGGCGCACGGGGCGGGTGACCACGGTGGTGTCCGGCACGGAACGACCGGTCCCCCTTATGTTCTCGTACGTCACCACACCGATCAGCGAGACCATCGCGGAACTCGTCGAGACACACCTCGCCCCGGTGTACGTCGTGCACTTCACGCAAGCAGCTGCCCTCGAGCGCGCTCAGGCTCTTACCTCCGTCAACGTCGCGTCCAAGCAGGAGAAGGCCCAGATCGCGGACGCGATCGGCCAGTTCCGCTTCACGACCGGATTCGGCAAGACGCTGTCTCGGCTGGTCCGCCACGGCATCGGGGTCCACCACGCGGGAATGCTGCCCAAGTATCGACGACTCGTGGAGAAACTTGCTCAGGACGGCCTGCTCAAGGTCATCTGCGGTACCGACACGCTGGGCGTCGGCATCAACGTCCCGATCAGAACGGTGCTGTTCACCGGGCTGACCAAGTACGACGGGATTCGTACGCGCCAACTCCGCGCCCGCGAGTTCCATCAGATTGCAGGCCGCGCGGGGCGCGCGGGGTACGACACCCTCGGGACCGTCGTCGTCGAGGCGCCGGAACACGACATCGAGAACGCACGTCTGGTCGCCAAAGCAGGTGACGACCCCAAGAAGCTCAAGCGCGTTCAACGCAAGAAGGCACCGGACGGGTTCGTGTCCTGGGGTGAGCCGACGTTCGAGCGGATCGTCGCGGCAAGCCCGGAGCCACTGACGTCCCGTTTCTCGGTGAACAACTCCATGCTTCTCAATGTCATTGCCCGGCCCGGGAATTGCTTCACCGCGATGCGCCACCTGCTCGAGGACAGTCACGAGACTCGCCCCGCCCAACGCAAACACATTCTTCGGGCGATCACCCTCTACCGCGGGCTCGTTGCCGCCGGAATCGTCGAGCAATCGACCGAGCCGGATGCCGACGGAAAATACGCCCGCTTGACGATGGACCTGCAACCGGACTTCGCGCTGAATCAGCCGCTGTCCCCGTTCGCGCTGGCGTCGTTCGAACTGCTGGACACGGAATCCGCGACACACGCCCTCGACGTCGTGTCGATCATCGAATCGACATTGGACGACCCACGCCAGATCTTGATGGCTCAGCAGCACGCCGCACGCGGTGAAGCGGTAGCGCAGATGAAAGCCGACGGCATCGAGTACGACGAGCGGATGGAGCTCCTCGAAGAGGTGACGTGGCCCAAGCCGTTGTCCGAGCTCCTCGTCCCCGCGTTCGAGATCTACCGGGGAGGCCACCCCTGGTTGAACGACGTTGCGTTGTCGCCGAAATCCGTCGTCCGCGACATGATCGAACGGACCATGACGTTCGCGGAACTGATCAGTCACTACGGGCTCAGCCGCTCCGAGGGACTCGTTCTCCGCTACCTCGCCGATGCCTATCGGGCACTACGCCAGACGGTTCCCCCCGAGGCCAGGACGGAGGAGGTGCAGGACATCACCGAATGGTTGGGCGAGCTGGTCCGTCAGGTCGACTCCAGCCTGCTCGACGAATGGGAGAACCTGACCGACCCCGGTGAGGAGCCGGAGACCAGGCCGGAGGCGTACGGCGGGGATTCTCCGAAACCGATCACCGCCAACCCCAGGGCTTTTCGAGTCATGGTCCGCAACGCCGTCTTCAAGCGAATCGAACTCGCCGCCGGGCGCCGATGGAATGCTCTCGACGAGCTCGACGACGGCCCCGACTGGGAATTCGATCTGGCACCGTACTTCGAGGAGTACGGGGAGATGGGCACCGGCCCGTCGGCGCGGGGCCCGGCCCTGTTCGATCTCGTCGTGGGCAAGGACGAGACGACGGTGCGGCAGATCATCGAAGATCCCAATGGGGACCAGGGATGGTCGCTCGTCGGAACGATCGACCTCGAGGAATCGAATGCTGCGGGTGAGATCGTGTTCGACGAGATCGTGGTTCAGGCGGGCTGATTCGGGCCGGCCACCCGGGCACCGATGCGAGAGATGAGGTCGGCGATCGCTCGATACTCGTCGCCGCGCGCACTCGACGCTCGGTGGACCAGTCCCATCGTGCGGCCGGGTTTGGGGTCCGCGAATTCGCCGATACCGAGTGCTCCCCTGCCGGTTTCCACCTCCACCGCCGAACGCGGGACGAGTGTCACGCCGAGACCGCCCGCGACGCACTGAACGACGGTGGCCAGAGACGTCGCCCTCGTGTCGCTCGACATCGGCGCACCGTCGACGGATCGACACAGATCGAGTGTCTGATCACGAAGACAGTGCCCGTCGTCCAGGAGCAACATGGGTTGCCCCGCGAGGACGTTCAGCGCGAGCCCGGTTCGGCCCGCAAGATCGTGGGCAGGCGGCACGACCAAGACGAAGTCCTCGGTGTACACGGGGATTTCGACCAGACCGTTCTCTTCGGTCGGCAACGCGACGACGGCAGCTTCTATCGCACCGCTCCGCAGCGAGGCGAGCAGTCGTTCGGTCTGGTCCTCCACGATGAACGGCACGACATCCGGATACTCGGCACCGATTGCCGGCAGCAGGGCGGGCAGAACGTACGGTGCGACGGTGGGAATGAGGCCCAACCGGAGCGGGCCCGCCAACGTGCTGCCCAAGCCGGACGCTTCCGTGACGAAGCCGTCCGCCGCTTCCAGAGTGGCTCGCGCCCGCCCCAGGAGCTGATTGCCTGCAGTGGTCACCAGCACCTTTCGCGTGCTGCGCTCGACCAGCTGGACGCCGAGGCCCTGCTCCAGCGATGCGAGCGCTTGCGAGAGCGTCGGCTGGCTGACCTTCAGCCGTGCTGCCGCGGTACCGAAATGGCGGTGCTCGGCGACCGCCACGAATGCGCGCAACTGCGACAGCGTCGGCTGATAACTCTGATCGGACATACCGATCAGTCTAGGCCAACTCATCGGCAACACCTTTCGCCCGGAGTGCTTGTCAGCGCTCGCGTAGACTCTGCCGCCATGGGTATCGACGTGTCGGTAGTGCGAGTGTTCACCGATCAGGACGGCAACTACGGCAATCCCCTGGGAATCGTCCACGCCCAGGACGTCCCCGAGAACGAACGACAGGCACTGGCGCATCGATTGGGATTCAGCGAAACCATCTTCTACAGCCGCAGTTCGGGCGATCCGGCTCGCGCCGAAGCGACCATCTACACCCCGGCGCAGGAGCTGCCGTTCGCCGGACATCCCACGGTCGGGCTGTCGTGGTGGCTGCGCGCACAGGGCACCCCGATAGATGTATTGACCGTTCCCGCTTCCGACCTCGCGGTCCGCTACGACGGTGACATGTCCTGGATCAAAGCCAAACAGGAATGGACACCGCACTTCGTCGAGCATCACCTGGACTCCGCTGCCGACGTCGACGAACTCGATGCCGCGTCGTTCACCGACGATCACCACTACGCCTGGGCCTGGACAGACGAAGGCGCGGGGCACATCAGGTCACGAATGTTCGCACCCAGCATGGGAATTGCCGAGGACGAGGCCACCGGCGCGGCGGCAGTCTGGATCACCGGAGTACTCGGGCGGGCACTCGTCGTCGCTCAGGGACGCGGTTCCGTTCTCGTCACCGGTCGCGACGGGGACTGGATCGAGCTGGGTGGTCGTACCGTGTCGGAGAACACCATCACCGTGTGACAGCGGGCACGTCGACGAAAATTTCGTCGCCGAGCGTGACGCCGGGCGCAAGAGGGAGCCGATCGCCGCTCCAGAACTTTCCGGGGTCGAACCAGTTCGCCTTCTTGTTGCCCGTCAGCAACCCCATCGAGTCGTACGTCATCGCAACCACTTCCGCGCAGTACGCGGTTTCGAGTGCCGCGGATCCGGCGGCCTCGTCCTCGCGTGATCGGCGACGAAACGTCGGTACCCGTCCCTTGAACCAACTGCCCGCCAACTTCGCCGTCGTCGGGAACGCGGTTCCGTCCATCCGCGCGATGGTGCGCATCAGCGCATCCTCCTGCTCGCGGGTCACGGGCTCACTCAACTGCCGCAGCCAGCATCGCTGAGAGTACTTGTCGGACCACTGCAGAACCGCCGCTCGCAGGTCGTGCAATTGGACTCCGCGCTGAAAATTGCCCGTCCACATGTCCTGCAGCGTCTTCCCCAGCTCGGCATGCCACATCAGCGGCGGAAGATCGTCGACGACCACGGCCATTCCGACGTGGTTCACCGGACTGTTGGTCAACGTCTGTATCGCCCGATCGGCCGCCGAATGTCCACGGAAGATCCAGATGTCACCGGTTCGAGTGGCATCGACAGCAGTGTCGAGCGAAATCGACGAAACAGTCATGAGACCCAGCGTAAAGGGGTCGTTCCTGCCGGCTCCACTCCCGGCCTTCATGGGTCGTTCCTGCCGGCTCCACTCCCGGCCATCCTGGGTCGTTCCTGCCGGCTCCACTCCCGGCCATCCTGGGTCGTTCCTGCCGGCTCCACTCCCGGCCCCGCATCCCAGTACGGTGAAGCGATGAAGCTGTGGAAGCTACTCGGCCTCGCGGGCGTAGTCGGTGTCGCGGCCACCGGAGCACTCGTCGTGAAGTCCGAGCGCACTCGCCGCGCCTACGCACCGGACGAGGTACGCGCGCAGTTGCACCGTCGGTTCGCCGAGGCTGCGGAAACCGAACCGCCGCCGTCACTGCCCACACCGACTCGCGGGCAGCGCCTCCGGGCCAGGTTCAGCCGAGCGCGCTGAGAATACGAGTCGCGAGCTCCTGCACCTGGGCGTCGGTCATGACGAATGCCGGAGAGATCTGCATGGCTCCCTGTCCGGCTGCGCGGCCGGACACCCCGTGCTCGCGGAGTGTCTTGACGAACGGCAAGGCTTCGGCTGGATCCGCGAGCTGGATCGCCGCCACCGCACCGAGCCCGCTGCGCACTTCCTGAACACGCGGGTGATCGGCGAGCGGCGCGAGGTAGGTGTGCAACGACGACTCCAGGCGAGCAGATTCCTGCAGGAGGTTCTCGCGTTCGACGATGTCGAGGTTGGCGAGGGCCGCGGCGGCCGCACCGGCGTGGCCGCCGTAGGTGTACCCGTGCCTCCACCAGGCACCGCCTGCGAAGAACGGCTCGGCGATCTGTGGGGCGATGAACACTGCACCCATCGGAACGTATCCCGAGGTGAGCCCTTTGGCGGTGGTCATCAGATCCGGTGCGAGATCGAACCGAGAGGACGCGAACCACGATCCGCCGATACGGCCGAACCCGGTGACGACCTCGTCCGCGACGAACAGCACGTCATTGTCTCGGCAGATCTGCCTGACCTCCGCCAGGTACCCGTCCGGCGGCAGGTAGACGCCACCGGCGCCGATGATGGGTTCACAGAAGAAGGCAGCGATCTTGTCGGACCCGACTTCCTCGATCAGCGCCAACAGGCTCTTCGCGTCGTCCCACGCGACAGTCCTGGCGTCGGGCATCAGTGTGCCGTAGTTCTCGTGGTTGACCGGAATGCCGGCTAGTGACGTGCCTGCCACGTGCATACCGTGATATGCCTTCTGCCGCCCCACGATCAGCGTCTTCTCGGGCTTGCCCACCTCGTGCCAGTAGCGCCGAGCCAGCTTGGCCGCGGTGTCGATCGAGTCGGATCCGCCCGAGGTGAAGAAAATCTTGCTGCCTGCGACCGGTGCGATCTCGGCGAGACGCTCGGCGAGGACCGACGTGGTCTCCGGCACGAAGTCTCCGAAGTTGGAGTAATGCGCAAGAGAAGACAGTTGGGTCGCGACCGCGTCGGCGATCTCGCGACGACCGTGCCCGACGTTGGTGAACCAGAGTCCGGCGGTGGCGTCGAGGTACTCGTTACCGTCGCGGTCGTAGATGTAGGCGCCGTCACCGCGGGCGACGACGAACGGCCCGGACGCGGTGACTGCGCCCATGTCGGCGAAACCGTGCCACAGCGCGGAGTGTCTGGATTCGAAACTCGGTTCGGTCGCGGAAGACATGCTCCGAAGCCTAGTCACTGCGGTCGTCCGCGCCACTGCCGAGTCGCCATCTGCTGCCGAGTCGGCCGACGGCGTTCACGGCGAGTGCCATCAGCACGAATGCCACGGTCAGCACCACCAGTCCGATGACGAGCGCGACATAACCTTGCCCTCGGGGGTCGAGGAACGGGTAGGGGTACCAGTCGACGATCGGGCCTCGAATCAGGCTGTAGATCCCGTAGACAAGCGGAAACAGCAGCCACAGAAGAGACCGCGCCTCCGAGATCCGCTTGCGTGCGGGAACGATCACCCAGTCGAGAAGCAGGACCACCGGCATGATTCTGTGCACCACGTTGTTGGTCCACGGATCCGCGACACCGACGTCGATGTTCGCCAGAAGAACGGCATAGATGATCCCGGTGATCACCATGTACAGCGTCACGGCACCCCGGAACAACTGCCATCCCTCGCCTGGAGGATCGACGATGCCGCCGATACCCAGCACGACGACGGTCAGCACGTTGCTCAGGACGGTGAAGTAACTGAAATAGTTCGCGACCGAGAAACCTTCGGTCCCGACACCTTTCGCGAGAATCGTCGCCAGGGCTGCGGCTGTCAGAAGAGCGAACCCAACCCTCGCAATTCTGATTACTATCGACGTGGAATCGGTAGGCATAGCCGATCTTTGCACAGGCCGACGACCCATCGGTGTGTACCGCGCCGACACCGCGGACGCTGCAGCAACTATCCTTGTGCCAGCATGTCTACCTCATCCACCGCAGAACGTCGTCGCGCACTGTCGACCAGATTGGCCGACGTCTCGATTCGGGACGAACACCGGCTGCGTCGCAGACTCGACCGCGCCCGCACACCCGACGCCGTCGACACCGTCGAACGTGAGGTCGCGAAGGCGGAATCGGTGGTAGCGAACCGGCGCGCGGCGCTGCCCCGTATCGAGTATCCCGAGTCGCTGCCCGTCAGTCTCCGCAAGAACGACATCGCCGACGCCATCGCGAACAACCAGGTCGTGATCGTCGCCGGTGAAACGGGATCGGGCAAGACGACGCAGATACCCAAGATCTGCTTGGAACTGGGACGCGGCATCAGAGGATCGATCGGGCACACGCAGCCTCGTCGTCTCGCAGCACGGACCGTCGCCGAACGCATCGCCGAGGAAGTGGGCGAATCGATCGGTGAGTCGGTGGGCTACAAGGTCCGGTTCACCGATCAGTCGTCGGATTCGACGCTCGTGAAGCTCATGACCGACGGCATTCTGCTGGCCGAGATCCAACGTGACCGTCTTCTGCGGCAGTACGACACGCTCATCATCGACGAGGCACACGAACGCAGCCTCAACATCGACTTCATCCTCGGCTATCTGGCTCAGCTCCTCCCCCGCCGCCCGGATCTGAAGGTGATCATCACCTCCGCCACCATCGACCCGGAACGGTTCGCCCAGCACTTCGCACGGGACGGCGTTGCGGCGCCCATCGTCGAAGTGTCCGGCCGCACGTTCCCTGTGGAGATGCGGTATCGCCCGCTGTCCATCGATGTCGACGACAGCACCGTGGATCTCGATCCGGTGGACGCCACGTGCGACGCCGTCGCCGAGCTGATCGGCGAGGGCGACGGCGACATCCTGGTCTTCCTGTCCGGCGAGCGCGAGATTCGTGACACTGCGGATGCGCTGCGCGAGAGACAGTTCCGCGGAACCGAGATAGTGCCACTGTATGCGCGCCTGTCGGCGGCCGAGCAGCATCGAGTGTTCACCCCGCACACGGGCCGACGAGTCGTACTGTCCACCAACGTCGCGGAGACCTCGTTGACGGTTCCTGGCATCCGGTACGTGGTGGACCCTGGAACAGCTCGCATCTCCCGCTATTCACTGCGGACCAAAGTCCAGCGGCTGCCGATCGAGCCCATCTCCCAGGCGTCCGCCAGGCAGCGGGCAGGCCGGTGCGGACGCGTCGCCGACGGAATCTGCATCCGACTCTATTCGGAGGACGACTTCGAGTCCCGTCCCCAGTTCACCGAGCCGGAGATCCTGCGGACCAACCTGGCGTCGGTCATCCTGCAGATGACGTCCCTCGGTCTGGGGAAGATCCAGGAGTTCCCGTTCGTCGAGGAGCCCGACCCGCGCAGCATTCGGGACGGAATCGGCCTGCTCGAGGAGCTCGGTGCGCTGAAACCGTCCAGCGGAACCGGCGAATCGGAGCTCACGCCCATCGGGCGCGAGCTCGCGGCTCTGCCCGTGGATCCTCGAATGGGTCGGATGTTGGTGGAAGCCAACAACACCGGGGCACTCGCCGATGCTCTCATCGTCGTGTCGGCATTGTCCATCCAGGACGTACGGGAGCGTCCCACCGAACACCAGCAAGCCGCCGACGAACAGCATGCGCGCTTCGCCGTCCCCAATTCGGATTTCCTGGCGTACGTCGAGTTGTGGAAGTACCTTCGGGACCGGCGAACCGACTTGTCCTCCAACCAGTTTCGCAGAATGTGCCGTGCCGAGTTCCTGCACTACCTGCGCATCAGGGAATGGCAGGACCTGCACGGTCAACTGCGGCAGATCACCCGAGGGATGGGGTGGAGCATCCCCGATTCCCCGTCGACCCCGACAGCTCTGCACCAGTCTCTTCTTTCGGGTCTGCTGTCGCACATCGGCCTTCGCGAGGGTGACAAACGCGAATTCCTCGGTGCGCGCGGCACTCACTTCGCGGTGTTCCCCGGCAGTGGATTGTTCAAGAACCCTCCGCGTTGGGTGATGGCCGCCGAACTCGTGGAGACCGGACGGTTGTGGGGCCGAATGGCAGCGCGAATCGAACCGGAGTGGGCCGAGCGGCTCGCACCGCATCTGATCAAGCGGACGTACTCGGAACCGCACTGGTCCACCAAACGCCAAGCCGCAATGGCCTACGAGCGCGTCACGCTCTACGGCATCCCACTGGTCGCAGGCAGGCCCGTCAACTATCACACCGTCGACCCGGAGGCGTCACGCGAGCTGTTCATCCGGCACGCACTCGTAGAGGGCGAGTGGAAGACTCAGCACCCGTTCTTCCACAGGAACCGTGAGTTGTTGGACGACGTAGGCGAGTTGGAGAACAAGGCCCGCCGCCGCGACATCGTCGTCGACGACGATGCACTGTTCGACTTCTACGACGCACGGATCGGCGCGGAGGCCGTGTCCGCTCGTCACTTCGACACCTGGTGGAAGAAAACTCGCCGGAGTACACCCGATCTTCTCGACTTCACCACCGAGACGGTGGTGAATGGTGACGCGGCGTCGGTTCTCGGCGGCGATTACCCCGATGCGTGGCGACAGGGAGAGATCCTCTTCCCCCTCACCTATCAGTTCGAACCGGGGTCCGAAGCCGACGGTGTCACAGCCAGGATCCCGATCGCACTTCTCGCACAGGTCCAGCCGGTGGGGTTCGACTGGCTCGTGCCCGGTATGCGCGCAGAACTTGTCACGGCCCTGATCAAACTTCTGCCCAAGGCCCAACGGCGCACCGTCGTTCCTGCACCCGACTTCGCCTCTGCCGCTTTGGCGTCGATGAAACCGCGCTCGGAGCCGATCGTGACAGCGCTGGCTCGTGAACTCTCGCGGCTGGGGTCCACACGAATCGATCCGGACGATGTCGATCTGGGTTCTCTGCCCGCACATCTGAGGATGACGTTCGTCGCGGTCGACACCGACGGCAAGACGCTCGGATCGAACAAGGACCTGGTTGCACTGCGAAAAGCACTGGCGCCTCGAGTCGATCGTGAAGTCGCGAGTGCGGTGGGTGTAGCCGAGCGACCGGCGACCCTGGCATGGACGTCGTCGACGCTGGGAACCTTGGACGCAACGGTCTCCACATCGGTCGCGGGACAGACGGTGACCGGTTATCCGGCCCTCATCCAGGAAGACGGCGGCGTGGCCGTCCGTGTTCTCAGCACCCCGGCTGCTCAGCGCGCCGCGATGCGCGAAGGAACGCGCGCACTTCTTCTGGAGTCGGCACCACGAGGCACGAAGGCGTTGCTTGCCGGCATCCCGACGCGTGAACGACTGGCCCTCGGCCAGAACCCCTACGGCAGCGTCGAAAGCCTGCTCGACGACTGCAGGAAAACTGCTGTCGACGAGTCGATGACCGCGCACGGAGGCCCTGTCCGGTCTCCCGAGAAGTTCGCGGTACTCGCCGCCGCGGTCGGAGCCGACACCGCTCGACGGACCAGCGGGATACTCGGACTGGTTCGGCCGATTCTCACCGCAGCACTGGAACTGCGTTCCGTATTGGATCCTCTACAGGGCGACGCAGCCGACGATGTACGAGAACAGCTGTCTTCACTGGTGTTCGACGGTTTCGTGTTCGAGTTCGGATCGACGCGCCTCGTGGATATCCCGCGCTATCTCAACGCCGCGACGGCACGCCTGAATTCTCTGCCGAGCAGTGCCGGACGTGACGATGCAGGTATGGACGTACTCGACCGCGTGTACGAGGCATACGACAGGATGCTCCGCTCGCTACCGGAGACCAAGCACCACACTTCAGCGGTGCAGGATGTGTTCTGGATGATCGAAGAACTGCGAGTCGGCCTGTTCGCGCAGAGCATCCGCACGGCCTATCCGGTGTCGGAGAAGCGTCTCATGCGGGCCATGGAGGTCGCGGCACGCTCGTGAACCGGCGAGCGTCAGTCGACCGCGGCAGCCTGCCGGTGCGCACGAAGATCGAGTATTTCCTTCTCGAAATCCTCGGCGGAGCTGAACGAGCGGTACACCGACGCGAACCTCAGGTAGGCGACCTCGTCGAGGTCACGCAGGGGGCCGAGAATGGCCAGACCCACCTCGTGGCTGGGGATCTCGGCCGATCCCGACGCTCGGACCGCATCCTCGACCTGCTGTGAGAGCAGATTCAACGCATCGTTGTCGACATCGCGGCCCTGGCATGCGCGTCGCACACCCTTGACGACCTTCTCCCTGGAAAAGGGCTCCGTCACCCCACTGCGCTTCACCACAGCCAGCACCGCAGTCTCGACAGTGGTGAACCGACGGCCGCATTCCGGGCACGAACGTCGACGACGAATTGCCTGACCCTCGTCTGCTTCCCGCGAATCCACCACGCGCGAGTCGGGGTGCCTGCAGAACGGGCAATGCATGGTTGAGCCTCCGTCGTAGCCGTCACGCACCCCCGAACGGCACACAGGAGGCACAGGCTTCGAGGATACTCGGAGCGGAACCGAGCCGGCTCCGTCCCCTGGCAGACGGGGCAGACACAACACAGCGCTACGGGCCTACCGTGCCGTTAGGGACCGTGCTGCCGGAGACCGTGCTGCTGAAGACCGTGCTGCTGAAGACCGTGCCGTCCGAGACCTGGACCGTGACACTGGAGGGCGCGGAAACGGATTCGAGCGACGATGCGCGAAGGTTTGCCATTCCGACGAGCGCCAACAGCACCACAGCGGTCCCCACCACTCCCGCCACCGCACCGAGCACGGTGATGCGCTGGCTACGATGCGCCTGATCTGCGCACCCGTCGGCCCGCCGGTCGTGCTGGCCGCCGCGGACCGCGGACACGCCGACATGACGGCGACGCTGCATCGTCGCACGACGCTGCGACTCTGTCTGACGGGTACGGACAGCACGGCGAGTCTGCTGGTGCTGCTCCGTACGGACGGGCCGCTCGGTAGTGATGCTCATCGGAACCTCCGGTGTCGAACGAGACGTGGATTCGAACGCTATTCGATCAGGCGTTCGATGAACGCTTGTTCGAAAGTTCTATCACGCACCTCCGACAAAGTCAGTAGAAAACGCGACACGGATCGAACAGATGTTTGATCCAACAGCGATAACGGGCTAAGTTCGTGTCAGAAACCACACGTCACATCCATCCCACGCGTTCTGGTCTTCGAGCACGTTCGAGTTCCGGCACACGCACGCATCACGCAGGAGGACGCACGAATGAAAGACGAGACCTCTAGCGGGTCGAACGGCACGGGGTCGAACGGAAAGGCTGCCGGGAAGCCCGCTGTGACGAAAACTGCGGCAGCGAAAACTACGGCGACCAAAAGTACGGCCGGCAAGGCTGCTGCGGGCAAGCCTGCTGCCGTGCCGACCGCGAAGGCGTTCGAGGGCGAGGGAACGGACATCAACGCCGGACTCACCGAGCGTCAGCGCAAGGTGCTCGAGGTGATCCGGGCGTCGGTCACCGAGCGGGGCTATCCACCGAGCATCCGCGAGATCGGCGATGCCGTCGGGCTCACGTCCACATCGTCAGTGGCACACCAGCTGCGCACGCTCGAGCGCAAGGGCTTCCTCCGCCGCGACGCCAACCGTCCTCGGGCCGTCGACGTGCGGGGGCTCGACGAGGTGCAAGCGGATCACGCGGCCGCCGTCGCCGACGGTTCCGCTCCGTCCGAGGACCAGTTGCCGACGCCGACTTTCGTGCCGGTTCTCGGTCGAATCGCCGCGGGCGGACCGATCCTCGCCGAGGAAGCCGTCGAGGACGTGTTCCCACTCCCCCGCGAACTGGTGGGTCAGGGGTCGCTGTTCCTGCTGAAAGTCGTCGGCGAATCCATGATCGATGCAGCAATCTGCGACGGAGACTGGGTTGTCGTGCGTCAGCAGAGCGTCGCCGACAACGGCGACATCGTCGCGGCCATGATCGAGGGCGAAGCAACCGTCAAGACGTTCAAGCGAACCAAGGGTGATGTCTGGTTGATGCCGCACAACCCCTTGTTCGAGCCCATTCCCGGCAACGACGCAGCAATCCTGGGCAAGGTCGTCACCGTGATGCGCAAGCTCTGAGCGCGCTCGTATCACCACCTCCCCCGTACCCCCCGTACCGACACGGAGCGAACGTGACGTTCGGTCACTTGAAGTGACCGAACGTCACGTTCGCTCCGTTCGGGGGGTGCGGCGGCGCGCGCTCGGGGTTACGACGAGGTCAGAGGTCCAGTCCTCGGCCGATGATCTCCTTCATGATCTCCGTGGTGCCGCCGTAGATGGTCTGCACGCGCGAATCCATGTAGGCCTTGGCGATCGGGTATTCCTTCATGTACCCGTAACCGCCGTGCAGCTGTAGGCATCTGTCGATCAACTTGACCTGGTTCTCGGTTGTCCACCACTTCGCCATGGCAGCTTCCTGCACGGTGAGCGTGCCGGCGTTGAGAAGTTCGATGAACTTGTCGACCATGATGCGTGTCGCGGTCGTTTCCGTGGCCAGTTCGGCGAGCACGAAACGCGTGTTCTGGAACTTGCCGATGGACTTGCCGAACGCCTTGCGGTCCCGGCAGTACTGGATGGTCATGTCCAGCGCGGATTCCATGGCTGCGGCTGCGACGACAGCGATCGAGAGCCGTTCCTGCGGCAGATTCTGCATCAGGTAGATGAAGCCCATTCCCTCCTCACCGAGGAGGTTGGCTGCGGGGATTCGAACGTCGGTGAAACTGAGCTCCGCGGTGTCCTGGGCTTTCATGCCGATCTTGTCGAGGTTGCGTCCGCGCTCGAAGCCCGGCATGTCGCGTTCGACGACCAGCAAGCTGAAGCCCTGCGCACCCTTCTCCGGGTCAGTACACGCGACGACGATGACGAGGTCGGCGTTGATCCCGTTGGTGATGAAGGTCTTGGATCCGTTCAGGACCCACTCGTCGCCGTCGCGAACCGCGCGGGTCTTGATTCCCTGCAGATCACTGCCGGTACCGGGCTCGGTCATGGCGATCGCGGTGATGAGTTCGCCCGAGCAGAACCCGGGGAGCCAGCGCTGTTTCTGTTCGTCGTTCGTGAGCTCGATCAGGTAGGGAGCAACGACGTCGTTGTGGAGAGTGAACCCGATACCGCTGTATCCGCCGCGGGTGGTTTCCTCGGTGACGATGGCGTTGTACCGGAAGTCCTTGACCCCGCCGCCGCCGAACTCCTCGGGTGCTGCCGTTCCCAGGAAGCCCTGCTTACCAGCTTCCACCCAGACGTCACGATCGACGATGTTCTGCTCTTCCCAGCGCGCATGGTTGGGGGCTACGTGCTGGTCCAGAAACTTGCGGTACGACTCGCGGAAGAGGTCGTGCTCGGGTTCGAACAGGGTGCGGTCCACGGGTTACTCCTTCGAGGGTGACACTTGTCGTGCGTTCCCTCGACACTACGACCGCGCCCGACCTCGGTCGATGACCGAGCCGCGCAGGATCGGTGACCGAACTAGCGGGTAGCGAGCCTGCTGAGTGCGCGCAGAGCCGGGTAGCCGACGAGGATGCCCACCGAGCCCCATGCGATTCCGCCGAGGTCGACCGATCCGATGGTCAAGGTCAGGTCGCCGATTCCCGCGACCAGTGCGGCCGCGACGACGGTGAGGTTGACCGGGTCGGTGAAGTCGACCTTGTTGTCGGACCAGATCCGGACTCCCAGTAGGCCGATGAGTCCGTAGAGGACGAGCGTGGCGCCGCCGATGACGCCATCGGGAACCGTGAACACCAGTGCACCGAACTTCGGGGAGAACGCGAGCACGATTGCCGTGACGGCTGCGACCCAATATGCGGCTGTGGAGTACACGCGGGTGGCGGCCATGACCCCGATGTTCTCGGCGTAGGTGGTCGTGCCGGAACCTCCCGCTGCACCCGCGAGTGTCGTGGCCAGCCCGTCGGCGATGAGTGCGTCTCCGGCGAGGTCGTCCAGCGACTTCCCCGTCATCGCGGATACTGCTTTGACGTGGCCGACGTTCTCGGCGACGAGAACGATGACCACGGGCAGGGCGATCAGAACGACGGACAGCTCGAAGGTGGGTCCACGGAACTCGGGCATTCCGATCCATGAGGCGGCCTGCATGGCGTCGAGTTTCGCTGCGTCGATCTGTCCGGCCACCGCCGCGAACACCCAGCCGATGACGACGCCGACGAGAATGCCCAGCCGGCCGAGGAGTCCTGGACCGGCCACGGTCACCACGAGAATGGCCACGAGGGTGACTGCCGCGACGAGTGGTTGCGCCTCGAAGGACGACGTCGCTGCGGGAGCCAGGTTCAGGCCGATGAGCACCACCACGGCACCCGTCACGACGGGCGGCATGACTGCTTCGATCACTCGCCCGCCGGCGAACTTCACGACGAATCCGACTGCGGCCAGCACGATTCCGACGGACATGACCGCACCGAGCTGAGCTGCCGGGCCATCCGCCTGCGCCGCGCTGAGCGGTGCGATGAACGCGAACGACGAACCGAGGTAGCTGGGTATCCGGCCTCGCGTGATGATCAGGAACAGGGCGGTACCGATTCCGGAGAACAGCAGGGTCGTCGTGACCGGGAATCCGGTCACCGTCGGCACCAGCAGTGTCGCGCCGAACATCGCGATCACGTGCTGCATGCCGATACCCACCGTGCGAGGCCATGACAGCCGCTCGTCGGGCGCTACGACCGCGCCCGCGGAGGGCGTCTTTCCGTCGCCGTGCAGGGTCCATCCGAAGTTTCGACTCACAAGCAGTGAATCCTAGAGGGCATTCACGCCAGAAGCGCGGTGACCGCTGCACGAGCCGCGGTCGAGCTGTCCGTCTTCAGGGCGGCGTCGGCAGCGGCGCGGCACTGGTTGAGCGTGACGGAGGACAATTTCGCCCCGACGTGCGCCACGGCGGCAGACGCCGCGGACAGCGAGGTGACCCCCAGACCCACCAACACACACGCCAGCAGTGGGTCTGCCGCCGCCTCACCGCATACCCCGACGGGCTTGCCCGCTGCCGCGCCCGCCTTCGCCGTGTGGGCGACGAGCGCGATGACCGCCGGCTGCCACGGATCGGTGAGGTCGGCCAGCTGCGGAGACATCCGGTCTGCAGCCATCGTGTACTGAGCGAGATCGTTGGTTCCGATCGACAGGAAGTCGACGTGTTCGAGAATGTGCTCGGCCATCAACGCCGCGGCGGGAATCTCGATCATCACACCGGGCTTCAACCCGCGTGCCCGCACGTCCTCCGCGAACGCTTCGGCCTCGGCCGCGGTCGCGATCATCGGGGCCATCACCCACGGCGTCGACCCCGTCGCGGTCGCGGCGGCGGCGATTCCGTCGAGCTGGCGAAGCAGAATTCCCCTGTCCTGCGCGGCGATTCGAATACCGCGAATTCCGAGGGCAGGGTTGGCCTCGTCCGCGTGATTCGCGAAACGCAACGGCTTGTCCGAACCCGCATCCAGGGTCCTGACGACTACCTTGCGCCCGGCGAAGGCGTCGAGAACCTCGCTGTAGATCTCTGCCTGCTCCTCTGCCGTCGGCTCCGCGTCGCGGTCCAGGAAGCACAATTCGGTGCGGAACAGACCGATGCCTTCGGCCGCGGTCAGGCGAGCGGCGCGGGCACCGGCACCGTCCTGGACGTTGGCGAGGATGTCCACGAGATGCCCGTCGGATGTCGAACCCGGCCCGGCCCACTGTGACACCCGATCCAGTTCTGCGCGCGCGTCGGACACAGCCTGCGTGGCCAGAGCCGGGTCCGGTTCGAGCACGATGCTGCCGGCGATACCGTCGACCACCACGGGCGTCCCTTCCGCCACGTCATCGAGACCGGACACCGCTACGACACAGGGGATTCCGAGCTGACGGGCGATGATCGCAGTGTGACTGGTGGGTCCGCCGAGTGACGTCGCGAGCCCGACGACGAAGTTCGGGTCCAGACCGGCCGTGTCGGCGGGCGCCAAGTCGTCGGCGAGAAGGATGGACGGAACCGTCGGGGCCGGAACACCCGGTTCCGGCGATCCGAGTATCTGCGCGACGACCCGATCCCGGACGTCACGCAGGTCGGTGACGCGCTCGGCCATCAGGCCGCCGAGCTTGGTGAACATCGTTACGAATTGTTCGGTCGCGGCATTGGTCGCCGACGTCGCGGACGCTCCGGCAGCGATGTGCTTCTCGGCAGCCTTCAGCCAACCGCGGTCCTGAGCCATGGCTGCATTGGCCGAGAGCACCTCCGACGCCGCTCCGGTGGCCAACTCTGCGCGGCCCCGAAGCCGACCTGCCACCACTGACGTCGCCTCACGGAACTTCTCGAGCTCGGGCCCGCGTGCGTGCTCGTCCAACACCGTGTCGTCGACGGGCACGTCCGGCCGACCGCCGGGCCTGATCACCGGGCCGTAACCGACTCCGGGTACGACGGGCGTGCCGGTCAGAACCGCCGAACCGGCCAGTGATGCTCCGGTCTCCTGGTTCTCGGCGAGGTGCGATCCCGTCATGTGTCCTCCTTGAACGAAAAGTGCGCGCGGCGAAGTGGGCATGTGTCCGCATCCGCTGTGATCGACTTGTTGTGACTCAGATTACTCTTTGCTCTTGACATGTCAACAGATACGGGCGTAAAACAACATAAACCAACACGTAATTGGGCCAGAGCGCAGCCCGCACGCACGACGGAGAGGAGGAACAGATGTACGCAGAGGAACGTCAACAATCGATTGCAGAACTGATCACCAGTCGTGGACGTGTCTCGGTGGCCGATCTGTCCACCTCGTTCGGGGTCACCACGGAGACCGTTCGCCGGGACCTGGCGATGCTGGATCGCCTCGGTGTGGTTCGGCGCGTGCACGGCGGTGCGGTGCCCGCGTCGGCCCTGACGGTCACCGAGCCCGGCGTCGGTGAACGTGAATACACGCGAGCCGAACAGAAGGATGCGATCGCTGCCGCTGCGGTCGAGTACTTCCCGGGTTCGGGTGGCAGCGTCGTGCTGGACGCCGGAACCACAACGGGTCGATTGGCCGCGTTGATCGGCCCCGACCGCGAGCTCACCCTGGTCACCAACTCCGTTCCGATTGCAGCGAGAGTTGCACCCCTGTCCGGAATCAGCCTTCGGATGCTGGGCGGCCGAGTTCGAGGTGCGACACAGGCGGCCGTCGGCGAGGAAGCACTGACATCGCTGGAGTGGCTGCGGGTGGACGTGGCGTTCATCGGTACGAACGCACTCAGTCTCGGACACGGGCTGTCGACCCCGGACAGCGACGAGGCCGCCGTGAAACGAGCAATGGTGCGCTCCGCCAATCATGTGGTCGTACTTGCCGATTCTTCCAAGATCGGCCGCGAGCATCTGGTCAGCTTCGCCCGACTCGAGAACATCGATGTCGTGGTGACGGACGCCCAGATCGCGGTCTCCGACCGTAAGAGTTTGACCGACAACGGAATCGAGGTGGTGATCGCATGATCGTCACACTGACCGCCAATCCGAGTATCGACCGAACGGTGGTGTTGGATACCGAGCTCGTGCGCGGTGGCGTGCATCGTGCACGAGCGTCGGTGAGCGACCCGGGAGGCAAAGGCGTCAACGTGGCCAGGGTTCTCACCGCCTCCGGCGTGCAGGCCATGGCGGTGCTTCCTGCATCCGAGCACGACCCTCTGCTCGAGGCTCTGTCCGACAAGGGGGTCCGCTACTGCGCCGTCCCGACGGGCGCGCTCGCTCGGACGAACATCACCGTCAGCGAGCCCGGTGGCGTCACCACCAAGATCAACGAGCCGGGCGCGGAGTTGTCCGAGGCAGCCAGGACTGAACTGTTCGAGACGGTCGTCGACCTGGGACGAGATGCAACCTGGGTGGCTTTGTCGGGATCTCTTCCCCCCGGCATACCTGTCGGCTGGTACGGGGAACTCGTGGCGGCACTGAAGTCCACGACGGCGTGCAAGGTTGCCGTGGACACGTCGGATGCACCGCTTCTCGCGCTCGCGGCGTCGTTCCCCCGTTCCGCGCCGGACCTGATCAAGCCCAACTCGGAGGAGCTCGCGCAGCTCACCGGAGCGGATGCCGAGAACCTCGAGCGTGCGGCAGCTGCGGGGGATCCGACTGCGGCGATCGACGCGAGTCGAATCCTGTTGCAGCGTGGCGTCGGTGCGGTGCTCGCCACCTTGGGCAGCGCGGGAGCGGTCCTGGTGACCCAGGAGGGTGCGTGGTTCGCCTCGCCACCGAAGATCGACGCGATCAGCACCGTCGGCGCGGGAGATTCGTCCCTTGCCGGCTACATCCTCGCCGACATAGAGCGATGCCCACCCGCCGACCTGATCCGTCGAGCCGTGGCGTACGGCACCGCAGCGACGGCTCTGCCCGGCACCACCCTTCCCACCCCCGAACAGACTCGTCCCGACTCGGTGACCGTCGAAGCCGTGCAGTCACCGAATTCACACAACCCACAGCCCTCCCCCAGCTCGAAGACCCTCACCTCGTAGGAGCGACGTCATGTCCACACCCACCAACGATCCCGCGATCATCGCGGAGGACCTCATAGTCCTCGACGCGGACCTCGGTGAATCGAAAGACGCTGTCATCGCACGGCTTTCGACCCTTCTCGCCGACGCCGGGCGCGCCACCGATGCCGAACCGCTCCGCGACGCCGCGCTGGCCCGCGAAGCGCAGTCGGCGACCGGATTGCCGGGCGGCATCGCCATCCCCCACTGCCGCGCCGAGGCGGTCACGACGGCGTCGCTCGGATTCGCGCGTCTGAACCCCAAGGTCGATTTCGGTGCGCCCGACGGCCCGGCCGATCTGGTCTTCCTCATCGCGGCGCCGGCCGGTGCGGGTTCGGCACACATGAAGCTGCTCTCCAGCCTGGCTCGGGCGCTGGTCAAGCCCGAGTTCGTGACATCGTTGCGCGAAGCTCCGACGGCCGCGGACGTCGTCGCTCTCGTCGACGGTGTCATCAACCCCGCACCCAAGGCCACGGCACCGAAGTCGGCAGCTGTCCCTGCTGCTGCGGCCACCACAGCCGGGGCCGCAGTCAGCACGGCCAAGCACTCCGCACCCGAGGCCCCGTCCTCCGCGGCGGAAAATCCCAAGCACATCGTCGCCGTGACTGCGTGCCCCACGGGCATCGCCCACACCTACATGGCCGCGGATTCACTCGTCGCCGCCGGTGATCGCGCGGGCGTCACGGTGCACGTCGAGACTCAGGGGTCGAGCGGAAGCACGCCGCTCGACCCAGCACTGATCGCGAGCGCAGAAGCAGTCATCTTCGCCACCGACGTCGGTGTCAAGGGCAAGGAGCGCTTCGCCGGCAAGCCTGTCATCTCGTCCGGGGTCAAACGCGCCATCAACGAGCCCGACGTGATGGTCACCGAAGCTCTGCGCGCATCGAACGATCCGAACGCCGCCCGTGTCTCCGGGACGGCAGCCGATCCAGGCACCGCGTCCTCCGGCGCGGGCGAACTGGGATGGGGCACGCGCATTCGGCAGATCCTGCTGACCGGTGTCAGCTACATGATCCCGTTCGTCGCAGCGGGCGGACTCCTGATCGCACTCGGCTTCCTGCTCGGTGGATACACCATCTCCGAGAGTGCCGAGGACATCGTCGTCAACAACTCGCTCACCGCGTTGCCCGACGGTGGGCTGAAGATCTACCTCGGAGCTGTCCTCTTCCAGATCGGCGCGCTGTCCTTCAGCTTCCTGGTTCCTGCATTGGCCGGTTACATCTCGTACGCCATTGCCGACAGGCCCGGTCTTGCGCCAGGTTTCACGGCTGGCGCCGTGGCCGTCCTGGTGGGTGCAGGCTTCATCGGTGGCCTCGTCGGCGGTCTGATCGCCGGTTTCGTCGCGCTGTGGATCAGCAGGTGGAAGATCCCGGCTCTGCTTCGTGGCTTGATGCCGGTCGTCATCATTCCGCTGTTCGCGACTCTGATCGTCGGCGGCATCATGTTCCTCGTGCTCGGGAAGCCGCTCGCCGCCATCACCAGCGGATTGACCAACTGGCTCAACGGCCTGTCCGGTAGCTCCATCATCATCCTCGGCATCATCCTCGGCTTGATGATGTGCTTCGACCTCGGCGGCCCGGTCAACAAGGCCGCGTACGCGTTCGCCACTGCAGGCCTGTCGGTCACCGACACCGCATCGCTGCGCATCATGGCTGCCGTGATGGCCGCCGGTATGGTGCCGCCGCTCGCTCTGGCACTCGCGTCGGCCGTGCGCCCGAAGATCTTCACCGAAGCCGAACGCGAGAACGGCAAGGCCGCATGGTTCCTCGGTGCAGCGTTCATTTCCGAAGGTGCGATTCCGTTCGCGGCCGCCGACCCACTTCGCGTGATTCCGTCGATGATGGCGGGCGGCGCAGTGACCGGTGCGCTCATCATGGCGATGGACGTCACCCTCAGTGCTCCGCACGGCGGCATCTTCGTGTTCTTCGCCGTCGGTGGCATCCTGTGGTTCCTGCTCGCCCTCGCAGTCGGCACGATCGTCGCCGCCGTGCTCGTGATCGCCGCCAAGCAGTTCGCCAAGGGCAAGAACGCCCCCTCGGAAGCGGCCATCGACCCCGACCTCGTCACCGCTTGATCATCACCCCCCTGATCGTCACCGCCTGACCCCCCAACGAAGAAGGAGCAATTCATGCCCAGCACCACAGTCACCGTCGGATCCGCAATCGGTCTGCACGCGCGACCCGCAGCGATCATCGCCGAGGCCGTTGCCGACGCAGGCGTCGACGTCACTCTCGCCGTGGACGGCGAGGAGCCGGTGGACGCCGGATCCGCGCTGATGATCATGACCCTCGGTGCAGCCAAGGGCACCGAGGTGACCGTCGAGAGCGAGGACCAGGCGGCTCTGGACAAGGTGGCTGCGCTCGTCGCGTCCGACCTCGACGCCTGACCCGTCAACGCCGTCGGGCTGCCCCGACGGTGTAGAAGATCGACACGATCGCCAGGACACCGGCGACGGCGAGCGCACCCAGCGGCCATCGGCCACTCGGCTGCTGCGAAGCTCCCGTCGCCGGTGTCGGTGTTTCGACGAGTGCTGTTGCGCCGCTCAGCACTTCGATGGGGGGAACCGGCCCACCTGCGGCTTCGGAGGCAATCAACAGGTTGCCGTTCGAATCGAATGTGAGTGCCTCACCCTGAGGCTGGGCAGGTAACGCTACGATCTCCGGCTCACCGGACAGAGCTCGTACGACGTCGCCGTCGGGCACCGAGAACAGGTAGGTGTCGGTATACGTCCGCACGGCAGCGACAGTCCCGTCGGCACTCACCGCTCCCCCGGTCGCGAGAATCGACCCGATGATGAACGGCGGACCCCCAGCCGTGTCGGTCCGCTCGAACGTCGATTCCCCGGCCTTCGTGAGAGCGGTGGGCCCCGGTGACGCCAGCTCGGTCACGGATTCGCCACCGGCGGGGACGTAGATTCCGCTCACCCCGGTCGGCTCCTTCGTGACGACGACAGGACGACCACCGGGCTCGATCAGCAGAGCCTCCGCGTCGTGCGGCCCGTCCGGGTAGATCAACCGGTGTAGCTCGCCTTGCCCGGTGACGGGATCCATCCGGGTCAACGCGACGGTGTCACGCCTGCTCTGATTGTCACCTGTATCGGACAACCAGAGGTCACCGTCGTACGAGGCCATGTCCTCCACGTCGTACGGGTCGACCGGAACGTCCAGCCACCGTGTCACGGCACAGCTGTCGTCCAGGACGGCCACCCGGTGATCGGTTCCGCTGTCGCCGATCGCATACAGCACACCGTCGACGAATGTCATCCCCGACAACTCCTCGAGTGCCGGGTCGGTCGGAGTGCAGTAGGTGTCCGACGGTTCCTGCCGCACCTCCGGCCGAGCATGGGCGGTCGATGCGCCGGCACCGACGGTCAGCGCCGCCACTGCTACGGCTACCGCGAGCACACCCGGACGCACGCCGATGTCAGACAGCAGCCGGTTCGTACGCGAACTCGGCCAGGACGGAGGCCAGTGCCGTCGGAACTCGCGCCTCGACCCGAGTGCCGTCGCTCTCGTGCGACGACTTGGAGATCCGTCCCTCGGTGTGAATGCGTGCGACGAGATCGCCTCGCGTGTACGGAACGAGGACGTCGATCTCGGCTTCGGGCCACGCCAGAATCTCACCGAGATGATCGCGCAGTTCGTCGATTCCCTCGCCGGTACGAGCCGACACGAACCGCGCTCCGGGCAGAAGCCCGCGAAGCTGGGTCAACTGGACCGGATCTGCTGCATCGATCTTGTTCACGACGATCAGCTCCGGCGGCATCGTCGAGTCACGTTCCTTGACGACGTCGACAATGACTTCCCGCACGGCCTTGATCTGGTCCGTGGGCAGCGGATCCGACCCGTCGACGACATGCAGAAGCAGATCGGCGTCGGTGACTTCTTCCAATGTCGAACGGAATGCTTCGACCAGCTGCGTCGGGAGATGCCTGACGAAGCCGACCGTGTCGGTGAGGACGATGGCTCGCCCGTCTTCCAGCGTGGACTTTCGCGATGTCGGATCCAGGGTGGCGAACAAGGCGTTCTGAACCAGGACACCCGAACCCGTCAGCGCGTTGAGCAGTGACGACTTACCCGCATTGGTGTATCCGACGATCGCGATGTTGGGGGTCGTGCTCTTCAGCCTGCTCTCGCGTTTGGTGTCGCGGGCTTGTTTCATGCCCTTGATCTCCCTGCGGAGCTTCGCCATGCGCTCGCGAATCCGTCGGCGATCGGTTTCGATCTTGGTCTCACCGGGTCCGCGAAGGCCCACACCGCCATTGCTGCCTGCACGGCCGCCGGCCTGACGCGACATCGATTCACCCCAGCCGCGCAGACGCGGAAGCATGTATTCCATCTGCGCGAACGCGACCTGCGCCTTGCCTTCACGCGATGTCGCGTGTTGGGCGAAGATGTCCAGGATCAGTGCGGTCCGGTCGATGACCTTGACCTTCACCACTTTCTCCAGTGCGTTGAGCTGCGCGGGTGTGAGCTCACCGTCGCAGATCACCGTGTCGGCGCCGGTGGACAGCACGACGTCCCTCAGTTCGTGCGCTTTGCCCGAGCCGATGTACGTAGCGGTGTCCGGCTTGTCTCGTCGCTGAACCAATGCGTCCAGTACTTCGGAGCCCGCTGTTTCCGCGAGTGCGGCGAGCTCGGCCATGCTGCTCTCCACCTGCGCTGCGGTTCCGGTCGTCCACACCCCGACCAGGACGACGCGTTCGAGCCGAAGCTGGCGGTACTCGACCTCGGTGACGTCCGCGAGTTCCGTGGACAACCCGGCGACGCGCCGGAGAGCGGTGCGCTCCTCGAGCTGCATGTCGCCCGTCGACGGTCTGCTGTCGGAGCTGCCATCACCCTGATCGGACGCGGGAAGCGGAGAGCGCGCGATCCTCTTGGACCACGCTTCGCTCTCTTCACGCGTCCAGGCGAACCCGTTCTGCGAGTCGTCGGCGTGGTCGTGATTCTGTGTATCCGTTATTTCCGTCAATCCTTAGGTCCGGGAATCGAACGATTCCGGTTGTTACAACTCGTTGTCTGTCCAACTTCATCCATGATCCACGAAATCCCCAGCGTGTGCACGCGAGTTTCCCGCTCCCGCCCGGTCGTGGGCTCATGCGATGCGACGCCACCAGTCGTCGTCGACGTCGCCGCTCGCCAGCAGTACGGACGGGCCCCGCAGCGTTGCGCCGGAATCGTCGATCGACACGGTGACCTCGCCGCCGGGTACACCGACCACGACCTGGCCGGAGTCGAGCCCTTCGTACGACAGCGCCGCGGCCGCGGCCGCGACCGTGCCGGTACCGCACGAGCGCGTCTCCCCCACACCACGTTCGAACACGCGCATGTCCACCCGGCCGAACTGCAGGCGGGTGAGGATTTCCACGTTCGCGCCCGCGGTGAAGAAGTCACCGTCCAGTTCGGGTGCCGACGAGAAGTCCATCCCGCCGAGCGCGGTGACGTCCAGATCGGGGTCCACGCACGCGAGGTGCGGGTTGCCGACGTCGATACCGATGCCCTCGAAGCGGCGGCCCCCCAGTACTGCAGCACTCGACCCCATCAGATGCACGTCGCCCATCTCGACGGTGACGTCGGCGGTGGTGTCGTCGAAGCGATGGACCGTGACCGGCCTGGCTCCCGCTCGTGAACCGACGACGAATCGATCCTCGGTCTCGAGCCCGGTGGCCCGCAAGTAGTGGGCGAACACCCGCACCCCGTTGCCGCACATCTCGGCGATGCTGCCGTCACCGTTGCGGTAGTCCATGAACCAGTCCTCGGCGGACACACCCGCAGGCAGGCGATCCAGCACACCTGCGTCACGCAACTGCCCTGCCCGTGCAACGCGCAGCACTCCGTCGGCACCGAGACCGCGACGACGGTCGCACAGAGCGGCGACCCGGGGCCGAAGTAGCTCGATCTGGACGTTCGGATCCTGCAGCACGACGAAGTCGTTCTGCGTTCCGTGACCTTTCGCGAAGTGCATGACCGGAAGTCTATCCGCGCTACAGCGCCTCGAGCGCGGACGCCAGCAGGGACGGGTTCGCACCGTCGAGCCAGTGCACCCGTGGGTCGCGCCGGAACCACGAGCGCTGTCGACGTACGTATCGGCGGGTGCCGATGAACGTGCGTTCACGTGCGTGGTCGAGGTCGCTCGTGCCGTCGAGAAACGCCAGGACCTGCGCGTAACCGATCGCGCGCGAGGCGGTGACACCGTCCTTCAAACCGACGTCGATCAGCGCGCGCACCTCGTCGACGAGGCCCGCGGCGAACATCAGATCGGTACGACGCGCGATCCGCTCGTCCAGTTCGGTGGTCTCCCGGTCGACGCCGAGCAAGCGCGTTCCCCAGCGGGGCTCGCCGATGGTCGGTGCCGACGCCGCGAACGGTGCTCCGGTGATCTCGACGACCTCGAGTGCCCGCACCATGCGCCGACCGTCCGTGGCAAGGATCGACGCCGCGGCCTCCGGATCCTTCAGCGCGAGCTCACGGTGGACCGCCTCGGTACCTCCGTCGGCCAACACCTTCTCCCATTTGGCGCGGACATCGGGATCGGTTGCGGGAAAGGACCACTCGTCGAGCAGAGATTGCACGTACATCATCGACCCACCCACGATGAGGGGAATCTTGCCGCGCGCGATGATGTCCTCGACGTCACGTACCGCCGCGCTCTGATAGTTCGCCACCGTCGCGGTCTCGGTCACGTCGAGAACGTCCAACCGGTGATGCGGAATTCCGCGACGATCGTCCAACGCCAGCTTGGCGGTGCCGATGTCCATGCCGCGGTACTGCTGCATCGCATCGATGTTGACGACCTCGCCGCCGAGCGTTTCCGCAAGATCGAGACCCAGATCGGACTTACCCGTTGCCGTCGGCCCGATCACGGCGATCGGCCGCATGCTCTCGCTCGATACGTCGGTCATCGTGCGAGGGTCCAGGTGCCGACGAAGTAACCGACCCCGTACGGAGCACCCCGGTAGAGCGTGCGTACATCGACGACGTCGTCACCGACGACACCGGCTGCGGTTTGCCAGGCAGCCAATCCGCCGACCCCGACCTCGCCGCAGAGCACGGGGTCGAGCCGGGTCAATGCTCCTGTATCGGCTGCGGCAAGAGCGTCGTCGATGTCACGCTGAACCGACTCGGCTCGATCGTCGTAGGAACCAGGTGCCTTGGGAGTCAATGTTGTCGCACCGTCGGCGACGACCAACAGCCCCCAATCGGTCCCCCGCCCGTCGATCTCGGTTCTCAGGTTCGCCCCGAATCGCCGGTGATCGTTCGCAACGCCACGATCTGCCACAAGCTCGACGTCGACCGCGATCTCGCTCGATGCTTCCCCCGCCGACACCTGCCCGCGGAGCCATCCCGCGATCAGCGCAGGCAACGGCATGGTGGGATCGGACTCGGAGTCACCGTTGGACAGATCGACGCGCACATCGACGCCGTACCCCGTGAACGACCCCGCGGCGGGGTGCGTGATCCGACGAGCGACGTCGGCCACACCGATCGCCACCCAGGTATCAGCGACCGATGCGAGGTAGGAGGCAGCGTCGCAGGCAGCCGCGCGGACGTCGATCGAGTCGGCGGCACCACTTCCCGTCAATTCGGGCACCAGGAGGGGCGGGGACGGCACCAAGGCCACGGCACGTAACACGGGACCCAACGCTAGCCGGTGATGCAGTACCGGGACGACGCGGCAGCGACCGCATGCGAAGACACTCGGCGTCGTAATCGCCGGACGAGCACACCAACCTCGCCCGCACCTGTTTGAATGGTTCGATCGGTCGATACCGACCGATGGTGGTGAAGCACTCGATACAGCGCGATACAGGCAGCCGTGACGCGCGGCAGAGATGAGGAACGATGACCGACACCGACGGCCACACCAGCGGGGAAAACACCCCCGGTGCTCCCAAGCCCGGCGGCCCCAAGCCCGGCGGCCCGAAACCCGGCGGCTCCAAGCCTGGTAGTCCGAAGCCTGGTGGCGGCCCCAAGCCTCATCCGGTGGCGACGCACGTCACAACCGTGACGCCCGCCCTGGCGGCGCCGAGTGATCCGAGCAAATTCGGACGGGTCGACGACGACGGCACGGCGTGGGTCAGGACCGCTGACGGTGAACGACAGATCGGCTCGTGGCAGGCCGGTGACGCGGCCGAGGGTCTTGCGCATTTCGGTCGCCGGTACGACGATCTGTCCACCGAGATCGCTCTGCTCGAGGCCAGGCTCACCGCCGGTTCCGGGGACGCGAAGAAGACCAAGGCCGCCGCGGAAGCACTGGCCGAGACACTGCCCACCGCCGCGGTCATCGGCGACCTCGACGCGCTCGCCGAGCGACTGCAACTCGTCGTCGAACACTCCGAGACTGCCGCCGCCGTTGCGCGCCACGAGAAGGAAGCCGAGCGCGCCGCACACACGGCACGCAAGAAAGAGCTCGCCGCCGAGGCGGAACAGATCGGTACTGAGTCCACGCAGTGGAAGCACGCAGGAGATCGTCTGCGCGAAATTCTCGACGAGTGGAAGACCATCCGCGGAGTCGACCGCAAGGTCGACGACGCACTGTGGAAGCGCTACTCCAAAGCTCGCGAGAACTTCAACCGTCGCCGCGGAGCACACTTCGCAGACCTGGACCGAGAGCGCGGGGCTGCGAAAACACGCAAAGAAGAACTCGTTGCGCAGGCCGAAGCCCTGTCCTCGTCCACCGAGTGGGGCCCGACAGCGGCAGCGTTCCGGGACCTGCTCACCGAATGGAAAGCCGCCGGACGCGCACCCCGCGACGCCGACGACGCACTGTGGAAGAACTTCAAAGCGGCCCAGGACGTGTTCTTCGCCGCACGCAACGCGGCAGCGTCCGAACGTGACGCCGAGTTCGAGGCGAACGCAGTCGCCAAGGAGGAACTGCTCCAGAAGTACGCCGGCATCGACCCCGGCGCCGACCTCGACGCCGCCCGCGCCTCACTCCGCGATTTGCAGGAGAAGTGGGACGCACTGGGCAAAGTGCCCAGAGACAAGATGCAGGAACTCGAAGGCAAGCTACGCGCCATCGAGAAATCGGTTCGCGACGCCGTCGACGCGCAGTGGCGTCGGACCGATCCCGAAGCGCTCGCCCGCGCCGCCCAGTTCCGCGAGCGCGTCGAGCAGTTCGAGGAGCAGGCCGCCAAAGCATCCGCCGCGGGCAAGGAAAAGGACGCCGAACGCGCCCGCGAACAGGCGCAGCAATGGCGCGAATGGGCCGACGCCGCCGAAGGCGCGGTCGGCGAGCTCTAGCCGTTTCCCGACAGCACGCACCGTCCCGGAGCGCACGCCCGTCCCGGAGCGCACCCCCGTCCCGGAGCGAAAGCGCCGTTCGGTCAGTCAGACTGACCGGACCGGGCGTTAGCGCCCGTGTGGTGTAGGGCCGGGGGGGGTGGGCGCGCGTGTGGGTTGTCGCCCAGGTT
>NZ_JBHUZE010000004.1:0-258294 GCF_042667435.1 Rhodococcus sp. NPDC057297 | reverse complement strand
GGCGCCCCCCCCCCCCCCGCAGCCAACGCCCCGCCCGGTCAGTCAGACTGACCGAACGGCGCTTTCGCTCCGTTGTGCTTTCGCTCCGTTGTGCTTTCGCTCCGTTGTGCTTTCGCTCCGTTGTGCTTTCGGTCCGTTGTGTGTTCGCCCGAGTCCCCGCCGTCAGCGTTCGTAGTCGGTCGGACGCCCGAGGATGGGGCCGTCCCAGCGATTGCTTTGCTCCGCTTCGACCGATGCGGCGCGGCGGCGTTCCTGGGCGTCGAGCTGGGCGGTGGTTTTGTTCCAGACAGCCTTGAGCCAGTGGAACGTCAGGGCGACGACGAGTATCCATCCGAGGATGAGGCCGATTCCGGGGCCGCTGCCGACGGAGTCGGCGGGAAGGGTCTGACGGGACCAGATGGACAGCATGCCGAAGACCGACGCCACTCCGGATCCGGCCAGTGCGATCCAGGCGAGGGCCCAGATTCGGGTGACGAGTGCGAGGACGGACATGACGACGGCGAAGACGAGCACAAGCCAGACGTAGATCCGCGAGGGCAGTGCGATGGCGTCGGCGACGGCGGCACCGTTGCCGGACAGTACGTCGAATCCGTTGACGGCGCCGGTGTGGGGCAGGGCCAGCGACAGCAGCAGAAGCATCACCAGCGAGGCGACGACGACGGCGCGCACACCCGGGTCTATCTCCGAGTCGATCTGCTTTTCGGCCCGGTCGTAGTCCGGTGCCCGGTAGTCGTCGGTCGCGTGCTCGGGGATCTTGTCGGCGTCGGTCATAGTGCGCATCCTGTCGTGGCGGGCAACGGGGCGGGGGCACCGATGGACGGCAACCCCAATCCGACGCCGATGGGTGCCGTCTTCGGCACGGTTCCTCGTTCGTAGGCGTCGCCCGCGGCGGTCCGGCGGTGCGATGCGACGCCTGCGTCGGCGATGAGGTGATAGGGCGCGGCCGCGGTGATGGTGGTTGTCACCACGTCGCCCGGACGGATTGCGGCGAGCTGTTCGGGTTCGCCGCTGAAGTGCACCAACCGTCCGTCCCGTGCCCGGCCGCTCTTGCGATGGGTGGCTGCGTTCTTGCGGCCTTCACCGGTCGCGACCAGGATCTCCACGTCGGTGCCGATCAGCGCTCGGTTCTCGCCGAGGACGATCTCCTCCTGCAGTGCGATCAGGCGGTTGTATCGCTCCTGCACCACTTCCTTGGGGATCTGCCCGTCCATGTCCGCGGCCGGTGTGCCCGGCCTCTTGGAGTACTGGAATGTGTAGGCGTTGGCAAACTTCGCCCGACGCATGACCTCGAGAGTCTGTTCGAAGTCCTCTTCGGTCTCGCCCGGAAATCCGACGATGATGTCGGTGGTGATCGCCGCGTGAGGCATTGCTGCACGCACCTTGTCGATGATTCCGAGGAACTTGCTCTGGCGGTAGGACCGGCGCATCGACTTGAGGATCCGGTCCGATCCGGACTGCAGCGGCATGTGCAGTGTCGGGCAGATATTCGATGTCGATGCCATCGCCTCGATGACGTCGTCCGTGAACTCGGCTGGGTGAGGTGAGGTGAACCGGACACGCTCCAGCCCGTCGATTGCTCCGCAGGCTTTCAGCAGAGCGGCGAACGCTCCGCGATCCCGGGGCAGTGCCGGATCGGCGAACGACGCGCCGTACGCGTTGACGTTCTGACCGAGCAGTGTGACTTCGAGGACGCCCTGGTCGACGAGGGCCTGGACTTCGGCGAGGATGTCCCCCGGCCGTCGATCGATTTCCTTGCCACGCAAGGCAGGCACGATGCAGAAAGTGCAGGTGTTGTTGCAGCCCACGGAGATCGAGACCCATCCCGCGTACGGGGATTCACGCTTCGCCGGAAGGGTCGACGGGAACGCCTCGAGCGATTCCAGGATCTCGACCTGGGCTTCGTCGTTGTGTCGTGCGCGCTCGAGGAGGACGGGGAGGGATCCGATGTTGTGGGTGCCGAACACCACATCGACCCAAGGAGCCTTCTTGACGACGGTGTCGCGGTCCTTCTGAGCGAGGCATCCGCCGACCGCGATCTGCATCCGAGGGTTCCGCCCCTTGGCGGGCCGAAGCATTCCCAGGTTTCCGTAGAGCTTGTTGTCCGCGTTCTCGCGTACAGCGCACGTGTTGAAAACCACCAAGTCGGCGTCGGTGCCCGAGTCGGCCGGCACGTAGCCTGCCTCTTCGAGGAGTCCGGAGAGCCGCTCCGAGTCGTGCACGTTCATCTGGCAACCGTGCGTTCGTACCTCGTAGCTCCGAGCCTCGGACCGTGTAGCTTCTTCGTTCAACATCGACACACACCAGACTAACAGCGCCATTCCTCGTGCTCTGCCACGCCGGCGTGCATCGGGCCATGTCACACGTCACTCGGCACCTGGGGCGATACCGACCATCAGTAAAGTTTCCATTACATAATCCGAATCAGCGGGTGAAAACCGGTGAAGACGAGCAAACTACGAATAGGGTTCTGCTCTATGACGCACGCCACCGACGCGCCGGCTTCCGGTGCTCTTGCCGATCGACCCCCCATGATCTCTCTGAAATCGGTAGACAAGCACTTCGGTGATCTGCACGTTCTCAAGGACATCAACCTCGAAGTTCCCGCCGGACAGGTCGTCATCGTTCTCGGACCGTCCGGCTCCGGAAAATCGACTCTGTGCCGGACGATCAACCGTCTCGAGCCCATCGACTCGGGAACCATCGAGGTCGACGGGTCCGTTCTCCCCGCCGAGGGGAAGGCTCTCGCCGCACTGCGCGCAGACGTAGGAATGGTTTTCCAATCCTTCAATCTGTTCGCACACAAGACGATCCTCGAAAACGTCATGCTCGCCCCGCAGAAAGTTCGCAAGCTCAAGAAGGACGAGGTGCGCAAGTCCGCACAGGCACTCCTCGAACGTGTCGGAATCGCCAACCAGGCCGACAAATATCCCGCTCAGCTCTCGGGCGGACAACAGCAGCGTGTGGCAATCGCACGGTCCCTCGCGATGAACCCCAAAGTGATGTTGTTCGACGAGCCGACCTCCGCACTCGACCCCGAGATGGTCAACGAGGTCCTCGACGTGATGACGTCGCTCGCGAAAGAAGGCATGACGATGCTCGTCGTCACACACGAGATGGGTTTCGCGCGCAAGGCCGGTGACCGAGTCATCTTCATGGCCGACGGGGCTGTCGTCGAGGACACCGACCCCGAGACGTTCTTCACCGCACCCGAATCCGATCGCGCCAAGGACTTCCTCGGCAAGATTCTCGGGCACTGACAGCCGGTTCACCCATACAGCACATACGGTTTCGCACCACCAACCTCTGGAGGAAAACAGTCGTGAAAATCAATCGCACGCTCCGCGTCGCAGCAGGAATCGCAGCGCTCGCCGTCGTGGCTACCGCGTGTGGCGGCAACGAAGAGCGCAGTGTGTCGTCGAGTGCCGAGGACGGCAACCTCATCGTCGGCATCAAGTACGACCAGCCGGGCCTCGGCCTGCGCAACCCCGACGGCACCTTCAGCGGCTTCGACGTCGAGGTCGCCAAGTACGTTGCCGGTCAACTGGGCGTGTCCGAGGAGAACATCGAATTCAAGGAAGCTCCGTCCGCTCAGCGCGAGACGCTGATCCAGAACGGCGAGGTCGACTACGTCGTCGCCACGTACTCGATCACCGATACCCGCAAGGAGAAGGTCGGTTTCGCCGGACCGTACTTCGTTGCAGGACAGTCGCTGCTCGTCACGGACGCCAACACCGACATCACCGGTCCGGCATCGCTCGAGGGCAAGCGTCTGTGCTCGGTGTCCGGGTCCACCCCCGCACAGAACATCGCCGACGAGTACCCCGGCGTTCAACTGCAGAACTACGACACCTACTCCGCCTGCGTCGAGGGTCTGCGCAACGGTGCGATCGACGCCGTCACCACCGACGACATCATTCTCGCCGGTTACGCTGCCCAGTACCCGGGTGAGCTGAAGGTCGTCGGCGAGCCGTTCACGACGGAGAACTACGGCATCGGCCTGGCCAAGGATGACACCGAAGGCCGCAACCAGATCAACGACGCCATCGAAGAGATGATCTCGAGCGGCGCATGGGAGCAGGCGTTCAACGACACCGTCGGTGCGTCGGGGTACACGCTCCCGGCCGAGCCCACCGTCGACCGCTACTGACGCACCACCCGTCTGCGGGTGCATCCGATTCTTCGGATGCACCCGCAGTCGAGTCCGCTCCAGCCGATTGGACACCCCTACCTTGAACCTATTGAGCAAGTACGGCGATCAACTCGTCGACGCGTTCATCATGACGATCAAACTGACGGTTCTGTCCGCGATCGGCGCCCTCATCCTCGGCACGATCATCGCCGCGATGCGCGTGTCACCGATCCCCATCGCGCGCGCCATCGCGACCGGCTACGTCACCATCTTCCGCAACACGCCTCTGACACTGATCATCCTGTTCACGTCCTTCGGGCTTTATCAGACCCTGGGCGTTGCATTGGCTCCGCAGGAATCGACCACGTTCCTCGTAGACAACAACTTCCGCCTGGCTGTGCTCGGTCTGAGCGTCTACACGGCGTCGTTCGTCGCGGAATCGCTTCGGTCCGGCATCAACACCGTCCCGGTCGGGCAGGCCGAAGCCGGTCGTTCCCTGGGCATGACGTTCACCCAGAACATCACGATCATCGTTCTACCCCAGGCATTTCGCGCGGTGATCGGCCCACTGGGCAGCGTGTTGATCGCGTTGACCAAGAACACCACCATCGCGTCGGTCATCGGAGTCGCAGAGGCGTCGTTGCTGATGAAGACGATGATCGAGAACGAGGCCGCCATCTTCGTCGTCGGTGGAATCTTTGCCCTCGGGTTCGTCGTCCTGACGCTCCCGACCGGACTGCTGTTCGGCTACCTCAGCAAGCGATTGGCGGTGAAGTGATGAGTGACGCCGTAGCCGTTCTCTACGATGTTCCCGGCCCCAAGGCCAAGCTCCGGTACCGAATTCTGTCCGGTGTCGTCCTACTGGTCTCGCTGGGCATCGCCTACTTGATCTATCTCGCGCTCGATTCCAAAGGGCAGCTCACCGCCGACAAATGGGACCCGTTCCTCGAATCCACCACGTGGACGACCTACCTGTTACCGGGCATCCAAGGCACGCTCGTAGCCGCGGCACTGTCGATCGTGTTCGCATTGATCCTCGGCGCGGTTCTCGGCATCGGCCGGCTCTCCGATCACCGTTCGATACGCGTGATCAGCGGCGTCATCGTCGAGCTGTTCCGCGCCGTGCCCGTACTGATCCTGATGATCTTCCTGTACGCGGTCTATGCCGAGTACGAAGTCTTCAAGGTCAAATACCTGGCACTGGCCGCCGTGGTCACGGGCCTGACTCTGTACAACGGATCCGTCATCGCGGAAATCGTTCGTGCAGGCGTCAATTCGCTGCCGAAGGGTCAAACCGAAGCGGCGTCCGCCCTCGGCATGCGCAAGGGCCAGGTCATGAGTCTGATCCTGCTGCCGCAGGCGGTGACCGCGATGCTGCCCGCGATCATCTCCCAGATGGTCGTAGCGTTGAAGGACTCGGCTCTCGGCTACCTGATCGGGTACGTCGAAGTCGTCCGTGCCGGCCAGCAGGTCGGTGCGTTCTACGGCAACTACCTGCCGTCGCTGATCATCGTCGCGATCATCATGATCGTCATCAACTCGTTGCTGACGAAGCTCGCGACCGTGGTCGAGGGTCGGATGCGACAGAAGAAGCGTAAGACCGGCGGTACCGTCGTACCGGCGGCCGACTTCGGCGGAGGACCCACAGGCGCCGCCTGACCTCGCGTCGATCGGATACAAGACGAGGCCCGCAACACCATCGGTGTTGCGGGCCTCGTGTGTTCGACGGGATGTGCTGGTCACGGGTGGACGATCACCCGAGATCATCACCGTCGAAGTCTTCGGTTTCGGCTCCCAGACGGTCGAGCTGTTCCTTCACGACTGCAAATGCCATTCCCTGCGAGTAACCGCGACGCGCGAGCATGCCGACGAGCCTCCGAACCACCTTGTCTCGCTCGGACCGCGCATCAGGACTCCCCGTCTCCGGAAGAGACAACGTCCGACACTTCTTCCGTACCAACTCACCGGCACGTTCGCGCTCGTCTTCGGCGTCGATTTGATCGAGTGCGACGCGAGCAAGATCGTCGCTGACGCCTTTGGTACGCAGTTCCCGACTCAGGACGTGTTTGCCTTTGCCGGAATACGTGTGCCGGGAATGCACCCACTGCTCCGCGAACGCTGCGTCGTCGACCAATTTCGCTGTGGTCAACCTGTCCAGCACTGCCGTTGCGACGGCGGACGTGAATCCCTTTTTCGTCAAACGCGTTTCGAGTTCATGCCTGCTGCGTGCTCGGTCGGTCAGCAGCCGAAGGCAGACATCCTGTGCCTGCGCTTCGGTGCCACCACCGTCGCCTGAATCCACTGACAACTACCCAGACTCAGAACTCGACAGGTGCGGCTTCGTCGGTGGCCGTGACGTCGGCCCCGATCTGCAGCTTCTCCATGATCTTCTTCTCGATCTCGTCGCGGATGTCCGGGTTCTCGAGCATGAACTTCCGAGCATTTTCCTTGCCCTGGCCGAGCTGATCGCCGTCGTAGGTGAACCAGGAGCCCGACTTGCGAATGAACCCGTGCTCGACGCCCATGTCGATGAGCGAGCCTTCACGGCTGATGCCCTTGCCGTACAGAATGTCGAACTCTGCCTGCTTGAACGGAGGCGCAACCTTGTTCTTCACGATCTTCACACGCGTGCGGTTGCCGACTGCGTCGGTGCCGTCCTTCAACGTCTCGATACGGCGGACATCGAGGCGAACGGACGAATAGAACTTGAGTGCCTTACCGCCGGTGGTTGTCTCCGGGGAGCCGAACATGACGCCGATCTTCTCGCGCAGCTGGTTGATGAAGATGGCCGTGGTGCCGGAATTGCTGAGCGCACCGGTCATCTTTCGCAGCGCCTGGCTCATGAGACGAGCCTGGAGACCGACGTGACTGTCTCCCATCTCGCCTTCGATCTCGGCGCGCGGCACGAGCGCAGCGACCGAGTCGATGACCAGGATGTCGAGCGCACCCGAGCGGATCAGCATGTCCGCGATCTCGAGCGCCTGCTCACCGGTGTCCGGCTGCGAGACCAACAGTGCGTCGGTGTCGACGCCCAGCTTCTGAGCGTAGTCCGGATCCAGTGCGTGCTCGGCGTCGATGAACGCGGCGATTCCGCCGTTGCGCTGCGCATTGGCGACTGCGTGCAGTGCCACGGTGGTCTTACCCGAGGATTCCGGACCGTAGATCTCGACGACTCGGCCACGCGGCAGTCCACCGATGCCGAGCGCTACATCCAGGGCGATCGACCCGGTGGGGATGACGGCGATCGGCTGACGAACCTCGTCACCGAGCCGCATCACCGATCCCTTGCCGAAGTTCTTGTCGATCTGCGCTAGTGCGAGATCGAGCGCTTTGTCGCGATCGTATGCAGGCATCGTGATCTCCTTGAGTGGTCTGTATCCGTGTGGTCTGTATCGGTGCGGTCTGTCAGCGTGGTTCGTAGTTCAGCGTGTTGTCGGTAACCGTAGAGCCACCCACCGACACGTTCGATCCAGCCGCACTCGACGAGCCCAACCGAATGACACCCAGCATAGGCGAACACGTGTTCGATTGCGTCATCCGACACGCGGAAAGGGCCGAGAATTGTCACCAGCGACTACGCGGCACGTCGAACTCCTTGCACAGCGCGCGCCAGACCTCACGCGGATCGACCCCGGCCTCTATCGCCTCGGCGCCGGTGAGCCCGTCGATACCGGTGATGACGTGATCGACCAGGATCGAGTCACCCCGAATCTGGCCGAACTCCTCGACGAGCAGTTCACGGAATTCAGTCAATCGCACCGTACAACCGTACCGAAACGGTGTCAGGCGAGAGCAGCGCGGCACACCTCGACCGCATCGTCGACGTCGTGTGCTCCTGCCGCAGCGTCAGCAGCAGCGCGGGCGTAGGACGGGCCCTCCAACACTGCCCGTACGGCGGACCCGATCGACTCCGGGGTCGGCGGACGAACCACGATGGCGCTCCCCTGCCGCTCGGCGCGGTTGGCCAGCTCCCACTGATCCCCGCCGCCGGGGACCGCGACCACCGGAACACCGTGGATCAGAGCCTTCGACAGGAGACCGTGCCCACTACCGCACACCACGACGTCTGCTGCGCGCAACAGCGCGTCCTGACGCCCGAGACCAGCTACGGCCCACGTCGGCAACGACGACGGAGGGTCGTCGAGTATCGACGCCACCACGCGCGTACCGCTGCCCTGCATTCCTTCCAGTGTCATCTCGAGCATTCCCGCCGCCCCGGTGAACGCCGTCGACGGCGCCACCATCACGACCGGGCCGTCGCCGGGCGGAAGTTCGAGAATCTCGTTCGTCGGCTCCCAGTGCAGAGGACCCACGACATGCGCCTCCGACGGCCAATCCGGCCTCGGGACTTCGAGGGCGGGAATCGTCGCGATCAGCCTGGCCGTCGGACCCGGGTCCTCGGAGGGAAGCCCTATCCCGATCCGTGCCGCACTGCGTTGCGCTTTGCCCTGGGCGATGGATCGTCCGGTCGCGGCGCGCATCATCCGATCACGAAGCCTGCCGCGGAATCCGACGCCACACGCAAGACCACTTCCGATGGGAGGCAACCCTTTCGACGGCGTGTACAACGGGTGGGGCGAGAGCTCCACCCAGGGAACGCCGAGTTTCTCGGCCGCCATACCGCCTCCGGCAGTCAGTATGTCGGAGACGACGAGATCGGCCGATACAGACCGAAGATCCGGAAGAAACTCCGTCGCGACGAATGCGGCGCGCGAGTGAATTCGCTGGCCCGCATCCATGTCGTCGTCCTCGGGCCGTGGAGTGAGGCCCTCGAGCAACCGGGCGTCCACTCCAGCTGCTCGCGCACCGTCGATCCACCTGGAACCGGTGAACAACACCGGCTCGTCCCCCGCCTCGACGAACTTCAGGCACAGTGCTATCGCCGGAAAAGCATGGCCTGGGTCGGGGCCTGCCACTACCGCTACGCGCACGGGTTCAGCGTGCCACAGTTGTTCACATACGCGTATCTGTGGTCACCGACGCGTGTGCAGGAACTGCACGAGGGCTCGCTCCGCGGAGTCCACGGCTCGCTCCCGGTCGACGTCCACGAGCCCGATCCTCGTGCGTCGGTCGAGCAGATCACCCACGGACCGAGCACCCTCGTACTGCACCGAGAAAGCCAACTCCGCCTCGCAGATGTCGATCCCTTCCGCAACCGGTGCCCACCCACCCGGCATCCGGTCCGCGAGTGCTCGGACGAGCATGGCGTCGGCTCCGAACCGTCGGACCACGGACTCCGGGGCGTCGATGGCATCGAGGGTCTGCTGCGTCGCGGCCCCCACGAGCGGAATCGATGCCGTGCGTGAAGGTCCGAGTGTCTCATCGAGAGCCGTCGCCACCACGTCGACGGCCTGCTCCGCCATCAATCGGTACGTCGTCAGCTTGCCGCCCACCACACCGATGGGTCCGGCACCGTCGTCGAGCACGGCGTGCCGACGGGACAGGTCGGCCGAAGCTCCATCACCAGCGGCCAGCAGCGGACGAAGACCGGCGAAGGATCCGATGACGTCGGCGCGCGTCGGCGCCGGGTCGACGACGGTTGCGAGAACTGCGAGCAGGAAGTCCACCTCCGCGTCCGAGGCGACGGGGACATCCGGTACCGGACCCGAGGTCGCCTCGTCGGTCAATCCGACGTACACGCGGCCTAGCGGCGCTGGAAGTGCGAACACGAAGCGGTTGCGCTCACCGGGTATCGGGATGGTGAGCGAACAATTCAGCCCGCCGAACGTCGAATCGTCGAAGACGAGGTGCGTCCCGCGGCTGGGACGCAGGGTGATTCGGGGGTCGATTTCACCAGCCCACACCCCTGCGGAGTTGACGACGATCCGCGCCCTGATGCGAGTGTTCTCCCCGGACTCGGTGTCGGTGATCAGAGCCGACGTTCGGTCGACGTCGGATGCGCCCAGTCCGGTCAGGACGGAGGCGCCGTACGACGCGGCTGTACGCGCGATGGCCACGACGAGTCGGGCGTCGTCGACCAACTGCCCATCCCAGGATCGTGCGCCGCCGCGCAGTCCGCGACGCCGAACGGTGGGCGCGGCGTCGACCACGCTGCCCGCTCCGATGAGATCTGCGCGCGGCAGCAGCTCCGCGGACGTCCCGGCGGCCGCTCTGAGTGCGTCTCCTGCGGCCTGGCCGGCCCTCATCACGGCGGCATCGACCCGAGATATCGACTCGTGCAACGGAATGATCGTCGCGAGGCGCTTAACCAGATGTGGGGCTGTACGGGTCATCAGAATTCCGCGCTCCACCGCACTCTCGTGGGCGATCCCGACGTGGCCCGACGCCAGGTACCGCAGGCCGCCGTGCACCAGTTTGGAACTCCACCGGCTCGTCCCGAATGCCAGATCGTGCTTCTCGACGAGAGCAACGCTCAGTCCGCGTGACGCCGCGTCGAGCGCAATGCCTGCACCGGTGACACCGCCACCCACGACCAGAACGTCGACAACGTGACCGCCCCAGAGCTTTTCGATATCGCGTTCACGTCGGGAGCCGTTCAGCGCCGAACTGCCGGAGGGGGCCGAACTGCCGGAGGGGGCCGAACTGCCGGAGGGGGCCGAGCTGCCGGAGGGTCTCACGGACCAGCCGGGCGAAGGTACGTGTCGACGGCGTAGGAGACTTCCGCGATCAACTCGTCACCGGGAATGCGCTGCGCGACCATGTTCGCCGATTGGACTGCGGACTGGACCATGAGGAGAACGACGGTCGCCAGATGAATCGTGTTCCCGTGGCGGATCGACGAGTCCCGTTGCCCTGCAGCTACGACGGGCGCCAGCGCGTCGATGATCAGCGACTGGCTGGTGCCCAGCCGGTGGAGGATGTAGGTGGACAGGATGTCCGAGTCGGACTCGATGATCTTGACGAACAGAGGGTGTGAACGCACGTTGTCCGCCACATCGCGTGCCGCGGAGGACACCTGTGGTCGGACAGGAGCGTCGAGATCGAACGACGGCATTACCGAACCGATCTCACGTGTCAGCAACGACGACACGACGGCCCGTGTGTCCGCCCAGCGCCGGTAGACCGTCGGCCGGCTGACCCCGGCACGTCGAGCGATCTCGGCGAGAGTGGTGCGCCGGACACCGTGTTCGAGGATGCAGGAGCGCGCCGCGTCGAGTACCTGGTCTTCGACGGAGGACGAATCCTTCACGGCAGACGAGCCTGCAACGGACTGGTCACTCACTGTCGGCACCTCGCTCGGTGGCCTCGAGAACGAAATACCGAGACCGGGTTACAAATATGCAAGCTGTGTAACACTATAGATCATGCAGGAACATCCCCCGGTGGAGCTGCCCGGCGCGTCGCCCTCGACGATGGCCTGGGATGCGTGGGGAACCGCCGAGAACAAGCGCGTCCTGTCGACCGAGGTTCGAGACCTGCTGCAGTCCGCGCTGGGCATTTCCGGCGCACCGGATCGGTCCGAGGGGGAGTTCGCTCCGGTGCGACCGACTCGATCGCGACTGACCGACGACCGACGCCGAGGTTTCGAGGACATCGTCGGTGCCGCATACGTTTCCACCGACGACGACGTTCGACTTCGGTATCTCGGCGGCAAGAGCACGACCGATCTGCTCGCCAGGCGCCGCGGCGGGGTGCAGCACGCACCGGACGCAGTCCTCTTCCCCGCGGATACACAGCAGCTGGAATCCCTTCTTCGGTACTGCAGCGACTTCGCGATCGCCGTCGTTCCGTTCGGCGGTGGCACCAGCGTCGTCGGCGGAGTCGACCCGGTCCGCGAATGGTTCGACACCGTCGTCACGGTCAGCACACGTCGACTCGACGCGCTGACACATCTCGATGTCGAATCTCGCACCGCAACGTTGCAGGCAGGAGTCACCGGCCCGGCAGCCGAGGAGATGCTCGGCCGTCACGGCCTGACCCTCGGTCATTTTCCGCAGTCGTTCGCCTTTGCCAGCATCGGAGGGTTCGCCGCGACACGGTCGTCGGGCCAGTCGTCCTCGGGATACGGGCGTTTCGACGACATGGTCGAGGCGATGACCGTCGTCACCCCGGTCGGTACGACCGTCTGCGGACGAGCGCCTGCGTCTGCGGCGGGACCGGACCTGCGTCAGGTCTTCCTCGGTTCCGAGGGCACTCTGGGAATCGTGACGTCGGTGACCGTACGAGTCCGGCCGATCCCTCGTCACACCGAATACCGGTGTTGGCATTTTCCGGACTTCGCCTCCGGAGTCGAGGCACTGCGAGAGCTGTCCGTGGCGACGGGCAGGCCGACGGTCGTGAGGCTGTCGGACGAAGCCGAATCCGCCATCGACGCCGCCCTGTCGGGACGGGCCGGTCCAGACGGTGAGCAGGGCGGCTGCACCGTCGTGGCGACGTTCGACAGCCCGGACGGCGACGACTCGGCGATCGACGCTGCAACGGCCGCCGACGCGGTGGTGCTCGCCTCCGGCGGGCATGTGACGGACGCCGAGGGTGCAAGGAGATGGGAAGAGAAGCGGTTCGATTCGCCGTACCTACGTGATGCGCTGCTCGACGCAGGTGCCCTGGCCGAGACTCTCGAAACAGCAACGAGTTGGTCGAATCTGAGCACGGTACGCACCCGGGTCACCACCGCTCTCGTCGAGGCGCTCACCGGGCTCGGCACTCCTCCGATCGTGATGTGTCATGTGTCGCATCTGTACGCCACCGGTGCGTCGCTTTACTTCACAGTGGTCTGCGCGGCAGCACCCGACGCGTCGGCGCAGTGGACGACCGCCAAGCGTGCGGCGACCGAAGCCATCGTCGACAGTGGAGCGACTGTCACACACCACCACGCCGTGGGCCGCGACCACCGATCGTGGATGCCCGACGAAATCGGACACGTAGGGTCCGCAGTCCTTCGAGCCGTGAAGGGCGCGGTCGATCCCGCGGGAATTCTGAATCCTGGCAAACTGATTCCGTGACTGTCACGGTTCTGACGAACCCCACTGCGGGCCGCGGGCGCGGAGTCCGCGTGTCCACAGCTGTCGTTGCACGATTGCGCGAGCGAGGCGTCGACGTCGTCACCATCGAGGGCAGAACTCCGGGCGAGGCACTCGATCAGGCGAGGAGAGCGGTCCGCACCGGCACTGACTGTCTCGTGGCCGTCGGGGGCGACGGACTGGTCAACCTCGCTCTGCAAGCAGTCGCCACGACCACGACCCCGCTGGCTGTCGCCCCTGCCGGGACGGGCAACGACTTCGCTCGCCTCGTCGGAGTCCCACTGGACGACCCGGTGGCGGCGGCGGACATCGTCATCGACGATCGACGTCGGTCGCTCGACCTCGGGCGCGTGGGAAACAGGTGGTTCGCGACCGTCCTGTCGAGCGGATTCGACAGCCTGGTCACCGAACGCGCCAACAGAATGACGTGGCCCTCCGGCCCGTCGAAGTACAACATCGCAATGCTGTTGGAACTGAGCCGGTTTCGATGCATCCCGTACTCCATCGAGTTCGACGGGCAGTCGATGGACGTCGATGCGACGCTGGTGACCGTCGGCAACGGTCCTACCTATGGGGGCGGTATGGCAATCTGTCCGGGCGCCGATCCCGACGACGGACTGTTCGACGTGACCATCGTCAGGGCGTCCAGCCGCACTCGGTTGGTCCGGCTCTCCCCCACGCTGTACAAGGGCACGCACGTCGACCTCCCCGATGTCGAGACCTACCGCGCCTCGCGGGTGCACCTCAGTGCTCCCGGGATGATCGCGTACGCCGACGGTGAGAGGATCGCGCCGCTGCCGGTACGGATCGACTCGGTTCCCGGAGCCGTCACCGCCCTCGTGGGAACTACAGCTTGGTCAGATCGCGCTGGTCGCCCGCAGAGATCGCCTTGACCAACCAGTAGATGCCGAACACGATTGCCGCCGCCACCGCCACCCAGAACAATCCCTTGATCACCGTGCCGAGAACGGCGAACGCGAGCCAGACCAGGACGATGATGCCGAGAACTTTCCAGAACATGTGATTCCCTTTCCTTGGTGTGCTTCCGATCCTGGCATGCCGCAGACGCGAAAACACCACTCCAGCAGGGAATTCAGGGGAAGATGGGGGAATACCCTTAAGTCTCGGAACGCACACCTGAGGACGCGGAAGACTCAGGAGTGCCGGCCTCTGATCGCCGCCAGTTCTGCCAGCGCACTGGCCCACCCTTCCAGACGATCGGTGGCGGAGAGCAACTCGGCCTTGCGTAGCTCCACCGCACTGCCTGGCACGCCGCCCGGGCTCGTCAGACGTGCGGCCGCCGCGACGAGGTCCTCGAATTGGTCGACGCCCTTGTCCAACTCGACGGCTGCCGTCGCAATGGTGGGCGACAGGTGCGAGGCCGCCCGGGCGCTTCCGTCCGCCGCTCGTTCCAACGACGAGATGTCCGCGGCCATGTCGCGCAGCGTACGGGCGGCGGCGTCGGCGACGTCCGTGATGTCGGACACCTCTGCCGAGTCGACGAACTCGGACCGGGTCAGAATCCCCACGAGCTCGTACAGGCTGTTCTGTGCACCCACGAGTCGACGCACGGGTTCGTAGGCTGCCGAAGATCTGGGCGGCAACACGGCCTTACCAGGACGAGCAGCCGGGAGGGGCTCCGCTCGCAGACGTCGGTAGCGACCGAAGGCCATTACAGCCGGTACCGCAAGCAACGCCGCACCACCGCCTCCGGCGAACAACGTCCACTCGGGAGCCGAGGCGACGGCCAAACCCGCGGTCGACGCGGCGGTCGCACCGGACGCACTGCCCAGCCAGGTACCCCTTCGACGAGCTCGCTTGATCCGTCTGAGATGTTTCTGCCGAGGATCGTTCCACCGACCGACCGCGTCGACGGCGGACTCCACAGACCGCCGAGCCGTGTCGGTGGCTGCTCGCACCATCGAAACCGACTCGGAGACGGGCATGGCCGACCACTTTCGTGACCGGCCATGCTGTTCGTTCGACACGAGCTACTGGTTCTGTGCCGGGGGCTCGGGAGTGGCGTTCGAGGCCTTCTGGATCGACGGCTTGGGCGCCGCTGCGGAGTTACCCGAAGGAAGGGAGTCCCCTGCCATGGACGCGCGGATCTGCTCCAAACGGCTGTGACCGGCCATCTGCACCGACGCCTGCTGCACCTCCATCATGCGACCGGACACGGAATTCTGTGCGAGCTCGGCCGAACCGAGTGCGTCCGCGTAGCGTCGCTCGATCTTGTCTCGGACCGCATCGAGGCTGGGCGTGTTGCCCGGCGCCGACAGCGTGCTGTCCATGGATCGCAGCGACTCGCTGACCTTCTCCTGCATCTTGGCTTGCTCGAGCTGGCTGAGAAGCTTGGTGCGTTCGGCGACCTTGGCCTGCAGCGCCATGGCGTTCTGCTCGACGGCCTTCTTGGCCTGCGACGCTGCCTGCAGCGACTGATCGTGCAGGACCTTCAGGTCCTCGACGCCCTGCTCGGCCGTGACGAGCTGTGCGGCGAACGCTTCGGCGGCGTTGGTGTACTGCGTTGCCTTGTCCACGTCACCGGCTGCCGCAGCCTGATCGGCCAACGTGACCGCTTGACGGGCGTTCGCGTTCAGCTTCTCGACCTCGTCCAGCTGACGGCTCAACTTCATTTCCAGCTGACGCTGGTTGCCGATCACCGAAGCAGCTTGCTGGGACAGCGCCTGGTGCTGCCGCTGCGCGTCCTCGATGGCCTGCTGAATCTGAACCTTGGGGTCGGCCTTCTCGTCGATCTTGGAATTGAAGAGGGCCATCATGTACTTCCAGGCCTTGACGAAAGGATTAGCCATGGGTTGATCCTGCCTCCATATCGAGCGCCGGGTTCGCGCGTAGGGGGTCAGCTGAGGTGTACAGCGACCGTCGAAGAACTGCCAGTGACACGAGAATACTGGTCTGGTCGGTTTGTCGTGAGTGTCGTTTCCACCCTAGCGGTACGAGGGCTCATGTCTGCCGATCAGGCAGCGGCTAGAGCCCGCGCGGGCGCAGGAATGACAACACGAGTGTCGTCGGCGATACGAGGCGACACCGCGTCCACGTCGGTAGCCGCGTCCGCACCTACAGCAGCATCTGCGTCGGCAGCACGGGCAGCCAGCGTCGATTCCGACAGCGACTCACTGACGTCGCTCATGACGTCGGCAAGGGGGACGGCCAATGCGTCGCAGATCGCGTTGAGCAGCTCGCTCGACGCTTCCTTGCGGCCACGCTCGACCTCGGAGAGGTAACCGAGACTCACCCGTGCAGTGTTGGAGACCTCGCGCAGGGTCCGGCTTTGCGCAACGCGAGTGCGCCGCAGACTGTCGCCGAGTGCTTCACGCAATAGCAGCGCCATCTCGCTCCTCCTCGTTCTTCGTCATCTGTGGTTCTTCGTCATCTGTGGTTCTTCGTCATCTGTGGTTCTTCGTCATCTGTGGTTTTTGTTCATCTGTGCGTACGGGACGTTCATCTTCAGCTACAACGAAGGACCGTGCTCGATTGGTTCCCGACCCTATACGGCCGTGTTCTCGATTACCCGCCGAAGCGACATCGACACACCTTTTCCGACCGTATTTCGGGTCAGGTCTCGTCCTCCCGGTGCAGCGGGTGGGTCATGACGTGACGCCACGCCGAAGCCGGATTGCCTGGACGATGTAATCGATGCCCGTGTACACGGTGAGCACGACGGCGGCGCCCATCAGAGTCACCGACACGAAGCGCACGTCGTCCGGGAGGGGGAACAGATAGAACCCGATCGCGAAGCTCTGCACCAGAGTCTTGATCTTGCCGCCCCGTCCCGCCGGGATGACGCCGTGACGGATCACGATGAACCGGACAAGGGTGATCCCGATTTCGCGAGCTGCGATCACGATGGTCACCCACCAGGGAAGGTCTCCCAGAATCGAGAGCCCGATGAGGGCTGCGCCGATCAGAGCCTTGTCCGCGATGGGGTCGGCCATCTTGCCGAAATCGGTGACGAGCCCGTACTTGCGCGCCAATTGTCCGTCGATCCGATCGGTGATGGCGGCTACCGCGAATACGACGGTTGCCGCGATTCGCCACGTCGTGTCGTGACCGTCGCCGGCGAACAGGACGACCAGGAACACAGGAACGAGCGCAATGCGGAGAACAGTGAGGACGTTGGCGATGTTGAGGATCGGGACGACCTCGGTACTGCCGGTCGCAGAATTGCCGTGGGGCAACTGCGGCGTCGGTGGTACGCGTTCGGTCATGCCGTACCGATCCGTAGGTGTACGTGTCGGCACAGGTGTCCCGGTAGTGCGGCGGCAAGTTCGGAGACGGACACACCAGAAGAATATCTGCTCGTGTGTTGGCTACTGTTCACCACATGACTTCTGCGCCGAACCGGGCGAGTCGAGACGATCTCGACACCTCCTCGGACCCAGCCTCGAACACCGGACAGTCTTCCCGCGGAGGCGACGATCTGGTGATTCGACGAGCACGGACGTCCGACATCCCGGAGATCAAGCGACTGATCGACATCTACGCAGGCAAGATCCTCCTCGAGAAGAATCTGGTGACCTTGTACGAGGCAGTCCAGGAATTCTGGGTCGCGGAACGCGCAGGAACTGTCATCGGTTGCGGCGCCTTGCACGTGTTGTGGGCCGATCTCGGCGAAGTACGTACGGTCGCGGTCGACCCGTCGGCCAAGGGACACGGTGCGGGCCGCCTGATCGTGGACAAGCTCGTCCAGGTCGCTCGCGACCTGTCGTTGCAACGTCTGTTCGTCCTGACCTTCGAGACCGACTTCTTCGCCCGGCACGGGTTCGTCGAGATCGACGGCACGCCCGTCACCGCGGAGGTGTACGCCGAGATGTGCAGGTCCTACGACACCGGTGTCGCGGAGTTCCTCGACCTCAGCTATGTGAAGCCCAACACACTGGGCAACACCCGGATGCTGCTGTCGCTCTGACAGGATTTCATCGTCCCGCAGTTCGAAGACGAAGGAATCTCACATGGCACTGTTCGCCGTCCACTACACCTATTCGCCCAGCACCACCGACGGCCGCGACACCCACCGCGCGACGCATCGCGCCTGGCTCGCCGATCTGCTCGAGCAGAACGTGCTGGTGTCGTCCGGTCCGTACGTCGACGGTAGCGGCGCGCTGATCATCGTCGAGGGAACCGACACCGCGTCGGTGGCCACGCTGTTCGAGCAGGATCCGTTCGCCGTGGAGAATCTCGTCGAGACGTCCACGATCGTCGAGTGGAAGCCGGTCATGGGCGCCCTGTCCTGACACCGCGTCAGGACCCCGCTCGGTGACGCGCCGTCAGTCCTCTGCCGGCGCGTCGTCCGGGTCGCCGCCCCTGATCGACCACAGCAAGCCGTCGAGCTCGTCGGGCTTGATCAACACCTCGCGGGCCTTGGAGCCTTCGCTCGGCCCGACGACGCCACGGTTCTCCATGAGGTCCATCAGCCGTCCCGCCTTGGCGAATCCGACGCGGAGTTTGCGCTGCAGCATCGACGTCGACCCGAACTGACTGGTGACGACGAGCTCTACCGCTTGCAGCAGCACGTCCATATCGTCGCCGATATCCGGGTCGACGTCCTTCTTGTCCGACGCCTTGGCGGCGGTGACCGTCTCGTTGTACTCCGGCTCCGCCTGGTTCTTGGCGAAGTCGACGACGGCCGAGATCTCCTCGTCGGTGATGAACGCACCCTGCAGACGGGTCGGCTTGCCGGCACCCATGGGGAGGAACAACGCGTCGCCCATGCCGATGAGCTTCTCCGCACCCGCCTGATCGAGGATGACCCGCGAGTCGGTCAACGACGACGTCGCGAAAGCCAGGCGTGACGGCACGTTGGTCTTGATCAGACCGGTCACGACGTCCACCGACGGCCGCTGCGTGGCGAGCACCAGGTGGATACCGGCAGCACGCGCCTTCTGGGTGATGCGGACGATCGCGTCCTCCACATCGCGGGGCGCCGTCATCATCAGGTCGGCCAGCTCGTCGACGATCGCAAGGATGTACGGGTACGGGCGGTACACCCGCTCGCTTCCCAGGGGTGCGGTGATCTCGCCGGAACGTACCTTCTTGTTGAAGTCGTCGACGTGGCGCACCTTGTTGACCTGCATGTCCTGGTAGCGCTGTTCCATCTCCTCGACCAACCAGGCCAAGGCGGCTGCGGCCTTCTTGGGCTGCGTGATGATCGGGGTGATCAGATGCGGAATGCCCTCGTACGGCGTCAGCTCGACCATCTTCGGGTCGATCAGAATCATCCGAACCTCGTCGGGCGTGGCTCGCGCCAGCAACGACACGAGCATCGAGTTGACGAAGCTCGACTTACCGGACCCCGTCGAACCGGCGACCAACAGGTGCGGCATCTTCGCCAGGTTCGCGCTGACGAAATCGCCTTCGATGTCCTTGCCGAGGCCGATCACCAGAGGATGGTGGTCCTTGCGGGTCGACGGAGCGGTGAGTACGTCGGCGAGTCGTACCATCTCGCGATCGGAGTTGGGCACCTCGATACCGACGGCTGACTTGCCGGGGATCGGGGCGAGCAGTCGGACGTTGTCCGTCGCGACCGCGTACGCGATGTTGCGGTGAAGGGCCGTGATCTTCTCGACCTTGACACCCGGTCCCAGCTCGACCTCGTAGCGCGTCACCGTCGGGCCGCGCGTGAATCCGGTGACCGCTGCGTCGATCTTGAACTGTTCGAGAACCTCGGAGATGGCCTCGATCATCGCGTCGTTCGCCTGGCTGCGAGTCTTCGGCGGATCGCCGTCGATGAGCAACGACAGCGACGGCAACGTGTAATCCCCGTCGACGACGCGGTCGACGACGATCTTGTCCTCGTCCGCGGCCGGTTTCGGCTCGGCCGCCTTCACGACGGGCTTGGGCCTGGGTCGCGGTGGCGTCGGCGCCGTCGGTGGCTCGAGTGGAAGTTCGGGTTCCGACGCGACCGGTTCGATCACCTCGGTCGGCAGTTGCTCCGCGCCGGGCTTGCGGGCTCGGGATTTCTTGACCGGGATGTACTCCTCGGTCGGGTAGTTGCCGTACGGATCCCCACCGAGATGCCCGGCAGCATTGTCCACGGGGTAACCGTCAGCGTCGAAGGCCGCCGCGTCGTAGTCCCCGTATCGAACGTCGCCGTAGTCGTTGTCACCGAACTCCGAACCGTAGTCGGCCGGGTCGTAGTCGCCGTACTCGTCACCGCGGCTGTCGGTCCCGAACAGCGATCGGAGGCGATCCGGAACGTCCCGCACCGTTGTCCCGGTCAGAAGCAGCACGCCGAACAGACCGGCCAACAGCAACAATGGCACGGCCAGCCACACGGTCAGACCGTCGGCGATCGGTCCACCTGCGACGTACCCGACGAATCCTGCCCCCGACGCGCGACCTTCGGCGTCCGTCGGCGACCCCGCCGCCATGTGCCAGAGACCGAGGATGGGGAGAATCAGCAGGATCGAGCCCAGGACCAGTCGCGGGCGGATGTCCGGATTCGGTTCGGTTCGCATGAGCAGAACGGCCACGGCGACTCCGAGAACGGGCACGATGTACCCGGCGTCCCCGACGATCGCTCGGACCGCTATCTCGATCCACTCGCCCACCGGACCGCCAGCCGAGAACCAGACCGCGGCGGCAACGACGACGCTGACGGCGATCAAGCCGAGGGCAAGTCCGTCACGGCGATGACCGTGCTCGATGTCCTTTGCCTTGCTGACAGTGCGGGTGGTGGCCCCTACTCCGCGGGCAGCCATCGACCACCCGGACGACATACCGCGTCCGACGGCGGACATCACTCCACCCGACTTCTTCTTGGGCGGCCGCCTCGATCCTGATCCGCGCGGCGCCGCATTCCGTGGGGCTGCGTTTCTCGGCGCTGCCTTGCGGGGCGCTGTCGGCTTCTTCGGCGTGGTCACCGTACGTGCGGTTCGCCCTCCGGACGGCTTGCGTGATCCCCCCGAAGCACGCGATGTCGACGAACCTCCGGCGCTGCCGGCGTTCGAACTCCGTGTGCTGGTCTTTCCTGCCATGGCCCCTAGGTTAGTCGCAACGGCCCCTTCGAAACCATCCGCAACACGAGTAACAGCCCGTCAGAAACTGCGATCCAGGTCGTCGACAGCCTCGATCGACGCCGCGTTCCCGGTCCTGTCGAGGTGGACCTCACTGCGCCCGAACGCGTGAAGCAGCAGCTCCGATGGCCGACCTGCCAGCACGACCTGTTCTCCCCCGGCTCTTTTCACCGTGACCGAGCGTCCATCGAGGGTCTCGAGAACGACACCTACCGGTGACCGCCGATACGCGAGGCGTCCCACGACCGTCGCGAGCCTCCACAGTCGATTCTGGAGATCGGCGGACAGCAGCCTGGGAGACCATCCGGACTGGGCGCGTCGAACATCCTCGTGGTGAACGAACATCTCACCGACGTTGACCAGGGGGTCCAGGACCTTGAAGGGCGACCACACCGGCGGCCCGGCTGCGACCTCCGCCACGAGTTCGGAGAACGGCCGACGCGCCACCTCGTTCTGCACCTTCTGCGTGTAGGAGTCGAACAGTGGGAGGAGTATCCCCGGCGCCGCATCCAACCGGCGTTCGCGGACAACGAGATGGGCCGCGAGGTCCCGCGTCGTCCAGTCGCCGCACAGTGTCGGTGCGGACTCCCCCGCTGCCGTCAAACTCAATACCAGTTCTGCGCGTTCGTGCTGTGCAAGGGTCACATCGATCCACCGTACGTGCCCGCTGCGCTGTGCGGACGACATGGACCGTAATCTCGGGTCGGTGCCGATCTCCGAAATTCTCGTCATTCTCGTTGCCGGATTCGGCGCAGGTGCGATCAACGCCGTGGTGGGATCGGGAACGCTGATCACGTTTCCGACTCTGGTCGCTTTCGGTTACCCGCCCGTCGTGGCGACGATGTCGAACGCAATCGGGCTGGTGGCGGGGAGCGTATCGGGTACCTGGGGCTATCGTCGCGAGCTCTCGGGCCAGTGGTCGCGGCTGCGATGGCAGATGCCTGCGTCGTTCCTCGGTGCGCTCGGCGGTGCGTGGCTGCTGCTTCACCTGCCCCCGTCGGTGTTCAGCGCGGTCGTTCCGGTCCTGCTGATCGGCGCACTCGTTCTGGTGGTGGCTCAGCCGAGCATCCAGGGGTGGGCCAGACGGCGTTCCGAGGCGGCGGGAGTCGCGGTGGACCACGTCAGCCGAACGAAGTTGACGCTGCTGACCATCGGGACGTTCGTGGTGGGAATCTACGGCGGCTACTTCACTGCAGCGCAGGGCATTCTGCTGATCGGCGTCATGGGCGTCCTTCTACCGGACTCCATGCAGCGCATGAATGCCGCCAAGAACTTGCTGTCGCTCATCGTGAACGTCGTCGCCGCGGTCACATACACCATCGTGGCGTTCGACGACATCAGTTGGGCCGCGGCCGGATTGATTGCAGCTGGATCTCTCGTGGGCGGATCCGTCGGCGCACGCTACGGCCGGAAGTTGTCGCCGTGGGCGTTGCGGATCACCATCGTCGTGATCGGCCTCATCGGCCTGTGGCGGTTGCTGGCCTGACGCGTGGACGCGTCAAGCCAGCAAGCGCCGGAGTAGATCGTACGAAGTGTCGTACGACGCTACTTCTGGCCGACCGCCATGACGGTCGGGACGATCATCGGCTTGCGACGGTACTTGTCGGCGACCCACCGACCGACCACGCGGCGAACTGCTTGCGCGATGCGGTGGGTGTCGGTGACGCCGTCGGACGCCAGTCGCTGCAGTTCCGCTTCGACGAGCTGGGCCGCTTCCTTGAGCGCAGCCGGGTCGTCGGAGAAGCCGCGACCGGACACCTCGGGAGTCGTGATGGCACGGCCGGTCGTCGAATCGACGGCCACGGTGATGGCGATGAATCCACCCTCACCGAGCACGAGGCGGTCGGACAGGGTCGAATCGCCGACGTCCCCGACGGAGAGGCCGTCGACGTAGACGTGACCGACGGGCACCTGACCGACGATGCGGGCCAGACCGTCGACCATATCGACGACGACGCCGTCCTCGGCCAGAACGACACGGTCCTCGGCAACACCGGTCGCTTTCGCGAGTGCAGCGTTGGCGCGCAGGTGTCGCCATTCGCCGTGTACGGGCATCGCGTTGGTGGGGCGCACTGCGTTGTAGAGGTAGAGCAGCTCACCCGCGGATGCGTGGCCCGAGACGTGGACCTTGGCGTTCTGCTGGGTCACGACGGTAGCGCCGCGCTTGGCGAGGCCGTTGACGACCGCGAAGACGGAGTTCTCGTTTCCGGGAATCAGCGACGACGCGAGAACGACGAGATCGTTGGCCTTGACGTTGATCTGACGGTGCTCCCCACGGGCCATGCGCGACAGTGCCGACAATGGCTCGCCCTGCGAACCGGTGGAGATCAACACCAGGCGATCGTCGGGGAGCGTCGCCGCGGTGTCGATGTTCACCTCCAGGCCGTCGGGCACCCGGAGGTAGCCGAGGTCCTGGGCGATCTGCATGTTCCGGACCATCGATCGACCGACGAAGGCGACGCGACGGTTGTATCGCTCGGCGACGTCGATGACCTGCTGGATGCGGTGCACGTGGCTGGCGAACGACGCGACGATGACTCGCTGCTTGGCCTTGCCGATGACGGTGTCGAGCACGCCACCGATCTCACGCTCGGGCGTGACGAATCCGGGCACTTCGGCGTTCGTGGAGTCCACGAGGAACAGGTCGACGCCCTCGTCGCCCAGCCTGGAGAAGCCTGCGAGGTCGGTGAGCCGTCCGTCGAGCGGCAGCTGGTCGAGCTTGATGTCGCCGGTGTGCAGCGCGAGACCAGCGTCGGTGCGGATCGCGATGGCGAGCGCATCGGGAATCGAGTGGTTGACGGCGAAGTACTCGCATTCGAAGGGCCCGTGCTTGGTCTTCTGGCCTTCGATGACCTCGACGAGGTTCGGGCGCAGACGGTGCTCGCGGCACTTGGCTGCGACCAGGGCCAACGTGAACTTGGAGCCGATGACGGGCAGGTCGGGCCGCAACCGGAGCAGGAACGGGACCGCGCCGATGTGGTCTTCGTGGCCGTGGGTGAGCACGACGGCCTCGACGTCGGCCATTCGGTTCTCGATGTGCCGGAAGTCGGGCAGGATCAGGTCGACGCCTGGCTGTTGGTCCTCGGGGAACAAGACGCCGCAGTCGATGATCAGGAGTTTGCCCTGATGCTCGAACACGGTCATGTTGCGACCGATCTCGCCGATTCCGCCGAGGGCGACGATGCGGAGGCCTTTGAACGGGGCCTTCGGTGGCGTCCCGAGGCGGTCGGTCGGATCGACCTCACGGCGGGTGTCCGGGCGCTGTGTGCGCGCGGAATTCTGCACCACTGGTTTTGCCGCGGACTTGGCAGGCTGCGCCGGCCGTTCCGCAGGGGGGCCCGCGCTTCGGGTTGCGCGGCCTCGTGAACGTGCTGGTCTACTCATACAAGGACTCCTGCTGCCCGCAGATCTGCTGCGAGCAATTCGATTTGGTCGATGCTCGGTGGCACCTGGGGAAGTCTGGGATCACCGACGTCGAGTCCGATGAGGCGTAGCCCGGCCTTGGATGCGGTGACGCCGCCGAGGCGCGCTACCGATCGGATGACGGGGATGAGGCTTGCGTTGATGGCGCGGGCGCGGGCGACGTCGCCGACCATGAACGCGGAGTGCAGTTCGCGCAGGCGTGCGGGAACGAGATGTCCGATGACGCTGACGAATCCGGTGGCACCGACGGACAGCCACGGCAGGTTGAGCGGGTCGTCGCCCGAGTAGAACTGCAAGCCGGTGGTCGCGATGAGCTCCGCGCCCGCGTTCAGGTCGCCCTTGGCGTCCTTCACCGCGATGATTCGTGGGTGCTCGGACAGGCGGCGCAACGTGTCTGTCTCGATGGGCACGACGGACCGGGGCGGAATGTCGTACAGCATGACGGGCAGGTCGGTCGCGTCGGCGACCGCGGTGAAATGAGCGTAGAGCCCGGCCTGAGGCGGGCGCGAGTAGTACGGCGTCACGACGAGCAGGCCGTGCGCACCTGCGCGCGCGGCGTCGCGAGCCAGTTGGACGCTGTGCGCCGTGTCGTTGCTTCCGGCACCGGCGATGATCCGTGCACGATGACCCACCGCGGCGATGACGGCCCGCATCAGTTCGAGCTTCTCGTTCTCCGTGGTGGTCGGCGACTCTCCGGTCGTGCCGGCCAGAACCAGGCCGTCGTGGCCTTGCTCCACCAGGTGGTGTGCCAACCGGACTCCGGCGTCGACATCGAGCTTTCCGTCCGCCGTGAACGGCGTCACCATTGCGGTGAGCACCGTGCCGAACGCCGGCAGTACTCGAGGAGCGGCATCACCGTATGTCATGGTCAGAAAGGCTACCCGGTACGCGGAGCCCCACCTGTCGGTGGGACGGGAGTTCACTTCCGTGGCGTGACGTCACACCTCGGTGACGAACGGACTGTGCGCCACTTCCGAGCCGTCGGGCAGCATCGCGATCTCGTAGTCACCGAACACGTCCGGTGCGACGGTGGTCAGTTGCCTCAGGCATTCCACGGCGACACGCCGAATCTCGACGTCGGCGTGCTCGGATGCGCGCATCGCCACGAAGTGCCGCCAGGCTCGATAGTTGCCGGTGACGACGACCTTGGTCTCGGTGGCGTTGGGAAGTACCGAACGTGCGGCCTGCCGAGCCTGCTTGCCACGTAGAGCAGCGCCGGTCACTCCGTCCAACTTCTGCTCGAGTACGCCGAGAAGTTCGACGTATGCTGCCCGGCTCTGTTCCGTTGCCTCCAGGAAAAGCGCTTCCAACTCGGGATCACCGTCGATGGCCGGAGGCACGATCACCTTGGCCTCACGCTCGGGTACGAATCTCTGCGACAGCTGGGAGTAGGAGAAGTGCCTGTGACGGATCAGCTCGTGGGTACACGAGCGCGAGATACCGGTGATGTAGAAGCTCACCGACGCGTGCTCGAGGACGGAGAGGTGGCCGACATCGAGCAGATGCCGGAGGTAGGACGCGTTGGTCGCAGTCCGAGGATTGGGCTTGGACCAGCTCTGGTAGCACGCCCGGCCTGCGAACTCGGCGAGCGCTTGACCCCCGTCGGCGTCCGTTTCCCACGGAATGTCCTCCGGTGGCACGAAATCGGTCTTCGCGACCAATTGCACCTTCAGTGACACCGTCTTCGACACGTCGGTTTTCCTTTGCTCGAGCTGCACCGATACACCCGAACACTATCGATGCGCCATACTGACGCCTTGCATGACGCCATTTCTGACGCCACACTGGCGTCATGGAACTCGACACGTACACCTCGTCCCTCCGAGCCGATCTACTTGCCGCGGCAGCGCTCGGCGACGAACACACCAGGAAGACCGCCGAAGCGCTCGGATCCGCGGCGCAGGCGTCGGCCAGGCTCATGTTGCTGCAGGCACTGTCCGACTTCGCCGACGAGGTCACCGCACAGCTGAACGGTCCGTCGGTGCATGTGCGCATCGCCGGTACGGAGGCCGTAGCCGATGTCACCGCGGCACCCGACTCCGGCACACCGGACGATCGGGCCGCCGCCGAGGACTATCCGACGATGGACGATGTCACCGGCGAGATGCGCCGGGTGACGCTGAGAGTGGTCGAGCAGGTGAAGGAACGCGCAGAAGAGGCCGCATCGATGAACGGCGTGTCGCTCAACTCGTGGCTTTCTCAGGCAGTACAGGGAGCGCTGCGCGATCAGATGCGCAAGGACCGCCCCTTCTGATTCACGGTCGTTCGCGCCACGCTCGTTCGAAGGGCAGCCGCCAGGCGTTGGGTGCGATCAACTGGTGGATTGCATTGGGCCCCCACGACCCCGGTGTGTACTGACGAACCGGGGGCGGATCCGCAAGCAGCGGCGCGGAGACCTCCCACAGTCGTTCGATACCTTCGGCCGTGGTGAACAGCGTGTGATCGCCGTGCATGGCGTCGAGTATCAGCCGCTCGTACGCTTCGAGAACGTCGCCGACGCGTTCGGTCTCGCCGATCGCGAACTGCATGCTCAGCTTGTCCAGACGCATGCCGGGGCCCGGGCGTTTGCCGTAGAACGACAGGGACACTTTCGAGGCGTCGGCCAGGTCGAACGTGAGGTGGTCGGGACCGTGGGCGCCGACGCCGGAACCGGCAGGGAACATACTCTTCGGTGGCTCGCGGAACGCGATCGAGATGATGCGCTGGCCTTCCGCCATGCGTTTGCCCGTCCGTAGGTAGAACGGCACTCCGGCCCAACGCCAGTTGTCGATCTCGCACTGCAGCGCTACGAACGTGTCGGTGTCGGAATCCGGCGACACTCCGGGTTCGGTCAGATACCCCGCGTACTGTCCGCGAACTACCTTGCGGGGATCGAGCAGCTTCATCGACCGGAACACCTTGTTCTTCTCTTCACCGATCGCGCGTGGTTCGAGCGCCGTCGGAGGTTCCATCGCCATGAATGCGAGGACTTGGAACAGGTGCGTGACCACCATGTCCTTGAAGGCGCCCGTCGACTCGTAGAAGTTCGCGCGTCCGTCGAGCGCCAGCTTCTCCGGGATGTCGATCTGGATGTGGTCGATGAAGTTGCGATTCCAGATAGGTTCGAACAAGCCGTTCGCGAATCTGAACGCCAGAATGTTCTGCGCCGGTTCCTTTCCCAGGAAGTGATCGATCCGGAAGATCTGGTCCTCGTCGAAGGTCTCGTGCACGGTGGCGTTCAGTTCGATGGCACTGGCCAGGTCGGTACCGAAGGGTTTCTCCATGATGATGCGAGACCCCTTGACCAATCCTGCTGCGCCGAGCATCTCGACGACGGCCAGCGCGGCCTTCGGTGGCACGGACAGGTAGTGCAGCTTCCGAGTCCCCGGTCCGAGTTCCATCTCGGCGCGGGCAACAGCTTCGGCGAGCGCCGCCGGCCCCGCCTTCTGGGATACGTAACTGAGCTTTCCGGCGAATTGCCGCCACTGCTCGTCCGACACTTTCCGGCTGGAGAACTCGTCGATCGCTTCGAGCGCCATCTGCCGGAACTCGTCGCTGGACATCTCCTCGAGCGAGGTCCCGACGACGCGGATGCGCGGGGCGAGATCGGACAGCGCCAGGTGCATCATTCCGGACAGCAACTTGCGTTTGGACAGATCACCGGTGGCACCGAAGAGCACCACGACCTGCGGAGGGAGTTCGCTCTTGGGCGCGGTGGCCGACGTCGTCACAGTGGAGATAGTGGCACCGATACGCCCGTCTCGCAGGCCGAAGCACTGATCCTCGTCTCAGAGCGCGCGAGAGAGTGCACCCACGAGGTCCCCGCGTTCACCGACCACCACCGACTCGAGTTCGAGCCATTCGGCCATCTCCCGCAAGTGCGGAACGAGGCGATCGGCGATGGGTCCGGGATCGCGGTCCCCTTCGACGAACGCTCCGAGGACCTGCAGTTGCGACGCCGCACGGTCGCCCTTCAGGTCGACTCTGGCCACGAGGTCCCCGTCCATCAGGAACGGGAACACGTAATACCCGTGCACTCGCTTGTGCTGGGGTGTGTAGATCTCGATGCGGTAGTGGAAATCGAAGATCCGCTCGACGCGGGGACGAAAGAAGATCATCGGGTCGAACGGGCACAGAAGCGCCGATCCTGTTGCCGCTCTAGGGGTTTTAACACCGGTGTGAAGGTATGCCGTCGCTCCCCAACCCCGGACCGCGACAGGTTCCAGTGTGCCGTCCTCGACGAGATCGACAATGGCGGCCTTCGTCTGCTTCTGCGACAAGCGATAGTAGTCACGGAGATCGGGCTCCGTTCCGATCCCGAGCGCCGACGCCGACTGTGCGACCAACTGCCGTACCGCATCGGGTTCCGACACCACCTGCGCTGCAACATGTTCGGGTACGACACGCTCGACCAGGTCATATCGCCGGACGAATCCGCTGCGGGTGGCGACCGACACAACACCCGCAGCGAACAGTTGCTCGACGACCACCTTCACGTCACTGCGGTCCCACCACGGGCCTTTTCGACCGGGACGCGGAGAGTCGAGGACTCGCTCGATGTCCCCGGCGCTCGACGGACCCGCATCTCGCAAGACATCCAGGATGTCCTGCGACAGAGACGGATTACGCTCCAGAACGGTGTATGCACCACCCCAACGCCCGTGCGCGTACAGCTCGGTGCGCCAGCGAAACAGTGGCCAGTCCTCGACCGGCACCAGGGCGGCCTCGTGCGCCCAGTACTCGACGAGCCTGCGCGGCGTGCGCGCGGTGTCGGTCCACGCTGCGGCGTCGAGCACCGATCGGTCGTACTTTCCGACCCGACTGAACAGTGGCGCGTAGTGGGCACGAACGAGCACGGACACCGAATCGATCTGCAGTAACCGATTTCGTTCGATGACCTTGTGCACCGCCCTCGACGACGCGCCCCGCTCCGTCACACGATGGGGGGACGCCAGACCTTGAGCCGCCAGGGCCGTACGCTTCGCCATCGCGGCACTCATCTCGCGCATGGCCCCACCCTGCCACGAAGGTCCGACAGATCGGTCAGCTCTGCCAGCCGTGTGTCCGGGCGAGGTCCTCCATCGTCGACACGAGCTGCGACAGGCCTGGTTCCTCGATCGGAAAGTGCCCGCACCCTTCGAGGTACACCAGAGTCGTGTCGGCGGCGATGCGCTCGAGAAATCGAACGCTGATCTCCGGCGGAGTCCACCGATCCTCGGCGGGATGGACCAGTGTCACCCGGGGACCGCGGTACGTCTGCGGCGGAGTGTGCTCGAACGAGAAGAAGCTGCTCAGAAAGCCGAGGGGTACCGACACTCCCCCACCCAACGGATCGGATGCGCACAGCGCCGACAACTCCGGATCGGCGCTCATGTTGTCGATGTCGATCAACCATCGGATCGGTAGCCTCGTACGGCGGGACAGCCGAGCGCCGAGCTTCAGCAGCGCCGGTGACGGTCCGCCGAGGAAACCGAACCGCGCTGCCGCCGAACGCGCCTGTGGGTCGGACGGATCGAGCAGACACGTCGCGACAACATCGGCGACCTCGCCGGTACGCGCGGCGACCTCGTAGGCCAGCATTCCGCCCATGCTGGCGCCGAACAGCACCAGCGGCCTCGGATCTCGTCGTCGTTCCGCCAGGACGAGATCGCACATCATGTCGATCCAGTCCTCGTACGTGATGCTTCCCGGATCCGGGACTGCGGTGCGGCCGTACAACGGCAAGTCGGGAAACAACACTTCCGCGCCCCGGGTTGCCGCCAGCGCCGCGAACGGCCACAACGCACCGGAATGTCCGCCCGCGCCGTGGACGGCGAGTACCTTCAGCGGCGCGTGCGCGTCGCCGGCACGGACGATGTGAACATCGGCGTCGCGCCACTGCCATCTCGTCGAGACCGGCTGTTCGTTCGGCCGATACTTCTCGGGCAGGAACCTCGCATATCGGTCACCGGTCACGCGTGCCAGACTAGGCGAAAGACCAAGTCAGTTCATCAGAGTCGCGGCCAGCGTTGCGCCGAGTTCGTAACACTTCTCTCGTGCAGTTCTGTCCACCGAGGTGAGCTGGAGCGATTGGGTGACCCCGTCCAGACTCCATCCGGTCGCGATCTTCTCGACGGCGGAAGTGGCACCGACTGTGTCGTTGTTGCCGTGGACCCACAACCCGTAGGGCCGACCGGCAACTGCGCCCAGGCACGGGTAGTAGGTGGTGTCGAAGAAGTGTTTGAGCGCCCCCGACATGTATCCCAGATTCGCCGGTGTTCCGAACAGGAATCCGTCGGCTGCGAGAACATCCGGCACTGTTGCTGCCAACGCGGGGACGACCCGGGTGGTGACATTCTCGATGGCGGGGTCGGCTGCACCGGCGAGGACGGCCTCGAGCAGCTCCCGCGTCGGCGGCGACGGCGTGTGGTGCACGACGAGGAGAGTTGCCATCAGTTCGGGGTCGCCGTCATGACGAGGATTCCTGGCGCTCGAGCGCGACGGCTCGCTTCATGGTCTCGCGTGCCCGACCTCGGTCCCCCGCGTAGTCGTACGCCCTCGCCAGTCGGTAGGAATTACGCCAGTTGTCCGGGTCCTTTTCCCATTCGGCCTTGATCGTCTGGAACAGCTCGTCCGCTGCCTCCCGGGAGATCCTGCCCGAGGGCATGCGCGGCAGGTCCGTCACGTCCAGTTCGAGACCCTCGTCGTCGACACGTTGCGCCAGGTGCTGATGGTCGAATCCCGCTTTGAGGGTGGCCCCGACGATCCAGACGCCGATGATCGGGAGGATGAGCACTCCGATGCCGAGCCCGATGTTGACCGGTCCGCCCGTCTGGACGAGGGAGATTCCGCGGGTTCCGAGAAGGTAGAAGTAGAACCCGAGGATCAGCACCATCACACCGATGGTCAGCAGGACTTTCGTCGCTTTGTTCATGGTCTTACAGATCGAGGAAGGAATCGAGTCCGACGGTCAGCCCCGGCCGTCCGGCGATCTCGCGGACCCCCAGCAGGACGCCTGGTGCGAACGACGTGCGATCGAGCGAATCGTGACGGATCGTCAGTGTCTCCCCGAGCGTGCCGAGCAGAACTTCCTGATGCGCGACCAGACCTGCCAGCCTGATCGAGTGAACGCGAACTCCGTCCACCTCGGCGCCGCGGGCACCGTCGAACTCCACCGTCGTGGCATCGGGGCTCTTCGGGATGCCTGCCTTCGCGCGTGCTTTCGCGATGAGTTCGGCAGTGCGGTAGGCGGTCCCCGAGGGGGCGTCGGCTTTGTTCGGGTGATGCAGCTCGATGACCTCGACCGAATCGAAGAAGCGTGCAGCCTGCTCCGCGAAGCGCATGGTGAGGACTGCACCGATGGCGAAGTTGGGCGCGATCAGCACACCGGTCCGAGGCGAGGACCCCAGCCACTCCGTCACCGACGCGAGCCGTTCCTCGTCGAACCCGGTGGTTCCGACGACGGCGTGAATTCCGTTCTCCACGAGAAACTGCAGATTGGGCATGACGACGTCGGGATGAGTGAAGTCGACGACAACCTGGGTGGACGAGTCGACGAACAGCGAGAGCGGGTCACCGGCGTCGACGGTTGCGACCAGTTCGAGGTCCGCCGCAGCCTCGACGGCGGCACAGATCGCCTGGCCCACCTTGCCGCGGGCACCCAGTACGCCGACCCGGATAGGTGCTTCTGAACTCACGTCTGCTCCACTCTCTTCTCATCGACACAATTCGTCGAGTGAAGCCTACTGACGACCCGCGAACGCAGAGCACTCAGCTGCCGAAGAGATTCTTGGCTTTGAGGATCAGCTCGTAGAGCCCGTAGACGAACGGCACGGTCACCCACAGCCAGGCCACGATCATGACGGTGCGCTGACGTGTCGGGTTCATGCGTCGACCTCCGGTTCGTGGTACTTCGAATTCACGGGCTTGATCAGTTCGTTCGCGACGAATCCGATGGCGAGCAGGGCGATCATCACGTAGAACGCCGGTAGGTAGCGGCCGACCTGACCGTCCTCTCCGGCGTCGGCGATGGCGTTGACGATCAGCGGACCGAGGACACCGGCGACCGACCATGCCGTCAGCAATCGACCGTGGATCGCGCCGACCTGGTAGGTGCCGAACATGTCCTTCAGATACGCGGGCATCGTCGCGAATCCCGCGCCGTAGAAGGACAGAATGAGCAGCGCCGAGACGAGAAACAGAACCTTGTTGGAGTTGGTGAACAGTGCGATGTAGAGATACAGCAGCGCACCGACGCCGAGATAGAGGCGGTAGATGTTCTTGCGGCCGACCAGGTCGGACACGGACGACCACACGAACCGTCCGATCATGTTGGTCAGCGACAGGAAGGCCACGAAACCGGCTGCAGCAGCCGCAAGTGACTCCGGGGAGGTGGCGTCGGGAAAGAAGTCCTGGTAAATCCCCGACGCGCGTTCCAGAATGCCGATTCCAGCGGTCACGTTGAAACACAGCACGATCCACAGCAGCCAGAACTGAGGCGTTTTGACCGCGTTGGCCGCCGACACGTTGTGTGTCGCGACCAACGGAGACGACGCCGAGGGGTTCCAGCCTGCGGGTTTCCAGTCGTCGGCCGGCACACGAATCAAAACGACGCCCAGCGCCATGAACACGGCGTAGCCGACGGCCAGTACCAGGAACGTCTGTGCGATCGACGCATCGGTGAAACCACCGAAGCCCGAAAGCAACTGGGTGGTCAACGGTGATGCGATCAGAGCGCCGCCGCCGAAGCCCATGATCGCGATACCCGTCGCCATCCCTGGCCGGTCCGGGAACCATTTGATCAGCGTCGAGACCGGTGAGATGTACCCGATGCCGAGTCCGATGCCGCCGACGAACCCATACCCGAAGATCACGAGCCAGAACTGGTCGAGGCTCATTCCCAAGGCGGACAGCAACAGTCCACTCACGAAGAAGATCAGGGACACGGTCATCGCCCACCGAGGCCCGTTCTTCTCCACCCTCGTTCCGAAAACGGCTGCGGACAGACCGAGCATGACGATGGCGAGCTGAAACGGTATGGCCGTGACCGTTCCGCTGAGATCCATGGCGGTGGGCGCGGAGATGGCGTTCTTGAAGACGCTCCACGCGTATGCGGATCCGATCGCCAGATGGATCGACAGTGCTGCGGGTGGGATGAGCCATCGGCTCCATTCCGGGGTGGCAACGATACGTGATCGTTCGAGTATCGCGAGAGTCATCGAGATCCCTTGTTCGGTGGCAACTAGTACAACTTTCCACTGACTTGGGTGAGTCAAACATCAGACCCGGGGGGCCGATCACACCGGGTCCGACCGACGGCGCTAGCGTCCAGCTGGTGAGTGACGAAACCGGTGCCGTTCTCCGAGCGGATCACGTCGACCTGGTCAGAAATGGTCGTTTCCTGCTGCGCGATGCGTCCGTCAGCATCGCCGAGGGTGAGCACTGGGTACTGCTCGGCGCGAACGGCGCAGGTAAAAGCACGTTGTTGAGCCTTCTCGGGGCGTTCGTTCATCCCACGAACGGCACCGTGCACGTCCTCGGGCATCGACTGGGTCGGGTGGACATGCGCGAACTTCGCACGCACATAGGTCACGTCGACCCGCGTCTGAACATCGAACCGTCGCTGACGCTGGTAGAGGCAGTGCTCACCGGGCTGACGAACACTCCGGATCTGATTCCCCGATGGTCGCCGTCGGACGACGAGAGGTCCCGCGCACAGCGCCTGATCGAATCCCTCGGCGTCGAGAACCGATCCTCGTCACCGTGGTACACACTGTCTCAAGGCGAGCGAGGACGCGCACTCATTGCACGCGCACTACTGTCCGACCCCGCACTGTTGCTGCTCGACGAGCCCGCCACCGGACTCGACCTCGCTGCACGCGAACAGCTTCTGACCGCGGTCGACAGCTTGCGACGCCAACATCCCTCGCTCGCAAGCATTCTGGTGACTCACCACCTGGAGGAGATCCCGACGTCGACGACGCACGCCGTTCTCATCCGGGACGGTCGAATCACGGCGAGCGGGGCCGTCGACGAGGTGATCACCACGGCCAACATCAGCGCATCCTTCGATCACCCCATCGAGATCGACCGTCGAGGCGGCCGGTGGGTGGCAACCGCAGTTCAGAACGTGATCACCTGACGGATGGCTTTGCCGTCGGCCAACTCGTCCATTCCGCGGTTGATGTCGGCCAAGCCGATCCGCGAGCTGATGAGTTTCTCCACCGGAAGCCGTCCCTCGCGCCACATCTGGGCGTAGAGCGGGATGTCCCGCGACGGCACCGCCGAGCCCAGGTAGCTGCCGATGATCGTGCGTGCCTCGGCGACGAGACCCAGTGGTGAAATCGACGACCGGGCGTCGGGCGCGGGTAGTCCGACGGTGACCGTCGTACCGCCAGGTGCCGTCGCCGCTACCGCGGCCTCGAACGCACGCGCGTTGCCGGCCGCCTCGATCACGATGTCCGCCTTGACGCCGCGTTCTTCTCGCTCTGCGGGCGAGAACGTCTGTGTTGCACCGAGTTCACGGGCGACATCCAATTTGTCCGGCACACCGTCGACGCCGATCACCTCGCCTGCCCCCACCGACACAGCGGTGAGGATCGAAGCCATTCCGACGCCGCCGAGGCCGATCACCATCACCGATTGTCCCTCCCGCGGCCGGCCGGCGTTGAGCACTGCTCCTCCACCGGTGAGTACCGCGCACCCGAGCACAGCCGCGACATCGGCCGGGATGTCGTCGTCGACGGCGACGACAGATTTACGACTGACGACGGCGTGGGTAGCGAAACCGGAGACGCCGAGGTGGTGTTTCACCTCCGAACCGGCTCGGTCCAACCTGGCTCCACCGCCCAACAGGGTGCCGGCATTGTTGGCGGCACTGCCCGGAATGCAGGGCATCTGGCCGTCCGTCAGACATCCTGCGCATTCTCCGCACCGCGGCAGGAACGTCATGACCACTCGGGTGCCGACCGGCAGATCGTCGACACCGTCCCCGACCGATTCGACGCGGCCCGCGGCCTCGTGGCCGAGTAGCATCGGTACCGGTCGGACTCGGTTGCCGTCGACGACGGACAGGTCCGAGTGGCACAGCCCGGCTGCTTCGATCCGCACGAGCACTTCCCCCGGACCCGGTGGAGCCAGATCGAGCTCGGAGATGGAGATGGGCCTCGACTCGGCGAATGGCCGTGGTCGTCCGATTTCCTCGAGAACTGCGCCGCGGATCTTCATCCCCTCACTCTAGGTGAGCGAAAATGCGCACCCTGCCCTACACAAGTACTCACAGCGGAAGGCGGGGCCGCAGCAGATGCGCGACCAATCCGGTCCAGCCGGTTTGGTGGGACGCTCCCAGCCCTTCCCCGGTGTCGCCGTCGAAGTACTCGTTGAACGTCGGATGCACACTCCACAGAGGGTTGTCACTGGACTCGATGCGATCCCCGTCGGCGGGTCGTTTCCCGTCGACGGGCCGGAACAGATCAGCCAGACCGTTGTCGATGAGATCCGCGGCGTCGGTCAGGGTGCAGTGGTTCCCCGACCCGGTGGGAATCTCGATGGTGAACGAGTCGCCGTAGTGCCGTCCGTACGCCCGCAACTTGTCTGCCAGCAGGACGTTGACCGGGAACCAGATGGGCCCGCGCCAGTTCGAGTTCCCGCCGAACATCCCGGTGCGGGACTCCCCCGGCTCGTATTCGATCGACAGGCTCCGGCCGTCGATCTCGTACGTGACACCGTCGCGGTAGGACGCAGACAGTGAACGTATGCCGAACTGCGACAGGAATTCCTCGGAATCGAACATCCTGGCCAGCACACGCTTGAGACGCTCCGGTTCGACGAGAGAGAGCAGCACCCGTACTTCGTTTCCGTCCTTGCGTGCGAGCAGGGGACTGATCATCTCCGGCCTGCGTCGCTGCACCCACCGGAGCCGCGCCGTCAGGTCCGGGCATTCGTCCTCCACCCACGACGGAATCTCCGTCGCCCCCAGGATCGGTAGCAGGCCCACCATCGACCTCACGCGCAGCGGAACGGCGTCACCCTCGGGTGGAACGAGCACGTCGTAGAAGAATCCGTCTTCCTCGTGCCACAGCGAAATATGCTGCGATCCGAACGATTTCACGGCTTTGGCGATCGACAGGAAATGCGCGAAGAACTTGGTCGCCACGTCGTCCCAGGCACTGTCGTGCCGCGCGAGCTCCAACGCGATCTTGAACATCTGCTGGCAGTAGAACGCCATCCAACTGGTGGCATCGGATTGCTCGAGCCGGAACCCCGGCGGAAGGGGTGCGGATCTGTTGAACAACCCGATGTTGTCCATCCCGAGAAACCCGCCCTCGAAGATGTTCGATCCCTCGGAGTCCTTGCGGTTGACCCACCAGGCGAAGTTCAGCAGCAACTTGGTGAACACGCGAACCAGGAACTCACGGTCCCGGTAGCCGTCGATCCGATAGACGTGCCACGCTGCCCATGCATGTACCGGCGGGTTGACGTCGCCGAATTCCCATTCGTAGGCGGGCAGTTGGCCGTTGGGGTGCATGGACCACTCGCGGCACATGAGCACGAGTTGTTCCTTCGCGAAATCCGGGTCGACGTGCGCGAGCGGAATCGTGTGGAAGGCAAGATCCCACGCGGCGAACCACGGATACTCCCACTCGTCGGGCATCGAGATGACGTCGGCGAGAGCAAGGTGACGCCAATGGGTGTTGCGACCGCCGGGACCCTGACGCGATTCCGGCGCGGGCTCGCCCACCCGGTCGCCTTCGAGCCATTGTTCGACGTCGTATCGGTAGAGCTGCTTGGTCCACAGCAGGCCCGCGTAGGCGCGCCGCGCGACATGCCGATCCTGCTCGTCGAGTTCGGGTCCGATGACACTGGAGTAGAACTCGTCCGCTTCGGCACGTCGGTCCGCCACGACGGCGTCGAATCCGCGTCCGAATGTCTGCTCGTCGGGAATTCTCGTCGAGAGTCGGAGCTTGACCTCCACCATCGAACCTGGTGCGATATCGTCGAACGAGAACCAGAACGCCGACTTCGTGCCGAACTTCTCGGGGTTGACTGCCTCCACATCACCACCGACGACGCGTCGGCCGATTCCGTCCTTGCTGAACGCGGAGCGGTTCTCCTGACCCCACAGTTCGGCCGCGTTGGTTTCGTTGTCGCAGAACAGGACTTCGGGGTGGCCCTCGGCGCTCAGATAGTACTTGCCGAGGAATCCGTGCTCGGCCTCGACGGCACTCACACCACCGACCTGCAGTTCCGGCGCTTCGACGGCCCTGAGCATTCCGGCCCTGTCGTCACGGCCCCATGCCCAGGTATTGCGTAACCACAGATGAGGAAGCAAGTCGACCGACGCCGCCTCGGGTCCGTGATTGGTGATGGAGATGACGATGCACATGTCGTCCGGCGATGCCTTGGCGTACGTCACCTGCACGTCGAAAAAGCGGTTGTCGTCCAGGATTCCGGTATCGGACAGTTCGTATTCGCGTTCGTCTCGTCCGCGCGCTGCATTGGCCTCACGCAACTTTCGGTACGGGTATTCGGCGTGCGGGTAACGGTAGAGCCACTGCATCCAACTGTGGGTCGGGGTGCCGTCGACGACCCACCAGTACTCTTTGGCGTCCTCGCCGTGGTTCCCCTCGCCGTTGGTCAGCCCGAACAGCCGCTCCTTGAGAATCGGGTCCTTGCGGTTCCACAACGCGAAGGCGAAGTTGAGAAAGCCGAAGCGGTCGCTGATTCCGCCCAATCCGTCCTCTCCCCAGCGGTACGCACGGGCGTGCGACTGGTCGAAGGGGAACGACTGCCACGCATCACCGTCGGCCGAGTAATCCTCACGCACTGTCCCCCACTGTCGTCCCGCCAGGTAGGGACCCCACTGGCGCCACGGGCCCGACACACCGGGCGATTCGGCAAGGCGTGAATGTTCGGCGGTCGAAGGTGTGTCAGCGTCGTCGGTCACGCGCCCAGTCTGCTATCTCGGAGTCACGGACGCACGCCGACGTTGCTCGCGAGATATCCCACACGTCGCTGAACGGCTGCGATCTCGCGGACACCGTCTCCGAGCACACTGCGCTCGATCGCGGAGAGATCTCCCATGACGAGCACGTCCCCCGGCGGAAGACCCGCTTCGAGCTGTTCGATCTGATGTCCGAGCCGCAGGCGCTGCAACAGAGAGAACACCTCGGTCAGAATCTCGACGTCGCGGTCGGCCAGAAACCCGTTGCCCGACGCCGCTGCCAGTCGTGCCGGAGTGGACGCGGAGGCCAATCCGACGGACAAGCCGCCCCACCGAGCAAGATTGACGATCGGGGTGATCGCGTGAGCCTTGAGATCGAACGTGCCGCCTCGTCGTGCCAGCACGTCGCGCAGCGATCGGAGGCGGGCACGCCCGGCCAGTGCGTCGCGCAGTTGAAGTCGAAGCGCGTCGGGATGATCCGTGGCCATCGTGCGGTACACGTCGGGAACTGTGTGCAGTTCGCGATTTCCCCACACGACTCGACCGTCGACGAGCAGAGACGACATGATCAGGCCCGAATCCGACGACGGGTTGCCCCTGTCGCCGAAAGGGTTGCTCAGCCAATGTCCGGCGGCGGATCGCCACTGGGTCGCTGATCTGGCAAATCTCGGCGAGCTCGCAACTGCACCGTTCGAGTCGGCCGGTAGACCGCACGCGGCAAGGGTCAGATGTACTCGGGCCGCGAGGTCCATCAGAGCGGTGTCCCGGGTTCGCCCGCCGTCCGACGGATCGGGCAGTAGATCCGACCAGGACAGGGCGCTGTCGACGTCCGAGGACGGCATCGCTTCCCGACGTGCGACGCTACCGAGCGTCAACCATGCGACGTCGGACCGCGGAACTTCGGGATCGGCTCCCCGCTCGAGCTCGAGCGCTCGTCGAACGACGCTGTCCATGACGACCGACAGGATTGCGCTCACCGCGGTCGGTTCCGTCCCACCGCGGAACAGATCGATCGCGAGCCCCGGAATCCTCTGTGCAGCGTCGATCAGTTCGCTCGTGGTCGCGGCCAGCGCAACCGACCGTCGCAGCACGAAGCTCCGCCGGGTCGACGCCGCGTGCAGTTCGGAGTCCTCGATGACGCCGACCACCTCACCTCGCCCCGACAGCACTGGCATGTGCCGCAACCCTCGATCCAGCATGTCCACCAACACAGTGGCAGCCAGCCGGTCGGCGGTGACGGTCTCGGCAGGCGCGGTCATCACCGCGCCGATCGGTGTGTCGACGCCGATGTCGGCGGCGACGACTCGAATGCGGAGATCGCGATCGGTGAAGATCCCGTAGCGGCCTCGGCCCAGCTGCACCAGTACGCACGACGCCCCGCGTTCGGTCATGTCCCGCACTGCGTCGCGAACTGTGGTGGCCGCATCGACCACGATCGCTGGACCGGACACCAGGTCGCCGACGGTTCTGCGTGTGGTTCGGTCGGTCGGACCGGCCACAGCCGCGTTGGCCGTGGTCACCGCCTCGGCAAGGAACGCCAGGCCCGCAGGTTCGGAGAACAGCGGGCGCATGAGCGCCCCGGGCAGCTGGATGACGACGCTCGGTTCGGTCGTACGAGCAACGAAACCGAACGTCGATCCGGACAGCATGGCAGAGAACCCGAACACACCGCCGACGTCGACCGTGTCGACGGGAAGAGCCGTCAGAGCCGTGTCGTCCGGCTGCAGAATGACGACTCGACCGCGTCGGACCACCCACACCGAATCGACGTCGCGCATGTCGACGTCGAGAATCGTTGCCCCGGTTGCATACTCGACGCTACGAGCCTCGGCGCTCAGCGCGTCCAATTCTCCCGGCGTCGCGGTCCGGAACGGAGGGTAGCGGGCAAGGAAATCAGCTGTGTCGTCCACGGATCAGGTCTGCGCATTTCTCTGCCATGGTCATGACGGTGATGTTCGGGTTGACCGAGGGCAACTTGGGCATTGCCGACGCATCCACCACGCGGAGGTTGCGTACGCCCTTGACCCTCAGTTCAGGGTCCAGCACCGCCATGACGTCGCTGGTGGACCCCATGCGTGCGGTGCCCGCCGGGTGATAGACGGTGTTGTGGGTCTTGTGAACGTAGTCGAGCAGGTCGTCGTCGGTCACTACGTCGGGCCCCGGAGCGAGTTCACGTTCGATCCAGGACGACAGCGGCCCGTGCGCGGCGATCTTCCTCGCCAGTTTCAGGCCTGCGAGCATGACTGCGTCGTCGTGTCCTTCCGAGTCGGTGAAGTATCGGGGGTCCACTTTCGCGCGGTCCCGGAAGTCACGGCTCCGCAGGCGTACCGTGCCCCGCGACCGGCCCTGAGTTACGTTGGGCGTCAGGCAGAATCCGTTGTCGGTCGTCGGGTATCCCCAACGCAGGGTGTTCATGTCGAACGGGACGCTGCCGTAGTGCATCATGACGTCGGGGTAGCTCAGGTTCGGTTCGGTGGCAGCGAATATACCGATTTCCCACCACTGCGAGGACGTCGTCACCATGGGCCGCGACGCTTCCCAGAAGACGAGCCCTTCGACGTGGTCGTCGAGATTCTCACCGACACCGGGTGAATCGACTCGCACATCGATTCCCATGGAGCGCAGATGATCCGCGGGTCCGATGCCGGACAACATGAGCAATTTCGGTGTGTCGATCGCGCCGGCCGTGACAACGACTTCGCGGCGCGCGGTGATCGTGTCGTACCCCGTCAGATCAGGTCGCTGGCAGCGGATCCCGGTTGCGGTGAGTGCGTCGTCGATCAGAATTTCGCTGATCCAGCTGTGAGTCCGAACCTCGAGATTGGGGCGTGAGTCCAGAATCGGATGCAAGTACGCGTGTGAGGTGGACATGCGCGTGCCGTCCTCGCCTGCGTTGATCTGAAACCACCCGGCACCGTCGATGACGGTGTCACCGCGGTTGAACTGTACGGTGGGCAGACCGACCGCGGCTGCAGACTCCAGAACCGCTGTCCCGCAGGGATCCACGGGAGGAATGTCGCGGATGCGCACGGGCCCGTCGTGACCGCGCCCGGTGTCGTTGTTCTCCACTCGCGCCACCAACGGCAGCACATCCTTCGCTCCCCACCCCGTTGCGCCCGCGGCTTCCCAGTCGTCCAGCGTCTGCGCGGGTGGGTGAAATGCGATGCAGGAGTTGTGCGACGAGCACCCTCCGAGCACTTTCGCCCGCGCATGGCGCATGAAACTGTTGCCCCGCTCCTGCGGTTCGACGGGATAGTCCCAGTCGTAACCGGAATCCAACAAGTGCATCCACTGCGACAGTTCGAGAATGCTGTCGTCGCCCACATCGGACGGACCAGCCTCGACGAGGCACACGGTCACGGACGGATCCTCACTCAGTCGTGCAGCGAGAACACAGCCTGCGGTACCGCCTCCTGCGATGACGTAATCGAATGCCGCGTCCGTCACGACGGACTCCTCTCCTCACCGGTGGATGCATGTGACTTCAACGTACCGATGTGGCGACGACCCGTCGTTCCGTACCAGGCCAGACCCAGCACCAGAATCACACCGATGTAGACGAACGCACCCCACGTGTTGTACCAGGGACTGCCGTACACCGCGACGCGCGGCCACGCCAGATTCAAGGCCATGCCTGCTCCCCAGACGACGGCGACCAGGTTGACGATCAGGCCGGCTCTGCCCATCGTGAAGTAACCGCCGGGCTTCAGGTCCTTCGGTGGCCATTCCCCTTTGAACCGCTTGACGAGCAGCGGACCGGTCACCATCAGATACGCAAGGTAGATCATGATGATCGCGATCGACGTCAGCACCGTGAAGATCTGCGGCTGACCGACGTTGACGACCAGGATCGCGATGGCCAGCACGCCGATCGTCACGGCAGGCACGACCGGAGTCTGGGTCTTCGGATTGACCTTGGCCAGGCTCTCGCCGAACGGTAACGCGTTGTCGCGCGCCATCGCGAAAGTCAGGCGGATCGCTGCGGTGTGGACGGCCAGCGAGCAGACGATGACAGCGATGACAATGCAGATCAGGAAGACCGTTCCGAGTGGACCCCACATCACCGATTCGACAATCGACTGAAGACTCCCGTCGGGACTGCCGAGCGAGGGATCGTCCAGGTCGGGGGCTGCCATCACGGCGAACACCAAAATTGCGCCACCGATGACGAACGACGCGAGAATGGCGCGCAGGATTGCCTTCGGTGCCGTCCTCCTCGGCTCGACAGTCTCCTCGCCGAGTGACGACGCCGTGTCGAATCCGTACATGACATAGCCGGACGCAAGAGAGGCGACGAGGAACGCGGCAAGGAAACCGCCGCTCTCACCTGCGCCGTACCCGTTGGTGGAGAAGAAGACCTCGGGGCCTCGCGTGATATTGGCCGCGAGGATGACGGCGATCAGCACTGCGGCGATCAGTTCGATGAACACACCGGCGCTGTTGATCATCGCCATCAACTTGACACCCAATGCATTGATCGTTGTGGTAATCGCGATCATGATGGCACCCAACAGGACTGCGTTGGTCGCGAAATCGTTGTCTCCACTGCCGTCGCCGATGATCTGGAACCCACTCCAGATCCGCGGGAGATTCAACTGCAGCGCAAGCACCACGGCGGACAATGTGACGATCGACGCCGTCAACATCAACCAACCCGCGGACCACCCCACGACGCGCCTACCCAGAAGCTTCGCCCAGTTGTAGACCGATCCCGCGACGGGGTACTTGGCGGCGAGCTCCATGAAACACAGTGCAACGCAGAGTTGCCCGACGAACACTGCAGGCCACGACCACAGGTAGGCGGGTCCGGCAGTACCGAACCCGAAGTAGAACAATTGAAACGTGCCGGTCAGAATCGATATGTAGCTCACACCTGCGGCGAAGCTGGCGAACTTTCCCAGACTTCGATCGAGCGATTCCTTGTATCCGAAATCGTCCATGCCGCTGTCGGAATCGACTGTCATAGCCCGTACTGCCTTTCGTCCGGCAGAAACTCGTGGGATTTCAGGAGGTGCTGAACCACCCCGCCGCCGTCGGCGAGGTGTTGTGCCAGATGTGCTTGGCTTCTTGATATTCGGACAATCCGGACGGACCTAGTTCTCTGCCGTTTCCGGATCGTTTGAAACCGCCCCATTCAGCCGCAGCAGTGTAAATGCCGAAGTCGTTGAGCCACACCGTTCCGTGCCGCAATCCGCGCACCATACGTTCGCCCCGTGCACTGTCCGACGTTCGGACACCTGCCGCGAGACCGTAGTTCGTGTCGTTGCCGAGACGCAAAGCTTCCTCCTCGGTCGTGAAGCGCTCAACAGTGAGTATGGGCCCGAACGTCTCGTCCTGGACGATTTTCATCGAGCGATCGCACTTGTCGAACACCGTCGGCAGAAAGAAGCTGCCGGCAGCCAGGCGCGGATCCTCGGGCCTACTGCCTCCGACTACGAGCTCGGCACCTTCGGCTATACCCAGTTCGACGAAGCCCGCGATCTTCGTCAGCTGCGCCTCCGACACGAGCGGCCCGGTCTCGGATCTCTCGTCCAGGCCCGGTCCCATCGTGATGTGGCCGGCGCGTTCGGCGACGGCAGCGACGAACCGGTCCGCGACCGAGTCCTCGATGATGAGACGGGTACCGGCCGAGCACACCTGGCCCGAGTGAAGGAACACGCCGGTCAACACGTGATCGACCGAGTTCGCGAACGCGTCGTCGTCGACGAGTGCATCGGCGAACACGATGTGTGGATTCTTCCCGCCGAGCTCGACGGCCACCTTGGTCACGTTCGCGGCTGCTGCCGCCAGGATCGTTCGGCCCGTCGCCAGACCCCCGGTGAACGAGATGAAGTCGACGTCCGGATCGGTCGTCAGCGCCTCACCGAGTACGGCACCGCTGCCCTGCACGAGGTTGACCACACCTGCAGGCACTCCTGCCTCTTCGACGAGTTTGGCGAACGCGATGGTGCTGAGCGGGGTCACTTCGCTGGGCTTGAGCACCATCGTGCACCCTGCCGCCAGCGCCGGTGCGATCTTCCAGGAGATCTGCAGGAGCGGATAGTTCCACGGCGCGATCATGACGCACACGCCGATCGGCTCGTGCACGACTCGGCTGAGAATTTCCGGCCGTCCGACGTCGACGAGCCGGTCGCTGTGCACCGCCGCGAGTTCCGCGTAGTACCGGAACACCGATGTCACGTCGTCGATGTCGATTCGGCTCTCGGCCAACGTTTTACCCGTGTCGACGGTTTCGAGGTGCGCGAGTTGCTCTTTGTCCCGTTGCAGTAGGTCCGCGATCGTGGTCAGCAGCGCTGCCCGTTCGGAGATTGCCGTTGCCGGCCAGGCGCCGTCGTCGAAAGTGCGTCGCGCCGCCGCGACAGCGTCTCGCGCGTCCTCGGGCGTCGCTTCGTCGACCACAACGACGACGCTTCCGTTCGACGGATCGACAATCTCACGGGTGCCCCCGTCGGACGACTCCGTCCATCGTCCGTCGATCCACAACGACGGACGCAGATTTGCTGCGTCGAGTGCTTCGTTTCCGGAGGTGGGCACGTAGGACTCCTTCTCGCTGACCGGGTGACTCGTGATCAACCGTAAGCCCGCGAGGGGACTTCGTGTGCCAGTGCCGTCAGGAGCAGGCTGCGAGAACCCGCGCGACGTCGACGTCGTCGAGAGCCGCGGGAGGGTTACGCAGAAGAATTTCGCGAAGTCGACCGACGAAGGCCTGGCGACTGACTCCGAACTCCGTCAACACGTCCTCGCTCGGTCCTTCGCCGTGCGGAAACTGGTCTGTCACGTGATCGTGCATGGGCTTCCTCGCAGCTCGTCCGATGTTCAGGGCTCCGGGGCGGTGCCGAGTCGGGGGTCTGCGGTACCGCGCTCCGGAGTTGAACTGTTCATCAGTCCAACTACTTGAACCGTTACACATTGATACCAAATGGAACGTCGATGTGCAGGTAGCGTGCACGTCATGGCCATCATTCACGCCGCCGAGTTGACGCCGAGCAAGCGCGACGCTCTCCGCGCTTGGCTACCTACACGCCCATGGGCAACCCGCACCGACGTCGACATTCTCGGCACGTACAGATTCGACGATCCCACCGGTGCCGTCGGGATCGAGACATTTCTGATCTCGACCGGCGGCCGAGTACTGCAGGTCCCGATCACGTACCGCGGCGCACCTCTGTCCGGGTCCGTGGACTCCCTCGTGACGACGATGGAGCACTCGGTGCTCGGTACGAGATGGGCCTACGACGGTGTGGCCGATCCCGTCTACGTGACCGCGCTGGCAGCCGCGATCCTGACCGGTGGAACCGAGGCCGCCTTGGAGTACGACTACCAGGCTCCGCCGGAAAAGCGGGCCGTCACCACCCGGGTGGTCGGGACCGGAACCCCGGGCACCCAGGTTCCTGCCATCGACTCGGTGTCGTCGGTCGATTCCGACCAGTCGACGAACATCACTGCGGGGACGACGCGCATCGACCTCGTCCGCGTCGTGGACACGACTCGATCGACCGCGGCCGGCCCATCCCTGACCGGCACCTGGCCCGGTCAGTCCGAGCCCGTCGTCCTGGCCTGGATCAGGCCGCACGAGCACTGACCGACGTCTACGGACTTGTTGCCGGACAGAGGTTTACCTAATACTGCGGAACCGTACCCGCGGCGACGGTTCGGACGTAGCATCGCTCACGTGACCGCCTCGCTGCGCATCCTCGTCTACAGCAGCAATGCACACACGCGCGCCGACGTCACCTCCGCCATCGGCAGACACCCCGATCCGGCGCTTCCGGATTTCGAGTACCTCGAGGTCGCGAGCGAGCCCATGGTGGTGCACTACCTCGACACAGGTGGAATCGACCTGGCGATCCTCGACGGAGAGGCAGCGCCGGCGGGCGGAATGGGCGTCGCCAAGCAACTGAGAGACGAGCTCGAACACTGCCCGCCGCTGGTCGTGCTCACCGGCCGCCCCGACGACAGGTGGCTGGCCGAGTGGTCCGGGGCCGAGGCTGCGGTGTCGCAACCCATCGACCCGTTCGTCCTGACCGAGGCAGTGACGGGCTTGCTGCGCGAGTCGTCGAAATCTGTCGGTCACAACTGATTTCCATTCGCTGCCACTCCCCGGCGCAAGATCAACTTTCTGACCGACACGCCGACCTGGCTGGCCGAAAACCGAGACAAGTCGGGGCATCACACCGGTAGGCTGTGTTCCAGCTCACAATTTCTGTTGGCTAAGGACTTCTTGGTCGGCAGAACTCCTCATTTGCTCACAAGGCAGGCACGGAGAGGCGACACAGGTTGAACGAGTACATCCCCATTCTGGTCCTGGGCGCTGTTGCGGTCGCCTTCGCCCTCGTGTCCGTGGTCATCGCAGCAGTCGTCGGGCCCAAGCGTTACAACCGCGCGAAATTGGATGCCTACGAATGCGGGATCGAGCCGACCGCGCAGCCGATGGGGGCGGGTCGATACCCCGTCAAGTTCTACCTGACGGCCATGCTGTTCATCATCTTCGACATCGAGATCGTCTTCCTCTATCCCTGGGCTGTTCACTTCGACGCGCTCGGCATCTTCGGTCTTCTCGCAATGGGCATGTTCATCGTCAGCGCAGCCGTCGCGTACGCCTACGAGTGGCGTCGAGGCGGTCTGAGCTGGGATTAGCCCCCCCGATCGCGCACCGAACAACAAGAAAGGTCCGACATGGGTCTCGAAGAGAAGCTCCCGAGCGGCTTTCTGCTGAGCACGGTGGAGGGCCTCGCCGGCTACGTTCGAAAAGGCTCGCTGTGGCCCGCGACGTTCGGACTTGCATGCTGTGCGATCGAGATGATGGCCACCAGCTCGGGGCGGTTCGACATCGCCCGTTTCGGCATGGAGGCGTTCCGCGCATCCCCTCGGCAGGCAGACCTGATGATCGTCGCAGGACGGGTCAGCCAGAAGATGGCGCCGGTTCTCCGGCAGATCTACGACCAGATGGCCGAGCCGAAATGGGTTCTGGCGATGGGCGTGTGCGCATCCTCGGGCGGAATGTTCAACAACTACGCCATCGTCCAGGGCGTCGACCATGTCGTTCCAGTCGACATCTATCTGCCGGGCTGCCCACCGCGGCCGGAGATGCTGCTCGACGCAATCCTGAAGCTGCACGAGAAAATTCAGGAGATGCCGCTGGGCGTGGACCGCGAGACGGTAGCGCGTGCAGCCGAGGAAGCAGCACTGAACTCCAGGCCGACCATCGAGCTGAAGGGACTGCTTCGATGACGGTGGACAAGCGCGGGATGTTCGGCGTCCGCGGGACGGGCGACACCTCAGGGTACGGACGGCTCGTGATCCCGGCGCTGGTTCAGGGCAGCACCGAGCGGCCCTACGGAGGATTCTTCGACTCGGTCGCCGACGAACTCGCGTCCGCACTCCGAGAAGACTTCGGTGTCCACTTCGACACTGCCGTCGAATCCGTCGTCGTTTTCCGAGGTGAATTGACCCTGCATGTCCGGCGCGAGCACCTGCTCGCAGTTGCGACCGCGCTTCGAAACGGTCCGGAACTACGGTTCGAGATGTGCCTGGGCGTCAACGGCGTTCACTATCCACACAACACCGGTCGAGAACTTCACGCGTCCTATCCTCTGCTCTCCATCACTCACAATCGCCGTGTTCGTCTGGAAGTGTCGGTGCCGGAATCGGATCCGCACATCCCGAGTCTCGTCGGTGTATACCCGACGAACGACTGGCACGAACGCGAGACCTTCGACTTCTTCGGCATCGAGTTCGACGGACACCCGTCGCTGACACGTATCCAGATGCCTGACGACTGGGTGGGTCATCCCCAGCGCAAGGACTATCCATTGGGTGGAATTCCCGTCGAGTACAAGGGCGCGAGCATTCCCCCACCGGATCGACGGCGGGAGTACAACTGATGACGAACACAGCCGGCCACGACACATCGACCGCTCCGGAGAAGTCCTTCACCGTGTCCGGGCAGGACTGGGACGACATCGTGGCGGCAGCCGCCGACACGTCGGCGTCGTCGGAGGAGCGGATCGTCGTCAACATGGGTCCGCAGCACCCGTCGACGCACGGTGTACTACGGCTGATTCTGGAGATCGAAGCAGAGACCGTGACCGAAGCCAGGTGCGGAATCGGCTATCTGCACACCGGGATCGAGAAGAACCTCGAATTCCGAAACTGGACCCAGGGCGTCACGTTCGTCACGCGGATGGATTATCTGTCGCCTTTCTTCAACGAGACTGCATATTGCCTCGGCGTCGAGAAGCTCCTCGACATCACCGACGAGATTCCCGAGCGCGCAACCGTGATTCGCGTTCTGCTGATGGAACTCAATCGAATCTCGTCTCACCTCGTCGCCCTTGCGACGGGTGGGATGGAACTGGGCGCCGTGACAGCAATGCTGTTCGGGTTCCGCGAACGAGAACAGATCCTCGACGTCTTCGAAACCATCACGGGTCTGAGGATGAACCACGCATACATTCGTCCCGGCGGGTTGGCTCAGGACCTGCCCGAGGGAGCGATTCAGAAGATCCGCGGTCTTCTCGACACCCTGCCGTCCGGCTTGACGGACATGTCGAACATGTTGGACGACAACAGGATCTGGAAGGCACGCACCAAGGGAATCGGTTATCTCGACCTCACCGGATGCATGGCGCTCGGGATCACCGGACCGATGCTCAGATCCACCGGTCTGCCTCACGATCTGCGGGTGTCGCAACCGTACTGCGGTTACGAGAACTACGAGTTCGACGTGTGCACCGACACCGGGTGCGACGCGTACGGCCGCTACATCATCCGAGTCGCGGAGATGCGTGAGTCGCTGAAGATCGTGGAACAGTGCCTCGATCGGCTCCGACCGGGGCCGATCATGATCGACGACAAGAAGATCGCGTGGCCTGCCGACCTCTCCGTCGGCACCGACGGGATGGGAAATTCCACGGAACACGTCCGAGACATCATGAACACGTCGATGGAATCTTTGATCCACCATTTCAAGTTGGTGACCGAGGGGTTCCGCGTTCCGGCCGGGCAGGTCTACGTTGCCGTCGAATCGCCGCGCGGTGAGCTCGGCGTGCACATGGTGAGTGACGGTGGAACTCGGCCGTTCCGAGTGCACTATCGGGATCCGTCGTTCACCAACCTCCAAGCCGTGGCAGCGACATGCGAGGGCGGAATGGTTGCCGACGTCATCGCCGCCGTCGCCAGCATCGATCCCGTGATGGGCGGTGTCGACCGATGAGCGAGAAGGTCCATCTCCAACTCCGAACCCGCCCAGCCCCCTACCCGGACGACGTCCGCGCCCGCCTCGACGAGGACGCCAAGAAGATCATCGCGAGATACTCGTCTCCCGAAGCGCCCGATCCCACGATGGCGCGATCCGCACTGCTGCCGTTGCTCCATCTGGTGCAGTCGGAGGACGGGTACGTCTCCCCCACAGGAATCGAATTCTGCGCCGAACACCTCGGGTTGACCGGTGCCGAAGTCACTGCGGTGTCGAGCTTCTACTCCATGTATCGGCGCGAACCGACGGGCGAGTATCTGGTCGGCGTCTGCACCAACACCTTGTGTGCCGTGATGGGCGGAGACGCGATCATGGATGCTCTGCGAGAACACGTCGATCCCACCGATCCGGCCGTGACTCTCACTCACGTCGAATGCAATGCGGCATGCGACTACGCGCCGGTCGTCATGGTCAACTGGGAGTTCTTCGACAATCAGACACCGGAATCTGCACGTACACTCGTCGATTCCCTCTGCTCCGGCGCCGAAGTGGTTCCCACCCGTGGTGCGTCGTTGTGCACGTTCAAGGAGACGGAGCGAATTCTCGCCGGTTTCCCCGACGAACGGCTCGGTGCGGTGCACGCCGGTGGACAAGCAGGTGCGCCGACACTGGCAGGTCTCCGGATCGCTCGTGAGCACGGAATGTCCGCGCCGACAGCCGAAGAAGTGCGGGACAGCGGAGCTGCTCCGTTGGGCTCCGAACAGGCCAACGCCGCCGAGACCACCAAGGACAAGCCTGCCCCCGCACCGACGGAATCGGTTCCGCCCGAGAAAGGACCGTGACGTGGCGCTGACACCTGTCCTGAGCAGTTATTGGGACGACCCCGAATCATGGACTCTCGAAACCTACGAACGCCACGGTGGATACGACGGCCTCCGCCGCGCACTCGGCATGCCCGCAGGCGACGTGATCGCCTCGGTGAAAGACGCGGGACTTCGAGGCCGAGGAGGGGCCGGTTTCCCGACGGGCATGAAGTGGAGCTTCATTCCGCAGGGTGACGGCAAGCCACACTATCTGGTGGTGAACGCCGACGAGTCCGAACCCGGCACGTGCAAGGACATGCCCTTGCTTCTCGCGACGCCGCAGGTCCTGATCGAGGGAATCGTGATCGCGGCGTATGCGATTCGGGCGCATCGCGCCTACATCTACCTGCGAGGGGAGGTCGTCCCCGTGCTCCGACGCGTTCAGGCCGCGGTCGAGGAGGCCTACGCCTCGGGATATCTCGGCTCGGACATCCTCGGCAGCGGATTCGATCTGGACGTCGTGGTGCACGCGGGCGCGGGCGCGTACATCTGCGGCGAGGAGACAGCTCAGCTGGACTCGCTCGAGGGTCGACGTGGGCAACCCCGACTGCGGCCACCGTTTCCTGCGGTGGCAGGCCTGTACGCGTGCCCGACGGTCGTCAACAACGTCGAGTCCATCGCGAGCGTCCCGTCGATTCTGCGCAACGGTGTCGACTGGTTCCGGTCCATGGGGAGCGAGAAGTCCCCGGGTTTCACCCTGTACTCGTTGTCGGGACACGTGACGACTCCCGGACAGTACGAGGCTCCGCTCGGTATCACGCTGCGGGAACTTCTGGACTACGCGGGCGGCGTGCGCGAGGGTCATTCGCTGAAGTTCTGGACGCCAGGCGGGTCGTCGACGCCGATCTTCACTGCCGACCACCTCGACGTCCCGCTCGACTACGAGGGCGTCGGCGCAGCCGGATCCATGCTGGGCACCAAGGCGCTGCAGATATTCGACGAGACCACGTGCGTCGTACGTGCAGTACGGCGATGGACGGAGTTCTACGCCCACGAATCCTGCGGCAAATGTACGCCGTGCCGCGAAGGAACGTACTGGCTCGTGCAGATCTACGAGAGACTCGAAACCGGCCGCGGAACGGAATCGGATCTCGACACTCTGCTGGACATCGCGGACAGCATTCTCGGCAAGTCCTTCTGCGCCCTGGGCGACGGTGCAGTGAGTCCGATCACGTCGTCGCTGAAGCATTTCCGCGACGAGTACATACAGCACATCGGCGCACCATGCCCGTTCGATCCGCACCGCAGCACGCTGATGTCCGCCGAACTGACAGCGGGAGGGCTTTCGTCATGAGCACCTCGGTGGACACCGTCACCGTCAGCATCGACGGCCAGGAAATCCAGGTTCTTCCCGGCACCCTCGTGATACGGGCCGCGGAGCTGATCGGTATCCAGATTCCCAGGTTCTGCGACCACCCGCTCCTCGATCCGGTGGGGGCATGCCGCCAATGTCTCGTCGAAGTGGAGGGCCAGCGGAAGCCATTGGCGTCGTGCACCACGACGGTGACCGACGGCATGGTCGTTCGCACGCAGCTGAGCTCGCCGGTTGCCGCGAAGGCGCAGAAGGGCGTGATGGAGCTGTTGCTCATCAATCACCCGCTCGACTGCCCGGTGTGCGACAAGGGCGGCGAGTGCCCCCTGCAGAACCAGGCGATGTCGGCGGGCCGATCCGAGTCGCGGTTCGTCGAGGAGAAGCGCACATACCCGAAACCGATTCCGCTGTCCACGGAAGTGCTGCTGGACCGTGAGCGGTGTGTGCTCTGCGCGCGGTGCACTCGATTCTCCTCGCAGATCGCCGGCGACCCGTTCATCGAACTCGTCGAGCGAGGGGCGTTGCAGCAGGTCGGCATCTACGAGAACGAGCCGTTCGAATCCTATTTCTCCGGCAACACCGTGCAGGTCTGTCCGGTCGGAGCACTGACCGGTGCGGCGTACCGATTCCGCGCTCGGCCGTACGACCTGGTGTCGACTCCGAGTGCCTGCGAGCACTGCGCCAGCGGGTGCGCGCAACGGACCGACCATCGCCGCGGAAAAGTGTTGCGCCGCCTGGCGGGAGACGACCCGACCGTCAACGAGGAATGGAACTGCGACAAGGGACGGTGGGCGTTCACGTACGCCACCGAGCCGGACAGGCTGACCACTCCGCTCGTACGCACGGCAGACGGAACTCTGGAACCCGCATCGTGGTCCGAGGCCATGGCTGTCGCGGCCGCGGGACTGAACAAGGCTGATCGAGTCGGCGTGCTCGTCGGCGGTCGCGCCACCATGGAGGATGCCTACGCGTACTCGAAGTTCACCCGGGTCACGTTGCGCACGAACGACATCGACTTTCGTGCTCGTGCACACAGCGTCGAGGAGGCCGAGTTCCTCGCTTCGCATGTCGCCGGCACCGACATGAACGTCACCTACGCGCGACTGGACAACGCCCCCTCGGTTGTCCTGGTCGGGTTCGAGCCCGAGGAAGAATCGCCCATCGTCTTTCTCAGACTGCGTAAAGCCGTCCGCACGAAAGGTCAGAAGGTGCGGGCCGTCGCACCGTTCCTGTCGGCCGGGACGTCCAAGCTCGGGGCGTCGTTGATCTCCTGTGTGCCCGGCCAGGAGCCCGCGGCGCTGGCGGGCGTCGGCGACCTGCCCGAGGGCAGTGTGATTCTGGTCGGCGAACGAATTGCGGACACTCCCGGCGGTTACACAGCTGTCGTCGCCGCATCGCGGGAAACCGGTGCGGCTCTGGTGTGGATCCCCCGGCGCGCAGGTGATCGTGGTGCACTCGACATGGGAGCACTGCCGACCTTGCTTCCGGGTGGGCGACCCGTCGGCGACACCGGCGCGCGCACCGACCTCGCCGAGTTCTGGGGCACGGACGCACTACCCGAGTCCGACGGCCTGGACACGACGGGCATCCTCGGCTCGGCGAGTTCGGGCGGCGCACTCGTGGTCGGCGGAGTCGAACTCGCGGACCTACCAGACCCAGCCGGCGCCGCCGAGGCGCTGAAGAGCGCATCGTTCGTGGTGAGCCTCGAGATCCGCCACAGCAGCGTCACCGAACATGCCGACGTGGTGTTCCCCGTCGCTCCGGTGACCGAGAAAGCGGGGACCTATCTGGACTGGGAAGGGCGCTCTCGCTCCTTCGACGCTGCGATTCCCAATTCACGGTCGCTGACCGATGGGCGGGTGCTCCACGCACTCGCCGCCGAGATGAACACTCCCATCGGCCTTCCCGACGTCCAGAGCACGCGCAGCGAGATCGACCGCCTGGGATCCTGGACGGGCGCGCCGCCCCCAGCGCCGAGCCATGCTCCATCTTCCGCCCCGAGGCCGAGCATCGGCCAAGCCGTTCTCGCCACGTGGAGAATGCTGTTGGATGCGGGCCGTATGCAGGACGGTGAACCGCATCTCGCCGGTACCGCGCGCACCCCGGTGGTGCGACTGTCCCCTGGCACGGCAGCAGAGATCGGGGTCTCCGACGGTGATCCGGTGACGGTGTCGTCGGACTCAGGATCGATCACACTCGAGCTGGCAATCACCGACTTACCCGATCGAGTGGTGTGGCTGCCGATGCGCTCGACCGGGTCCGAGGTCAACTCGGCGCTCGGTGTAGGCAACGGTGCTGTCGTCCGTATCGAGGGCGTGTCGTCGTGAGCGAGACGTTCGGGACGGACCCGTGGTGGCTCGTGGTCGCGAAGTCGCTGGCGATCTTCGTCTTCCTGATCCTGACACCCCTCGTCTGTATCCTCGTCGAACGCAAGGTCATGGCACGTATGCAGAACCGCGTCGGGCCGAACCGAGTCGGGCCAGGTGGCATGCTCCAGAGCCTCGCCGACGGCGTGAAGCTCGCGCTGAAGGAAGGGATCGTCCCCAAGGGCGTCGACAGACCGATCTACCTTCTGGCTCCGGTGATCGCGACAGTGCCCGCATTCATGGCCTTCGCCGTGATTCCATTCGGCCCTGAGGTGTCGATCCTCGGTCACCGAACTGCGTTGCAGCTGACAGACTTTCCGGTCGGCGTCCTGTACATCCTTGCCGTGACATCCGTCGGTGTGTACGGAATCGTGCTCGCCGGGTGGGCGTCGGGTTCGACGTACCCGTTGCTCGGCGGATTGAGATCCACCGCTCAGGTCATCTCGTACGAGATCGCGATGGGCCTGTCCTTCACCGCGGTGTTCCTCCACGCGGGCACGATGTCCACCTCCGGAATCGTTGCTGCGCAGTCGAACACGTGGTACATCTTCTTGCTCTTCCCGTCGTTCGCGATCTATCTGACGTCCATGGTGGGTGAAACCAACCGCGCCCCGTTCGACCTCCCCGAGGCCGAGGGCGAGCTGGTCGGCGGGTTCCACACCGAGTACTCTTCCCTCAACTTCGCGATGTTCATGCTCGCCGAGTACGTCAACATGGTCACGGTGTCTGCACTCGCGACAACACTGTTCCTCGGCGGATGGCATGCACCGTTCCCGATCAGCCTGTGGGACGGTGCCAATGCAGGGTGGTGGCCGGTTCTGTGGTTCACCCTGAAGGTGTGGCTGTTCCTGTTCGTCTTCATCTGGCTTCGAAGTACGCTGCCGCGCCTGCGCTACGACCAGTTCATGAACCTCGGCTGGAAGGTCCTGATACCGATCTCGTTGATCTGGATAGTGCTCGTGGCGACCGTCCGCGCATTCCGTGTCGAGGGATACGGATCACTGGCCGTCGCGCTGGTCGTCGTCAGCGCCGTCGTAGCTCTGTTGGTGGCGGTCTTCGTCCGGCGCCGGTTGCACCGCGAGCCGGACGATCCGTCCCCACCGTCCACGCACGACGAACCGTTCGATCCGTTCGCCGGCGGTTTTCCCGTCCCACCGATGCCGGGACAGACACTGCCGACACCAGTGAAGGAGCGTAGCGATGCCTGAATTTCTGGGTCCGGTGGCAGGTTTCGGTGTCACGTTCTCGACGATGTTCAAGAAGCCGGTGACGGAGTTCTATCCCGAGGACAAGGTACCGACCGCTCAGCGCTACCACGGCAGGCACCAGCTCAATCGTTACGCCGACGGCCTCGAGAAGTGCATCGGGTGTGAGCTCTGCGCGTGGGCCTGCCCGGCGGACGCGATCTACGTCGAGGGCGCGGACAACACCGAAGAAGAGCGCTACTCCCCCGGTGAAAGATACGGGCAGGTCTATCAGATCAACTATCTCCGCTGCATCGGATGCGGGCTCTGTATCGAAGCCTGCCCGACGCGCGCGCTGACCATGACAAACGAGTACGAGTTGGCCGACGACAACCGCGCCGACCTCATCTACGAGAAGGACCGCCTGCTCGCGCCGATGGAACCGGGCATGGAACCCGCGCCACATCCCATGGCCGAGAACACGACTGCGGCCGACTACTACCGGGGGACGATCCGATGAGCACCGGGACCGCCGAGGCCGTCCAGTTCTGGCTGCTGGGCGGATTGGCGGTACTGGGTGCGATCGCGATGGTCTGCGCCACCAAAGCCGTGTACTCGGCATTGTTCCTCGCGGTCACGATGATCATCCTGGCCGTGTTCTACATCGCCCAGGGCGCAGTGTTCCTCGGCGTCGTACAAGTCGTCGTCTACACCGGCGCGGTGATGATGCTGTTCTTGTTCGTGCTCATGCTCGTCGGAGTGGACTCGGCGGACTCGTTGACCGAAACGCTGAAAGGTCAACGACCTGCCGCGATCGCCGCAGGCATCGGCTTCGGGCTCGTCGTCATCGGCGCGATCGGCAACGCATCGGTGGAGAGCGGGCGACCGGACTTCGTCGGACTCGACGCCGCCAATGCGGGCGGCAACGTCGAAGGCCTCGCCGAGCTCATCTTCGTTCGCTACCTCTGGGCGTTCGAGCTCACCGGTGCGCTGCTGATCATCGCCACGGTCGGCGCGATGATCCTCGCCCACCGTGAGCGGTTCACCGAGCGGCAAGGTCAGCGCGAGCTGTCCGTGCAGCGATTCCGCGACGGCACTCACGTCACGCCGATGCCGAGTCCCGGAGTATATGCCCGGCACAACGCCGTCGACTGGCCCGCGCGTCTGCCCGACGGGTCACCGTCGGAGCTGTCCGTCAACCCGATGCACCGGGGTCACCGGGACGGTGAGATGTGAATCCCGAGAACTACCTGTATCTGTCGGTCCTCCTCTTCACGATCGGTGCTGCGGGTGTTCTGCTGCGCCGCAACGCGATCGTCGTGTTCATGTGCATCGAGCTCATGCTCAACGCCGCCAACCTCGCATTCGTGACGTTCGCCCGTATGCACGGCAATCTCGAAGGCCAGGTCTTCGCGTTCTTCACCATGGTCGTGGCAGCAGCCGAGGTGGTCGTCGGCCTCGCGATCATCATGACCATCTTTCGTGCCCGCCGCTCGGCCTCGGTCGACGACGCCAACCTGCTGAAGAACTGACATGGACGCCATCTGGCTGTTGCCGGCGCTGCCGCTGCTCGGCGCCGTCGTGCTGCTACTCGGAGGCCGGCGAACCGATCGATGGGGACATGCGCTGGGAACCAGCATGGCCGCAGTGTCCTTCGGATTCGCCGTGGTCCTCTTCGTCGACATGGCGGGCCGGGCTGCAGACGACAGGGCGGTGACGACCACGCTGTTCAGCTGGGTTCCCGTCGAACAGTTGCAGGTGGACTTCGGCTTTCGCCTGGATCAACTGTCGATGTGCTTCGTACTCCTGATCACCGGCGTCGGCACGCTCATTCACGTCTACGCCATCGGGTACATGGCGGAGGACCCGGACCGACGACGGTTCTTCGCGTACCTGAACCTCTTCCTCGCCGCGATGCTCCTACTGGTGACGGCCGACAACTTCCTCGGACTGTACGTCGGCTGGGAAGGCGTGGGTCTGGCGTCCTACCTGCTGATCGGGTTCTGGCAGTACAAACCGTCCGCGGCGACGGCGGCGAAGAAGGCGTTCGTCGTCAACCGTGTCGGAGACATCGGATTGATGGTCGCGTTGATGATCATGTTCGCGAACTTCGGCAGCGTCTCGTTCACGGTCGTCTTCTCCGGTACCGAGACTGCGTCGAGCGGAACACTCACCGCGTTGGGTTTCGTGCTGCTCCTCGCTGCGTGCGGAAAGTCGGCCCAGGTACCTCTGCAATCGTGGCTCGGTGACGCCATGGAAGGCCCGACTCCGGTGTCGGCGTTGATCCACGCGGCGACGATGGTGACCGCCGGGGTGTATCTGATCGTCCGATCCGGACCGGTCTTCGAAGCAGCCCCCGTCGCGCAAACGGCGGTGATCGTCGTCGGTACCGTGACACTGCTGTTCGGAGCCGTCATCGGCTGCGCAAAAGATGACATCAAGAAGGCGCTGGCCGCATCGACGATGAGCCAGATCGGGTACATGGTTCTCGCCGCGGGCCTGGGTCCGTCCGGCTATGCATTCGCGATCATGCTGCTACTCGCCCATGGATTCTTCAAAGCCGGACTCTTTCTCGGTGCCGGTTCGGTGATGCATGGCATGAACGACGAAGTGAACATGCGCAAGTTCGGCGGGCTCCGAACCGTCATGCCCGTCACGTTCGTCACCTTCGGACTGGGTTATCTCGCGATCATCGGTGTTCCCCCGTTCTCGGGTTTCTTCGCCAAGGACAAGATCATCGAAGTCGCGTTCGGTGCCGGCGGAGTACAGGGCGCCGTGCTGGGAATCGTCGCGCTCGTCGGTGCAGGCTTGACCGCGTTCTACATGACCCGGGTCATGGTGATGACCTTCTTCGGCGAGAAGCGGTGGGAGCCCGACGCGCACCCACACGAGTCGCCGTCGATCATGACCGTGCCGATGATCGTTCTAGCGGTGGGTTCGGTTGCGGCAGGAGCTTTGTTCACCGTCGGTGGAGCGCTGACGCACTGGCTGGAACCGGTCGTCGGCGAGGCAGAGGAGGCGCACGTGATACCCGCATGGCTGGTGACCGTGATGGCACTGACGGTGGTGGCCGTCGGCGTCGGACTCGCGTATCACCGCTACGCGAGAACTCCCGTACCGCCGATCGCGCCGACACCCGTGACCGCGCTGACAACTGCCGCACGTGTCGACCTGTACGGCGACGCCGTCAACGAAGCGCTTCTGATGCGACCGGGTCTCAAGGTGGCCGAGGCCGCGCAGCGTTTCGACGACGTCGCCGTCGAGGGCGGAACCCGCACACTGGCGAGCGGGCTGACGTCGCTCTCCGCTCGCATTCGTGGCACGCAGACCGGATACGTGCGCTCGTACGCTCTGACGATGCTGGCCGGTACGGCGGTAGTCCTCGCGATGATGGTGGCGGTGATGGTGTGGTGAACACTTTTCCGTGGCTGACCATGTTGTGGCTGCTGCCGGTGGCAGGTGCTGTCCTGACCCTGATCCTGCCTCGCACGAGGCCACAGCTCGCGAAAGTGTGCGCGCTCGCGACCTCGCTGCTCACTCTGGCGGTCGCGGTGGTGTTGTTCGCCGGCTTCGATCCGTCCGGTGACGAATTCCAGTTCGTCGAATCCCACTGGTGGATCGAGTCGTTCGGAGCTCGATACGAGCTGGGAATCGACGGCATCGCGCTGGTGCTCGTCCTGCTGACGACGGTCCTGCTTCCGATTCTGCTGGTAGCAGGATGGAACGATCCGCGCGTCGGGCAGTCCACGCACGTCTATGTCGCATCGATTCTTCTCGTCGAGTCGATGGTCCTGATGTCCTTCTGCGCCCTCGACGTGTTGCTGTTCTACGTCTTCTTCGAGGCCATGTTGATCCCGATGTACTTCCTCATCGGAGGATTCGGCGGTCCGGGACGCGCCGCCGCGGCCGTGAAATTTCTGTTGTACAACCTCGTCGGCGGTCTGGTGATGCTCGCTGCGGTCATCGGACTGTACGTCGTGGCGGGAACCTTCTCGTTCCGCGAGATCGCCGACACGGCTGCTCTCGGCGACCTCGGCGTCACCCCTGGGGTTCTGAACGCGTTGTTCCTCGGGTTCATGTTCGCTTTCGCCGTCAAGGCACCCCTGTGGCCGTTCCACTCGTGGCTACCCGACGCCGCCGTCGAATCCACCCCTGCCACAGCCGTTCTGATGATGGCCGTCGTGGACAAGGTGGGCACGTTCGCGATGCTTCGCTACTGTCTGCAACTCTTCCCCGAGTCGTCGTCGTACTTCGCGCCGGTCATCGTCACTCTCGCGGTCGTGGGCATCGTCTACGGCGCCGTACTGGCGATCGCGCAGACCGACGTGATGCGATTGATCGCGTACACGTCGATCTCGCACTTCGGTTTCATCATTCTGGGCATCTTCGCCATGACCAGCCAAGGCCAGGCCGGTTCCGCGTTGTACATGGTCAATCACGGACTCTCGACGGCGGCACTGTTTCTCGTCGCCGGCTTCCTGGTCTCGCGTCGTGGCACCCGCGTCATCTCCCACTACGGTGGCGTTCAGAAGGTCGCACCGGTGCTGGCCGGATCCTTTCTCGTCGCCGGTCTCGCCACTCTGTCGCTCCCTGGGCTCGCACCGTTCGTCAGCGAATTCCTGGTACTGATCGGTACATTCGCGAAGTATCACGTGGCCGCCATCGTGGCATCGATCGCTCTCGTGCTGTCCGCGATCTACATCCTGTGGCTGTACCAACGGGTGATGACGGGTCCGCGCCGCGCCGAGAACGACGGAATGAAGGACCTCGTCCCGCGTGAACTGGCCGTGATGGGTCCGCTCATCGTGCTGCTCGTCGTACTGGGCGTGTACCCGAAGCCCCTGTTGGACATCGTTTCTCCCGCGGTGCAGACGACAGTGACCACCGTGCAGGGCATCGACAACGTGGCCGAGACGCCGGAGGGACCCCGATGAACGACTCCGTCCTGACTGCGCCGAGCATCGAGTACAGCGTTCTGTCGCCCATGCTGATCGTCTTCGCCGCAGCTGTTCTCGGCGTACTCGTCGAGGCGTTCGCACCGAGTGCCGCCCGTCGTCGCATCCAGATGACGCTTGCCTTGACTGCGACGATTGCGTCTCTCGTGGCGGTCGTCGTCTTGGCCGTGTCCGGCTCCAGCTCACCCGGCACCCGGGCCGTTATGGGCTCGGTCGTGGTCGACGGCCCCTCGCTGTTCCTCCAGGGCACCCTGCTGCTCGTGGCCGTGCCCTCGTTGCTCATGGTCGGGGAACGCTCACTCGAACGCACCCGGGTGGACTCCTTCGCCCCGCAGGCCTCCACCGTTCCCGGAAGTCTGTCCGAACGCCAGGCAGGCCAGGCAGGCGCCGCGCAGACGGAGGTGTTCCCGCTGACGATGTTCGCGATCGGCGGCCTTCTGCTGTTTCCCGCGTCGAACGATCTGCTCACGATGTTCGTTGCCCTCGAGGTGTTCTCGCTGCCGCTGTACCTGATGTGCGGGTTGGCCCGTCGGCGCAGGCTGCTGTCGCAGGAAGCTGCGATGAAGTACTTCTTGCTCGGCGCGTTCTCGTCGGCGTTCTTTCTGTTCGGTACCGCGATGCTGTACGGGTACGCAGGCTCGCTCGAGCTCGGCCCCATCGGTGCTGCCATCGCTCTCGGCGACGGCAACGACGTGCTGGCCGTGCTCGGTACCGCACTCGTCGGTGTCGGCCTACTGTTCAAAGTCGGTGCGATTCCGTTTCATTCGTGGATTCCCGACGTGTATCAGGGTGCACCGACTCCGATCACCGCCTTCATGGCCGCCGCGACGAAGATCGCCGCGTTCGGTGCCATGCTCCGCCTGTTCTACATCGCACTGCCGGACCTGCGCGACGACTGGCGACCGGCACTGTGGGCCGTAGCGATCGTCACGATGCTGGTGGGTGCCCTTCTTGCGGTCACCCAGACCGACATCAAACGGATGCTCGCGTACTCGTCGATCACCCACACGGGATTCATTCTCACCGGCGTCGTCGCTCTGGACGCCGACGGGCTGTCCGCGACGATGTTCTATCTCTTCGTCTACGGGTTCAGCACTGTCTCGGCATTCGCCGTCGTCACCGTCGTGCGCGACGGCAACGGTGAGGTGACCGAACTGGCGCGATGGGCCGGCATCGGTCGTCGCTCCCCCGCGATCGCCGCCGTCTTCGCGTTGCTGCTGTTGTCGTTCGCGGGGATCCCGCTGACGGCTGGATTCGTCGGTAAGTTCGCGGTCTTCCAGGCTGCGGCCGGTAGCGGCGCAACCGCGCTCGTGGTCGTCGGGGTGCTCAGTAGTGCCATCGCGGCGATCTTCTATGTACGCGTCATCGTCCTCATGTTCTTCGCCGACCCCGTGGCCGGCACGAACGACAGTGACGACGGTGGGCGTCCCACCGTCGTCACTCCAGGTGTCGCAACAGCCGTGGCCATCGGCCTCGGCGTCGTCGCGACCGTCGTGTTCGGTGTGTATCCACAACCGCTGTTGGATCTCGCCGCTAGTGCGGCGGTCTGGTGAGCCCTACGGGGCCTTGACCGCAAGAACCGAAACCGGGGAGGTCAGCAGAAGACGTTGACTCACGCTGCCCAGCAAAGCCTTTCCGACCCTGCTACGTTTCCTGATTCCTATCACCAGACGCGTGACATCGGGGAACACTTCCAACTCGTCGAGCACGGCGGTGACTGGGTCGCGGTCTTCGCGGCCCGCACGTTCGACGACGGTGACCTCGCAGTCTTCTGGAAGCACGGAGAGGTCGAGCTTGCCCAGGGTCAGGTTGACCGCGATCAGATCGGTGCCCAGAAGCGCCGCCTCGTCCGCAGCGGCGGACAGTGAATGGATGCCCTCGGGACTGTCGGTCACTGCAACCAGAACTGACATGAATTTACCTCTCTCGGTGTAGCTGACCTCTAGGAGTATTCCTTGCGGAACCGGGTTTCCAGTTCTTCGAGCGTCTGACCTCGCGTCTCCGGGACCTGGGTGATGCAGAAGATGAGCGCGATCACACCGAGACCGACGAAGATGAAGAACGTGGCCGCGATTCCGAAGGCCGCCACGACCGGCGGAAACAGCAGCGCGATGGCAGCGTTCGCAATCCACAGCGCGAAAACACACAGGCCGATCGCGAAACTGCGAATCTTCAGGGGGAAGATCTCGGCGAGCATCAACCACGCCAGGGGTCCGATAGTTCCCTGCATGCAGAACACGAACAGAACGACGAACACCAGAATGAAATAAGCCTTGACCGTGCCGTCGGGAAGCAGAAGCGCAGACAGGCCGACAAGAAGGTGGAACGTTGTAGTCAGCGAGAAGCCTGCAATGAGCATGGTCCGTCGGTTGACCTTGTTCATCAAGAAGATTCCGACCGTGATTCCGAGAACGCTGAACAATCCGTTGAGGGTGTTCGCGATGATCGCTGCGCTGGACGAGAAGCCGGCATCGCTCAGCAATTGAGTGCCGTAGTACATCACCGAGTTGATGCCGGTGATCTGGTTGGCGACACCGAGACCGACTCCGATGTAGATCAAGCGACGAATCCAACGAACGGACAGGTCGGTCACGCCACCGGTCTTCGCCAGTTTCTCTTCCTCGGCGAGTCGGTGGACTTCGGCCATCTCGGCCTGAGCGCGTTCTTCCGACCGAACCTGCCTGAGTACTTCCAGAGCCTCGTCCTCTCGGCCCTGCAGGACAAGCCAGCGGGGGCTTTCGGGCATGCGCAGCATTCCGAAGAAAAGCACGATTGCGGGGGCCACTGCGACGAGAAGCATGAAGCGCCACACGGACTCGTGCTCACCCCATATGTTGAAGATGATCGCATTGATCACGAAGGCAGCGAACTGCCCACTGACGATCATGACCTCGTTCCGCGTGACCAACGAACCACGCCGCTCCACGGGAGAAATCTCCGAGAGGTAAACGGGCACTGTCGCCGATGCGCCACCGACGGCGAGTCCGAGTACGAAGCGGAACACGGCCAAGATCTCCCAGCTCGGTGAGAGCACACAACCGAGCGTTCCGACCATGAAGACGAGTGCGAGCATGATGATGTTGTGGCGTCGGCCGTATCGGTCGGACAGACGCCCACCCACCAGTGCGCCGATCGCAGCACCGAAGATGAGAATGCTCACCACGAAGCCCTCGGTGAACGAGGTCAGCGACAAATCGTCGCGGAGCGGCTCCAGCGCCCCGTTGATCACTCCGGTGTCGTATCCGAAGAGCAATCCACCGAACGTCGCGATCACCGCAATGATGCCTAGCCGGTGACTGTGTGTTCCTGCGGTGTCCGGTGGGAGAACTGCACCGGTCGATCCGTCACTACGGGTCATCTCGATCCAATCTTGTGTGCGTGCGAAGAATTGCTCCTACACCCGCATCCGAATCCTTGTACGTATGTCTTTACATAGTTCTAGCGTGCTGAGAACTGGATCACAAGTTCTTCGTCCGAGGAGGATACTCACTGAATCGATCCGACCTGGACCGACAGCCGCGACATTCGCCCGTGGTTACGCTGCGCATGTGCAACACGAAACGGCAGTGTCTGATCGGTCCGCACATCGCGCTCGGGGTCGGCAAATAGCCGCCGCCATCGTTGCCGGCTGCTGCGTGTTGATCGGCGCGACGGGCGTCATCGCTTACTTCACCGACACACAGAACAGGTACGTGGTGGGGTTGGCGTCGTTCGCACCGATCCTCATGGCGTTCTCCCTGCTCGGTATCGCCGTCGCCGTGGTGTCACGACGCTGGATCCTGGCGGCGGCATCGACCGTCGTCGCGGTGACGGCGTCGGCCTTGCTCGCGCCCATGTACATCGCAAGCGATCGACCGCCCGCCGACACACCAGGCCAAGGGCGGAGTCTGCACGTTCTGCAAGCCAACCTGATGCTCGGGCTGGCCGATACGGGCAACGTGCTGGACCTCGTCCGGTCGCGTGACATCGACGTCTTCACCGCACAGGAATTGACGTTCGACGCCGAAAGATTGCTGGACGCGGCTGGAATCGCCGAGTTGCTCCCGTACCGTTACACCAAGCCGACACCGGGTGGCGGAGGAGGAACCGGCATATTCAGCCGATTCCCGATCTCCGGGGAGCGCGAGCTCCCGGTGTTCACTCTGTCCAACCTGTCGGTCGACCTGGACGTCGGTGCCGAACAACCTGTCCGTGTCTACTCGGTCCATCCGGTACCGCCTTACCCGTCTCCGACGCCGCTGTGGGCTTCGGAGATGGACATGCTCCGGTCGGAGGTGTCGACAGCCACGTCGATGTCCAACGTGATCGTCAGCGGCGACTTCAACTCCACCAGATCTCACAGCAAGTTCAGGCACATCCTCGACGCCGGGTACGAGGATGCGGCGGACGTGACCGGTAGTGGTTTGATACCGACCTACCCGACCGACAAGTCGTATCCACCCGTCGTCGGAATCGACCACGTCCTCACCCGGGGTGCCCGTGCCACCGCACTCGAACCCGTCTCCATCCTCGGATCCGATCACGCGGGACTCGTCGCTGAGATTCAACTGCGTTGACGGTGTTCGATTGTCATTTCCAACCGGTCAGTATCGTTGTCTGATTAGATTAGTAGTCAACTATCTGCGGGTCGGTCATGCACGGGATGTAGAGGTCCTTGGAATGAGTTCGCTGCACGAGTGGTGGTCGCAACGGACCGACTACGTGTGGAATGTCTCCTACTCGCAAACGCATCCGATCCTCCGACAAAGTCGCGTCGCGATCGGTCTGTGCTGTTGGTTCTACGGGCTGATCTGCCTGCTCGCCATTGCATCGCCGATTGTGTCGAGCCCCACCGACATCATCGTCGTCGCGTCGTTCGGGTCGTGTTCGGTATTCGTCGGCTGCCTGTGGATACGCGGTCCGTGGCCGACATATCGTCAGTCACTGCTCTTCGTTGCATTCGCCGAAATCGGCGTCGCCGCCGTTCTGTTCTCTCTCGACGACCGTCCGGTGGCACTCCTGTGTTCGGCGCTCTTCGCCGTCATGGGCAACTATGTCGCGGCGTACCACGACACCCGAGTTTTCGTAGCACGTCAGATATGGTCCCTGTGCGCGTGTGCCGCGCTGTACGTCCTTGCACTATCGTATTCCGACGCCGACCTCGCCCAGACGACTGCATATCTCATCGTTCTCGTCATGGTCCTGGTGTCCTCTCCGGTCCTCACTCAGGCCTATCTGACGTTCCTCAAGAGGGACGCGGCGGTGGCCCACTTCGATCCTCTGACCGGACTGCGCAACCGCCGCGGACTCGACTCGGCCGTCGGAGTGATGGAAGACGGAGCAGCCGGAGTTGCGGTCCTCGTCGCTGACCTCGACAACTTCAAAGCCGTCAACGACGAGTTCGGGCACAGTTTCGGCGACGATGTCCTGCGCAAGACTGCCCAGGCAATCAACACCAACTTTCCGCCACCCTCAGTGACCGCTCGCACCGGTGGTGAGGAGTTCGTCGTTGTCTCCACTGGCCCGCTGTCCGACATGTCCCGGGCAGCCGAGGCCCTACGAGATGCGATCCCGTCCTGCAATTCCGCCGGATTGACCACCACCAGCATCGGCATCCACTATCGCAAGATCGCTGTGCACGACCTCCCGGAGGTCCTCGACGATTTGCTCGACAGCGCCGACACCGCGATGTACCGAGCCAAGAGTCACGGCGGCAACTCGATAGTGATCGACGTCTACGACGGCGACGTCAGAACAGGCTCCTGACGGCCCGCTCCACCGAGCTGGGCCGCGATGCACCATCATGAGCGAATGAGTTCCAACGATCTCTTCGGAGGCCCACGCAGATTGGCGGCTGTCGTGGCTGTCATCGTCGTCGTCGCACTTCTCGCTCTGGGAGCCACTCTCCTCGTTCGCCATCTCCTCGGACCACCGGAAGGTCCGTCGCCGTACGACACTCCTGCATCCTCGGAGGTGTCGACTCCGTGACCGATCCGGATCGTGCCCATCGACAGTTCACGTCGACGGTTCGGTTCGATTGGGGCACCTCGGGTGCATCGGCAATTGCTTCCGGGGCGGACGTTGCCGTGGTCGTCGACGTTCTGTCGTTCACCACCACGTTGACCGTCGCCGCCGATGCGGGGACCGCGGTGGTGCCCTGGGCCGTCGGCCAGGCCTCGGCCGCCGAATACGCCCGCCGCACCGATGCCGTCATGGCGGTCCGGCGGCGCGATGCGGGCCCGGGCGACATCAGCTTGTCCCCGGCCACGCTCCGCGCGGGGACGCCGCCACAGCGGCTCGTGCTGCCGTCGCCGAACGGGTCGACGATATCCGCGCAGCTGGCTGCCGAGGTACCGGTCTGTACAGGGGTCTCGCTTCGCAACGCGCCGGCTGCGGCGCAGTGGATCGCTGCGAACACCGATACCGACGCCGTCGTCGCGGTGATCGCCGCAGGAGAACACTGGCCCAACGGCGCCTTGCGACCGTGCATCGAAGACCTGTGGGGAGCCGGATTTCTCCTCGCGGAACTGGGCGACAGGCGCCCGGACTGCACTCTGTCTCCGGAAGCCGAGATGGCACGCGATGCGTGGAAGGCTGTGTGCAGTCGACTCCCCCACGCTCTCGTCGAGTCGGCATCAGGTCGCGAGCTGATCGACGAGGGCTACGAAATCGACGTCACGATCGCTGCGGAAGTCGGCTCCTCGCGATCCGTGCCCGTCCTGGACTCCGGAATCTTCGTCGACGCTGGTTCACACAACGGCGCTGGCTCGCACAACGACGCTGGTTCACACAACGAAGCTGTGTGACCGGCGCAACATTCCAGTGTCCCGCTCGAGGCCCGGAACTGCGCAAACGCCGACGACGGCAGGACACGAGGCTGTCCGTTATTTGGTCTTTGATACCCGATCACGGATCATACGAGCGTGAGCATTCCGAACGTCGCCCCGAAGACGACCGTTGTCGTACCCACGTACAACGAACGCGAGAACCTCCCGAAGCTCGTCGAGCTTCTCGCCGGTCTGCAACTGGACAATCTTCACGTGCTCGTGGTCGACGACAACTCCCCCGACGGCACGGGCACGCTCGCCGACGAACTCGCCGAGACAGGGCCTCTGCCGGTGACGGTTCTGCACCGCACCGAGAAGAACGGGCTCGGCCGGGCGTACGTGGCCGGCATGAGCCGCGCACTCGACGACGGTGCGGACATCGTCGTCCAGATGGACGCGGACCTGTCCCACCCCGCCGACGTCATCCCCACGATGGTGCGCACGCTCACGACAACGGACGCAGCCGTCGTACTGGGTTCGCGCTACGTCCCCGGCGGCGCCGTGGCCAGCGATTGGCCCTGGCATCGGAAGGCACTGTCTGCATGGGCCAACTTCTACGTCAACGCAATTCTTCGGTTGAAGGTCAAGGACGCGACCGCGGGCTTCAAAGCCTGGCATGCTGCGACGCTGCGGGCGATCGACGTGAAGTCGGTCGAGAGCAACGGCTATGCGTTCCAGGTCGAGATGAACCACCGCACCGTCCGACGCGGCTTGAAGATCGCCGAGGTCCCCATTCGCTTCGAGGAACGCAACGACGGCGAATCCAAGATGAGCCTCGCCGTGCAGCTCGAATCCGCAGCCGTACCGTGGAAGTTGCTCTTCGGAGTCAGGCGGCCTTGACCTTCGCCGCGTAGGTGTCGACGTACTCCTGGCCGGAAAGCTCCATCAGGGAGTACATCACCTCGTCCGTGGCGGACCGCACGACGGCGTGGTTGCCCGCATGTTCCCGGTACCGGCTGAAGTCGATCGGAGCGCCGAACTTCACGACGATCTTCGTCGGTCGCCACATCCGACTGCCCACTGGATTGAATCTTTCGGTACCGAACATGACCACGGGAACGACGGGTGCGCCGGATTCCAGCGCAACCCTCGCCATTCCCGTCTTCCCCTTGTACAGCCGGCCGTCCGGAGACCTCGTACCCTCGGGGTAGATGGCCCACACTCCGTTGTCGGCCAGTATCTTTCGCGCTGCGGCCAAAGCTGGGTCGCCCGCCCCTGCACCGGAGCGGTCGACGGGGACCTGGCCCGCACTCGTGTAGAACCAGCGCAGCAGACGCCCCTTGAATCCCGCACCCGAGAAGTACTCGCTCTTGGCGATGAAACGGATTCTGCGCCTGACGACCAACACCAGGAAGAACGAGTCGACCACCGTCAGATGGTTGCCCGCGAGAATGACGGGGCCGGACCGTGGCAGATGTTCCATGCCCTCGATACGCGGTCTCCCCAGAAGTCGCAGAACAGGGCCGATCAGAACGTACTTGAACATCCAGTACCACATGAGCGGTGCACTCCCTCGGGTCTGCCGAAACTACGAATCGTAGACATCGTCTACGTCCATAGTAGACACTGTCTACCATGGACGGGAGCGAATCGTCCGCCGCGCGCATGATCGACGCGGCGGAGCACTTGATGGAGACCGAAGGGATTTCGGGCGTCACCGTGCGATCCGTCGCACGTGCCTCGGGACTGTCGCACGGCGCACCACGGCGCTACTTCCCTACCCTCGCGGCTCTGCACGCCGCCGTCGCGCAACGGGGTCTGCAGGACCTCCGCAGAAGAATCGAACGGGAGGTAGGCGAGAACACCGAACCGGCGGCGCGCCTACGGGCCGCGGCCCTCGCTTACGTGCGGTACGCCGTCGAACGACCCGACATGTTCGCACTCGTGTTCCGTCACGACATCCTCGCGAACTCGGGAATGCATCTTCGCGGAACGTCGTTGCCGCTGTTCGCATTCGTCACCGACCTCGTCGAACCGTTGGCAGGCACCGACACTCACGTCCGAGCCGTGCAGATCTGGACGGCGGTCCACGGAATCGCTGCGTTGAGCTCGACGACCGCGCTGTCGGTCGTCACCGAGGTCGACTCGACCGCTCTGGTGGATGCGGCGGTCGAGTCGATCGTCGATACGAACCGGGGTGATCCGAACCGAGAAGGTCCGAGTCAGCCGGCTATGGATTTCACCGACGCGGGCAGCTGACGGACGCTGGTGTACGGGCCGACCACCGCAGCACCGAACGGCCGGGACAACAGGACCCGAGCCACGTCGCGCACCTCACTCACGGTCACCTGATCGATCCGGGCGAGGGTCTCCGAGATATCCCGGTGATTGCCGTAGTTGAGCTCGCTGCGGCCTATCCGGTTCATCCGTGACCCCGAATCCTCCAGGCCGAGTACAAGACCGCCACGCAGCGACCCCTTGGCACGCGCGCACTCCTCCTCGGTGATGCCATCGGAGGCGACCTGCGCGAGAACCTCACGCACCACCGTCGTCACCTCGGCGAGGTTTTCGGGTTGGCACCCGGCGTACACCGAGAACGCACCGGAATCGGAGAAGGTGTCCACCGACGAGTAGACCGAATAGGCCAGCCCGCGCTCTTCACGGATCTCCTGGAACAGGCGCGACGAAAGCCCACCTCCCACAGCCGCATTCAGTACGGACAGCGCCCACCGGTGCCCCTCGTGCCTACCGAACGCGCGCACACCGAGTGACAGGTGAGCCTGTTCGCTGTCTCGTCGTTCGAAACGAAGCTCAGGACGATGACGAAGTCTCGCCAGACCGTCGCGCCGAGGAGCAGGCTTGACGCCCTTGTGCAGATGACCCGCGAATGCACGCTTGACCAACGCCACCGCCTGGCGGTGGTCGACGTTGCCCGCCACCGCGACGACCATCCGCTCCGGTGTGTACCGACGCGTGTGGAAGGAGCGCAGCTGAGCGCGCGTCATGTCCTCGATGGATTCCACGGTTCCGATGATCGGCCGACCGAGCGGATGATCACCGAACATTGCCTCGATGAACAGATCGCCGAGGAGATCCTCCGGATCGTCGTCGCGCATCGAGATCTCCTCGAGGACGACCTGACGCTCGACGTCGACATCGCTTGCACGACAACGCCCGCGGAGGACGACATCACTGACGAGGTCTATCGCCAAACCGAGATCGTCGTCGAGAACGTGAGCGTAGAAGCACGTACTCTCCTTCGAGGTGAACGCGTTCAGCTCACCGCCGACCCCGTCCATGACCTGAGCGATCTGCAGCGCGCTCCGAGTGGGCGTCGACTTGAACAGCAGATGCTCCAGGAAATGAGCGGCACCGGCCACCGACGGACCCTCGTCCCTCGAACCGACGCCGACCCACACACCGACCGACGCCGACCGAACTCCCGGCACGAACTCGGTCACCACACGAAGACCACCGGGCAGCGTGGTGCGTTCGACACCCAGGTTCTGCCCGGCGGGATCCGAAACGGCAGAACGGTACGTCCCGTAGGAACGTACCGTTCTGCCTTGCTGCTTCTTACTCAGCGTTCGCCTCGGCAGGTGCGTCGGCCGGAGCCGAATCGGACGAGCCTGCAGCAGCTGCTCCCTCTTCCTCGACGGGAACGAGGCTGATCTTGCCGCGGTTGTCGATGTCGGCGATCTCCACACGGAGCTTCGATCCGACGCTCACGACGTCCTCGACCTTGTTGATGCGCTTGCCGCCGCCGAGCTTCGAGATGTGCACCAAGCCGTCGCGGCCGGGAAGCAGCGAGACGAATGCACCGAAAGCCGTTGTCTTGACGACGGTTCCGAGGAAGCGCTCGCCGACCTTCGGCAACTGCGGGTTGGCGATGGCGTTGATCTTGTCGATCGCGGCCTGAGCGGACGGACCGTCCGCTGCACCGACGTAGACGGTGCCGTCATCTTCGATCGAGATGTTGGCGCCGGTCTCCTCGGTGATGGAGTTGATCATCTTGCCCTTGGGTCCGATGACCTCGCCGATCTTGTCGACGGGAACCTTGATGGCCGTGACGCGAGGTGCGTACGGGCTCATCTCGTCCGGGGCGTCGATGGCCTCGGCCATGACCTCGAGGATCGTGGTGCGCGCGTCCTTCGCCTGCGACAGCGCGCCTGCCAGAACCTTCGACGGGATACCGTCGAGCTTGGTGTCCAGCTGCAGGGCCGTGACGAAGTCCTTGGTACCTGCGACCTTGAAGTCCATGTCACCGAAGGCATCTTCGGCACCGAGGATGTCGGTCAGCGCGACGTAACGCGTTTCGCCGTCGACCTCGTCGGACACCAGGCCCATGGCGATGCCCGCGACGGGAGCGCGCAGCGGCACACCGGCGTTGAGCAAGGACAGCGTCGATGCGCAGACCGAACCCATGGAGGTCGAGCCGTTGGAGCTCAGCGCCTCGGAGACCTGGCGGATGGCGTACGGGAACTCGGCCTGGCTCGGCAGAACCGGCAACAGCGCGCGCTCGGCGAGCGCGCCGTGGCCGATCTCGCGACGCTTCGGCGATCCGACGCGACCGGTCTCACCGGTCGAGTACGGCGGGAAGTTGTAATGGTGCATGTACCGCTTGGACGTCTCGGGTCCGAGCGAGTCGACCTGCTGCGCCATCTTGACCATGTCGAGTGTCGTGACACCGAGGATCTGCGTCTCGCCGCGCTCGAACAGCGCCGAGCCGTGGGTACGCGGAATGATCGCGACCTCGGCGGACAGCGAACGAATGTCGGTGACACCACGGCCGTCGATGCGGAAGTGGTCGGTCAGGATGCGCTGACGCACCGACTTCTTGGTCAGCGCGCGGAACGCAGCACCGATTTCCTTCTCACGACCCTCGAACGAGTCCGAGACCTGCTCGAGTACCTGAGCCTTGACCTCGTCGAGCTTGTTCTCGCGCTCGGCCTTGCCTGCGATCGTCAGTGCTTCGCTCAACGGGATCTGAGCAGCATTGGCGACGGCGTCGTAGACGTCGGACTGGTACGGCGGGAACAGGGGGAAGTCACCGGTCGGCTTGGAGGCCTTGGCGGCGAGCTCCTGCTGTGCGGTGCACAGCGCAGCGATGAACGGCTTCGACGCTTCGAGACCCTCGGCGACGATGGACTCGTTCGGAGCCTGCGCGCCGCCCTCGATGAGCTCGATGACGTTCTCGGTGGCCTCGGCCTCGACCATCATGATCGCGACGTCGGCGTCGGCGCCGGAACCCGAGACGATGCGTCCCGCGACGACCATGTTGAACACGGCCTTCTCGAGCTGCTCGACCGTCGGGAACGCGACCCACTGCTTGTCGATGAGCGCGACACGGACACCACCGATGGGGCCGGAGAACGGCAGCCCAGCGATCTGCGTGGACGCAGATGCCGCGTTGATGGCCACGACATCGTAGAGATCGGCCGGGTTGAGGCTCAGGACGGTGATGACGACCTGGATCTCGTTGCGGAGACCGTCGACGAACGTCGGGCGCAGCGGCCGGTCGATGAGGCGGCAGGTGAGGATGGCGTCGGTGGACGGGCGACCCTCACGACGGAAGAACGACCCGGGGATGCGTCCGGCGGCGTACATACGCTCTTCGACGTCGACCGTGAGCGGGAAGAAATCGAACCCTTCGCGCGGGCTCTTGCCTGCCGACGTGGCGGACAGCAGCATGGTGTCTTCGTCGAGGTAGGCAGCGACGGCGCCGGATGCCTGCTGAGCGAGGCGACCGGTCTCGAACCGGATGCTGCGCTTACCGTAGGTGCCGTTGTCGATGACGGCAGTTGCTTCGTAGACGCCTTCTTCGACGTCCAGGTTGGTGGTGTCTGTCATTCTCTTCTTCTCGTCCTCTCGTCTTTGCCGTGCGCTCGCCGACGGACCACTGGCCCCGCTGCCATGTGCAGGCAGGACTGCGGTCGCTGTTGCTCGGGGGCGGCCATCGATCGAAGCCCTGGGGACGAGAAGTTCGTCCGCCAAGGCCACTACCGAAGACCGACACCCTGGGTGCGTCGAGCGATCACGGCGATGTGCGAACACCCATGTGTTCGCTTGTCTTGCTGGCATGCCAAACACAGATAGCCAACGAGGAACAGTCTAAGCACTGCCTCGTTGGCTACTGCATATTTCGAAGACGGCCCACTTTCGCGGGCGCGTCGGCGCCGATGTTATCGACGCAGTCCCAGACGCTCGATGAGCGAACGGTACCGGGTGACATCCACCTTCGCGATGTACTTCAGCAGGCGGCGACGACGTCCGACCAGCAGCAGCAAGCCGCGGCGGGAGTGGTGGTCGTGCTTGTGCTTCTTCAGGTGCTCGGTGAGATCGGTGATGCGCTTGGTGAGCATCGCGACCTGCGCCTCGGGCGAACCGGTATCGGTCGGGTGCAAGCCGTACTCGCCGAGAACGGCCTTCTTCTGTTCGGTGGTCAATGCCACTGGTACTACTCCTGATCACTGACGTCCGCGGGAAAGGAAAGCGGCGCAGCCACCACGGACCGCAGCATGCACCGAGAAGGGATCCTATCAGGGCAGGCAGCCGGTCACGAAAGTCGGTCGGTCAGGGCGGCGCGAGCCTTCTCCGCGTCCCGACCCATCTCCTCGATCAGATCGTCGATCGACTCGAACTTCTCCATTCCGCGAATCCGCTCGACGAAATCGACCGCGACGTGCTGTCCGTAGAGGTCACCGTCACTGTCCAACACGAACGCCTCGACCGTCCGAGTCCGACCCGAGAACGTCGGGTTGGTGCCGACGGACACGGCAGCGCGGTGACGTTCACCCGGAATCACGGTGCCGATGACCGGGCCGGGACCGAGCACGGTGAACCACGCCGCATAGACGCCGTCCGCAGGGATGGCCGAGTACATCGGCGGTGCGACGTTGGCCGTCGGATACCCCAGTTGGCGGCCGCGACCGTCGCCGTGCACGACGACGCCCTCGACGCGGTGAGGACGCCCCAAGGCTGCGGCAGCCGCGGACACGTCACCCGCGTCGACACACGAACGGATGTACGTGGAGGAAAAGGTGACCGCGTGCTCGGCCAGAAGGTTGACTCCGTCGACGGCGAAACCGGACCGGTCGCCGACCTTACGCAGCAACTCCACGTTGCCGAGTGCCTTCTTTCCGTAGGTGAAGTTCTCCCCCACCACGACCTCGGCGACGTGCAACCGCTCCACCAGAATCTCGTGGACGTAGCGCTCGGGCGTGAGCTTCATCAACTCGGGCGTGAACGGCATCACGCAGAACACGCCGATGCCCAGCTCTTCCGCCAATTCGGCGCGCCGAGTGAGCGTCGTCAATTGAGCCGGATGCGTTCCGGGCCGTACCACTTCCATCGGGTGCGGATCGAAAGTCATGAGCACACTGGGTATTCCACGGTCCTCGGCCGACGTCACCGCACGGCTGATCAACTGGGCGTGACCACGGTGGACGCCGTCGAATACGCCGATCGTGAGAACACAACGACCCCAGTCGGCAGGTACATCGTCGAGACCTCGCCATCTCTGCACGAGGAGAAGCCTACGGCCCGCGTCCGCGCGGGTCACGTCCGGATGGACATGTCGCAGCGAACACCAGTGGACAAACCTGCAAACACTCTGCCAAGATTTCGGCGTGCCGAACTTATTTCTTCGACGCATCGCAGCGATCGTGCTCGGCGTCGCGATTCTAGGAGGCTGCGCCCGGTCCGTCGGGGAAGACGAACCGATCCTCGCCGACGATGGACGCCCCCTCGTCCTCACGACCTTCACCGTGCTCGCGGACATGGCACGCAACGTCGCCGGGGACCACCTTCGGGTCGAATCGATCACCAAGGTCGGCGCGGAGATACACGGCTACGAGCCGACGCCGGGAGATCTGCGGACGGCAGAAACGGCCGAGCTCATCCTGGACAACGGCCTGGGGCTCGAATCGTGGTTCGAGAAGTTCGTCGAACGAGTTCCTGCTCCACACGCAGTCGTCACCGCCGGTGTCGAGCCCGTGTTCATTCGTGACGACGCGTACGCCGGGAAGACCAACCCACACGCCTGGATGTCTCCGGTCGTGGCCGAGACCTACGTGGACAACATCGCGGCGGCGTTCGTGCGCCTCGACCCGGCCAACGAGTCGGACTACCGCGCCAACGCCGAGGGCTACAAGCTCGAACTGCGCGCAGTCGGCGACGAGCTGAAGCGCGATCTCGACCGGTTGCCCGCAGAGCAACGCGCACTTGTGTCGTGCGAGGGCGCGTTCAGCTATCTCGCCAGGGACTTCGATCTGCGCGAGGCCTACCTCTGGCCGGTCAACGCCGAGCAGGAAGGCACGCCGAAGCAAGTGGTGTCCACGATCCGGTTCGTCGAGGACAACGACGTGCCCGCGGTGTTCTGCGAGTCGACCGTCTCGGACAAAGCACAGTTGCAGGTCGCCGAGGACACCGGAGCACGCTTCGGCGGCAAGCTGTTCGTCGATTCTCTCAGCGATCAGGACGGCCCCGTTCCCACCTATCTGGACCTGCTCGCCTACGACGCTCGGACCATCGCCGACGCACTACTCGGAAAGCCGGAATGACCACCATGACAGCAGCACTGGACATCGTCGGAGTGTCCGTCACCTACCGCGACGTGACCGCGTTGAGCAACGCCTCCCTCACCCTCGAATCCGGCCGTGTCTGCGGTCTCGTGGGCATGAACGGATCAGGCAAGTCGACGCTGTTCAAAGCGATCATGGGCGTCGTCCGACCGAACACCGGATCGATCCGAATCCACGGAGGTGCGCCTGCCGCCGCGCGCAAGAACGGGACCGTCAGCTACGTCCCGCAGAGCGAGTCGGTGGACTGGACGTTTCCCGTCAGTGTCCGAGACGTGGTGATGATGGGCCGCTTCGGAAAGCAGAACTGGATGCGCTCACCGCGCGCCCGCGATCACGACGCCGTCGACGCCGCCCTGGGCCGAGTGGACCTCACCGACCTCGCGCATCGCCAGATCGGCCAACTGTCGGGCGGCCAGCGGAAACGAGCGTTCGTTGCACGGGCCATCGCGCAAGAGGCGACGCTGCTGCTGCTCGACGAACCGTTCGCGGGGGTGGACAAACGCACCGAGGCCACCATCACTCGGTTACTGAAGGAACTGGCAGCAGCCGGCTCGACGATCCTCGTCTCGACGCACGACCTGCACGCCCTCCCCGATCTGTGCGACGAGGCCGTCCTGCTCCAGCAACGTGTCCTGATGCATGGGGATCCCCGTGAGGTTCTGAAACCGGACAACCTGGCAATGGCATTCGGCGTCTCGACCACATCGGAAGCGAGCTGACCATGGTTCTCGTCGACATCGTCGAACCTCTCCAGTACACCTTCATCCAGCGTGCACTGCTGGTGACGGTCGTCGCATCGATCGTGTGCGCGGTTCTGAGCTGCTGGCTCGTGCTGATCGGATGGTCGCTCATGGGCGACGCCGTCTCGCACGCCGTCCTTCCCGGCGTCGCTCTGTCCTACCTGCTCGGTGCACCGTTCGCGATCGGCGCACTCCTGTTCGCTCTGATCGCCGTCGGGGCGATCGGCGTCGTCCGCAACACCACCCTGGTGAAAGAGGACGCAGCCATCGGGGTGGTGTTCACCACTCTGTTCGCGCTCGGTGTGGTGCTGATCTCGAAGTTTCCGAGCCAGATCGACCTCAATCACATTCTGTTCGGCAATCTCCTCGGAGTGTCCCGCGGCGACATGTGGCAAGTGATCGTGCTCGGCGGTCTCGCGTTCGTCGTCATGGTCGCCAAGCGCCGCGACTTCACGCTGTTCGCGTTCGACCGCACGCAGGCTCAGGCCGTCGGAATCTCCCCGACCGTGCTCTCGGGTCTGATGTTGACGCTGCTCGCCCTCACCACCGTCGTCGCGCTTCAGGCCGTCGGAGTGATCCTCGTGGTCGCGATGCTCATCACGCCGGGCGCCACCGCGTACCTGCTGACGGATCGATTCGGGCGGATGCTCGTACTTGCGCCGACCATCGGAGTCGGCTGCGCCGTGGTGGGCATCTACGTCAGCTTCTACCTCGACGTGTCCTCGGGCGGCATGGTCGTGCTGGCGCAGGGACTGGTGTTCCTGCTCGCGTATCTGTTCAGCCCGAGTCAGGGGCTGGTCACTCGCGCAGTCCGCAGGCGCACGGAGGTCGCGGCCTGAACGCGCCGGTGGCAACGTGTCATTTCCGAGTGGATTGCCTAAGCTCGCTTTCGTGGCGGAAAGAACCGGTGAACCTGTCGCGGCCGAAGACGTGCAACTGTCGGCCGTCGCACAGGACTATCTGAAGGTCATCTGGACAGCCAGCGAGTGGAGCGAGGACTCGGTCAGCACCAAGATGCTGTCCGAACGCATCGGAGTGTCCGCATCCACGGTGTCCGAGGCAATCCGCAAGCTGGCCGACCAGGGCATGGTCGACCACGCGCGCTACGGCGCGATCTCGTTGACCGAACGCGGACGCACCGCGGCGATCGCGATGGTGCGGCGTCACCGACTGATCGAGACCTTCCTCGTTCGCGAACTCGGGTACGGATGGGACGAGGTGCACGACGAAGCCGAAATCCTCGAGCACGCGGTCTCGGATCTCATGATGGCGCGGATAGACGCCAAACTCGGCTTCCCCGAACGTGATCCGCACGGTGACCCGATCCCGTCCGTCGACGGCGACATCGCATCACCGGAAGCAACGCGCCTGAGCGACTACGTCGACGGACAGTGCGGTCGCGTTGCCCGCATCTCGGATTCCGATCCTGCGATGCTTCGGTACTTCGACTCCGTCGGTATCACCCTCGACCTGTCCATCACCGTCGTCGAGCGCCGTGACTTCGCCGGAACGGTTGCCATCGAACTCGGCAAGACCGAGAACGCGGGCCCCATCGACCTCGGCCAACGGGCCGCCGAAGCGATCTGGATGATCCCGGCCTGACAGCAGCGGCCTACAGGCCGCGCAAAGTTGCCGGCCTCACGACCATCACCGAACTTGCGCGCTTACCCTTCTCCTGCAACAGGGCGATCGTGTGACCGGTCGGATCGATCGCCGCGTACACCCCCGGTAACCCGATCGGATCGAGCCAACGTCCCTGGCTGATCGATTCTGCTTCCTCCGCACTGATCTCACGGTGCGCAAACGCCGTCCTCGCGGCCTCGTCGATATCCAGGCTGACCGACGGTGATTCGGCAAGGTCCTCCAGCGTGCGCGCATGTTCGAGAGTGAAGGGACCGACTCTCGTGCGGCGCAGCACCGTCAGGTGGCCTCCCACCCCCAGCGCATCACCGAGATCACGCGCCAGAGCACGGACGTACGTTCCGGACGAACAGTCGACCTCGACGTCGAGGTCGACGAAACCGCTACCCTGCACGTCCTGTCGGCCGACGACGTCGAACCTCGTCACCGTCACTCGCCGCGGGGGAATCGTGAAGTCCTCGCCGGCTCTCACCAACTTGTGCGCGCGCTGACCGTCGACCTTGATGGCGCTGACGCTGGACGGGACCTGATCGATCTCACCGGTCAACGCGCCCACGTGCCGCGCGACCGCCTCGTTCGTCACTGCCGACGCGTCGACGTCGAGGACAGTGTCACCTTCGGCGTCATCGGTGGTCGTGGTCCGCCCGAGCCGGATGGTCGCGGTGTAGGCCTTGGTCGTCAGCGCCAACAGACCGAGCATCTTCGTCGCCCGTTCGATACCCAACACGAGCACTCCGGTAGCCATCGGGTCCAAGGTCCCCGCATGCCCGACCTTACGAGTGTTCAGCAACTTCCGGCACGACGCCACCACGTCGTGACTCGTCACACCGGCTCCCTTGTCGACGATCAACAACCCGGCGCCGACGAGGCCGGACGACAACTTTCCACGTGCAGACACGGGAGTTCATTCTGCCAGGAGGCAGGTCACGTCACTGCAATCGCCGTGACGATCAGTCCGTCGGACACGAGCCATTTGCCGTCGAACGAGCTCAACGGTGGTCCACTGATCGTGGCGCCCGGCACCAGAAGTGTCGAATGGAACGTTCCGGACAGGTCGTTTCCCGTACCCGTTCGCTCGAACGTGATGTGTGCGTCCTCGAATCCGAGCCACCGACCCGTCAGCGGCTCCCACGCTTTGTAGGTGGCTTCCTTGGCGCAGAACAGAAGCCGATCCCAGTGCAAACTCGAGTCCGCCCCCGACAGCCACTCTCGTTCCTTGTCGAGGCTCACGGCGTCGAGAACCCCGTCGGGGAGAGGGCCGTGAGGTTCGGCGTCGATACCCACCGAGCGGATCTGCATGGCGTGTGCCAGGACGGCACCTCGATACCCGTCGCAGTGCGTCAGCGAGCCGACGACACCCTTGGGCCACTGCGGCGCGCCGGACTTTCCGCGCAGGATCGGAGCAGGCTCGACACCGAGCTTGTCCATCGCGACTCGAGCGCAGTGACGGGCCGACGTGAATTCACGCTTGCGTTTGTCCACCGCCTTCGCCACGAGCGGCGCCTCGAGCGGATGCGGTTGCAAGCCAGGCGGATCGTCGAAGAGTTCTGCAGCCACGACACCGTTGGGCAGGATCGACTCGATCACTTGTTCGCCCTCATCTTCTCTACTTCCGCCTCCATCTCGGGAGTGACCGTGAAGTGGCCGCCCCATTTGTTCAGCGTGCCCTCGGGGTACTCGGGAACCGGGAGAATCTGACGCAGCACGTTCGCAGGCAGACCACGTCGCTGCCACTCACGCGGGTAGCCCACGGACACCTCCTCGAACCGCACCCCGTCGTAATACGTCGTCCGCGGAATGTGCAGATGCCCGTACACCGAGCAAATTGCGTTGTATCTGGTGTGCCAATCCGCGGTCAGCGTCGAGCCGCACCACAGTGCGAACTCCGGATAGAACAGAACGTCGGTCGGCTGCCGAACCATCGGGAAGTGATTGATCAGAACCGTGGGAACAGAAGTGTCGAGTGCATCGAGTCGTGTACGAGTGCTGTCGATTCGAGCCCGGCACCAGGCATCTCTGGTGGCGTACGGCTGGGGCGAGAGAAGGAACTCGTCGGTCGCGACGACGTTCTTGTCCCGCGCGATCTTCAGTCCGTGCTCTTTGTCGATCGCCCCTCGCGGCAGAAACGAGTAGTCGTAGAGGAGGAACATCGGAACCAACGTCGCCGGTCCTCCTTCGCCCTCCCACACCGGATACGGATCCTCCGGTGTCACGACGCCGATCTCGCGGCACAGGTTCACCAGGTACTCGTAGCGAGCAACGCCATGGATCTGAACCGGATCCTTGGCCGTGGTCCACAACTCGTGATTGCCCGGCACCCAGATCACCTCGGCGAACCTGCTGCGCAGAAGTTCCAGTGCCCATTTGATGTCGTCCGTCTTCTCGGAGACGTCACCGGCGACGATGAGCCAATCCTCGGGAGACTCGGGATGAATGTCCTCGGTGACCGGCCGATTACCTCGGTGGCCGACGTGGATGTCGCTGACTGCCCAGAGCTTGGCTGTCACAGGCCAGAAGTCCTTCCGATCACGGGTGTGGGTGCGTCCTCGATCCAGTACCAACGCCTGGTCGACCCCTGCCATTCCTGATTGTCCCCTGCCACTACCGGCGATGCGCGGTCGGCCCACGGCTTCGTCCGGATACGAGGACCGGATGCGAGAATTGGACACATGGGAAACAAGAGCGCGCTCCGGGCGGGTCTGATTCTGTCGGTCATGGCCGCGTTCCTCGCCGGGATCGCCTCCGACAACTTCGTGACGGGGTTCGCGATCACCGCGGCCGTCTGCGTCGTCGCGTTGCTCGCGGCACATTTCGCCGCGCAGAGGGTAATCTCCCGACGTAACCGATGATCGACGCATTACATCCGCATCTGCTGGTCTAGAGTCTCCCTTATGCCGCAATCACGGATTCGTGTCCGCGACGCCGCCGCACTGCTCGGCGTGAGCGACGACACGGTGCGCCGATGGATCGACAGCGGAGCCCTACCCGCAGGCAAGGACGAGGCGGGCCGAAAGGTCGTCGACGGCGCCGTGCTCGCTACGTTCGCCAGAAGCCACGCGTCGCCGCCGCCGGACCCGACGGGCACCGAGAGTTCGGCGCGGAACCGGTTGGTCGGACTCGTCACCAAGGTCACCTCCGACACCGTGATGAGCGAAGTGGAAATGCAGTGCGGACCGTTCACCGTCGTCTCGCTGATGAGCACGGAATCGGTACGCACACTGGGGCTCGAACCGGGGAAGATCTCCGTCGCCGTCGTGAAGGCAACCACTGTCATCGTCGAAGCGCCCTGAACGGGCCATTTCTCGTGGAGGAAATCCATTGAAACGATCACTCGTCACCACCCTCGTCGCACTCGGATCGTGCGCCACACTTCTGTCCGCATGCTCGAATGCCGACGATTCCGCAGAGCCGACCGAGTCCGCCAGCGCGTCCGAATCGTCGTCGGGATCGGACGTCACCGGTGACATCACCGTGTTCGCTGCCGCCTCACTGAAGGCGACGTTCATCGAGCTCGGTGAGACGTTCGAGGCCGAGAACCCCGGAGCGACCGTCGAATTCAATTTCGCCGGATCCTCCGACCTGGTGAACCAAATCGCTCAGGGCGCACCCGCCGACGTCTTCGCCTCGGCCGACACCAACAACATGACGAAGGCGGTGGAAGGGGATCTCGTCGACGGCGACCCGGTGAACTTCGCCACGAACACGCTCACCATCGTCACCGCTCCGGGCAACCCGGAGAACGTGACGTCGTTCGCCGACCTCGCGAACCCGGACATTCTGACCGTCGTCTGCGCACCCCAGGTTCCGTGCGGAAGTGCCACCCAGAAGGTCGAGGACGCCACCGGAACCACGATCCCGGCGGTCAGTGAGGAGTCCGCCGTCACCGACGTGCTCGGTAAAGTCATCTCGGGTCAGGCAGACGCGGGCCTGGTCTACGTCACGGACGCCGCGGGCGCCGGTGACCAGATCACCGCAGTCGAGTTCCCGGAGGCGTCGGATGCCGTCAACACCTACCCGATCGTGGTGCTGAAGAACAGCGACAACGCAGCTACTGCAGCCGCCTTCGAAGCACTCGTCACCGGCGAAGAAGGCCGAAAGGTACTGGCAGAGGCAGGATTCGCCGCACCGTGATCTTCACCCGCGGCGGGAACGACGTCCGACTCGACCTACCGTGCTGGATCTTCGTCCCCGCGGCAGTCGGCGCAGTGTTCGTCGTCCTTCCACTCGTCGCGATCCTTCTTAGGATCGACTGGGCCGACTTCGTTCCGCTCGTCACGTCGGAGTCGTCCCGGACGGCCCTGATGCTCAGCCTGAAGACCGCCGCGATCAGCACGATGCTGTGTGTCGTGTTCGGAGTCCCGATGGCTCTCGTTCTCGCCCGCACGGAGTTTCCCGGTCTGTCCGCTCTTCGTGCGCTGGTCCTGCTCCCCCTGGTGCTGCCACCCGTCGTCGGCGGAATCGCCCTGCTCTACACATTCGGTCGACTCGGGTTGATCGGCGAACATCTCGAAGCATGGGGAATCTCGATCGCCTTCTCGACGACGGCAGTGGTCCTGGCACAGACGTTCGTGTCGCTCCCCTTCCTCGTGGTGAGCCTCGAAGGGGCACTGCGGACTTCGGGCCGCGACTACGAAACGGTGGCCGCCACTCTCGGCGCGAAGCCCACCACAGTGCTGCGCCGGGTCACCGTTCCGTTGGTGTTGCCCGGCCTCGTGTCCGGGGCGGTTCTCGCATTCGCCCGTGCCCTCGGTGAATTCGGTGCCACGCTGACGTTCGCGGGATCGCTGGAAGGTAAAACGAGGACGCTGCCACTGGAGATCTACCTCCAGCGTGAAACCGATGCCGACGCTGCCGTCGCACTGTCACTGCTGCTGATCGTGGTCGCAGCCGTCATCGTCGTCGCAGCACGTGGCCGCCGTGTCGCCGGTGCGTTGTGAGGGGGCCTGTGCCGTGAGTTCGATACACCTGAGCGCCGAAGTCGCCGCCCGCGGCGTGGACATGCAGTTCGACGCCGACGACGGCGAGACGGTCGCAGTCCTCGGACCGAACGGGTCAGGCAAGTCCACCTTGCTCTCGCTGATAGCAGGCCTGCTCAGACCTGATACGGGACGTATCGTGCTCGGGTCGGACGTCGTGACCGACACCAGCACAGGGACATTCGTCCCCGCCCATGCACGAGGCGTGGCAAGCCTCACGCAGAGGGCACTGCTGTTCCCGCATCTGTCGGTCGAGGCCAACGTCGCGTTCGCGCCGCGCAGCCGAGGAGTCGCACGACGTCGGGCGCGTACGACGGCCCGTACTTGGCTCGGCGCGGTCGACGCTCTCGAGCTCGCCGACCGCCCACCGAGAGGGCTCTCGGGCGGTCAAGCTCAGCGAGTCGCCATCGCGCGAGCGCTCGCGGCCGACCCTCGGGTTCTTCTTCTCGACGAGCCGATGGCCGCCCTCGACATCGACACCGCACCTGCGGTGCGCCGCCTGCTTCGCACCGTCCTGCGCGAGCAGCGACGCACCGCCGTCGTGGTGACACACGACCTCCTCGACGCACTGGCACTCGCGGACACCGTCGTCGTCGTCGAGAAGGGAAACATCGTCGAGCGGGGCCCGACGACCGAGGTACTCACCGCGCCTCGCAGCGCATTCGCCGCCAAGATAGCCGGGGTGAACCTCGTCGCCGGGACCGCGGACAGCACAGGCTCGCTGACGACCGCCTGGGGTTCGACGGTCCACGGTCACGGGGAGTCCGTGGCCGGCGGTGCCGTCGCCGTGTTCGCGCCGTCCTCGGTCGCCGTCCACATCGAGGCCCCGCATGCAAGTCCGCGCAACGTCCTTCCGGTGACGATCGCCGAGATGGACGTCCACGGCGCCACCGTTCGACTACGTGCGGCCAAGCATCCGGACGGCAGCCCCGGAATCGCCGCGGACGTGACGCCTGCCGCCGTCGCGGAGCTGCACCTCGAACCAGGGATAGACGTGTTCTTCGTCGTCAAGAGCCAGGAAGTGACGATTCATCCGGCCTCGCGCTGAATGTCGGCGCCGACCAGTGCCCACTTGCCGGACAGGGTCCTCACCACGACCGCGATCATCCGCAGGGTGACGAACACGCCGAGCCCGAACCAGATTCCGCGCAGTCCCCAGTCGAAAGCCAGGGCCATCCAGATCGCGGGTAGGAATCCGATCAGAGCGCACGCCAACGTGGCCGTGCGGAGAAATGCTGCGTCGCCTGCGCCGAGAAGCACCCCGTCGAGGGCGAACACCACACCGGCGATCGGAACGATGACGACGAAGATCCACCAGATCGAGTGCATCTCGGCCACGACGCTGCCGTCGGTGGTGAACAGAGCCGGTATCACCGGACGGCCTACCGCGAACACGGCCGCGAGGACTGCCGCGAAAATCGTGGACCACACCGTCAGTCGCCATCCGAGGCGGGTAGCACCGCGCACGTCCCCTCTACCGAGCGCCGCGCCCACCAAGGTCTGTGCGGCGATGGCGAGAGAGTCGAGCGTGAGGGACACCAGGTTCCACATGTGCAGAACAACCTGATTGGCGGCGACCGACGCGGCACCGAATCTCGACGCCACGGCCGCCGCCGACAGGAAGCACGCTTGAAATGCCAGGCTGCGGAGGACGAGGTCGCGACCCAGTACCAACTGTGCGCGCATGATCGACCACGACGGTCGGAGCGGCACGCCGGAACGCATCACCGCGGCCACGAAGAACGCGCCCGACACAGCCTGGCCGACGACGTTTGCCACTGCGGACCCGACGAGGCCGAGATCTGGGAACCCCGCCAGTCCGTGCACCAACAGTGGGCACAACACAGCGGACAGGCCGAGCCCGACCAGGACGAATCGGAGAGGTCTCACCGTGTTCTGGACACCACGCATCCACCCGTTCCCGGCAAGCGACACGAGAATGAACGGCACCCCGAGCACCGCGACGCGGAACCACTGCACTGCCTGGGCCGTGATGTCGCCGCCGCCGCCGATGACGGTGAGGATCGGTACGCACAGCACCTGCATGACGCCCACGATGACTGTTCCGAGTATCAGTGCGAGCCAGGTCGCCTGCGCGCCCTCGCCCACAGCGTCACGTTCGCGCCCCGCTCCGTGCATGCGGGCAGCGCGGGCAGTCGTGCCGTAGGACAGGAACGTCAATTGCGTACTGACCTGAGCCAGAACCAGGCCGCCGACCGCCAGACCCGCAAGTGCCGCTGCTCCGAGCCTGCCTACGACAGCCGCATCGAAGAGCAGGTACAACGGTTCCGCAGCGAGTACACCGAGCGCCGGAAGCGCAAGCCCGAGTATCCGACGAGGTGACGCGTCCTGGGCGGCGTCGACGTCACCCGAGGGCATCTGTCAAAGTCTCGATCACGTCCGATTTCGAGCCGAATGCAGTGAAGCCGGCAGCGTTGCGATGGCCACCGCCACCCAGGGTTGCCGCCACCGCGGACACGTCGACAGATGCCTTGGACCGGAGCGACACCGTCCATTCGTCACCCGCCTGTTGCTTCAGCACCGCCGCTACCTCCGCCTCCGTGGTGGTTCGGACAATGTCGATGACACTTTCGATCTCCTCGGACCGGAGCCCTTCGGAGTTCTCACGGAGGATCGCCGCATACACCAGGCCCCTACCGCCGACCGCGTCGGGCACCAGCGTCGCCGAACCGAGGACGGAACCGAGCATGGGCAGCCAACCGAAGGGGTGACTGTCGAGAAGTTTGCGTGCGATGGCACCACCGTCGATACCGGTCGCGAGCAGGCGCTCGGCCAACAGATGCGAGCCGGGACGTACCCACCGAAACGAGCCTGTGTCGGTCACCAGGCCCGCGAACAGGCAGTGCGCCAACTCGGAATCGATGTCGACGTTCCAGAGATCGAGAAGGCGGGTGATGACGGCTGTCGTGGACTCGGCGTCCACGTCGACCACGTTCAGTGATCCGAATCGAGTGTTGGAACGGTGATGGTCGATCACCAGCGACGCGCGCGCCGAGTCGATCCGACTCGCCAAGCTGCCGAGACGCTCGCGGCTGCCCGCATCGACCGTCACCACCAAATCCACCTTGGACCGGACTTCATCCGACGGGACGAGCAGCTCGCACCCGGGTAGCTCGTTCATCGACTCGGGAAGTGAGTCGGGGGCTGCGAACGACACCTGGACCGGGACACCTCGGCGATGCAGGACGAGACCGAGGGCCAGGCCGCTCCCGATCGTGTCGGCGTCCGGATGCACATGGCAGAGCACGGTCACGCTCTGCGCGGTGTCCAACATGGACACAGCCGAGGCGAGCTCGGTCTGCACCGACTCGATGTCGGGTGTCGTCGTCACGTCGATCAGTCCAGATCGGAGTTCGGGTCCGACGCTGCTTCACGTGGAGCCTTGTACGGGTCCGGGTCACCCGCCGGCTTGGCGGACGCCGCAACCCTGGCAACCTCGCTGTCCGCTTCGCGAGCGCGAGCGAGCAGCTCTTCCATGTGCCGCGCCGTGTCCGGAACGGTGTCCGTCACGAACGTCAAGGTGGGGGTGAACCGCACTCCAGTACCTGCGCCGACCTTCGACCGGAGAACCCCCTTCGCCTTCTCCAGACCGGCGGCTGCACCCTCGAGATCAGGTGCCGTGTCCAGGTCCTCACCCATCACGGTGTAGTAGATCGTCGCGTCGTGCAGGTCAGCCGTGACCTTGCAATCGGTGATGGTCACGAACGCCAACCGCGGGTCCTTGACCTCGTGGTCGATGGCCGTCGCAACGATGGCGGCAATTCGCTTGGAGAGCCGCCGAGCTCTCGCCTGATCCACCATGAACTCCACGCTCCTCACACACGGTGTCCGAGTCAGTCCTCGGGACCGAAAATTCTTCTTCTTACCGCCAACAATTCCAGATCATGACGCTCGGCGACGTGTCGCTCGCATTCGTCCAGCTTGTCGTGCAGACCGTCGACATCCGATCCGACCGCGGCTATGCCGAACAGCGAGCGCCGAAATCGGTCGCGCTCACCCGTCTCCGCCGCGGAAACACCGAACCGCTGCAGCTCCGAAAGAACCGGTTCCACGGTCGACCGCTTGTCGGCAAGCGAACGTATGTCCCCCAGCAGTACGTCCAGCTCCAGAGCACCCAGGTACACGAGGCCTTCCTTCGATCGGTTCGCGTGAGACGCTCCGGCGGCGGTACGTGTGCCGTACCGCCGCCGGAGCAGATCTCAATGCAGTGTCACTCCCCTACACACCACTGCCACCAGTGAGCACGTCACTAGTCGCGAGGCTTCTCACGAAGCTCGTACGCCTCGATGACATCTCCCACCTTGATGTCCGAGTACGTCACCGTGAGACCACATTCGTATCCCTCGCGCACCTCGACCGCGTCGTCCTTCTCGCGGCGAAGCGAGGAGATGGTGACGGTCTCGGCGACCACCGCGTTGTCACGAAGCAACCGAGCCTTGGCGTTGCGACGGATCGTACCGGAGGTGACGAGGCAACCTGCGATGTTTCCGACCTTGGAGGAACGGAACAGCGCACGGATTTCGGCCTGGCCCAGTGCTACCTCTTCGTAGATCGGCTTGAGCATGCCCTTGAGGGCCTTCTCGATCTCGTCGATCGCCTGGTAGATGACGGAGTAGTACCGGATGTCGACGCCCTCGCGGTTGGCCAGCTCGGTGGCCTTGCCCTCCGCGCGCACGTTGAAGCCGATGATGATCGCGTTGGATGCCGACGCCAGGTTGACGTTGGTCTCCGTGACGCCACCGACACCGCGGTCGATGACCCGCAGTTCTACCTCGTCGTCGATCTCGATACCGAGGAGAGCCTCTTCGAGGGCCTCCACCGTTCCGGAGTTGTCACCCTTGAGGATCAGGTTGAGCTGCGAAGTCTCCTTCAGAGCTGCATCGAGATCATCGAGGCTGATGCGCTTGCGACTCTTCGCAGCGAGCGCGTTGCGCTTGCGTGCGTTGCGTCGATCGGCGATCTGACGGGCGATGCGGTCCTCGTCGACGACGAGGAGGTTGTCGCCTGCGCCGGGCACCGAGGTGAAGCCGACGACCTGAACCGGCCGCGACGGCAGTGCCTCGGTGACATCGGCACCGTGCTCGTCGACCATGCGACGAACACGTCCGTAGGCGTCACCCGCCACGATCGAGTCACCGACGCGGAGCGTTCCGCGCTGGATGAGCACGGTCGCCACCGGTCCACGGCCACGGTCGAGGTGTGCCTCGATGGCGACACCCTGAGCGTCCATGTCCGGGTTGGCCCGCAGGTCGAGGGCGGCATCCGCCGTCAACAGCACCGCTTCGAGGAGGGCATCGATGTTGGTGCCCTGCTTGGCGGAGATGTCGACGAACATGGTGTCGCCGCCGTACTCCTCGGCAACCAGTCCGTACTCGGTCAGCTGCTGCCGGATCTTGTCCGGGTTCGCGCCTTCCTTGTCGATCTTGTTGACCGCGACCACGATCGGTACATCCGCAGCCTGCGCGTGGTTGATGGCCTCGACCGTCTGCGGCATGACGCCGTCGTCGGCCGCGACGACCAGGATCGCGAGGTCGGTGGCCTTGGCACCACGAGCACGCATGGCCGTGAAGGCCTCGTGACCCGGGGTGTCGATGAACGTCACGAGACGCTCGTTGCCCTCGAGCTCGGTCAACACCTGGTAGGCACCGATGTGCTGCGTGATTCCGCCGGCTTCGCCCTCACGAACGGCCGTGTTACGGATCGAGTCGAGCAACCGGGTCTTACCGTGGTCGACGTGGCCCATGACGGTGACCACAGGAGGACGCTGTTCGAGGTCTTCCTCGCCACCCTCGTCCTCACCGTAGGTCAAGTCGAAGCTGTCGAGCAGCTCGCGGTCCTCGTCCTCCGGGCTGACGACCTGAACCACGTAGTTCATCTCGCCGCCGAGCAGTTCCAGCGTCTCGTCGTTGACCGACTGAGTGGCCGTCACCATCTCGCCGAGGTTGAACAGAGCCTGCACGAGTGCCGCCGGGTTCGCGTCGATCTTCTCCGCGAAATCGGACAGCGACGCACCGCGGGCAAGGCGAATCGTTTCGCCGTTGCCGCGTGGCAGCCTGACGCCGCCGACGGCGGGCGCCTGCATGGAGTCGTATTCCTGCCTCTTCTGACGCTTCGACTTACGTCCACGCCGAGGAGCACCACCCGGACGCCCGAAGGCACCGGCTGCTGCACCGCGCTGGCCTGGACGACCGCCGCCACCTGGGCGACCGCGGAATCCGCCTGCGGGAGCTCCACCTGCAGGAGCACCACCGGGCGCGCCGGGTGCGCCGCCGCCGCGGTAGCCACCGCCGCCGCCCGGTCGACCACCTGGAGCGCCGCCTGGGCGTCCCGGTCGACCTGCTGCAGGTCCCGGACGTGCCGAACGAGTCGGCATCGCACCCGGGTTCGGGCGCGGAGGCATGGAGCCGGGGCTCGGACGTGGACCACCCTGGCCCGGAGCCGGACGAGGGCCGCCCTGGCCGGGTGCCGGACGGCTGCCCGCCTGGGGCGCAGCCGGGCGAGGTCCACCCTGACCGGGTGCCGGACGACCGCCGCCGGGGCGAGGTCCGCCCGGTGCGGGGCGCGGAGCCGGACGCTCGGCCGGAGCCGACGAATACGGGTTGTTGCCGACACGGGGCGCCTTGGGGCCAGGCTTCGGGCCGGGTGCGCCCGGTTTGGGTCCTGCGGGAGCCGCCGGCGCAGCAGACGCGGCGGGAGCCGCCGGTGCTGCGTTCTCGGTCGCCGGAGCCTGCGCCGCGGGGCGAGCAGGAGCCGGAGTGGGACGCGACGGCGCCGGAGCAGCCGGGCGTGCCGGAGCGGACGGCTGGGGTGCCGACTGCTGGGGGGTGCTCTCCTCTGTGGGAGCGGGAGCCGATGCCGCCGGAGCGGACGGGGCCGGAGCCGCCGGACGTGCCGCGGGCTTCGGGCCCGGACGGGGTCCTCCACCAGGCTTGGCGGACGGTGCCGGCTTGGGCGACCCGTTCGATGCGCCTGCGGCTGGAGCCGAGTCCGATGCTCCGGACGGGAAGGACTCACGAAGTCGACGCGCAACCGGCGCCTCGACGGTGGATGATGCTGACTTCACGAACTCGCCCTGCTCTTTGAGCCGTGCGAGTAGTTCCTTGCTGGTGACACCGAGTTCTTTGGCCAACTCGTGTACGCGGGCCTTGCCTGCCACTGCTCTCCTCACTGAGAGGCCGAGCGAGGCATGGTGCCCGCACGACCTCGGGTTATCTCCGATGGACGTTCATCGTTGGTGCTTCACGGTGTGCTCATCAGTGCTGTTGCCTGTTCTTCTCGACGGGTGTAGCTCTGCATTCACTGCTCTGCATTCACTGCTCTGTATTCGGAGCCACCGGTTCCTCGGTGTGGGCCTCTGCACCGTTTCCGATGAAGGCTTCCACCGCGGTCACGTCGACCACTCCTTGTACTCGTAGTGCTCTGCCGAATGCTCGGCGTCGTTCCGCATTGACCAGACATTCCGAGACGGGATGCAGCCAAGCGCCCCGACCTGGAAGCCTGCGGTGGACGTCCGGGACGATCACGAATTCCGAGGAATCCGAATCACCCGTCCGACCGACCACGACTCGCAGCAGATCGACTGCCGGAACCCGCTCCTTGCATCCGACACAGGTGCGCACCGGCAGACGTGTAGGCGTCGAACCGGTGCTCCCATGACGGAAGGGCGTGGAGTTCAATTCCGAACCACCGACTACTCTACCGCTGTATTGCCCCGAACCCCGCATTCTGTCTTTACCCGCTGGTCGCCTCGGGTGCCACGGCCGCGTCGCTGCGGATATCGATTCTCCATCCGGTCAGACGGGCAGCCAATCGAGCGTTCTGCCCTTCCTTGCCGATCGCCAGAGACAACTGGTAATCGGGGACGATGACACGTGCGGCACGAGCGGCGGCGTCGACCACCGTCACCGACACAACCTTCGACGGCGACAGAGCATTCCCGACGAAGCGAGCGGGGTCCTCGTCGAAGTCGATGATGTCGATCTTCTCCCCCGCAAGTTCGCTCATGACGTTGCGCACACGCTGGCCCATCGGACCGATGCACGCGCCCTTGGCGTTGAGGCCGGACACCGTGGAGGTCACCGCGATCTTCGACCGGTGACCGGACTCTCGGGCGACGGCGATGATCTCGACGGAACCGTCCGCGATCTCGGGCACCTCGAGGGCGAACAGCTTGCGTACGAGGTTCGGGTGGGTTCTCGACAACGTGATCTGAGGTCCACGGTTTCCGCGGGCGACGCCCACGACGTAGCACTTGATGCGTTCACCGTGCTCGTACGACTCGCCCGGAACCTGCTCGGCAGGAGGCAACAAGCCATCGGCGCCGTTGGCGTCGCTTCCGATCCGTACGATCACGGTGCCTTTCGCGTTCGCGCGGGTGTCTCGCTGGATGACGCCGCCGACGATCTCGCCTTCGTGGGTCGAGTATTCTCCGAACGAACGCTCGTGCTCGGCGTCACGCAGACGCTGCAGAATGACCTGGCGAGCAGTGGTCGCTGCGATACGGCCGAAGCCTTCAGGAGTGTCGTCCCACTCCGAGATCGTGTTCCCGTCCTCGTCGATCTCCTTGGCCATGACCTTGACCGAGCCACTCTTGCGGTCGACGTCGATCCATGCGTGCTGCTGGTGACCTTCCGTGTGGCGGTATGCGGTCAACAGAGCGGTCTGGATAGTCGAGATGACCGTCTCGATCGAAATTCCCTTGTCCGCCTCGATGGCGCGCAGCGCCGCAATGTCGATATTCACTTGTCGGACCCTTCTTCCGGTTCTTCCACGTTCACGGTGTTCTCGGCGTCGGCCGGCGCAGGCCGCCCGTCCACGACGCCGCCCGCCAGTTCCATCTCCTCGGACTTCGGCCGCGAGAATTCCACCTGCACAACTGCTTTGACGACGTCCGTCAACGCCACCCGGCGTGTCGAGAGAACACCCTTCGTCTTCGTCACAACCGTCACGACGCCCGTGTCGAGTGCGCCGATCCTGGCGTCGAACTTCTCGTCCGCCAATTCGATCCGCACCGCTCGACCCCGTGCCCGACGCCAATGCCGTTCGAGCGTCAGCGGTCGGTCGATTCCGGGAGTGGTGACTTCGAGCGTGTACGGCGCCTCGCCGAAGTCCGACACCCCGTCGAACACGTCGGAGATCTCTCGGCTGAGCGACGGCAGGGTGTCCAGATCGATTCCCTGTTCACGGTCGACCATGATCCGAACGGCACTGTGCTTGCCGGCTGCAACGACGGTGACGTCCTCGAGGTCGAAGCCGTGTGCGTCGATCAGGTCGGACAGGAGCTCGACGACCCTCTCCTTGGACGGAACAGGCATCGTGGTGTGCACTCCTCGTGAAGTTGTGGGCGGATCGGTTCCTCAGACGGTGAACGTACAGCCTAGCGCCCATCGCGGCGGCCCGTGACCAGGTGCGGGTGCGCACCGGCAAAGTGAGACCTGGCAGCATGGACGCGTGCTGACGCCCGCGCTATCTCGCCCACTCACACGTCGCGCGTCGTTTCGACTGGTAGCGGGGGCGGCCCTCGCGGCGGCCGGGCTCACCTCGGTCACAGCCTGCACGCCGGGCCAGGACACCGCCGAGACGGTGGACACACTCACCACGCACTTGCGGCAGGCTCGCCAGGACGCGCGGTCGGCCGCGGCGCTCGCTGCCTCGATCCCGGATCGTGCTGCTGCACTGTCGGTCGTGGAACTCGAGCGCACCGCACATGCCGACGCGTTGGCGACGGAGATAGACCGCGTCGCAGGCGGGTCGACGACGACGCCTGCTGCTTCGGTCACGACCGATTCCTCCGGCCCGCCTCCGACGTGGGACGAGTTGGTGGCTGCGCTGACCGATTCTGCACGCAGCGCCGCTGATTCGGCGCGCAACGAATCCGGCTTCCGCGCCGGCTTGCTGGGTTCGATCAGCGCCGCGTGCACGACCTCCGTGGAGGTGGTGTTGTCGTGAACGAGCTAGGTGAAGAGCAGCAGGCGCTCGTCGATGCGCTGCAGGCCGAGTACGCCGCGGTGTTCGCCTACGGCATCGTCGGCGCTTTCTCCAATCCTGCGCGCGCGGACCTTGTGGCAACCTACGCGGCTGCTCACCGGGCACGACGTGACGCCACCATCGATGCACTGACTGCGGCGAGCGTCACCCCGCCGCAGCCCGCGACCGCGTACACCACACCGTTTCCGGTGACCGATCCCGTCACCGCCGTCCAGCTTGCCGCTCAGGCCGAAGCGGACACGTCGGTCGCGTGGCGCTCGGTGATCGAGCGCAGCCGGTCCGGCCCCACTCGCGAGATCGGAATCACCGCGCTGACCGAAGCTGCGCTGAGACTTGCGAACTGGCGGACGATCCTGGGAGTGGTTCCGGCGACGGTGGCGTTTCCGGGTCAGCCGTAGGCGTCGTCGCGGCAATGCCCGAGGGCATGAACAGCGCGGCCAGAATTCCGACCGCGACAGCTGCGGCGCCGACCAACAATGCGGGAGCCAACGCGTCGGTGTACCCGGTGGGAGTCAACGCTCCCCCGCTGCCCAGGAAGACCGCTGTGAGAACAGCGATTCCGAGCGCGATACCGATCTCGCGAATGGTCGAGTTGGTGCTGCTGGCCGTGGCGTGATCGACAGCAGACATGTCGGTGAGCACCGCCGTCGCCGACGGCGCGAATGTCAGGCCCATGCCGATTCCGGCCATGGCCAGGGCGGGAATCATGCTGATGTACGAGGTTCCCGGTTCCACTATCGCGGCCATCCACACCAAGGCTCCGGACTGCAGCGTCAGACCTGCGACGAGCAGCGTCCGTAGACCCAGCCGAGGTGCCAGCACTCCTGCCAGGGGTGCCACGATCATCGGGGCAGCCGTCCACGGCAACGTCCGAAGACCAGCTTGGAACGGGGTGTATCCCATGACGATCTGCAGATACTGAGACAGAAGGAAGACCGCGCCGAACATCCCGAGAGTGAACGACACACCGATGATGTTGGCGACGGAGAAACTACGAGAGCGGAACAACCGAAGTGGAACGACCGGGAATTTCGTCGACCTCTGTCGCATCACGAACGCCACCATGGACACCGCCGATCCGATGAACGAGAGAAGCACCGTCGCCGAGGCCCATCCGTCCTCGTTTCCGTGCACCACCGCCCACACCAGCAGGAAGACGCCCGCGCCTGCGAGCAGGATTCCGACGAGGTCCAGCGGCTGACGATGTCCGTAGGACTCCTTCAGCGCCACGAGTGCGAGGGGCACCGCGACGAGTGCCACGGGGACATTGATCCAGAAGATGGCTTCCCACGAGACACCGTCGACGACTGCGCCGCCGACGACCGGACCGAGCGCGACACCGAGCCCGGACACTCCGCCCCAGATCCCGATGGCAAGTGCACGTTTCGCGGCGGGCACGACTCCGGCGAGCAGCGTCAGGGACAGTGGCATGATGGCAGCGGCTCCCGCGCCCTGAATCGCTCGGGCAGCGATGAGCATCACCGGTGTCGTCGCGAGCGCGGAGCCGATCGAGGCGACCGTGAACACGGCGATGCCCCCGAGGAAGACATTGCGGCGGCCCCACCGGTCGCCGAGCGTCGCGGCCGCGAGCATCAGCGTCGCGAAGCTCAGCGTGTACGCATTCATGAACCACTGCAGTTCTCCGACCGAGGCCGACAGGTCTGCCTGGATCACCGGGAGCGCACTGGTCATCACCAGGTTGTCGAGGGTCGCCATGAACATCGGTAGCGACGCGGCGAGAATTCCGACCCAGATCGGAATTCGCCGTTGGGTGTCGATGTGCGGCGGAGCGGTCGTCGTGGACATGGCAAGCCTCCGAAGGTTGTAAGCATCGAATGATTACTTGACTGGGGACGCTAGTTATCAACTGATAACCTGTCAACATGCCAGCGCCGACGAAGACCACCCGCATGGACGCAGCCGACCGCCGTGAATTGGTGCTCGACGCCGCCACCCGAGCGTTCGCCAGGGGCGGCTACGCCGGAACCAGCACAGACGCCGTCGCCAAGGAAGCGGGCGTGTCTCAGCCCTACGTCGTCCGGATGTTCGGCACCAAGAGCGAACTGTTCCGCCTCGTGTTCCAGCGCGCGATCGACGGGATCATGCGCGCGTTCGATCGCGTTCTCGACGAGTCACCGTCGGAGCCCGACGTCTGGCCCGCACTGGGTCGGGCGTACGCGGATCTCGTCACCGACCGAGACCTTCTCCTGGTCATGATGCACGGTTTCACCGCGAGCACCACACCGGAGATCGGCACCCAAGCGCGTGACGGCATGTCCGCGATCTACACCCAGATACGCGAACGCACCGGGTGCACGCCCGACGAGGCACGCGACTTCATCGCGCACGGCATGTTGCTCAACTGCCTGCTGGCAATCCAGGCGGTCGAACACTCCTCCGACGAGTCTCCCCTCGCCGAACTCGCCGATTGTGCATTCGGGCCGAAGCTGGCCCAGTTCGTCAAGACCTCGGGCTAGGGCTGCATCTCGTACGCATTGTCGTACGCCAGGACTTCGCCCCACACTGCGTCGAATCTCGCGGCGTTCACGACGGGCTTGCGCAGCGCGCCGACAGCCCATGCCTGCTGCGCCTCCGTCGAGGACGGCTTGCTGTACAACGCAACGGCATACGCAGAGAAGTCGCGTACCTGAAAGTCGAAGATCTGATCGAGAACGTCGGTCGATACCGCGTCCGCGCTCTCGAGAATCAAGTGACCGTAGACCACGAGCGAGAACAGGTGCCCGACGTTCAGCAGGAAGTCGAGATCACGCTGCTGCTCCTCGTTGGGCGCCGACTCGGTCAGAAACTGCTTGAACGCCAACACCTGCTCGTAGAAACGCCCGACGTTGGGCACGGCCGAGTATTTCTCGTACACGGGCACCCAGTCCTGGAACCGGACCTTGCTCGCGCCGCGCGCCGGTCCCTGAGCGAAGAAGAAGGCGTCGTCCGACGCGTCGTCGCGAACCTCGACCGCCGGAAACTCCGTGGGCGCGAACATGTACGCCGGCATGAACTTGAGCATCAACGCCACGTTGACGTGGACCGTGCCTTCGAGTTTGGGCAACGTGCCGATCAGTTGCGCCGCCTCTCTGAAGTACGTGTTCTTCTCGTACCCCTTCGCTGCGATGACGTCGTGCAATGTACGAACCACGGTTTCGCCCTCCGACGTGACCTTGGCCTTGGTCATCGGATTGAACAGGAGATACCGACGGTCCTCCACCGAAGCGGATCGGAAGTAATCGAGGGCACGAGCGCTGAACAGTTTCATGGCGATCAGCCGCGCGTACGCGTCGACGAAACTTGCTCGCACGTGCGGAAAATCGGTGACCCGGTTGCCGTAGAGGATGCGATTGTGCGCGTGAGTGATCGCCTCGTGGAAGGCATGCTCGCAGATCCCGATCGACCCGGTGCACAGGTTGAACTTGCCGACGTTGACGGTGTTCAGCGCCGCCGAGAACGCGTCGGCGCCGGTGTGCAGGATGTCCTCGGCCCGGACCGGGTAGTTCTCCAGCGCGAACGTGCTGACGAACATCTGACCGTGAACCACGTTGTCTCGCAACACATAGTTGTCATGGTTACTGTTCGCAACGAAGAAGACGTACGCTTCGGGACCCTCGACATCGGTGCGACGACCGAACACGGACACCGTCCCTGCCACGTTGCCGTTGCCGATGTAGTACTTTTCGCCCGACGCCATGAACTCGACCCCGTCTCCCCCGCCGGGAGCCAGAAGCATGTCGGTGGAATAGACGTCGGCACCGTGTGCCCGTTCGGACAGACCGAACGCCGCGACGCCGCCCTCGTCCAGCAACTCCGCAGCCCGGCGCTTGGCTGCGTCGTTGTCGCTCATCCAGACTGGACCCAGCCCGAGGACAGTGACTTGCCACGCGTACCAGTAGGACAGGCCGTAGAAGCCGAGGATCTCGCTGAGCATCGCGTTCCGCGAGGCATCCCACCGCTTGTTCGGGTCACCGTCCGCGTACGCAGCGGGCGTGCAGAACGTGGCGAACAGTTTCTCCTTCGCGACGAATGCGAGGAAATCCGCCGTCCAGACCGCGTCGAGGTCGTCGGAGAGCAGTTTCGCTTTGCCACGACTCTCGAACCAGTCGATCAGCGCGCGCAACTGCCGAGCAGTCTCGTCGTCCAAACGCGTCACGTCGAGCTTCGTGGGATCGAACAGAGAAATCTGCGACACCATTGTCACCTCTCCTTGTCGGTGCGGTTCCCGCGAACTCACTTCGCAGACTCCGCTCCCGCCAAAGCTACCAGTGAGTAACCGACAGGGAGAGAGGAATCAGGAGCCCCGAACCGCTTTCACGATGTCCGCGACGGCCGTCTCCTTGTCCAACTCGACGCTCTCACCGGAGAACCGATCCCGAAGTTCGACCTTGCCGTCTGCCCATCCGCGGCCGACGACGACCACCAGAGGCATGCCGAGCAGCTCGGAGTCCTTGAACTTGACGCCAGGCGACGCCTTCCTGTCGTCGAACAGCACGTCGAGTCCCTGCAGGTTCAACTCCGACACGATCGCCTCGGCACCGTCGCGCGCAGCCTCGTCCTTGTTCGCGATGACCAAGTGAACGTCGTACGGCGCGATCTCCGCAGGCCAACGCAAGCCCTTGTCGTCGTGCATCTGCTCGGCCACCACGGCTACGGCACGCGTGATGCCGACACCGTAGGAACCCTGTACGAGCCGCACCGGCTTGCCGTTCTCACCGAGAACGTCCACCGTGAACGCGTCGGTGTACTTGTAACCGAGCTGGAAGATGTGGCCGATCTCGATTCCGCGCGCACTGACGAGCGGTCCGCGCCCGTCAGGCGACATGTCACCGTCGCGCACCTCGGCCGCCTCGATGGTTCCGTCCGGAGTGAAGTCGCGGCCGGCGACGAGGTTCGCGACGTGCTTGCCCTTGACGTCCGCGCCGGTGATCCACGACGTTCCGTCGACGATCCTGGGGTCGACGAGGTACCGAACACCGTTGGCCTGCAGGCCACGAGGCCCGATGTACCCCTTGACCAGGAAGGGGTTGGCCTCGAAGTCCGCGTCGGTGAGCAACTGGTACTCGGCGGGCTCGAGCGACGCTTCGAGACGCTTCTCGTCCACCTCGCGGTCTCCCGGGACGCCGACGGCGAGCAGTTCCCATTCACCATCGGGCTGCCGCACTTTGAGCAGAATGTTCTTCAGCGTGTCCGCGGCGGTGACGGTCCGGCCGAGATCTGCACTGTTGGCCCAGTCGACCAGTGTCGCGATGGTCGGGGTCTCGCCGGTCTCGTAGTCGACCGCCTCGGGCTGACCCTCGATGGGCAGCGAGTCCGGGCGGGCGGTGGTGACGGCTTCGACGTTGGCCGCATAGCCGGACTCGATGCAGCGAACGTAGGTGTCCTCACCGACCTCGCTCTCGGCGAGGAACTCCTCGGAGGCACTGCCGCCCATGGCGCCGGACGTGGCCGCGACGATGACGTACTTGATACCGAGCCGCGCGAAGATGCGCTGATAGGCCTCGCGGTGGGCGTGGTAGGACGCCTTCAACCCGTCCTCGTCGAGGTCGAAGGAGTACGAGTCCTTCATGATGAACTCACGACCACGCAGAACGCCTGCGCGGGGACGCTCCTCGTCGCGGTACTTGTTCTGAATCTGGTACAGGGTGACCGGCAGGTCCTTGTAGGAGTTGTACTCACCCTTGACCGTGAGCGCGAACAGTTCCTCGTGAGTCGGACCGAGCAGCATGTCATTGCCCTTGCGGTCCTTCAGCCGAAACAGCGCGTCGCCGTACTCGGTCCATCGATTGGTGGACTCGTACGGTTCACGAGGCAGCAGGGCAGGCAACGAGATCTCTTGTGCGCCGATCGCATTCATCTCTTCACGGACGACGTTCTCGATCTTCCGGAGCACCTTCAGACCCAGTGGCAGCCACGAGTAGACACCCGGTGCGATACGACGGACGTAGCCGGCACGAACCAGAAGCTTGTGGCTGTCCACCTCGGCGTCGGCGGGGTCGTCGCGGAGGGTGCGAAGGAACAACTGCGAAAGACGGGTGATCACGGGGTACGAGAGTAGTCGGTGCCCGGCGAAACGGTAACGTTGCTCCCCGTGCTCATCCTGCTCCCACCCTCCGAAACGAAGTCCGACGGCGGTGCGGGATCACCTCTCGACCTCGGCGAGCTGTCGTTGCCGGACCTCACGCCGTTGCGGCAGAAGCTCGCGGATGCCCTGGTCGAGTTGGCTGCGGACGTCGAGGCCTCGAGCGCGGCCCTCGGACTCGGTCCGACCCAGGCCGACGAAATCCAGCGCAACGCGGTGCTGTGGACGTCGCCGACCGCTCCTGCTCTCAGCCGCTACACCGGCGTACTGTACGACGCACTCGACGCCGGTTCGTTCACGCGTGCGGGCCGCGCCCGGGCCGCGGCACGCCTGTGGATCGGCTCCGCTCTGTTCGGAGTGGTCCGTGCGACCGATCCCATCCCGTCGTACCGCCTGTCCGGCGGGTCGAAGATCCCCGGATTCGGCACGCTGCGCTCACTGTGGAAGCCGGACCTGACCGAGGCACTTCTGGCCGAGGCCGACGAGCTGGTGGTCGATCTTCGATCCGGGACCTATCAGCAGTTGGGGCCGGTGCCAGGGGCGGTGACTGCGACCGTGCTGACCGAGAAGCCCGATGGCACCCGGTCCGTCGTCAGCCACTTCAACAAGCACCACAAAGGTCTGCTGGCTCGGGCACTGACGTTGACGACCGCCGAACCGAAGGACGTCAACGGAGTGGCACGGGTCGCAGCGAAGTCCGGGCTTCGCGTAGAGGTCGCGTCGCCGACCGAGTTGATCGTGCTCACCGAATGAACCCGGTTCCTTCGCTCCTGAGGCAGGGCGCCGACGCTTCGTTCGGCCGCAGCAAGGACCTGCGACTCGTCGACGACATCGCCGACCGGTTGATCGCGCTCGACGAGTTCGACCCGCAGGCACTCGGGTCGCTGGCTCTCACCAACATGATCCAGACGATGTACGAAGCAGGATGGCAACCGTTCGACCTGCTGCACATCGTGCGACGCCAACAAACGGTCGCTGTGTCTTCGCTTGCGGCAGCGGCAATTCTGCACCAATCGGATCTGACCGACGCCGACGACCGGGCGCCGCAGAGCTGGGTCGATCAGCTCTCGGAGATCTGTGCCGCGTATCCCAAAGCTGCGGCCCGAGTCGAAGCGTCTCCGAGCTTCCTGGCGGCACAGTTGTCGGCGAGCGGAAAATCGGACTACATCGCTGCCAGTGATCAATGGATCGCGGTGCTCGCGCTTCTGGGGCAATGGCAACAATTGCCGAGATGGCCGCAGATCGGGCCGCTGCCCTCACAGTGGCCACGCAAGCGTGCTCCTCGCATGGACCGCGGCGTGACGACCGGTGAATCACCGAACGGCAAGGTGCTCGGCAGGATCCGCGGATTGCTCGCGAAAGCGGACGCCACTGACTTCGAAGAAGAAGCCGAGACCCTGACCGCCAAGGCGCAGGAACTGATGACGCGGTACTCGATCGACTCGCTGCTGTTGACCGAAGGCAACGTCGACGTGATCAGCCGTCGAGTCCACGTCGACAACCCTCATGCACCTGCGAAAGCACAGTTGCTGCACGCCGTCGGCGACGTCAATCGAGTCAAGTCCATCTGGGATCCCGAGTTCGCCGTCGCTACTCTCGTCGGCTCCCCCGTCGACGTCGAGCAGACCGAACTGCTGTTCACCTCGTTGCTCGTCCAGGCGACGCGGGCACTGTCGCACTCGCCGAAAGCCAAGCGACGCAAGGGCGCTGCATCTGCTGCGTTCGGCAAGGCGTTTCTGTTCGCCTATGCCGTCAGGATCGGCGAGCGTCTCGCCGACGTCGGCGCACTCGCCCTCGAGGAGGCAACAGAACAGTCGGGAAGCCTGCTCCCGATGCTCGCCGCACAGACTGCGGCCGTCGAAGAGGAATTCGATCGGTTGTTCCCCCGGGTCCGGGCCATGCGAGGACCCAGACTCGACGCCGAAGGATGGCACTCCGGCCAGGCTGCCGCCGACGAGGCCAACCTGTCGTAGCCACGCCGATTCCCGCCGAGTAGTTCCACAACCATTCGATCGGCCCACGTCGGTGGCGCCGCAGCCACAGGTGTGCGAACAGGCTCAGGATCGACACCGTCACCAGGTAAACCGCGACCGTACCGAGGACCTTCTGCGCGGGCGCATCGAGTTTCGCCGCGATCCCGAATCCCCACCCGTAGCACAGCACCGAGGCCACCACGTTCTGGAGAACGTAGCTCGACAATGCCATTCGTCCGATCTCGGTGAGCCGCGCGGTCACGAAGCCGTCGCGATCACCTCGAACGTACAAAGCGGCCACGAACGCCAGAATCCCAAGGGATACCAACGGTGCTGTCAGGTATCGAGATACGATGATTCCAGGGTCTCCGCCCACCAGTCCTAACGCGAAGTCGATAGGCAGCGCGGCCGTCCCGAGAACCATCATCCTCCGTCGAAGAGTTCTCCCCGATGCGGACAACACTCCCGCGCGAAACAGGCTTGCCCCCAACAAGAACAGTGCAATCGACATCGGAAGGATCAACACCGTCTCGGAGCGGAACACCACAGCGTTGTCGATACGGAAGAGCACCAGATCCCAGAACGAGCCGTCCGCGTACGGGTTGGGCTGCAGCGGTGACGGCTGCGTACCCTCCGACGCGGAGGCCAGCAGTGCTGCGATCGCCGAGATCATCACGACGTGTACGCCGGCGGCGCAGATCATCCACCGCCGCTGAGCACGTTCCCCACCGACGAGAACGTACGCGACGACGAAACCGGTGACGGCATACCCCATCAGCACGTCGAATTCGGTGAACAGAAGGAAGTGCAGTACCCCGTCGACGAAGAGCAGTGCCGCCCGGATGGGGTATCGACCTGGCCACGGTTCCCCTCGCGTCGACGCCGACCGCTGCTGGATCGCAAGCCCCATACCGAACATGACGGTCAGAAGACCGAGGAACTTGCCCTGGGCGCATTGTTGCAGAATTCGTTCGACCAGACCCCACCCACCGTCACCTTTCCCGACAGCATCGAGATATCCGACGAGCCCGGATCCGCTGGTGAAGATCCAGACGTTGGTGCCGAGCGTGCCTGCAATCGCGATGCCGCGCAATACATCCAATGATCGATACCGTTCGAGCGTCGCCATGGCTCGACGGTAACGACATCGATGCATTCATCGCGTCCTCCTTTCGACGGACCCCGAAGGGAAGCAGCCCACACGTTCACGCTCGGTGCACTCGGCACAATGGACGAGTGCACCACACTCTCGACGACGTCATCACCCGCTCGACGGAACTGCTTCGCGCGAAAGATCTCGCCGGCATGTCCCAGCTCGTCGCGGACCTGCCGCCTGCCGACGCAGCGCGAATTCTCGAACGTACGGACTCCGCCGAACGAGCGGTGCTGTACCGATTGCTGCCGAAGGATCGCGCACTCGATGTGTTCGAGCAGTTCGACGCGTCGGTCCGCAGCGAACTCGTCAACGCGCTGCGAGACGACGACGTCGTCACGCTCTTCGCCGAACTGGATCCCGACGATCGCGTCGAACTCGTCGACGAACTTCCCTCCAATGTGGCGCACCGGTTGATGCAGGGACTTTCACGGACGGAGCGTGAGCTCACCGCGCCGATGCTCGGCTACGCGAAAGGATCCGTCGGACGGCGGATGAGCCCCGAGTACGTCCGTGTCCACCCCACCACGACGGCGGACCAGGCCCTGGCTCAGGTTCGGGCGATCGGAGCCGGTGCCGAGTCCGTCTATCTGCTTCCGATCACCGACGACAGCCGACGGCTCGTCGGCGTCGCGACCCTCGCCGACGTCGCCACCGCCGACCCCACGACAGTCGTCGACAACCTCTCCACGAGCCGGCCCGTCGTCACGGCCGACGTCTCCGCCGAGGAAGCCGCCCGTTCGTGCCTCGACCATCGAAGCCCAGCCGTCGTGGTCGTCGATTCGGAGAATCGCTTGATCGGCATCCTCACCATCGACCAGGCATCACGCATTCTCGAGGACGCCGAGGACGAGGACGCGGCCCGTGCCGGCGGCACCGAGCCTCTGCGCCGGCCGTACCTGGCCACTCCGGTGCTCAGCATCGTCCGATCGCGTGTGGTGTGGCTTCTCGTCCTCGCACTGTCCGCCATTCTCACCGTGCAAGTGCTGGAGATCTTCGAGCATGCGCTGGCTGCGGTGGTAACGCTCGCGCTGTTCATTCCGCTGCTGACCGGAACCGGTGGCAACACCGGATCCCAAGCCGCCACCACGGTGACTCGAGCACTTGCCGTCGGCGACGTACGCCCACGCGATATCGGCGCGGTACTGTTCCGCGAGATTCGCGTGGGCGCAACCATGGGCGCGATGCGCGGAACGCTCGGTTTCGTCATCGCAGGCCTGGTCTACGACTGGCACCTCGGCCTGGTCATCGGATCCACTCTCCTCGCGATCTGCACGTTGGCCGCAACGGTCGGCGGTGCCATGCCGCTGTTGGCCAAGAAGATCGGCGTCGATCCCGCGGTGTTCTCGACGCCGTTCATCTCGACGTTCTGCGACGCAACGGGATTGATCGTCTACTTCGCGATCGCGAAGCTCGTGCTGGGCGTCTAGGTCGATTGGGTGTCTAGGCCGATTGGGCGTCCTCCTGCGCGGCCTGGGCCTGGGCGACCTGTTGGGGGGTGAAGCGAATGAAGAACGCCGCGAGGCCTGCCACGACGGCGAGGATGGAGCAGCAGAAGAGAGCGAACATGTAGCCCGAGCTCAGGGCGCCGAGCTGGACGTCGTTCATCAACGTTGCCGGGCCCGTGGTGCCGCCGAGCGAGAGCGTCCGAGAAGTGACCAGTGCGCCGACGATCGCGAGCGCTACCGGGCCGCCGAGGGTCTGCGCGACGAGGGCGATGGCGGTCAGTGGGCCGATTTCGGTGGCCTGCACCCCGGCGATCGCGCACAGCGGCAGCGGTATCGATGCCATGCCGACGCCGAATCCGATACCGATGACCGGGAAGAAGATGCCGGGGAAGTACGACGACTCTGCGTCCATGGTGGCGACCGAGAACAGCAGCCACCCGATCATGATCAGTGCGCCTGTCATGACCAACCATCTCGGCTGAATGCGCACGACCAGTTGGGAGGTGATGAACGCGGCAGCACCCAGGCCGAAGGCGAACGGCACGAACGCGAGACCTGCGGCGAGTGGGCTGTAGCCGAGGATGTCCTGAACGAACAGAGCCACGAACGCGGCCAGGCAGAACATGACGCCGCCGGCGAAGAAGATCGCGACGAAGGTAGCGACGCGGTCCTTGCTGGCGAACAGAGAAAATGGGAGCAGCGGGTTGGCCGCTCGACGCTCGACGACGAGGAACAGCCCCAGCAGGATCAGACCCGCGACGAGGGAACCGATCACCAATGGGCTGAGCCACCCCAGTTCGGTGCCTTCGCTGAGCGCGAGGACCACGCCGGTACAGCCGAGGGTGCCGAGTATCGCGCCAGGAACATCGAGGGTCAGGCGGACGCCTGCGGTTTCCTTCAGCGACACCACCGCGAGGATGACGATCAGGATGCCGATCGGCACGTTGATCAGAAAGATCCAGCGCCAGGACACTTGCGTCAGAGCGCCGCCGATGATCAGTCCGGCGATGGAACCGACACCCGTCATCGCGGCGTAGATCGCGATGGCCTGATTACGAACCGGGCCCGGCGCGAACGTCGTGGCCACGAGCGCGAAGGCCGTCGGCGACGCCACCGCAGCGCCCACGCCCTGCAGTGCACGCGCGGCGACCAACGTCGCTTCGTTGACGGCGAGCCCGCACAACAGCGACGCGATGGTGAACAGCACGACGCCACCGAGGAACATCTTCTTGCGACCGAACGCATCGCCGAGGCGCCCGCCCAGAAGCATGAGGCCGCCGAACGCCAGTGCGTACGACGTCAACACCCAGTTGCGACCCGCGTCGCTCAATCCCAGATCCGCCTGCAGCGGCGCCAAAGCCAGATTGGCGACCGTCCCGTCGAGAACCACCATGAGCTGCAGTCCGCTGAGAACGATGATCGCCAGACCGAATGCCCTGGTGGTGACCGGGTAGACGATCTGCGTCGTGGGCGCTGCGGGCTGCGTGTGATCAGGCACGGGGGTTCACGTTACCGAGAGTTCACAGAAAAACCAGCAACGGTTCCGATTACGACGATCGCAGGTGGACGTATGCCCTCGTCCTTGACCTTCTGGGCCACCGTGGAGAGGTCCGCCCGTACCTCGCGTTGGGTACGCATCGTCCCCTCCTGGACCACGAGGACCGGCGTCGACGCGGCTCTTCCGCCGTTCATCAGCACCGCCGCGAATTTGTCGATCCGCTCGACGGCCATCAGGAGCACGATCGTGCCCTTGAGTCGCGCCAGTGCGTCCCAGTCGACGAGAGAGTCGGGGTGGTCCGGCGCGACGTGTCCGCTGACGACGACGAATTCGTGAGTCACACCTCGATGCGTCACCGGCACGCCCGCAGCGGACGGCACGGAGATCGCACTGGTGATTCCCGGCACGACGGTGACCGGGATTCCCGCGTCGGTGAGAGCTTCGAGTTCCTCGTAACCACGGCCGAAGACGTACGGGTCTCCGCCCTTGAGCCGGACGACGAACTTCCCTGCCTTCGCTCCGTCGATCAGCGCCTGGTTGATTGCCTCCTGGGCCATCGCGCGCCCGTACGGAATCTTCGATGCGTCGATGACCTCGACGTGGGGGCCGAGCTCGGCCAGCAACTCCGGCGGCGCGAGTCTGTCGGTGACCACGACGTCGGCGTAGGTCAACAGGCGACGCCCGCGAACGGTGATGAGGTCGGGATCGCCTGGACCACCGCCGACGAGTGCGACGCCGGTGTGCGGGGCGTGTGCGGCGTCGGTGACGACACCGGACTGCAAAGCTTCGAGCACCGCGGTCCTCACCGCTGCCGATCTACGGTGCTGGCCCCCGGCCAGCACACCGAGCGTGAGACCGTCGTAATCCGCCGACGCAGGCGTGACCGCGGTTCCGTCGCGCGCGACGTCCGCCCGGACGCAGAAGGTTCTGGCCCGTTCGGCCTCGGCGACGATGGCCGCGTTGGTCTCGGCTTCGTCGGTGCACGCGATCGCGTACCACGCGTCCGCAATGTCTCCGTCGCGGTAGTCCCGCAGTTCCAGCGTCACCTGACCTGCCGTCGCCCAGCCCTCCACCGCGGGCGTCGCCTCACGAGTGATGACATGAACCACCGCACCCGACGAGATCAACAACGGCAGCCGACGCTGCGCAACAGTGCCACCGCCGACGACGACAACACGCCGCCCGGACAGATTCAGGCCGACCAGATAGGGAGAATCGGTCGCGTCGGACTCACTCGATGTGGAGACATTCACGGGACGAAACGCTACCGCGTTGCCTTCAGGGCTCGCTCCCGTAGGCCTCGCTTGCGCTCGACCCGTGTTTCGTCCCAGACAGGCTCACTCGATTCGTAGACCTGCCCGTCGGATCCGAAAACGAGGAACCGGTCGAAGCTGCGCGCGAACCATCGGTCGTGGGTGACGGCGACGACGGTCCCCTCGAATGCCGTGATGGCGTCTTGCAGCGAGTCCGCGGACACCAGGTCGAGGTTGTCCGTCGGCTCGTCGAGTAGCAGCAGGGTGGCACCGGACAGCTCCAGCAGAAGAATCTGAACCCGTGCCTGCTGCCCACCGGACAGGTTGTCGTACAACTGCTCTGCGGCGAGTGACAGGCCGTAACGATCGAGTGCACGGCTCGCGGCCTCGCGTCCCATTCCGTCACGGTGCTCGTTGCCGAGATGCAGTATGTCCAGCAACGTCTTGCCGTGGAGATCCGGCCTGCTGTGAGTCTGCGCGAACAGTCCTGGCCGCACCCGCGCACCCAGCACGGCGGTGCCGCTGTGCGGTACGGGCGCGATCTCGAGTTCCTGTACCGGGAGGTGCTCCCGCTCGGGGTCGGTACCACCCGCCGCGAGCAGCCGAAGAAAGTGCGATTTGCCGGATCCGTTGGAACCGAGCACGGCCACCCGATCACCGAACCAGATCTCCGTGTCGAACGGCTTCATCAACCCGGTCAGCTCCAGGCCGGTACACACCAGCGCGCGTTTGGCGGTGCGCCCACCGTGCAGCCGTACCGTCACCTTCTGCTTCAGTGGAACCGCCTCGGGAGGGCCTGCGTCCTCGAATCGCGCGAGCCTCGTCTGTGCGGCCTGATAGCGGGCGGCGATACCGTCGTTGAACTTCGCTTTCTCCCGCAAACGGAGAACGAGCGCCCGCAGTTTCACTCGTTCCTCGTCCCAGCGACGTCGAAGCTCGTCGAGCCGGGCGTTTCTGTCCTCTCGCGCGTCGTAGTAGGTGGCGAAGCCTCCGCCGTGGACCCAGGAGGTGGCCCCGTTGATTCCTGGTTCGAGAGTGACGATGCGGGTCGCCGCATTCGCGATGAGCTCGCGGTCGTGACTGATGAAGAGAACAGACTTGTCCGATTCACGAATCGTCTTCTCCAGCCACCGCTTACCGGGAACATCCAGGTAGTTGTCCGGCTCGTCGAGTAGAAGCAACTCGTCGGAACCGGCGAACAACGCCTCGAGCACGACACGCTTCTGCTCGCCACCGCTCAACGTCGACACATCACGCCATTTCGCGACATCGAACGGCGTACCGAGCGCCGCCATCGTCACCTTGTCCCAGAACGGTTCCAGGTCATATCCCCCGATGTCGCCCCAATCCGAGAGCGCTGCAGCATATTTCATCTGCGTCTTCTCGTCGTCCGTCTCCATCATCGCGTTCTCGGCCGCGTCCAGAGCCTCGGCGGCTCGGCGCACCGCGGGCGCGGACACCGACAGCAACAGATCCAGAACAGTCGTTCCGCCGGCTCCACTCCCGACCCCACTGGTCGTTCCGCCGGCTCCACTCCCGACCCCACTGGTCGTTCCGCCGGCTCCACTCCCGACCCCACTGGTCGTTCCGCCGGCTCCACTCCCAACCCCACTGGTCGTTCCGCCGGCTCCACTCCCGACGAACTGACGCATGACCCCGAGCGCACCCGATCGGGTGACAGCGCCGTCCTCGGGTTCGATGTCGCCGGAGACGATGCGAGTCAACGTGGTCTTGCCCGTGCCGTTCGGTCCGATCAACGCCATCTTGGCGCCGTCTCCGACACGGAATCCGACGCCGCTGAGAAGCTGCCTGCCGTCGGGCAGGAAGTAGTCGATGTCGGTCAGTTCGAGGTGAGCCACGCCGACAAATCTATGTCAGGGAGTCAACGTCATTTTTCGAGTGGTGGTCAAGGTCTGTCGGCCGACGGGATCGACGTGCGCATGCTCGACGCTCACGCGCGCCGTCTCCCCTTCGGTCGTGAGCAGCATGACGCCGTTGTCGAACCACGGCCCGGCTTCGGCTTCCCAGCTGACGTCGGGCGGCGGCACCTTGGCTCCCCGTGCGAGCGAGGCCAGTACACGGGCGGCCGGACGTTTGATCGCGAGCCGGTTGACGGCACGGATCGGCAGGTTCAGCGGGTTGCGGAACGGCGACATCGTCAACTGGTACGTCGCAGGAACGTCGCCTCCCACGCCGAACTCGGCACGCGCGACGTACGAGCAGTGCACGTCGCCGGAAAGCCACATGATGCTGGCGGGTGCGTCGTCGCTTCGGGAGATCTCGCGCACGAGGGTCGCCATGTCCAGAAACGACTTTCCGAACGCAGCCCAGTGCTCGAGATCCAGGTCGATTCGAAGCTTCTCTCCTACTCGCGCCGCGAGCTTGCCCCAGCTTCCCTGTGCCACAGCCTCGTTCCACTGTTCGAGGTGATGCAGTGCGGGCAGCATGAGATACGGCAGTGACGAGCCGAAGAGCAGGTGCCTCGGAGACTTCTCGAGCGCGCGTTCCCTGACCCACGCCCACTCGACGTCGTCGACCATCGCGCGACTGCTGGGGTCGAGGTCACGAGAGCACCGGGAGTCGATCATGATCAACCGAGTGTCACCGAAGTCTCGGTAAAAGCTCCACCGGCCCGTCTCGGGTACCTCGTCGACTCGAAGCGAGAACTCCGAGAGCAAGCGTTCGCGATCCTCGTCGGTCGCAGCGGCCTTCACCTGTGCGTACAGCTCGTCTCGACCGAGCTCGTCGGGCGAGAGATTGCCCAGGTGCTGATACACCCAGTACGACGAGAACGCACCCACGACGCGGTCCTTCCACCAGGGCCTGGTCTCGATGTCGGCGCGCCACGACGCCGACGAGTTCCAGTCGTCGCGCAGGTCGTGATCGTCGAGAATCATGCACGACGGCACGCTCGCGAGCAGTGTCCTGACCGGCTCGACTCCCCACGACTCGTGGTAGAGCCACGAGTACTCCTCGAAGTCGCAGATCTCGTCGGCCGCGTCGGTGTCGCGGGCACTCGCCGGGCCGTCGCCCGCGGCTCGTCGAGCGCGCAACCTCTCGATGATCTCCGGCGACGGGTCGTCGGCATAGACCTGGTCGCCGAGCAGGAGCAGCGCCTGCGGCCATTCCTCCGGTCCCTGCCCGGCCATGCGGGTGCCGAGGCCCGCGAGCGCATCCGCGCCGATTCGCTGGAGGGATTCGTCGCTGTAATTGTCTCCGCGCCTGCAGGATCCGAATGCGAAGGTCACCGGACCGTGCCGGTCGATGGTATGAATTGCCGCGGTTGCACCCGGTTCGGGCCAGACGACGCGGCCGTCGAACGTCGAGTCGTAGGTGATGGCGGTGTCGGCAGGCAGATCGGTGAGCGCGACGAGCGCGTAGTGGTGACCGTGAACGCCCCACGTCGAAGCCTCACCGTGCACGCCGGTATCGGTGGTGACTCGGACGGTTCCCGGCCTGTCGAACTCGAACCAGAACGTCGCATCGTGCGCACCGACATAGCGGACGAGAGGACCGAGTACGAGCGGTGAAGACGTCATCGTTAACACGATGCCCTGACTCCGCCTGACGCGCTACTGTGGCCGGTCACAGCAGCGCTGCAGCGACGGTCACACCGCGCGCGCTGGTCTTCGCGAGTACGAGTCGTCCTCCGGCCGCGCGCAGCGCCGCCGCTTCGGCGACACTCGGCGTTCCGGTGGCGGCCTGCGTCCGAACGGACGGTTCGGTGACCGTCACCGCCGCAAGTTCCTCCGCGGACCACAGGTGCAGCGTCACACCGAGGGACGCGGCGACGGGCAGCATCTGAATCTCCTTCGAGGCCAGCGTGGACAACGCCCCGATCGTGAACGACGTCGGTACGACGTCATCCAGGACGGCGAGGCAATCCGACACCGATGCCGTCGACGTCGCCCCGATACCTACGACCACGTACACGGCCACCGGTGTCACGCGCCTGCTCTGGTCCCGTGGGTACGCCCGGCGGAGAATGTTGCGCAGGCACCGACGAAACGACGGACCGAATCCGGACTTCCCGCCGGGTGCGTGTGCAGGTACGACGCGTGCACGCCACCATGCACGAATCCCTCCTGCACGAATGCCCGCTCTGCCGCAGCGCTGGGGTTCCGCCACCCCCACGCGGAATGCAGATCGGCCGAGGGCGCCGGATCCACGAGCCTGGTCCGATGGAACTCGTGGCCGCTGACGCGTTGCCCGGCGTCGAACAGGACGGACGTCTCCAGCGCCACCGCGTCGCGATAGCCGAGAGTGAGCGACGTTCCGAAACGTGCTTCGACGTCGAGCACTCCGGCCATCGTGTGCCCGTCGAGTTTGCGCGCCAGGTACAGGAGCCCGGCGCATTCCGCGTGGATCGGAATGCCGCGGCCTGCCGCGGCGCGGACATCGGCGAGCAACGCAGTGTTCGACGCCAACTGTTCGGCGTGCTCCTCCGGGAAACCGCCAGGGACGACGACGCCGGCCGTGCCGTCGGGTAGTCCGTCCGTCAAAGGATCGAACACCACGACATCGGCTCCCGAAGCCCGGAGAAGTTCGATGTGTTCGGCGTAACCGAAGGTGAACGCGGGTCCCCCTGCCATGGCCACCACGGGGCGTGCCTCGTCTCTGGTGCCCACCTCGGCCGCGGGGTCCCACGAATGATCCTGCACCGACGAACGAGCCAGGGCGACGATTGCGGCGATGTCCACGTGCGCGGCGACGAGATCGGACATCGCATCGACGGCCGCCCGTGCCCGGCCTCCGTGCTCGAGCGCGGTGATCAGTCCGAGATGCCGGGACGGCACGGCCAGTTCCGCCATCCGGGGCAGCGACCCGAGAACCGGCACGCCGACACGGTCGCACGCTTGGCGGAGCACCTCCTCGTGGCGAGGACTTCCCACTCGATTCAGGATCACTCCACCGATGCGAACGGACGTGTCGAACGTCGAGAACCCGTGCAGCACAGCGGCAAGACTCTGACTGTGGCCGCGCGCGTCGACGACCAACACGACCGGCGCGCCGAGCATGGCAGCGACGGCTGCAGTCGAGCCCTCGGCTGTGGCGGCGCCGCCACCGGACATGTCGATCTTTCCGTCGAACAGGCCCATGACACCTTCGACGACGGAAATGTCGCAGCCCGCGCTTCCGTGTCGATACAGCGGACCTATGCGCTCGGCGCCGACCATGACCGCGTCGAGATTGCGGCCCGGTAGTCCGGTCGCGAGGGCGTGGTAGCCGGGGTCGATGTAGTCGGGGCCGACCTTGAACGGTGCGACACGACGCCCGGCGCCGCGCAGCGCACCCATCAGACCCGTTGCCACCGTGGTCTTTCCGCTCCCGGATGCCGGAGCGGCGATGACGACGGCGGGAACGGAGGTGGTCACCATTCGATACCGCGTTGGCCCTTGCGGCCCGCATCCATCGGATGCTTGATCTTGGCCATTTCGGTGACCAGATCGGCTGCCTCGATCAGCGCTGCAGGTGCATCACGGCCGGTGATCACGACATGCTGGTTACCCGGCCGACTCCGAAGGACGTCGACGACCTCGGCGACGTCGACCCATCCCCACTTCAACGGATACGTGAATTCGTCCAGTACGTAGAACCGATGTTCCTGCTCCGACAGCCGGCGCGCAATCTCCGCCCACCCGTCGGCGGCGGCCGCGGCATGGTCCACCTCGGACCCCTTCTTTCGGGTCCAGGACCAGCCCTCGCCCATCTTGTGCCATTCGACCGCGCCACCGACACCCGACGATTCGTGCAGTTCGCCGAGCATCTTGAAAGTCGCTTCCTCCCCCACCTTCCACTTGGCGCTCTTCACGAACTGGAACACACCAACGTCGAAACCCTGGTTCCATGCGCGCAACGCCATCCCGAACGCAGCGGTCGACTTCCCTTTGCCCGGCCCGGTGTGCACGGCCAGGACCGGCTGATTGCGACGCTGCCGGGTGGTCAATCCGTCCTGCGGTACCGATCCGGGAAGAGGAACTCCTCGAGGCATGCTTCTCGCCTTCCTATGCGGCCGCGCGTACGACAGCGGCGACGCGCTCGGCCGACAGATCGGCCAGACGTACGTACCCGCCGCGCAGGTGGCGGGCGAAATCGGCGGCCAATCCGAGCCGGACCATTCCCGACTCGCAATCGACGACGACCGAGCCGATGTGATCACCCGCGATGCGGGATGCCGCTGTGCGCGCGCGGCCCACCGGATCCGGTCCGCCCGTCGCTCGCCCATCCGTCATCGCCACGACGAGTGCACGGCGCAGAGGGTCGCGGACCTTCTCACGGAGCACGACGTCCCGGGCTGTGACGAAGCCCTGAGCGAGCGGTGACCTGCCGCCGGTCTTCATCCTTCGCAACCGTGTGGCGGCGACGTCGACGCTCGATGTCGGGGGCAGCACCAGCTCCGCGTCCCGGCCTCGAACGGTGATGACCGCGACCTTGTCTCGGCGCTGGTACGCATCGCGCAACAACGACAGAACTGCACCGGTCACCGCGGAGAGACGATCCCGTGCCGCCATGGAACCGGATGCATCGACGACGAAGACAATGAGGTTGCCTTCGCGGCCTTCACGCACCGCACCCCGGAGATCGGAAGGCTGCAACACGAATCGGCCGGACTGTCGACCTCGCGCGACCTGGGACTCCGCGGCAGCGAACAGTGTCCCCACGAGGTGCAGTCCCTTGCCCGGCTCCGTCGTCGACCGCACGACGCGTCCCTGCGGGGAGCGCGCCCTGGACCTACGACCCGGGGCTCCCTCCCCGACGCCGGGAACCTCGATCGATCGCGCACGAAACTTCTCGCCGGGTGTTGCGGCGTCCCGCTCACCCGGTTTTCTCTCGGGGGCGTCGGGCTTGTCCGTCGACGATGTGCCGGACTGTGGCCCGGGATCGGGCTGCGGTTCGCCGCCACCGTCGTCTCCGCCACCGTCGTCTCCGCCACCGTCGTCGTCGGGTCCCGGATCCGACTCGGCGGAGGACTCCGCCTGCTCGGCGGCATCCCGCATCGCGTCGTCGAGGGCCGACTCGTCGATACCCGGTTCGTCGAAGGGATCTCGCCGACGCCGGTGCGGCAGTGCGAGTTCTGCAGCGACCCGGACATCGGATTCGTCGACGGCGTCGGCGCCGCGCCAGGCGGCGTGCGCTGTCGCCGTGCGAGCCACGACCAGGTCGGCTCGCATACCGTCGACGTCGAAAGCGGCACAAAGAGCGGCGATTCGGCGCAGCTCGGTGTCGTCGAGCACCACGTCGGCCAGTGCCGCCCGGGCGTGCACGATCTTCCGCGCGATCTCCGCGTCGGAGTCGGAGTACTCGGCCGCGAACTTCTCGGGGTTCTGTTCGTAGTTCAGTCGCCGCCTCACCACGTTCATCCGGGTGTCGACATCGCGGGACGCGGTGACCTCGACCGCCAGTCCGAACCGGTCGAGCAGCTGAGGACGAAGCTCTCCCTCTTCCGGGTTCATGGTTCCGACGAGCACGAACTGGGCTGGGTGCGAATGAGACACACCGTCACGCTCGATGTGCACGCGGCCCATCGCCGCTGCGTCGAGCAGGACGTCGACGAGGTGGTCGTGCAGCAGATTGACCTCGTCGACGTAGAGCACTCCACGGTGCGCCGCGGCGAGCAGGCCCGGCTGAAACGCACGTTCGCCGTCGCGCAGCACTTTCTCGAGATCGAGCGAGCCCACCACGCGATCCTCGGTTGCACCGACGGGCAGTTCGACGAGCCGTGCAGGCCTGGTGACACCCTCGTCGTCGACGGCGGGCAGCAGAGCGGCCAACGCCCGGACGACGGTGGATTTGGCGGTCCCCTTCTCGCCCCGGACCAACACGCCGCCGATACCGGGGTGCACTGCGCAGAGGATCAGGGACAACCGCAGCTGCTCCTGGCCGACGATCGCACTGAACGGATAGCCGGGCTGCTGCACGAGAGAACTCCTTCGTCCCGGCGGACTCCGCGCCGGAGAGGTGACGGCCCGCCGGTCCGGCGGGCCTGCTGCGAAGTTGTGCGGTGATCTGACTTCGGCGCTTCGGCCCCACGGGACCGAAGCACCTACACAGTGGCGGGACCGTGCCTGATTCACACAGGACTTCCCCGCATCAACTTCCTGATCGTTCGACGACCGGTGAGGTTACGCCTCGCTCCACGGAGTTCCGCCCCCGCGACGCATGGGTGTGTGCGGAATTCCGTCCTCGAGCACTTCCTCCCCGTCGGGAAGGAATCCGTGCTTGGCGTACATGTCGACGAGGTAGCTCTGTGCGTTGATGCGGCACGGCGCCGAGCCCACCTCGGCGAGCGCTGCGCGCAGAATGCGAGTGGTGTGGCCCTGTCCGCGCGCGGACCGCTGCGTGCAGAGCCGGCCGATACGAAATGCCTTCTCACCGTCGTCGTGCTCTTCCAGCAGGCGCAACGTGCAGACGACCTCGCCGTCTCGTTCCAGCCAGAAATGCCGCGTCTCGGAGAGGAGGTCTCGACCGTCGAGCTCAGGGTAGGCGCACGCCTGCTCGACGACGAAAACCTCGACACGCAACTTCAACAGGTCGTACAACGTCTTGTTGGACAGGTCCAGAGCCCAGGAACGCTTGAGGGCAGCCGCTTGCGTAGTCATCAGCTCTTGCTATCACACGCCGCTGGGCTGTGCGACCTGGGTGGTCTGCCCGAGCTCGAGGCGAGCCGACGTCCAATCGAAGACCTCGCGGAACAACGCCCGGTCCTCGGCGAGCTTCTTGCCGAGGGACGGCACCATTTCCTTCAGCTTCGGCTGCCAACCGTCGTAACGGTCACCGAAGCAGCGCTGCAGCACATCGAGCATCGCCGGCACCGCGGTGGACGCACCCGGCGACGCGCCGAGCAGACCCGCGATGGAGCCGTCGGCCGCGTTGATGACGGCCGTTCCGAACTCGAGCACTCCGCCGCGGCCCTTCTTGCGAATCACCTGCACACGCTGACCGGCCGTGACGAGCTCCCAGTCCTTGCCGACGACCTGGGGCGCGAACTCACGCAGGGTCTCGACGCGATCGGCTGCCGACTGGGCGAGTTCGCCGACGAGGTACTTCACCAAGCCGAGCTCGGTCACACCGACGCCGAGCATGGACATCAGGTTGCCCGGCTTGACCGAGCTGGGGAGGTCCGTGAACTTGCCCTGCTTCAGGAACTTCGGCGACCACCCTGCGTACGGGCCGAAGAGGAGTCCCGGCTTGCCCCCGATGACGCGAGTGTCGAGGTGCGGCACCGACATCGGCGGCGCGCCGACGGACGCTTTGCCGTACACCTTCGCCGAGTGCTGGGCGATGAGATCGGGGTTGGTGCAACGTAGCCATTCGCCGCTGACGGGGAACCCACCGAAGCCCTTGATCTCGCTGATCCCGGACTTCTGCAGCAGATGCAGGGCACCGCCGCCTGCTCCGACGAAGACGAACTTGGCGTTGACGGTCTTCTTTTCACCGGTCCGCAGGTTCGCGATCTTCACGTTCCACGTGCCGTCGGACTGCTTGGTGATGTTGGTGACGTCGGTGCCGAAGTGGACCGTGCCCCCGGACCCGGAGATGTAGTTGAGCAGCTGACGGGTCAGCGCGCCGAAGTCGACGTCGGTGCCCTCGTCGCTCCAGTTCAACGCGACGGGGTCGGAGAAGTCTCGGCCCGCGCCCATCAGCGGCAGCCGCCGGGTGAACTCGTCCGGGCTGTCGATGTATTCCATGCCCTCGAACAGAGGGTTCGACGCCAGTGCGTCGTATCGAGCGCGAAGGTACTTCACGTTCGACTCGCCGTGGACGAAGCTGACGTGAGGAATGGGGTTGATGAAGTTCTTCGGGTCGCTCAGCACGCCGGATTCGATGCTGTGCGCCCAGAACTGACGCGACACCTGGAACTGTTCGTTGACGTTCAGCGCCTTGGCGATGTCGACGGAACCGTCTTTGTTCTGCGGGGTGTAGTTCAGCTCACACAGAGCGGAGTGACCGGTACCTGCGTTGTTCCACGCGTCGCTGCTCTCGGCAGCGGCCGCGTCGAGTCGCTCGTACACGTCCAGCGACCACTCGGGTTCGAGCTGCTTCAGCAAAGCCCCGAGGGTGGCGCTCATGATTCCGGCGCCGACGAGAACCACGTCGGTCTTGACCTGCTGTTCTTTTGACACTGGAGAATCGACTTCCTTGTCCGTGAGTTCTCGCTCGGCGACTGACTGCTTCGACTGTCTACTTTTCGGTGGCGGTTACGTTACCCGTCCGTACGTACCCGATTCGACGCGCCTGAAAAGCCCTGCTCCGATTGTGCTCCTCGTATGCCGCCCGACGCTCCTACTACAGTTGTGATCTGTGACTACCTGGGTGCCCGATGTCCTCGGCGACGGCTACGAACAGACCACCATCGCGCTCGGCGACGACCCCGACGGCGAGGGGACGGTCGAAGCGACCCTCGTGCGGTATCAACCGTCGGGGACGGATTCTGCTCGCCGCGCGGTGATCTACGTGCACGGGTACACCGACTACTTCTTCCAGCAACACCTCGCCGAGCACTTCGCGGCCAAAGGGTTCGCGTTCTACGCGCTCGACCTGCGCAAATGTGGACGGTCGCTGCGCGAGGGCCAGACACCGCACTTCGTGACCGACCTCGGGATGTACGACGCCGAACTCACCGAGGCTCTCGCCTTGGTGCGCGAGGACACCGGAGGCGGGTCGGTACTGCTCACCGCGCACTCCACCGGAGGGCTGATCCTTCCGCTGTGGTTGGACAGGCTCAATCGCAGGAGCGGCGGCACAGCCGCGCAGGGGATCGACGGAGTCGTCCTCAACAGTCCATGGTTCGACCTGCAGGGACCTCCTGCGATCAGAAGCGTCGGAACGACCGCGATCGACGTCATCGGCCGGGTGAAGGCGAAGACTCCCGTGCCGGGCACCGGCCTCGACACCTACGGCGTGTCGCTCGCCGCGTCGGAGCAGGGCGAATGGGAGTACAACCTCGATTGGAAGCCGCTGGCCGGATTCCCCGTCACGTTCGGTTGGATCCGAGCGATCCGGCACGGGCACGCGACATTGCACCGGGGCCTCGACATCGGGGTACCCTCGCTGATTCTCCGCTCCAAGGTCACGCACTTCTCGCGAAAGTACAGCTCGCAGACCGATGCAGCCGACGCCGTTCTGGACGTGCGTCAGATTGCGCGGTGGGCCGGGTGTCTCGGCGACCGGACCACCATCGTTCCCATCGAGGGGGCTCGTCACGACGTCTTCCTGTCCAAGGAGACGCCACGCAGGCAAGCGTTCGACGAGATGAACGAGTGGATCGACTGGCTGTACCGCAGCGCCCACATAGACCGCGAATCCGGACAGAACCACAGCGAGATCGGAACCATTCGATGACCACACCCGAGCACTTCGACATCGCGATCATCGGATCGGGGTCAGGAAATTCCATTGCCGACGATCGCTTCGCCGACCTGAAAGTCGCGTTGTTCGAGGAGCATTCGCCGTTCGGCGGCACCTGCCTCAACGTCGGGTGCATTCCCACCAAGATGTTCGTGTACGCCTCCGAGGTCGCGCAGACCATCCGCGATTCCTCGCGCTACGGGATCGACGCGTCGATCGACAAGGTGCGCTGGCCGGACATCGTGAACCGAGTGTTCGGCCGCATCGATCCCATCGCCGCCGGAGGCAAGGACTACCGCGAGAACGGCAGCCCCAACGTCACCCTCTTCAGCGGTCACGCCACGTTCGTCGGTCCCCGCACGATCGACACCGGAACCGGCTCGGTCATCACCGCCGACCAGGTCGTCGTCGCCGCCGGGTCCCGTCCGGTGATTCCCGACGCGGTCGCCGAGTCCGGCGTTCGCTACTACACCAACAGCGACATCATGCGGCTGCCCGAGCTCCCCGAGCACATCGTCGTCCTCGGATCCGGCTACATCGCAGCCGAATTCGCTCATGTCTTCGGCGCACTCGGCTCCAAGGTGTCGATCGTGGCACGCAAGAACGCCTTGCTGCGAGGGCTGGACGTCGATGTGTCCACCCGATTCACCGAGCTGGCGCAGCGAAGCTGGGACGTCCACCTCGACTCGGGCGAGGTGTCCGCAGTCTCCGACGGCGATCGTGTCGGCCTCGAGCTGAAGGACGGAACCCGCGTGCTGGGTGACGTCCTGCTCGTCGCCGTCGGGCGTGAGCCGAACGGTGATCGACTGGGCGCGGAGGCAGGAGGCATCGAACTCGACGACGAAGGACGAATCGTCGTCGACGAGTTCGGCCGCACCACCGCCGACGGTGTGTTCGCCCTCGGCGACGTGTCGTCGGAGTATCAGCTCAAGCACGTCGCGAACCACGAAGCCCGGATCGTCCAACACAACCTTCTGCAGCACGAGTGGAACGACACCTCGTCGTTCCTGGCCTTCGACCACAGATTCGTGCCCGCGGCGGTGTTCACACACCCTCAGATCGCCGAGGTCGGCCTCACCGAGGAGCAGGCACGCGACGAAGGGTTCGACATCGCCGTCAAGATCCAGGACTACGGCGATGTGGCGTACGGCTGGGCGATGGAGGATCGTGACGGGTTCTGCAAGATCGTCGCGGAGAAGAAGACCGGTCGGATTCTCGGCGCCCACGTGATCGGAGCTCAGGCCCCGACGGTGATCCAGCCACTCATCCAGGCAATGAGTTTCGGGACCACCGTCCCGGAGATGGCGCGCGGCCAGTACTGGATCCACCCGGGCCTACCCGAGGTGGTCGAGAACGCGCTTCTGGGCCTGGACATCTGACCGAGTAGATCACCAGGGGCTGGTGCGCAGCACGATCTCCGTGGCGAGCTCGGCCGATGCGGCCGAGGGAATGTTGTCCACCCCGTCGAGTCGGACGACACGGAAATCGCCGTAGACGAGGCGGCCACTGGCGTCCGCACCCGGTGCCCGGAGTGAACTCCCGACCACGAGGGTCGTCGGGATCTCCACGGCCGGGCAGTCGGCTGCGCGCACGGTTCCGTTCTCGTCGGCGATGGCTGGGTGGGTTCGGTTGCACACCACCAGCGACGTGAACTTGCCGAACGTGCGTGCTGCGAGGCCCCAGGCCAGCTCGGCACCCACTCCGCTGCCGACCAGATGCACCCAGGGCAACCCGAGTTCGGTCAGCAACTCGAGCACTCCATCGTGGTCGAGCCCGTTGATGTCCTCCACCGCAACGGTTTTGAGGTCCGAGTTGTGCAACCGCTCGGCTACGCTGTCGTACACATCGGGGGCATCGCCTGCGTCGGGGAGCAGCAGCACGACGTGCCGCGATTCCGGACCGGCGATGCGCAGGGTGCAGCTCCCGCCGCGGGCTGCAACGTGCTTGTGATCCATGGGATACGACGCTACTGCACCCCGATGCCCACGATCCACAACGGACCTCTTCGCTCGCCGCCCTTGCCTCGGACCCGTTCGGGTTCTATGGTTAGTTACATGAGTAATGAACCGCTTAAGCAACCAAGCTCGTGGACCTCGCGCTGATGGACGAAGGTCGCCCGCTCTTCATCCAGATCGCCGAGATGGTGGAGAACTCGATCATCGACGGCGGACTCGCCGAGGAAAGCCAGGTCCCCTCGACCAACGAGCTGGCGGCCTTCCATCGCATCAACCCCGCAACCGCAGGTAAGGGCCTGACCAAGCTGGTTGCCGACGGCATCCTCTACAAGAAACGAGGTATCGGCATGTTCGTCACCACCGGTGCACGCGACGCGCTGAGATTTCGTCGACGAGACGGCTTCGCCGATCAATTCATCAGGCCGTTGGTCACCGAGGCACGCAAGCTCGGCATGACCGTCGACGAACTCAAGTCCATGCTCGACAACTGGGAGGAAGCACCATGAACGCCCGTCACGACCTCACCGTGGTCGACGACTCTCCAGTCATCGCTTCGGTCCGCAACCTCACCAAGACCTACGGGGACTTCACCGCCGTCGACGGTGTCGACTTCGACCTGCACGCCGACAAGATCTACGGTCTGCTCGGTCGCAACGGCGCAGGCAAGACGACGGTCATGCAGTTGCTCACAGCGCAGAATCGCCAGAGCGCGGGCACCGTCGAGGTGTTCGGGATGCCGCCGTTCGAGAACAGTGCGGTCTCGGCCGACGTCTGCTTCGTCAAGGAAAGCCAGAAGTATCCTGACGACTTCAGGGTCCGTCACGTACTCACGTGCGCTGCACGGCTTCTCCCGCACTGGGATCGGACCTTCGCCGACGAACTGGTCCGCGATTTCGATCTGCCGCCCTCCCGCAAGGTCAAGAAGCTCTCACGCGGTATGACCTCCGCGCTGGGAATCGTCATCGGGCTGGCGTCACGTGCACCGCTGACCTTCTTCGACGAACCGTACCTGGGACTCGACGCCGTTGCGCGACACATGTTCTACGACCGCCTGTTGGCGGATTATGCCGAGAACCCGCGCACGATCGTGCTGTCGACCCACCTGATCGACGAGGTGAGCGACCTGATCGAGCACGTGCTGCTGATCGACAAGGGGCGCATCGTCATCGATGCCGACGCCGACGATCTACGCCACAGCGCATTCGTGATCTCGGGCGCCGCGGACGCAGTCGAGAAGCTCGTCGCCGATCACACTGTGTTGCACCGAGAGTCACTCGGGTCCATGGCCAGGGTCAGTATCGACGCTGCCCTCACCGACGCACAACGAGCACATGCATCTTCCCTCGGCCTCGCCACCGAGCCACTGTCGCTGCAGCAGTTGGTCATTCGGAACACCACCGCGTACGGCCGGGGCGCCTCCCTCACGCCCGATCACGCCACCGAGGAGTCGGTCTCATGAAACGAACGTTCGACGTCGCCCGTCTGCATACGGTCGCGTGGCCGCTGATCATCGGCTGGCCCCTCGGAATTCTCGCCATCTCGTTCGCCATCTGCTACGTCATCTTCGCGTTGATACCCACCACCGACAGCGACTACAACTTCACCGGTGCACTGTTCTCGATGTACGGATTTGCGGTGGGGTTCTATCTGCAGGCCGTGACCCAGACGTTCCCGTTCGCGCTCGGAATATCGGTGACCAGACGCGAATTCTTCACCGCCACTGCACTGGTCGGCGTCGTTCAGTCTGCGGTACTGGCAACTGTCGTGTGGATTCTGTCCGCCGTGGAAGCCGCCACCGGAGGCTTCGGCGTCAAGCTGCGGATGTTCGGAATCGTCCGATACGTGACGGACAATCCAGCCGTGCAATGGTTCGGCTTGTTCGCGACGCTGCTGCTCGTCGCCGCGATCGGACTGTTCCTGGGGGTCGCCTACCAGCAATACCGAGTGAACGGCGTCCTCGCCATCGGCCTGGGCACCGTCGTCCTCGTCGGAGGTGGCGCCATCCTCGTCACGTGGCAACGCTGGTGGCCGCAGGTCGGACGCTTCTTCCTCGACACGCCTGCGCTCGTTCTGCTCGGCGTCATACCCCTGGTTCTGGCTGGACTGTTCGCGGTCACCGGATGGGCAGGGTTGCGGTCGGCAACACCGTAACCTGACGCTCAGGCGTCGACGCCTCGCTCGATGACACCGAGCAGGGCGTCGACGTCGACGTTGTTCTCGACGAGGTCGGCCAGCAGATCCAGTTGGTCCTGACGAAGCTGCGCGACGCTGGTATCCGGCGACACCGCGAACCCCGACCGCCCCGAAAGTCGAGCGGCCCAGCGCAGGAACTCGCGACGGAAGTCGTCGGACTCGAGCACACCGTGCCAATGCGTACCGATCACCGACCCTCGCACACTGCCCTCGGACTTGCCATCGGCGTACGTCAGCAGCGGCGAATCGCCGGCGCGTACAACGCGGCCGTGATGAATCTCGTAACCGGACACCGCCGAATCGGCAAACCGAGGCGACGAACCCTGCACACGCGCCAGCACCTTGTCCGCACGGAATTCGATGTCGAGGTCGAGAAGACCGAGTCCGTCGATCTTTTCGACGTCGGACTCGACTCCATCCGAGATGGTCTGCCCCAGCATCTGGTACCCGCCGCAGATGCCCAGAACGGGCCGCCCGGTGCGGCCACGTTCCTCGAGCGCCTCCGCCAGACCTGTCTTGCGCAGCCACGCCAGATCGGACAACGTCGCTTTGCTTCCCGGCACGACGACAAGATCGGCGTCGGGCAGCCGCGACGGCTCCGTCACCCACTGAACAGACACACCTGGCTCGCACGCGAGCGCCTCGACGTCCGTCGTGTTGGATATGCGGGGCAGCCGAATCGCTGCCACCCGCAGCCATTGTTCGCCCACCGGACGTGACGGACGGCCCACCGGCGCGTCGGCTACCACCCCGAGCGAATCCTCGGCGTCCATCCACAGTTCGTCGCAATACGGCACGACGCCGAACGTCGGCCTGTCCGTGAGTGATCGAAGTTGATCGAGTCCCGGCTCCAGCAACGCCGGATCACCTCGAAACTTGTTGATCACGAACCCCTTGACCAACGCTTGATCCTCGGGCGACAGCACGGCGATCGTTCCGTAGAGATGAGCCAGTACTCCCCCGCGGTCGATGTCTCCGACTACCACCACCGGTATCGACGCAGCGGTGGCCAGTCCCATGTTCGCGAGATCCGTTGCACGTAGGTTGATCTCGGCAGGAGAACCAGCGCCCTCGCAGATCACCACGTCGAATTCACCGCGGAGGGACTCGAGTTCCGCGGCGACGACCGCGCGTAGGGCCTGCCGGTGCTCGATGTAGTTGGACGCGGACACCTGCGCCACCGCGCGTCCGCGCACCACCAACTGCGAGGTGCGGTCGCTTCCCGGTTTGAGCAGAACCGGATTGAACCGCACGCTCGGCTCCAGACCGCACGCCGCCGCCTGCAGTGCCTGCGCCCGCCCGATCTCCCCGCCGTCGAGCGTCACCACCGAGTTGTTGGACATGTTCTGCGCCTTGAACGGCGCCACCGACACGCCTCGGCGCGCCAGCATCCGGCACAGGCCCGCCACCAACACGCTCTTACCTGCGTCGGACGTCGTACCCGCGACCAGCAGCGCACCACTCAGAGCTATCACAACGCAACGTTCATTCCGCAGGCTCCACTCACGGCCAACGCGAGGTTCATTCCGCAGGCTCCACTCACGGCCAACGCAACGTTCATTCCGCAGGCTCCACTCACGGCAGGGTGAGAATTTCGCAGCCCGTATCCGTGACGACGAGGGTGTGCTCGAACTGCGCGGTCCACTTGCGGTCCCTCGTCACCACTGTCCAGCCGTCGTCCCACATCTCGCCGTCGATGGTGCCCAGGTTGATCATCGGCTCGATCGTGAAGGTCATACCCGGCTCGATGACGGTGTCCACCGACGGCTGATCGTAATGCAGCACGACCAGACCGTTGTGGAACGTGGTGCCGATGCCGTGGCCGGTGAAATCCTCCACGACCCCGTAGCCGAACCGATGCGCGTACGACTCGATGACGCGGCCCACGACGTTGAGCGCGCGGCCAGGCTTGACCGCCTTGATGGCACGCATCGTCGCTTCGTGCGTGCGCTCGACGAGCAACCGCGCCTCTTCGGATACGTTCCCGGCGAGGAATGTCGCGTTGGTGTCCCCATGAACACCGTCGATGTAGGCGGTCACGTCGATGTTGACGATGTCGCCGTCCTGAACGACGGTCGAATCGGGGATGCCGTGGCAGATGACCTCGTTGAGAGAGGTGCAGCAGGATTTCGGGAATCCCCTGTATCCCAACGTCGACGGATACGCACCGTGGTCGATCATGTACTCGTGCGCGATGCGGTCGAGTTGATCGGTCGTCACACCTGGCGCGACGGCTTTTCCCGCTTCCTGGAGTGCGCGAGCGGCGATCGTGGACGCAACTCGCATCTTCTCGATCACCTCGGGCGTCTGAACCCACGGCTCGCTGCCTTCGTTCGCCGTCGGCTTCCACGCGTACTCCGGTCTTTCGATCGACGCTGGAACGGACAGAACCGGTGATACGACACCCGGCACGAGTGGCTGGCGCGGCTTGCTCTCGGCGGTCACAGACATGTGTCCAGGGTAGTCGGTGAGGGTCGAACCCGATTGTCACGGCCCGACACGTCACCAGCTATGATGCAGGTCACAGCACCCCGAGGAGCCCGACGTGTCGACCGACCAAGTCCCACGACCCCGCACACGTGACGGCGTTCTCCGTCCACGTGATGGGGATGCGCTGCGCGCCGAATTGAGGCACATCGCCGACGCGTCGGGGGTTCCGGTCGTGTTCGGCGGCGAAGTCGACTCGCACACATTGTGCCTCAGCCACTTTCACGGCACCAGAACACGAGGCCTGGACGGACTCGTCATTCCGAGCAGATCCGGCCTCGGCGGACGAGTTCTGGATCAGCGTCGGCCTGCCGCGGTCAGTGACTACCGAGCGTCGATGTACATCACCCACGATTACGATCAGCCGGTCCTCGGCGAGGGTCTGCAATCGATTCTGGCCGTTCCTGTCGTCGTCGCGGGGGCGTCGCGGGCGGTGATGTACGCGGCGATCCGGGAGCGTGGACCGATGGGCGACCGCGTCGCGGACAGCATGATCCGCGCATCGAAGCGACTGGCGCAGGAAATCGCCGTCCGCGACGAGGTAGACCGTCGGCTGCGTTTGATGGACAGTGTCGCCGCACACCCGGCTGCGCCCTCGACGTCGGCGACGGAGACCCTGCGCGAGATCCACGCCGAGTTGCGTACCCTATCGGGATCCGACATCGACGAAGCCGTGGCAGCGCGCCTCGTGGAACTGTCCGACCGGATCGCAGGCTCGTTGCGCGGTCCCGACGTGGAGTCGGACGTGACACTCTCCGCTCGCGAAACCGACGTTCTCGCGCAGATCGCACTCGGGTGCACCAACGCCGAGGCAGCCGCGAGGCTGTCGCTGAGGCCGGAGACGGTCAAGTCCTACCTTCGGTCGATCATGAGCAAGACCGGTACGCGCACACGCCACGAATCCGTCGTCGCCGCACGCCGTTTGGGTCTTCTCCCTTAGTAGCCGGCAGGCAATTCCTCGAACATCTGACGAGTGACCGCCACCGCGTTGTCCGAGCTGCCGCCGCGAACCACCAGGGTCGCGAACGCCAGATCGCCTCGATAGCCGACGAACCACGCGTGTGATCCACCGTCGACCTCGGCTTCACCGGTCTTGCCGTATACCTCACCCTGGTCGGCGATCCGCTCGGCTGTTCCGCTGGTCACCACCGAGCGCATCATGCCGCGAAGACCGTCGACCATCGCAGGTTCGATCTGCGGGTGTTCCCCCTCGATCGTGGTCTCCCGTCCGACGATGAGAGTCGGCACCGGCGTCGAGCCGTTGGCCACCGTGGCCGCCGCCAACGCCATGCCGAAGGTGGACACCACCACCTTGCCCTGGCCGAAGCCGTCCTCGGTGCGCTGCACCAACTCCTCCGCCGGAGGAACCGAGCCGGAGTCCGTCGGCAGGCCGACCACGTCGTACTCCGGACCGATGCCGAACTGCGACGCCGCCACCGTCAACGCGTCGGGCGCCATCTCGCTCGCCAACTTCGCGAAGGACGTGTTGCACGACCTCGTGAACGCCGTTCCCATGGAGACGTTTCCGAGCGAGAACTCGTTGTAGTTCGGGATGCTGCGTTCGCCGATCTCGATGCGGCCCGGGCACGGAACCGTGGTCTCCGGGCCCGCGAGTCCGTTGGAGATGGCGGCACCGGCAGTGATGATCTTGAAGGTCGATCCCGGCGGATACAGGCCGGCGGATGCAACAGGACCATCCCTGTCTGCTGCCTTGTTCTGCGCGACGGCAAGGACGGCACCGGTCGACGGTTGGATCACCACCGTCATCGCCTGCTCGGCGCGTGCATCCACCGCATTCTGTGCTGCAACCTGGATGTTGCGATCCAGACTGATCGAGAACGACGGCGCGGGCTCGGGCGGCGTGTCGGTCAACACGTCGATGTCGACGCCGTTCCGGTTGACCGTCACCACGCTCCACCCGGCCTTGCCATCGACCTCGTCGATAACGGATTTCTTGACCTGAGAGACCAGGTCGGGAGCGAAGTTCCTGTCGGTGGACAGCAGATCCGATTCATCCGACGCCGATACTCCCGACAATCCCGCGAGTGCCGACGCGACCGTTTGGTAGTCCTCGTCCCGGAGCAACGCAACCGGGTACGCGCCGTCGACGGACGTCGCGGACTCCACGATGCTCTGCGCTGAGATGCTGGAGTCGAACGGAGCGAGAAGCCTGGCGAGGTTCGTGGCCGTCGCGACGATGTTGTCCGACTCGTCGGCGGTGACCTTGATGCGATGTACGACGCCCGGAACCAACACGTCGGTACCGGAGCGTTCGTTCACACGCGCACGCGGCGGTGCCGTCGACCGCAGAGCCATGGTTTGCGTTTCTCCCAGGCCAGGGTGGATGTCGGTCGAGGTCCACCGCACGCCCCACTGCCCGTCTGTGCGTCCCATACGCAGTTCGCCGTCGTACGTCCACACGCGGTCCTTCGGCAGGTGCCACTCGTAGGTGTAGCCGACCGTGGCCGTGTCCCCGTCGACCCGAACCGAAGTTGTCGTAGCTTCCAGCGATTCGGCTTGCAGGTTGCTCCAGGCGTCCGACAACGCGGCGGACGCGACGTCCGGACGATCGGTGTCGGCCGCGGCGGCGTCGATGTTCTGCGAGGAGAATGCATCGAGGAAAGCCTGCGCCGCGGGTTCGGGTCCCGCCGGACTCGGCGTGCAGGCCACCGCCGATCCCGACACCACCACACCCGCAGCCGCGACTACGAGGCAACGACGAACACCCGAAAATTTCATTGCGCTCATCGTAGTTCGGCGACGCCCGCGTCCCCGGCAACGAATCGCAGTCAGTCCAGGAGGACCGTCGTGAACGTCGCAACCTGAGTGAGCCCGATCCGCGCGTACGCGCGCCGAGCGGGGTAGTTGAAACTGTTGACGTAGAGGCTGGCCACGCGCCCGCTCCTGACCACCGCGTCGACGACGGTTGCCGTCCCCGCCGACCCCAGACCCCGGCCTCGGTAGAGAGGATGCACCCACACACCTTGGATCTGGCCCACTGTGGCCGAGCGTGAACCGATTTCGGCCTTGTACACGACCTGACCGTCCTCGAAACGTGCCCAAGCTCTACCCGCCGCGATGAGACTCGCGATCCGACGACGGTAACCACGGCCACCGTCGTTGGCCCGCGGGTCCACACCCACTTCCTCGATGAACATCGCCACGGCGGCCGTCAAGTACACGTCGAGTTCGTCGGCGCGAACCAACCGAACGGAAGGGTCCGGAGGAAACTCCGAGAGCTGGGAGGTGGCGAGGAGCGGTTGCTCGCTTCGCAACTCACGCGGCGCTCCCCAGTCGGCTTCCAACATTTCCCACAGCGGAAGCGTCAACTCGGCGCGCCCGACGAGCGAGGAACACATACGTGGGCCTCGGCAGGCGCGGTCCGCGAACGACCGCAGATCGTCGACGTCGCCGAGCAGTGGAACGAGGTTGGCACCGTAGAAGCACAGAGACTCCTGCGGTCCGCCTCGACTCCACATCTCGCCGTGGAACGACCGTGGGTCGAGCCCGGATTCCTGCACACGCGCGGCGATCATGCAGGTGGCAATCGGATCGGCGTCGAGCACGCGGAGAACACTGGCAGTGTCCTTGTTGCTCAGTGGCTTCGCGCCGAGGAGCTTGAGCACCGTCCCTCACCTCCCGAGCTATGCGCGTCCACCGTCATGGAGATAGATTGCCAGATCGACGCATGCATCGGGGACTTTACGGGTGGGACATTCGGGCCCCACTTCGAACACTTACCCGACCGTGACGACCGGCGCTCCCGAGTCGGCACCCTCACCCTCGTCGAACTCCTCGGCGATGCGCATCGCTTCCTCGATGAGAGTCTCCACGATCTGGGCCTCGGGCACGGTCTTGATCACCTTGCCCTTGACGAAGATCTGGCCCTTGCCGTTTCCGGAGGCCACACCGAGATCCGCGTCGCGAGCTTCACCCGGACCGTTGACGACACATCCCATCACAGCGACGCGCAGCGGGATCTCCATACCTTCGAGACCCGCGGTGACCTCGTCGGCGAGCGTGTAGACGTCGACCTGCGCGCGACCGCAGGACGGGCACGACACGATCTCGAGCTTGCGTGGCCGCAGGTTGAGTGACTGCAGAATTTGGTTTCCGACCTTGATTTCCTCGGCGGGCGGCGCGGACAGGGACACTCGGATGGTGTCGCCGATACCGCGGGACAGGAGCGAGCCGAACGCCACGGCGGACTTGATGGTGCCCTGGAACGCCGGCCCCGCCTCGGTCACACCGAGGTGAAGCGGGTAATCGCACTGTGCCGCCAACTGCTCGTAGGCCGCGACCATCACGACCGGGTCGTTGTGCTTGACCGAGATCTTGATGTCACCGAAGCCGTGTTCTTCGAACAGGCCTGCTTCCCACAGTGCGGACTCGACGAGCGCTTCCGGGGTTGCCTTTCCGTACTTGTCCATCATCCGCTTGTCGAGCGACCCGGCGTTGACGCCGATGCGGATGGGGATGCCCGCATCGCCCGCGGCCTTCGCCACCTCTTTGACTCGGCCGTCGAATTCCTTGATGTTGCCGGGGTTCACACGGACAGCAGCGCAGCCGGCGTCGATCGCGGCGAAAATGTACTTGGGCTGGAAATGGATATCCGCGATGACGGGAATCTGGCTCTTCTTGGCGATGATGGACAGCGCATCCGCGTCGTCCTGTGTGGGACATGCCACACGCACGATGTCGCATCCGGACGCCGTCAACTCTGCGATCTGCTGCAGGGTGGCGTTGATGTCGTGAGTCTTGGTGGTGGTCATCGACTGCACCGAGATGGGGTGGTCGCTGCCGACACCGACGGTGCCGACCTGCAGTTGACGAGTCTTACGGCGAGGTGCGAGTACGGGAACCGGCGGTGCCGGCATTCCCAATCCGACTGACACAGTCACTTCGTTGCCTTCTTCCGGTGAGCTTCACCCATGAGTCTACTTAGAACAACTGGATCGGGTTCACGATGTCCGCTGTGAGCGTCAGCAACATGTATGCGCCGCCGATCACGATCACTACGTACGTGACGGGCATCAACTTCATGTAGTCGACCGGTCCGCCGTTGGGCAGCCCGCGTCGGTTGCGGAAAAAGTTGCGAATCCGCTCGTAGATCGTCACCGCCATGTGCCCGCCGTCGAGAGGTAGCAACGGCAGCAGATTGAAGATGCCGAGGAAGAAGTTCAAACTCGCGAGAAGCAGCACGAACACCGGCCACATCGACCGCTCCACCAACTGTCCACCGATCACCGACGCACCGACCACGCTGATCGGAGTCTCGGCGTCACGCTCACCGCCGGTGATGGACGTCCACAGATCCGCTACCTTGCTCGGCATCTGAACCAGTCGATGCGCGGTCTCGACGAACATGTCGCCGGTGAACGCGAACGACGCGGGAACCGCGGCGAGAGCGTTGTACTGGGTCGGCAAGAACCGTTCCATCGACACTCCGACAGCGCCGACCGTCGCCGACCGTCGGCCGGTTTCCGTACCGTCGGACACCCAGCGCTGCACCTGCTGGACCTGAACGGGGAACGTCAACTCGGCACCGTCACGTTCGACGACGAAGGTCGCGGTGCCGGACAGAGGCTGTGTCGCCGCGACGACGTCCGTGAATTCGGGTGTCTCGGTGCCGTTCACCGAGACGATGACGTCGCCCTGCCGAATGCCCGCCTGAAACGCCGGGCTCGGGCCGCTGCATTCCGGGAAGGTCAGATCGTCGTTCTGCGTCGGCGGAACGCACTGCATCTCCCCGACCATCGCGCCGGCCGGCGGGTTCAGATTCGGTAGTCCCCACCCGACGGCCAAGGTGAAGATCAGCACGAAGCCCAGGACGAAGTTCATCCCGATGCCGCCCATCATGACGACGAGCCTCTTCCAGGTCTTCTGGCGGTACATGGCACGGTCGATCTCGTCGGGAGCGAGTTCGTCGATCGCGGTCATGCCGGCGATGTCGCAGAACCCGCCCGCCGGAATGGCTTTCAGCCCGTACTCGGTCTCGCCTCGACGGAACGAGAAGACCTTGGGACCGAAACCGACGAAGAAGCGGCGGACCTTCATTCCCGTCGCGCGGGCGGTCCACATGTGCCCCGCCTCGTGCAGCGCAATCGACACCGTGATTCCGAGGGCGAACAGGATCACCCCGAATACGAACACCATCTGGCTCAGTCCTTCTGGTTCAGGAGTTCGCGGGCGTGGGCGCGGGCCCACGAATCTGCAGCGAGGACGTCGCCGACGCTGGTGGGCTCGGACGTCCATCGGCCCGTGCCGGAGTCGAGTACCTGTCCGACCGTCTCCACGATCTGCGGGAAATCGATCCGTCCCGCCAGGAATGCTTCGGCAGCAACCTCATTGGACGCGTTGTACACCGCCGTCATGCATCCTCCGAGCACTCCGGCTTCACGGGCGAGGTGAACCGCAGGAAACACCCGGTCGTCGAGTGGCTCGAAATCCCAGGTGAACGACGTGGTGAAATCGATCGCTCGAGCCGCGTCCCGGACGCGGTCCGGCCACCCGAGCGCGAGCGCGATGGGCAGGCGCATGTCCGGCGGGCTGGCTTGAGCGATGGTCGACCCGTCGAAGAACGTGACCATCGAATGAACGATGGACTGCCGGTGAACCGTCACGTCGATGCGGTCGTACGGAATGTCGAACAGCAGATGGGTCTCGATGAGTTCGAGGCCCTTGTTGACCAGTGTCGCCGAATTGAGGGTGTTCATCGGCCCCATCGACCACGTCGGGTGCGCTGCAGCCTGCTCCGGCGTCACCGACTTCAGTTCCACCTCGGACCATCCGCGGAACGGGCCACCCGAGGCGGTGAGGATCAGGCGATCGACCTCCGCCGCGCGGCCTCCGCGCAGACACTGAGCCAGCGCGGAATGCTCGGAATCGACGGGCACGATCTGGCCGGGTGCGGCCGCGGACGTCACCAGCGAGCCGCCCGCCACCAGTGATTCCTTGTTGGCGAGGGCGAGTGTTGCACCCGACTTCAGGGCGGCGAGGGTCGGTTCGAGGCCGCGAGAACCCACCAGGGCGTTCAACACGATGTCTGCCTGCACCGACTCGACGAGGTCCGTCACAGCTCGGTCGCCGGTGAGAATGTTCGGCAGGTTCAGCTCGGCGCCGGCCGTGGGGTTCGCCACCGCGACCGCGTCGACGCCCGTCTCACCGATCTGCTGACGAAGCACGTCGATGTTTCCACCACCCGCCGCAAGCCCCACCACCTCGAACTTGTCCGGGTTGGCCGCGATGACGTCGAGCGCTTGGGTACCGATCGATCCGGTACTACCCAGCAGCAGCACCCTCTTCGGGCTGCCCGACGGTGAATCTTCGACTCGCAATGGCTCCGGCACCCGTCCATTGTTCCTGATCGAGTCTGAGAGTTCGCTATGCGTGTGCCGTCCCTAAGCTGACACCGTGCCACTACCGACCCATGTGACCGATCTGATCAGCTACGAACTGCTGTTGTCCGTGGCAGAACTCGGCAGCATCGGACGCGCCGGAGAGGCGCACGGTATGTCTCAACCCGCGGCCAGCGCACGGCTGGCAGCGCTCGAGCGACGCGTCGGCGTCCCGCTTCTCGAACGGACGCCCCGCGGCGCCACGCTGACGGCGACCGGAGAACTCGTGGCGAGTTGGGCCGAGCGCGTCGTCGTCGAAGCCGCACACCTCGCGACGTCCATCGAATCACTTCGCACCGACCGAAACAGCCAGGTGAGAGTCGCGGCGAGCCTCACGATCGCCGAGTACCTCGTCCCCCGGTGGCTGATCACTCTGCGTGCGCAGGAGCCGTCGGTCACACCGACGCTGTCGTCGGGCAATTCCGCCGACGTCTCTGCCTCCGTTCTCGCCGGCCGCGCGGACATCGGCTTCGTCGAGAGTCCCGACGTGCCGTCCGGCCTCGAGCACCGCGGTATCGCGCACGACGAACTGGTCGTGGTCGTCGCCCCGGGCCACGAGTGGGTGGGCCGCACGATCACCGCACGCGAACTGTCGTCGACGCCGTTGGTGACCCGAGAATCCGGGTCGGGCACCCGCCGCGCCCTCGAACGAGCGCTGGGAAGCGCCGACTCGGCTCCGCCGTTGCTCGAGGTGTCGTCCACCACGGCGATCAAGGCCGCAGTCGGCGGCGGAATGGCGCCCGCAGTGCTCAGTTCACTTGCCGTGTCCGCCGAGTTGACGGCAGGCACGCTTGTCCGTGTCCGCACGGAGGGGCTGGACCTGCGCCGCTCTCTGCGTGCCGTGTGGCCCACCGGCACTCGTCCGAACGGGCCGTCGTCGACGCTGGTGACCATCGCCGTAGCGGCCGCCGAGTCATAATCTGTGGTTTGGGCGCGATAGGCAATCGACGTCTACCGTCGCCGCCCGCGGACGGGCACCGTGAGTGTCATGACCACGACGCTCCTCGCGAACGCACCCGCCACCCGACGAGGTTCCGTCGTCTCCTCCTCGATGTTTCGAGACATCACCCCGAATCTGTTCACCACGGTGATGGGGACGGGCATCGTCGCCAACGCGGCGGCAACGCTCCCCGTCCAGTTCACCGGGCTACGAGTGTTCGCGACGATCGTCTGGGCATCGGCGGCCTTCGTCCTGACAGCACTGACGGCCGCGCTGGCCGTTCACTGGGTGGTACACCGCGTCCACGCACGAGCACATGCGGCGAATCCGGTGACGGTGCAGTTCTACGGCGCTCCCCCGATGGCCCTGCTCACTGTCGGCGCGGGTGCGGAACTTCTCGGCGGCGACGTCGCGGGCGACGCGACGGCGACGGCCGTCTTCGCGACGTTGTGGACGACCGGGACCGTGCTCGGGGTCCTCGCGAGCGTGACTGTTCCGTACCTCATGATCACCACGCACGACCACACCGACGTGGCTGCTCTACCAGCGTGGTTGATCCCCGTCGTTCCCCCGATGGTGTCCGCGTCCACCGGCGCGTTACTGCTCCCGCACATCGCACCCGGCCAGTGGCGGTCGGCCATGCTCGTCGGGTGTTACGCGATGTTCGGGCTCTCGCTCGTCGTCGGCATGCTGACCGTGGCTTTGGTGTACGGGCGTCTGCTCCACCGCGGTGCACCGGCTGCTCAGGCGGCCCCCACGATGTGGATCACCCTCGGGATCGTGGGCCAATCCGTCACGGCGGCAGTGCTTCTCGGCAACGATGCAGCGCTGGTGTTCACCGGCGACGACGCGACGATCGCCACAGGTCTACGTGTGTTCGGGATCGTCCACGGGCTGGTGATGGGCGGCTTCGGAGTGTTCGTGTTCGCCCTCGCCGCGGCCGTGACAATGCGCTCCCTGCGTCGCGAACGAAGCTTTTCCATGAGCTGGTGGTCGTTCACGTTCCCGATCGGTACGTGCGTCACCGGCGCGACCGCGCTCGGCGGCACTCTGGGCTCCGCAGCTGTCGACGCCGTGGCCGTAGTCCTCTACGTGGTGCTGGTCTCTGCCTGGGCGGTGGTCGTCGCCCGCACCGTCCGTTCCCTCACGTCCACCCGTGCGCCGTAGGAGGATGCTCGGCGATCCAATGCCGGGCGATGTCGACACGTCGGGCGATCCACACCTTCTCGTGCGACTGGATGTGGTCGAGGAAACGCTCCAGCGCCCTGATGCGGGCCGGACGTCCGACGAGTCGGCAGTGCAACCCGACCGACAGCATCTTCGGTGAACCGGCTTCACCCTCGGCGTACAGAACGTCGAACGCGTCGCGGAGATGGGCGAAGAACTCCTCCCCTGTCGAGAATCCACCGGGCGACGAGAAACGCATGTCGTTGGTGTCGAGCGTGTACGGAACGACGAGGTGGTCCACGGTGTCCGATCCACGATTCACCCGAGCCCAATACGGCAGGTCGTCGGCGTAGGAATCGGAGTCGTACAGGAACCCTCCGTGCTCGACGACGAGCGACCGAGTGTTGGGTGAGTCGCGGCCGGTGTACCACCCGAGGGGAGCCGATCCCGTCAGCTCGGTCAAGATCTCCATGGCTTCGGCCATGTGTTCACGCTCGACGTGCTCGTCGATCAGTTGATAACCGATCCAACGCAATCCATGACTCGCGATTTCGTGCCCCTGTTCGACGAAGGCCGCCACCGCGTCCGGATTGCGCTGCATCGCCCGGGCGACGGCGAACACGGTCAACGGCAGTCCGCGGCGCTCGAACACTCGAAGCACTCGCCATACGCCGGCGCGAGATCCGTACTCGTACAACGACTCCATACTCATGTGCCGGTTGGGAAACGCCTGAGCCCCGATCATCTCGGACAGAAAGGTCTCCGATGAGGTATCGCCGTCGAGAACGTTGTTCTCGGACCCTTCCTCGTAGTTGAGCACGAACTGAACGGCGATCCGTGCCCCACCCGGCCACCGCGGATCAGGAGGATGCGCGCCGTAGCCGACCATGTCGCGCGGGTAGGGCACACGGGAGTGGGACAGTGGTTCCGGAGTCACGGAAGTCGAGTCTTCCAGCAATCGCGCCGGCGCGCCGAGGATACGGACCCTGGTGGCTACGACGGACGGTCGTATGCAAATATTGTCGATGACGAGCGCGCCTGCCGACGGCGTGAGACATGACCCGAGAGGATCGACCGGTGGCACAAACCGAGCTGAACCCCGCTTCGTACGACCCGGTCGAGTACACCCACGAGGACATCGCCGAGGTCCCGTCCGCCGAGTGGGGATGGAGCGGTGAGTCCAGCAAAGCCATGCGCGTCGCGGCGATCGTCGTGGCGGCCATGCTGCTGTTCATGATTCACGGCAACCACACGGGCCTGGTCGAGGACCTGTGGCTCATCGGCTTCGCGATCGCGCTGGTCGGCATCGTGGTGCGCGACGTGATCGTGCGACGCAAGCCTCGCTGACGAATTTCCAGGCCTTTCCAGGTCCCAGGCCTTTCCAGGTCCCAGGCCTTTCCAGGTCCCAGGTCTTCCAGGTCCCAGCCTTCCTACGTCGAATGCCCGGTACGACTCGAAGTCGTACCGGGCGTTCACGTTTCGGTAAGTAGCGCGCCTAGTTCTCGGCGGCGAGCTGACCGCATGCAGCGGCGATCTCCTGACCGCGAGTATCGCGGACCGTGCAGGACACACCTTGGGCGATGACTCGTCGCACGAATTCACGCTCGACGTCCTTCGGGCTCGCGTCCCACTCGCTGCCCGGCGTCGGATTGAGCGGAATCAGGTTGACGTGCACTCGCGAACCCAGCGCCTTGTGCAGCTTCTTGCCGAGCATGTCGGCACGCCACGGCTGGTCGTTCACATTCTTGATCATCGCGTATTCGATCGAGACACGACGACCGGTTCGATCGGCGTAATACCGAGCCGCCGACAGGACCTCGGCCACGGACCACCGATTGTTCACCGGCACCAAGGTGTCACGCAGCTCGTCGTCAGGAGTGTGGAGCGACACTGCGAGGGTCACCGACAACCCCTCGTCGGCGAGCTTGCGAATCGCCGGCGCAAGTCCGACGGTCGACACCGTCACCGACCGCTGCGACAGACCGAGCCCGTCCGGCGCGGGCGAGACGATCTTGCGGACGGCTGCGACGACTCGCTTGTAGTTCGCGAGAGGCTCGCCCATACCCATGAACACCACGTTCGACAATCGGCCTTCACCGCCGGCCACTACGCCGTCGCGCAGATCCGCCGCCGCCGAGCGAACCTGGTCCACGATCTCGGCTGTGGTCAGGTTGCGATCGAGACCGCCCTGCCCCGTCGCGCAGAACGGGCACGCCATTCCGCAGCCCGCCTGACTGGAGATGCACAGCGTCGCGCGGTCCGGGTATCGCATCAGGACACTCTCGAGCAGAGTGCCGTCGTTCGCCTTCCACAGCGTCTTCCGGGTGTCGCCGTCGTCGCACGCCAGGTGTTTGATCGGCGTGAGCAGCGTGGGGAACAGATCGGCGCCGACCTTGTCACGCACAGCGGCGGGAAGGTCCGTCATCTTGCTCGTGTCCGCTTCGAGGCGGCTGTAGTAGTGCCTGGCCAACTGGTCGGCACGGAATGCAGGCAGCCCGAGTGCCTTCACCGCGTCCTTCAGGCCGTCACGATCGAGATCCGCCAGGTGACGCGCAGGCATACCGCGCTTGCGATCCGCGAACACCAGCGGAAGCGCAGCCCTCGTCGGTGTGGACGTGCCCTCGGCCGAGTCCGGCGAGGGAGCAGTCCCGGTAGCAGCGTGTGCGTCGGAAACGGAAGCGGAGTCACTCATAGTGCCTCCAGTGTCCCACTCCTGCGCACCGACGCCTATTCAGCACAGTTCACCGTCGACGCCGTCCGTTTCCAGCTCGATGCGGAGGGGTAACCGAATCGACAGCAGATACGCGTGCATTCCCGCCTCGCGTACGAAAGGATCGAACAATGTCCACACCAGCAGGAGATCGCGACGACGGTTCGTACTCGGACGCGGTGGCGCCGTACGAGGACTCGGGTCCGTCGGCGATCACGACGCCGGATTCGGACCAGCACAGTGCACCCGATCCGGAAGCGGTTCGTGACACGAGGCCAGCCGCCGGGACGACGCCGGACGGCATCGCGCACACCAAAGCCGCAGCTACATGGACCGGCCTCGTGGTCGGCGCGATCGTACTGGTGATCCTTCTCATATTCATCTTGCAGAATCTCGACGCTGTGCCTGTGGAAATATTCGTGTGGACGTTCGAGCTTCCGCTCGGCGTGAGTATGTTGCTCGCCGCGATCGCCGGTGCCCTCGTGATGGCCTTGGCGGGCGGAGTCCGAATCCTTCAGATTCGGCGTGCGGCAAAACGCAAGTAAGAGATCGAACGGTGAACAGTATGCACACAAGCTGGCGTCGTCGAACTGAATCGATAATGCTGGAAGTGCCCGATTTCACCACAAGGAGCCTTTTGTGACCACTTTCATGGAGACACCCGTGACGTCTGGCGTTGCGCCCGAGCGTGCCCGCTCGTGGCTGTTGGTACCCGCCACCAAACCCGACACGTTCACCGCCGCCGCCGAATCCGAAGTCGATGCCGTCATTCTCGACATCGAGGACGCCGTCGCACCGACCGCGAAGCCTGCTGCCCGTGACGCCGTCGTCTCCTGGCTGGAAGCCGGAAACTCCGCATGGGTGCGAGTGAACGACGCGACGACGAACTTCTGGGCCGACGATCTCGCCGCGCTGTCCGGTTTGAAGGGACTCGCGGGCATCATGCTGGCGAAGACCGAGAGCGGCAGCCAGGTCGAGGCGACAGCGTCGCGCCTGGCCGAGGGAACCCGCATCCTCGCACTCGTGGAATCCGCCATGGGCCTCGAAGCAACACCCGAGATCGCCCGCGCGGACTCCACGTTCCGACTCGCGTTCGGCAGCGGCGACTTCCGGCGCGACACCGGAATGAGCGACGAGCCCCTCGCCATGGCATACCCGCGTTCGCGGCTCGTCGTGTCTTCGCGTGCGGCACGCCTCCCCGGTCCGATCGACGGCCCCACGCTCACCGCCAACGAGAGCATCCTCGCACGCGACTCGGCCCTCACTGTGTCGATGGGCATGACCGGCAAACTGTGTATGCACGCCGAGCAGGCTCCTACCGTCAACCGTGAGCTCGCACCGTCGCCGTCCGACGTGACCTGGGCCGACGAGGTCGTCGACGCACTCGGTGCCGACGGCGCACGGGTGAAGGACGGCAGCGACCTTCCACGTCTCGCCAAAGCACTGAAAATTCGGGACGCCGCCGAGATCTTCGGAGTTCGCGCCGGGTGAGCCGAACGGTCAGGCCAGTTCGATGCCGGCAGGTTTGCGGCGGACATGGACTCGGTATCTGACGTCGAAGTCAAGGCCAGGGATGCTTCGTGCAGCCCTGGCCGCTGTGCTTCGGGTGAACTCGATCCCCAGAACCTCCCGCATCGTTCGGCGATTCGAGAACTCCCACCGAGTGTCGACACGGGTCAACGCGAATCCTTGCGCCTCGAAGAATGCTTCCACAGCGCTGCAGTTGTACTTCGGCAGATCGGCACGCATCCAGTCTCCGTAGGGCGACGCCGAGACGTCGAGATCCACTACGACGAGGCTTCCGCCTGGAGCGAGCACTCGCAGCGCCTCGGTGATCCCCGGCCCCGCCCCGACCCCGAAGAAGTACGCCGTCCGGGCGTGCACCAGATCCACGGACGAGTCCGGCAGCGGCAACGATTCCGCGTGGCCTGCGACCACCTCCACGTGGTCCAGACCGGCTACTCGCATCGCGGCAGCCGCCCGGAGTGGCTCGTGCGGCTCGACGCCGATGACCCGACTCGCGTCGGCTGCGAAGTCCGGTAGGTGGAATCCTGTTCCGCATCCAACATCGACCACGACGCGGCCGTCCCAGGGAACCGCCGCGCGCAGATACCGTGGGATGTTTCCGTCGATGTCCTGCGCCAGGTTCTCGGCCTCGTAGATCTCGGGCCAGTGCCAGATGTTCGGACTGGGGATGGTGCGGGGATCCGTCACAGCAGGATCGCGAACACCAGCCACGCTACGAAAGCCGACGGGAGCAACGAGTCCAGACGATCCATGATGCCGCCGTGACCCGGCAGCAACGTACCCATGTCCTTGATGCGGAGATCCCGCTTGACCTGAGACTCGATGAGGTCGCCGAGCGTACCTGTCACCACGAGTACGACGCCGAGGAGAACGCCGATCATGGAGTTGGCGTCGAGGATGAGTGTGACCGTCAGAAGGCTGCCGATCACGCAGAACAGCAACGACCCGGCCAGACCTTCCCAGGACTTCTTGGGACTGATCGCCGGAGCCATCGGGTGCTTGCCGAACAGCACCCCGGCGACGTATCCGCCGACGTCGGAGCAGACGACCGCGATCAGGAACACCAGAACCCGTCCGGCACCGTTCTCTTCCAGCACCATCAGCACGGCGAACGAGGCCAGAAGCGGTAGCCAACAGGCCACGAGAACGGTGACTGCGAGTTCGCGCAGGTAATTCTTGGGTGCCGATCCAAGCCCCTGCTGCAGCAGCAGCCAGACCATGCACACAAGCACGGTCGCCGCCGTTGCACTCAACACGCCCGTCGTACCCCACGGCCATCCGGACCAGATGATCGCTTGCCCACCGGCGATGAGCGGAATGCGCGGAACCAGAATGCCCGCTTCGCGGAGACGCTTGGACACCTCGTACGTCGCGACCGCAAGTGCGACGGCGACCACTCCGATCCACACCCGCGGCGCGAACACCATGATCAGAATCAGCGAGATCCCCAGGCCACCACCGACACCGATGGCGGCGGGAAGATTACGGCCGGCCTTGCCGGGCGACTTGGCAGCTGCACTGCCCGTACCGGTCGGGTCGGATGCGGCAGACCCCAGTGGTCGTTCCGTACCCGCCACGACGCTGTCTCCTTGCTTCACGTGTTCCACTTCGGTTCCGCGAGGACCCGACCTCCGCAGCGCGGAAGGTCAGACCTCCATCAGGTCCGCTTCCTTACGCTTGACGAGCTCGTCGATCGCCGCGGTGTACTTGGAGGTCGTCTTGTCGAGCTCGTTCTCCGCGCGAACGACCTCGTCCTCGCCGGCCTCGCCGTCCTTCTGGATGCGCTTGAGCTCGTCCATGGTCTTGCGACGGACGTTGCGAATGGACACCTTCGCGTCCTCGCCTTTGCCCTTGGCCTGCTTGACGAACTCGCGGCGCCGTTCCTCGGTCAACTGGGGCACACCGATGCGGATCAGGTTGCCGTCGTTGGTGGGGTTCACGCCCAGATCCGAGTTCCTGATCGCAGTCTCGATGGGGCCGAGTTGGGCCGCCTCGTACGGCTTGATGACGACGAGCCGGGCCTCGGGGACATTGATGCTCGCGAGCTGGGTGATCGGGGTGGGCGCCCCGTAGTACTCGACGACGATGCGATTGAACATGCCGGGATTCGCGCGGCCGGTACGGATGCCCGACAGATCGTCGCGGGCGACGGTGACAGCCTTCTCCATCTTTTCTTCTGCGTCGAAGAGCGCTTCGTCGATCACGGTCTGTCCTCCATAGTCCTTGCCGGGATCCCGGCTCCTCGTTCGTCGGTCACGTCGTTCACGACTTGACCAAAGTACCGATGCTCTCGCCTGCAACCGCACGCGCGATGTTGCCCTGCGTCAACAGGTTGAACACCATGATCGGCATCTGATTGTCCATACACAGGCTGAAGGCAGTGGCGTCGGCGACCTTCAGGCCCTTCTCGAGCACCTGCCGATGCGTGATGGAGTCGTACATCGTGGCCTCGGGATCGAGCTTGGGGTCGGCGGAGTACACCCCGTCGACGGCCTTGGCCATGAGCAGCACTTCCGCGCCGATCTCGAGCGCACGCTGAGCGGCCGTGGTGTCGGTCGAGAAGTACGGCATTCCCATGCCGGCACCGAAGATGACCACTCGGCCCTTCTCGAGGTGACGCCTCGCGCGTAGCGGGAGGTACGGCTCCGCGACTTGCCCCATGGTGATCGCGGTCTGCACGCGGGTCGCTACGCCCTGCTTCTCCAGAAAATCCTGCAGTGCGAGGCAGTTCATGACCGTACCCAGCATGCCCATGTAGTCGGAGCGCGAGCGATCCATACCGCGAACCTGAAGCTCTGCTCCGCGAAAGAAGTTTCCACCGCCGATGACGACGGCTACCTGGACGCCAGTGGAGACCACCTCGGCGATTTGTTCGGCTACGTTGTTGACGACATCCGGGTCCAGGCCGACCTGGCCTCCTCCGAACATCTCACCACCCAGCTTCAGCATGACTCGCTTGAATCCGGGGCGGTCGGTGGCGGGATCGGTCATTGCTCTCCTCGGTTCTCGCCTTCTCGAATGCGCACGGTGAAAAAGGCGCATCGAAGCGCCTACGGTCTCATCCTGCCCTATCGGCAGCGTCGCGGGCGACACCGCCCGCGACGCGTCGGCACTCGACCGCGCTGGTGCCGACACGGACGATGCCGCCCGCTCGACATGTGTCGAGCGGGCGGCATCGTGGGTGACCGATTTCGTCGACTTACGAGAAGTCGATCAGTTCGCGCCGACCTCGAAGCGCGCGAAACGCACCAGCGTCACGCCCGCCTCGTCGAGGATGGCCTTCACGGACTTCTTGGAATCCTGGACCGAGGACTGCTCGGTCAGCACGACGTCCTTGAAGAAGCCGTTGACGCGGCCTTCGATGATCTTCGGCAGAGCCTGCTCCGGCTTGCCCTCCTCGCGTGCGGTCTCCTCGGCGATGCGACGCTCGGACGCGACGATCTCCTCGGGAACCTCGTCACGCGTGACGTACTTGGCCTTGAGTGCGGCAACCTGCATGGCTGCGCCGCGAGCGGCCTCGGCTGCGGCTTCGCCCTCGCCGGTGTACTCGACGAGAACGCCGACGGCGGGGGGAAGATCTGCGCTGCGCTTGTGCAGGTAGGTGGCCACGGGTCCGTCGAAGGACACGACGCGACGGATCTCGAGCTTCTCACCGATCTTGGCCGAGAGCTCCTGCAGGGCGTTGTCGACGGTCTTGCCGTCCAAGTCGAGTGCCTTCAGCGCATCGACGTCGGCGGGCTTGCCATCGGCGGCAACGGCGGCGACGGAATCCGCGAACGCCTGGAACTCCTCGTTCTTCGCGACGAAGTCCGTCTCGGAGTTGATCTCGACGAGGACGCCGCCCTTGGCGACGACCAGGCCTTCGGCGGTGGACCGCTCGGCGCGCTTGCCGACGTCCTTCGCGCCCTTGATGCGCAGCTGCTCGACGGCCTTGTCGAAATCGCCGTCGGTCTCGGCGAGTGCGTTCTTGCAGTCCATCATTCCGGAGCCGGTGAGCTCACGGAGCCGCTTGACGTCAGCGGCGGTGTAGTTCGCCATGTTGAGCGAGCCTCCTCGAATGCTGTGGGTATGGGTCGTCACGCGCGAAGGGTCCTGGGCGGGGTGTATCCCCCGGCCCAGGACCCGTTCGATCAAGCCTGTGTTGCAGGTGCTTCCGCAGCAGGCGTCTCGGCCGGAGCCTCGGCAGCTGCTTCCTGCGTAGCCTCGGCAGCGGGCGAAGCCTGAGCGAGCTGCTCGAGCTCCCACTCGGCGAGGGGCTCGCCTGCGCCGACCTCGGGCTTCGCATCGGTCGAGGTGTTCTGGCCCGCGCGAGCCTGGACACCCTCGGCCACTGCAGAGGCGACGACCTTGGTCAGCAGGGCTGCGGAACGAATCGCATCGTCGTTGCCCGGGATCGGGTAGTCGACGACGTCGGGATCGCAGTTGGTGTCGAGGATCGCGATGACCGGGATCTTCAGCTTGCGAGCCTCGCCGACGGCGATGTGCTCCTTGTTGGTGTCGACGATCCAGATGGCCGAGGGAACCTTGGCCATGTCACGGATACCGCCGAGGGTGCGGTCCAGCTTGGTCATCTCACGCGTGAGCATGAGGATTTCCTTCTTGGTGCGTCCCTCGAAGCCACCGGTCTGCTCCATTGCCTCGAGCTCCTTGAGGCGGAGAAGGCGCTTGTGGACCGTCTGGAAGTTGGTGAGCATGCCACCCAGCCAGCGCTGGTTCACGTAGGGCATTCCCACGCGGGTCGCCTCGGCGGCGATGGACTCCTGCGCCTGCTTCTTGGTGCCGACGAACAGAACCGTGCCACCGTGAGCGACGGTTTCCTTGACGAACTCGTAGGCCTTGTCGATGAAGGTCAGAGTCTGCTGCAAGTCGATGATGTAGATACCGTTGCGGTCGGTGAAGATGAATCGCTTCATCTTCGGGTTCCAGCGACGGGTCTGGTGTCCGAAGTGTGTGCCGCTGTCGAGCAGCTGCTTCATGGTTACTACAGCCATGGCTGAAGAACTCTCTTTCGATTGCCGGTTGACGCAGAGTGTCGTGTGACCTCTGCCCTGGCGACCGCTGGCTGCCGGACCCGCTCGCATCGATGCGGGACCGCCGACAACCGGTTACGAAGTACGTGCCACCGAGGTGGATACTTGCGTTACGCGGACGCGCGAAGTCGACCCGTGCAGGCACAGGTCGCTCACACAGTGTACGACGTCCGCGTCCCTGGTCATAACCGACCTCTGCCGGGAGGCGCGCACGGCCCTGTGGATGAACGGTGTCGTTATCCACAGGCAGGGCCTCACAGCGTCGGTCGGTGCCCCCTGTTCGTGCACGCTGAAGCGATGCGAAACCTCGTCGGTCGTTCAGCGACAGCTCTTCTCGTCACGATCGTCCTCGTGGTCGCCGCCCTCCCAACGGTAGGCGCAGCGCCGCCCCGTGCCGACGGCACCGGATTCACCTGGCCGCTGGCACCTCGCCCGCACGTGCTCCGCGCGTTCGACCCACCCGAGCACGACTGGCTACCCGGTCATCGGGGTGTCGATCTCGCGGGCGCGGACGGACAGTACGTTCTGGCTGCAGGCGAAGGAATCGTCGTGTTCGCCGGAACCGTCGCGGGCAAGCCCGTGGTGTCGATAGATCACCCGAGTGGCCTGCGGACCACGTACGAGCCGGTACGTGCGGCGACGTCCGCAGGTACCCGGGTCGGACGTGGCGACGTGATCGGGTTTCTGGAAGCGGAACACCCCGGCTGCGATGGAGCATGCCTTCACTGGGGGGTGCGTCGCGGACGCGAATATCTGGATCCGACCGTCCTCGTCGAACGGGCACCCGTCCGGCTCAAGCCGCTGACGTCCTAACGCCAGCTGGGTCCGGAGTGGCGGCCCGACGCAGCGGGGAAATCGTCCGCGACCATCGCCGCGAGTTCGACGAAGGCAGCCCTGGTCTGAGGTCGCAGAAGATCGAGGTCCACCACAGCGCCCTCGGCCAGGTGCTCGTCGAACGGCACGACGAGCACCGCACGACACCGTTCCAGAAAGTGCTGAGTCAACAAGTTCATGTCGACGGCGGACGAACCTGGACGGACCGAACTGATGACGACGACCGTGCGCTCCACGAGGTGGCCGTACCCGTGCAGCTGCAGCCAATCCAGGGTGGCGGCCGCGCTTCGGGCACCGTCGACGGCCGGTGAAGACACGAGCACGAGCGCGTTGGCGAGCTGCAGCACACCGTTCATCGCCGAGTGCATGATGCCGGTACCGCAATCCGTCAGAATGAGGTTGTAATACACCTGCAGCATCTCGATGACGGACCGGTAGTCCTGCTCGCCGAACATCTCCGACGCGGCAGGATCACGTTCTCCGGCAAGGACTTCCAACCGACTGGGAGCCTGCGACGTGTGTGCACGGATATCCGAGTACCGGCGGATGTTCGGGGCGTCCGCCAACAGATCGCGCACGGTGGACGACGTCTGCCTCGGAACCCTCTCGCCGAGCGTGCCGAAATCCGGATTCGCGTCCACAGCGATCACGCAGTCCCCGCGGAGCGACGCGAAGGTGGCACCGAGACCGAGCGTGGTGGTCGTCTTGCCGACGCCACCCTTCAAGGAGAGGAAAGCGATGCGGTAGTCACCGAGGACGGGCTGCCGAATGCGTTCCACCTGGTTGCGGTAGCGCTCCTCGGCAGTCGACTCGCCTGGATTGATGACGCCGCCGGTGAGCCGGTGAACACCCCGGCGCCACCCGGACGTGGACGCACGTTTGGGTCGCCGGAGCAAACTGTCCGGGGCAAGGTCCTGACTGGTCGGCTGAAAGCGAGGGTCGTGCGGCTGGCCACCGGGGTACCCGCCACGATCACGGTCGTCGGAAGTACCGGCCGGGCCCGGCGCCCACGGCGGGGTCCACTCCTCCGGACGCGGGGTGCCTGAGGGCCGGTCAGCGGGCTGTCGATCAGCGGGCTGTCGATCAGCGGTCGGAGCGGGTGCGTCGGGCTGGGACGGCGACGTGAACCTCGGCGGCGCCGGCTGCCGTTCCGATCCGCGCGGAGTCTGCCAGGGGGGAGCCTGACGCTCCCCGTTCATCGACGTCCCGGTGAACGGAACCTGATGAGCAGCGCGCACCGGCTCCACAGGCGTAGTGCTGGGTCGCGCTGCACCGTTCGAGCCGGTCTGGGCACGTATCGACCACGCGGCCGATGCGCCGTGCGTGTGCTCGCGGTCCACGGTCCCCCCGTCTCCACAATCATGGGCATGTTCTGGGTCACTCACGGCAGTGCCGGAAGGACACCTGATATCCGAACACGACATCTCTTCGAGCCCAGAATACTTCGCAAGCGGTCTGTTTCCCACGACGCTACCAAACACTCACGAATCAGCATGTGGCAGAGCTCACGCATCGACCCGGTCACGCCCGGGGGTGCGCCCTGTCGTGGACCGCACGCAGACGATCAACCGACACGTGGGTGTAGATCTGAGTGGTGGCGAGCGACGAGTGCCCGAGAAGCTCCTGCACCACCCTCAGGTCGGCTCCACCTTCGAGAAGATGGGTAGCTGCGGAGTGCCTCAACCCGTGCGGGGCGAGATCGGGTGCTCCCGGAACGGAGGCCAGGACCTCGTGAACGGCCGTGCGGGCCTGACGCGGATCCAAGCGCCCTCCACGACGCCCCAGCAGTAGCGCGCCGCCGGACCGCTCCGTGGCCAGTTCCGGGCGTCCGTACGCAAGCCACTGGTTCAACGACTCCGCCGCCGGGCCCCCGAACGGCGCGGATCGCTCCTTGTCGCCCTTGCCGACCACGCGGACCACGCGTCGCTGATCGTCGACGTCGCCGATATCGAGTCCACAGAGCTCGCTGACGCGGATTCCGGTGGCGTAGAGCAGTTCTACGACGAGCCGGTCCCGCACTGCGACGGGATCGAGCTCCTCGGCTCCGATCTTCGCCCACGCCATCGCTTCGTCGGCTTGGTTCTGCTTCAGAACGGACGGGAGATGCCGCCCCGCCCGGGGAGCCGACAGGCGAAGTGCTGGATCCGTGTCCAACCGGCCCGTTCCGACGCACCAGGCCGTGAAGGATTTCGCCGACGACGTCCGTCGAGCCAGCGAGGTTCTGGCCGCCCCGCTTCGGGCTTGCGAGGCCAGCCAGGATCGAAGCACCTGCAGGTCGAGCGCACTCAGATCACTTGTCTCGTTCACGTCGACGAGGTAGTGCAGCAGTGATTCGGCGTCGCGCAGGTAAGCGCGAACCGTGTGCGGCGAACGGTCCCGACCCAGCGTCAGATATTCCGCGTACTCGTCGAGATGGACTCTCAGAGTCGTCGGCAAAGCGTCCATACCCGTAAGACTCTCCGCCTCGACGCCCGACGGCAAGCGGGCGCGCGGGCGTCAGGCAGATGCGCCGGACTCGGCCTGAGCCAACTCGCGCTTCCACTCGCGGAACTTCTCTTCGGTACGTCCGCGACGCCAGTACCCGGAGATCGATGCCCAGTCGGCGGGCACTCCGCGTTCCTTACGGACGTACCCGCGCAGGTTGTGCATCACGGCCTGCGCCTCGCCGTGAATGAAAACCTGCGCACGGCCCGGCAGCCACTCCGTCGACTTCACGGCCTCGATCAGCGGAGCGTTGTCCCCTGCCTTGTCGTCTTCTACGGCGTTGGACGGGGCGCCCCGATGCACCCAGGTGACGTCGACAACGGCCAGTGTCTCGAAATAGATCTCGTCCTTGCGGTCAGCGACCTCGACGAACACCTTGGCAATCGCGTCCTCGGGAAGCGATTCGACCGCCGCGGCGATCGCTGGGATCGCGGACTCGTCGCCGGCCAACAGATGCCAGTCCGCCTCGGGCTTCGGACGGTAGGCCCCGTTCGGGCCGTACACACCGATCTGTTCACCAGGCTGCACGCGGGCTGCCCACGGACCGGCAACGCCCTCGTCACCGTGCACGACGAAGTCGATCGCGATCTCGCGCTTCCGAGTGTCGACCGATCGAACCGTGTAGGTCCGGAGCACCTCGTCGTCACCCTGACCGAAGATCAGCTTGACGTAGGAATCGGTGAAGTCGGTCGGCGTGAATGCGTCGAAGCCCGGGTCGCCGAGATAGACCCGATGCATGTGGGGCGTCAAGGCCTCGGTACGGAGGACGGTCAGAACAATTTTCTCGCGTGCCACGTGTTTTCAGCCTTTCCGAGCTGTCTCGTGCTATCGGTGAGTAAGCATTACCTAAATAGGCTACCGGTCCCGGCGTTGTCATGGCCGCACCAGCCGGAACCAGCCGGTGTCGTCACTGGAGACGAAGCCCTCGAGTTCGAGCAGCGGCAACACCGATCGCACCTTCGCGACGGGCACGGACGATGCCTCCGACAACTCCTGCGGCGAGCGCGTTCCTGTCGCGGGCAGCGCTTCGTACACCAGCAAAGCGTTGTCGGACAACGCGTCGAGGTCACGGAACATCGAGGGACGACCCTCTCCGACTTCCCCGGACGGCCCGGCCTCGGCCACGACGTCGTGAGCGTCGGCCACGAGGCGCGCCTCACCTTCGCGAATCATCCGATGACACCCTTTGGACGACGCGGAGGTGACGGGTCCTGGTACCGCCAGTACCGGCTTTCCGAGTCTGTTCGCCCAGGCTGCGGTGTTGCGTGCACCGCTCCTCCACCCCGCTTCGACGACGACGACCGCGGACCCGAAAGCAGCGACGATCCGATTGCGTGAGAGGAAGCGATGGCGAGCCGGGGTGGTACCGGGCCCGTACTCGCTGATGACGGCACCGCTGCCGGCGATCCTCTGCAACAACCTCGAATGCCCCGACGGATACGCACGGTCGACGCCGCAGGCCAGTACGGCGACCGTACTGCCGGACACGCCGAGGGCGGCACGATGCGCAGCTGCGTCGATTCCGAACGCGGCACCCGACACGATGGTCCACCCGTCGACGGCAAGATCGCCGGCGATCTCGGCGGTGACGTGTTCCCCGTATGCCGTTGCCGCTCGGGTGCCGACGATCGCGACGGACCGCTCCACGAGTTCGTCGACGGGTGTGGTGCCGAGGACCCACAACGCACACGGCCCGCACCGATCGGCACCCTCGCTCAGTCCGGCTCCGTCGAACGCCAGCAGTCGCCACATCGGCCATTCCGGATCGTCCGGAGTCACCAACCGTCCGCCCAGTGTGTCCATCAGGTCCAGGTCGGCGGCGGCGGTGTCGACGTGCGATCGCGCGGCGAGCCGCTCACCCAACGCGCCGCCGACGACCGCCGCTCGAGCCTCCTCGGGTCCGGCGGCCAGCGCGAAGTCCAGCAGCGGACGGTGTGGACCCTGCGCCGCCCGAGACAGGTACGCCCAGGCCAGTTTTCGCGGATCGTGCGTACTCACGAGATACCCCTGTCCCTGAAATCCAATGCCGCTCCCACTTCTTCCAGGCCCGGTGCGTCGCTACCTGCAAGATCGCTGAGCGTCCACGACACTCGAAGTGCTCGGTCCGCCCCTCGCGCCGTCAACGAACCGGTGCGGAGAGCACGTTCGAGCGGACGCAGCGCGGCGTTGCTCAACCTGAACTTCTGCCGCAGAGCAGGCCCCGGTACCTCCGCGTTGGTCGTCCATCCGAATTCACGCCATCGCTCCGCTGCGGCGTCTCGCGCACCCGTCACACGTGATCGAACCGCGTCGGTCGACTCGCCCACGTCGTCCACCAACGCACCCGTCGCGACCGCGTGCATCGCGATGCGTAGATCCACCCGATCCATCAGAGGTCCGGACAGTTTTCCGAGATACTTGCGCCGAACCGTCGGTGCGCAGACACAGTCGGCACTTCGGGCAGGTGCACACGGACATGGGTTGGCCGCGAGAATCAGCTGGAACCGGGCGGGGTACCGGGCGACTCCGTCGCGTCGCGCGATCCGGATCTCTCCGTCTTCGAGCGGTGTCCGTAGCGCTTCCAACGTCTTCGCACCCATCTCGGCGCATTCGTCCAGGAACAACACTCCCCTGTGTGCACGGCTGACGGCGCCGGGTTTGGCCATTCCCGTGCCACCGCCGACCAGCGCACTCACGGTGGTCGAGTGGTGAGGTGCGATGAACGGCGGCGCGGTGATCAGCGGCCGATCCCCCGTCAACGTGCCTGCCACCGAGTGGATTGCCGTGACCTCCAGCGACTCCGCATCGGTCAGCGGAGGAAGGATGCCGGGAAGTCGTTGCGCCAGCATCGTTTTGCCGATACCGGGAGGACCGGTCAACATGATGTGGTGCGCACCTGCTGCGGCGACCTCCAGTGCCCACCGCGCCTCCTCCTGCCCGACGACTTCACTCATGTCCGGGTACACGGCATCGTCGCTCGGCACCGACGGAACACCCCGATCGAGCACCGTCTCGCCGCGAAGCCACTCGACGACCTCCTTCAACGACACCGCGCCCAGCACCTCGATGCCCTCGACCAGACCGGCTTCCGCGAGCACGGACGACGGCACGACCACCCGTCGCCACCCGGCCCGTTCGACAGCCATGACCGCGGGAAGTACTCCGCGAACGCCTCGCAGTCGACCGTCCAGCGCCAGCTCCCCCAGAAACACGGCGCTTTCCGACGATCGCGGCGGTATCTGCTTCGCCGCGTCGAGAACTGCCAGAGACAGTGCGAGGTCGTAGACGGATCCGACTTTCGGCAGTGTCGCCGGCGACAACGCCAACACGACTCGTGTGTCCGGCCAGGTCGCACCGGAATTGCTGACCGCGGCCTTCACACGGTCCCTGGATTCGTTCAACGCCGTATCCGGTAGCCCGACGAGGTGAATGCCCGGCAAGCCACGTCCGATGTCTGCTTCGATCTCGACCACTTGCCCGTCCACGCCGCTGACGGCCACCGAGAATGCGCGCCCCAACGCCATCAGAACACCCCGCGCAGATGCGATACCGCGGGATCACACTCGTCGGTCATCACGATCGCGACCACGTCGAACCGGATACGAACCCACGGGCCCCCGCGTTCGTCGAGCCACGCGAGAGCCAACCGTCTGATTCGCTGCTGTTTGGTGTAGGTCACCGACTCTGCGGGAGTCCCGAATCCGATACCCGACCTCGTCTTCACCTCGACGAAGACCGTGACGTCCCCGTCGCGGGCCACGATGTCGAGTTCGCCGTGTCTGCACCGCCAGTTGCGATCGATCAACTCCATCCCGTTGTCGACCAAATGCAGCGCGGCCAAGGCCTCGCCGCGCGCCCCCAATTCCTGATTCGACACTCGTCCCCCTCGCGGTCGTCGGTTCGCCGTGTGGGCAGAACCTGATCGAACGATGCACGAGCGGATGATCGGCAGAACGGTGAATTCCCACGTCGAATTCTGCCCTGTGGAATTCAAGAAGACTGTGGATGAGGCACGGCCCCGCGACCGAAATAGTTCGGATGATGTCGGTCTCGAATGATAGGGGCGAACGCGGCGCCGAACAGCACCCGAACACGACAATGCCCCCGCTGTGCACAGCGGGGGCATCCGAAAGAGACCAGGCAGTGACGCTAGTGTGCGGCCTCGTACGCAGCCTGTACGTCCTGGCTGATTCGTCCGCGGGCACTCACTTCGTGACCGTTCTCCCGCGCCCAGGCTCGGATGTCCTGAAGATCTGCCTTGGCTCGGGAAGAAGACGCAGATCCTTTGCGAGGTTTACGACCGGACACCTTTTCTGCGTGCTCGATCCAGAACGCAAGTTGTTCGTGAAGTTCGTTTGCGTGCTTCAAGTTCAAATCGATCCGGTACTGGTTACCACCGATACCGAATTCGATGGTTTCCCCTTGCCCCTCTTTGATGACCGATCCGTCGACATCATCGATCATTTGGACGAGAGTCTTGCGCGCCATGTCCGAACCTCTAACCGTCAAAGGAATGTGCTGATCGATTCTTTTTACCACCGTGTATCGCCGGTTTCAAAAGAATGAGTGCGATTCACAGCACGGTGTCAGGAAAGAAAAAAGCGGGATCGACGTGCGAATTCCGCTTCGAATTCTTCGATCTGTTGCACCACAACACAATTCGACACCGAACGGAGCTGCACTCGATCTACGAACCGAGTAACTGCCAGGCGACCTGACCTACCACCAAGCACACCGCAGCGACGCCGATCAACTGCGCAACGACCATTACGTTCCGTCGGCGCCGACGGCGGCCGAAGAGGTACACGATGGACGCGAGCACCAGCAACCAGACGGTGACCGACACCGACTGTTCCCGCTACTCGGGCAGCCGGAGGTCCGGCTTTTCGAGTTCCTCGATGTTGACGTCCTTGAACGTGATCACCCGGACGTGCTTGACGAAACGGGCCGGGCGGTACATATCCCACACCCAGGCGTCGGACATACGAAGTTCGAAATAGATCTCACCGTCCGCGTTGTGCGGAATCAGCTCCACCGAATTGGCGAGATAAAAACGTCGTTCGGTTTCGACGACGTAGTTGAATTGCCCGACGATGTCCCGGTACTCCCGGTACAACGAGAGCTCCATCTCGGTTTCGTACTTTTCGAGATCTTCGGCACTCATCGGTTTTCTCTCATCCTCGTTCTTGCTCGGCATCGAACGTTCATCATCGCGCACTCCGTTCGTCCAGGTCCATTCGGCCCAGCACGGACGCAACTGCATCGACACCCTTTTGTGCTGCGGCCACGTTCGCGTAGGACATCCGATGCTCGGCGCACGGGCCGAGCTCGGTCATCGCTGCCGCATGAATCTTCGTGCTGTATCCCTTGTGCACCGCGAAACCGTATCCGGGATAGCGCGAGTCCATGTCGACCATGACTCGATCTCGGGACACTTTGGCCAGGACGCTTGCCGCCGCAATGCAGGCCGCCGTCGCGTCCCCGCCGATCACCGGAAGTGACGGAGCGGGCAGTCCGGGCACCCGGAACCCGTCGGTCAACACGTAACCGGGAGTCGTTCCCAGACCTGCCACGGCGCGACGCATCCCTTCGATGTTGGCGACGTGGACGCCGATCCGATCGATTTCCTCGGCCTCGATGAACACGACGCTCCACGCGAGGGCCAACCGGGTGATCTTGGGGAACAGTTCCTCGCGGCGTTTCTCGGTCAGCTTCTTCGAATCGTTCAGATCGGCCAGCGACGCGTACGGTTTAGGGCCCAGGATGCAGGCCGCAACGGTCAGCGGACCCGCACACGCACCCCTACCCGCCTCGTCGACGCCCGCCACCGGTCCCAGACCGCCTCGATCGAGGGCCGACTCCATCGTCCGCAGGCCCGAGGACCTACGGATGACAGGACGAGGTGGCCACGGCGGGCGGCCACGCGATCGACTGGTACTGACCATCGGTGCTGTCGGCTCACTGCCCCTGGATGTCCGGTGAATCGAGAGTTCCCCAGCGCGAGGGCGGAAGTGCAATGAGGAACGCCTTGCCGATGACGTTGTCGACGGGAACCGTGCCCATCAGCTCGTCGGACACGTGAAACCTGGAGTCCGCGGAGTTGCTGCGATTGTCGCCCATCACCCACAGGTTGCCTTCGGGGACCGTCACCGCAGGAAAGCAGCGACCGGACTTCAACTCGGTGTCACACGTCAACACACCCGGCGTGAACGGGAAATCCATTTGTACGTACGGCTCGTCCAGCGGTTTGCCGTCGACGAGAACCCGTCCCTGATCATCGCAGCACTCGACTGTTTGGCCTCCGGTCGCGATGACTCGTTTGACCAGATCGTTCTCGTCGGGAGCCACTATGCCGATGAGCGAACCCACTTCCTGAGCCCCGCGGACGATCGTGTTGTCCGACCGAGTGGACACGAAGTCGCTGTTCCACGAATCCGGCCCACGGAAGACGACGACATCCCCGGGTTTCGGATCACCGAAGCGGTAGCCGATCTTCTCCACGACGATCCGGTCCCCGGTGCAGCCGGCACAACCGTGCAGCGTCGGCTCCATCGATTCGGACGGAATCAGATACACGCGTGCGATGAAGGTCTGCAGCAGAAAACTCAGGACCAGAGCGACCAGAACGAGAATCGGCAGCTCACGCCAGAACGAACGCTGCTTTTTCTTTTCCTTCCGGGGTGCATTCGGCTCATCGGAGCGCGACTCGGATCGATCGTGTGGATCCTGCGGGGCATCTGACACCGCACCAGATTAACCGCACCCGGTTTTCGTCATCGACCGGTACACCGAAAGCACGACAGCCGCACCACCCCTGACGGGGTAATGCGGCTGTCGTGGAAATACGGCCGGACGCGCTTACGTCAGCGCTTTTCCTTGATCTTGGCGGCCTTGCCACGCAGATCGCGGAGGTAGTACAGCTTGGCGCGACGAACGTCACCGCGGGTGAGGACGTCGATCTGCGCGATGTTGGGGCTGTGGACCGGGAAGGTGCGCTCGACACCGACGCCGAACGACACCTTACGAACGGTGAACGTCTCACGAACGCCACCACCCTGGCGGCGAATCACGACGCCCTTGAAGATCTGCACGCGCTCTTTCGAGCCTTCGATAACCTTGACGTGCACGTTGAGCGTGTCGCCGGGGCGGAAGTCAGGAATGTCGCTGCGCAGCGACTGCTTGTCCAAGAAATCCAGAGTGTTCATCGGTGTGGCCATCCTTGCGTTCTTCGCACGAGTAGAGGAACCGAGCGGTACCGCACGTTCGGACAGAAATCCGACTACACGGAACTCGGCTGGTTCGTACTCCGATTAGGTCTGTGCCTGGTACAGGCAACCCGACCATTGTGCCAGACCACCGACGGTAACGCGAAATCGCCACGGCGACCGCCGGCGGGCAATCCGGTGTCACTCGGTCGGGGCAGGCGCTGCCTGAACGGTCCGATCCAATTCGTCCTCCGTCGCCGCGAGCACGTGGTCGATGCTGGGTTTTCCGGCCACCAGATCCTGCAGGTAGATCTTCGCCCGAATCGCCGGACGACGAATGGTGCGTTCTCTCCGCAACGAGCGTTCCATCTTCCGGGGTCGGCGGGTGTAACGCCACCGCGCCCACGGCGAGCCTGGTCTACCCAGACGAAGTGCCCCCACGAAAAGAATGGGGGCGAAGAACAACCCGATCAGTCCGGTCCAGATCTTCCCCTTCGCCAACACGACGGCGCACAGTGCGAGGTGGGCCATCGCCAGTGCAACGAACCCCGCACGAACCACCGGGTCGGCGTCCGCGCGGATATCGGCGATGTTCAGCAGAGCAAGCGGGTGAAACCCGAGCAGCAACAACCCCGTCCCTGCCACGGCGACGAACACCGCGTCGACGGATGCTCTGCCCTGCTCGGACCAGTAGACGTCCTTCAGATAGAACACCAGCGCGAACTCGTCGAGAACGAGTGCAGCGCCCACACCGAACAGGGCTGCGAGGACGGCTCCGGTCTCCCGAGTGCCGTCCTCGAACACCGCAACCAGCGAGATGCCGGACACGAGCATGAGCACGATCCCGAAGACGACGTGGTGGATGTGCTGTCCGCCGGGAGTGATGTTGCCCGGCCACCACTTCACCTGGGCTCGAATCATCCTGACGCTGAGCCTGATCAGCAGGAAACCGGCAAGGAAGCCGAGAAGGAAGCAGAGCAACGGCAGCCGTCCGTGCGCGACGATCTCGCGATCCAACCAACTCACCGCTGCATCGTGCTCCTCGTGGACGGGCGTGCCACCGGTCGTATGCTACTTACCGAATCCTGCCTTGCGCAGCGCATCGGCCATCGACCCACCGGCAGGCACGGAGGCCTGTCGTCCACCGCGGTTGTCCCGCCGGGGCTGCTGACGACGATCCTGCCCGTCACCACCGCGAGGAGCGCCCCCACCGCGGGAACCACCACCGCGGGGACCACCGGTGCTGCGCGGCTTGTCCTTCGCGGACACACCCGGCTCGTCGTCGAGACGCAGACTCAGCCCGATGCGCTGGCGCGGAATGTCGACCTCCATGACCTTGACCTTCACGACGTCGCCGCTCTTGACGACTTCCCTGGGGTCCTTGACGAAGTTGTGCGACATCGCGGAGACGTGAACGAGCCCGTCCTGGTGCACACCGACGTCGACGAATGCGCCGAACGCCGCGACGTTGGTGACCACGCCCTCCAGGGTCATCCCGGGCTGCAGATCCGCGACCTTCTCGATTCCGGCGGCGAAGGTGGCCGTCTTGAATTCGGGGCGCGGGTCACGGCCGGGCTTCTCGAGTTCGGTGATGATGTCGCTGACGGTCGGGATTCCGAACCGGTCGTCGGCGAAGGTCCGTGGGTCCAGTCCGCGGAGCAGCGACATGTTGCCGATGACCTCGCGTACGCCGACTCCTGCCGAATCGACGATCTTGCGCACTACGGGGTATGCCTCGGGGTGGACACTCGAACGGTCCAGAGGATCGTCCCCGCCGGAGATACGGAGGAAGCCCGCGCACTGCTCGAATGCCTTGGGGCCCAAGCGCGCAACATCCTTCAGCTTGGACCTGCTGGCGAACGGACCGTGTTGATCGCGGTGCGCCACGATACTTTCCGCCAAGGAACCGGCGATGCCGGACACACGGGACAACAGCGGCACCGAAGCCGTGTTGACGTCCACGCCCACCGCGTTCACCGCGTCTTCGACGACGGCACCGAGCGAGCGCGCGAGAAGGGACTCGGAGATGTCGTGCTGATACTGGCCGACACCGATGGATTTGGGATCGATCTTGACCAGCTCGGCCAACGGATCCTGGAGACGACGCGCGATCGACACCGCACCGCGGATGGACACGTCGAGTTCGGGAAGCTCGCTCGATGCGTAGGCCGAAGCGGAGTAGACCGACGCGCCTGCCTCGGACACGACGATCTTGGTCAGACCTGCTGCCGGGTACTTCGCGATCAGCTCCGCGGCCAACGAATCGGTCTCGCGTGACGCAGTGCCGTTACCGATGGCGATGAGCTGCACGGAATGCTTGGCCGCCAACGCTGCCAGGGTGGCCAGAGCCTGATCCCACTTGCCCTGCGGCTTGTGCGGATAGATCGTGTCGTAGTCAACGACCTTTCCGGTGGAATCGACGACGGCGACCTTGGTTCCGGTACGAAACCCCGGGTCGAGCCCCATCGTCGCGCGGTTGCCTGCTGGTGCCGCCAGCAGCAGATCCTTCAGGTTGGAGGCGAACACGTCGACGGCGTCTTTCTCCGCGGACTGACGTAGTCGCATGCGAACGTCGATCGCGAGCGTCACGACGAGCTTGGTTCGCCACGCCCACCGGACGGTGTCGAGCAACCAGCGGTCCGCACGACGACCACGATCCGCGATGCCGAATTTCGCGGCGATTCGACCTTCGTACACCGTCGGGACACCGGGGGCCTGCTCCTCCTGCTCGGGTTCGAGACCGAGCGAGAGCACCTCCTCCTTCTCTCCACGCAGTGCAGCGAGAATGCGGTGCGACGGCAGCGTCGTGAACGGCTCGGAGAATTCGAAGTAGTCGGCGAACTTCGCGCCCTCGTCTTCTTTGCCCTTGCGCACCGTCGACGTCAACTGGCCACGGGTCCACATGAGCTCACGAAGCTCACCGACGAGGTCGGCGTCCTCGGCGAACCGCTCGACCAGAATGGCCCGCGCACCGTCGAGCTGCTCGGTGTCGAACGATGCAGGATCGGTATCCGGGTTCGTGATGAGCGCGTCGGCGACCGGTTCGTGGCCGGCTTCGCGAGCGATCTGAGCCTTGGTGCGCCGCTTCGGCTTGAACGGCAGGTAGATGTCCTCGACGCGGGCTTTGGTCTCGGCCAGCATCAACGACTGTTCGAGCGCCTCGTCCAGTTTTCCCTGCGAGCGAATGGACTCGATGACTGCGTCACGACGCTCGTCGAGCTCACGCAGGTAGCGCAGGCGCTCTTCGAGTTGCCGCAGTTGCGCGTCGTCGAGCATGCCGGTGACTTCCTTGCGGTACCGGGCGATGAACGGGACCGTCGATCCGCCGTCGAGAAGGTCCACCGCTGCGGTGACCTGATCCTCGCGGACGTCGAGTTCCTCGGCTATGCGCTTGTTCACAGTTTTCAGAGCAATCGTCACGGCGCACGACCCTACAGCTAGTGTGGGACATGTTGTTCGACGGACCAGTGTGGGAGAACTCGAGATGTCCAGGCCGATGCAAGTCCTGGCAGTTTCCTGCGCCGCACTCGTCGCCGCGGTAACGGTTCTCTTCTCGGGCTGCAGCGTCCCCGAGGACTCGGCCGTCAGCGGCACTCCGAGCACGAGCGAATCACCGTTTCCCGATACCGAGGTCGTCGACGACCTCGACCTCGACTCCCGCATCCCCGAAGCACTCCGTTCCTCCGCCGAACGTGGCGCAGACGTGGACTTCGCGTTGTTGGATCGCGTAACTGGAGATTACTTCGCCGCGGGGGACACCGAGCAGATCGAGACGGCGTCGGTGTCGAAGCTCTTCATCGCGGACGACGTACTGAAGGGCGCGGAACTGGCAGGCGTACCGGTCGCCGCCGACGACCTGGAGGCAATGACGACGATGCTCGAGTCGTCGGACGACAACGCCGCGAACACCCTCTGGTACAAGTACGGCGCGGGTGACATCGTTACCCGCGTCGCGCAGCGATACGGCCTGACCGCAACGGCGCCGCCGTGGGACGGCCAGTGGTGGAACACGACGACGACGGCCGCCGAACTCGTCCGCTACTACCGTGCGGTGCTCGACGGGTCCGGTGGGCTGTCCCCCGCGTCGACCTCGCTCATGATCGGCCTTCTCCGCGAGTCGACTCCCGTGGCCACCGACGGTTATCACCAGCAGTTCGGCATCGTGGACGGACTTCCCGGTGAGCCGGTGCACGCCATCAAGCAGGGGTGGATGTGTTGCATCGCGGATCGCTGGTTGCATCTGTCCACCGGCACCGTCGGTGTCGACAACCGTTTCGTGGTGGCCTTGATCTCGCGGGAAGAGATCCATTACGAGGACGACATGGATCACTACCCCGATACCGCCGTGGTGGACGTGACCGACGACAGCAGCGCTCAGCATGCGCGCGACACACTCACCGGGTTCGTGACGATGTTGTTCCCCGACGGGAAGGTCGACTGACCCGGGTTCTACAGGTCGGACTGCCCGTTCGAATCGGCGAGCAGATCCGGTCGTCGTTCCCGCGTCCGGGCAAGGGACTGCTCGCGCCTCCACGCCGCGATTCTGGCGTGATCACCGGAGAGCAGAATGTCGGGGACATCGTGCCCTCTCCACGTCACCGGTCGCGTGTAGCTCGGCCCTTCCAAGAACCCGTCGGAGAACGAATCCTCCTGATGCGATTGTTGGTTTCCGAGTACGCCCGGCATCAGTCTCACGACGGCTTCGCTCATGACGAGCACGGCGGCCTCACCGCCGATGAGCACGTAATCGCCGATGCTCACTTCCTCGACGCGTACACGCGTCGAGGCTTCGTCGAAGACCCGTTGGTCGATACCCTCGTAACGTCCGCACGCGAACACCAGATGCTGTTCCCGAGACCATCTTTCGGCTGTGCGCTGCGTGAACGGCACCCCGGCAGGGGTGGGAACGACCAGAAGAGACTCCGGCGTCAGAACGTCGTCGAGCGCATCACCCCACACCGTGGGCTTCATGACCATTCCCGGTCCACCGCCGTACGGAGAATCGTCGACGGCCTTGTGAACGTCGTGGGTCCAGGCGCGCAGATCGTGCACGTCGACGGACACGAGGCCCTTGTCGATCGCCTTGCCCAGCAACGCTGTTCGAAGCGGCTCCAGATACTCCGGGAAGATGGTCACCACGGAGAGGCGCATCACGGCTCCGGATCCAGCAAACCCTCGGGTGGATCGATCACGACACCGTCGGTCAGCGATACGGACGTGACGATCGCCGCGACGAACGGGACCAGAATCTCGGCGCGGGATCCGTCGGCCGGTGAGATCGACAGCAGCTCTCCCGCGGCGGAGTGGAGCACTTCCTTCACCGTCCCGACCTCGGTGCCGTCGACGTGGCGGACCGACAGGCCTTCCAGTTCGTGGTCGTAGAATTCGTCCGGATCGTCGGACGGGGGCAGGTCGTCCGACTCGACGAAGAACAGGGTGCCGCGAAGGGCATCGGCGGCCGTCCGGTCCGCTATGCCCTTCAAGCGCAGCAGAAGCCGCCCGGAGTGTTCCCGGGCGGCTTCCACTGTGAAGGACATCGTGTCGGTTCGGTTACGTGGTGCACGTCCGCGAAGCTCCGAGCCGACGGCGAAGCGGGCATCCGGATCGTCGGTGCGAACCTCGACGACCAGCTCTCCTTTGACGCCGTGCGACTTCGCAACACGACCGACTACGAGTTCCATCGTCGGTTCTTATTGATCGGTGTCGACGACGTCGACGCGGATTCCGCGTCCGCCGATACCGGAGACGAGCGTGCGCAGCGCTGTGGCCGTGCGGCCACCGCGTCCGATCACCTTGCCGAGATCGTCGGGATGCACGTGCACCTCGACGGTGCGCCCGCGGCGTCCGGTGATCAGCTCCACGCGTACGTCGTCAGGATTGGCGACGATGCCGCGAACGAGATGTTCGACGGCATCGGCGACAACTGCACTCACTTCTCAGCAGCCTCGGCGGCCGGCGCGTCTGCCGTCTCGGTGGCAGCGGCGTCGTCGGCCTGTGCAGCGTCGTCGGCCTTGGGGGCCTTCTTCTTCTTGGCCGTGGTTGCGTCACCGAGCGGCTCGGCGTCGGCCTGAGCGAGTGCTGCGTTGAACAGGTCCAGCTTGGACGGCTTGGGCTCTGCGACGCGCAGGGTGCCCTCGGCGCCGGGGAGGCCCTTGAACTTCTGCCAGTCACCGGTGATCTTCAGCAGAGCCTCGACGGGCTCGGTCGGCAGAGCGCCGACGCCCAGCCAGTACTGTGCGCGCTCGGAGTCGATGTCGATGATGCTGGGGTCTTGCTTGGGCTCGTACTTGCCGATGGTCTCGATCGCACGGCCGTTGCGGCGGGTGCGAGAGTCCGCGATGACGACGCGGTAGTGCGGGGTGCGGATCTTGCCGATACGCATGAGCTTGATCTTGACAGCCATGAAGGTGAAGCCTCTTTCGTTGTGGTCACGGCGCAATTCAGCGGTGCGCACGGACTGCGCACCCGGTTTTGCGTTGATGGGGGTGTTGTGACCGCCGTACGGTACGTAACCGGTGACGGGCGAACAGCGTCTTATTGTGCCAGACGCGCCCCGATGTCGGTTAATCGGTGTCAAGCGACGAGCAGAATCGCCAGCGCAGGGAGCGCATTGTTGGTCGAGTGGGCGATCGTGGACGACATCACCGAGCCGGATCTCATGCGTGCGATACCGATGGCCAAGCCTCCCCACACGAGAATCACGAGCCGCCATCCCTCCCGGTGCCAGAGCGCGAACGCAACAGCGGTGACGACGAGAATCACCCACTTGTTTCCCAGCCACGCACCCCGCATCGGGGGTACACGCCGTTCGAGAGCGCCCCAGGCCATGCCGCGAAACATCACCTCCTCACAGAACGGTGCACCGAGCCAGATCCACAGAGCCAGAACGATTTTCCACGTCGGCGACAACACCCCGAGCCCGGCGAGGGGCACCTGGTCCCCCAGGTCCGTCTGCGACAGCACGACCAAGGCCAGCACGATCGCGCCCGCCAACGCTGCAAGACCCCAGACCAGACCCGTTTTGAGTTGGTTGCCGAACTCCGTCGCGGAGGTGGGAAGGCCGAAGTCGACGACGGGCCCGTTGCCGCGCCTCCAGCTGATCGCGAGCGACAAGGTCAGGGCTGCCAGGCTCGGAAGCATGATCGCCATCACGTAGACGCCCGGCACGTCGGTGTCGAACACCAGGGGCGCGAGAAGAAAGCCCGTGAGGTTGACGAGCAGGACCGTCGACGCCGCCGGGATTCCCCACCGACCATCCGGCCGTCGGCGTGCAGCGGCCTCCTCGGCTCGCCAGTACGAGGCAGAACCGGAACTGTCGTGGTGCACCGCATTCATCGGTGCCATTCCCGTCCAGCTGGGCTCGCCGGTCCAGTCGGGGCCGGTGCGCGGGTCGGGTCCGGAAGGTGATGTCACGCCGGGCGCTTGGTCGGAATTCCGCGCAACACGATCACGTCGGGCGAGGACAATACATCCGGCCCGGTTCGCGGGTCCTCGGAGTACACGAGTAGATCGGCCGGCGCTCCGTGCTCGAGACCGGGGTGACCGAGCCAGCTCCGCGCGTTCCAACTGGCAGCGCCGAGTGCGTCGGTGGGAGACATCCCGATACGGGTGAGTGCATGGACCTCGTCGGCAATCCGGCCGTGGCGAATCGATCCGCCTGCGTCGGTGCCCGCGAAGATAGGCACACCCGCGTCGTGCGCGCGACCCACCGTGTCCGCGACGCGAGAATGCAGGTCGCGCATGTGGCGTGCGTACACCGGATACTTCGTCGCGGAATCGGCGATCGACGGAAAGGTCTCGATGTTGACGAGTGTCGGTACCAGCGCGGTCCCGTGCTCGACCATCATGTCCACGGTCTCGTCGGTCAGCCCGGTACCGTGCTCGATGCAATCGATGCCGGCACCGATCAACCCGGGCAGCGCATCCTCGCCGAACACGTGCGCGGTGACGCGTGCACCCTCCTCGTGGGCGGCGTCGATCGCGGCCTTCAAGATCTGTTCGTCCCACAGCGGGCGCAGATCCCCGACACTGCGGTCGATCCAGTCCCCCACGAGCTTGACCCAACCGTCCCCGAATCGGGCTTGCTGACGGACGGCGTCGGGTAACTGCGACTCGTCCTCGATGTCCACCGCCAGACCGGGGATGTACCGCTTCGGCGACGCTATGTGCCGTCCCGCCCGAATGATTCGCGGCAGATCCTCGTAGTCGTCGAGGACACGGGTGTCCACCGGTGATCCGGCGTCGCGCAACAGCAGCGCACCCACGTCACGTTCGGTGCGGGCCTGCTCGATCGACCCCGCCAGATCCTCGTGACCGCCGCCGTACTTGATGCCGACGTGGCAGTGCGCATCGACCAGGCCGGGAAGGATCCAACCGTCATCGGCCAGCGTGTCGGCCCCCGCGACGGGCTCCGACGACACCGCGCCGTCGACTATCCAGATCTCGACGAGGCTCTCGGACGGAAGTGCCCGTCCTCGTACCCGATACGCGGCCACGGCCGATCTACTTCTTCGGCAGCTTCAGTTGTGACAGGTCGATACCTTCGAGTCCCGGAGGAAGCTGGTCGAGCCCCTTGGGCATGGACGACAGGTCCGGCATGCCCGCAGGCATACCTCCGGGCATGCCCGGGAATCCGCCGCGGATCTTGGGCTGCGTCGGCCCCCGACCACCCTTCTTGCCTTTCTTGCCCTTCTTGTTCCTGACCTGCTTGCGCGCGCCCGGCATACCCATCCGGCCTGCCATGGCGGACATCATCTTTCGAGCTTCGAAGAAACGATCGACGAGTTGGTTGACGTCGGAGACCTTCACGCCCGAGCCGTTGGCGATACGCAGACGACGTGACGCGTTGATGATCTTGGGATCGGTGCGCTCCTGCGGCGTCATGCCGCGAATGATCGCCTGCACTCGATCCAACTGCTTCTCGTCGACGTTGGCCAGTTCTTTCATCTGGCCGGCGCCGGGCAGCATGCCCAGGAGGTTGCCGATGGGGCCCATCTTGCGAACCGCCATCATCTGCTCGAGGAAGTCGTCGAGCGTGAGCTGGCCGGAGCCGATCTTGTTGGCCGTGGCCTCGGCCTGCTCGGCGTCGAAGTGCTGCTCGGCTTGCTCGATCAGGCTGAGTACGTCACCCATACCGAGGATGCGGCTGGCCATGCGGTCGGGGTGGAAGACGTCGAAGTCCTCGAGCTTCTCACCGGTCGACGCGAACATGATGGGCTCGCCGGTCACCTCGCGGACGCTCAGTGCCGCGCCGCCGCGTGCGTCGCCGTCGAGCTTGGTCAGTACGACACCGGTGAATCCGACACCGTCCCGGAAGGCCTGCGCGGTGCTGACCGCGTCCTGGCCGACCATCGCGTCGAGGACGAACAGTGTTTCGTCCGGCTGAACCGCGTCGCGAATACCCGCGGCCTGGTTCATCAGTTCGGTGTCGATACCGAGGCGGCCTGCGGTGTCGACGATGACGATGTCGAACTGCTTGGCGCGAGCCTCGGCGACGCCTGCGCGTGCGACCTCGACGGGATCGGCTGCCGAGATACCGAGCGCGTTCTCTCCGCCGCCGATGGACGTTCCCGGGTGCGGCGCGAACACCGTTGCACCTGCTCGTTCACCGACGATCTGCAGCTGGCTGACGGCGCCCGGGCGCTGGAGGTCACACGCGACGAGCAGGGGTGTGTGCCCCTGGTCCTTCAGCCACCTGGCCAGCTTGCCCGCCAACGTGGTCTTACCCGATCCCTGGAGACCGGCGAGCATGATCACCGTCGGCGGGGTCTTCGCGAACTGCAAGCGGCGGGTCTCGCCTCCGAGGATCCCGACGAGTTCCTCGTTGACGATCTTGACGACCTGCTGCGCGGGGTTGAGAGCACCCGAGACCTCCGCGCCCTTGGCGCGGGTCTTGATGCGGGTGATGAACTCGCGGACGACGGGCAGAGCCACGTCGGCCTCGAGCAACGCGAGCCGGATCTCACGGGCTGTGGCGTCGATGTCGGCGCCGGAGAGCCGCCCCTTGCCCCGCAGGTCCTTGAGGGTTCCGGTCAACCTGTCGGAAAGGGATTCGAACACCGATTGCACTCCTGAGCCGATAGCGAGTATTAGCCGACAGCGGGTCGAGCCTGCCGCCCCGCCACGTACGTCGCACCCAGCCTAGCGCCCGCGGCGGCGAGGCGTGGACAGCGCGTGCTCGGTCAAGCGTTGCGCGCGGTGTCGTTCCACGTGACGGACACTCCCCGCGTGGCCAACCAGACGGACGGATCGGTCTTGGTCCCGGACGCGTCGTGCACCTCGAAGTGAAGGTGCGGACCGGTGGACTGGCCGCGGTTTCCGACCGTCGCGATCTGCTGACCTGCGGCGACCTGCTGCCCTTCGGCGACCTCGTAGGTGTCCACGTGGCCGTAGACCGTCTCGGTCCCGTCGGCGTGCAGTACTTTCACCCACAGGCCGAAACCGGACGCAGGTCCCGCGGCCGTCACCACTCCGTCGGCAGCTGCGAGTACCGGCGTGCCGATCGGGGCAGCGATATCGATTCCGCCGTGGTGCGAACCCCAGCGCTGGCCGAACGTCGATGTCAGCACTCCCGACACCGGCTGCACTGCCTTGTCCTTGAGCGGTGCAAGCCCCTGCAGCAGATCCTGAGCTGCAGCCCCCACGTCGGGGAGTCCCAGCGCGGGCAGATCAGAGGTGTCCGGGATCTCGACACCCGGCGGCAACTGGAAGCCTCCCGGAATCAGGTTCTCCGGCAATTGAACTCCGGCTGGTAATTCGAAACCTGCGGGAAGCAGATTCTGTGGAATGCCGAACGCCTGGCTCGCCGCGGGGGCGTCGGGCAGCGGAGCCGGAGCTGCCGTGGCGGTCCCGGTTCCCAGTTGCGCCGCACCGGCGACGATTGCACCCGTCGCGGCAACGATGGTCGCCGTCTTGATACCGGAGTCCTTCGTGTCCTCCTGCGCTCTGTGACGCCCGCGTGGTGTCGTCGAATCTGTCGTGGCCGGAACGTAAATGTTCGACCGCCGGTGGGCTCCCACAGTTAGTACCTCATCAGTCGTCGGCGAGACATGGAAAGTCACCCCGAGCCGGGCTGTTTCGCATGAATTGCGCTCTCGTTCACAAGTTGTTCCTGTGGCGAGAAACATAACAAAACGATCTCGCCCGGAAACACCGTAACCGAATCTTCATGAGAACTCACAAGTGGAGTCGGTACGGCGGGTCGATCGGTCGGCCTCGTCAGGTTCCTTCCGGTTTTTCCGGAGGTTTCGGCGGTTCCGGGGCCGGGACCACATCGAGCAGCGCACTCTCGATCTCCTCCCGTGTCGCCCGGGTGTCGGTCCCCGACAGATCGATGCAGAACGCATCGACGACGGACGTACCGAGCGTGGCCACCCGTGCCCATCTCACGTCTGCGCCCAGCTTCTCCAACGCAGTCGCAAGACGACACAGCAGTCCCAGCCTGTCCTCGGCTCTGAGCTCGAGCACCACCTGCCCCGAGTCCGACCCGTCGAACCACAGCACCCGCGGAGGCGCCTGCGCGTAGACGACCGGAACCGCCGAATCGTCCTCCGGCTCGGTCGTCTCCCCGGCTCGATCGTCGAGCGGAATCGGCTGAGCGTCACGTTCCTTGGCGTCGAGCAGCGCGATCAGGTCCAGTTCGCCTGCCTGAGCTCGGATGATCTCCTGACGCAGCAGCCCGGCTTGAGGCGGAGTCCCGAACAGCGGAGCGACGGCAAAGGAATTGACCGCCGAACCCTCGTGACTCCCCAGCGACGCCGACAGCACCCGCAACGAGTGCAGCGCGAGCACACCGGCAGCGTCGGACAGCAGACCTGGTGTGTCCGGGGCGACGACGGTCACGACATAGGTGTGCATTCCGTCGGTCGGCTGCAGATCGACGTGGACGCCGCCCTTCTCCGCCAGAGCGATGTGCGCGGGATCGAGCGGATCGGGCGTCGGGAGGCTTTCGCCCGCCATCACCATGCGGCATCGGCGCACGAGTTCCCGGATCAACGACGCCTTCCAGTCACCCCACACTCCGGGGCCTGTCGCGAGGGAATCTGCTTCGGCGAGTGCGTGCAGCAGTTCCAGCAGAACCGTGTCCGCACCGAGAGTGTTCACGACGGTCTCCACCGTCGCCGGGTCGTCGAGGTCGCGGCGGGTCGCGGTCTCCGGAAGGAGGAGGTGAAAGCGAACCATCGCACTGAGCAACGCGACGTCCGACGGCCACAGTCCCAGCCTGTTACCGATCTGCGTCGCGAGCTCCGCGCCGACCACACTGTGGTCTCCCCCGCGTCCTTTTCCGATGTCGTGGATCAACGCGCCGAGCACCAGAAGATCCGGACGAGCCACCCGAGTCGTCAGAGCACTTGCGTACGCGGCGGTTTCGACGAGGTGCCGATCCACCGTCCAGGTGTGCACGGCGTCGCGGGGCGGAAGATCCCGCACGGCACCCCATTCCGGAATCAGCCGACCCCACAGCCCCGTTCGGTCCAGCGCCTCGATCGCCGCGATGGCGCGACGTCCGGAACCGAGCAGAACCAGAAGGTCGTTGAACGCTTCCTTCGGCCACGGCTCGCGCAATTCGGGTGCGCTGTCGGACAATCGATTGAGCGTCGACGCCGACATCGGCATGCCCGTCTGCGCCGATGCGGCGGCCACTCTCGTGATCAGTCCCGGATCCTTCCCCGGACGTGCATCGCGCGCGAGCACCACTTCGCCTGCATGCTCGACAACTCCCTCGTCCAGGGGGCGACGGACCGGCGCGCGTCGCAGCCGCGAGAGCCCGCGTCGTGGCAGAGAGTTCCCCGCCGTACGCAAACCCACGTCTACGGAATAACTGATGGTTCGGGCCGAGTCGCTGAGAACGCGTGCGAGATCGAATCGATCGCCGATACGCAACGCAGCACCGATCTCGTCGGCGTCCTGTGCACGCAGTTGATCGCGCGCTCGACCGGCGACGCGGTGAAGTTCGGTGCGGACATCGAGAAGTCGACCGTGCGCGAAGGCCAGTCCACCGCCGGGAGAGGACGGGCCGAGACCCGGCATGCCGTCGGTCAATTGCGCGATGGCGAGGGCGTCGAGGAGTTGGACGTCACGGAGCCCGCCCCGGCCGCTCTTGAGATCCGGTTCGGCGCGGTGGGCGATTTCACCGCTTCTGGTCCACCGCGAGGAGGTCTGGGTGATGAGTTCGTCGAAGCGCGACCGTATCCCGGTGCGCCACTCCCTACGTACTCCGCCGATCAGCAAGTTGCTGAGTTCCACGTCACCGGCAATGTGACGAGCTTCGAGCATCCCGAGCGCCGCGGTCATGTCCGTCGCAGCGACCTGCAGTGCCTGCGGCACCGTCCGCACACTGTGGTCGAGCTTGATGTGCGCGTCCCACAGCGGGTACCACAGTTTGTCGGCGACCTCGGCAACGATCTCGGGGCTCATGTCGTCGTGCAGCAGAATCAGGTCGAGATCGGAGTACGGAAGCAGTTCGCGCCGCGCGAGGCCACCGACAGCCACGATCGCGAATCCCGAATCGGGTTTGATTCCCAGCTCGGATCCCTTGGTGGTGAGCCAGAACTCGTGTAGATCGACGAGGGCTTGCCGCAGCGAGGGCGCGTCGAGTCGACGGTTGCGTGCCCCGCCGTCGAGCAGCTGTTTCCTGGCGCGCGCGAGGTCGGCGGCCGCGCCGGACCTGTCGTTCGACGCCGAGCCCTTCGGTGTGGAGCCCTTCGAGACCGACGGCCCCGATCCCCCGGCGTTAGCCGAGGAATCGAGGCCGCCTGTCCGAGACCCGTGTGGGTCAGAGCGCATCGGCGCCACGTTCTCCGGTGCGCACTCGGATGACCGAGTCGACCGGCGAGACCCATACTTTGCCGTCGCCGATCTTGCCGGTGCGAGCGGCTTCGACGATGACCTCGACGACCTTCTCGACCGCCGCGTCGTCGACGACGACCTCGACGCGCACCTTCGGGACGAAGTCCACGGAGTACTCGGCGCCGCGGTAGACCTCGGTGTGGCCTTTCTGGCGCCCGTATCCCTGAACTTCACTGACCGTCATGCCAAGCACGCCGGCCTGTTCGAGGCCCGTCTTGACGTCCTCCAGCGTGAACGGTTTGACGATTGCCGTGATCAGCTTCATTGTTCTGCTTCCCTTCACAAGCTCTTGATGTGCCCGGTTGCATGCGGAGCGAGAGTTCTCGCTCTTATCTCTACCTTGTCAGGCGAAGTCGTACGCGGTCTCGGCGTGTTCTGCCTCGTCGATTCCGTTGGCTTCTTCCTCGTCGGACACACGCCACCCGAGCGGCTTGAGAGCGAAGGCGATAACCGCAGTGACGATGGCGGTGAAGATGAGTGCGAACAGCGCGATCACGATCTGCACGACGAGCTGCTTGTAATCACCACCGTAGAACAGGCCGGTCTCGGAACCGAGGAAGCCGATCGCGATGGTGCCCCAGAGGCCGGCGACGAGGTGCACGCCGACGACGTCGAGCGAATCGTCGTAACCGAACTTGAACTTCAGGCCGACAGCAAGTGCGGAGAGGACACCTGCGATGACGCCGAGGATCATCGAGCCGACGGGCGTGAGTGCTCCCGCGGCGGGGGTGATGGCCACGAGGCCGGCGACGATGCCCGACGCGGCACCGAGGCTGGTGGCGTGTCCGTCACGGATGCGCTCGGTGATGAGCCAGCCCGCGATGGCGGCCGCGGTGGCAGCAGTGGTGTTGACCCAGGCGAGACCGGCTGCGCCGTCGGCGGCGAATGCGGAACCGGCGTTGAAGCCGAACCAACCGAACCACAGGAGTGCCGCACCGAGCATGACGAACGGGAGGTTGTGCGGACGGAACGCGATCTTGCCGAAGCCGATGCGCTTGCCGATGATGAGGGCCAGAACGAGGCCGGCGATACCGGCGTTGATGTGAACGACAGTGCCTCCGGCGAAGTCGATCGGCGCGACCGACGCAACCAGTCCGCCCTCTCCGTCGTCGGTGGTGCCGAAGATCTTCGCGGCGAGTCCGTCCTCGGAACCCGAAAGCAATCCTCCACCCCACACCATGTGTGCGAGCGGGAAGTACGCGAGGGTGACCCAGATGCCTGCGAATGCGAGCCACGTTCCGTACTTGACGCGGCCTGCGATGGATCCGGAGATCAGGGCGACAGTGATGATCGCGAAGGTGACCTGGAAAGCAACATCGATGATGTTGGCGTATCCGAAAGCCCCGGCGATGAAGTTACCGTCGGCGTCGGTGATGGAATCCTTGAGACCGAAAAACTCGAAGGGGTTGGCGAACAGACCGCCGACGTCCTCGGTTCCGTACGACATCGACCATCCCCACAGGAAGTAGATGATCGCGACGACGGTCATCGACCCGAACGACATCATCATCATGTTCAGGACGGATTTCTGCTGCGACATTCCGCCGTAGAAGAACGCCAGGCCCGGCGTCATCAGCAGCACCAGTGATGCTGCGATCAGCATCCAAGCGGCATTGCCGGAGTTGGCCAATACATCCTCGGGACTCACGTACACCCTCCATTTCTCCTGCGCTACCGGTCGGTGCGCCGTCAAGAACAAAGAGTGGTTTTAAGAAGTTTCATCGATGACACTCTGGTGTTTCGCTCATGTGAACGCATGGGCGAAATCTGTTGCCAACACGTTTCGTCCAGGCAGTTCGCATTTTTTGCAATCCCGCGCTCACCCGATTTCGGACCGCGTGAGCCCTCACGCGGTCCGAAATCGAGGGGCCGAATCAACCGAGCAACGCGTCGACGAATGCTTCCGGTTCGAAGGGCGCGAGATCGTCCGCGCCCTCCCCGAGACCGACGAGTTTCACGGGCACACCGAGCTCTCGTTGCACCTGGAAAACGATGCCGCCCTTCGCCGTACCGTCGAGCTTGGTGAGGACGACGCCGGTGATGTTCACCACTTCTGCGAACACCCGGGCCTGGGTCAACCCGTTCTGGCCGACGGTGGCGTCGAGCACGAGCAGCACGTCGTCGACTCGTGCGCGTTTCTCGATCACCCGCTTCACCTTGCCGAGCTCGTCCATCAACCCTGACTTGGTGTGCAGTCGACCCGCCGTGTCGACCACGACTACGTCCACGCCCTGCTCGATGCCCTTGGTCACCGCGTCGAACGCCACTGCGGCCGGATCAGCGCCTTCCTTGCCGCGCACGACGTCGGCACCGACTCGCTCGGCCCACGTCTGCAATTGATCCGCAGCAGCAGCGCGGAAGGTATCCGCCGCGCCGAGCAGAACCCGACGGCCGTCCGCCACCAGAACGCGGGCGAGCTTCCCCGTGGTCGTGGTCTTGCCGGTGCCGTTGACACCGACAACCAACAGAACCGCGGGAGTTCCCTCGTGGGGCAGCGCCCTGATCGAGCGGTCGAGTTCCGGGCGCAACTGCGACACCAGAATCTCCTTCAGCAACGCCCGAGCGTCGGCCTCGGTTCTGATGCTCCTCGCTGCCATCTGCTGTCGCAGAGCCGTCATGATCTCCTGCGTCGTGGTCGAGCCGAGATCTGCGATGAGGAGCGTGTCCTCGACCTCCTCCCACGAGTCCTCGTCCAGATCTCCACCGCCGAGCAGGCCGAGCAAGCTCTTGCCCACTGCGGACTGCGACCGTGACAACCGGCCGCGGAGGCGATCGAGCCGCCCATCGGTGGGCGCGATGTCGTCGAGAACCCGTCCGGCGGGTTCGGGTGTCGGCTCGGGTTCCGGTGTCGGCTCGGGCTGGGGTTCCGGTGTCGGGGCAGGCTCGGGAGTCGGTTCCGGCTCGGGTGTCGGCTCCGGAGTCGGCAGCGGCTCGGGTGTGGGCTCGACGACTGGTTCGGGTCTGACGACTGGTTCGAGTCTAACGACGGGATCGGGCTCGACGACGGGATCGGGCCTGACGACAGGCTCGGGCTCCGCGGTTGCGGTGCCCTGGCTGAACGAGAATCCACCGCCCGCCTTGTACCCACCGGAACGATCTTTCTGCTCCTCGATCGTCGGGGTGTCGGACGACTTCAACGAGACACGGCGCCGCCGGGACAGCACCAGCCCGGCGACGAGTGCGACGACAAGGACGGCCAGAACGGCCGCGAGGATGATCCACGCTTGGCTACTCACGTGTCCATCTTGTCAGGGCGGCGGGCTCTTCGAGTGCGCGGGCGTGCGCTACGCCACTCCGTCAGGAAGTGGGCGCGGCCGCCGTTTCCTCGTCCGGCGCGGTCACACTGCCGATCGTCTCCACACGATCGCGGTTGAGCCGCTGCGAGATGACGGTCGTGATGCCGTCGCCCCGCATCGACACTCCGTAGAGAGCGTCGGCCACCTCCATCGTCGGCTTCTGGTGGGTGATCACGATCAGCTGGGACTTCTCCCGCAGCTGCTCGAACAACCCGATCAGACGCCGGAGGTTGGTGTCGTCGAGCGCAGCCTCCACCTCGTCCATGACGTAGAACGGGGACGGCCGTGCGCGGAAGATCGCCACCAGCATGGCCACAGCCGTCAGAGACTTCTCGCCACCCGACAGCAGCGACAACCTCTTGACCTTCTTGCCCGGCGGACGTGCCTCGACCTCGATTCCGGTCGTCAGCATGTCTCCGGGCTCGGTCAGGATCAAACGTCCCTCGCCTCCGGGGAACAGCTTCGCGAAGACCTGAGTGAACTCCCGCTCGACGTCGATCCAGGCATCGGTGAAGACCTGCAGGATGCGCTCGTCGACGTCCGCGACGACGTCCAGCAGATCCTTTCGAGCCGATTTCACGTCCTCCAACTGGGTGGACAGGAAGTTGTAGCGCTCCTCCAGTGCGGCGAACTCTTCGAGCGCGAGCGGGTTCACCTTGCCGAGAGTCGCCAGATCACGTTCGGCTCGCTTCGCTCGCTTCTCCTGAGTGAGGCGATCGAACGGCATCGGAGCCGGTGCGACGACTTGTTCCCCGCGTTCCTTGGCGGCTTCGTACTCGGACATCTCGAGCTCGGTCGGCGCGAGCGCGACATCGGGTCCGTACTCCGCGATCAGATCGTCCAGACCGATGCCGTGTTGCTCGAGAATGGTGGACTCCAACTGCTCGATACGGAGCGCCGCCTGCGCGCGCGCCACCTCGTCACGGTGAACGGCGTCGGTGATGGACGCCAACTGGCCCTGTAGCGCACGGACCTGTTCCTTGACGCGTTCGAGTTCTGCCGTGGTGTTGGCGCGTTGTTCGGCCAGTTCGTCCCGGCGGGATGCAGCGGCCGCGACGACATCGGCGAGTCGGGTCGCCACCCGCTCCCCTGCCGTGACAACCGATTCCGCGACGGCTGCGGCGTGACGTCGAGCGACCATCTCCCGCTCCGCACGGGCCCGGGTCTCGCGCTCGGCCCGCGCCGCGCGACGCAAGGAATCGGCTTTCCCGCGCAGGGACTGCGCCCTCTCCTCGGCAGTGCGTACGTTCAGCCGTGCTTCCACCTCGACCGATCGCACCTCGGCCAGCGCTGCGGCCGCTGCCTCGCGTGCGTAGGTCGAGTCCTCCGAATCGGGAGCACCCGAAGAATCGGATTGTTCGTCCTCGGCCAGCCGGAGTCGTTCTTCGAGTTCGGCGAGAGCCTGCAGCGCGTCCTCACGTCCGCTCTCGGCCTTCGCTCGCTGATCGGACAACCGTGAGGACTCCGCGTGAGCAGATCTTGCCAGCTGGCCCAATCGACCGAGTTGCTCGTACACCGCGGACATCGCCGCGTCGGACTCGTTCAGTGCAGCCAGGGCCTGTTCGGCGGACTCTCGCCGATCGGATTGTTCTGCCAGTGCACCGGACAGCGCTGCTTCCAGTTCGGCCGATCGACGTTCCGCCGCCGCGAGCTCGACGGTCGACGTGTCGATCGCAGCCTGCACTTCCAGCGTGCTCGGTCTGCGGTCCGATCCGCCCGACACCCAGCCGGAATCGATGTAGTCGCCCGCAGTGGTCACGGCGCGGACACCGGACACGGTGCCCATGACCGACTGCGCGTCGTCGAACGACGAGACGATCACGACGTCGCCGAGCAGCGACTGCATGGCCGATGCCAGCGACTCGGGGTAGTGGACCACGTCCAGTGCCCACCGCGCACCGTCGGGCAGGACACCCGGCTTCGGGCGCTCGGCCGAATCCGATTCGAAGACCAGCACGGCGCGGCCGCCGTCGGCGTCGTGCAGCGCACGGACCGCATCGCGAGCGACCTCGTAAGAATCGGCGAACACTGCATCGGCGGCGGGCCCCATCGCCACGGCGACGGCCACGTCGAACCCGTCTTCGACGGTGATGCGCTCGGCCAGGAGGCCTGCAACGCCCGCCTGGCCGCGAGAGGTCAGCCAGCCTGCGCCGTCCTTGCGCTCCAATCCCATCGTCAGAGCTTCGATACGAGCCTGGTACGACGCCACCTTCTTGCCTGCGACACGATCCTCGTTCTGCAGTTCCGTGACACGAGCGTCCGCACTGCGCAGCGCGGCGACAGCGCGCTCGTAGTGTGTGTCGAGGCTCAGTTCGCTCGCGTCGAGACCGGAGATCTGGTCCTGGACGCTTTCGAATTCTTCCTGCGCCCGGTCACCTCGTTCGCGTGCCTCGTCGATCGCGACGGAGAGCCGAGCGACCTCGGCATCGATGGACTCGGCTTTCGTTCGGAAGGTATCGACCTGGCCCGACAACCGCGCGAACCCCTCACGGCGGTCGGCGACGGCACGAACGGCCGCCATGTGCGCCCGTTCGGCTTCCGCGGCGGCGGACTCGCGCTCGGCCAGTTGCTCGCGTGCTACTTCGAGATTCTCACGAGCGATCTCGACGGCCTCGACGAGCTCGAGCTCCTCCTCCGCCACGCGGTCGGCTTGTTGCTCGAGTTCGTCGGGATCTTGACCGCGGCCTCCAGTCGGAGCCGAGTCGAGATGCCGGGCGCGCTCCTTCGCGATCCTGATGGTCGCGTTGACCCGCTCGGACAGCGCGGACAGCTGGAACCAGGTCTGCCCGGCCGCCTCGGCGCTCGGGGTCAGTCTTGCCACCGACTGCTCCAGTTCACCGAGCGCGACATTGCCTGCCTCCAGAGTGTCCTGGACGGCTGCGTACTGCTCCCGCGCGGCGGCTTCGTCCTGTGTCTGGTTGGCGAATTCCTCACGGCGAGCGACCAGATCGTCGGCAGCGAGCCGCAGCCGTGCGTCGCGCAGGTCGGCCTGCACGGTCTGTGCCCGTCGCGCGACCTCGGCTTGTCTGCCGAGGGGTTTGAGCTGACGCCGCAGCTCGGCCGTCAGGTCCGTCAACCGCGCGAGGTTGGCCTGCATGGCATCGAGTTTGCGTACTGCCTTTTCCTTGCGCTTCCGATGCTTGAGGACACCGGCGGCTTCCTCGATGAACGCACGTCGGTCCTCGGGACGCGATTCCAGGATCGCGGCCAGGCGACCCTGTCCGACGATGACGTGCATTTCACGTCCGATACCCGAGTCGCTCAGCAACTCCTGTACGTCCATGAGGCGGCACGAATTGCCGTTGATCTCGTACTCACCGGCACCGTCGCGGAACATACGCCGTGTGATGGAGACCTCGGTGTAGTCGATGGGAAGTGCGCCGTCGGAATTGTCGATGGTCAACGTCACCTCGGCACGGCCGAGGGGTGCGCGCCCGGATGTACCGGCGAAGATGACGTCTTCCATCTTTCCGCCGCGTAGTGCTTTGGCCCCCTGCTCGCCCATGACCCAGGTCAACGCGTCGACGACGTTGGACTTACCCGACCCGTTGGGTCCGACCACGCAGGTGATTCCCGGTTCGAATCGAAGAGTCGTCGCCGAGGCGAAGGACTTGAAGCCCTTCAGCGTCAGACTCTTGAGATGCATGGCGTTTGACAGTACCGGGTCGCACCGACGCGCGGTCACACGCACATCGAGTCACACGCGCGTCAGATCACACCGATGCCTCAGCGTTCGACGAATCCGGTGATTCCGCCTCGGGGCGGGTCCCAGCTCTCGACGACGAGAGTGACCGACCCGGGCGTCGTGCCGCCGCGTAGAAGTGACAGCAAGCTCTCCAGCCGATCTCGCGGGCCTTCCGCGACCACCAGGACGCGGCCGTCGGCATGGTTCGTCGCTGATCCGACCAACCCCAGCTCGAGCGCGCGGGATCGCGTCCACCATCGGAACCCGACGCCCTGCACGTGTCCGTGTACCCAGGCCGTCAATCGTCGGTCGGTCATGGCGTCAGCTTTCGCACTGATCCGTCGAAGCTCGTTGCGTACAAGGAATTCTCGTCCCAGCCCAGTCCACCGAACTCCACCGAGGACGTGAGCGGCACACCGGTGCCGACCACGCAGGAGTCACCCGTGGCGGGATCGACACGCAGAACGCGTCCGGCGAGATTCTGAGCCAGGTAGATCATGCCGTCGGGCCCGACGGTCATGTCGTCCGATGCAGCGAACGGACCGAACCCGTCGACGGGCAGGATTCTCGCCGGGCCGGCTGGATCGTCGACGTCGAGTGCGGTGATGCGCAACGACGGTTCGAACGTGTCGGCCACGTACAGCGCGTCTGCGTCCACCGCGATGCCGTTGGCGGTGCCGAGGTCGGTGCGGATGACCGACGGCACGTGCGGTGAGGCCGACGGAACGACGGTCAGACCTGTCGTGAGTCCGAGGTTGCGCGTGGTGAACAATGCTCCGTCGTCCGTCCGTGCGAGACCGTTGGGCATCACGAGACGGGCGGCGTACGTGGAACGCGCTCCAGATACGAGATCGAGTGTATCCACGGTCCCGTCGGGAATATCGAAAAGACCTGCTGCGGTGCCGTTTCCGGTCGTGAAGTACAGCACCGAGCCGTCGACGACGAGTCCCCCGGGCGATCTCACGTCGTCCACGGCGACGGACCTGACGCCGTCCGGCGAGAGCGCCTGGATCCGCCCGGGACCGAGAGGGGAGGTCTCGGACAGGTACATCGTGCTGTTGTCGCCGAACACGAGGTTCTCAAGCATGCCGTAGCCGGTGGCCACGGTGCTCACCGTCCATTCGGTGCACGCGGGTGCTGCGCTCGCGGCGGGAGCAGTCACCAGCAGTCCCGCGGCCAACGTTCCGGCCGCGACCGCAGCACCGACCATCGTGTCAGGCGTCCACACCTCAGTGGTCGATCTCGATATCGAGGTTGACCGTGGCGCCCGCCTTCAGGGTGCGACCGACGGTGCACACCTTGTCGATTGCGCGTTCGACGACGGTCAGGAGGCGTTGCTGAGCCTCCGGATCCAGTTCGCTCAGGTCGACTTTCAAGATCTCGTTCAGCTCCGGATACAGCTCGTTCTCGCGGTCGGCGGCACCGGATACCTCGACGGTGGCGTCGTAGTTGTCCCCCAGTCTGCGGGACAGCGGCAGATCCGAGCTCATTCCGGTGCAGGCCGCGAGTGCAATTTTGAGCAGTTCGCCGGGCGTGAACACGCCGTCGACCGACTCCGATCCGATCAGAACCTCGGCGCCGCGTGAACTCTTGCCGGTGTATCGGCGGGTCCCGGTGCGCTCGACCCAGAGTGAAGTAGGAGTGCTCGTCTCAGCCATGAGAGCCGATTGTAGGGGCCTAGCTCACCGGTCGGGTCGTGCGCGGTCGGGGTTGGCACTTGGGGCAGCTGTACGAGCTGCGGTTCATGAACTTCTCACGACGGATGGGGCTTCCGCACCGCGAGCACGGCAAACCTTCCTGCCCGTACGCGTCGAGGGAGCGATCGAAGTATCCCGATTCGCCGTTGACGTTCACGTACAGGGCGTCGAACGACGTTCCACCCTGTGCCAGCGCTTCACCCATCACAGCGTGCGCTGCAGTCAACAACCGACGCAACGTCGGCCTGCTCAAGGTCTCGGCGATCCGGTTTCCGTGAATCTTGGCCCGCCACAATGCTTCGTCCGCGTAGATGTTTCCGACACCGGACAGAACGGTCTGATCGAGGAGCGCTCGCTTGATCTCGGTGTGTTTGCCTCGCAGGACGTTCACGACCGACTCTGCGTCGAACAGCGGATCGACCGGATCCCGGGCGATGTGCGCAACCGGTTCGGGAACGATGGTCCCGTCGACGTCCGTCAGTGGTGCAATTGCCCAACCCCCGAACGTGCGCTGATCTACGAACCGTAGATCTGCCCCGTTGTCCAGGCGTGCGCGGATACGAAGATGCTTCTCGTCCGGCACTGTCGGAGGCTGCACCAGCATCTGCCCGCTCATTCCGAGGTGGACGACGACGGCGATGTCGCGGGGTTCGAGGGGAAGCCACAGATACTTGCCACGACGCTCGGCCGCCGCGATGCGACGCCCGCGCAGTTGTCCGACGAAATCCCGTGAACCGGGTAGGTGCCTGCGGATCGCGCGGGGGTGCAGGACGTCGACCGATGCGATCGTGGAGCCGACCACGTGTGTGGCCAACCCGAGTCGGACTACCTCGACCTCGGGAAGCTCAGGCATTCACGTCGGGGTCGGTGTCGACGGACAGAGCATTCCAGGCAGTGCTGGCTGCCTTCTGCTCCGCTTCCTTCTTGTTTCGGCCGACACCGACACCGAGTGCACGGCCGCCGACCAGAACGGTGGCGGTGAATTCCTTGTCGTGATCCGGGCCGGTCGACGAGATCTCGTACGCGGGGACACCGAGAGACTGTTCTGCCGTCAGCTCCTGCAGGCTCGTTTTCCAGTCGAGTCCTGCACCCAGTCGTGGTGCGCGCTCGAGCAGTTCCGCGAAGAGTCGCAGCACGACTTCACGTGCGGTGTCGATACCGTGCTGGAGGTGGATCGCACCCAGAAGCGATTCCATGCCGTCGGCGAGAATGCTCGCTTTGTCTCGGCCACCGGTTTGCTCCTCGCCCTTGCCGAGCAGGAGGTGTGCGCCCAGTCCGCCTTCGCCCAGGCCGCGTGCGACCTCCGCGAGCGCGTGCATGTTGACAACGCTTGCCCGGATCTTTGCGAGCTCACCTTCGGACTTCTCCGGGTGCGCCAGGTAAAGCCGCTCCGTGATGGTCAGGCCGAGGACGGAGTCGCCGAGGAACTCGAGTCGTTCGTTGGTGGGCAGACCGCCACGCTCGTACGCATACGAGCGGTGTGTCAATGCCAGCGTGAGAAGTGAATTCTCCAGAACAACGCCGAGAGCGGCGAGGAGCGACCCATGGTCGTCCTCGCCGCTGCCGGCTGTTGCGCTTTTTTTCGTAGCAGGGCTACGTACAGCTGGGCTGCCTTTGTCGATCACAGCGCGTCCGATCCCGAGAAGATCAGACTGCTGCTGCGACCTGGCGGCCCTTGTAGGTGCCGCAGGACGGGCACGCAATGTGGGGCAGAGTCTTCTCGCCGCAACCACGGTTGGGGCAGGTGACGAGGGTAGGCGCAGTGGTCTTCCACTGTGCACGACGCGACCTCGTGTTGGAACGCGACATCTTGCGCTTCGGGACAGCCACTTACTTCTCCTCGACTTCGTTGTTCACAAGTTCTGTGCTCGGTTCTGATTCCACGCCAAATTTGGCTGCAAGACCAGCCCAGCGAGGATCAAGTATGTCATGACTGTGGCCGGATTCCGCAATCGCCAGGCGAACGCCGCATTCGGGGCACAATCCCTCGCAGTCTTCGCGGCAGACGGGGTGGAGCGGAAGCTCCAACCCGACCGAATCCACGATGACCGGTTCGAGGTCGATTCGATCGTCGAGAACGCGATGAATCTCGTCCTCGTCGGTCGTCTCTTCCGTGACGCTGTCCGGGTAGGCGAACAACTCGGTGAGGTACAGATCCACCGAACCGGTCACCGGCTCCAGACAACGGGTGCATTCACCTGCGGTGTCGGCACGGACGGTGCCGGTCACCAGCACGCCCTCGGACACTGCTTCGAGCCTCAGATCGAGTTCGACGGGCGTACCGGCTTCGATCGCGATTGCATCGAGTCCGATTCGGGTCGGCGCGGCCACCGTGCGCTGGATCTCCTTCATCGAGCCAGGCCGACGGCCGAGGTTGTCGATATCCAGAGCGAAACCCGAGCCCGCGGGGGAACTGGGGGTACTGCGACGGGTAGACACAACGATTCTTTCTTCTCGAAAACAGGGGAACGTTCTCACGAACTGTCGCCTGCCGCCGTCGATACGGGAGCGGGCAACCACTCGACGATACGCATTCACGCATGTGTGAGCAAATTCGGGGCCCGCCGGCGCCCGATTCAGCGTCTGGGTCGACGGAAGTCGTCCGCCGCGTCGGATCCGTAATCGGGGACCCCGGATCCGGTGCGCAGTTGCTGACGACCCCGTCCGACGGATCGGATGGTGCCGGTGAGAAACTCCTCGAACTCCGCCAGCTTCGTGTCGACGTACACGTCGCATTCGCTGCGCATGCGGTCGGACTCGGCGTGGGCGCTGTCTATCACCCGTGCGGACTCGGCGTGCGCCGCCTGCACCACCTCTGTCTGTGCGACGAGGCGTGCCTGCTCCTCGGTACCGTCGGCGACGGACCGATCGTAGGACGCCTGGCCGGCCTCGATCATGCGATCGGCTTCCGACCGCGCCCTGCTCGTGAGTGCGTCGTATTCCTGCTGCCCCTGCTCGACGGTGCGCTCGGCGGAGTCGGTGGCGTCGTCGACGAGCTGTTCCGCATGCGCCTTCGCCTCGGCGACCATGCGATCCGCCTGCGCTTTGGCGTCGGCGAGGATGCGGTCGGCAGAGTCCCGGGCGTTCTCTACCGTGTCCTGTGCCTCGTTGTTCGCGGAGGTGACGGTCTTCTCCGCCGTCGCCCGCGCGTCGCCGACCAATTTGTCCTTGTGGTCGAGAACATCCTGGGCGTCGTCGAGTTCTCCGGGAATGGAGTCGCGAACGTCGTCGAGAAGTTCCAGCACATCGCCACGAGGTACAACGCAGCCGGCAGTCATGGGAACTCCGCGCGCCTCCTCGACGATGGCAACGAGTTCGTCGAGTGCCTCGAATACGCGGTACACCGCCCACCCCAATCGTCTAGGTACTTCTAGGTACTGGCCGTGGTCGGTCCAGTGACTGCCAGTTTGCCTGGTGATTGCCACGTGCGCGAAACACCGACGTCGGTGTGTCGCTCGATGTGGGCGGCGCAGTCGCGACTCGGGGCGCTGTGATCACTCGGCCGCGCGCTCCTCGATTCTGGCCAGCAATCGCGTGTGTACGTGCTCGGGCACCATGTCCGCGACGTCGCCGCCGAACGTCGCGACCTCCTTGACCAACGAGCTCGACAGGAAGCTGTACGTCGGATTGGCTGGGATGAACAGCGTGTCGACACCCGAGAGCTTCTGGTTCATCTGAGCCATCTGCAGTTCGTAGTCGAAATCGTTCGCTCCACGCAGGCCTTTGACGATCGCGGTGTACCCCTGCTCCTTGGCGTAGTCCACCAGCAGTCCGTACCACGATGCGATCCGTACGTTGTCCAGATGCGCTGTCGCTTCGGCGATCATCTCGATGCGTTCGTCCACCGTGAAGAGGCCCCGCTTGCTCTTGTTGATCATGACGGTCACCACGATCTCGTCGAACTGCGCTGCAGCTCTTGTGATGACGTCGAGGTGACCGTTGGTCACCGGGTCGAAGGATCCAGGGCACACCGCTCCAGTCATGGCTGCACGCTATCACCGGCGGGTTCGTCGTCCGTGGTGGCGATCTCGATGCGCGTCTCGCCGTATTTCTTCACCTTCTCCGGCAGCAACCCAGGGGGCCACGCGGTTTCGGCCGAGCGACTCGATCGCTCGAGGACGACGACGGCATCACGCGCGAGCCACCCTCCCTCCAGGAGTGCTTCGAGCATGTGTCCGACGGCGGCGTCGGTCACCGCGTAGGGCGGGTCGGCCAGCACCAGATCGAACGCGGTATCCGCCGACCCTGCCAACACCGACGCGACCGGCGCACAGCGGACCGATGCCCCGGCGATTCCCACCGCTGCGGCGTTCTCACGGGCCACTGCCGCGGCACGCGCGTCGGACTCGACCAGCACCACTTTGTCGGCCCCGCGGGAGAGCGCTTCGAGTCCGAGCGCTCCGGATCCGGCGAACAAGTCGAGCACCGATGCGCCCTCGAGATCCATTCGGGCACCCAGTGAACTGAACACCGCCTCGCGCACTCGCTCCGATGTGGGGCGAGTGCCGCGAGGCGGCACCTTCAGCTTCCGGCCTCCCGCGATGCCTGCGACGATCCGAGTCATCCACGGGAGTTTACGCATCCGGCGTGCACGGCTAGTCCGCCGAATCACCGCCGATGACGATGAGCAGGTCTCCACCTTCGACCTGCTGGACACCACCGATGGCGAGTCGGGAAACCGCACCTGCCTTGGGAGCGGTGATCGCCGCTTCCATCTTCATGGCCTCGATCGTGGCGACGACGTCGCCTGCTGAAACGTTGTCGCCCTCGGACACCGACAGCGTCACCACTCCGGCGAACGGTGCGGGCACGTGACCCGAGTTGGCTTTGTCCGCCTTCTCGACCGACGGAACGTCCGAGCTGATCGAGCGGTCCCGGACCGACACGGGCCGCAGCTGTCCGTTCAGAATGCACATCACCGTGCGCATACCGCGCTCGTCGGCGTCGGATATCGCTTCGAGACCGATGAGCAATTCCACGCCCTTCTCGAGCTTGACTCGGTGCTCCTCGCCCTGGCGCAGACCGTAGAAGAACTGATTGGCGGACAACCTCGAAGTGTCGCCGTACTTCTCGCGGTGCGCAGCAAGCTCGGCGGTCGGACCGGGAAACAGCAAGCGGTTGAGGGTGTCTCGGCGCTGCGCCGACGTTCCGTCCAACGCCTTCTCGTCCTCGGCCGAGACCGGTGTTTCCTCTTTGGGCTCCGACCGTCCTTCCAATGCCTTGGTCCGCAGGGGCTCCGGCCAACCGCCGGCAGGTGTGCCGAGCTCACCGCGCAGGAAGCCGACGACCGAGTCGGGCACGTCGTACTTGCGTGGATTCTCCGCGAACTCCTCCGCCGAAGCGCCCGCGCCGACCAGAGCGAGCGCGAGATCACCTACGACCTTCGACGACGGGGTGACCTTGACCAGACGTCCCAGCATCCGGTCCGCTGCAGCGTAATTCGCCTCGACGGTCTCGAATCGATCTCCGAGTCCCAGTGCGATGGCCTGCTGACGAAGGTTGGACAGCTGCCCTCCTGGAATCTCGTGTGTGTACACGCGGCCGGTGGGCGCAGGGAGTCCGGACTCGAACGGCGCGTAGACCTTTCGCAACGCTTCCCAGTAGGGTTCGAGATCGCACACTGCTTGCAGATCGAGGCCGGTGTCGTACTCGGAATGTGCCGCGGCAGCGACGATCGCGGACAGCGCGGGCTGACTCGTCGTACCTGCCATCGCGGCGCTGGCACCGTCGACCGCGTCGGCTCCCGCTTCCCACGCCGCGAGATACGTCGCCAGCTGACCACCAGGGGTGTCGTGCGTGTGCACGTGCACCGGCAGATCGAAGTTGGACCGCAGCGCCGTCACAAGCGTCTTCGCCGCCGGGGCCCGCAGAAGACCGGCCATGTCCTTGATGGCGAGCACGTGCGCACCGGCGTCGACGATCTGCTCCGCGAGCTTCAGGTAGTAGTCCAGCGTGTAGAGCGACTCGTTCGGATTCGACAGATCACCGGTGTAGCTCAGCGCCACTTCCGCTACGGCCGTTCCCGTTTCACGAACGGCGTCGATGGCGGGACGCATCTGATCGACGTTGTTGAGCGCGTCGAAGATCCGGAAGATGTCGATACCGGTGTCGGTCGCCTCGGCCACGAACGAGCGCGTCACCTTCTCCGGGTACGGGGTGTATCCGACGGTGTTCCGCCCGCGTAGCAACATCTGCAGCGCGATGTTCGGTACCGCTTCGCGCAGCGCCGCGAGCCGCTCCCACGGATCCTCGTGCAGGAACCGCAGCGCCACATCGTAGGTCGCTCCGCCCCACGCCTCGATCGACAGCAGTTCCGGGGTGGTGCGTGCCACGTAGGGCGCCACCATCAACAGGCCCGACGTGCGCACGCGAGTCGCGAGGAGCGACTGGTGTGCGTCGCGGAACGTCGTGTCGGTGACGCCGACGGCCTTGCGGTTGCGCAGATCCCGGGCGAAGCCCTCGGGCCCGAGTTCGAGAAGACGCTGGCGGCTGCCGTCGGGAATCGGTGCCGAGAAATCGACCTCGGGGAGCTTGTCCTGGGGGTAGACCGCCGACGGACGTTCACCGTGCGGCTTGTTGACCGTCACGTCGGCGAGGTACGTCAGGATCTTCGTGCCGCGATCGCCGGAAGTGCGGGCAGTCAGCAGCTCCGGACGTTCCTCGATGAACGACGTCGTCACACGTCCGGCCGTGAAGTCCGGATCGACGAGCACAGCCTGCAGGAACGGGATGTTGGTCGCGACGCCGCGGATGCGGAACTCGGCCACTGCCCGACGCGCACGCGCGACGGCAGTGTCGAAATCGCGTCCTCGACAGGTGAGCTTGACGAGCATCGAGTCGAAGTAGGCACCCACCTCGGCGCCGAGGGTGGTTCCGCCGTCCAAGCGAACACCCGCGCCGCCCGGTGTGCGGTAGGCGGTGATGCGGCCGGTGTCGGGACGGAAGCCGTTGGCCGGGTCCTCGGTGGTGATGCGGCACTGCAGCGCGGCGCCGCGCAACACGATGGTGTCCTGGCTCAGGCCCAGATCGGCCAGGGTCTCCCCCGACGCGATTCGGAGCTGGGACTGCACGAGGTCGACGTCGGTCACTTCTTCGGTGACCGTGTGCTCGACCTGGATTCGCGGGTTCATCTCGATGAAGACGTGGTTACCGCGGGTGTCGAGGAGGAACTCGACCGTGCCCGCGCAGGAGTAGCCGATCTCTTTCGCGAAGGCGACGGCGTCCGCGCAGATCTTCTCTCGAACACCGTCGGGCAGGTTGGGCGCGGGAGCGAGCTCGATGACCTTCTGGTGACGACGCTGCAGGCTGCAGTCACGCTCGAAGAGGTGGACCACGTTGCCTTGGCCATCGGCGAGAATCTGAACCTCGATGTGGCGCGGATCGATGACGGCCTGCTCGAGGAAGACAGTGGGGTCGCCGAAGGCGGATTCGGCCTCACGTGCAGCGGCCTCGATCGACTCACGCAACTGGGCAGGCTCGGCGACGCGGCGCATACCGCGCCCCCCACCACCGGCCACTGCCTTGACGAACACCGGAAACGTCATCGATTCCGACGCCGCAACCAACTCGTCGACGTCGCTCGACGGCTCCGACGACGCCAGCACCGGCAGACCCGCTCGCTTGGCGGCCGCGATCGCCCTGGCCTTGTTGCCCGTCAGCTCGAGTACCTCGGACGACGGACCGACGAAGGTGATTCCCGCCTCGGCGCAGGCCGCGGCCAGGTCCGGATTCTCCGACAGAAAGCCGTATCCCGGGTACACCGCGTCGGCGCCGGAGCGCTTCGCGGCAGCGACGATTTCGTCGACCGAGAGGTACGCGCGAACGGGGTGCCCCTTCTCACCTATCTCGTATGCCTCGTCGGCCTTCGTCCGATGAACCGAATTACGGTCCTCGAACGGGAAGACGGCCACGGTAGCGGCACCCAACTCGTACGACGCGCGGAACGCACGGATGGCGATCTCACCGCGATTGGCAACCAACACTTTGGAGAACATTGGCCAAACCTACCGCCGAAGATCCCCGCCGATGGGCAACCCGTCTCGAAATGTGGGATGAAAAGCCCAACTGCCGCATCTGAAACGGTGCAGTCCCGAAAATACCGGCGCTCGTACGCTCCGAATCGGGAACCGGTTCAGGATTTGTCGAGATACTCGGCTCGGTCCGATCGCCACGCAGACTTCATCATCGACGCGATTCCGGGGTGACGTTCCAGTTCGGGATCGCCCTCGAAGATGGTGCGCGCGCAGGAGTGCGCGTCGTCGATGACGTCCTCGTCCTCGATCAGCGACAACAGGCGCATGCTGCTGACGGTTCCGGACTGTGCAGCGCCGAGGACATCGCCTTCCTTACGGGTCGCGAGGTCCAGATTGGCCAGCTCGAAGCCGTCGTTGGTCGAGGCCACGGACTGAAGACGCGAGAAGGACTGTCCGTTCGGGCTGAGCTGGCTGATCATGATGCACAGACCCTGATGGCCGCCACGCCCGATTCGGCCGCGGAGCTGATGCAACTGGCTGATACCGAAACGGTCCGCGTCCTCGATGACCATGACCGTCGCGTTGGGTACGTCGACGCCGACCTCGACGACGGTGGTGCACACGAGAACGTCGATCTCGCCTGCATTGAATTCGGACATTGCGGCGTCCTTGTCGTCCGGGTGCATACGCCCGTGCAGAAGACCCACTCGAAGATCGGCCAGGGGCCCCGTGCTCAGCAGCTCGTACACCTGGAGCGCCGACTTGGTCTCCGGGAGGTTCGGACCATCCGTCATCGCGCTCCGCGTCCGTCTCTTCTCCATCTGTTTTTCCTCGTCGTCGCCGATTCGTGAGCACACGACGTACGCCTGCCTGCCCTGGGCGACTTCCTCACCGATACGTTGCCATGCACGGTCGACCCACGCCGGTTTGTCCGCGGACGAGACGACGCTGCTGACGATGGGCGAACGTCCGCGCGGCAGTTCGTCGAGGATCGAGGTCTCCAGGTCGCCGAGCGACGCGAGAGCGATGGTGCGCGGAATCGGCGTGGCGGTCATGACGAGCAGATGCGGACTGATGCCGTCTTTCGCCTTCCCGCGCAGCGCGTCGCGTTGCTCGACGCCGAATCGGTGTTGCTCGTCGACGACGACCATGCCGAGGTCCATGAACGACACCCGGTCCTGGATCAGTGCGTGGGTCCCGATGACGATTCCCGCGTCACCGGTCACGACGTCGAGCAGAGCCTTCCTCTTCGCCGCCGTTCCCATCGACCCGGTCAGCAACGTCACCCGCGTGGCGAGTGCGTCCGCACCCAGTTCGCCTGCGCCCGCAAGGGTGCCGAGCATCGAGGTGATCGAGCGCGCGTGCTGGGACGCGAGAACTTCGGTCGGGGCCAGCAGTGCGCACTGATGGCCTGCGTCGACCACCTGCAGCATCGCCCGCAGCGCGACGATCGTCTTACCCGAGCCGACTTCACCTTGCAGCAGCCGCGACATGGGGTGCCCACCGGACAGGTCGGCCGAGATCTCACCGGCGACCTTGCGTTGCCCCTCGGTGAGTGTGAAGGGCAGCCGACGCTCGAACTCGGCCGCGATCCCGTCGTCGCGTGCGGCGCATACCGGGGCTGTCCGCGTCGACACGTCGCGCCGCCTGGCGGCGAGTACCAACTGCACCGCCAGTGCCTCGTCGAACTTGAGGCGATCCCTGGCGTGCTGCTTCTCTTCGACCGAATCAGGAAAGTGAATCCAGTGGAGCGCGGTGTCCAGCGAGACCAGACCTCGCTCGGCCAGCACGACGTCGGGAACCGGGTCCTCCACCGGCGCAAGTCTGTCGAGGATCCACCGGATGCCCCGCATGAACGTCCAGCTCTCGACGTCCTTGGATGCGGCGTACAGCGGTACGAAACTGCGCTCGAAGATCGTCATGTCGACGCTGCCGGAGTCGTCGACGGCGCCCCGCGCCACGCCGGCCAGTGCGCCGCCGCCGACGATGCGACCCGAGGGAACGACGGCTCCGTCCTCGTCGTCACCGCCGAGGATCACGTAGCCGGGATGGGTGAGATTCCACTTGCGGCCGAAATACTTGACCTTGCCCGAGAACATGCCTTTCCTACCGGGCACCAGCACGTGCTTGAGCTTGTGCGGGCTGAAGAACGTCGCGTCGATGACCTGCCCTTCGGCGGCGAGGGACACCGCCAGGAACTGCCCTTTTCTTGCTTTCATGTTCTTCAGAACCGCGGAGGTGATGGTCGCGACGATGGTGATGTGCTCACCCTCGGGCGGCTCCTTCTCGGTGAGCTCGGCGCCCTGGGTCATGTATCGGATGGGGTAGTACCGCAGCAGATCTTCGACGGTGTGCAGGTCGAAGTGCTGGGCGAACGGTTCGGCGATCTTCTTGCCGAGTACCGCATCGAGGCGATCTGCCATGTTCACCATCGTCGTTGCCTACCCGACCCTCTCTCGTTCACTCCACGCCCAACTGGACCACGTCGCCGGGTTGCCCTCCCGTATAGAGGATCACCTCGACCCCGGGATGATGCTCCGCGACATGGTGAGCGAGCGCATCCACGACGTCAGGTTCCCTCTCACCGTCACCGTCGCCGGTGCCGGGCGCACCGCGCAGCATCGTCACCATCTCACCTCCCACCGACAGAAGTTGATCGAGCAATATTTTTCCCGCGGTGATCACATCGGCGCCGATCACGACGACGTCGTGCCCGACCAGACCGAGGCCGTCACCGGGCTCACACGTACCCACCCAGGTCAGAGATCGCTCGTCCGCAATTCTGAGCGATGCCCACCGAGTGCCCGCTGCGGCCTCGGACATCGCGTAGGCGTCGTCGACGGCCGCGCGGGCTGGGTTGTGCACGGCAAGCGCGGCCAACCCCTGCACCATCGACGACGACGGCAGCATCAGGACGTCCTTCCCGGCCGTGCGCGACGCGATGGACACCGACACCAGTTCCTGGGCGGACAGCGCGCCGTTCGGCAGAACCAGAACCTCGGTGTGCGGTGCCCCGACGATCGCGGCGCACAGTTCGGCCGGGCCGACCTCGGCGGTGTCGCAGCGCAACACCGAGGCTCCTTCGACGCTGTACAACTCTTCCGCTCCGTCGCCTGCAACGACGGCGAGGATGTCGCGTCCACGGACAACTCCCGTGTGCTCGCCGTCGGTTCCGTGGCTGCCGTCGTGGGAACCCCCTGCGTCGAGTACCTCGATTCGAACATTGTGCAGCTGCCCGAACCGCAGACCTACCTCGACCGCGAGGCCTGCATTCGCCGTGTGCACGTGGGCGGTCCACGATCCCGCACCGTCGCCCGCGACCACGACGGAATCGCCGAGTTCACCGAGGGCGGCACGCAACCTCGGCACCTCGTGATCGTCGATACCGAGGACGGAATAGAGCACCTCGAAACCAGGGGAAGGCCGTGCGAGGCGATGTACGGGCTCGACCGTGGTGTCGGGAGCCGGTCGCACGGTTCCGAGTTCGGTTCGGTGGTATCGCCGACGCGTCACCTCGGTGCCGGTCACGATCGACGCGAGCGCGTCGAGCATCACGACGAGACCGAGTGCACCCGCGTCGACGACTCCGGCGACGTCCAGGGCAGGTAGTTGGGTGCGGGTGGCGTCCAGAGCCGACGCCGCTGCCTCCGACGCGCTCGACGCGACCGCCTCCAAGTCGCCGGGCGGGCGGGACTGCGCTGCCGTCGACGCAGCAGCGAGGACGGTCACGATGGTGCCTTCCATCGGAACGCTCACCGCTTCGAGAACCAGGTCCGCCGCACGGGCCAACGCAGCCTGCACTCCTGCGCCGTCGAGGGCACCCGCGGCGCACTGCTCGGCGACCGCCCTCAGCACCTGGGACACGATGACACCGGAGTTTCCGCGCGCCCCGGACACGGCTCCGCGGGCGAGAGCCGCGGCCGCCTCCGACAGCGTGGCGTCGGCTCCGACGGTGCGCATGCACTCGACGGCCGAGCGGACGGTGAAGACCAGGTTGGTTCCGGTGTCCGAATCGGGGATCGGGAAGACGTTGAGTTCGTTCATCTCGTCACATCGGTCGCTCAATCCGTCGACGCACCGATAGGCCCACTGCTTGATCAGGTCGACGGTGAGCTCGGTGTGCGGTCGACGAATCCGGCCGCCGGACTGCTCACCCATCTGCGCCGCTCCCCCGATCTCGCCTGCTTCGTCCCGAGCAACAGTAGACTCGAAGCACCCGCGAGTGCCGGTCAGGCACCGACGGTGGGCTGGCGGTTTGGACAATCTGCACCGCGCCGCTATTCTTGCAGGGTTGCCCGATGAGGAGCGGCGTGCTCCTGCACGTCGAGGTTCGTCGGGCGTACGCCCCACTGTTAACGATCAATCATCTATCAAGGAGTTCGCGACTATGGCTGCCGTCTGCGACGTATGCGCCAAAGGGCCCGGCTTCGGTAAGTCGGTCTCGCACTCGCACCGACGGACCAACCGTCGTTGGAACCCGAACATCCAGACCGTTCACGCCCAGGTTGCCCCCGGTAACTCGAAGCGTATGAACGTCTGCACCTCCTGCCTGAAGGCCGGCAAAGTGGTTCGCGGCTGATTTCAGCCCCCGAGCAACGACGAAAGCCCCCGCCACCGACATCGGTGGTGGGGGCTTTCTCGTGCGCTGCGAACGTGCGCGTTACAGTGCGAAGCGTGATCGAAACCGAAAGTACCGGCTACGTGGAACTACTCGACGGTGTACTGCACATCACCGTGGCGACGGACGCTGCAGGCACCTCCCTGGACGGCAACGCCATGGTTGCCGGTGCGGACGCACTGCATGCTCTCAACTCCGGTGAGCTTGCTGCGGGGAGCGTCCTTCTCGTCGGCTCCGGGAAGAATTTCTGCGCGGGTGGGAACGTCCGTGCATTCGCTTCCGCACCCGAGCGAGGCGCGTACGTGCGCACCGTCGCCGACGCGTTCCACCGTTTCGTGCTCGAACTCGCCGCCGCCACCGTGCCGGTGGTGGCCGGAGTGCAAGGCTGGGCGGCAGGCGCAGGCATGAGCCTGGTGTGCCACGCCGACGTGGCCATCGGGGGCCGCGCCACCAAACTCCGTCCCGCCTACCCCGGCATCGGGTTCACTCCCGACGGCGGATTGACCTGGACGCTTCCTCGCATCGTCGGCCCGGCACGAGCACGCGACATTCTGCTGAACGATGCGATCCTCAACGGCGAGGAGGCAGTTCGCCTCGGCATCCTCAGCCGGCTCGTGGGTGACGACATCATCGGAAGCGAAGCCGAGCGTCTTGCACGAACCCTCGCGGCCGGGCCTACCCAGGCGTTCCGCGGAACCAAAGCATTGCTCCAGAACTCCGAAACCAACACTCTCGCGGAGCAACTGGAAGCCGAAGCCGCATCGATTTCGGCTGCCGCCGACGGACCGACGGGACGGGAAGGTGTGGACGCGTTCGTAGAGAAGCGCCGCCCCGACTTCAGCTGAGGCAGAACACCGTCACGGCAGCGCCCAGTCGATCGGCTCGTGTCCGGCTGCGACGAGTATCTCGTTCACTCGGCTGAAGGGCTTCGAGCCGAAGAACCCTCGGGAAGCAGACAGCGGAGACGGATGCACCGATTCGACGACGGGCGTCCGGCCCAGCATCGGCTTCAGCGTCGCCGCATCTCGGCCCCACAGGATCGCCACCAGTCCGGCCGAGTCGTCCTTCTCCTCCCGTTCCACCAGCGCTCGAATTGCCTGCTCCGTCACCGGTTCCCAGCCTTTGCGGCGATGCGACGCCGCGGTACCCGGCTCGACCGTCAGCACACGGTTGAGCAACAGCACTCCCTGATCTGCCCAGGGCGACAGATCACCACTGGAGGGAATGGGCAGACCGAGATCCTCCGAGTACTCCTTGAAAATGTTGGCGAGACTACGCGGTACCGGCCGTACATCCGGCGAAACCGAGAAGCTGAGCCCGACCGCATGCCCGGGCGTCGGATACGGATCCTGACCGACGATCAAGACACGGACGCGGTCGAAGGGTCGAGCGAAAGCCCGCAGAACGTTCTCCCCGGACGGCAAGTACGAACGGCCGGCGTCCATTTCGTCTCGGAGCCACTGCCCCATGCGGGCGATGTCGTCGCGCACCGGATCCAGCGCTGCCGCCCATCCCGGGTCGACGAGGTCCTCGAGTGGCCGTGCTGTCATCGACATCTCCTGTTCTCGTGAGTCCCTGCTGTGTCCGTCGACGACGGGGTCAGGCACCGAAGCTCGACCACCCTGCGATACCGGCGAACGGTACCCCGTCGACGGAGATGCGCTGGGCGGCCGAGCCGTCGGACGGTTCCGCACCGACGCGCCCGATCACCGTCCAGCCGTCCGGCACGGTCACGGCGTCGGCGAACGTGGCCGCGAGCGCGTGATCCTCACCGCCGCCGAGCACCCACGCCAGCGCCGACGCCCCCAGTTCTTCTGCGGCGGAACGAAGATCGGCGCCGATGTCGAGCGCGTGCGCATCCAGATCCATGGTGACCGACGATGCCGCGGCGACATGCCCGAGGTCCGCGACGAGTCCGTCGGAGATGTCGGTGAGCGAGGTGGCGCCGGCGAGTGCTGCCATCCGACCCTGCTCGTAGTCGGGAGTGGGCACTCGGTGCGACGACACGAGACCGTCGTGCCCCGATATTCCGGCGCGGATCACATCCAGTCCGGCCGCCGACCGACCGAGATCGCCGACGACGGCGACGACGTCGCCGACTGATGCGCCGGACCGCAGCACAGCCGACCGACCTTCCAGATCGCCGAGCGCCGTGATGGATATCACCACATTGTCCGTTCGAACGAGATCGCCACCGATGATCGATGCACCCGCGCGCTGCGCCTCGGCCCACAAGCCACGGTAGAGGCCGTCCACCACATCGACGTCGGTGTCGGATGGGCATCCCAGAGCAACGAGAAAGCCGGTGCATCGTGCGCCCATCGCTGCGATGTCGGCAGCATTCTGGGCAATGGCTTTACGTCCGACGTCCTCCGGCGAGGACCAGTCGAGCCGAAAGTGCCTGCCCTCGACCAACATGTCCGTCGCCGCGACGACTCGGCCGTCGCTCGCGGTGACGATCGCGGCATCGTCGCCCGGGCCGAGGACGGTGTACGAGGACTGCGCCCACCCGGAGGTGATGCGGTCGATGACGCCGAATTCGCCGACATCGGCAACAGTCGAACCGGGGGCGCGGGGTTCGGTACGGGAGTCGATCGTCTTCCTCTTTTCCGTCTGCGCGGAGCACGGTTCGACACTGCGGTACCTTCTTACCGACCGGTGAGCGTCCAGGACAGGACGACATGCTCCGGCCGGACAGCACGCAATGTGATTCATCCGACCTTACCTTCGGGTGCGGCGGGGACGAAAAGGAAAGGGCCGACCATGGTGCACGCCTTCATCCTGGTACAGACCGAAGTGGGACGTTCGGCTCTTGTGGCGGCTGCGCTTCGCGACGTCCGCGGGGTCGAGTCCGCGGAGGCCGTTCTCGGCCCGTACGACGTCGTGGTTCGTGTCGCAGCCGAGAACGACAGCACGCTCGCAGTCGTCGTCGGCGTGATCCAGAAGACCGACGCGATCACGCGGACACTGACCTGCCAGATCGCGGACACCCCCGCCTGAACACGCGCACCGTCCGGCAGTCACACTCGAAGCGATGACCAGCGAACCGAATTCGACCGAACCCGTCTCCTCGGACGCCGAACCGACCGAGCTACGACGCCACCCTGCCGTGATCGCGACCGCCGTTGCGCTACCGGTCGCTCTGCTGATCGGCGTGATCGTCGTGGCCGTGACCGTGTCCGGGACGTCGACGCGTCCGCCGGAAGCATTGGGGCCGGTCGACGCCCCGTCCGCCGAGAGCGCCGACTGCACCGCGGTGCTCGACGCTCTCCCCGATTCGCTGGGCGAGTACGCCCGCGCCGAGCTGGTCGATCCGGCACCGGTCGGTGCCAGAGCATGGGCACCGGACGACGACGTGTCCGAGCCGATCGTGATGCGGTGCGGACTCCCCCGCCCGCTCGGATTCGACGTGGCGTCGTCGTTGCAGGTGATCAACGGGGTGCAGTGGTTCGAGGTCTCCGGTGCGGACTCCGGTCTGGATGCCAGCACGTGGTACACCGTCGACCGTCCGGTGTACGTGGCACTGACGGTTCCCGGCGGTTCGGGACCGACGCCGCTCCAGGATGCGTCGGACGCGATTTCCTCGGCCTTGCCTCAGACCCCGCTGGACCCGGCGCCGCTCGAGTGAGTGACGCTTCGGATCTCGATCGTCAGCGCAGGCCCGTTCCTCGGGCCTGCGCTGTCTCGATGAGCGTGTCGATCAACGCCGTGTAGTCCAGCCCGGTGGCGCCCCACATCTTGGGGAACATCGATATCGACGTGAATCCGGGCATGGTGTTGATCTCGTTGATGACCGGCCCGTCGTCGGTGACGAAGAGGTCTACGCGCGCGAGCCCTTGGCAATCGAGCGCGCGGAACGAGTCCACGGCGATCCGGCGGATCTCGTTGCTCGTCTCCTCGGAAAGCACTGCGGGGACGTCGAATTCGCACACATCGTCGAGGTACTTGCTGTCGAAGTCGTAGAACGAATGATCGTCGGCCGGTGCGTCCGGCAACCGGATCTCGGCGACCACACTCGCGCGCACGGTGCCGTCGGGAAATTCGAGAACTCCGCATTCGACCTCGCGGCCGGTGATGGCGCCTTCCACGATCACCTTCGGGTCGTGGGAGCGGGCGTGGGCGATCGCGTCGGAAAGTTGATCCCAGGAAGTGATTCGCGTGATGCCGATCGAGGAGCCGCCGCGGGCGGGCTTCACGAACGCAGGCAGCCCGATGTAGTCACGCTGATCGGGAGTGGCGGTGTCGTCGCCTCGCCGGAGCACGATCTGCCGTCCGACGGGCAGTCCGTCGGCCGCCAGTAGTTTCTTGGTGAATTCCTTGTCCATCCCTGCTGCGCTCGCGAGCACACCGGGGCCGACGTACGGAACTCCGGCGAGTTCGAGAAGGCCCTGGATGGTGCCGTCCTCGCCGTAGGCGCCGTGGAGAAGTGGGAACACCACGTCCACCGACGACAGCACGGCTCCGGCGTCGTCGGCGTCGAGGGAGAGCAGGTCGCCTGCGCGCGAAGGATCCGTGGACAGAGCGAGCGCGCGCGAATTCCGATCCACGCTCGGGAGCACCCGGCCGTGAATGGCCAGTTCTTCGAGGTCGGACGGACCGAGAACCCAGGACCCCTCCGACGTGATTCCGACGGGCACCACGTCGTAGCGCTCCCGATCGATGTGCCGGAGGACACTTCCTGCGGAGACGCAGGACACCGCGTGCTCGTTGCTTCGTCCGCCGAACACCACGGCGACTCTGGTACGCGTTTGACTCACGGTCATCCACCGTACCGTCCGCGCATTTCAGTGCGCCGACCCTCACGTGCTTTACGCGCTATTCGGGCTTGATCCGACGTCCGAGCAGATGACCGACGGCGTCGGGAACGGACAGTCCCGCATGGCACACACGGTGAACGGCGTCGGTCAGCGGCATCTCGACGTCGTAACTCTCGGCGAGCGCGCGCACCGATGTACACGATTTGACGCCCTCGGCCACCTGACCGTGTGCAGCCTCCTGAGCGCTCTCCATCGACCCGCCCGCGCCGAGCCGCTCACCGAAGGTGCGGTTCCGCGACAGAGTCGACGAGCACGTCGCGACGAGGTCGCCGACCCCCGCGAGCCCGGCGAGTGTCGCGGGTTTCGCGCCCAGCGCGGTTCCGAGCCTGATGATCTCCGCGAGGCCCCTCGTCATGATCGACGCCAGCGTGTTCTCGCCGTACCCGACTCCGCTGGCCATGCCACAGGCAAGTGCGATGACGTTCTTGCACGCGCCGCCGATTTCGCATCCGATGACGTCGGTGTTGGTGTAGGGACGGAAATAGCCGGTGGCACATGCCTTCTGAACTTCGAGGGCACGGCGCGAGTCCGAGCATGCGATGACGGTCGCAGCAGGTTGACCCTCCGCGATGGGGCGTGCGAGGTTCGGCCCGGACAGCGACGCGATGCGACTGGGATCCGCTCCCGTGACTTGCGCGATGACCTGACTCATTCGAAGAAGGGTGCCCGTCTCGATTCCCTTGGCCAGAGAGAGCAACGTCGACTGGGCGGGTATTGCGTCCGTCCAGTCCTGGAGGTTGGCACGCAACGACTGCGATGGCACGGCGAGAACCACGATGTCGGCACCGTCGAGCGCCCGCCCGGGATCACTGGTTGCAGTGATGTTCTCGGGGAGCGTGATGCCGGGGAGATAGTCGGAGTTGACGTGTTCGGACGCGATCGCGTCTGCGAGTTCGGGGCGTCTGGCCCACATCGTCACGTCGGTTCCAGCGTCGGCCAGCACCTTCGCGTACGCAGTCCCCCAGGACCCTGAACCGAGTACCGCTGCTCTCGTCATCGCTGGCCACCTTCTTGATCCGTATCGGAACGTCTCGATCACACTCGTGCGGCCCGCGCGCGCCGCCGCCTCACACTAACGTCCGGTGATTGCCCGCGTAGTTCGATCGCGCCGGAGAGGTCGAACGGCCTCGTTGCGGGTGACGCTGGCAGGATCGAGGCCATGAGTAGTGCGCACGTGGTGATTGCAGTCAAGGATCTGGCCGCAGCCAAGACCCGCTTGGCCGATGCTTTCGCCGACGACGACCGCGCCCGTCTGGTCGTTGCGATGTTCCGAGACACCGTCGTCGCAGCCAGGGCAGTCGATCAGGTCGCTGCCGTCACCGTGGTCACTCCCGATCCGTCGATCGCCGGTGCCGCTCGGAGCCTCGGCGCCCGTGTCGTCGGTGAACCCTGCGACCAGGACCCGCTCGATTCGGTGGCACGACTCAACTCCGCGTTCGAGGCAGCCGCTTCGCTGGTACGACAGGAGGGGAAGGACGACATCATCGCCCTGCAGGCCGATCTGCCTGCCTTGCGCACGTCCGAGCTCGCCGAGGCATACCGTCTGTCCTCGGGTCATTCCCGGTCCGTGGTCAGCGACCACCACGGCACCGGAACCGCCGCGCTGATCGTCGACGGTGCCGCGGCAGATTTCAGTCCGCTGTTCGGTCCGGCGTCCGCGAAGAGACATCTGGAATCGGGTGCGTTCGATCTGACCGGGGTGTGGCCGGGGCTTCGACTCGACGTCGACACGATCGACGACGTCCGTGCCGCGCACCGGCTCGGTGTCGGTCCTGCGACCGGTGAGGTACTGCGTTCGCTCGGGTGGAACTAGATTCGTCGGCCGCTCGTTCCTTCCACGAGATTCGCCGATCCGAGTTTCACCCGACACCGCAATAGGGGATGATCGAGCTGTGAGCAAAAGCGAAACCGAGACCGACGCAGCCTCCCCCTCAGGGCAACCATCCGGTGCCGAGGAGCGCCCGGTCGTTCCGCCGCCGGCGACCTCGCCGGCGGGCAGCCCGGCGGCGTTGCCCGCGGCTACCGAGCCGCATGCCCCGAACGCGAAGGATTCGCTTCCCGAAAACCGTTATCTCAACCGCGAATTGAGTTGGCTTGACTTCAATTCGCGTGTTCTCGCTCTCGCCGAGGATTCTTCCCTTCCGTTGCTGGAGCGCGCGAAGTTCTTGGCGATCTTCGCGTCGAACCTCGACGAGTTCTACATGGTTCGTGTTGCGGGGCTCAAGCGTCGCGACGAGACGGGCTTGTCCGTCCGTTCCGCCGACGGCCTCACTCCTCGCGAGCAACTGGCGCTCATCGGTGAACGCACTCAGGAACTGGCGCGCCGGCACGCGCGTGTCCTTCTCGATTCGATCCTGCCGGAACTCACATCGGTAGGGATCGAGATCATCCGCTGGTCCGACCTCGACGCGAACGAGCGCGAACGCCTGTCCACGTACTTCCACGAGCAGGTCTTCCCTGTCCTCACACCGCTGGCCGTCGACCCTGCGCACCCGTTCCCCTACATCAGCGGCCTGAGTCTCAATCTGGCTGTCACGGTGAAGGATTACGCAACGTCGGGTGAACACTTCGCGCGCGTCAAGGTCCCCGACAACGTGGACCGCTTCGTACGCGTTCGACGCGGCGACGGCGGCCAGAGCGTGGACGCCTTCCTGTCCATGGAAGAGGTCATCTCCGCTCACCTCGACGTTCTCTTCCCTGGCATGGACGTGGTGGAGAGTCACGCGTTCCGCATCACGCGCAACGCGGATTTCGAGGTCGAAGAAGATCGCGACGAGGATCTGCTCCAAGCACTGGAACGCGAGTTGGCTCGTCGTCGGTTCGGCTCGCCGGTGCGCCTCGAGATCGCCGACGACATGACCGAGCACATGCTCGAACTCCTGCTGCGCGAACTCGACGTCGACCCCGGCGACGTGATTCAGGTGCCGGGCCTGCTCGACCTGTCCTGCCTGTGGCAGGTGTACGGCGTGGATCGGCCCAATTTGAAGGACGCACCGTTCGTTCCGGCGACGCACCCCGCGTTCGGCGAGCGCGAGACTCCGAAGAGCGTGTTCTCCACGCTGCGCGACGGCGACGTGCTGGTGCATCACCCGTACGATTCGTTCTCCACCAGTGTTCAGCGCTTCATCGAGCAGGCCGCGGCCGACCCTCAGGTCCTGGCGATCAAGCAGACTCTGTATCGCACGTCCGGTGATTCGCCGATCGTCAACGCTCTGGTCGACGCCGCGGGTGCGGGCAAGCAGGTCGTCGCGCTGGTGGAGATCAAGGCCCGATTCGACGAGCAGGCGAACATCGAATGGGCGCGCAAGCTCGAAAAGGCGGGTGTCCACGTCGTCTACGGTCTCGTGGGCCTGAAGACACACTGCAAGACGTGCCTCGTGGTGCGGCGCGAAGGCTCGGTCATTCGTCGCTACTGCCACATCGGAACCGGAAACTACAATCCGAAGACTGCCCGGATCTACGAGGACGTCGGCTTGTTGACCTCCTCTCCGGAGATCGGCGCCGACCTGACGGATCTGTTCAATTCGTTGACGGGCTACTCGCGGAAGACCAGTTACCGCAACCTTCTCGTCGCACCGTACGGGGTTCGCCGTGGAATCATCGAGCGAATCGAAGCGGAGGTGGAGCACCACCGCAACGGACGTGACTCCGGAATCAGGCTGAAGGCCAACGCCTTGGTCGACGAGCAGGTGATCGACGCGTTGTATCGAGCGTCGGCGGCCGGTGTCCCCGTGCACGTCGTCGTCCGAGGGATCTGTGCGCTCAAGCCGGGAGTACCGGGGCTCAGCGAGAACATCGAGGTCCGTTCCATTCTCGGTCGATTCCTCGAACACTCGCGTGTCCTGCATTTCCGGGGTTCCGACGAGTTCTGGATCGGCAGTGCGGACATGATGCACCGCAATCTCGATCGACGGGTGGAAGTGATGGCTCAGGTCAAGGATCCACGCCTCACCGGTCAGCTGAACGAGATCTTCGAATCGGCTCTCGACCCGACGACACGATGCTGGATCCTCCGCCCCGACGGCGGATGGGCAGCGTCACCGGCACAGGGCGAGACCGTCCGCGAGCACCAGGTGGAATCCATGCGACGCCGGCGGAATCAAGGCTCCTGATGTCGGGTTCCGACAACTCGTTGCGCGCCAACATCTTCGCTGCGGGTGCGGTTCTGTGGCGTCACACACCCAACCGCGCCGGCGAGATCTCCGTCGCACTGGTCCACCGTCCCAAGTACGACGACTGGTCGTTCCCCAAGGGCAAGCTCGACCCGGGTGAGACGACGGTCGGTGCAGCGGTGCGAGAAGTGTCGGAGGAGACCGGATTCGACGTACGCCTCGGTCGCTACCTCTCGAAGGTCACCTACCCCATTCCCGGTCACCGCAAGTTGAAGAAGGTGGACTACTGGGCGGCCGAAGCCATCGGAGGCGAGTTCGAACCGAACTCCGAGGTCGACGAACTTCGCTGGGTCACCCCGTCCGAGGCGGCGGACCAGTTGTCGTACCCGATGGATCACAAGATCCTTCGTCGTTTCCTCAAGCAGCCGGCGGACACCGACACCGTGCTGCTGGTTCGTCATGCCAAAGCCGGTCGACGATCACGATATCGAGGAGACGATGCACTTCGCCCGCTCGATGCCGTCGGCGAGACACAGGCAGCAGCGCTCGTGCCGTTGTTGTCCGCGTTCGGGGCCGACAAGTTCCATGCCGCGAATCGTCGACGGTGTGTATCGACGATTCAACCCTCGGCGGACGAGAAGGGAGAGCAGATAACGCTGGAGCCGCTGCTGTCCGAGGAGGGCTACTGGGCCGAGCTACACGAAGCTCGCCGCCGCGCGGTCGCCATCTCCGCTCTCGGTGGCGTCCGTACCATCTGCAGCCAAGGAAAAGTCATCCCGGATCTGCTGCAGTGGTGGGCGGACAGGGACGGTGTCGCACTACCGCCCAACCGTAATCGCAAGGGCAGTGTGTGGGTTCTGTCGTTCCACGACGGCACCATGATCGCCGCGGATCACCTCGCGAGTCCGCTCCCGGTCATTCCTGCGGACGGCTGATGTTCGCCGACAGTTGATGTTCGCGGACGGCTGATGTTTCGCCGACGGCTGATGTTTCGCGGACGGCTGATGTTTCACGGACGGTCGACAGTGCACGACGAGGGCCCCGGACGTGTCGTACGTCCGGGGCCCTCACCGATCTGCAAGATTTCTGCTGTGCAAGATTTCTGCTGCGCGAGATTACTTGCGTGCGGTGCGCTTTGCCGGAGCCTTCTTGGCCGCGGTCTTCTTTGCTGCAGTCTTCGCCGGAGCCTTCTTGGCTGCTGCAGCGGTGGTCTTCTTCGCTGCAGTCTTGGCCGGAGCCTTCTTAGCTGCTGCCGCGGTGGTGGTCTTCTTCGCAGCGGTCTTGGCCGGAGCCTTCTTGGCCGCAGCAGTGGTCTTGCGAGCAGTCGTCTTGGCCGGAGCTGCCTTCTTGGCGGGAGCGGCTGCCTTCCGAGCAGTCGTCTTGGCCGGAGCTGCCTTCTTGGCGGCGGCGGTCGTCTTGCGAGCAGTGGTCTTGACGGCTGCCTTCTTGGCCGCGGTCTTCTTTGCTGCCGCAGTCTTCTTGGCGGGCGCGGACGCCGAGCCACGCTTGACGGCGGGTCCGGTGGCGGGGAGCTTCTGTCCACCGGCGATGACTGCCTTGAACTGAGCACCCGGGCGGAATGCCGGGACGTTGGTCGGCTTGACACGGACAGTCTCGCCGGTGCGCGGGTTACGGGCCACGCGCGCTGCGCGACGACGCTGCTCGAACACACCGAATCCGGTGATGGTCACGCTCTCGCCACGGTGAACCGCGCGCACGATGGTGTCGACGATGTTCTCGACAGCCTCTGTGGCGCTCCTCCTGTCAGACCCCAACTTCTCGGTCAGGGCGTCAATCAGCTCTGCCTTGTTCATGGATTTCCTCCGCAATATTGTGGCCCATCGTCGGACCGACTACTACAACGGTAAACCCCAAGGCGTCAAGAGTCTATGAGCCACGCCAATTCTCATCCGGCGTGGCGGAATGATTCACGGGCTCAATGCGTGTCGAAGGCCGTTTTCGCTACCCTTCGGACGGCTCCTCGATGCGCGCCGGGAGGGTTGTCGGTTTCCATGAAGGCCTTGCCTTTTCATACTCGGCAATGGCCTCTACCTGGCGTAACGTCAATCCGATGTCGTCAAGACCTTCGAGCAGACGCCATCTCGTGTAGTCGTCAATGGCGAAGCGCACCACCAAGGTTCCAGCGGTCACCGTCTTCGATTCCAGGTCGACGAGAATTTCCAATCCCGGCTGCTCTTCGAGCACTTTCCAGATCAATTCGACGTCACTTTGGTCGACTTCGGCGGCGAGCAGACCGGCCTTGCCTGCGTTGCCGCGGAAGATATCGGCGAACCGAGACGCGATCACGACCCGAAATCCGAAGTCCGATAGCGCCCACACCGCGTGCTCGCGGGAGGACCCAGTTCCGAAGTCGGGGCCGGCAACCAGAACCGAGCCCTTGTCGTACGGGGAAACGTTGAGCACGAACTCCGGATCATTGCGCCATGCCGAGAACAGACCGTCCTCGAACCCGGTGCGAGTCACACGTTTCAGATACACGGCAGGAATGATCTGATCCGTGTCCACGTTCGAGCGACGCAGTGGGACGCCGATTCCTTTATGGCGGGTAAAGGGTTCCATCGAAAAATCTCCTAAGAAGTACAGGTTTCGGAAAGACTTGATCGGGCGACGCCGGTTCAGGCTCCGGAACTAATGGCTGCTGGGTGCGTCCACGAGATCGGCGGGCGACGAGAGAGTTCCGCGCACCGCGGTGGCAGCCGCCACCAAAGGCGAGACGAGGTGGGTCCGGCTTCCCTTACCCTGACGGCCTTCGAAGTTTCGGTTCGAGGTCGATGCCGACCGCTCCCCCACGGCAAGCTGATCCGGGTTCATTCCCAGACACATCGAGCACCCGGCCTGACGCCACTCGGCTCCCGCAGCCGTGAAAATCTCGCCCAGCCCCTCTTTCTCGGCCTGCGCACGAACGCGCATCGACCCGGGAACGATCAGCATCCGAACGCTGTCGGCGACCTTCCGACCTTCCAGGACCTCGGCCACGGCTCGCAGGTCCTCGATCCGCCCGTTGGTGCACGAACCGACGAACACCGTGTCCACCGCCACCTCACGCAACGGTGTGCCTGCCTCGAGTCCCATGTACTGCAAGGCTTTCTCGGCAGCGACCTTCTCGCTCTCGTCGACGATGTCGGCGGGATCGGGCACCCGCTCGCCCAGAGGCGCACCCTGACCGGGATTGGTACCCCACGTGACGAACGGCGTGAGCGTCGACGCATCGATGTGCACTTCGTTGTCGAACACGGCGTCGGGGTCGGTCTTCAATTCTTCCCACGCTGCAACCGCAGCATCCCAGTCCTCGCCCTGCGGCGCATGGGGACGTCCCTTGATGTACTCGTAGGTGATCTCGTCGGGGGCGATCATTCCGGCGCGCGCACCGGCCTCGATCGACATGTTGCAGATGGTCATTCGAGCTTCCATCGACAACTTCCTGATGGCCTCGCCGCGGTACTCGAGCACGTACCCCTGGCCGCCACCGGTTCCGATCTTGGCGATGACCGCGAGAATCAGATCCTTGCTCGTCACTCCAGGCGCCAGATCGCCGTCGACGGTGATCGCCATCGTCTTGAACGGACGAAGGGACAGCGTCTGCGTCGCCATCACGTGTTCGACCTCACTCGTGCCGATTCCCATCGCGATGGATCCGAATGCACCGTGCGTGGAGGTGTGACTGTCACCGCACACCACTGTCATTCCCGGCTGTGTCAGTCCCAACTGCGGGCCGATGATGTGGACGATGCCCTGATCCAGGTCACCCATGGGGTACAGGCGAACTCCGAATTCCTCGCAGTTCCGCCGCAGTGTGTCCACCTGAGTGCGCGACACGACGTCCGCGATCGGAGCAAAGATGTCGGCGGTGGGAACATTGTGATCCTCGGTCGCGATCGTCAGATCGGGCCGACGCAGTGGACGATTCGCCAACCGTAGACCGTCGAATGCCTGAGGGCTGGTGACTTCGTGGACCAGGTGGAGATCGATGAAGATCAGGTCGGGCTCGCGCGAGGCGCCCTCGCCTCCGCCCCGAACCACTACGTGCTGATCCCACACCTTTTCCGCCAGGGTGCGTGCTGTGCCGGCCATAAGAACACCAACCATTCCTCGTGTGCGTCGCGCCGGTGGACTACGGGCTGGTCCACGTCGCGTGTACGGTGCCGAGACGTAGCGCGGCGACCCGAATCCCCGACGGACCGATCCGTGAGGCGACCCAGAATCGCAATCTCATAATGCGAGACGCTAGTATCGACCTATGGGACAGCATAGCGGCATCGGCGTTCTCGACAAAGCAATGGGTGTCCTGTACGCAGTCGCGGAGGAGCCGTGCACGTTGAACGATCTGTGCAGCCGCACCGGCCTTCCGCGAGCGACAGCGCACCGTCTGGCTGTCGGGCTCGAGATTCACCGCTTGTTGGCGCGCGATTCCAACGGCCTGTGGCGCCCCGGCCCCGGCCTCGCCGAACTCGCATCGACCGCATCGGACACTCTGGTCGAGGCCGCGGCGTCGGTCCTCCCCCGGCTCCGCGAGATCACCGGAGAAAGCGTCCAGGTCTTTCGCCGCGATGGCACGGTTCGCGTGTGCGTGGCGTCGATGGAACCTCCGACCGGGCTTCGCGACACCGTCCTCGTCGGTGCACGTCTTCCGATGACAGCCGGCTCGGGCGCCAAAGTTCTACTGGCGTGGGCCGATACGAACACCCAACGAGCAATCCTTCCCGACGCCGAGTTCGGCGAACGAGTCCTCGCCGAAGTTCGGCGACGCGGGTGGGCGCAGAGCGCCGGGGAACGCGAGCCCGGCGTAGCCAGCGTGGCGGCACCCGTGCGGGATGCTACTGGCAATGTCGTTGCAGCAGTCTCGGTCTCGGGACCGATCGACAGGATCGGACGCCGTCCCGGTGTGCGATGGGCCGCCGACCTCCTGGCCGCGGCCGAAGCCTTGCACAAAAGGCTCTGAGCGCGCGCGTGCCCGGAAGCACCGCGGGCGCGGCACTACCTCTGATAGAGAAGACAACGTGGGAATCAACCAGCGCGCACAGATAACGATGACCGACGACGAGATCGCGACATTTCTGGACAGAAGCCGAATCGCGAACCTCGCGACCATCGGCCGCGACGGAACGCCCCACCTCGTCGCGATGTGGTACGCCCTCGTCGACGGCGAAGTATGGTTCGAGACCAAAGCGAAATCGCAGAAAGCCGTCAATCTTCGGCGAGATGCGCGGGTCACCGTGCTCGTCGAGGACGGGTTGACGTACGACGCGTTGCGCGGAGTCTCCATCGAGGGGCGGGCCGAGATCGTCGACGACGCCGACGCGATCACCAAGGTCGGAATCAGCGTCTGGGAGCGATACACCGGACCGTACAGCGAAGAAGTACGCCCCTTTGTCGACCAGATGATGAACAAGCGCATCGCAGTCCGGATCGTGTCCGACAGGGTCAGGTCGTGGGATCACCGCAAACTCGGCCTCCCGGCGATGCCTCCGGGGGGAACGACGGCGGAGTTCCTGCCGAAAATCGAGTGAAACACGAACGTCGGGTGCGGTACGTTGCCTGCATCCCTGCGTGAGGAGCGATCATGACCGAACCGACCAACGAAGATCTGAAGAAGAAATTTCGCGAGGCGCTCGACAAGAAGAACCACCGTGCGACGCAGTCCGTCGATCACAAGGACGGCACGTCCAAGGTGAACAACGCCCACGGACCCGCCGACCACCAGAAGATGTTCCGTCGTAAGAGCGTGTAACCGACCGAAAGAAAAAATGGGCTCCCATCGCGAACGATGGGAGCCCATTTTCTACGTAGCCCCGACGGGATTCGAACCCGCGCTACCGCCTTGAGAGGGCGGCGTCCTAGGCCGCTAGACGACGGGGCCAGGAACTTGCAGTGTACTTCCGGTAAAAATTCTTGCTCTTCCGAAGAAGCTCGACAAGCTTAACCGGAACGCGCTCGGCGACCAAATCGCTTCCGAACGCTTGCTGGGGTACCAGGACTCGAACCTAGAATGGCGGTACCAGAAACCGCTGTGTTGCCAATTACACCATACCCCAATGACCTTCACCGTGATCCACACCAGCTGCTGTGTGCACCGCGTTTCGAGCCGGGATAGAGACTATCAAAGGACACCAGTGTTTCTCCAAATCGCCTGGTCAAACAGCCCGCAAGCACGGTACGACGCCGTCGGACAACCCCGATCGAGCCATCGACGAGCGGCTGGCGCAGACTTTCCCTCGATGAGAACAACGAACCGCAGCCGGTGAGGGTCCTCGTGGCCCCGACGAGTAACTCGACGGTGCTCGTCGAGCTCGCCGACGACGGGACACCCGCGGGACCACCCACCGAACTCGTCGACGCAGCCGACACCATCGCTCGGCTCGAATCCGACGGACATCCGCGCTGGGTCTGGGAAAGCACGGCCCGCACCTATCCGACGCTGCTGCGGGCAGGGGTACGCGTCGACCGGTGTCACGATCTGTCGCTCACCGAGGCATTGCTTCGAATGCGGCAGGGCGAGCTGTACGTTCCTCAGGCCGCAGTGACGGACGACGAGTCGACCCTGTTCGACGCATACCGTTATCCCACCGTCGATTCCGTCGTCGAGTGGTATCGAGACCACGAATCTCGGATCGGAGACTCGCGTCGGCTACGCCTGCTGACAGCAGCCGAATCCGCGGGCGCACTCGCCGCGGCCGAAATGTCCTACACCGGACTGCCGTTCTCGAGCTCGATGCACGAGGCCTACCTCCGAGAAACGCTCGGTCCGCGCCCGGCCGACGGCGACAGGCCGGCCGAGATGCTCGCGCTGGAGGACAAGATCAGCGACGCCTTCGGCCGACGCGTGAACCCGAACTCACCGCCCGAGGTCCTCTCGGCGTTCGCGCGAGCAGGTGTCGAGGTGACCTCGACGCGCGCCCATGTGCTCCGGGCCGTCGACCATCCCGCGGTGGCTCTCCTGCTCCGGCATCGAGACCTGGCCAAGCTGTTCAGCACCAACGGATGGTCGTGGGCGGACACCTGGGTGCGCGACAACCGGTTTCGTCCGGTCTACGTACCGGGCGGTGTCGTGTCCGGACGCTGGGCCAGCCGGGGTGGCGGCGCGCTCCAAATTCCCAAGTCACTTCGCGGTAGCGTCGTCGCCGACCCTGAACACGTACTCGTCATCGCCGACGCCGGACAATTGGAGCCCCGGATTCTCGCGGCGCTGTCCGGAGACCCGAACATGATGGACGCAGCGGGAGCGGACGATCTCTACGCGCCGGTCGCCGCCGCGGCTTTCGCCGGGGACCGCGCCAAGGCCAAGGTAGCCGTTCTCGGAGTCCTGTACGGGGCGACAGCAGGCGAAGCCCGCTCGCTGCTTGCCATGCTGCGCAGGCGGTTCCCCGTCGCTGTGGAATACGTGGAACGCGCCGCCCGGGCGGGCGAGCGCGGAGAGGTAGTGCATTCGCACCTCGGACGCGCGTGCCCTCCCCCGACTCAGGAGTGGTACACCCACGGTGACGCGCATGCGCGAGGACGATTCACCCGCAATTTCGTCGTACAGGCCACCGCGTCGGAATGGGCCCTGTGTCTGCTGGCCGATCTGCGCCGCCGGCTGGCGGAAGACCCAGGGTCGGGCGAACTGGTGTTCTTCCAACACGACGAGGTGGTCGTGCACACCCGGGATCCCGAGCGCGCGACAGACCACGTCGTGGCGGCCTCGAACACGGCAACGAGACTTCTGTTCGGGGACACGCCAGTTCGATTTCCCCTGGATCTCGCCGTCCGAGAATGCTACGCGGAGCCAGGCTGACCGGTACGGCTTTCGTCGTCACCGCGTGGGCCGTCGAACGTCACTTCGATCTCCTCGAAGCCCTTGCTCCGTTGCGCCTCGGCCTGTCCGGTGTAGGTCAACCTGTCGCCTTCGGTCAACTGCACGTCGTCGGTGAACGGGGTGAGAAGCGCACGCGGGTAGAGCCTGTCGACTCTGACCACGTTGATCTCCACGGCGATGACGACGAGGACCGCAGCGATGTACATGAACGCAAGCACGCCGAGGACAACAGCGAACACACCGTTGGTGACCGACGCCCGCGACACGACGTACTTGATGTAGACGCCTCCGAACGTCTGCAGCAGCTGCCATATCACCCCGGCGACTATCGCACCGGGCAGCACGTCGGTCAGTGACAGCGATCGCGCCGTGGCCAGACGGAATGCGACGACGAAGACCACAACATTGAGCATCAGCACGGCCACGAGCACGACGACACCGCTGATTCGGCCGAAGTATCCCGCCGAACTCGCGACGTTGACGGCCGTGATCGCCAGTACGGCAACACCGACCGTGCTCAGCAGCGCCAGGCCACGCACTCGGGCGAAAATCGGATCGGGACGGAGATTCTTCGGCACGGCCCAGGCTGTGTTCATCGCGTTCTGAACCGCGACGGCCACCCCCAGTCCGCCGTAGAGCGAACCGAGCACACCCACCACCAAGCCGAGCGTTCCCCCACCGATCCGCTCGGGCTCACCGACGTCCTGTCCGATGATCGGGATCTGACTGAGGGCGGAGTCGAGGATCTGCTGCTGCAGCTCCGGATTGCCCGCCAGCACGATTCCCAGAATCGTCGACGCGAGCAGCAGCAGCGGAAACAACGACACGAAGGCGTAATACGCGATCAACGCAGCGAGGTAGCCGCCCTGATCGTCGACGAACTTGTAGATCACGGCAAGCGGAAACCCCAGGACCGGATGTCTGCGCTGCATCCGGTCCATCCGCGTGGTGATGCTCACCGGGTCATGACGGTCAGCCGACCGTGGCGCGCGCGGCGGCGAGCCGGGCCAGTGTCTTCTCGCGTCCGAGCAGTTCCATCGACTCGTACAGCGGAGGGCTGATGTGCGAACCGGTCAGCGCGACGCGCACCGGAGCGAACGCCTTGCGCGGCTTGAGCTCCAGACCGTCGATGAGGGCCGACTTCAGCGACTCCTCGAGGTCGGCCGTCCGCCAGTCCGGCAGGGCGGTCAACGCTGCGATCGTTGCGTCGAGCACCGGGCCGGCATCGGCACCGAGGTTCTTCGCGGCCGCCGCGGGGTCGATCTCGAAGTCGGCGTCGTCCACGTACAGAAACTTCAGCAATCCCCACGCATCCGACAGCACGACGATGCGTGTTTGCACCAGGTCCGCCGCGACGGCGAACTGCGCCTCGTCGATCTCGGCGGGCAGGTGCCCCTGCGCGGTCAGGAACGCGCGGAGCCGCGCCGCGAAATCGGTCGGCTCCAACAGCCGAATGTGCTCGGCGTTGATCGCGTCTGCCTTCTTCTGATCGAATCGGGCGGGGTTGGAGTTGACCTTGGAGATGTCGAACGCGGCCACCATCTCGTCGAGCGAGAACACGTCGTGGTCGTCGGAAATGCCCCAGCCGAGCAGTGCGAGATAGTTGAGCAGGCCCTCGGGCACGAACCCTCGGTCGCGATGAATGAACAGGTTCGATTCGGGATCGCGCTTGGACAGCTTCTTGTTGCCCTGACCCATCACGAACGGTAGGTGACCGAATTCGGGGGCCTTCTCCGCTACCCCGATACGGACCAATGCTTCGTACAACGCCAATTGCCGCGGCGTCGACGACAGGAGATCCTCGCCGCGCAAGACGTGAGTGATCTTCATCAACGCGTCGTCGACAGGATTGACCAACGTGTACAACGGGATTCCGTTTCCGCGCGTGAGCGCGAAGTCCGGCACGGTACCGGCCTTGAAGGTGGTTTCCCCGCGCACGAGGTCCACCCAGGACAGGTCGTGACTCGGCATCCGAAGCCGCACAACAGGTTTACGCCCCTCGTCGAGAAAAGCCTGCTTCTGCTCCGCGGTGAGGTCCCGGTCGAAGTTGTCGTACCCCAGCTTCGGATCCCGGCCCGCCGCCTTGTGCCGCGCCTCGACTTCCTCGGGCGTGGAGAAGCTCTCGTACGCCTCGCCGGCGTCGAGCAGCTGTCGCACGACGCCGAGATGCAGATCCCTGCGCTGCGACTGACGGTACGGCTCGTACGGACCGCCCACCTCGGGGCCCTCGTCCCAGCTCAGACCGAGCCAGCGCAGTGCGTCGAGGATCGCCGCGTACGACTCCTCGGAATCGCGGGCCGCGTCGGTGTCCTCGATCCGGAAGACGAACTTCCCACCGTGATGACGTGCGTACGCCCAGTTGAACAACGCGGTGCGGATCAGGCCGACATGGGGCGTGCCCGTCGGCGACGGGCAGAATCGGACGCGTACTTCGGGGGAGGTCATGTTCTCACTCACGTTCGATCGGTGGTGTGGTTCTCTAGTTCTTCGCTGCAACGGGGTTGGTCAGAGTTCCGATGCCCTCGACCGTGATCGACACGGACTGACCGGCGGTGATCGGCCCGACGCCCTCCGGCGTACCGGTGAGGATCACATCACCCGGCAGCAGCGTCATGACTGCCGAGACCCACTCGATGATCTTCGGAATGTCGTGCAGCAGCAGCGACGTCCGGCTGCGTTGCTTCACCTCGCCGTCGACCTCCGTCTTGATCTCCACGTCCGACGCGTCGAGCGACGTCTCGATCCACGGACCGAGCGGGCAGAACGTGTCGTGGCCCTTGGCCCTCGTCCACTGACCGTCCTGGCGCTGATGATCGCGGGCCGAGACGTCGTTCGCGACGGTGTAGCCGAGCACCACATCGAGTGCCTTCGCCGCGGGCACGTCCTTGCACGGACGACCGATGACCACGGCGAGCTCACCCTCGTAGTGCACCTCGTCGGATGTCGGAGGCAGCACGATCGGCGCACCGGGGCCGACTATGGAGGTGTTGGGCTTGATGAAGATGACCGGGGACTCCGGCGCTCGGCCTCCCATCTCCGCCGCGTGCGCAGCGTAGTTCTTGCCGATCGCGATGACCTTGCTCGCGAGAATCGGGGCCAGGAGGCGAACGTCGGCGAGGGGCCACGAACGACCGGTGAAGGTCGGTGTGCCGAAGGGATGTTCGGCGATTTCCTTCGCTGTCTGCTGGTCACCTTCCCCTTCGATACTCACGAATGCCACACCATCAGGACTTGCAATTCGACCGAGACGCATGTCGGAAGTCTATCGACCGCCATCAGAGCTGTCGGCACGCCCGTCCGATCCTGACCGTACGGCGGGTGTAACATCGACAGTCGAGTTCACCATGCAAGACTCGGATTCCACATTATGGGATCACTGACAGTGAGACGGCTACCCCATGACGACCACCGAAGACACCACCCACACCGCCGGTGCCCGCAAGTGGGTCATGCTCGCCCTCGGAATGCTCGCCCAGACTTCGGGTGCCGTATTCATCAACGGCGCAGCATTTCTCATCCCGTCGCTCCACGAAGATCGCGGGTTGAGCCTCGCCGCAGCCGGACTCGTGGTGGCCATGCCGACGGTCGGAATCATGCTGACTCTCATCGCCTGGGGTGTCCTCGTGGACAGGATCGGTGAGAAGCTGGTGCTCGCCATCGGGCTGGCACTCACATCCGCGGCGAGCTTCGCTGCCGTGTTCACGACGTCGTTCGTCGTACTCGGCCTGTGCCTGCTTCTGGGCGGAATGGCAGCCGCAAGCGCCAACAGCGCATCCGGACGTGTCGTCGTCGGATGGTTCCCGCCGGAACGACGCGGACTCGCCATGGGGATCCGACAGATGTCCGTACCGCTCGGCGTCGCCATCGGCGCACTGCTCATCCCACCCATCGCACGCGATCACGGCGTCGGCGCTGCCCTTCTCGTGCCCGCGATCGTGTGCGTCACCACCGCGGTCGCCTGCCTGGCGATCATCGACCCACCGCGCCCCGACCGCGAGGCCGCAGAGCGAGCTGGGCTGCTGGCGAACCCCTATCGCGCCAGCAGCCAACTGTGGCGCATCCACTCGACGTCGGTCCTGCTCGTCGTCCCTCAATACGTCGTCTGGACGTACGCGCTGGTGTGGTTGATGTCGGACCGCGGATGGTCGGCTGCCTCCGCAGGTGTCCTCGTCACGCTGACACAGATTCTCGGAGCCTTCGGGCGCATAGGCGTCGGCGCACTGTCGGACACGCTGGGTAGCCGGATGCGACCGCTACGGTGGGTCGCCGTGTCCACGACGGTGACCATGGTGGTCCTGGCGGTCACCGACTGGCTCGATTCACCGGTGTCCATCGCCGTGATGGTGATCGCATCGGTCGTCACCGTCGCGCCGAACGGCCTGGCGTTCACCGCGGTAGCCGAAGTCTCCGGCCCGTACTGGAGCGGACGCGCTCTCGGCGCTCAGAACACCGGACAGTTCATCGCCGCGTCCATGGTTCCGCCTGCATTCGGTGCACTCGCGGCCATCAGCTTTCCTCTGGCGTTCGCCGTGTCCTCGGTGTTCCCCGCCCTCGCCGTGCCGGTCATCCCCGACGACCAGCAATCGCCGCAGCCGTAGTCTCAGCTGAACCCCGCCGAACCGAACGTGCCGTGCCCCCCATTTTCGGAGCGAAAGCGCCGTTCGGTCAGTCTGACTGACCGAACGGCACTTTCGCTCCGAAGACAGGGGGTGATAGCTGCTACAGCGCCGCGGCGATTCTGGCTCCGATGTCGGCGGTGCTTGCAGCGGCCGGACCTCGGGAGGCGAGGTCGGCGGCGACGGCGGCTTCGACGCGCTCGGAGTTCGCCGTGTCACCGAGGTGTGCAAGCAACAGAGACACCGACAGAATCGCAGCTGTCGGATCGGCTTTGCCCTGCCCCGCGATGTCGGGAGCGCTGCCATGGACCGGCTCGAACATCGACGGGTTGGTACGCGTCGCGTCGATGTTGCCGCTGGCGGCCAGGCCGATGCCGCCGCTGACGGCAGCGGAGAGATCCGTGACGATGTCACCGAACAAATTGTCGGTGACGATGACGTCGAATCGACCCGGATCGGTGACCAGGTGGATCATCGCAGCGTCGATGTGTTGGTAGGCGACCTCGACGTCCGGGAAGTCCTTGGATACTTCCTCGACCGTGCGTGCCCAGAGGCTGCCGGCGAACGTCAACACGTTGGTTTTGTGCAGCAACGTGAGGTGCTTCTTCCGTGCCACCGCCCGCGCGAATCCGTCTCGGACCACGCGCTCGACGCCGTAACGGGTGTTGACGCTGACCTCGGTGGCGACCTCGTGCGGAGTGTTCACTCGGAGTGCCCCACCGTTGCCGGTGTAGGGACCCTCCGTGCCTTCACGCACGACGACTACATCGATGTCCTTGTTGCCCGCGAGCGGACCCGTCACGCCGGGGTACAGCTTCGCCGGACGCAGGTTGATGTGGTGGTCGAGTTCGAACCGCGCACGCAGCAACAGTCCGCGCTCGAGCACGCCGCTGGGGACCGATGGATCTCCGATGGCCCCCAACAGAATTGCGTCGTGACCGCGGATCTCCTCCAGCACGGAGTCCGGAAGAAGCTCGCCGGTCGCGTTGTAGCGGCGTGCACCGAGGTCGTACTCGGTCTTCTCGACTCCGGGGACAACGACGTCGAGCACCTGCAGTGCTTGGTCGACGACCTCGGGGCCGATTCCATCTCCGGCGATGACGGCGAGCTTCATGTACTCCTCGTTCTTGTCGAGCTATCAGGGATGAGAAACGATCAGGAAAGATCCACGAGTTCGATGGTCGACGCGCCTACTGCCGATGCGATGTTCGAGCGGAGCTCGGACGGCACGTCCTTGTCCACGCGGAGCAGGATCGTTGCGCCGTCACCCTCGGAGTCCTGGCTCAGTGCAGCTGCCTGAATGTCGATTCCCGCGTCGCCGAGCAACGTGCCGATGCGGCCCAGGCTTCCGGGCTGGTCCGCGTAGTTGACGATGAGGTTCTTGCCCTCGGCGCGGAGATCGAAGTTGCGTCCGTTGATGTTGACGATCTTCTCGACCTGAGTGGTGCCGGTGAGCGTTCCCGCGACATTGAGGACGGAACCGTCACCGTAGACGGCGCGGATGTCGACGACGCTGCGGTGGTTTTCGCTCTCGGGAGCCTTGGTGACCTCGGCCGTGACCCCACGCTCCTCGGCGAGCGAGGGTGCGTTGACGAACGTGACCGAGTCCTCGATCACGGCGGAGAACAGACCGCGCAGGGCCGAGAGCTTCAGGATCTCGACATCCTCGGCTGCGAGCTCTCCACGTACGTCGACGGACAGCGATGCGGGAAGTTCGTCGGACAGGGCACCGAGCAACACGCCCTGCTTGCGGACGATCTCGAGCCACGGCGAGACCTCTTCGCCGACGGCGCCGCCCTTGACGTTGACGGCGTCGGGGACGAATTCGCCTGCGAGAGCGAGCAGCACGGATTTGGCGACATCGGTGCCTGCACGGTCCTGAGCTTCGGTGGTCGAGGCGCCGAGGTGCGGGGTCACCACGACCTGCGGGAGTTCGAACAGCGGGCTGTCCGTGCACGGTTCGGAGGCGTAGACGTCGATGCCTGCGGCGAAGACGTGGCCGCTGGTGATGGCGTCGGCCAAAGCCTGCTCGTCGACGAGTCCGCCGCGTGCTGCGTTGACGACGATGACACCGGGCTTGGTCTTGGCGAGGGCTTCCTTGCCGATGATGCCTTTGGTCTCCGGGGTCTTCGGGAGGTGCACGGAGAACATGTCGGCGCGAGTCAGCAGTTCGTCGAGGCTGACGAGTTCGATCCCGAGCTGCGCGGCGCGGGCAGCGGAAACGTAGGGATCGTAGGCGATGACGTGGGTCTCGAACGCAGCGAGACGCTGCGCGAAGAGCTGACCGATACGGCCGAGTCCGACGACACCCACGGTCTTGCCGAAGATCTCGACGCCGTTGAACTTGCCGCGCTTCCACTCGTGCTGACGGAGGGTGGCGTCGGCCGCGGGGATCTGGCGGGCGGCGGACAGCAGCAATGTGACGGCGTGCTCGGCGGCGGTGTGGATGTTGGACGTCGGTGCGTTGACGACGAGGACTCCGCGCTCGGTGGCTGCGGGTACGTCCACGTTGTCCAGGCCGACGCCTGCACGTGCGACGATCTTCAGGTTGGTTCCGGCTGCGAGCACCTCGGCGTCGACCGTGGTCGCGGAGCGGACGAGGATGGCGTCGGCCTCGGGAACCGCGGCGAGCAGTGCCGGCCGGTCCGGGCCGTCGACCCAGCGAACCTCGACGCCGTCGCCGAGTGCCTCGACAGTGGACTGCGCAAGTTTGTCGGCGATCAGAACGACAGGACGGCCTGGCTGGCTCACGTGAAGAACTCCCTAGATAGGTCGAGGTGACGGTAGCGGTCGATCGGATGGTGCGTTGTGCGGTGCGGGACAAGTTTAGAGGCCGAGGGGAACCGAGTGGGGTTCACCCTCGTCGAACGAGTGAAGGGCACCCTCACGGATGCCCTTCACTCGGGTTACATCGATACGACGAAAGATCAGGCCGTCTCGGTGATCGGACGGTCGACCCAGCTCATCAGGTCGCGCAGCTTCTTGCCGGTGACCTCGATGGGATGTTCGGCGTTGGCCTTGCGCAGTCCCTCGAGCTCGGTGTTGCCGTTCTCGACGTTGGCGACGAGGCGACGGGTGAATTCACCGGACTGGATGTCGGCGAGGATGGCCTTCATGCGCTCCTTGGTGCCTGCGTCGATGACGCGAGGGCCGGAGAGGTAGCCGCCGAACTCGGCGGTGTCGGACACCGAGTAGTTCATGCGGGCGATGCCGCCTTCGTACATGAGGTCGACGATGAGCTTGAGCTCGTGCAGAACCTCGAAGTACGCCATCTCGGGCGCGTAGCCGGCCTCGACCATGACCTCGAAGCCCGTCTTGACGAGTTCCTCGGTGCCGCCGCACAGCACGGCCTGCTCGCCGAACAGGTCGGTCTCGGTCTCTTCCTTGAACGTGGTCTTGATGACGCCTGCGCGGGTGCCGCCGATGCCCTTGGCCCACGAGAGTGCGAGCGCCTGGCCCTCACCCTTCGGGTCCTGGTCGATGGCGATGAGCGCGGGAACGCCCTTGCCGTCGACGAACTGACGACGGACGAGATGTCCGGGGCCCTTGGGAGCGACCATGCCGACCGTGACGAACTCCGGAGCCTCGATCAGGTCGAAGTGGATGTTCAGGCCGTGGCCGAAGAACAGTGCGTCGCCGTCCTTCAGGTTGGGCTCGATCTCTTCCTTGAAGATCGCAGCCTGGGCGGTGTCGGGTGCGAGCACCATGATCACGTCGGCCCATGCGGAGACCTCGGCCGGAGTACCGACCTTCAGGCCCTGCTCCTCTGCCTTGGCGCGGGACTTCGATCCCTCTTTCAGACCGATGCGGACGTCGACGCCCGAGTCGCGCAGGCTCAGCGAGTGCGCGTGGCCCTGGCTTCCGTATCCGATGACGGCGACCTTGCGGCCCTGGATGATCGACAGATCAGCATCGTCGTCGTAGAACATCTCGACTGCCACTGGTTAATACCTTTCCTCTTGTTTGAGCATGTTCATCACATGTGGTCGCTACCGCGACGCAGTGATCGATTTCGGTCCACGTCCGACGGCAACGACTCCCGACTGAACTATTTCTCGAATTCCATAGGGGTCCAACATTTTCAGCAACGCATCGAGCTTCGAGCGCGTGCCCGTGGCCTCGACGGTGACAGCCTCGGGCGATACGTCGATCACCTTGGCGCGGAACAGGTTCACGGTCTCGATGACCTCGCTGCGCACTGTTGCGTCGGCGCGCACCTTGATGAGAACCAGCTCGCGGGCCACCGACGAGTCGTCGTCCTGCTCGACGATCTTGATGACGTTGATCAACTTGTTCAGCTGCTTCGTCACCTGCTCGAGTGGGAACTCGTCGACGGTGACGACGATCGTCATTCGGGAGATCCCCGCGATCTCCGTGCCGCCGACCGCAAGTGAGGAGATGTTGAATCCGCGACGCGAGAAGAGTGCGGCGACGCGCGCCAGAACACCTGGCTTGTCCTCGACGAGGACGCTGAGGGTGTGGCTGGTACTCACTTGTCGGTGCCTTTCTCGTGCAGGGCGTTGCCGTGGGCCTGCTCGCGTGCCATTGCCTCGTGGATGACGGCGGGTTCGGCCACGGAAGCCTCGTCCTCGTCGAACAGTGGTCGGATTCCGCGGGCGGCCATGATCTCGTCGTTACCGGTGCCTGCAGCGACCATGGGCCAGACCTGCGCGTCGGCGCCGACGATGAAGTCGATGACGACGGGGCGGTCGTTGATCGCGCGAGCCTGTGCGATGACCGCGTCGACGTCTTCCTCACGCTCGCAGCGAATTCCGACGCAGCCCAGGGCTTCGGCAAGTTTCACGAAATCCGGGATGCGCTGGGCGCCGTGGGTCCCCAGATTGGTGTTGGAGTACCGCTCCTCGTAGAACAACGTCTGCCACTGACGGACCATGCCGAGGTTGCCGTTGTTGATGAGTGCGACCTTGATCGGGATCCCCTCGACCGCACAGGTGGCGAGTTCCTGATTGGTCATCTGGAAACAGCCGTCACCGTCGATCGCCCACACCTCGGCGTCGGGAAGGCCCATCTTGGCGCCCATCGCCGCCGGAACGGCGTAGCCCATGGTGCCGAGTCCGCCCGAGTTCAGCCACGTGCGCGGCTTCTCGTAGTTGATGAACTGCGCGGCCCACATCTGATGCTGGCCGACGCCCGCGCAGTAGATCGCGTCGGGTCCGGCGAACTTGCCGACCGAGGAGATGACGAACTCCGGCGACATGCTCCCGTCACTGGGGCGGTCGTAGCTCAGCGGGTACGTCTTGCGGATCCCGTCGAGGTATTTCCACCAATCACCCAGTTCGACGGTGGTGCCCGTGGCGCGATCGGCACGCAGCGCCTCGATCAGCTCGACGATGACCTCCTTGCAGTCACCGACGATCGGCACGTCGGCATAGCGATTCTTGCCGATCTCGGCCGGATCGATGTCCGCGTGGATCACCTTTGCGTTCGGCGCGAACGACGAGAGCTGTCCGGTGACGCGGTCGTCGAACCGGGCGCCGAGCGTGATGAGCAGATCACTGCGCTGCAGGCCGGCCACAGCGGCCACGGTGCCGTGCATACCGGGCATGCCCAGGTTCAGCTGGTGAGTATCGGGGAACGCTCCGCGCGCCATCAACGTGGTGACGACCGGGATACCGGTCAGTTCCGCGAGTTCGAGCAGTTCTGCCGACGCGTTGGCCTTGATGACACCGCCACCGACGTACAGCACCGGCTGCTTGGAGTCGGCGATGTACCGAGCTGCCTCACGAACCTGCTTGCCGTGCGGCTTGGTGACCGGACGATATCCGGGCAACCGCATCTCCGGTGGCCACGAGAACGTGGTCTGTGCCTGCAGGATGTCCTTGGGGATGTCGACGAGGACAGCGCCCGGACGACCGGAGGACGCGATGTAGAACGCCTCGGCCATGATGCGTGGGATGTCGACGCCGTCGGTGATCAGGAAGTTGTGCTTGGTGACGGGCATCGTGATGCCGGAGATGTCGGCTTCCTGGAACCCGTCGGTGCCGATGAGACTTCGCGCGACCTGGCCGGTGATGGCGACGACGGGAACGGAGTCCATCTGAGCGTCGGCGAGCGGTGTGACGAGGTTCGTCGCTCCGGGGCCCGACGTCGCCATGCAGACGCCGACGCGGCCGGTGGCCTGCGCGTATCCGGTGGCTGCGTGCCCTGCGCCCTGTTCGTGACGAACGAGAACGTGGCGAACCTTCTTGGAGTCGAAGAGTGGGTCGTACACCGGAAGAACGGCTCCACCCGGAATGCCGAATACCGTGTCGACGTCGAGTTCCTCGAGTGCTCGGACGACGGACTGTGCGCCGGTCACCTTCTCGGGTGCGACATGGCGACGCGATCCGTCGACGGCTCCGTTGATGTCCGGTGCCGACGAGCTGGCGTTTGCTCCCGACTTACGAGTCGAGGGCCCTGGGCGTGCGGTTGGTGCGCTCACTAGTGCTTCCTCAGGATGAAAGATGTAGCTGGGCGATCTCTGGGCAAGAAAAAACCCCCGTCAGCCGAGGCTGTACGAGGGTGGCGCGTCGATGCGAGTTGGTCGAGAACCGGCTCAGGCGTTGACGCGCCGGCCGATTACGAGTATCCAATTCCGCTTCACGCGCTCGACGGTAGGCGCGCGCATAGGGAAGAGTCAAACTCGTCACGACGCAATCCCATTATGTGAGATCGCGTAGGTGCAATGCGAAGATGAAGGGGTGTCGTCTTCGCAGCAGTCCGAACCACCGGATACATCATCCCATACGCCCGTTCCCGCGCCGCAGGTCATCCGTATCTCGCGCCTGTCGCTGGTAGGAGTCGGCATGCTGTTCATCGGCGTCGCCTTCCCCGCCGCCAGTTGGCCCGCAGCATTCGGATGGCTCGTAGTGCTTCCGATCATCGCTGCAGTGTGGGTGTTCCGAGTTCGTACCGTGGTCAGCTTCGACGGTCTCGCGATACGGAGGTTGCTCGGCTCCGAGTTCGTCGCATGGGAAGACGTACGCGGCATTCACTTCCCGAACCGGAGATGGGCGCGGGTCGTCCTGACCGACAAGTCCGAGAAGTCGCTGCCGTTGGTTCGCTTCGACAGACTTCCGGTACTCGCTGCGGCGAGCGGCGGGCGCATCACCGATCCCTATGCGGCCGCAGCCGAAGCCGACAGGACGGCAGAGGAGGAACGGACAGCGGACGCCGACCGAGAAGCCGAGCCAGGCGCCTCGAGTTCGTGAGCCGGGAGTAACCTCGATCGGGCGAGAAACCGCTATTGATCGAGGAAGAGAAGCCATGCCGCCGCTACGGTCACGAGTTACCACTGTTGGACGAAACGCCGCGGGCGCACGCTCGCTCTGGCGCGCCACCGGAATGACGGATTCGGATTTCGGCAAACCGATCGTGGCAATTGCCAACTCGTACACCCAGTTCGTACCCGGGCACGTCCACCTGAAGAACGTCGGCGAGATCGTCGCCGACGCCGTACGTGCCGCAGGCGGCGTCCCGCGCGAGTTCCACACCATCGCGGTCGACGACGGTATCGCGATGGGACACGGCGGCATGCTCTATTCGCTTCCGAGCCGCGAGATCATCGCCGACTCGGTCGAATACATGGCCAACGCGCACACCGCCGACGCCCTCGTGTGTATCTCCAACTGCGACAAGATCACGCCGGGAATGCTCAATGCCGCAATGCGACTGAACATTCCGGCAGTGTTCGTCTCGGGTGGGCCGATGGAGGCAGGCAAAGCCGTCGTCGTCGGCGGCGTCGCACAGGCCCCGACGGACCTCATCACCGCGATCTCGGCCAGCGCGAACGACGCCGTGTCCGAGGAAGGCCTGGACGAGGTCGAGCGCAGTGCATGCCCGACGTGCGGTTCGTGCTCGGGCATGTTCACCGCCAACTCGATGAACTGCCTCACCGAAGCTCTCGGACTGGCCCTGCCCGGCAACGGATCCACGCTCGCCACTCACAAAGCCCGATACGCACTGTTCGAGCGAGCAGGCACCACCATCGTCGAGGCCGCGACCAAGTACTACCGCGACGGTGACGAGTCCGTTCTGCCGCGCAACATCGCAACCCCCGCGGCGTTCCGCAACGCGATGGCACTCGATGTCGCGATGGGCGGGTCCACCAACACGGTGCTGCACACCCTCGCCGCGGCACAGGAAGGCGAGGTCGACTTCGATCTCGACACCATCGACGCCATCAGCCGCAAGGTTCCGTGCCTGTCCAAGGTGTCCCCCAACTCCGACTACCACATGGAAGACGTGCACCGGGCAGGCGGAATCCCCGCGCTGCTCGGCGAACTCCGCCGCGCGAACCTGCTCGAGACCGACGTCTCCACCGTGCACACGAAGAGCTTCGACGAGTGGCTGGACACGTGGGACATCCGGTCCGGCGCGGCGTCGGACGAGGCACTGGAGCTGTTCCACGCGGCGCCGGGAGGCGTTCGTACCACCGAGCCGTTCTCCACCGAGAACAGGTGGTCCTCGCTCGACACCGACGCCGTCGGCGGCTGCATCCGCGACAAGGAACACGCGTACACCGTCGAAGGCGGTCTCGTCGTTCTGCGCGGAAACATCGCACTCGACGGGGCGATCCTCAAGACCGCGGGCATCGACGAGGAACTGTTCTCGTTCCAGGGCCCGGCACTCGTCGTCGAGTCTCAGGAAGAAGCGGTCTCGGCGATTCTGCAGAAGAAGATCCAGCCCGGTGACGTCCTCGTCGTCCGATACGAGGGCCCCAAGGGAGGTCCCGGTATGCAGGAAATGTTGCACCCGACGGCATTCCTCAAGGGAGCCGGGCTCGGAAAGGTCTGCGCACTCGTCACCGACGGACGGTTCTCCGGTGGCACCTCCGGCCTGTCGATCGGCCACATCTCCCCCGAGGCTGCCGCGGGCGGAGTCATCGGACTCGTCGAGAACGGCGACCAGGTCCGTATCGACGTCGCCTCCCGCACCCTCGAGATCCTCGTCGACGATTCCACTCTGGAGACCCGTCGAGCCAAGATGGAGGCGTCGGAGCGCCCGTGGCAGCCGGTCGATCGTCAGCGCACGGTCACCACTGCGCTGCGCGCCTACGCGGCACTGGCGACCTCGGCCGACAAGGGCGCGGTCCGGTACGTCCCGTGACCCCCAGGTGAGTAGAAATGTAGGTCAGGACCTACATTTCTACTCACAGCGGGATCAGGTCGCGAGCGGATTGGCTCCGTTGAGGAAGATCCAGAGGCATACGCCGGCAGCGATTCCCAGGATCAGCGCGATGAAAGATCCGAAACGTGGTCGCGTCGCCCACCCTCGTCGTCCATCGAACGCGATCTTTCCGGGCCCGGTGAGGATGATCGCCGTCGCGGCGACACCCAGGACCGTCTCGTACTCGACCCCTGTGGGCGCGAAAAACTGCAGGCCCGGCTCGGCGGCCTGTTTGAACAGCCACGCATTGATGATGACGCTCAGTACTGCTGCGCCGGCGAACGGTGTCGCAAGGCCGAGGATCAGCAGTGCGCCGCCCGCGGTTTCTCCGACCGCCCCCGCGATGGCCAGGATGTCCGCCCGGTCGTAGCCGGTCTCTTCCAGCAGCGAACGGAACCCGTCGAGACCTGGACCGTTCCACATACCGGTCAGTTTCTGCAGGCCGTGCACCAGGAAGATTGCGCCGACGACGAGACGCAGGAGGAGCAAGCCGAGATCCGTCGTCCCGCGCCGCGCCGGAATTTCGACCGTCTCGGTGCGCACAACCGGTTCCGGTGCGTTCTGATCCGTCGCGAATCGATCGGACGAGCCGGTGCCGTACGACGCCGACGCAGGTGTGGTCGGCAGGAATTCGGTGGGCTTGTCGGAGTATGCGGTACTGCTGCTGTCGGGTGCGATCGGCTCGTCGAAACGCGAGGGGCGGAACGACGACGGGATCTGTTCGGTCGGGTACGACCCGGATCCGCTCTTCCCGAAGTCCAGTTCGTCCTCGGTCCGAGGCTGGAGTTTTTCGGTCGGCTGGTCGTATGGGCTCGACGCGGGCTCGTAGCCGGTGTCGGGCCGCTCTTCGTCGCGAGGCTTGTCGGTCACAGCGTCAACAGTAGAGCGAGTCGGTGCCGATTCAGCCGTATTGAGCCCGGGCGCGGCGCCTCGAGTAACGTTTCGTACATGAAGTTGGTGCGAGCGTCGTCCCGAACCGCAACTACCGTCGCAGTCCTGACGATGACCGTGGCCCTGGCAGCCGGATGTGCTCGGTTCGACGATTCCACGGCCAGCCCGTTCACCCCTGAACCGTCGTTCGGTGCCGCCGAGATCAACCCGGCAGATCCGGACGCGCCACCCACCTCGACCACACCGAACGGTCCGCAACCGCAGCCGGGTCCCTGCATCGATCTGGACCCGAACGTCATCGCGACGTGCCTCGACCCGACGGGTGGGCTCGTGATGCTTCCCGGTGGCGGGTCCGCGTTGGTTGCCGAGCGCCTCACCGGACGGATCATGCAGGTGACCCAGGGCCAGTCCCCCATCGAGATCGCGCGTCTCGACGTCGATTCCAGCAGCGACGGTGGACTGCTGGACCTCGCGTTGTCACCGAGCTTCGCCGAGGACGGGCTGATGTACGCCTACGTCACGACGGCAACGGACAACAGAGTCGTGCGCATCGCGGCGGGCGATACCCCCAAGAACGTGCTGACCGGCATTCCGCGCGGCGCACAGGGGAACCGCGGCGCGTTGGATTTCCTGAACCCCGGTCAGCTGTTGGTGCTGACCGGTGACGCCGGAAACCCGTCGTCTGCTGCCGATCCGGCGTCGCTCGCAGGCAAGCTTCTGCGGGTCGACTCGCTGGTCCCCGGCCAGACCGGTCCAGCCCCGCAGGTCGCCCTCAGTGGCATCGGAACCGCGGGAGACGTGTGCATCGATCCGTCGGGCGGAATCTGGGTCACCGACCGGACGGCGGTGGAGGATCGGCTCCAGCGCATCGATCCTCTCGGCGCGGTAATTTCACCGGTGTGGACGTGGCCGGACCGGCCGGGTGTAGCCGGCTGCGGCGCAGGAGACGGCGCCGTCGCCATTTCCCTGACCGACGCCAAGGCCATGGCCGTCCTCGTCACCGACCCCGACACGGGAGCAGTCACCGCGGCACCGTCGCTGCTCGTCCAGGACCGCTACGGCCGACTCAACGGCGCTGCGATCGCACCCGACGGCCAGATCTGGGCGGGCACCGTGAATAAGAACGGTGATGCACCGGGCCCCAACGACGACCGCGTCGTCAAGATTCCGGTCCCGGCGGGCGGCGGCGGATTCGACTAGAGCCGAACGGCCCCGGCGGTGAGCACCGCGGGGGCCGTTCGATCACGTCCACGAATCAGCTGCACGCAGCGAGGACCAGTTCCTTGACCCTGGCCGCGTCGGCCTGACCGCGAGTGGCCTTCATGACGGCGCCGACGATCGCGCCCGCGGCCTGAACTTTGCCGGCGCGAATCTTGTCGGCCACACCGGGATTGGCTGCGAGTGCCTCGTCGACCGCGGCCTGCAACTTGGTGTCGTCCTTCTCGACGACGAGGCCGCGTGCCGCCATGACCGCAGCAGGCTCACCTTCACCGGCGAGGACGCCGTCGACGATCTGACGCGCGCCGTTGTTGTTGACCTTGCCGTCGGCGACGAGGCCGGCCACCTCGGCCACCTGTGCAGGCGTGATCGCCAGAGCATCCAGTTCGACGCCCGCGACGTTCGCCTTCTGAGCCAGGTAGGAGACCCACCACGAGCGCGCGGCTTGCGGCGTCGCACCGGCGTCGACCGTCGACGCGACCAGATCCAGCGCGCCGGAGTTGACGAGGTCGCGCATCTCTTCGTCGGAGACACCCCAGTCCTCCTGGATACGTGCTCGGCGCAACCACGGGAGCTCGGGAAGTGTCGCGCGTAGCTCTTCCACCCACGCCGCGTCGGGAGCGACGGGAGCGAGGTCGGGTTCCGGGAAGTACCGGTAGTCCTCGGCAGTTTCCTTCTTGCGCCCCTTCGAGGTGGTGCCATCGGACTCCTGGAAGTGCCGTGTTTCCTGCACCACCTCACCGCCGGATTGCAGAACGGCCGCTTGCCTGCGCATCTCGTAGCGAACGGCGACCTCGACGCTCTTGAGCGAGTTGACGTTCTTGGTCTCGGTGCGGGTACCGAACTCCGAGGCCGACTTCTCCATCAACGAGACGTTGGCGTCGCAGCGCAGCGAACCCTGGTCCATACGCACATCGGACACATCGAGCGCCTTCAGCAGATCCCGCAGTGCCGTGACATACGCCCTGGCGACCTCGGGGGCGCGTGCACCGGTGCCGGTGATGGGTTTGGTGACGATCTCCACCAGCGGCACACCTGCACGGTTGTAGTCCAGCAGCGAGTGGCTCGCGCCTTCGATTCGACCGGTCGCGCCGCCGACGTGAGTCGACTTGCCCGTGTCCTCCTCCATGTGCGCCCGCTCGATCTCGACGCGGAACGTACTACCGTCGTCGAGCAGCACGTCGAGGTATCCCTCGGTGGCGATCGGTTCGTCGTACTGCGAGATCTGGTAGTTCTTCGGCTGGTCCGGGTAGAAGTAGTTCTTCCGCGCGAACCTGCCCCACGGGGTGATCGAGCAGTTCAGTGCGAGACCGATGCGGATAGCGGACTCGACGGCCGCGGAGTTCACCACCGGCAGCGCACCGGGAAGGGACAGGCACACCGGGCACACCTGCGTGTTCGGCTCGGCTCCGAACGCCGTCGGGCAGCCGCAGAACATCTTGGTGGCTGTGCCCAGCTCGACGTGGACCTCCATGCCCAGAACGGGGTCGAAACGGGCAAGCACGTCGTCGTAATCGATCAGATCGACCAAGGCAGCAGTCATGCACACGAGTTTATGCGCTGGGAAGAACGCGCGAGTAACCAGAGGTGCTCGCTACGGTTGGCCGGTGACGGACACCTCGAAGCAGACCCTGTACATGACCGTGTTGATGACACCGGACATGGCGAACTTCTCCGGCAACGTTCACGGTGGGACGATTCTGAAATTCCTGGACCAGGTGGCGTACGCCTGTGCGAGTCGGTATGCGCAGGCGTACGTGGTCACCCTCTCGGTGGACCGCGTGGTGTTCCGCGAACCGATCCATGTCGGTGAACTCGTGACCTTCTCCGCGTCGGTCAACTACACCGGACGAACGTCCATGGAAGTCGGCATCCGCGTCGAGACCGAGAACATCCAGCGCGGCGAAACCCGTCACACGAACAGCTGCTACTTCACCATGGTCGCCGTCGACGACGCAGGCAAGCCTCTCGAGCTTCCGCCGCTGGAACCGTCGACCGCTCTCGGTCGGCAGCGCTTCGAGGCGGGCCGACGCCGCCGCGATCTACGTCGCGACAACGAGCATCGCGAGTCCCAGATCCGTCAGGAAGCCGGCCGCCTGTAGAAGTCAGCCGAAGAACGCCGCCGCGTCGACATAACGGCTCTCCGGTACGCGCTTGAGTTGCTTGACCGCCTCGGCGAGCGACACCAAACCGATCTCGGCGCCGCGTAAAGACACCATCTGGCCGAAATCACCTGCATGCGCCGCGTCGGCCGCGTTCACCCCGAACCGGGTGGCGAGCACACGGTCGTACGGAGTCGGTGTTCCGCCGCGCTGAACATGCCCCAGCACCGTGGTTCGTACTTCCTTGTTGATGCGACGCTCGATCTCCTGGCCGAGCTGATGCGCCACCCCGGTGAACTTCACGTGACCGAACTCGTCGATGCCGCCGTCGCGCAACGCCATCGATCCTTCCCGCGGTTTCGCACCCTCGGCGACGACGCAGATGAAATGCGAGTCACCGCGCTGGAAGCGCTTGCGCACCAGATCGCACACTTCCTCGACGTCGAACGGATGCTCGGGAATCAAGGTCATGTGCGAGCCCGACGCCAGACCGGCATGCAGCGCAATCCATCCCGCGTGCCTGCCCATCACTTCCACCAACATCACGCGCTGATGCGACTCGGCGGTGCTGTGCAGTCGGTCGATCGCGTCGGTCGCGATGGTGAGCGCGGTGTCGAATCCGAACGTCACGTCGGTGCAGTCGATGTCGTTGTCGATCGTCTTGGGTACTCCGACGACGGGTACACCTTCCTCGGACAGCCAGTTGGCCGCCGTCAACGTCCCCTCGCCGCCGATGGGGATGAGGACGTCGATCCCGTTGTCCTCCAGCGTTTCCTTGATCCTGTCGAGACCGGCCCGGAGCACCTCCGGATTGGTGCGCGCAGTACCGAGGATCGTCCCGCCCTTGGTCAGCAGTCGATCGTTGCGATCGTCGTTGCGCAACTGAATCCGGCGGTTCTCGAGCAAACCCCGCCAACCGTCCTGAAATCCGACGACGGTGGAGCCGTACCGCGCATCCGCCGTTCGGACCACCGCACGGATCACCGCATTGAGCCCGGGGCAATCACCGCCGCCCGTGAGAACTCCGATGCGCAATTTTTCGCCTCTCGTCGGTTCCATACTCACACCGTAATCCGACTGGGCTATCTGGTCATTTCGCAGGCTTCACTCCTGCCTCATCCGGTCATTTCGCAGGCTTCACTCCTGCCTCATCCGGTCATTTCGCAGGCTTCACTCCTGCCTCATCCGGTCATTTCGCAGCGCCGCCGCTCACCCAGGTGTGACGACTCCGCTCTCGTATGCCAGCACCACTGCCTGCGCGCGGTCTCGGAGGTCCAGTTTGCCGAGCACTTTGCCTACATGGGTCTTGACGGTCTGTTCGGCCACGAACAGAGTCGCCGCGATTTCGGTGTTCGACAGGCCTTTCGCGATCAGTTCGAGCACTTCGCGTTCGCGCGGCGTGAGTACGGACAGCTTCGCCGGTGGCTGCTTGGCCGTGCCGCGACGCGTGGTGACGTCGGCGATCAACCGGCGTGTCACCGACGGCGCCAGCAACGCTTCACCCGAGGCGACGACGCGCACTCCCCGAATCAGTTCGTCGGCGGGTGCGTCCTTGAGCATGAACCCACTGGCTCCGATGGTCAGCGCCTCGTAGACGTAGTCGTCGATGTCGAATGTGGTGAGCATCAGAATGCGGACCGGAGGATCGAGCGACGCGCGGAGTATCGCGCGTGCGGCGTCGAGTCCGTTCATCTGCGGCATACGGACGTCCATGAGAACGACGTCGGGGCGCAGTCGCTTCACCTCGGTGACCGCGGTGGCTCCGTTGTCCGCGTCTCCCACGACGCTGATGTCCGGTTGAGCGGCGAGCAAGGCACCGAAACCCTGCCGCACCATTGCCTGATCGTCTGCGATGAACACGGTGATGGCCACGGATGACACCCTATGTCCTGACGTAGTCGGTGGGCTCGATCACACTGGGGAGGGGCCTGATCAAGCTGGGGCCCGATCAAGCTGGAGCCCGATCAAGCTGCAGGCCCGGTGACGGGGAACGCGGATCCCCCGGGCGGATCCGCAGGCGCCTTTCCCGGAAGCCGCGCAACGACCTCGAATCCGCCGCCGGATCGAGGGCGGGCGTCGAGCCAGCCCGAGACACCGACCGCACGATCGCGCATACCGGTGATCCCGTGACCGCCCGTACCGACGCCTCCGGTGCTCGCCCGGGTGGCGGTCGTATCGACAGCCTCGTCGTTGACGACTTCCAAGTAGGTGATGTCGGGCGCGTAGTGGAGTCGTACGCGTACCTCGCTACCGGGAGCGTGCCGGGAGGCATTGGACAACGATTCCTGCACTATCCGATACAGCGCGAGCCCTGTGGTCGCCGACACCGCGTCGGCACCGCCGAGGATCTGCCAGCTGAGCCGAACCCCTGCGCGCTGGGTGTTCTCGAGCAGCGTCGTGATGTCTCCTGCCCCGGGCGCAGGCGCGTCGTCGGCCACCACTCCGTCACTGCGCAGAACCCCGAGCATTCCGCGGATCTCGTTCAGCGCCTCCCGTGCAGTTGCCCCGATCGATTCGAATTCCGCAGCCGCCGAGGGCGATACGTCGTCGACTCGGTATGGGGCGCTCTGCGCCTGCACCACTACCAACGACATGTGGTGGGCAACTACGTCGTGTAGATCGCGCGCGATCTTGGCCTTCTCCTCGAGAATCGTTCTGCGCGCGCGTTCGAGCTCGCTGACCTCCTCCTGCTTGGCCAGTTGCCGCCGCGACAGCACCAGCCAGCGAATCAGCAGGCCGAACACCACGATCGCGGTCAGCCCGACGCCCCACCCTATTCCGTCGTTGCCCGGTGCATATCCGAGAAACAGCAGGACCGTCGCAACCCAGGTGACCGCCACGACCGGTAGTGCGCAGCGAAGACTGACGGAAAGTACGAGCGCGAGGAGCACGAGGACGTGTGTCACCTGCCACGGAAAGTCGTACCCCGGCAGGCGATCGAACGCAACCGGGATCACCACGGCCGAGCCGGCCGAAACAGCCCATCCGAGAGCGGGATTCGCACGGACGAGCACGAAGGGAAACACCGCGAGAGCAGACACGATCGGCATGATCGGAACCGGCACGTCGTGCGTGACCTGCAACGTCGGCCACGCGATGGAATACAGAATCGCGGTCACCGCGAGGATGGTGACGTCGACGCCGCGCCCCGGCGGAACCAGCCGTCGAACTCGTGTCGCCTTCTCGGTCCTACTCGATATGCCCACGAGAAGCACAGTAGGAACTCGCGAGCGAAAAGTCATCGTACCGAGGGGTGAGATCGACCTACCCCCGCGGTAGCACTTCGCGTAAGCGTCACGCACCACGACGGCACGTCGAAACGGCACTTCGGGGCGATTACCGATTCGGTCCTCGATTCCTAGCGTTCGTAGCCATGACAGCGAGAGCGAAGTACGTCGTCGGCACCGTGGTGGTCGGAACCATGCTGGGTATCGGAGTCGGCACGGCGATGCCGGTCGCCGACGCAGACATCTCGGCACCTCGCAGGACCGCGGCGACCGTCGCCATCGAGGCCCTGGTCGACGACGACGCAACGGCCGCCATCGGTGCGATACCGATCGGCTTCGAGTACGAGTACTACCGCCCCACGCTCGAGGACGGCAGGGCGGTGGCACCGGACGGGGACTGCTCGTCGCCCGTGCCACTACCCACGGACTTCGAATCCGGCTGCAAAGCACACGATCTGGGGTACGACCTGCTGCGGTTCGGCGCGGCGCACGGCGCCCCCGCATCCCCCGACGCCCGTACACGCCTCGACGCCGCGTTGAGCACGTCGATGGACGACGCCTGCGACGGCAGAATCGGAGCCTGGTCCCGCGCGAGCTGTTTCGTGATGAGCGATATCGCAAGCACTGCAGTCGACTTCAACTCCTGGCGCCAGAACTACCGATCGCCGACGCCGGAGCCCGCCCTTCCTTTCCTGATCACCGGTGGCGTCCTGACGACGGCCGCCGCCGCGACGATCATCGTCGGCGCCGTTCTGCGCCGTCGTAGCCCGGAGGTACTCGCATGACGTTCGTACTCACGCCCACGACAACGACCCCGCCGGCACCGACGAACCTGCATGCTGTTCCCGCGGTTCCTCGGGTGAGCACGTCGCTGCTTCTTGCACTGTCCGTCGCGGCATCCCTGTCGCCGTCGTTGCTGCCCCGAGCGTCACTGGTCCAAGCGGTGGTGACCGGCTTGTTCGCTGCGGCAGCATTGGTCGTTTCCGCGGTCGCGCACCGGATCACGTCCCGGGTGCACCGGACCTGTCCGCGACCGCGAGCTCGCCGCGTAGCCCTCGGCCTGGCACTGCTCACCGTCGGTGCGGTCGGGATCGCCGACGCGCAGTGGCAGAACGGACTGCGCGAGTCCTGGGGAGTCCCTCGCGTGGGTCCGATGTACTGGATCGAAGTCGTCTGCGGTTCGGTCTCGGTCTGTGCTCTTCTGGTCGTCATCGGAATCGGCTCGGCCCGCGGAGCGGGCAAACTCGGGGCGATGCGACTGCTGGCAACGACAGCCGTCGTGGCCGTTACGATATCGGTCTTCGGATTCGATTGGGCACGTGATGCTTTCGCGCAGCGATATGCGCAGGCGGACCTCGTGTCGAGCACAGTTCAGGCGCACGCGGTCGCACCCGTCGGTGGTGTCTCGGTCGGGGTGCAGGGTCAGCGGTTCCTCGCTGGAGGCGAGGGCAGCACGGCCGTGCGCACGTACGTGGGGCTGCGTGCCGCTCCGACGTACGGCGAACGCGCAGAATTGGCTGCGGACGAACTGGAGCGCTCCGGCGGTCTGGCCAAGGCGCACGTCGTGATCGCCGTGCCCACCGGATCGGGATGGGTCGACGAGAACGCGGTCCGCGGGTTCGACGAACGATTCGGTGGTGATGTCGCGACAGTCGCTCTGCAGTACTCGGACCAACCGAGCTGGGCGACGTTCCTGTTCGCGGAGGACGCTGCGATCGAATCCACCCGAGCCCTGCGCGTGGCAGTGGAAGCGAAGCTGGCTGCGCTCGACGAGGACGGCAGGCCGACGCTGCACATCTACGGCCAGAGCCTCGGCTCGGTTGCAGGAAGCGCTGCGCTGCAGCCGGATTCGTCGGCGGTCTGCAGCACACTGTGGGCGGGTCCGCCGGCGAACAAGGTGGATACCGGGCGCGGCGTCGTTCTGGCGAACACCTCCGATCCGGTGGTGTGGTGGTCGCGCGAGCTGATCTTCTCACCACCGGATCTGACGAAGGCGCGAGTCGACGCACCGGTGCCACAGTGGATTCCGTTGGTCTCCTTTGCACAGACGTCGGTAGACCTGCTCTTCGCTCTCGATGCGCCTGCGGGCCACGGCCATCGGTACGCGGAGGATCAGGGAACAGGCCTTCTCGATTGTGGGTAGATCTACAGTCCCATTCGGATCCCGAGCCAGTCCATTTCACGTTCCAGGGCCGGTGCCCACACATCCATGGAATGGCCGCCGGGAAGTTCGGAGTACTGGACGGACAGCGCGTCCGCGGCCGCAGCGGCGAACAGTTCGCGAGTCTGAGGCTCGAACTCCGTGTCCGAGGAGCCGACGACGAACGCGCCGGAGGAGTTTGGAAACGTCTTCTCGCGCAGCAGAGTCAGCGGAGTCCACTGGTCGAAACGTCGAGTCGACTCGGCGCTACCGTCTCCGAACGCAGCGGTGATCGAGTCCTCGCGCGTGCCTCGGCGGGGTTCGTCCTCACCGGAGATGTCCAGAAACGTCGGGTAGATCCCCGGGGCGGTCAGAGCCGTTTGCACGGCGCAGGTGCCGCCATAGGAGTAACCACCGATTGCCCACGCGCTCGGATCCGTGTCCACCCGCATCGTGTGCCGTATCCATGCGGGCACATCCACCGACAGATACGTGGCGACGTTGCCCAGACGCGAGTCCATGCACATCGGGTTGGGAGTGGGCTCGCCCCATTCGTCGACGGAGCCCATGGGGTCGGACTCGCCCAGCGCGTCGGCCACCACCACGACGGGCGCATGGCCGTCGTGGGACGCTGCGTAGGTATCCATCGTGTCGGCCAGGTGTCCGCCGTCGATCCAGTCGACGACATGACCCGGTTGGCCGGTCAGCAGGACGAGCACCGGCGGAGCCGAGTCGCCGGGGGTGCCGTAGAACGGAGGGGTGTAGATCGCAGCCGGACGCGCGTGAAACCCGGAGGTCTCACCCGGTATCACTGCGCTCGTCACGATGCCCCTGGGCGGATGCCCGAGCGCTGCCGCGAGCGTGGGCGTATGCCAGATCTGAGTGTTCAGCGCAGCGAGTACGCCACAGACGAGTGCTGCGGACAGCGGGATCAGCATCATGCGTCGCCGCAACAGAATCCACCCCAGGGCGCACACCAGTGCCAGGACCAGAGCAGGCAGGATCACGGTGTCGATTCGAAGGTGCACGACACCCAGGGCGGCGTCGTGCACCGAACGAATCGTCACGTGGGTCGATCGGGACGTGGGTCAGCGCAGCGCGCCGCGCGCAGCCTCGTAGGCCGCGCCGATGCGGTACAGCCTGTCGTCGGCGAACGCCGGCGCCATGATCTGCAAACCGACGGGCAGCCCGTCCTCGGAGGCCAGACCCGACGGCACCGACATCGCGCAGTGCCCGGCGAGGTTCGTCGGCAACGTGCACAGGTCGTTGAGGTACATGGCGATCGGGTCGTCGACCTTGTCCCCCAGAGGGAACGCCGTCGTCGGAGTGGTCGGCGACACCAGCACGTCGACCTTCTCGTACGCCCTGTCGAAATCGCGAGCGATCAGAGTCCGCACCTTCAGCGCCTGACCGTAGTACTCGTCGTAGTACCCGGCGGATAGCGCGTAGGTGCCGATCATGATGCGGCGCTTCACTTCTGCGCCGAACCCTTCGGCGCGCGTGATCGCCATGACCTGCTCGGCGCTGTGCTTACCGTCGTCGCCTGCACGTGCTCCGTAGCGCATGCCGTCGAACCGGGCGAGGTTGGAGGACACCTCCGAGGGGAGAATCAGGTAGTACGCGGCGAGCGCGTGAACGAAGTTGGGGCACGAGACCTCGACGACCTCGGCACCGAGCGAGGTCAACGTCGCCACGGCCGCATCGAACGAGGAGATGACCCCGCTCTGGTAGCTGTCGGAGTGCAGTTCCTTCACCACACCCACGCGCACGCCCTTCAGGTCGCCGCCCGCTCCTTCGCGCGCGGCCGCCACCACGGACGCCACCGACGTGTCGACGGACGTCGAATCCCGAGGGTCGTGACCGGCGATGACCTCGTGCAGCAGGGCGGTGTCCAACACCGTACGGCCACATGGCCCGCCCTGGTCGAGGGACGACGCACACGCGATCAGGCCGTACCGGGACACCGTGCCGTACGTGGGCTTGGTGCCGACGGTGCCCGTCAACGCTGCAGGCTGACGAATGGATCCACCGGTGTCGGTTCCGATCGCCAGCGGCGCCTGATGCGACGCCAACGCTGCAGCACTGCCGCCGCCGGATCCACCGGGAATGCGTGTGGTGTCCCACGGGTTCTTGGTCGGACCGTACGCGGAGTTCTCCGTGGACGAGCCCATCGCGAACTCGTCCATGTTCGTCTTACCGAGCAACGGAATTCCCGCCGAGCGAAGCTTCGAGGTGACCGCCGCGTCGTACGGGGAGATCCAGCCCTCGAGCATCTTCGACGCACACGTCGTCGGCATGTCCGTGGTGGTGAACACGTCTTTCAGCGCCAACGGCACACCGGCAAGCGCCGACGGCGGGGCCTCTCCCGCACCGAGGGCCTCGTCGACCTCCTTGGCGGCAACCAACGCAGCGGCGCCCGACACGTGCAGGAACGCGTGGATGTCCCCGTCGACCTTGTCGATGCGATCCAGGTGAGCCTGCGTGACCTCGACGGCCGATACCTCACGCGCGTGAATCTTCGACGCCAGGTCGGACGCGTCGAGCGTGGTCAGGTCGGTCATTCGCTCTCTCCCAAAATCTGCGGCACTGCGAATCGGTCTTCTTCGGCGTTGGGTGCCTCGGCCAGGGCCTGCTCGGGAGTCAGACCCGGCACGATCACGTCCGGGCGCGTGACATTGGTGATCGCGCTCGGATTGGCCGTCGGCGTCACATCGTCCGCAGCCACCTCGGCCACCGCCTTCACGTGGTGAAGAATCGAATCCAGCTGGCCGGCGAACTCGTCCAACTCGGCTTCGCTGAGCGCAAGCCGAGACAGCCGGGCGAGGTGAGCCACCTCGTCGCGGGAGATATCAGGCACCGCGTAGACCCCTTTCACACATATGACGACGCACCGCGAAAAACACGCGGCCATCGTCAACCTTATCGGGGCCCTCGTCGCTGCCTCCACTCCCGGTTCGCTGGGTCATTCCTGCAGGCTCCACTCCCGGTTCGCTGGGTCATTCCTGCAGGCTCCACTCCCGGTTCGCTGGGTCATTCCTGCAGGCTCCACTCCCGGTTCGCTGGGTCATTCCTGCAGGCTCCACTCCCGGTTCGCTGGGTCGCACCCAGATGTCGCGAAGGTCACGGCCGGTGCGGCAGTTGCGCCGCGAGACGCCAACAGTGCGAGGATGGCTCGCGGTGTTTCACCCGTGGAAGTTCTGTCATCTCGTAAGCGAAAGGGCGCGACATGTCCTACCTGCTCCGCGTTCAGCTCCCCGACCGTCCGGGTAGCCTCGGCTCGCTCGCCGTCGCTCTGGGTTCGGTCGGCGCGGACATTCTGTCGCTCGACGTCATCGAACGCGGCGACGGGTATGCCGTCGACGACCTCGTCGTGGACGTTCCGCCCGGCGCACTTCCCGACACGCTGATCACCGCGGCCGAGAATCTGACCGACGTTCGGGTCGACTCCATTCGGCCGTACACCGGTGTGCTCGACACGCATCGCGAACTGGAACTGATCGACCGGGTTGCGGCGGCGACCGACGACAGGCTTCAGGTACTGGTCGACGGAGCACCGCGGGTACTGCGGGTCGGCTGGAGCGTCGTGGTAGCAACAGGACCTCACGGCGCCTATCGCGTCGTGGGGAGCTCGGGTGCACCGGAGACACACGCAACAGACATGCCGTGGATGCCGTTGGCACACCCGGCTTCCCTCGACGGTGACGCCGAGTGGGTGCCGCAGGTGTGGCGCGACATGGACACGAAGATCGCCGCGGCACCGCTCGGCGCCTCCGGGACGGTGTTGATGCTCGGACGCCCCGGAGGACCGGACTTCCGCCCCTCGGAGGTCGCGCGCCTCGGCTACCTCGCAGGCATCGTCGCCACCGTTCTCGGCTGACCTACTCCGCCTTGCCCATGTCGGTATCCCCCGCCTCGGCCTGCGGGTCCGGGTCCCTCACTGCGTCCGGGCCTTCGGTGAGCAGCACGGTGAAGCCGGCCTCGTCGAGGACCGGTACGCCGAGCTCGACGGCCTTGTCGTGCTTGCTGCCCGGCGACTCGCCGACGACGACGAATGCAGTCTTCTTCGACACCGAGCTCGCTGCTTTTCCTCCGCGCACCAGAATTGCTTCTTTCGCCTGGTCACGGGAATAGTTCTCCAGCGATCCGGTGACGACGATCGACATGCCCTCCAGGTTTCGGACGATGGACTCGTCGCGCTCGTCCTCCATCCGCACACCCGCTGCACGCCACTTCTCGACGATCGTGCGATGCCACGGCACCCTGAACCACTCGGATACGGCCGTGGCAATGGTCCCGCCGACGCCGTCGACAGCGGCAAGCTCCTCCTGCGACGCGTTCTCGATACGCTCGAGGCTGCCGAACTCACTCGCGAGCGCTCGGCCCGCGGAGGGTCCGACGTGGCGGATGGACAAGCTCACCAACACGCGCCACAGAGGGCGGTCCTTCGCCTTGTCCAGGTTGGCCAACAGTCGTTTCCCGTTGGCGGACAACGCTCCGGCCTTGGTGCGGAAGATGTCGGTCTTCAGCAGGTCGTCCTCGGTGAGTGAGAAGATGTCGCCCTCGTTCTCGATCACCCCGGCCTTCAGCAGGTCGGTTGCGGCCTCGTAGCCGAGCCCCTCGATGTCGAACCTGCCTCGTTCTGCAACGAAGAACATACGTTCGCGGAGTTGTCCCGGGCAGAACTCGGAGTTGGGGCACCGAAGGTCGGCGTCTCCCTCCTTGGCCGGTGCGAGCGTGGTCCCGCACTCGGGACATTCGGTCGGCATGACGAACTCGGTCTCGTCGCCGGTGCGGGCGTCGACGACAGGTCCGAGGACCTCCGGAATGACCTCGCCTGCCTTCCGAATGGTCACGGTGTCCCCGATCAGGACACCCTTGCGTTTGACCTCGGAACCGTTGTGCAGCGTCGCCAGGGACACAGTGGAACCGGCCACCAGCACGGGCTCCATGTACGCGAACGGGGTGACGCGTCCGGTGCGGCCGACACTCACACGGATGTCGAGAAGCTTGGTGGTCACTTCCTCCGGCGGGTACTTGTACGCGATTGCCCACCTCGGCGCACGCGAGGTGGTTCCGAGCCGACGATGCAGACTCATCTCGTCGACCTTGACGACGAGGCCGTCGATCTCGTGCTCGACGTCGTGCCGATGGGTGTCCCAGTAGGCCACCTTCTGCACGACGGCGTCGATCCCCTCCACACGCGACGTGTGGGACGACACGGGAAGCCCCCACGCCTTCAGAGCCTCGTAGGCATGCATCTGCGTGTCCGGCGCGAACCCTTCCATGCGGCCGAACCCGTGGCAGATCATGCCGAGTCTGCGTTTGGACGTGACCGCCGGATTCTTCTGACGAAGTGACCCTGCCGCCGAGTTACGTGGGTTCGCGAAGGGCGGTTTACCTTCCTCCACGAGCGAGGCGTTGAGCGCCTGGAAATCCTCCAGCCGGAAGAACACCTCGCCGCGCACCTCGAGAAGCGTCGGAATCGGGTGATCTTCGCTGGCAGTCAGCGTCTCCGGAATGTCGGAGATGGTGCGGGCATTCAGCGTCACGTCCTCGCCGGTTCTACCGTCGCCGCGAGTGGCACCGCGGACGAGCTTTCCGTTCTCGTACACCACGTTGAGTGCCACACCGTCGATCTTGACCTCGCACAGGTAGTGCAGCCCTGCAGAGCGATCCCCCACTTCGGTCTCGACACGCTTGGCCCATGCCCGAAGCTCGTCGTGATCGAAGACGTTGTCCAGACTCAGCATTCGCTCGAGGTGGTCGACCGCGGTGAACTCCGTCGCGAACCCGCCACCGACCAACTGGGTCGGCGAATCCGCCACGCGCAGTTCGGGATGGAGCTCCTCGAGCTCGGTCAGCTCACGCAGCAACGCGTCGAACTCACCGTCCGAAACGACCGGCGAATCCCGGACGTAGTAGCGGAACTGATGACCCCGTACGTCCTCGGCCAGCTGCTGCCATCGCTCCTTGTCCTCCCTGGAGGCCGGAGTGCCCGTCGCCCGATCGTCGGCATTCTCGGTCGCGGCAGTCGGTGCAGTCGATTCGTCCACACTCGAACATTAACGGACCCCACCGACACTCGACACGCTGCTAGAGCGAGTCGGGTGCGTCCTGAAAAGCGTCCGCGACATTGCCCGCCAGCTCGAGCGCCTGCCTGGCCCACTCCGGCGTCGCCCCGGCCAACCCACACGCGGGGGTGACCGACACCTGAGTCGACAGAACGGACCGCGGAAATCCGAGCCGGTCGACGAGTGTCACCGCGGGTGCCGCGACCTCACGCCACGTCGGCACCTTCTCCGGCCGAACCGCAGGCACGAGGCCGAACATGATCGTCTTGCCTACCTGAAGAAACTCTCCGATGCCGTCGAGGTCACGTGCTCCGAGCTGCGCCACGTCGAGTGCAGCGGCCTCCGCGGCGCTTCGGCGCAGCAGGTCCAACGGCACGTCTGCACCGCAACAATGCACCGCAGTGGGAACGCCGACGCCACTCAACACGGAGTCGAGCAGGTCCAACGCTTCGGGCTCCGGTACGGCCCGCACGGGATCGAGTCTGGTCACGCCGGACAGTGAACCGGCAAGTACTGCAGGCAAACTCGGCTCGTCGATCTGGACCACTACGTCCACACCCAGCCGGGTTCGGAGCTCGGCGCAATGCTGGCGGAGCCCCTCGGCCAACGAATCCGCGAAGTCGCGAACCGCGCCGCGGTCGGTCAACACTCGGTGCGCGCTGCGCAGCTCGACCTGCGCGGCCATCGTGAACGGACCCGCCGCCTGCACCTTCAACACGCGATGGGTCGCGCCGAACCCACCCGTCTCCCAGAGCTCTTCGAGGACGTCGAGGTCCTCGTGCAACAGATCTTCTGCGCGGCGACCCGTCAGTGACTTGCGCTGCGACACCCGATAACCCGACGTACGCACGTCGAGTTCGATGTCCACCATCAGCGCGCCTGTCCTGCCGATGGTGTCCGCACCGAGTCCACGAGCCGGAAGTTCGACGATGTGCGGCAGTGCAGGCAGCTCACCGAGAACGATCGAGGACGCCTCTCGAACGTCGGTGCCGGGCCACGACCCGATGCCCGTCGCCAGCGCCCCGAAGACGCTGCCGCTCACTCGCTCTCGGAACGAGTGCCGGCAATGGTGGAACTGCCGATGACGATGTCGCCCTGGACGTCGCGGCGGTACAACACGGCCGCTTGTCCCTTCGCCACTCCGGTGAGTGCACTACGAAGCTGAATGTCCACTCCCCCGTCGGCGGTTGCTTCCGCAACAGCTTCCGTGAGCCCACCGTGCGCGCGAACCTGTACGACGCATTCGATCGGACCGGTAGGTGCAACACCGTCCGTCCAGATCGCGCGGTCGCCGCTGATTCCCCACACGTCGAGGCGAGTAGCAGACCCGACGATGACATTGCCGCTCTCGGGTTCGATGGCGGTGACGTAGCGAGGCTTTCCGTCTGCGGCAGGCCCGGATACTCCGAGGCCCTTGCGCTGACCGATCGTGAAGCCGTGCACACCCTCGTGATCGGCAAGTTCTACACCGGTGTCTGCATCGACGACCTTGCCGGGACGGATACCGATCTTCGCTCCGAGGAACGCACGAGTGTCACCTGACGGGATGAAGCAGATGTCGTGACTGTCCGGCTTGTCCGCGACCGCGAGTCCGCGTGCTGCGGCCTCCTCGCGGATCTCGGACTTGGGGGTGTCCCCGATGGGGAACATCGCCCGCGACAGCTGTCCGTGCGTCAGTACCGCGAGTACGTAGGACTGATCCTTGTCGGCGTCGACGGCACGGCGCAACACGCCGTCGTGCAGCTGGGCGTAATGCCCCGTTGCCACGGCGTCGAATCCGAGGGCGAGCGCACGGTCGGCAAGCGCGGAGAACTTGATCTTCTCGTTGCACCGGAGGCACGGATTGGGCGTCTCGCCTGCAGCGTACGACTCGACGAAGTCGTCGATGACGTCTTCTTTGAATCGGTCGGCGAAGTCCCACACGTAGAACGGGATGCCGAGCACGTCTGCAGCCCGGCGCGCATCCCCGGCGTCTTCCTTGGAGCAGCATCCGCGCGAACCGGTGCGCAGCGTCCCGGGCTCGGTCGACAAAGCCAGATGGACGCCGACGACGTCGTGTCCTTCGTCGACTGCGCGGGCAGCCGCAACTGCCGAATCCACTCCGCCGCTCATTGCAGCCAGTACACGCATCAGCGCTGTCCTCCCCGAGCTCCTACGCTCGCCAATCCCGCCGCGCGGGCTCGTTCGATTACTTGCGGCAACGCTGCCAGCAGTGCGTCCACGTCATTGTCGGTCGATTCGGGTCCTAGCGAGAAACGCAGGGATCCGCGTGCTGTCGACGGGTCCGCGCCCATCGCGATCAGCACGTGACTGGCGCTGGCCACACCGGCGGTGCAGGCGGACCCCGTCGAGCATTCTATGCCTGCCGCATCCAGCAGCATGAGCAGGGAATCTCCCTCGCAGCCCAGGAAGGTGAAGTGCGCGATACCGGGTAGCCGCCGATCGTCGGTCGGGCCGTTGACGATCACCTCGGGATCGATCGCGCGAACACCTCTCACCATCTTCTCGCGCAACCGCTCCGCGTTCGAATGACGGTCATCGAGGTGCGCGACGGTGTCCGCGAGAGCTGCAGCCATCGCAACAACCGACGCAGTGTCGTGCGTCCCGGATCGGACGTCACGCTCGTGACCGCCCCCGTGCAACAGCGGGACACAGGCCGTCGTGCGTCCGAGCAGCAGGGCACCGACGCCTTGCGGTCCGCCGAACTTGTGCGCAGCGATACTCATGGCGGACAGGCCGCTGGCGCCGAAGTCGACGCGCAGATGTGGGACGGCCTGGATGGCGTCGCTGTGCATGGGCACGTCGTACTCGCGAGCGATGGCGGCCAGCTCGGCAATCGGCATGATGGTGCCGACCTCGTTGTTCGCCCACATGATGGTCACCAACGCGGTTCGGTCCGCTCCCACGGCCAGCTCCGCACGGAGGGTGTCCGGGTGGACTCGGCCACGAGAGTCGACCTCGAGCCAGGTGACTTCTGCGCCTTCGTGGTCGGCGAGCCACTCGACTGCGTCGAGAACCGCATGATGCTCGACGGCGCTGGCGATGATTCTGGTTTTCGACGGGTCAGCGTCACGCCGAGCCGCGAAGATCCCCTTCACCGCGAGGTTGTCGCTCTCGGTTCCACCTGAGGTGAAGATCACCTCCGACGGCCGAGCTCCGAGGTTCGCGGCGATCGATTCCCGCGACTCCTCGACCTTGCGGCGGGCGGCCCTGCCGGATCCGTGCAGCGAGGATGCGTTCCCGACGGTGGCGAACACTGCCGTCATGGCCTCGATGGAGGCGCGGGACATGGGCGTCGTCGCAGCATGATCGAGGTACACGGGTGCACTCGTGCGGGGGGCAGCAGCCGAACTGCGGGCAGAAGGCATAACGCTTCCAAGGATAGCCGGTGATGACACATGCCCCACCCACCCGAGAAACCCGGCCACCCGAGGATCCTGCTCAGCGGTGCGCGGGCCGTTCCGGTGCCCGGACGACGTCGTGGGTGACGTCGAGAGTGACGACGCCGTGCATGGTCGGATCGAATCGATCACCGGATCGCGCCGCTGCCTCGCAACGCCTCGCGAGATCCCGACGGTCGGTGCCCGGCGCCTCGGGAGCGGCCAGTTCCAAGCGCGCGACGATTCCTTTCAGCCGCAGGATCCGGCCGATCGACTGACCGATGGTCTCGTCGCCGACGAAGCACGTCGCGGTCGTGCGAGCAGAATCTCCGTCGACGTACGCGAGCCGGACCGGCTGCACCCAGGTCTCCGTGTCGATCGCGGCCTGGAACATCGCAGGCCGGAACGAGCCGTACGCCTGTCCGCACCAGGTCGTCGCTTCCGGGAACACCACGACCGTTTTACCGTCGCGCAGTCTGTCCGCAACCTGGTCGACGGTCCCCGGGAGGGCACGCAGTTTCTGCCGGTGAATGGGAAGCACCTTCATTGCCCTGGCCAACAGGCCCAGTACCGGCCACTCGATCAGGTCGCCGCGGGCCACGAACGTCGCCGGTCGCAGTGCCGTCAGGACCAGTACGTCCGTCCAGGAAATGTGTCCGGCCACGACGAGCGCGCCGTGTTCGGTACGGGAGCGTTCCCGATCCGACCGCGGGTCGTGGACGCAGAGCCCGATACCGACGGCGAACAGCAACATCCGCGCACCGAACCGAGTGACGCGCCTGCGCAGTCGGGGTGAGACCACACCGACGGCGATCAGTACCGGGAGCAGAGCGACCGCGAACAGCGCAACCAGGATGCGCAGTGCGACCACCACCGAACCCACGGTTGCGCTTCCGCGCGCGATGCAGCCGTCTCCGCACGGGCTGGACGGCATCCATGCATGATCCACCACCTGTTCCGTCACGGCCGATTCGGCTGCGCGGCCGGACGAGTCGACGATGTTCGACGCGCTCATCCCTGTCCCCTCGTCTCGTACGTGTTGGCCGCGCTCCTCAACCGATCCAGGTACCGAGTGTTGGCATCGCTCAGCCCGAGCAGTGCGACGAAATCCGCAACTCCGAAGTCGGGGTCGTGCGACGGTTCTCCGCACACCACCGCGTTCAGTCGCAGGTATCCGCGAAGCAGAGGAGGGATCGACGCTCGCGCAGGGGCCACGATGTCGTCGAGACCGCGGCCGTCGACCACGACTGGGTTACGTGGGATCACGCGGCGGTCGGGTGCCGATCCATGCTTGTCGAGCAGGAAGTCGCGGACGCCTCGGACGTTCGCCCCTGGAACATCCTCGGCGGACGCCTGCATGGGTACCGATACGCATCCCATGACCCATTCGAGGCCGGTCACTTCGAGGTAGTGCAGGATTCCAGCCCACATGAGTCCGAGGACGGAGCCGGATCGATGCTCGGGCCGGACGACGGCGCGTCCCATCTCGACTACCGAGGACGCGGCCGGATTCAGGGCTGTGAGATCGAATTCCGTTGCGGTGTAGTAGCCCCCGGCTGCGATGGCAGCGTCGGGAGTGAGCATGCGGTAGCAACCGACGAAGTCGTCGGTGGTGTTGTCGCGGACGAGAAGATGGTCGCAGAATTCGTCGAAGCGGTCGGCATCACGGCCGCTGGGATCTCGGGGAATGTCGTATCCGGGTTCGGACGCGAACACGTCGTAGCGGAGTTTCTGAGCGGCGTCGCGATGGTCTCGGTCGGTGGACAGGACGAGCGAATAGCGGTCGGCGCCTCGGCCCTTCGTGGCCGTCTCGGGCATGGACGATGCACGCGAGTTCATGACTGAAGTGGTCATGCAAGTTGTCTAACGAGCCGCGGCCACGTCAGCGCATCAGGTGGGTAACGTGTCCGAACACGTTGTGTGAACGACAAACACGCCCCCGCCCCCCGAAACGGGGAGGCGGGGGCGTGTCGTCTGTCCGGGCGATATCAGCCCTTGTGCTTCTTCACCGCTTCGGTGAGCTGAGGTGCGACGTTGAACAGGTCGCCCACGATGCCGTAGTCGGCGATCTCGAAGATGGGTGCTTCTTCGTCCTTGTTGACTGCGACGATGGTCTTCGAGGTCTGCATTCCGGCGCGGTGCTGGATGGCGCCGGAGATGCCGAGTGCGATGTAGAGCTGCGGGGAGACCGTCTTACCGGTCTGACCCACCTGGAACTGACCCGGGTAGTAACCGGAGTCCACCGCAGCGCGCGACGCACCGACGGCTGCGCCGAGCGAGTCGGCGAGGTCCTCGACGACGTTGAACTTGTCTGCACTTCCGACGCCACGGCCACCGGACACGACGACGGTCGCTTCGGTGAGTTCCGGGCGGTCGCCGCCGACGATCGGGTCACGCGAGGTGACCTTGACGACGCCGTCTTCCTGCGCCGGAACCTCGACGGTTTCGCGGCTACCCGCGCCTGCCTTCGGCTCGGCTTCCACTGCGCCCGGACGCAACGAAATGACGGGGACGTCTCCGTTGGCCTTTGCCTCGACGGTGAACGCGCCACCGAAAATCGAGTAGGTGGCACTGCCGTCGCCGTTCACAGCGATGACGTCGTTGTGCAGACCGGAGCCCAGGCGCGCCGCGAGGCGTCCGGCGACTTCCTTGCCTTCGATGCTGGCTGCGGTGATGATCGCGGCCGGCGAGACGGACTCGGCGAGTGCCGAGAGGACGTCGACCTTGGGGGTAATGATGAAGCCGTCGATGTCGTCGGACTCCGCGGCGTAGATCTTCTCCGCGCCTGCCTCGGTCAATGCGTCGGCCAGCTTGTCGGTGGTACCGGCGGGACCGGTGACGACTGCCGACGGCTCGCCGAGTGCACGGGCGGCGGTGATCAGCTCGGTGCTGACCTTCTTGAGGGTTCCCTCGACGTGCTCCACGAGCACGAGTACTTCTGCCATGACTTGCTCTCCTTAAGTGGTCTGCGCGGCGTTACGTCGGCGGGATCAGATGATCTTCTGGCCTACGAGGTAGGTGGCGATCTTGTCGCCGCCGTCGCCCTCGTCGGTGACCCGCTCGCCTGCAGTCTTGGGAGGCTTGGGGGTGGACGACGTGACGGTCGTTCCTGCGTTCTCCACGCCGACGATGCCGTCCTCGACGCCGATCTCGGCGAGCGTGATGGTCTGCACCGTCTTCTTCTTCGCGGCCATGATGCCCTTGAAGGACGGGAAGCGCGGCTCGTTGATCTTCTCGGTGACGCTGACGATGGCCGGCAGTGCAGCCTCGAGGCCGAAGATGCCCTCGTCCGTCTCGCGCTCGCCCGACACGGTGCCGTCGGCGACGGTCAGCTTGCGGAGCTGGGTGAGAGCGGGGATCTGGAGGTACTCGGCGATGATTGCCGGTACAGCGCCCGTGCGGCCGTCGGTGGCCTCGTTACCCGCGATGATCAGATCGGCGGGCTCGTCGTTCTCGAACGCGACGTTCCCGAGCGCAGCTGCCAGCGCGTACGCAGTCTGGATGGCGTCGGACCCGTGGAGCGAGGGGTCGTTGAGGTGCACGGCGCTGTCGGCACCCATGGACAGCGCTTTGCGGATGGCATCGGTGGCGCGGTCGGGGCCTGCGGACAGCACCTTCACCTCGCCGCCCTGTGATTCCTTGATGAGCAGGGCTTCTTCGACGGCGCGCTCGTTGATCTCGTCGAGAACGGCGTCGGCTGCCTCACGGTCGAGCGTGTAGTCACCGTCGGTGAGTTTGCGCTCGGACCACGTGTCGGGAACCTGCTTGATCAAAACAACGATGTTCGTCATGGGTCTGCGTCGACCTCCTGGTCATGTTCCGCTGATTCGTAGGGTGAATCGGGTCGTGCCTTATGGGTTCTTGCTGTTCTAGGCCCTGCCGTAGATTACCCCATGTTTAGTTACTGGTGGGTAACTTACCGCATTTCCGATCCGACAATACATCCGCCCCTCCTGACCGGACGCCACTGCCGATGGATCGTCCCTGGACGTAGGCACTACCCTCTCGTCGGTGAGCGAATCATCGACAGCCGACGCGGACGCACCGCTCCCCCTCACCGGCGAGCGCACGGTTCCTGGCATCGCGGAGGAGAACTACTGGTTCCGCCGACACGAGGTCGTGTACGAGCACCTGCTGGGGCGGTGCCGGCACCGCACCGTCCTCGAGGCAGGATCGGGAGAAGGCTACGGCGCCAACATGATCGACGCCGTTGCCGAGTCGGTCACCGGCGTGGACTACGACGCAGGCGCCGCCGCTCACGTACACGATCGGTATCGCGGAGTCCGCATGCTCCGCGGCAATCTGGCACAGCTGCCCCTTCGCGACGACTCGGTGGACGTGGTCGTCAACTTCCAGGTGATCGAGCATCTGTGGGATCAGGGGCAGTTCCTCGACGAGTGCTTCCGGGTCCTCCGCCCGGGTGGAGAGTTGCTCGTCAGTACACCGAATCGCATCACGTTCTCCCCGGGGCGAGATACTCCGTTGAACCCGTTCCACACGCGCGAATTGAACGCGGACGAGCTGTCCGAGCTGCTGGAACACGCAGGTTTCACCGTGGACGTCATGACCGGCGTCCATCACGGGTCCACGCTTCGAAAGCTCGACGACAAGCACGGAGGGTCGTTCATCGACGCTCAGATCGAGCGCGCTCTCGCCGGGGAGCCCTGGCCGGCAGCCCTCTCGGCCGACGTCGCATCGATCACCACGGCAGATTTCGACATCCACCCGACGGACATGGACGGGAGCCTCGACCTGGTCGCCGTTGCGATCAAGCCTCACGGCGGAGCTGCGGTGAGCGGGTGAGCACACCTTCACCGAAGGTGACCGAGCCGGGCATGTTCTCTCTGGTTCTGCACTCGCACCTGCCCTGGCTCGCCAATCACGGCCGATGGCCGGTCGGCGAGGAGTGGTTGTACCAATCGTGGGCCGACTCCTATCTGCCGCTGACGGACATGCTCTCTACGCTCGCCGACGAGGGACGTACCAACCTGCTCTCGCTCGGGATCACCCCGGTGCTCGCCGCTCAACTCGACGACCCGCATTGCCTTGCGGGGATGCATCATTGGCTCGGGAACTGGCAGCTGCGCGCGCACGAGGCGACCGACCGTGCGATGTCGATCCGCGAACACAGAAGCGCCGCACGGGCACTCGACACATTCGAAACGAAGTGGCGACACGGTGGATCACCGGTCGTTCGTACACTCGTCGACGCTGGAACGGTCGAACTGCTCGGCGGTCCCCTCGCCCACCCCTTCCAACCGCTACTCGATCCGAGGCTGCGCGAATTCTCGCTGTCCGAGGGGCTTTCCGACGCGGCGAGGCGCTGGGGCACACGGCCCACCGGCATCTGGGCACCCGAGTGTGCGTACGCACCGGGGATGGAAGTCGGATACGCGGACGCAGGGGTCACCCACTTCATGGTGGACGGCCCATCCCTGCGAGGCGACACGACGCTCGGGCGACCGGTGCGAGAATCCGACGTTCTCGCATTCGGGCGCGATCTCGAGGTCAGCTATCGCGTGTGGTCGCCGAAATCCGGCTACCCCGGTCATGCCTCGTACCGCGATTTCCACACCTACGACCATGCGACCGGGCTCAAGCACGCACGCGTCACCGGACGAACCGTCGACTCGGCCGACAAGGAGCCCTACGATCCCGCGGCCGCCTCTGCCGCGATCGACATCCACGTCGCGGACTTCGTCGACACGGTCCGGCGCAGGCTCCGCAGCGAGTCTGACCGCATCGGTCGACCCGCACTCGTCGTGGCGGCGTTCGACACGGAATTGTTCGGCCATTGGTGGTTCGAGGGTCCAGTCTGGCTCGAACGCGTCCTACGAGCTCTACCGGAAGCCGGCATCGACATCGGAACTCTCGACGACGCTCGCAGCAAAGGATTCGTGGGCTCGCCGGTACAGTTGACCGAGTCGTCATGGGGGTCGGGCAAGGACTGGCGCGTGTGGAACGGCGACGCCGTCCGTGATCTGGTCGATCTGAACGCCGAGGTGGTCGAGGCAGCGCTGAGCTCACTCGACGGACAGCGCGCGGTGGACAGGCAGCACACGGTGGACAAGCAGCGCGCGGTGGACGGGCAGCGACCGGGCATACCCGAATTGCGTAACAGGGTGAACGACCAGATTCTGCGTGAGACACTCAACGCGGTTGCCAGTGACTGGGCATTCATGGTCAGCAAGGACACGGCGGCCGGATATGCGCGCCAGCGTGCGCACGTCCACGCCCACGCTCTCCGGGAGATCGCGGACGCGGTCCGCGGTGGTCGTCACGACGACGCGGAGCGGCTCGCACGCGGGTGGAACCAGGCGGACGGGCTTTTTCCCGCACTCGACGCTCGTCGAGTGGCAGGTAAGTACGGCTCGGAGAACCTGCAGCACGGATCTGCAGCTCGGAGGGGAGCGTCGAAGTGAAGGTTCTGATGGTGTCGTGGGAGTACCCGCCCGTCGTCGTCGGGGGGCTTGGCAGACACGTCCACCATCTGGCAACCGAACTCGTCTCCGCCGGACACGAGGTCGTGGTGCTGGCGCGCCGCCCGACGGGCACCGACGCGTCGACCCATCCCACGCACCATCGCATCGAAGACGGCGTCCTGGTGGTCGCGGTGGCCGAAGATCCCGCGCACTTCGTCTTCGGCGAAGACATGCTGGCGTGGACCCTCGCCATGGGACACGCGATGGTTCGCGCCGGAATCGCACTCGGCAAGCCGGGCCTGGGCGACGGCTGGCAACCCGACGTCGTCCACGCGCACGACTGGCTGGTGGCGCACCCTTCCATCGCGCTCGCCGAACACTTCGACGTCCCCCTCGTCTCGACGATCCACGCCACCGAGGCGGGCAGGCACAGTGGCTGGATCTCCGGCACGATCAATCGTCAGGTTCATTCCATCGAATGGTGGCTGGCCAACGATTCCGACGCCGTCATCACCTGTTCGGCATCGATGAAGGACGAGGTCACTCGGCTGTTCGGGATTCGCGACTCGGCGGTGTCGGTCATCAGGAACGGCATCGACATCCGCACGTGGACCTTCCGTCCTCGCCAGCCTCGCCAGGAACCCGCCAAACTGCTGTACGTCGGCCGTCTCGAATACGAGAAGGGCATCCAGGACGCCATCGCCGCCATGCCGCGCATCCGTCGGAGCCACCCGGGCACCACACTGCACATTGCAGGCGAGGGAACACAGTTCGCGTGGTTGGCGCAGCTCGCCCGAACGCACCGAGTGACCCGTTCCGTCTCCTTCCTCGGATCGCTCGACCACACGGAACTACTCGGTTGGCTCCACGGTGCCGACGCAATCGTTCTCCCCAGCCGCTACGAACCGTTCGGCATCATCGCTCTCGAAGCTGCGGCCGCGGGGACCCCGCTGGTGGCGTCGACGGCAGGAGGGTTGGGGGAAGCGATAGTCGACGGCGTGACCGGTCTGTCCTTCGAGCCGTCCGACGTGGCAGGACTCGCCACTGCGGTTCGACGAGTTCTGGACAACGTCGATGCAGCCCAGGAGCGAGCCCACGCCGCACGTGAGCGATTGACCGTCGACTTCGACTGGAGGCATGTCGCGGAAGCGACCGCCCAGGTCTATCTGGCCGCGAAACGGAAGGTGCGGTATCCGCTCGCGCGTCCTACCATCGTCGAACGTGCTCTACCCGAGCGCAGTTGAGTCTCCGCGCGCAGCTTCCGCTGCCCTGAGTGCCTTCTTGCGTTCGATGTCCTCGAGCGCTGCGATGTACTTCGCGCGCTCGGCAGCACCGGCTTCCCAGTCGGCCTTGCGGTTGCGGACTACCTTGGCCGGCGCACCGACGGCGATGCTGTAGTCCGGAATCACGCCTTTGACGACTGCGTGTGCACCTAGCACGCATCCACGACCGACGCTGGTCTCGCGGAGAACCGTCACTTTGGCGGCGATCCAGGTGTCCGGACCGATCCGAACCGGTCCCTTGACGATCCCCTGGTCCTTGATCGGTGTGGTGACGTCGTCCATCCGATGGTCGAAATCGCAGATGTAGCACCAGTCTGCGACGAGCGTCGACGCACCGATCTCGATGTCGAGGTAAGTGTTGACGACGTTGTCCTTGCCGAACACCACTTTGTCACCGATCCGCAGCGAACCTTCGTGGCACCGGATCGCGTTGCCGTCGCCGATGTGTACCCATCGCCCGATCTCCAGCCGGGACAACTCGGGAGTCGAATGGATCTCGACGTTCTTGCCCAGGAACACCATTCCCCGTAGCACGACATGAGGATTGGCAGCCTTGAACCGAGCGAGCCGGTAGTACCGAACGAGGTACCACGGTGTGTAGGCCTTGTTCTTCAGCACCCAGCGGAGCGAGTCGCGGGTGAGAAACCGGGCCTGGTCCTCGTCGCGTCGTCGTGATCCCCGCCAGCGTGAACGCAGCGGCGCGTTCCACATGCTCGTCATAGCCGTCCACCCTAGCGGCACTGCAGTGCGGCTCGGAACGACCCGTGTGGACCGCTTTGGCCATCGAGACGGTGGCCGGGATAGTCTCTGTCCTTGAATCATGTGCGTCGGACACGTTCGAGGAGAAGTAACAAGGTGCTTGGCGGTAGAGCTGGTGTGGCTCGCGTGGTGTCGCTGGCGACCGTTGCAGCCCTGACCGCGGCAGCATGCGGCGGGGGCGGGGAGGCAATCGACGCATTCGCGCCCGACGGGTGGCCTGTCGTGCACGGTGACTCCCGGAACAGCAGTTCCACCGAGCATGCCGGACTGTCGGACGCACAATTCGCGTGGTCGCGCCCGCTGGGTGCGACGACATCGTCTCCGGTGTCGATCGCGGCGAGCGGTCAGATGTTCGTCTCGACGCTCGGTGAGGCCGGGTGCAATCTCTTCTCGTTCGAGATCGAGTCGGGCCGTAAGCGTTGGTGCAACCGCGTCGGGCCGTCGGTGGGCACCGAGACACCCCTCGTCGATTCCGTGGCCAATGTGTACGTCGGCGACGACGGTGGGTTCTCGTCGTTCAACGAGCACGGTCAATTGCGTTGGCGCACTCCCACCAACGGCGTTCCGCGTTCCGCGCAGTTCCTCGGCGACGGCAGCGTTCTGGCTGTGACTCAGTTCGGTCAGATCAACGTCCTGGACACCCAGACCGGCAAGTCCGTCGTGCCGATCCACGATCTGATCGACCCTCCTGATTTCCTGGCCGAGCCCGGCGCCGATTTCCTCCCGCCTGCAACCGGTCTCGATGCGTGTGCGACGGGTTCCGCCGAGTGCGCAGTGGCGGCCACGCCCGCCGTGGACCTGGATGCGTCGAACATCTATCTCGTTCTGTGGCGTTCGGGTGCCGTTGCACCGCAATTGATCTCGCTGCACTACGACGCGGAGGCGACACCGTCGATCACGGAGCGTTGGTCGTCGGAACTGCTCCCGGCCGGAGTGTCGTCGAGTCCTGTTCTGTCGGAGGACGGCTCGACGATCTATCTCGCCGACGTCGACGGCCGGGTGTCCGCGTTCGACGCCTCGAACGGTTCGCAGCGGTGGACGTTCGGAGCCGGATTCGGTGCGAGCAACACGCCATCGGTCGCGAGCGACGGTTCGATCGTTCCGTCGGGCGGCGAGGGGTCGGTGCGCTCGATCCGCGACGACGGCACGAGCGCGAGTGTCGCCTGGTCGCGAGATGATCTGCAGCAGTTGGGTACTCCGGCGAGCACCGCCGATGGCCGCATCGTCACGGTCGTTGGCCGCGGTGACGACGCAGTCCTCGTCGCGCTGGACTCGGCGAGCGGGGAGACGGTGTCCGAGCAGGTGCTCGAAGGCGCCTCCGGCCCCACGGTCGGTACGTCGATCGGGCCTGACGGCCAGGTGGTCACCTCGACCTATCTCGGCGAGATCTTCACCTACACGTCCTGATCGGTCCTGCCCGGGCGACGAGCCTGACAGACGAACGCCACACCGGACCGGCCGATCCGCGTGATGATCACCGACAGCGCTGTGTCGCCCTTCAACTTCAGGCGGGGCCGTAGCACTGCGGGGTCGACGTCCACGCCACGCACCAGGATCTCCACCGATCCGCATCCGTGCGCGGCAAGGGCCTGCCGCAACGATTTCTCCGAGTACTTGATTCGGTCGAGGATCCGGAATCCGTTCACACCCTCGGGCACCGTGTTGCCGGTCAGATATGCGATGCGGGGATCGAGTTGCCACAACCCGTGCCGGGCCCCGTAATGACGAACGAGGCCTGCGCGGACGATAGCTCCGTCAGGGTCGATCAACCACTCCCCGGGTTCTGCGGAGTCGATGTCGTCGGGCTCGGAATCGGTGATCTCGTAGGCGGATCCGTCGGAACTCAATACCGATGCGCGCCGTGTGATCGTCGTCGCGGAGAGGCCGTCGGACCACAGGCACGCTTCCTTGACCCCGCCGTCGAGCGACACCAACTCGATTTCTCCTGCCCACCCGAGCGAATCGAAATTCAGTCCGGGGGCGCACTTGACGACAAGATCGCGTCCGACGTACGTCTCGATCAGGTCCGGCAGCGGCGGTTGCAGAGCCGCGGGGTCGTGGGTGCGCCTGCCGTCCGAACGCCGCCCGGGGTCGGCGAGCACGACGGTGCCACGGGACACGGGAACGAGTGCGTCGGCTCGGACGATCGACGCGGACGGAACGTTGTGGCCGGCCATCCGCAACCGCACCGGGTCGAGGTCGCTTCCGAGCACAGACCCTGCGGTGCTGACCAACGAGTCCAGTTCGGTGCCGATCGAGCAGGTGACGTCGTGGACGTCGAGGCCGGCGAGCCGTTCGGCACGGCGCCGCGCCACGATCGTCGGCGTCGCCTGCTGTACGGCATCGTCGGTCAGCAGCCACGACCCTGCACCGTCGAGCTTGGCAGAAGCCTTGCGCCGCGCAGTGATGGTCTCGACGAGTGCGGCGGTGTTGTCGCCGAACCTGCTGCGTGCCGCGGTCACGTCGGCGAGCATCGATTGCTTGGTGAGCGCCAGCCGAGAGATCCAATCGAGCGCGCCGACGCCGACATCGTCGGTGAGGTAGTCGATGTCGGCGTCGGTGAAGGTGTAGCCCATGAAGTGCCGATATGTTCAGCGCGTGATGTTCAGCGAGTGCGAACGGTCAGGACGACTTCACACCGGTGATCATCACGTTGTAGAAGAATCCACGCGGGACAACGTGCGTGAGAACCTTCTCGTCGACCCAGCTGAGTGTCTTCCAGCCCCCGAACGCGAACCTGGCCCAGTTCCACCCGAGCTTCTCGGCGGGAACCGCCGCCTCGAACGTTCTGACAGGCCAGCCGAGCAATGCTGCCGCGAACTCTTCCGTCCGCGCCTGGACGTCGACGGCACCGGCACTCGTCGCGATGTTCTCGAGATCGCTCGGATCGAACGTGTGCAGGTCCACGACGGCTTCGAGTGCCGCTGCCCGCGAGGACTCGTCGAGTTCCTCCTGTGGCTTGCGCCAGCTCGCCAGGAACGGCAACTTCGTGATTCGCGTTGTGGTCTCCCACGTAGCGCGTCCCAACCACCGAGCGTAGAAGTTTCCCACAGTCGTCGGCTCGCCGGCGAACACGAAGCGCCCCCCGGGCTTGAGCACACGGAGCACCTCGCGGAGGGACTGCTCCACATCCGGAATGTGATGCAGCACGGCATGCCCGACAACGAGATCGAACGTGTTGTCCTCGTACGGGATGGTCTCCGCATCGGCGACTCGGCCGTCGACGTCGAGATTCAGGTGCCCGGCGTTGCGCAATGCCACCTTGACCATTCCCGGCGACAGGTCCGTGACCGAACCCTTCTCCGCGATACCCGCCTGCATCAGGTTCAGCAGGAAGAAGCCGGTGCCGCACCCCAGTTCGAGCGCGCGACCGTAGGGCAGCGCATCCTGCGCGTCCGGAGAAGAACCGACGGCCTGATCGAACCGTCCACGCGCGTAGTCGATGCAGCGCTCGTCGTACGAGATGGACCACTTGTCGTCGTACGTCTCGGCTTCCCAGTCGTGGTAGAGGACCTGGGCGAGCTTGGTGTCGCTCCGCGCGGCCTCCACCTGCTCCGCCGTGGCGTGCGGGTTGGGCGCGGGGTCCGGTACGACGTGGAGGCTGGTATCAGCGCCGGCCGCCTGGGAGTCGGACGAACCGTCGTGAGGGCTTGCAGTCATGAGGGCAGCCTACTATCCGGTAGGAAATGAACAAGTTCCAGTTTCGCGGGGCAGGCGATCACTCGCCGGTGAAGTCGGCCTTGCCCGGTCCGTTGGCGATGAACGACTCCATGCCGATGGTCCGATCCTTCGTCGCGAACAGAGCCGCGAACTGCTGAGCTTCGATCTTCAGGCCGGTGTGAAGATCTGTGTCGAGGCCTTGATCGATCGACGCCTTGGCCGCAGCCAGCGCCCGCGACGCACCCTTGGTGAACTGCGAAGCCCATTTTCTCGCGGCGTTGTACACCTCGTCCGGGGCGACGACCTCGTCGACCAGTCCGATGCGGAGTGCTTCCTCGGCTCCGACGAATCGGCCTGTGAAGACCAGGTCCTTGGCCTTGCTCGGACCCACGAGGCGTGCCAACCGCTGGGTTCCGCCACCGCCGGGGATGACGCCGAGAAGCACTTCGGGCACCCCGAGTTTCGCATTGTCGCCGGCAATGCGACGGTCGGCGCTCAACGCCACTTCGAGGCCACCTCCGAGTGCGTAACCCGTGATCGCGGCAACGACGGGCTTGGGTATCTCGGACACCGACCCCAGCGCGGACTGCAGGTCCCCGATGATGTCGTTCATCTGCGCGGGCGACAACTCCACCATTTCCTTGATGTCCGCACCGGCGGCGAAGACCTTCTCACCGCCGTAGACGATGACGGCCTTGACCGAGGGATCGATCGTCGCGGCACGCGCGGCGGCCCGGATCTCCTCCTGTATCTGACGGTTCAACGCGTTCATCGGTGGTCGGTCCAAGCGGATGGTGCCGATACCGTCGGATACCTCGAGATTCACGAACTCAGCCATGTCCGCACACGCTACCGGTGCCCGGCGTCATCTCCCCGACCACGGGTGCGCACTGCCCGCGTAGTAGGCCTCGTCGTCGGGAAACTCGACCCGCAGTTCCCCGTCGACGTGGTACAGGTTCGGCTGAATGGGAGTGATGACCGGTTCCGCGGCGAGGACGCCGGACACCGAATCGAAGGCCGTCAGCCCAGCCAATTGACTCCACGTAGGAGGAAGCAGAACGGTACGTCCACCGCGCCAGTCGTCCAGCGCGGACTCCACAGACCTCCAACCGACCGACGCGGCTTCACGTGTGGCGCCATCGGCGTCCTGCCCCTCGGGCGTGACCGCGACGAAGAAGTGCGTGTCGTAGCGACGCGCTTCGCCGTCCGGCGTGATCCAGTTGGACCACGGCCGCAGCAGATCCGCCCTCAGCACCAGCCCATGACGCTCGAGGAACGCCGCGAAGGTGAGTTCGTGCCGTTCGAGTGCGGCTCGATCGTCGGCGTAGACGGAGGTGTCGCGCACCACCGAATCGGCCGTAGGACCGGCGAGCAGGACTCCACATTCCTCGAACGTCTCGCGGGCTGCCGCGCAGACGAGCGACGCGGCTCTTCGTTCGTCGACGCCCAATCTGCCCGCCCACCATGATGCATCCGGGCCCGCCCAGGTCAGATCGGCGTCGCCGTCGGAACTGTCGACGCCGCCCCCTGGAAACACCGTCATCCCACCTGCGAACGCCATGCCGGACACGCGCTCGAGGAGGAAGACCTCTATTCCGGACGGCGCGTCACGGACGAGGATCACGGTCGATGCATCCCGGACAGGCACAGCTTCGGTCGGAGTCATCTTCGAAAACTACAACGTCCGATTGTCGGACGTGTCACCGGCGGTGCTGCCCGGCCGCCCTCGTTCGCCGAGCGAAGAAACGGCCGTCCACCCGATCGAGTGTGATCGACTGGCTGAACGCCTCCGTCAGGTTCTCGGCGGTGATCACGTCGTCGACGAGCCCCTGCGCCACCACCCCGCCTTCCTTGAGCAGCAGTGCGTGACTGAAACCGGGGGGAATCTCCTCGACGTGGTGGGTGATCAGGACGGTGGCCGGTGCGTCGGGATCGGCAGCGAGATCCGCCAGTCGCGCGACGAGTTCCTCGCGGCCGCCCAGGTCGAGACCCGCGGCGGGCTCGTCGAGCAGGAGAAGTTCCGGGTCGGTCATCAACGCACGGGCGATCAGCACGCGCTTGCGTTCACCCTCGGACAAGGTTCCGTACGTTCGCTGCGACAGGTGTTCGGCTCCGAGGCTCTCCAGCATGTCCACGGCGCGCTCGGTGTCCATGTCGTCGTACCGTTCACGCCACCGTCCCAGCACGCTGTATCCGGCGGACACGACCAGATCGCTCACGGTTTCGTCGGCAGGGATGCGATGAGCGAGAGCCGACGACGACAGACCGATGCGCGTCTTGAGATCAGCGACGTTGGCCTTTCCCATCACCTCGCCGAGCACGTGTGCGGTGCCCGACGTCGGATGCACCTCCGCGGCTGCGATCCGCATCAAGGAGGTCTTGCCCGCCCCGTTGGGCCCGAGCACCACCCACCGTTCGTCGAGCTCCACCTGCCAGGTGACCGGGCCGACCAGCGTCACCCCACCTCGCCTGATGAGTACGTCGTTGAAATCGATGAGCAAATCGGGATCCGGTTCAGACACGACGTCTATCTTGTCGCACATCCATCCCCCACACACGGCAGGATCTCGAAGCGTGTCGCCTTCCATTGATCACACCGACGATCGTCCCGCCTCCGGCGAGGAGTCCTCTCCTCCCGGCTGTCCGTTTCCGTTGGGAGCTACTGCGTCGGCAAGTGGTACGCAATTCGCGGTCCACTCGCCCGAGGCCGACGGCGTCGAGGTATGCCTGGTCGATCCCGACGGCTCCGAACGGCGCGTCGAACTCCGGGAGAAGACCTTCGGCATTCGGCACGGTTTCGTTGCCGGCGTTACCCCCGGAACCAGATACGGGTTCCGCGCGCACGGGCGGTGGGACCCGGCGGCCGGGCGACGCTTCAACGATCGGAAGATACTTCTCGACCCCGCGGGGCGGCAGATCGTCGGGCAACTGGGTGACGCGCATGCTCTTCTCCCCTACGACGACGAGCCGTTCGGGCAACCGAGCACAGTCGATTCGCTCGGGCACATGCCGTTGTCGGTCGTCACCGACCCGACCGTACTGCGCGAGATCGTCCGGCCGTCCGTTCCGTGGGATCGGACCGTGCTGTACGAGCTCCACGTCGGCGCCTACACCGCCAGGCACCCGGACGTACCCGCGCAGCACCGAGGGACGTACCTGGGCCTCACTGCATCCGCAGTACTCCAGCACCTCACCACACTCGGCGTGACCACAGTGGAACTCTTACCGGTGCAGGCGATGTCGACCGAACCCGACGTGCGGGCACGAGGAATGCGTAATCACTGGGGATATTCGACGGGTGCGTTCTTCGCGCCCGATCCACGTTTCGCCTCCGAACCCGGCGCCGAGGTGACCGAGTTCAAGACGATGGTCGACGTACTACACAGCGCCGGAATCGAAGTCGTGCTCGACGTCGTCTACAACCACACGTGCGAGTCGTCGGTGTCCGGGCCGTCCATCAGCTGGCGCGGGCTCGACGCGCCGGGGTACTACCTGCTGGACGGTCGCGGATACGACGTCGACCTCACCGGGTGCGGCAACACACTCGACTCCGCGTCCCCCGCAGTGGTGCGCATGGTCTGCGACAGCCTGCGGTACTGGACCGAGGTCATGGGAGTCGACGGCTTCCGATTCGATCTGGCCAGCACGCTGGGACGGCCTGGAGGATGGCGATTCGACGCTCGCGCACCCCTCCTCACTGCCATCACGACCGATCCGGTTCTCTCGCGAGTCAAGCTCATCGCCGAGCCGTGGGATGCAACGGGAGCCGGCTATCAAGTGGGTGGATTCGGCCCGATGTGGTCCGAATGGAACGATCGCTACCGCGACACGGTCCGCCGATTCTGGGCCGAACAGATCGGTGTGCGCGATCTCGCGTCACGGCTCGCCGGATCCGAGGACATCTACGGCGGTGCTAGCCGAAAGCCCTGGGCGTCAATCAATTTCATCACCGCCCACGACGGTTTCACTGCCCACGACCTCGTGTCGTACTCGCGCAAGCACAACGAGGCGAACGGTGAGGAGAACCGCGACGGAACCGACAACAACATCTCCGTCGACCACGGGACCGAAGGACCGACGGTCGACCCTGCCATCACCGGTGCCCGAGCCCGCCATGTACGGGCACTGCTCGCCACCCTGGCACTGTCCACCGGAACGCCGATGCTGCTCGCCGGAGACGAACTGGGACACACTCAGTTCGGCAACAACAACGCGTACTGCATTGCCGAAGACGCACCCGCCGAGGACGCGTGGGCCATCGACTGGTCGAACATCGATTCCGATCTCGTCGCGTTCGTCTCACGCCTGCTTCGGATCAGGCGAAGCGCACCGTCGCTCCGGCAGCAGGAATTCTTCTTCGGACGGGACACCCCGTCGGGCCGACCGGACCTGGTCTGGTTCGACGGACACGGCAACGAGTTCACGACCGATCAGTGGAACGACGACTCCGTCCGCACCATCCAGGCATGGGTCGACGGCGGCGACGTGCGGTCCTACGAACCGAACGGAGTGCGCGTCGACGACGACAGCTCGCTGCTGATCGTGCACTCCGGTGGTCCGACGGAGATCTCACTGGCCTGCCCCTCGTGGGCTGCCCGAAAATTCGCGCCGGTGTTCGATTCGTCGGAACCACGCGGCGTACCGACCGACGTCATGTCCGTCGAAGCCGGATCGCCGATCTCGCTGACCGGTCCGGGCGTGCTCGTGTTCCGCAGCGACGGCAGGTAAGTCATGAACAGTTGAACGAGGGGTCCGATTCCGAACGCGTACAGCAGGGTCCCGACCCCGACATTTCCGCCCAGGAGCCACCCCGTTGCCACCACCGCCAACTCGATGCACGTGCGAATCAGTCGCACGGACAGTCCGGTTCGCGCGACGAGTCCCGTCATCAACCCGTCGCGCGGACCCGGCCCCATGCCCGCACCGATGTACAGCGCAGTCGCGAAGGCGTTCACGACGATTCCGGTCACCAACAGCGCGATGCGGACGGCCATGTTTCCCACGTCCGGGAGCCAGTGCAGCGTGGCGTCCACCGCGATCGCAATGACCACGACGTTGCTGACGGTCCCCAAGCCGGGCTTCTGGCGCAACGGAATCCACAGGAGCAGAACGACGACGCCGGTCAGTGCGGTGATCGTGCCGAAGCTCAACGGCACGTGTCGGCTGACTCCCTGATGGAACACATCCCATGGATCGAGGCCGAGACCCGCCGTCACCATCAACGCCATCGACGCACCGTAGAGCCACAGGCCGACGTAGAGGGCGAGAAGCCGGAGCGTCAGTCGTGTGCGTCTGTCGGGGTTCAACGGTGCATCGTGCTTCGTCGTTCGCATACACCCAGTGTCGGCCCGATCTGGCCCCTACTGAAACATCCAGTTTTCATGCAGTGGACCCCTGCGGGTGGATGGAGGCTACCTGCGCGACGGCCGAATCGTCAGATCGTCGCGACTACCGTCATCGAACCGGGCGCCACCTCGGTGAACCCCGCATCCCGCACGGCCACGGCCTGACCTGCCTCGACCAGGGCGCGTGCCCGACGCCACTGCTGCTCGTCGGCGTCGCGCACGGAACAGGCGAACCCGGTGTCGGCCCAGTCCTGGCACTGCTCCGGCGTCATCGCGCCCGCGAGCAGCATCGACGCGTGGCCGACCTGAGCGGCGGCCTTCCCTACCGTCATCTCGAGGGCTGGATCTATCCACAACACCGGAACTCCCGGTGTCGGCGCGCCTACAGCGTCGTGCGGGACATCGGTGCCGCCGATCTGCAAACGCCTCACCCGAGGATCCAGATCGCCCACTCGGCCGGGAACGAAAGCGCGAGCCTGCGCGCCACTCACGTCGACGGTAAGTCCGGAAACATCCTGCGCAGCGGTCCAGTGCGCACCCCGCGCCCGCCTGGCGACCTTGCGGATTCTCGACCCGGTCCACGCGAGGAAGCGGTCCTCCCACTCGCCACCCGGTCCGACGCGTTCGTCCAGGCACAATGCGACCGCAGCGGCTGCGGCGGCTTCCAACAGACTGCTGCGCGGCGGCGGATCCGTCTTGGGTATGTGCAGAACGACGGCCATCGCCAGCACGTCCGCGGGATCCTCCCGATCGGCACGACCACCGTAGCCTCGGGCCAGCACAGCATGTCGCTCGGCGAACGTACTGAGCGGACTGTCGACGGTCCCGTCGATCGGCCCAGCACCGGGCACCGAGGTTTCCGGAACGTCGCTCACAGGATCGGGACTCGCCTGACGCCGCCGTCGACAGCGTCCGCAGCTTCGATCTCACTACGCGTCACGCCCAACATGAACAGGACCGCGTCGAGGTACGGGTGGGAAATCGCGGTGTCCGCGATCTCGCGAAGCGCAGGCTTCGCGTTGAATGCCACTCCGAGGCCCGCAGCAGTCAGCATGTCGATGTCGTTCGCTCCGTCGCCGACGGCCACCGTCTGTTCCATCGGAACACCGGCCTGAGCCGCGAACTCGCGCAACGCGGTCGCTTTGGCAGCTCGGTCGACGATCTCACCGACCACACGCCCGGTCAGTTTTCCGTCGACGATCTCGAGTGTGTTCGCCTTGACGAAATCCAGCTCCAGCTCGTGAGCGAGTCCCTCGATGACCTGACGGAAACCACCGGAGACGACGCCGCAGGCGTACCCGAGTCGCCGCAGCGTACGAATGGTCGTGCGGGCACCCGCCGTCAGCTCGAGTTCGTCGGCGACGTCTTCGATGACGGACGCGTCGAGTCCGGCCAATGCCTGCACGCGTTGGTGCAACGACTCGGTGAAATCGATCTCGCCGCGCATGGCGGATTCGGTGACCGCTCGAACCTCGGCCTCACGTCCGGCTTTGGCGGCCAGCATCTCGATCACTTCGCCCTGAACCAGCGTCGAGTCGACGTCGAAGACGATGAGTCGCTTGGAGCGGCGCGCGATGCCTGCGCGTTCGACGGCCACGTCGATGCCGACGCCCGCCGCGACCTCGGACAGACCCTTCCTGAGTTGACGGTCTGCGTCCGGCGACGTGTTCGTGGCCGTGACGTCGAGTTCGAGACCCGTGACCGGATAGTCCGCGACTCCGCGAATGGAGTCGATGTTGGCACCCTGTCTCGCGAGCTCGCGCGAGATGCTACTAAATGCCCGAGCGGTGACCGGACGGCCGAGGACGACGACGACATGAGTCGCAAGACTGCGACTGCCCACCGGGTCGGCACCGATCTCGACGTCGACGTGTACGCCGACGGTGGACATGGCCTCCTCCAGCTCGTCCTGCAGTGCCTCGGGATCGCGCGGGCACGACAACAGGACGCCGAGAGTCAGTCGGCCGCGGATGACCACCTGCTCCACATCGAGGAGGCTCACGTCGTGACGCGAGAGCGCCGCGAACAGAACCGAGGTGACGCCAGGTTTGTCGGGCCCGGTGACGGTGACGAGTACAGCGATGTCCTCGGTAGCGAAACCTCTGTCAGGCACCGATTCTCCCTTCGCGACGACGCTGACCTATGTGGTGCGTCGCCATTCTTGCTGCTTCACTGATCAGATTGTCGCAAGCGAAGAGCCCCGCCCGAGTTCCGGGAGGGGCTCTTGCCGATTGACTGGATGTTTACTTGGGGTCGTGGTCGCCGGATCCTTCGTGGTCGCTCGTCGCGATAGGTGCGCGACGTGCCTGTTCGAGGACTTCGGTGGTGTGTCCACCATGGCTGCCTGGCCCGACGTGGGCTTCGGCGCGGAGGCGTTCGACCATGTGCGGGTAGTGCAGTTCGAACGCGGGACGCTCGGAACGGATCCGGGGCAGTTCGGTGAAGTTGTGCCGCGGCGGCGGGCAGGAAGTCGCCCATTCCAACGAGTTGCCGTACCCCCACGGATCGTCGAC
>NZ_JBHUZE010000003.1:108286-702738 GCF_042667435.1 Rhodococcus sp. NPDC057297 | reverse complement strand
ACCCGAACCCACCACCGCCGACCTCCGACACGCACCCACCGACACCGCCCGCACCCGAATCCGACTCCTCCGCCGAAAACTACGACAACACAAAAGCATCCAACGCCTCCGCGAACGAAAGAAACCACCACCCTTCTGATCGGCCGCGGGCGGGACACGAGCATCTAGTCTGGAGGTATGGCTCGGAAGAACTCGACAACTTCATCACTCGCTACTTCGGCTCTGGCGGCCGCAGGCCTGCTGGGCGGCTTTGCCGTTGCGCAGCAGACGAAGAATCGACAACTCGGCGGCGCTGTGTTGGCAGCTGCGGGTGTCGCGAGCACCGCGTCATGGAACGCGGCTGCCGGTCCCAAGGTCGCAGGTGCGCTGTTGGCGACGTACCTCGTCGGCTTCGGCGCATCGCACCCGCTGGCCAAGAAGATCGGAGCGTGGCCGGCGGTGAGCGTCGCCGCGGGAGCCACCGCGGCAGCGTCGCTGGTGCTGACGCGTCAGGGCTGAAACTCGCCCGTTCGTACGAAGCGTTCCAATTCCTCGGTCGGCCCGGTGAGATCCATGCCCTGCGATGCGACCCAGGCGTCGTCGAAGTACGTGTTGGCGTAGCGCTCACCGCCGTCGCACAGCAGGGTGACGACGCTGCCGGACCTGCCGGCTGCAATCATCTCGGCGATGACGCCGAATGCGCCCCAGATGTTGGTTCCGGTAGAGCCTCCGACGCTTTTGCCGAGGGCCGTCGATGCGTGCCGTGCGGCCGCTACCGAGGCAGCGTCGGGTACCGCGATCATTCTGTCGATGACCTGTCCGACGAAGGACGGCTCGACGATGGGACGGCCGATGCCTTCGATCCGCGACGGCTTTCCGGTGGAGAAGTCGGCTCGGCCGGTCTCGTAGCCACCGATGAAGGCGGAGTTCTCGGGATCGACGACGGCCAGTCGGGTGGAGTGCCGTCGGTATCGGATGTACCGACCGATCGTGGCGCTGGTTCCGCCTGTGCCCGCCCCGACGACGATCCACGTCGGGATCGGCGATTCTTCATGGGTGAGCTGATCGAAGATCGATTCCGCGATGTTGTTGTTTCCGCGCCAATCGGTGGCGCGCTCCGCGTGGGTGAACTGGTCCATGTAGTGGCAGTCCGGCTCCGCTGCGAGTCGGTGCGCCTCGGTGTACATGGCGGAAGGATCGTCGACGAAATGGCAACGCCCACCGTGTGATTCGATCAAGGCAACCTTCGTCGGCGACGTACTGCGCGGCATGACCGCGACGAATCGCAGACCGAGCAGCCTCGCGAAGTACGCTTCGCTGACGGCGGTGGATCCCGACGAGGCTTCGATGACCGTGGTGTTCTCGGTGACCCATCCGTTGCAGATCGCGTACAGGAACAGCGAGCGCGCCAGGCGATGCTTGAGGCTGCCGGTGATGTGCGTCGACTCGTCCTTGAGGTAGAGCTGCACTCCCCACGCCGCGGGAAGTGGGTACCGCAGGAGGTGTGTATCAGCCGATCGTTGAGCGTCGGCGTCGATGAGGCGGACCGCATTGTCGACCCAGTCGCGGGCCTCGGAACGGTCGACGACCTTCGACACTACTTGCCGTCCTCGCCGCGCAGTTTCGCCTGGAGGTCGGCTCGGGCGCGGCGTCGGCCTTCGTCGACGCCGGCGATCGACTCGTTGACGCGAATCCGGAGGGACTTGAACAGTACGAGCGAGAGGGGCAGCGAGATCAGTACTGCGAACACCGCGGCGACCAGTACGGGGATCTCGACGCCCACGAGCAGCCCGACTCCGACGATCACGGCGGCGATCACGAGGACCAGAAGCAGACGCGCTCCGCTGTAGATCGCGACGTCTCGCAGGAGGCGTCCTTTGGTCGCGGTGGGCTCGGGTGGTGTGTTGCGTTCGTTCACGGCCTTCAGGCTACCCGCCCTTCGACCTGCGGTTGGACACGCTGCAACGTCGCATATCGGACAGCCGGACTTGACCGATTTGTCTATTACCTCCCCTTTACCTTCTTTAGATCAGTCGAGTACCTAGGGGTTCGAGTGCCACCATGGTGCTCGAACACGAATTTGCTCCATCCACTGTCCGGTTCGTGACCCGCCTTCGGGCCGGGCCTACCGGACACCGCACGCAGGAGGACACGACCAAGATGAGCGCACCAACACTGCACAAGGCTCAGGATTCACTGCTCACACCGGGGCAGGTAGCGGCGCTCTTCCATGTCGATCCGAAGACGGTCACCCGTTGGGCGCACGCCGGTCGTCTCGGATCGCTGCGCACACCGGGCGGTCACCGTCGGTTCCGCGAGGCCGAGGTCATGCAGCTTCTGTCGTCTCTGACCACCGAGGCCGCTCACCACTGACCCCGTAGACCGACTACCGACGCCAGGTCGAACACAAGTGCATATTCTCAGGAACTTGCGAACCGCGTTGGGGTGCACACCGCATCCCAACGCGGTTACGCTGGTCTGAGGAGGTGCGTCGTGATCTATCTTTTGGCGTTGATCGGTTTGGTGGCAGTCATCGTCCTGTTCTGGAAGGCCTTCGGTCCGACTGCGCAGGCTCCGGCTGGACGGACCGTCGGTCCGGATGACGACCCGGAGTTCCTGTGGCGTATGAACCGAGATGTTCGACGGTCGGGCACGGACAGTCAGGACACGGGCAAGACCGAACCTACAGAATGAAGTACAGCAGCCCGCCTCACGAGGCGGGCTGTTTCGTTCGCCCATCGGGTGCGCCTAGCGCGTCCTCGACTCATGTGCGCGCTGAAGATCTTCCGGCCGGTTGCTGGGAAATCCGGACGCCACCGCCGCCGCCAATTCCAGCAGCGCGGCGCGAGTTCCGCTCTTCAACCTGTTCAAGTCGATCTCGGCGCCCTCCTCGAGGTGTGGGTCGAACGGGATCAACACGACCTGACGGCAGCGTTGCTCGAAGTGCTCGACGACCTTACCGAGATCTACTTTGCCTGCTCGCGGCCGAACTGCGTTGACCACTGCGACGGATGAGCGCACCAACTCGCTGTGACCGTGCGCGTCGAGCCAATCGAGTGTCGCCGAGGCGCTGCGGGCCCCGTCCACGGAACCGGAGCTGACCACGACCAGCGCGTCCGATCCGGCGAGGATGCTGTTCATTGCCGAATGCATGAGCCCCGTACCGCAGTCCGTGAGCACGATGCTGTAGAACTTCTCGAGCAGTTCCACCGCGGTGTCGTAGTCCTGGCCGCTGAACGCCTCGGACACGGCGGGGTCGGTGTCCGACGCAAGTACCTCGAGACGGTGCGCATTCTGCGAGGTGTATGCCCGTACGTCGCTGTAGCGATTCAAATCCTCGATGTCCCGCAGCATGTTTCGAACCGTCGCGGGCGTCTCCAGCGGTACCTTCTGGCTCAGTGTTCCGCGGTCCGGGTTGGCGTCGACGGCAATGACGCGGTCCCCGCGAATGGACGCGAACGTCGATCCGAGCGATGCCGTCGTCGTCGTTTTACCGACGCCGCCCTTGAGGCTGAGTACCGAAATGCGATAGCAGCCGACGAGGTGGCGCTCCGCCTGCCGAGAGAGCCTGGCCAGACGCTCGTCGCGATGACTGTTGCCGAGATTGACCCGACGCAGCGTCACGTCGTAGACCCACTTCCGCCACCCGGACACAGGCGGCGGCGAAACCTGCCTCACGAGAAGGGCATTGGTGAGATCCGACGCCGACGCCGACGCGACCGGAGGCAACTGCCCCTGCGTTCCGAGGTCCGGTGGAGTCGGCGTGGGTTCTGCACTGTAGGTAGTCGATGCAGGCGGCATCGGGACCGGGATCGAGCGGAATCCCCCTGTTCTGGGCCCGGCACTCGCAGGCTCGACAGGCGACCCGGACTCCTCCGTCGGCGCTGCTTTCTCCGAAGCCACTGCTTTCTCCGAAGGCACTGTTTTTGCCGAGGTCACTGCTTTCGGCTTCTCACTCGGAGCTTCGGCGCGTCGCTGCCAGGGCGAGGCGTCCGGCTCGGAGACGTCAGGTTTCTGGGATGCCCCGGTCCCCGCCCCAGCCCCGGTCTCGGCCCCAGCCCGGGTCTCGGCCGAAGCAGTGCTCTGCGGTGGCGCGGTGGGTGCGTCGTCCTCCCCCGGCTCCGCCGGACGTACCGGCTGCCACGAACTCATCTGCCACTCGGCCATGGCGTTTCCCCCCGTCATCCGACTCCCCAGTCGGAGGGTGCGCGCCCCCGGCGCACCCGTCACCGCCGGACGTTACCAGCTGAGCCGGCGAGCCCTCGCCCGCGACCGATGCGGCCGAGCGGCTAGGTGAGGCCTGCGTAGGAGTGCAGTCCCGAGACCACCATGTTGATGATGAAGAGGTTGAACAGCATTGCCGCGAACCCGGTGATGTTGATCCACGCCGCACGGGTGTTGCGCCAACCGGACGTTGCGCGGGCATGCAGGTATGCGGCGTAGATGATCCAGGTGATGAAAGACATCGTCTCCTTGGGATCCCAACCCCAGAAACGGCCCCACGCTGCTTCGGCCCAGATGGCGCCCAGGATGACGCCTGCACCGAAGAGTGGGAACGCGACGATCGTGGTCTTGTAGGCGAGCCGGTCGAGCGCCTGGGCGTCGGGAAGCCTGGATGCGAAACGCCCCCAGAAGCTGCTGTTCTCTTCGCCTGCCGGCTGCTTCATGCGGAGCAGGAACAGCAGGCTGGCGACGCCGGAGACCAGGAAGATTCCGCTGCCGACGCTGACGATGGTGACGTGGATGGGCAGCCAGAACGAGCGAAGTGCCGGCACGACGGGTGCGGCGTCGGCGTACAACTTGGTTGCAGCCATGAACATCAGGACGATGATCGGTGCGAGGACGAAGACGATCATCGGTCGCATCGTCTTCTTGCGCAGCAGCACGATCGAGGTGAGCGTTGCGGCGGCGGTGGCCATGGTCACGAACTCGTACATGTTGCCGAGCGGGAACCGGTGTGTAGCGAAACCTCGAAGTACGACCGATGCCACGTGCAACACCAGTGCCAGGATCAGCAGCGCAAAGCCCATCCCTGCCAGTCGCTCCGACAGTGGACGCTTGGGGGTCTCGACGACACGTCCGGGTACGCCCGCCCCGAGTGGAGCGGGAGCGCCGCTACCGACGAGTTCGCGCGCCTGAACCTTGGTGGCCCGTTGCGACGCGTACTGCGCGATCAGCAGAACGAACGCGAGGACGTAGATGGCGAACGCGGATTCGAAGGACCAGTCGCTGTACTGCGAGAGCGTCTCGTTGATCGGCATCGGTCAGTTCTCCTGCTTGTCTGTGTTCACTGTCTTGACTTCGCCGATCAGCCGCTCACACAACCGGTCGAATTCTTCTCCCCAGCCCGCCTGATCGGTTCGGGCGAGTCCACCGAGTTCTACTACAGTATGTCGTGAGTCCGAATCGGTGTGCAGCCGGACCCAGACTCTGCGTCGTTTGATCACCAACGACACGAGCAGCCCGCCCATCATCGTCAGGGCGAAGACCAGTACCCAGTTCTGGGCTGGATCGTGCGATACCTGCAGGTTGACGAACTCCTCGGCGCCGTCGAAGCGGACGTTCGTGCCGTCGGACAGAGTCGAGGACTCTCCTGGCTTCAGGTTGACCCGGTCCTGCTTGACGAGCCTGCCCTGGTTGACCATTTCCTGGTTCAGGGAGAACAACGACTGCGGGTATCCGGTGTCCAGTCCGGTGTCACCTTTGTAGATGTCGATCGCGACGGCGGGATCCGTCATCGCGGGGTAGCTCGACGACAGTAGGTTGCCGTGGAAGAACGCCGTCGGCGCGAACAGACCTTCGATGGCGATCTGGTTCTTGCGACGCTCGGTCGCTTCCGGGTACAGGCCACCGGGCGGGTCGATCCGAAGGACTCCGCTGGAGAGGAACGTGGTGGCGTCGGTCGGTTGCCACTGGATCGTCTCGGTGCGTGTCTCGCCGCCCGGGAACGTCACGGTGAACGTCGGTGCGTATCCGTGGCCCTGCAGGTAGACGCGGTCGCCTGCTACGCGGAGCGGGTGGTTGACCTGCAGGACGTCGTCGCGCCAGGTGTTGTTCGCCAGATCCTCGCCCGCCTGGTACTCGATGTTCGACGTGAACATCTCGGCCTGACCGTTCTCGAGGTAGTCGGCCTTGAAGTCCTTCACGCGGATGCACAAGGGCTCGAGTCCGGTGCCGTCGACGAGTTGGCCGGCGCGGAAACCGTCGTAGACGGCGGGTGTCGTGCTGCAGAAGCCCGGACCGTCGTTGGCGATGACCACGACGTTGCCTTCGTATCCGAGCAGCTTGCCCAGAGCGATGGCCGCGAGCAGCCCGACGAGTGAGAGGTGGAAGACGAGGTTGCCGAACTCGCGGAAGTATCCCTTCTCGGCGGACAGCGTCACCTCGCCCTCGCCACCGGTACGCTGCGCGACGCGCCACCCGCGTAGCTGCGCCTTGACCTTCGCCGCGGTGTCCTCGGCGGATTCGTCGGACACGTACTGGCGGTGGTGGGGCAGACGGGACAGGTTGCGGGGCGTCGGGACGGGCTTGGTGCGCAGGGCTTTGGCGTGTTCGACGCATCGCGGCACGATGCAGCCGATCAGTGAGATGAACAACAACGCGTAGATCGCGGTGAACCAGAAGCTGGAGAAGACGTCGAACAGTTCGAGCCTGTCCATCCACGGACCGAGGGTCGGCCTGGCTGCGATGTATTCGTCGACCTTGCCGGAGTTGAGGCTGCGCTGCGGAACCAATGCGCCGGGGATCGCGGCGAAGGCGAGCAGGAACAGCAGCACCAGCGCGGTGCGCATGCTCGTCAGCGATCTCCAGGTGTTGCGTGCCAATGCGAGAGCACGCCCGGGCAGGGACTGCTTCTGCGGGGCGACGCGAGTGTCGAGGTCGGTCATATGGGAAGCACCACGTCGGACACGAAGGCGTCGCGAACCCAGCTCACGAACACGTCCCACGCACCCGTGACGAGTGCAATTCCTACTGCTATCAACATGATTCCGCCGAACACCTGTATCTGTCGTGCATGGGTGCGAAGCCAACCGACTCCGCGTAGAGCGCTTGCCGAGCCGAACGCGAGGATCACGAACGGCAGACCGAGGCCGAGGCAGTAGGCGACGATCAATGCGACACCGCGCACAGCTGTCGCACCTTCGGTTCCTGCGGCCAGAGAGATGACGCTTGCCAATGTCGGCCCGAGGCACGGCGTCCATCCGAGGGCGAACACTCCGCCCAGCAACGGAGCGCCGAACAGGCTGCCGACTCGGCGTGGTTCGAATCTGACGTCGCGTTGCAGTGCCGGTACCAGGCCGATGAACACCAGACCCATCGCGATGGTGACGACCCCGCCGATGCGCATCAGCAGTTCACGGTTGACCGACAACACCGAGATCGCGCCGAACACCGTGGCCGTTGCGAGGACGAAGACGACGGTGAATCCGAGGACGAACAAGCCTGCGGCGCCCGCGACTCGCAACTTGCTGGCCGTGCGCACCTTCGTCGTCGACGCTTCCGCCGCGGTGACGGCAGGCGCGTCGGCACCGACCACTCCAGCCAGGTAGGACAGGTAACCGGGAACGAGAGGTACGACGCACGGCGACGCGAACGAGACGAGGCCGGCGAGGATGCAGACACCGAACGCGAGAACGAGCGGCCCGGAAGCCGCCGTGGTCTGGAACGTCTCGCCGATGCCTGCCGCGTACAACTCGATCACTGGCTTTCCGTCTCCTCGCCCGCGATCCGCTCGACGACGGGTTGCAGGTCCTCGGCGAGCAGCTCACGCAGGTACACCGCAGCCACGCGGTGCTGCTTGTCCAGGACGATCGTCGTCGGGACGACCGATGTGGGGATGCCACCGAGGGCGGTGAGGGTGCGCATCGGCGGGTCGTAGATGGACGGGTAGGTCACTTTGTTGTCGATGACGAAGTCCTGCGCTTTGTCCTGCGCGTTGTCGCGAACGTTGATGCCGAGGAACTGGACGCCGAGGTCCTTGGTGTTTTCGAAGACCTCTTCGAGATCGTCGGCTTCACCACGACACGGCCCGCACCACTGGCCCCACACGTTCAGTACGACGGCCTGGCCCTCGAAGTCCGCGAGCGACGTCGTCTTTCCGTCTTCCATCAGGTCGGGGCCGGACAGTTCGCCGATGGTGCCTCGATCGGACGGGGGGTCGTAGAAGATCTCGGTCTGGCCGCCGGGTGAGACGAAGTCGAAGGTTCCGCCGGTGGCGACAGCGTCGGTACCCGTCGCGCAGCCTGCGGTGACTGCGACGACGGCCAGAGCCGAAGCGAGTACCTTACGCACCGGTGACTCGTGGATCGCTGGCGCCCGCGGGCTCGGAGTAGACGATGTCGACGAGCGTGTCTCCCTCGTAGACAAGGGAAGTCAGCGACGCGAGACCGCACTGACGGTGCCGAGGGTCGTGCCACAGACGCTCACCCTGCAGGAATCGACGCAGGGTCCAGACGGGGAGCTGGTGGCTGACGACCACGGCTTCGTGGCCGACGGCTGCGACACGTGCCGCGTTCACTGCCGCCAGCATCCGGTGCGCGATCTGCAGGTACGGCTCACCCCACGACGGCGTGAACGGGTCCCGAAGCTTCCACCAGTGCCGTGGCCTACGCAGTGCCCCGTCGCCGACGGCGACCCGGAGGCCCTCGAACTCGTTGCCGGCCTCGATGAGGTTGTCGTCGGTGGCGATGTCGAGTCCGTGCGCCTTCGCGATAGGACCTGCCGTCTCCTGCGCCCGCTGGAGTGGGGAGGCGATGACGGCGGTGATGTCGTGTCCGGCAAGCGCATTCGCCACAGCGGTCGCCTGCGTCTGCCCCTTCACCGACAGTCGGAACCCGGGGAGGCGTCCGTAGAGGATGCCCTTGGGGTTGTGGACCTCACCGTGCCGCAACACGTGGACGATGGTGCGCGTCGTCTGATGCGGATGTGCCTCCGGTGTACTCACTTGGTTCCTGCTTCGGCTCGGGCCGCTGCACGTGCGGCGTGGGGAAGGGCGTCGGCGATCTTCTCGAACGCAGCGTCGTCGAGGGCAGCGGAGACGAACCATGCTTCGAACGCGCTCGGCGGCGGGTAGACCCCGCGCGCGAGCAGTGCGTGGAAGAAGGCGGGGTATCGCCACGTCTCGGCTGCTTTTGCGCCTGCGTAGTCGGTGACGGGCCCGTCGGAGAAGAACACACTCACCAGTGTGCCTGCGAACTGGACGTGGTGACGAACGCCTTCGGCGGTCAGGGCGTCACCGAGCAGCCCGCCGAGTCGCTCCGCGTTGTTCTGCAGCTTCTCGTAGACGGACGCGTCGGCCAGTTGCAGGCTCGCGAGACCGGCCGCGACGGCGACGGGATTACCGGACAGGGTGCCTGCCTGGTAGACGGGACCGGCCGGTGCGAGGTAGGCCATGACGTCGGCGCGCCCACCGAAGGCTGCGGCGGGCAGGCCGCCGCTCATGACCTTGCCGAAGGTGTACAGATCACCCGCGACTCCGTCGATGCCGTACCACCCCGCTGCGCTCACGCGGAAGCCCGTCATCACCTCGTCCATGATGAGTAGGGCGCCGTTGTCGGTGGCCAGGCGTCGTAGCCCCTCGTTGAAGCCGGGAACCGGCGGAACTGCCCCCATGTTGCCCGCGGCGGCCTCGGTGATGATGCACGCGATCTGCCCGGCGTTCTCGGCGAAAGCGTGCTCGACGGCGGCAAGGTCGTTGTAGGGCACGACGATGGTGTCCGACGCCTGCGCACCCGTCACCCCGGGAGAGGTGGGCAGGCCGAAGGTGGCGAGTCCGGATCCGGCGTCGGCCAGAAGCGCGTCGACGTGGCCGTGGTAGCAGCCGGAGAATTTCACGATCTTGGTGCGCCCGGTGAAACCACGGGCGAGGCGGACGGCGCTCATGGTCGCCTCTGTGCCGGAATTCACAAGCCGAACCTGGTCGACCGGGCCGACGCGGCGGACGATTTCTTCCGCGAGTGCGATTTCTCGCTCGGTCGGAGCGCCGAACGACAGACCGGTTTTCGCGGCCTCCTGCACAGCCTGCACGACGACGGGATGAGCATGGCCGTGGATCATCGGGCCCCAGGACGAGATCAAGTCGACATAGGAGTTCCCGTCGGCGTCGATCATGGTGTATCCGCTGGCCTCGGTGATGAAGCGCGGCGTTCCGCCGACCGAATGGAACGCGCGAACCGGGGAGTTCACCCCACCCGGGATCACTGCGCTCGCGCGCTCGAAGAGCTGGGCAGATACAGGTGCGTCGTCGCCGGGGGAAACAGTCACGACCCCCAGTGTCCCAGGTTCGTCGATTTCGCCAACTACAGGGCGTAATAATTCAGGACTTCTCGTCCTCGTCGTCGTCCTTGTCCTCGGGCATGACCGCCATCGCGACGAGGATCAGCGCCCAGATACCGATGGGCCACCCGGGCCAGTACCCGTTCAGCTCCCCGTCGGAGATGGACTGAAATCCCCAGATTCCGGTCATGATGATGACGCCGCCGAGCCACCATCGCCATTCGTCCCAGTACTCGCGCCACTCGCGGGCATCCTTCGACTCCGCAGGCTCCGCGGTCTGCGTGGGCACAGGGAGATCGTCGGTCACTTTCGCGAGTTCGCCTCGCGTCGCTGATTTCCACACCAGGTCGAGGCGCTGCTCGTATTCCACGAGAGTCAACCTGCCGTCCGCCATCGCGGTGCCGAGAAGCTGCGCCGTGGCCTCGCGCTCCGCGGTGCTGACGCGCAGCTTCTCCATATCGGAACCCATGGACAAGCACCCCATCTCGGTCGGTGTCCGAAATGCCAGGTTATCGCGGATCGCCGACGAGTTCAGCCCGATAACGATCCAATCGGTCTGCAAGTTCGGCCGGCCTGGACAGGGCGACGAGATGGCCACCGGGCATCTCGTCCACCTCGATTCCCAACCTGTCGCGAACCACGCGTCGCTGAAACTCGACAGGGAAGAACCGATCGTCGACGCCCTGAAGAAAACGCGTCGGAATGTCGGGCCACGCCGTGAGCGGCCATGGCAGTGCGAATGGGCCGTCCGATTGGTCCGGTGCCGTGCCGCCCAACTCTGCGACGACATCGGCCGGAACGTCGTGCAGGAAGACATCCGCAACCAGATCCTCGGCGTCCAGGTCCCGCCCATCGCGCTCGGCTTGGACGACGCGTGCCTGCCCGAAACCCGTGGCTTCCCACCACTCCCCCGGAGTCTCACCGGGTTTCGGGGTCATCGCGTTGAGCAGGACGATCAACGACGCCTGGACCCGCGAGGCGACGAGCGGCGCAGTGAACCCGCCGAGGGACTGCCCGACGACGGTCACGCCTCGAAGATCGCCGACAGCGTCGACAACGACGTCGGCGTACTCGGCGAGCCCGGCGCTCGGATCCGACGCGGGAAGAGTCGCGGCAACGACGTGATGGCCGCGGTCGAGCAGTTCGGGCCCCAACCGCGACCAGTACCGCGCGTCACCGCCCGCACCGGGGATGAGAACGAATGTGTGCATCGCCGCTGAGCGTAGGCGCGTGCACATTCCGGCGACAACCAATTACGGCTGGCGATGCTCGCCGACGTGGTTGTTGTCGGTGCGGGGGTCGATCTTGCTGCCGCGAGGATCGAGCGGGTTACCGGGGTTCTGCGTGGCACTGTGGGTCGGGTTCTGCGTGGCACTGTGGTCGCCCGAGCGCGCGTCCTGGTGCACGATCTTCTCCGCCGATGCCTTGTCCACGTCACCCGAGCGAGAGCGGGTCTTCACGTCGGGATCGATCTTGTTGGCGCGTGCGAATTCCGCGTCCAGTTCGTCGCGGGAGGACGCTGCGTCGCCCTGGTGGTTCTCGGCCTGCAGTGTGAGCCTGCGCGCTTCGGCTGCTTTTGCCTCGGCGTCGGCTTGTGCACGCCGCGCTTTGGCGGCGCTTTCGTCCGCGCGTGCTTGACGCTCTTCGACTTCCGTTGTTCGGTCGGCGGCCTGCTCACGGATGCGTTCGGCCTCGACCCGTCGGCTTGCTTTCTGCTTCTTCGACAGGGCCAGAGCAACGGCCACGACGAGAAGTACGACTACGACTGCGATGACGATCCATACTGCTGTGTTCATTGTGGAGCCCCCAACTGTTGGTAGATGAGTTCGAGTACCCGCACCGGGGTTCGACAAACTACGAACCGGCGGATCGACGGTTCAGGATGTCGGCGACGGCCTTCGAGTCGAACCAACCAGGTGCATCGGCACAGAACTGCTCTCGACGTGCACTGCCTACCCCCGCCGGGATGCGGCCGAGGATCGGCACACCCGCTACGTCGGGAAGTTCGAGGAGGTTGGTTCGAGCAGCAAGGTCGGGCTCCGATGGCCACGATCCCACGATCAGGCCTGCGCAGAAGACCCCTGCCCGGTCGAGCGCCCCGACTGTCAGCGCGGTGTGGTTGAGGGTTCCGAGCTCGACGCCGCACACCACCACGACCGGTGCGCCTGACGTCGCCGCAACGTCGAGCAGCGTGAACCCCCCGGCGCCGAGCCGGACGAGGAGGCCACCGGCACCTTCCACCAGGACGACGTCCTCGGTCAGCGAGACGATGTCGTCCACCACCGAGCCCAATTCCAGAGCCGGCATTCCGGCGAGACGGGCTGCTACGTCGGGCGCGAGCGGGTCCGGATAGCGCGCAGTTTCCACGGTCCTGGTGATCCCGGTCAGCCGCTCGATGTCCTCGAGATCGCCCGCCTCCCCGCCGCACAGACCTGTCTGCGCCGGTTTCACGACGGCGACCGATACCCCGAGAGCAGAGGCAGTTGCCGCGATCGCTGCTGTGGTCACAGTCTTTCCGACGTCGGTGGACGTGCCGGTCACGACAAGAATCGTCATACCGCAGCCCGGTGGAGAACTGCATCGAGGACGTCCGCGACAGCCGCAAGCTCGGGGTCGGTGAGGTTCGCGCGAGCGGTCAACCGAAGTCGGGAGGTCCCCTCCGGCACGGACGGCGGCCGGAAACAGCCGACGTGTACGCCTCGGCGTAACGCTTGCTGCGCTGCGTCGTACGCCCGCTGCGGATCGCCGAGAACGACGGAGACGACGGCCGACTCGGAAGGCTCGACGCCGGCGATGTCGGCAAGGTGGTCCGCGCAGCGACGCACGGCCACCGACCGTTCCGGTTCTCGTTCCAGGATCGCCAGTGCCGCCCGAGCTGCTCCTGCAGCCGCGGGAGCCAACCCGGTGTCGAAGATGAAGGGCCGCGCGACATCGATCAGATGATCGCGCACCGCGTGCGTCCCGAGCACCACACCACCCTGCGAGGCAAGAGACTTGGACAGCGTCGCGGTGACGACGACGTCGGGCAGGCCCTGTAATCCCCGTTCGTGCACCAGACCACGGCCACCGGACCCACGGACGCCGATTCCGTGAGCCTCGTCCACGAGCAGGGCAGCCGAATACCGTCGGCACAGTCCGTGAAGCTCTCGCAGAGGCGCGAGAGAACCGTCGGTGCTGAACACAGAATCGGTGACGACGAGCGCGCGGTCCTCGGGACGTGTTCGGAGCACGTGTTCGACGGCGTCCAGGCGCGTGCCGTCGAACACCTCGATCCGAGCCCTCGACAACCTGCATGCGTCGATCAACGACGCGTGCGACGCGGAATCGGACAGCACCAGCGAACCCCGTCCGGCCAGCGCGGCGACGGCACCCAGGTTGGCGGTGTACCCGGAGGAGAACACCAGCGCGGATTGGGCGCCGGCGAACCGAGCCAGGTCCTCCTCCAACTCCTCGTGCAGCGTCGTGGTGCCGGTGACCAGCCTCGAGCCCGTTGCGCCCGCACCCCACCGGTGCACCGCAGCGCACGCGGCGTCCACCACCTCGGGGTGACGTGAGAGGCCCAGGTAGTCGTTCGAGGCGAGATCGATCACCGGGCCGTGATCATCGGGCTGCGCAGGGCGCGGACGCAGCGTTCGGTGAACCCCGCGGTCGCTGCGCAGGCGTGCTGCTTCGGTCAACCAGTCGAGTGCCGCCACATCGGCGACCCTACTTGAACGCCGTTCAAGTTCGCGCGACGGCCCCGATCGCACGTGCGATCCGTGCCACGTCCTCGGCCGCACAGACGTACGGCGGCATCGCGTACACCAGCTTCCCGAACGGCCTGAGCCACACCCCTTCGCCGACGGCGGCATCGGTCGCACGCTGCATGTCGACGGGCTCGTCCATCTCCACCACACCGATCCCGCCCAGGACACGGACGTCGGCGACGCCCGGAAGATCCTCCACCCCGGCCAGACCGTCGCGCAGGCCCTTCTCGATGCCTGCGACCTCGGACCTCCAGTCACGTCCCAGCAGCAGCTCCACCGCGGCGACGGCGACGGCGCACGCCAGCGGATTGGCCATGAACGTCGGGCCGTGCATGAGCCCGCCTGCCTCACCCTCGCTGATGACCTCGGCGACGTGCGATGTCGTCAGTGTCGCCGCCAGTGTCATGTACCCGCCGGTCAACGCCTTGCCCACACACATGACGTCAGGGGTGACCGCGACGTGATCGGCGGCGAACAACTCACCGGTACGCCCGAATCCGGTGGCTATCTCGTCGAACACCAGCAGTACGTCGTGCTCGTCGGCCATCCGGCGAAGCTCGGTGAGATACCGCCGGTCGTGGAACCGCATGCCTCCCGCGCCCTGCACGAGAGGCTCGACGACGATGGCCGCGATCTCGTCGGACCTCGCCGACAGGATGGCCTCGAACTGTGCGACGTAACCGGCGTCGAACTGCCTCGGCGGGGCGGGCGCGAAGATCTGCCGGGTGAGGACGCCGGACCACAGCGAGTGCATCCCGCCGTCGGGATCGCAGATACTCATCGGCGCGAACGTGTCGCCGTGGTAGCCGCCGCGCCAGGTCAGCAGCCGGTTCTTCGACGGCTTGCCGCGCCCGCGCCAGTACTGCACGCACATCTTGACTGCGACTTCGACGGACACCGAACCGGAGTCGGCGAAGAAGACCTTGTCGAGGCCGTCCGGGGCGATGCTCACGAGAAGCTCGGCCAACCGCGCCGCGGGTTCGTGCGTGAGCCCGCCGAACATCACGTGACTCATCCTGTCGATCTGGGCGTGCGCGGCTGCGTCGAGCACCGGATGGCGATACCCGTGCACCGCCGCCCACCACGAACTCATCCCATCGACCAGTTCGCGCCCGTCGGCGAGCGTCAACCGCACGCCCGATGCGCCCGCGACGACGAGCGGCGACGTCGTGGATGGAAATCCCCCGTAGGGATGCCACACGTGTTGCGCGTCGATTCCGGCGATCTGTGCTGCGTCCAAGCTGAAGTCCGTTCTCGTTCGGGGCGAAGCCGAGCATGTGGAACATGTAACACCCGTGTTACGCCTGCATTACACTCGCCTGCATGGAGGCACAACACGAACCGGCCAGGTACTCGTGGCCCGACGGGTTCCGCGAGCACCTGATCCGCGAGTTCGACGGGTACAGCCCTCTCGTCACACGTGCGCTCGAGGACAACGGCGCCTCGGTCTTCGGCGACGGTCCGTACGGGCGGAGCAAGTTCTGGTCTCGGCTGCGCAAGTTCGGCCGCGAATATCTGTGGCCTGCCTGAGCAAGCCGGATCCGTAGGTTACCGTCGAGTATGGCAACCACTTCGGAGCATCTGCGTAACACATTGGACGGCCGTTGGCGCGACGTGAAGAACGAAGCGCGCGCTCAACTGGTTCGCGACGAATTCCGTCCTCACTACACCCCCAACACCGTGATCGCGCGCACCAAAGCGCTGGAGCAGCTCAAGCTGCTGGCCCAGCACGGCGCTGCGGACGATGGTTTCAAGAAAGAACACGGAGGCACCGGAGACGTCGGAGCCGCGGTCACGATGATCGAGATGCTCGCGATGTCGGACCTGTCGCTGATGGTCAAGGCCGGAGTCCAGTGGGGGCTCTTCGGCGGGGCCATCGAGAACCTGGGCACCGAGCGTCACCACGACGCCTACGTGCGGCGCCTCATCGACCTCGACTTGCTCGGATGCTTCGCGATGACCGAGACCGGTCACGGCAGCGACGTGCAGTCGCTCGAGACCACGGCGACCTACGACCGTGAGACCGACGAGTTCGTCGTCCACTCCCCCACACCGTCGTCCCGCAAGGACTACATCGGCGGTGCAGCCGAAACAGCAACGGTGGCAGCAGTGTTCGCGCAGCTGATCACCGCGGGCCCGGGTGAGGAACCCGAAGGACACGGCGTCCACTGCTTCTTCGTCCCGTTGCGAGACGAGGACGGCAACGATCTCCCCGGCATCACCACCTCGGACTGTCAGTACAAGGGCGGACTGCCCGGTGTCGACAACGGCCGCATCATGTTCGACAACGTCCGCATTCCGCGGGACAACCTGCTGAACAAGTACGCGGACGTCTCCTCCGACGGCACGTACTCCTCGCCCATCGAGAACCCGAGCCGACGCTTCTTCACCATGCTCGGAACACTGATTCGTGGCCGTGTCACGGTCGGCGGGTCCGCGGCCGCTGCCGCTCGGGTGGCACTCGACATCGCTACGCGATATGCGCTGCAGCGCAGGCAGTTCTCGGCACCGAAGTCCGACGACGAGGTGCTCATCATGGACTACCTCGTGCACCAGCGCCGGTTGTTCCCGTTGATCGCGAAGTCCTACGCGCTGCAGTTCGCGCAGAACGAACTCGTCGCAAAAATGCACGAGCTGCAGACCTCGGACAACCCCGACGCCGAAGAGCAGCGTGAACTGGAATCCCGAGCCGCCGGACTCAAGGCTTCCAACACCTGGCACGCCACCAGAGCGATCCAGGAAGCACGCGAAGCATGCGGCGGCGCAGGCTATCTCGCAGAGAACAGGCTGATCTCGCTCAAGGCCGACACCGACGTGTTCACCACCTTCGAAGGCGACAACCACGTGCTCACCCAGCTCGTGGCGAAGGAACTGCTCACCGCGTACGCCGACGACGTCAAGTCCATGAGCCCCGTCGAATGGGTGCGGTTCGCCGCGGAGTTCGCCGGCGAACGCGTCGTAAAACGCACTGCGGCGCAGACGATCATGCAGACCATCCTCGACACCCGCCAGGACAACGAAGAAGAGGGCTCGCTGTTCAACCGCGGCACCCAGGTCAAGATGTTCGAGGACCGCGAGGACTACCTGCTCTCCACCGTCGCTCGCAGGCTGCAGAGCAAATCGAAGGAAACGAGCGCGTTCGACGCCTTCAACGCGGTTCAGGACCACGTGCTGCACGCAGCCAGCGCGCACATCGATCGCATCATCCTCGAAGCCTTCGTCGCCGGCATCTCTTCCTGCGAGGACGAGGCAGCCAGGGAACTACTCGAGCAGGTCTGCGACCTCTATGCGCTGTCGGTCATCGAGGAAGACAAGGCGTGGTTCATCGAACACCGCTACCTCTCCACCGAACGCTCCAAAGCCGTCACCCGCGGCATCAACGAGCGCTGCCGCACCCTCCGTCCGCACGCCCTCGAACTCGTCGAGGGCTTCGGCGTTCCCGAACAGCTCCTCGGCGCGGCCATGCTCGGCCACCCCCAGGCCGGTAGCGACGAGGAGTCCGCCTCGAACCCCAGCAAGGCCTGAGCACCTCCGCACCGGAGCGAACGTGCCGTTCAGTCACTTCAAGTGACTGAACGGCACGTTCGGTCTCGAAAACGGGGGGCCTCCGGGAGCCGGCGGGTCAGGCTCCGGCCGGTGTGACGCGGAGGATTCGGTCACCCGAGCCGTTGTCGGTGGTGAGCAGGAACGACCCGTCGCCAGTGGAGGTCAGGGAGCGCAGGCGCCCCCACTCTCCTTCGAGCGCGTCCACTTCCTGCTCGACGGAGATTCCGTCGGCGCCGAGTTTCAGGAACACCAGTTTCTCGCCCTGCTGGCTGGAGATGACAGCCGCGCCGGACCAGTCGCCCCATGCCGCACCGTCGACGAAGGTCAGTCCGGGGGTCGCGATGGTCGACTCGCCCGAGCTCCAGACTGCTTCGATGGCGTCGGGGACGCGCTCGGTGTCGGTCATCGGGACCGACTCGTCGTAGATCAACGGGTTCCGATCCGGCTTCCAGCCGTAGTTTCCGCCCGCGACCAGTAGGTTCAGTTCGTCGTCGCGGGTGGAGCCTTGTTCCACCTCGTACAGGCGGCCGGTGCCGGGTTGGAATGCGAGACCCTGAACGTTGCGATGCCCGAGCGTGTAGACGCGGCCGGGTGCATCCGCTGCGGCGGTGCCGTCGGTTGCATCGACGTGGAGCACCTTGCCACCCAGCGAGTTCGGATCCTGCGGCACGGACGGGGACGCTGTGTCTCCGGTGCCCACGTACAGGGTTCCGTCCGGTGCGGCCAGGATCCGGCAGCCGCCGTGCCTGCCACTGGACGAAACGGGAATGTCGTCGATGATGGCGCGGTCTCGCGTCAACGTCGTCCATGCTTCGTCGACGGTCCATCGGATGACCGCGATGTGATTGCCGCTTCCACCCTGCGAGCTACCGGGCGCTGCGCTTCCGGTGTCGACGCCGGCTCCCTCGACGCCCTGGCACGTGAACAGCGCCCGCGAGTCCTGGAAGTCCTGGGCGAGTTCGATTCCCATCAGCCCGGTCTCACCCTGGGCGTAGAGATCGTCGAGGTCCGCCGCCAGTTCACCGACCGACCCGTCCGCACGCTTGACGACGAATCTTCCGCTGCGTTCACCGGTGAGGATCGTCCCGTCGGGGGCCTGGACGACGTCCCACGGCCGGGCGAGCCCGTCGAGTTCGGTGGTGACGGTCAACCCGACGCCGCCTTCCGGGGGCTGAGCCACTGCCCCCGTCGAACACGCGAGTGTCAGAGAAAGACTGGTCACCAGGATTCCGGTACCGGCCAGCAACTTGTTCACAGATCGTCTCCTCGAAAGCGAGCAGGGATGATCTATGACCTGTACCACGAACCACGGCCGGTAAACCGGACATTTCTACGACACGAGACGGTAGCCCGCTTCGCTGACAGCACCGGCGATCGAATCTCGCTCCAGCGCAGCATCACTGGTCACCACCACTTTGCCCGACGCCACGTCCACCGTCACTCCGGTCACGCCACCGATCTCGGAAATCTCCTCCGAAACCGAAGCGGCACAGTGCTGGCAGGTCATTCCTTCGACGATGTAACTGTTCTCCACGCTCGAAACCTTCTTTCCGTTGGCTGCGACTTCAGGACCGAACGAGTCGTGCGATGGCGTCCGATGCCTCTTTCACCTTCGCGTCCGCGTCGGGACCGCCACGTTTGGCGGCCTCGACGACGCACCCCGCGAGGTGCGCGTCGAGCAGCTTGAGCGAGACGGACTGCAGCGCTTTGGTTGCCGCCGAGACCTGGGTCAGTACATCGATGCAGTACCGATCCTCGGCCACCATGCGCGAGATGCCGGCGATCTGACCTTCGATTCGACGTAGCCGCTTCAGCAGATCGTCCTGCTCGCTCGTGTAACTACTCATGCCGTCGATGATACCCCTACCGGGTATGGGAACGACCCGGGAACCGAACTCTGACTGCGTCGACCAGCAGTAGAAACGCGACGGTCACGCAGGCGGCACCTGCTGCTATCCAGGAACCGGAGTATCGAACCGCCACGAACTCCGGCCCGCCCTCGTCCGTGGCCGCGAACAGATGTTCCGTCGCGCCGAGGTTCCAACACACGACGGCCGCCGCGAACAACAGCAGGGCACCGAGAACCTCCACCGCGGATCTCATCGGTCGCTCACCACCACTTCTTCCAGGGCCTCACGCAAGCCGTCGTCGTCCTTCGCCCAGGCCTGAACCAGGCCGCCTCCCACCAGCCGCAACCCGATGCCGTGGCGTCGGCGAGGGATGCCGGTGAGTTCACCCAGCACCCGGGCCGTCTCCCACTTCTTCGGCTCGTACTCGCCCGCGGAGTACTCGGGCGCCGGAAAGACGACGGCGATGTCCGCTATGGACAGCCTTTCGGTGCCCTGGCGAAGCTCTGTCGCCGTGAGTGCCACGCTGACATGGCGGCGAGCCGCGCTGACCTGCACGTACGTGAAGCCCGTCAGCACGACGGCAACCACCGCGAGCGCAACCCAGTGGACAACAGGACCCGTCAGCATCTCGAACACCAACACCGCCGCGCAGAAGACAGGCCCCCACAGCAGCGATCGCCACCGAGCACCCGGCTCTTCGAACAGCGCGTCGTCGTTCGAGTCAGTCATGGGCGAACCACGGTGTCGCCGACGGCCGGTAGATCACCACACAGGCCGCGATCAGGACGAGGGCGACTGCGAGAAGTTCGGAGAACAGGCCGAACCCGAAAACCACCACGAGGAGTAGCAGGACGGTGACCAGCGACAGGAGGACGGACACGGCCCGCATCCTGGCGTGTCCGGCGCGCACGGGTCCGGCGAGGAATCCGAGCACGAGGCCCAGGAGTCCGCAGCCTGCACCGAGAAGACGAAGGGTGCCGAGGTAAGAATCGATCTGAGCGGGTGTGTTGCCCTCGTCGGCGAGCGAGGTGCGCAGTGGGTCCACCGGCACGGTCAGTGTGATCAATGCGACGAAGACGAGCAGTACCGCAGCGATCAGCCATAGCAGGTATGCGGCGGTGACGACGCGCGGGCGTGCGGTCCTGTCCGAATTCACGACTTCATAGTGCCCGGTTGCGCGTGAACGAACCACAGTGGGTCGGCCGAGTCTGCCGCGCGAAATTGTCAGTGCGAGACGAGCGCAGGAATGACGATTGCGACCGACGCGAGGACGCCCAGCGCAACCACGAGCGCGATCAGGAAGAGCTCTCGAGTGACACCGTGTTCGACGGGAATCGTGTGCTCGGCGGGTGGGGCGATCCGCCTCGAACTTGCCTGAACCATGGGTTCACCTCATCCTGGCACGCGGGCCTCTGCAGTGACAATTGTCACCGTACACTCGGGCGGGTGCTCACCCTAATCACCAGGTCAGCCGGCACTGAACCCCATACTGACGATCAGCACGGCTACCGAGACTGCAGTGAGCAGACCGAGGAGCGCCCACAACGGACGGCCGCGCTCGGGCTCGGGAACTTCGGATAGGGCCATGACATGTCCGATCTACTCGACGGGTTCCCCCATCGCGTGATCGTAGTCACATGTTACGCGTGTGGCTGGTGTGACACGCGGAGTGTCTGCCGAGTGTCAGCGCTTCCGCGCGGCCAGGAAGTACGCCTGCGAGTCCTTGCGATGCATCAGATAGACCGCCCCGCCCGCCAGGACGCCCTGCAGAATGCCCGCGACGCTCATGAGGATCTGCATGGCTCCACCGTCGACACCGAAGGCGAACAGTTGCGGGACGGCCAGCACCACCGTGACGGTTCCGATGACGGTGAGCACGGTTCGCGCCCAGAGCCGTCCGAGTCGCATCTTGTTCACCCAGTACAGGAACAGTCCTGCGAACGCGATGCCGATGACAGCCATCAACACCAGGGCGCCGGTCAGGTAGCTTTCCGCGGATTCGAGCGTCAGCGGCAGCGACGGATCCTGTCTCGCGACGTCGTCGACCAGTTGCTGGGCGAACGGCGTGCGATCGGAGTTCACCATCATCAGGGTCAGGATCAAGCTGATCAACCCGAGTGCGGTCACACCCCACCACAGGTGCCGAGACGTCTCGATGTCCAGAGGAGCCGAACTGCGGGCCGCGGGCCGTTCGGGCTGCTGCGGCGGGGTGGCGTCGAATCCGACGGGGCCGTGTTCGGCTTCCCAGCGTGCCCAATCGGGCTCCGGCGGGCGTTGTCCGTCATTACTCACAGCCAGCCCGCCGCTTCCGTCGCCCAGTAGGTCAGCACCACGTCCGCGCCTGCCCGGCGGATGCTGGTCAACGACTCCAGAATTGCCGCGTCGCGGTCGATCCACCCGTTCTGGGCGGCCGCGGTGATCATCGAATACTCGCCGGAGATCTGGTACGCCGCAACCGGAACGGTGGACATGTTCGCGACGTCGCGCAGAATGTCGAGGTAGGACATTGCAGGCTTGACCATCACCATGTCCGCGCCCTCGTTCAAGTCCAACTCCACCTCGTGCACGGCCTCGCGGCGGTTCGCCGAGTCCTGCTGATAGGTGCGGCGATCGCCCTGCAGCGACGAGCCGACAGCCTCACGGAAGGGACCGTAGAACGCCGACGCGTACTTGGCCGAGTACGCCAGTTGGCCGATCTCGCGGTGCCCGGCGGCGTCGAGGGCCTCACGGATGACGCCGACCTGCCCATCCATCATTCCGCTCGGTCCGAGTAGGTGAGCCCCTGCATCGGCCTGCGACAGCGCCATGTCCACGTAGCGCGTCAGCGTCGCATCGTTGTCGACCGCACCGTCCTCGGTGAGGACTCCGCAGTGACCGTGGTCGGTGAACTCGTCGAGGCACGTGTCGGCCATGATGACCGTCGCGTCGCCCAGATCCGACTTCAGCCGCCTCAGACCGCGATTGAGAATGCCGTCCGGATCGCTCGCGCCGGAACCCTCTGCGTCCTTGTCCTCCGCCTTCGGCACGCCGAACAACATGACGCCCCCGACGCCTGCCGCGACGGCCTCCTCCGCGGCCTTGCTCAGTGAGTCGAGCGTGTGCTGGAAGACCCCAGGCATCGACGAGATCTCACGAGGCTCGGCGATACCGTCGGCGACGAACATCGGCAGCACCAGGTGCCGTGGCTGCAGCGATGTTTCGGCGACCAGGCGCCGGAGCGCCGGGGTACGTCTGAGCCTGCGGGGACGGTCTACGGGAAACATCGGCCTCAGCGCCTACGGGACTTCTTGCGAGGAGGAGGCAGTGCACCTTCCGCGCGCAACCGGGCTGCGTGCTCGGCGAGCGCTTCGATGAGCGGACCGACCTGCGCCGTCTCCGGCTGCACGTCGACGCGCAGACCGAATTCCACCGCCGTCTCGGCCGTCTTGGGTCCGATGCACGCGACGAGCGTGCGCGCATGCGGCTTTCCGGCGATACCGACGAGATTGCGGACCGTGGAGCTCGATGTGAAGCACACGGCGTCGAACCCACCGGTCTTGATCATCTCGCGAGTCTCGGCGGGCGGCGGCGCCGCACGCACCGTGCGGTAGGCGGTGACGTCGTCGATCTCCCAGCCACGTTCGCGCAGGCCCTCGGCCAGGGTCTCGGTGGCAATGTCCGCGCGCGGCAACAGAACTCGGTTGACCGGGTCGAACACCTCGTCGTACGGCGGGAAATCCTCGAGCAGGCCGAGCGAGGACTGGTCGCCCGACGGCAGCAGTTCCGGATTGATTCCGAACGAGCGGACCTTGTCCGCGGTCGCTTCACCGACGCAGGCGATCTTGACGCCCGAGAACGCGCGAGCGTCCAGACCGAACTCCTCGAACTTCTCCCACACTGCGCGGACGGCGTTGGTGGAGGTGAAGACGACCCACTGGTAGCGGCCGTCGACAAGACCCTTCACCGAGCGTTCCATCTGCGCGGGGCTACGCGGCGGCTCGACGGCGATGGTCGGAACCTCGATCGGGATCGCACCGTGCGTGACGAGCCGATCGCTCATCTCACCGGCCTGATCCTTCGTCCGAGGCACCAGCACGGTCCACCCGTACAGCGCCCGAGATTCCCACCAGGACATCTTGTTTCGGCCGGACACGACCTTTCCGACGGTCACGACGAGCGAGCCGACGAGTTCGCTGCCCGCGTCGTTGAGCGTCGCGAGGGTGGCCTCGACGGTCCGCTGCTGACGGGTCGTACCGCGAACGGTGATCGCGGCAGGTGTCTGCGGGGCGAGCCCGTGCTCGGTCAGCGCACTCGCAGTTTCCGCGAGGTGGCCGGACGTCGCATGCAGAACCAGCGGGCCGGGAGCTGCCGCCAGAGCGGCCCAGTCGACTTCGCCGCGAACGTCGGCTTCGGTGTGACCGGAGCCCAAGGCCATGCCCGCGTAGCTGGGAACAGCGGATCCGGACGGAAGACCCGGCAGGACTTCGAACTGAACGTGAGTGCGAGCGACGGCAGCGACCTCGGCGATGACCGAATCGGTCGTCAACGGATCACCCGACACCAGACGAACCACGTCGTGGCCGTTCTTGGCCTCGGCAAGCAGAGTCTTGGCGACCTCGGCGGGCTCACCGAGGGCGGGACGGACGTCGACGCCGTTCTCTCCGGTCTCCGGGTCACGTGGCAGGTCGTTGCCGACCAACGCGACGACGCCCTTGTCGACGTCGGGATCGGTGAAGGCGAGTTCGGCTGCGCCGAGCACTTCGCGTGCGCGGACTGTGAGCAGAGCCGGATCTCCCGGCCCCGATCCCACGAACAGGATCCGTCCGTTTGCATTCTTGCGGACTGGGCTCATCGGTTGTTCTCCAGTGCTGTCTTGTGTGGGTAATGCAGTTCGAGCGGGGTTGCCGGGCCCCGTTTCGGTATCAGTCGCGCGGTCGCTATCGCGCCGCCGCGCACAGGTGGCCGAGGGGCCCTGCGTTTGGCTCGTCCGCGTGTCGGAGCCGTGATGGACCTAGACACGATCGACTCCCCCGGTAGCGGCGGAACCGGCTGCGGGTGCAGGCTCGGTCACCGCGACGAGATCCCGGGCGCCGAGGTCCAGGAGTTCGCGGGCGAGGTCGCGGCCGAGTTCCTCGGCACCGGACACTGCGCCGACGATGGACGCTCGGATGCTGTCACTGCCGTCGATCGCCGCGACACATCCACGAACCGACAACTCGTCGAACACTCGTCCGTCCTCGTCGATCGATTCGACGACCTCGGCGATGGCTCCGACGGGAGCCGTGCATCCCGCTTCCAGCTCGGCCAACAGTCCACGCTCCGCCGCGACGGATGCTCGCGCGTTGGCGTCGTCCAGTGTGCGGACCACCTCGATGAGGTCGACGTCGGCGGACCGACATTCGACGGCGAGGGCACCTTGAGCGGGCGCGGGAAGCATCTGGACCGGGTCGAGAGCCTCGGTGACGACGTCCAGGCGGCCGATGCGGGCCAGTCCGGCCCGCGCCACGACGACGGCGTCGAGTTCACCCGAGGCGACCTTGCCGATGCGGGTGTCGAGGTTTCCGCGAAGCGGCTGAACGTCGAGTCCCTGACCGAGAGCTCGAAGCTGCGCTGCGCGACGCGGCGCCGAAGTTCCGATCCTCGCGCCTGCGGGCAATTCGCCGAGAACGAGGCCGTCGCGTGCGACGAGGGCATCACGAGGATCCTCACGGGGTGGGATGGCCGCGATGACGAAGCGCTCGTCGGGAGCGGTCGGCAGATCCTTGTAGGAGTGAACCGCGATGTCGACCTTGCCGTCGGTGAGTGCCTCGCGCAGCGCGGCGGTGAACACTCCGACGCCGATGGTCTGCACCGGGGCCGCGGACAGATCGCCTGCGGTCTTGACGATGACGAGTTCGGCGTCGAGGCCTGCAGCGATCAAGCCCTGACGGACCGTCTCGGCCTGCGTCGTGGCGAGCAGAGACCCTCTCGTTCCGATCCGAACGACGTTCTTTTCACTCTGGCTCACTCCGACTGTCCCTTCCGACCATCGGTGCGGCTGGCAGTGAAATCGTCCACGAGTTCCATTCCATTGATCTCGATCGGGCTCGCGACGGCCTCGACCGTGCCCGGGCTCAGCTCGAACAGTTCGCGAAGAGCAGCCGCGTAGGAGTCCCCGCCCGGGGTCGTGGCGAGTTGCTTGACCCGGACCGTCGGAGAGTGAAGAAGCTTGTCGACGACGCGCCGCACCGTCCTCGCGACCTCGTCGCGCTGCGGTGAGTCCAAGCCGGGCAGTCTCGATTCGAGACGCATGAGCTCGCCTTCGACGACCTCCGCCGCGCGCTGGCGCAGTGCGGTCACCGTCGGTGTCACCTCGGCGAGTCGCTGGCCGGCCAGATAGCCGGAAAGTTCGGAGGACACGATTTCGCGGGCCGCCGACGCGTCCGACGAGGCCGCACCTGCGGCAGGATCGCGTTGCAGCGACTCCATGTCGAACACGCTGACTCCGGGGAGTCCTGCGACTGCTGGATCCACGTCGCGGGGCAGTCCCAGGTCGCACACGGCGAGCGGTCGACCGGCTTCTCGCTGCGCGAGCGCGTGGTGGGCGTCCGCGAGCGAGACGACGGCGCCGACCGCCCCGGTACAGGTGACGAGCACGTCTGCGTCGGCGAGCGCGGAGGCGAGGTCGTCGAGGTCGACGGAAGTTGCTGCGACACCGGCCGACACCGCGGTCTCGGCCAGGTGGTCCGCGCGCTCACGAGTGCGGTTGACGACGACGAGCGAGCCGATTCCGGCCCGACCGAGATGCGCCACGGACAGCCCGCCCATGGCACCTGCGCCCAGCACGACGGCGGTACGGCCTTCGAGGCTGCCGCCGAAGAGTGCAGCAGCGCGATCGAGCGCCACCGACACGACGGATGCGCCCGCGGCGTCGATCCCGGTTTCGGAGTGCACACGCTTGCCGACGCGCAGTGCCTGTTGGGCCAGTTCGTGCAGGACGCGACCCGACGCCTGCGAGGCATCGGATGCCGCGTACGCGGCGCGGATCTGACCCAGGATCTGCTGTTCGCCGATGACCATCGAGTCCAGTCCGCTGGCGACGGCGAACAGGTGCTCCACAGCGGCTTCGCTGTAGCGAACGTAGGCGTGCTTGGTCAGCTCGGGAACCATCAGGCCGGAGTGCTCGGCGAGGATCTCCCCCACCGATGCCAGCGCACCGTGGAAGGCGTCGACGACGGCGTAGACCTCGACGCGGTTGCACGTCGACACGACCATGACCTCGGATATGTTTCCGCTGGCCATGAGCTTGTCCGTCAACTTCGGACGGTCAGTGTCCGTGATGGCGACACGCTCGAGAACTGCGACGGGAGCGCTTCGATGCGAAATCCCGACGAGGAGGACACTCACGGTGTAATCACCGATCCGTTCTGTGTAAAGCTACTGCTTGCCGAACTACTTACCGGGGTACCGAGCGCGGATTGCGCCGTACTTGCCAGAGAACCGGGCGTGACGCGGGGGCCTCTGCTTCTGCCGAGCCGCGGCGCTGCCGACAGCGTGGCTGTCCGTGCGGTTGCGTCTTCACGAGAGGTGGATGCGTCGTTGCGGGAGCTGTTGAACGACAGGACCTGCATCTCGACGGCCAGGTCCACGCGGCGGACCTCCACTGCACCGGGGACGTCCAGCGTCACCGGCGAGAAGCTGAGGATGCTCTGGACTCCGCCTGCGACGAACGCCGACGCCACGTCCTGGGCCGAATCGTCGGGCGTGGCGATGACTCCGATGGTCGCTTCCAGTTCGCGGCACTTCGTCTCGAGCTGGTCGACGTGCTGGACGCGCAGTCCGTCGATGTCGAGGCCGACCCGCTCGGGGTTGCGGTCGAAAAGACCGACCATGGAGAAGCCGCGACGGCCGAATCCGCCGTATCGAGCGAGGGCCTCACCGAGGTTTCCGACGCCGACGAGCACTACCTTGTGCCCGCGGTCCAGTCCCAGAGCGGTCTCGATCTTGGCGCGTAGTCGTAGAACGTCGTAGCCGACCCCGCGGACACCGTTGGGCCCGAGAAAGGACAGATCCTTGCGAAGTTTGGCCGATCCGACTCCGGCGGCGGTGGCGAGTTCTTCACTCGAAACGATCAGGACGCCGTCGTCGGCGAGGATTCCGAGGACCCGCAAGTAGGTGGCCAATCGCGTCACCGTAGCCTGTGGGATGACCCGTTCGGCAGTTCCCGATCGGGCTGGATCGACGCCAGGTGACCGGTCGACACCAGCCGGCATGGCCGGGCGCTCTTCGGTCACGTTCATGGCTCCTCGTCCGATCGGCTGCGACGGCCGGTCTTCACGCTGATCCGCGGGCTTCACTCACCAGAAACTGCACGCAGTTCCATTCCTGCGCCGACACCACGGTAACTGCTTGTGAACGAATGAACAAAGTCGCTGCATCCGTGCTAGAGGGGCTCTCACCTGCAAAGCGAGCACCGACGGCCCGTTCTTAGGGTGTCCTTCTGGCTGCGAGGTCGGCACGTAGACGTGGTTCGTCGACCTCCCAGTAACTGTGTTCGCGGCCGTCGAGCAGCACCACGGGGACGCGGTCGCCGTACTCCGCGCGCAGGTCAGGGGAGGTTTTCGCGGCTTCGTCGACGTCGGTGGCCGTCGGCGTCACCCCGAATTCGTCGCACACGGCAACCAGTTGCTCGAAGGCGGCCACGCATGTGTGACATCCGGCTCGGGTGAGAAGAACCACGGTGGGACCAGCTGTAGTCATACCGTCCACTCTTCCACTCACGCCGGAGAGACGAAGGTCACATAGGAGTGGAGCCTGCAGGAACGACCCGGTCGCATAGGAGTGGAGCCTGCAGGAACGACCCGGTCGCATAGGGGTGAAGCCTGCAGGTCCTCGGTGGGGTGAGTGAGTGCGCTTGGTTCCCCGCGGTGGGCTACGGACTAGGGTTTGGGGCAGTGCTCGAACATGGAGGTGCGCGTGATGAGCAACGGGGGTTCCGAGACGCCTGGAAGTACTCCTGACGGCCCGCTCGAGAGCAGCGAACCGGACACGAACGCCGAGACGCCCGACCTCCCCATCACCGAGGTGCCCGACGAGGTCATGGTCGACACCGAGCACCCGCACGAGGACAAGCGCCGCAAGCGGCGCCTCCGTAATCCACTCGGGCCGTCCGATGCACAGGTGCGTGCGAATGTTGCAGGCGAGGCCAGCGCCGATGCCGCGATAGCCCTGCAGGCCGAGGCGGGCGGTTCGGTTCCGCTCGATCTCACCGCGGCAGCGTTCTTCGACGTCGACAACACGATGGTGCAGGGCGCGTCGATCATTCACTTCGCGCGCGGGCTCGCGGCGCGCAAGTACTTCACCAGCAGTGACCTCGCGCAGTTCGCATGGCAGCAGGTCAAGTTCAGGGTCAGCGGCAAGGAGAACAGCGACGACGTCGCGAGCGGCCGCGAGAAAGCGCTGTCCTTCATCAAAGGTCGCTCCACCGCGGAGTTGCGTCTCCTCGGCGAGGAGATCTACGACGAGCTGATCGCGGACAAGATCTGGCCCGGCACCGCGGCACTCGCCCAGATGCACCTCGACGCCGGCCAACAGGTCTGGCTGGTGACCGCGACCCCGCTCGAGCTGGCCCAGATCATCGCCGAACGCCTCGGTCTCACGGGCGCTCTGGGAACTGTGGCCGAGAGCAACGACGGAATATTCACCGGCAGGCTCGTCGGCGACATCTTGCACGGTCTCGGCAAGGCTCACGCCGTCCGCACCCTGGCCGTTCGCGAGGGCCTCAACCTCAAGCGGTGTACCGCGTACTCCGACAGTCACAACGACGTGCCGATGCTCTCGCTCGTCGGAACCGCGGTTGCGGTCAATCCCGACGCGGATCTGCGCGAGCTGGCGAAGAATCGGGGCTGGGAGATCCGCGACTTCCGCACGGGCCGCAAGGCGGCCAAGATCGGCGTTCCCACAGCCCTCGCCCTCGGTGCCGTCGGAGGAGGACTCGCCGCGGTCATCGGTCGCCGCCGAGCCTGAGGTACCGAACCCGAGCAGGCGCTAGAGCGTCAACTGCATCAAGGTGAGATCGAGCCAGCGGTCGAACTTGATGCCGACCTCGGGCATCTGTCCGACGGTGACGAATCCGAATTTCTCGTGCAGCGCTATCGATGTGGTGTTACGTGATTCGATGACCCCGACGAGCGCATGAATGCCCGCGGCCGATGCTCTTGCGATCAACTCCGTCATCAAGGCGCTGGCGATTCCGCGACGGTGGAAGTCGCCCCCGACGTACACCGAGTGTTCGACGGTGAGGCGGTATCCGCTCTTCGGGCGCCACTGCGCGTACGACGCGTAGCCCGCGACTGCGCCGTCGACGACTGCGGTGAGCACGGGGTATCCGGCGCGGAGTCGGCCGTCGAGCCAGTCCATCCGTTCGTCGAGACCGACCTCCGTTTCGTCCCAGATCGCCGTCGTGTTCCGGATGGCGTCGTTGTGGATGTCGAGTATCGACGGGAGATCTTCGGTGACGGTGTCTCTGATCAGCACACCGGCGAGGTTACTGCCTACCCGAGAAAGACATTGCGGCGCTTGGCCAGCAGTCGGTACAGGGTGTGCTGGATGGTTTCGCGGACGTGGTCGGTGAGTTCGAACAGCACCATCGGGTCCTCCGAGGCCTGCGCGTCGTACGAGTCGGTGTAGATGGGCTTGCCGAATTCGATGTACCACTTCGACGGCAACGGAACGAGACCGAGCGGCCCGAGATGCGGGAAGAACGGCGTGACCGGGAAGTACGGCATACCCATCAGACGTGCGAGAGGCGTGATGTCGCCGATCTTCGGATAGATCTCCTCCGAACCGACGATGGAGCACGGCATGATCGGCGCGCCGGTTTTCAGCGCGGCGGACACGAATCCGCCGCGACCGAACCGCTGCAGCTTGTACCGCTCGCTGAACGGCTTGCCGATGCCCTTGAACCCCTCGGGGAACACCGCAGCGACCTCGCCCATTCGAAGCAGACGTTCCGCGTCCGGGTTGCAGGCGAGCGTGTGGCCTGCTTTTCGAGCGATGGTTCCGACGCCCGGCATCTCGAACGCCATGTCGGCGGCCAACATTCGCAGTGGGCGGTGCGCGGGATGGTGGTCGCGGACGGCAACCGACGTCATCAGCGCGTCGACGGGAATGACACCTGCGTGGTTGGCGACGACAAGCGCGCCACCGTCGTCGGGGATGTTCTCGATTCCCTTGATCTCGACGCGGAACCATTTGTCGAACAGAGGTCGCAGCAGCGGCAGCCAGACGGCGTCGGCGAAATGCGGATCGTATCCGAACTCGTCGACGGTGTAATCGCCGGCAAGGCGGCGGCGCACGAATTCCGCTGTCTCCGAGATGGTGTCGACGATCTTCGCCTTGGCGTCGTCGATCTGCGACGACTCGGCCCCCGCCCCCGCGGCGGGTTCGATGTCGGGTTCGGTCGGGGTGAGCAGCGGGATCGGCGGTGTCGGCTCGGCGTACGACGACGGGTGCCTGCTGCGACTGCTCGCCGCACCGGTATCGGCACGGTTGTTGTCGGCACGGTTGTTGTCGGCACGGTTGTTGTCGGCACGTGCGCGCGCTGCTCGCTGCCGACCGGCGCCGTCACGTCCGGAACCGGTGCCGTGCAGCGGAATTACCTTCGCCACCTCGTTCACCCCTCCCGTCCCGAACCCGACACAGCCGTCAGTGCTGCCTTGGTGACCGCCGCGCCGCCGTCGACTGCGCGGAGTGCGTGCTGTTCCACCGAATCGACCCATTCCGTGCGAAGTACCGGCCGTAGCGCCGCGCCTCGAACGAAATCGTCGAATGCCTGAACCGTAGTCCATCGAGGCTCGAATCCGAGGTCCGATCGCATACGAGTGGTGTCGAGTCCGCACCCGAAGTGGAAGTAGTCCAACTGTTCGGTTGTGAACTCCCGCATCATCGATCCCATGAGGGCGCGCCCGACGCTCTTGAACAGCGCGAACGGGACGGGTACCTCGATGCGGCCTGCGCGTCTGATGGCCTGCGACAACATGATGGTGCCGTCTGCGCCGACGTTGAAGGTGCCCGCGGGACCACTGACGGTGGCTCGTTCGAGCGCCGCGAGTGCGTCCTCCTCGTGCAGCAACTGCATCCTCGCGTCACGGCCGATGATGCTGGGGATGATCGGAGACGTCATGTACCGCGAGATGGAACCGTTCAGTCGTGGACCGATCAGCGGAGCCATCCGCAGGATCGACACGGCGATGTCCGGGCGGCGTCGACCGAGGCCGCGGATGTAGCCCTCGATGTCGATCGTGTCCCGGGCGAATGCTCCGGACGGCGGCCGCCTGGCGCTCATCTCCTCGGTGAACTTCACCGGATCCTTCGCACTGCACCCGTATACCGAGGACGAGGACCGCAGGACCACCTTCTGCACGGATGGGGACTTCTGGCACACCGCGAACAGCTGCATGGCACCGATGACGTTCAGGTCCTTCATCGTGGCGCGACCACCCGAGCGAGGCGGTTTGGTGACGGTCGCGGCATGCACCACCGTGTCCACGTTCGCGTTCCGGAGGACCTTGCCGATCAGCGGGTTGCGGATGTCGGCGCGCACGAATTCCGCGCGGCCCATGCGACGCAACAGGTCTTTGCTCGGGGACTGTGCGTCGACGGCGATGACGCGCTCGACAGCCGGGTTCTGCGCAAGCCTGGTGACGAGATATCCGCCGAGGAAGCGGCTCGCGCCGGTGACCAGCACTACCTTCGGCGCCGCGACGCCTCGCTCGTTCGAAGTCACTCACACCCCCGATTGATTACCGCTGGCGGCAAGCCTACTGGAATCCGCGGAAGATGCGAGGACAGTGGAAAACGCAACGAGCAGTCCCACGAAACACGAAAGGCCCGACACCTCCTTCGAGGTGACGGGCCCGTCGAGACGAGATTTACTTGCCGAGTTTCCTGCGCTGAACGCGGGTACGGCGAAGCAGCTTGCGGTGCTTCTTCTTCGACATGCGCTTGCGACGCTTCTTGATCACTGAACCCATGGCGGGTGTCCTCACGTTCTTCTCTAGCGTTTCGCGCACGCAAGTTGCGTACGCCTACCTGGCAGCCTCGAACCCATCCGCCCAATTACTGCGGACCGAGCCGTCGATCCCCAAGCTGGCGCTCGGGCCTCGTTTGCCGAAGCTCGATGCAACCGACGAAGCTCTTGAAGCTCCTGGCACGAGTGTCGATGTTACTCGACCACGACGAAACCTCACCTTACCGGGGTGGACCTTGTTCCACGAAACCGGCTCGGCGAGGTGTACCGCCGACGACTCTCGGGCCGTTCAGCCTGCGTCGAAGTACGAGGTCTCGAGGTAATCGTGCACAGCCTTGGCATGCACACGGAACGATCGACCCACTCGCACAGCAGGCAATTCTCCGCCGTGCACCAATCGGTACACAGTCATTTTCGACACCCTCATCAGGGTCGCGACTTCCGCGACCGTGAGGAACTGCGTTCCAGCGACAGCTGACTGCCCGTCCTGGGACGCACTCTTGACCGGCTTGTTTGCAGGCACCATCAATCCACTTACCTCCGGCACGTCTCGCGCGGCAGGCTTCCCCTCCTGCCGAACAGACACGCACGTGCTACCTGTGAGCTTAACGTGACCAATGGGGTTACTGCGACGGGTGTAGGGAACTGATTTTTTATTCTGGTGTGACGCCCATCTCAGCTGCACGATCGTTGGCTGCGGACAACGCGTCGAAAAACGCGGTCCGCAGGCCCCCCTCCTCGAGCCGGCGCACCGCTGCCGCCGTCGTTCCCCCTGGTGAGGTCACCGCGTAACGCAACTCGGTCGGGGTGTCGTCGGAGCGATCCAACATCGCGCCTGATCCGACCATCGTCTGCACGACGAGCGCCGACGCGACATCGCGCGGAAGCCCCAAGCCGACACCGGCGTCGATCATCGCCTCGGCGACGAGAAAAAAGTACGCCGGCCCCGAACCGGACACCGCGGTCACCGCGTCGAGCTGATTCTCCTTCACCACTACGACCTTGCCCACCGAGGACAGGATCTTCTCGACCAGCTCGAGGTGTTCGGTCTTGGCGTACCGGCCGGGCGCGAGGACACTGACGCCCTCGCCGACGAGCATCGGTGTGTTCGGCATGACTCGGACGACGGGAAAACCTGCGGGCAGTTTCGGTTCGAACTTCGACGTCGGGACTCCGGCGGCCAAGGACACGATCAGCTGTTCACGCTCGCCGTCCAGGTCGATCTTCGCGACCTCGGTGATCACGCCGTCGACGTCACCGGGCTTCACGGCGAGAACGATGACGTCCGCGTTCTCCGACGCCTCCGAGATCGAGGTCGTGAGGATTCCGAAGGTGGACGCGAGCTCGGCCGCCCGGGCCTCGAACTTCTCAGCGACCACCAGGTCGCGGACTGCGTGTCCTGCTTCGAGCAGTCCGGCGATCAGCGCCTCGCCGATCCGCCCGCCTCCGATTACTGCAATTCTCGTCATGGATGACAAGCGTAGATTGCGGCCCGGGCGTCGCCGAACGCTACCGGGGCACCATCGCCAACTGCCTGCTCTGCACGACGACGTCGCCCGTCTCGTCGAGCACCAGGTGATCCTCCTCGAACCACGTTCCGCCGATGACGGTGCTGCTCGCCGCGACTCGGAGCCATCCCGGCGCAGGCTGCTTGCGCAGGTAGGTCGTCAACTGCACAGTCGGCGCCCAGCCGAACATCCCTCGGTTCATCGTCACGGGCGCGCAGATGTCGCCCGTCATGAGTGCGAACAGGGCTGCGGTGTCCACGTCGTTCTCGTCGCCGGACCGGGGCCTGACCCACATGCGAACTTCGGGTTCGCCCTGCTTGCCAGTGAGGAAATGCGCCGACGTCGGATCGATCCGCATCTCGCAGCCCTGCGCGAGGTGCACGATCGACGCCATCGGATGCTCGCCCCCGATTGCTTCCGTCTCCGGCGGCGGCGCGGCAGGCATCGACGCCAGCGACGATTCCACTGTGTGCCGGGGAGTATCGGTGTCCGGCCGTCCCAGGGTGACAACCGCACGAACCGCGGCCCGTCCGCCCTGTGTCAACTCGACGTCGACGTGCGAGACCTGCTTTCCTCTTTTGCGGAGTACGGCGGTCAGGTGCACCTCACCCGGGTCGGGTGCGCTGAGGTAGCTGACACTGACGGCGAGTGGCTGGACTCCTTCGTCCCCCAGCTGCGCCTTCGCTGCGGCTGCGCACATAGCCAGCATCGTGCCTCCGTGCACCTTCGGCCCGATCGTCCAGATCGAATCGATGACCGCGCCGTAGCTGCCCTCGAACTCGGATGTCTCCAGTGGGGTCAACGTCGTCGCCGCGGCGAAGGGGCTGCTCATCGGGTGATGTGCCTTTCGAATCGGGTGGTACTGGTGCGCTCACGCCAGGTGGCGGCGTGCGAACGCGAGGGCCTGACCGAGCATCGACGCTCGTTCCGGCAGAGTTCGTGCGTTCTGAGTGTTGATCTCGATCACCGCCTGGCCGCGGAAGCCGCGGCGAACCAGCTCTGCACAGACCTGTGCGCACGGCTGATCACCGTGACCGGGGATCAGATGCTCGTCGATCGACGCGCCCCGACCGTCGGCGAGATGCAGGTGTGCGAGCCCGTCGCCCATCCGGTTCATCATGTCGACGGCGTCGGTGCCTGCAGTCGCGGTGTGCGACAGGTCGAGGGTGTAGTGCGCGTGGCCGGAATCCGTCGGATCGTACGAGGGCGCGAACGCCGACACCGCAGCCCCTGGCCCACCACGCTTGCGGAGCCGAGCCGCCGAGCCTTCCTTGCGCCCGAAGAATCGGTCCGCGCGCATGGGAAACATGTTCTCCACGGCCACCACGACGTCGGACGCCGATTCCAGCTCGGCGACCTGGTCACCGAAGCCCTCGGCGTACTTCTTCTGCCACCGGAACGGCGGATGAACGACGACGGTAGCCGCACCCAACTGCTCGGCTGTACGCACCGAACGCTCGAGCTTCGCCACCGGGTCCGCTCCCCACACGCGTTGCGAGATGAGCAGGCACGGAGCATGAATCGCCAGGACCGGAACGCTGTACTTGCGGGTCAACGCCCGCACGGCCTCGGCGTCCTGGCTCACCGACTCGGCCCAGACCATCAGCTCGATGCCGTCGTAACCCAACTCGGCGGCGTATCGAAACGCAGCTTCGGTGTTCTGCGGATACACCGAAGCAGTGGACAACCCGACAGCTACGCCCGACACCCGAGGGCCTGTCAGCCAGTACTCAGTTGAAACGCCAACGGACCGAGTGTCACGAACACGCCGACCACAACGGCTATCACCATGCTGACCAGGTCGTCGGTGCGGCGCAGGATCCGCACGACGGCGACGAGACCGACGATCACCAGAACCGCGAGGACGAGCGCCACCCATGGCAGCACGTCCCACAGCCGCTCGAATCCCTTGAACAACAGCGCGCCGACGACTACTGCCACCACTCCCTGGCCCGCGAGCCCGAGCCATTGTTTGGCGGCATCCTTCTTCTCGGCTCTCGGCTGCGGCTCGTCCTTCTCCTCCACGCTCTCGGCCGAGGCGTCCCTGTCCTCGACAGTGCTGTCCTTGGCCGTGCTGTCCTCGGCCGTGCTGTCCTTGGCGGGAGCGTCCTCGGTGTCGGCAAGTGCGGCGACCTTCTTCACGAGGTCAGGAGTCTGAGTCGTCTCCTCCTCGGCGAGCGCTTTCTCGTCTGCATCGTCACGTCGAGCGAACGCACGCGTCGCTGGGCTCGACGGGGCTGCCGGGCCTGCCGCCTTCAAGGGCACAGCAGGCTTGGGTGTGACGTCGGTCTTCGGTTCTGCATCCGCAGGTCCAGGCGCGGACAGCTCCGGGCGCGACGGACGGGGGCGGGCCACGAATCCTGTGGTTTGCTTACCCGCGGTGTTGCGCGAGGTCTCGTCGGGCGTGCGTCGACCCGTCGCGGGCACCGGGCGCTGCGATGCCGTCGAGCCGTACGGTCGCCGTTCGTCGGCTTCGTCGTGAGCTCGGTTCATCAGGTCGCCGGCTGCCGTCGTCGACCCGGACAGCAACTCGGGTTCCGGTTCGTCGGCCTCGCGCTTGCGGACCGGCGCCGGGGCCTGCGCAGGCATCTGCTTCGAGTCCGTGGCGATGACCGGGGCCTCGTCGGAAGCGGGCTCGGCGCGGACGACGGGAATCTCGCCGGTCAGTTCCGCTACGGAGATGCCGCCCTTGACGCCGCGTCGACGGCGTCCACCGGTGCTCGACGACGTCGACTTCTGGCCGTTGCGAGCGAGTAGTTCGGCAACGGAGATCTGTCCGGTGTCCTCCGGATCGGTGTTGTTCTCGCTCATGTCGACCGCACCACCAGATCGCCGTCCGTTTCGGTGTCCAGCTTCCGCAAAATCAAACCTTCCCTCAGCGCCCACGGGCATATCTCGATCTGCTCGACCGACAGTGCTCGCATACTCGCTTCTGCTACCAACGCCCCGGCCACCAATTGCGGTGATCGGTCGGCGCTGACTCCTTCCAATTCTGCACGGTCGGATGCAGTCATCCTCGTTATGAAGGCTATGAGTTGCCTGAGACCGTTCGCCGTCAGCGTCCGGGTGACTCGCGGACCTGCTGCCGACGGCGCCGCTCCGGTCAGCCGGGCGAGGGAGCGGAACGTCTTCGATGTTCCGACGGAACGATCAGGTTCGCCGGCGGCCAGCAGTTCCTTCGCCGGAGTAGCGAGCTCGGCGTCGAGCCAGTCGCGGAGGACGGCGACGCGGCGCTTGCCCGGCGGGTCACCGTCGAGCCAATCCCTGGTCAAGCGGCCTGCGCCGAGTTGAAGGGAGAACGCGACGTCGGGGTCCTCGTCGGTTCCCGATGTCAGTTCCAGCGATCCTCCGCCGATGTCGAGGTTCAGGATGCGTCCGGCGCTCCACCCGTACCAGCGGCGGACTGCGAGGAACGTCAGACGGGCTTCGTCGACGCCGGACAACGTCTGCAGCACGACGCCGGTTTCACGCTGAACGCGTGCCAGAACATCGTCGCTGTTGTGTGCGTCACGCACGGCCGACGTGGCGAAGGCCATGAGTTCTTCGCACCCTGACTTCGTCGCGATCGAGGCGAAGTCTCCTACCTCGTTGACCAGCCGGTCCGCGCCTTCGCGGGTGATGTTGCCGTCGGCGTCGGTGTTCTCGGACAGCCGCAGCGTTGCCTTCGACGAGCTCATCGGTGTGGGGTGACCACCGCGGTGCGCATCCACCACCAACAGATGCACCGTGTTGCTTCCGACGTCGAGCACCCCTAATCGCACAGGACCACGGTACTGGGTCTACCGTCGACACTTGTGACAGCAGGTAGTAAGCAGCGCACCTTCGCTGCAGAAGTGGACCTGGATTTCCCTCGCGAGTGGGTGGAATTCCCCGATCCGGACAACTCCGAACACATCATCGCGGCCGACCTGACGTGGTTGCTGTCCAACTGGACGTGCGTGTTCGGCACTCCTGCCTGCCAGGGAACCGTGGCCGGGCGACCGGACGACGGCTGCTGTTCGCACGGGGCGTTTCTGTCCGACGACGATGACAAGAAGAAACTCGACGCGTCGGTGAAGATGCTGACGGCCGAGGACTGGCAGTTCAGGGACAAGGGGCTCGGAAAGAAGGGATACGTCGAATACGACGATCTCGAGGACGAGCAGTCGCTGCGCACGCGTCGGTACAAGGGTGCGTGCATCTTCCAGAACCGTCCGGGGTTCGCCGGCGGTATCGGATGCGCACTGCACTCGATGGCACTGCGCAAAGGCATCGAGCCGCTGGAGGTCAAGCCGGATGTGTGCTGGCAGTTGCCGATTCGCCGTACTCAGGACTGGGTGACGCGTCCCGACGGAACCGAGATCCTGAAGACGACCATCGGCGAGTACGACCGGCGCGGATGGGGCGAGGGTGGGCACGACCTGTCCTGGTACTGCTCGGGTTCACCCGACGCGCACGTCGGGAGCAAGCAGGTGTTCGAGTCGTACAAGCCCGAACTGACCGAACTGCTCGGCAAGCCCGCGTACGACGAGTTGGCGTCGCTGTGCAAGCGGCGCCGCGGCCTCGGTCTCATCGCGGTGCACCCGGCGACTCGTGAGGCGCAGCGGACCAAGTAGGCCCCTCCCCTATGTGAGTGGAAATGTAGGCTCTGGCCTACATTCCATTCACACGAGGATCTAGCCTTCGAGCTTGTAGCCCAGGCCCCGGACGGTCACGAGGTGCTCCGGCTTGGCAGGGTCGTTCTCGATCTTCGACCGCAATCTCTTGACGTGCACGTCGAGGGTCTTGGTGTCTCCGACGTAGTCCGCGCCCCACACCCGGTCGATCAATTGGCCGCGGGTGAGGACCCGCCCGGAGTTGCGGAGCAGGTACTCCAACAGATCGAATTCCTTGAGCGGCAACGTGATCTGTTCCGAGTTCACCAGGACGACGTGCCGTTCCACGTCCATGCGAACCGGGCCTGCCTCGAGCACACCGGTGTCCGCGGCGCCGTCGAGGTCTGCGTCGCTGCCCCGGCGCAGTACTGCGCGGATGCGGGCGATCAGTTCACGAGCCGAATACGGTTTGGTGACATAGTCGTCCGCACCCAGTTCGAGTCCGACGACCTTGTCGATCTCGCTGTCGCGAGCGGTCACCATGATCACGGGTACGCCGGACCGTGCACGCAGTTGCTTGCACACGTCGGTGCCGCTCATTCCCGGCAGCATCAGGTCGAGCAGCACGATGTCGGCGCCGGCCTTGTCGAACTCGGCCAGTGCGGAGGGTCCGTCGCCGACGACGGTGGCCTCGAATCCTTCTTTGCGCAGGAGAAAGGCCAGAGGGTCGGCCAACGATTCCTCGTCCTCGACGATCAAGACGTTGGTCACTGTTCTTCTCCTTCTAACGACGTGAGGTCGTCTTCTTCGAAATAGGCAGGGATCTGCAGAGTGAAAGTCGATCCGGTGCCGAGCTTGCTCCACAGCGAGATGCTCCCGTTGTGGTTGGCTGCGACGTGTTTGGCGATGGCCAGGCCGAGACCTGTGCCTCCTGTTGCCCGCGACCGAGCTTTGTCGACGCGGAAGAATCGTTCGAAGACCCGCTCCTGGTCTTCTTTCGCGATGCCGATTCCGCGGTCGGTGACCGCGAAGGCGACGCAGCTGCTTCTGAGCGCCCTCGACACCGATACGGGTGATCCGTCGGACGAGTACGCGATGGCGTTCTGGATCAGGTTGGCGAGCGCCGTCACCAGCAATGCCTGATCCCCCAGCACTTCGAGGCCGCTGGGATGGTCGGTGGTGACGGTGATTCCGGCGTTCTCGGCGGCGATCTTCGACCGATCGAGGGCCTCGTTGACGACGGTGTCGACGTCGACGACTTCGAGGTCGGGCAACTTCTCGGCGCCTTGGAGGCGTGACAGTGCGATCAATTCCGTCACCATGTTGCCGAGGCGCTTCGACTCCGCCACGACCTTTCCACCGAAATGGCGGACCGAATCGGGGTCGTCGGCGGACTCGAGCAACGCCTCGGCCAGCAGACTCATCGCGCCGACGGGCGTCTTGAGCTCGTGGGAGACGTTGGCGACGAAGTCCCGACGGGTCGCTTCCATCCGGACCTGCTCGGAATCGTCGTCGGCGAACAGCACGACGAAGCGTTGGTCTTCCTTGCTCAGCATCCGAGCCACACACCGCACGGCCATGCGATCTCGGCTGGTGGTGGTGCGGGCGTCCTTGGAGCTGATGTCGACTTCGACGGGGTTGCCGTCGGCGAGGACTTTCTGCGCGGCTTCCCATGCACGGTCGTCGATGAGGCGGTTACGCACCAGACCGAGCTCCTCGGCCCGTGGGTTGGACAGGACCACGTCGTGGAACCGGTCGACGACTGCGATGCCGCTTTCCGACGCCAGGATGATCAGATCCAGTACCTGCGACATCGTCAGTCCCGACGTTGCGCGTGCTCGTTCGGAGTGACGTGTCGCGAGATAGGGGATCAGAACACCGCCGACGAGATATCCGACGAAGGCCGTGGCGATAGCCAGCAGTACGGCCGATGCAACACTCACACCGGAATCGTACGTTCGATGGACACCTCACATACGCAGGGTGCAGGCATTTCCCTGGTCGTCATAGTCCTCGTCGGCAGTGTTCTTCGATCGTTCACCTGCTGTTTCGGACCGGGGCCTTACTTGCCGCCCTGATTGGCGACCGCGGCGGCTCCTGCGGCGGCGGCTTCGGGGTCGAGGTATGTTCCGCCCGGGTTCGACGGGACCAGCTTGCCCTCACCGTCCACGAAGTCGTACTGCAGGGGAATGCCCGTCGGGATGTTCAGGCCGGCGATGTCGGCGTCGGAGATCTCGTCGAGGTACTTCACCAGAGCGCGCAGGGAGTTGCCGTGCGCGGCTACGAGTACGGTCTTGCCTGCCTTCAGCTCGGCGACGATGACGTCTTCGAAGTACGGGATGAGCCGGTCGACGACGTCCTTCAGGCACTCGGTGAGTGGAACGCTGTCGAGGTCTGCGTATCGGGGATCGCTGTCCTGGCTGAATTCGCTGCCTACCTCGATGGGCGGCGGCGGGGTGTCGTAGCTGCGACGCCACAGCATGAACTGCTCGTCGCCGTACTTGTCCTTCGTCTCGGCCTTGTTCAGTCCCTGCAGCGCGCCGTAGTGACGTTCGTTGAGTTTCCAGTCACGGACGACGGGGATCCAGTGCCGGTCCGCGGCGTCGAGGGCGATGTTCGCGGTACTGATCGCGCGACGCAGCAGCGAGGTGTACAGCACGTCGGGGAGCACGCCTGCGTCCTTCAGCAGCTCACCTGCGCGCTTGCCCTCTGCTTCGCCCTTGTCGGTGAGGCGAACGTCCTGCCACCCGGTGAACTGGTTCGACGCATTCCATTCACTCTCGCCGTGGCGGAGCAGAATCAAGGTTCCGATACTCATGAGGAGAGTTTCTCATGCCCGGTTTCGTGGCGCGCCGCGTCGACAGGACGGTGTACGACGAGCACCGCCACGATCACCGCCATCACGACGGCCGTCAGCGTGATCGGGATGGGAATGACCGGGTCGAGGAGGACCAGGAGGGCCCCGACGGGAACGACGGTGTTGACGACGCGATCCGCGTTGTCCTTGATCGCGATGAACCAGATGCCGAGGACGAACACTGCGATGGGCACCGTCACGGTGAACGATGCGGCGACGTCGCCGAGTTCGCTGTGATGGGTCAGCACGTCGATCTCCACCTCGATGCCTGCAGAGAACGCGCCGGCCGCGGCGAAGATGAAGTAGTGCATGTAGCCGTAGGTCAGTGACGTGCCGAATCCACCGATCGCACGGTGATGCGGCGGCCAGAAGTAGATCCACCACAGTCCGGCGGTGACCACGAGGGTCAGCACCGAGATGGAGATCAGTGGCGCGAGCGCGGTCTCGTCGTGGAGAGCTTCGATGATGGCGTTGGCCGACGCGAGAAGTGATTCGCCGAGAAGGATGAGCGTGAACAGTCCGTATCGCTCGGTGATGTGATGCGGGTGCCACGGCGTTGTGCCGCCGGACTTCTCGGCGACGACGGGAATCGAGATCTCCAGTGCCGCGAACACCACGAACAGAACGATCTGCACCGGACTCTGCGGGACCAGCAGCCACAGAACCCACAGCACTTGAACGGCCGTGATACCGGACGCGTAGATCAACGCCGTCTTCCGATGCTCGGGCGCCCTCGACGCTCGAATCCACTGCGCCACCATCGCGATACGCATGACGACGTAGCCCAGCACCGGAATCGTGAAGTCCTTGTCGGTGAACGCCGGTTCGATTCCTGCGGCAAGCACGAGCACGCCCGCCATCTGCACCACCGTCAGTACGCGATACAGCCAATCGTCGGTGTCGAACGACGTCGCGAACCAGGTGAAGTTCATCCATGCCCACCAGATGGCGAAGAACACCATGAGGTAGCTGGCAATACCGTCGAGGACGTGGTTCTCGGTCAACGCGTGATGCAGCTGAACCGCCGCGATACTGACGGCGACCACGAACACCAGGTCGAAGAACAACTCCAGCGGACTCGCGGCGCGATGCGGTTCTGCTGCGTCACGCGGGCGCATGGGGTTGAGCCTGAACTTACTCGTCGGTTGGTTCACAGGCGTCGACGATAGGCCAAAGCAGACCGAATTGTCTTGTGCTGCACACGTTTATCGGACATTTCGGGCGAAAGTCCTTACCTGGCACCCCTTCTGCCGAAACAAATGTCAGCTCCGCCCCGCCCATTTCAATCCGTGGGACTGCCCGATGGCGGTGCTGGAGATGCGCTGACGGAAGACCCAGTACGTCCATGCCTGGTACAGGATCACGACGGGCGTCATGAAGGCGGCGACCCAGGTCATCACGGTCAGCGTGTACGGGCTGGACGACGCGTTCGCGATGGTCAGGTTGTAGGCCGGGTCGAGGGTCGACGGCATGACGTTCGGGAACAGCGACGCGAACAGCAGTGTCACGGTACTGACGACGGCGATCGACGTGAGCGCGAAGGCACGCCCTTCCTTCTCGTCTCGGGTGAAGACCACGACACCCAGAAGAGCTGCCGCGGCGAGGCCGACGAGGATCCAGGTCCATCCCTTGCCGTACGCGATCTGGGTCCAGAGTACGAAGGCTCCGGCAATCGGCACGGCAGGTATCGCGAGCCTGGCTGCGATGGCGACTGCGTCCTCGCGGATCTCGTCGGCCGATTTCAGTGCGAGGAACACCGCGCCGTGGAGTGCGAACACCACAGCGGTGGTGACGCCGCCCAACAGGGCGTACGGATTCAGCAGATCGAAGAGGCTGGACACCACCTGCTTCTGCGCATCGATCTCGACCCCGCGCACGATGTTGGCGAAGGCGACGCCCCACAGCACGGCCGGAACCCATGACCCGAAGACGATCCCCCAGTCGCATCGTCGGCGCCAGTTGTCGTCGTCGATCTTCGCGCGCCATTCGATCGCGACGATCCGCAGGATCAGGGCCACCAGGATCAGCAGCAGCGGAAGGTAGAAGCCGGAGAACAGGGTTGCGTACCAGTCCGGGAAGGCTGCGAACAGGGCGCCGCCCGCGGTGATCAGCCAGACTTCGTTGCCGTCCCACACCGGTCCGATGGTGTTCAGTGCGACCCGGCGTCGAACGTCCGGCGGGATGTCGGTGCGTCGTCCGACGATCGGCATCAGCATTCCGACGCCGAAGTCGAAGCCCTCGAGCAGAAAGTAGCCGACGAAGAGTACTGCGACGATCACGAACCACATCTCGGCCATCGTCGACTCCTAGTACTCGAACGAGAGTTGCTTCGGTTCAGCGGGATCCGGCGGCGTTCTGTCGTGATCCATGGGGCCTTCCTTCGCGTATCGGATCATCAGCTTCAGCCACACGACGCCCAGTGCCCCGTACAGCAGGGTGAAAGTGACGATCGAGATCCACACCGTCGCAGCCGAATGGTTCGATACACCTTGGTCGACGGTCAACCGGATCATGTCCACGCCGGTCGGATTGGGGTGCACCATCCACGGTTGTCGGCCCATCTCGGTGAAGATCCAGCCGGCGCTGTTGGCGAGGAACGGCATGGGTATGGCGATCAACGCCAGCCACGAGTACCAGCGCTGATCGGGCACCCGCCCGCGCCTCGTGACCCACAGCCCGGCGAGCGCCAGCGCGGCAGATCCGGCGGCGAGCCCGATCATCATTCGGAACGACCAGTACGTGACGAAGAGGTTGGGCGTGTAATTGCCCGGTCCGAATTCCTGCTCGTACTGCTCCTGTAACTGGTTGACGCCTTGCAGTGTCACTCCGGAGAACTTCCCTTCCGCGAGAAACGGAAGCACGAAGGGTAATTCGATCACCGATGTCACACTGTCGCAGTTGTTGTGCGTGCCGATCGTCAGGACCGAGAAGTCGGGGTCGGTCTCGGTGTTGCACAACGATTCCGCCGACGCCATCTTCATCGGCTGTTGCACGAACATCAGCTTGCCTTGCGAGTCCCCCGTCCACGCCACGGCGACGCCTGCCACGATCATCACCAGCAGCGCGAGACGTGCTGCCGGACGGAACAGTTCACGAGCGTCCTGTTCACGGCCCCGACGCATGGTTCGCACCGTCCACCAGCCGGAGATACCGGCGACGAAGGTTCCGGCCGTCAGGAATGCGCCTGCGATGACATGTGGGTAGGCAACCAGCGCAGTGTTGTTCGACAGCAGGTCACCGATCGAGGTCAGCTGCGCCCGGCCGGACTCGGCGTTGTACTCCGCGCCGACGGGATGCTGCATGAACGAGTTCGCGACGACGATGAAGTATCCCGACGCGTTCACACCGATCGCGACGAGCCAGATGGTCGCGAGGTGGACGCCCCGAGGCAGTCGTTCCCAGCCGAAGATCCACAGTCCGAGGAACGTGGATTCGAGGAAGAACGCGACAAGACCTTCCATCGCCAACGGAGCCCCGAAGACGTCGCCGACGAACCGCGAGTACTCGCTCCAGTTCATCCCGAACTGGAACTCCTGCACGATGCCGGTGGCGACGCCGAGCGCGAAGTTGATCAGCAACAGCTTGCCGAAGAACTTGGTGAGCCGGTACCAGGCGTCCTTCTTCGTGATCATCCACATCGTCTGCATGATCGCGACCATCGGCGCGAGACCGATGGTCAGCGGCACCAGCACGAAGTGATAGACAGTCGTGATTCCGAACTGCCACCTCGAAAGATCCAAAGCGTCCATTGCCACTCCAGCCCGCAGGTTGGTGGTGACTATAGACCCGTTTTCGACGCCTCACCTGTGAAACGAGACCTCGTCAGCGCACCCCGGCCCAGACTTCTCTCGTCGACGCACGGGGGTCGTCGACCACTCCGGTCCGGTCGCCGAACATCATCACCGATCGATCCGCCCCGTACCGAGCCCAGCCGGGCGAACCGTCGCGCACGAAGTCGACCCAGGCTCGGTGCATCTCGTCGGCCACCTTCTGGGGTGGGTTCGCTCCGGTGATGCGCGCTGTCTCCGGCTTGTCCAGCAGGTCGAACACGAACGGTATCTCCAGGGCATGACATGCCCCGAGGGAGCCGTCGAAGAGCGTGGATCGCCACGTGAACTCGTAGACGAATGCGTTTCCGCCGCGGGTCTCCGCGACCCGTACGGCGGGGATGCGGAAGAACCAGTCGGTGACCACCGCGATGAGCAGTTCGCCGGGTGACGCCTCGGGCAGCTGCGCCCGATAGACGTCGAGTGCCTGCTCGACGTCGGCGCCGTATGCGCCAATCGCCGCTCGGACCCGCGCCTCGTCCACGTACCCGACAACACCGGCCGGAACCAGGAAGAACGCGAACTCTTCGCTGGTGGTGCCGATCAGAACGTCGATCTCCGAGCCCGCGCCTGCGGCGATTCTCCGGTGCGGAACGTCGGGAACGACGTCGCCGTCGATGTAGGGCTCGAAGGGCATCATGTTGAACGCCAGTTCACCCCACGCTCCCGTCGGCGCCTCGGCCGTGACGCGGTCGCCGAGCTCTCGCTGAGCGTCGACGAACGCCTCCACCGGCACGGACCCGAAACCGTCCACATTCGGTTGCACGCCCAGCGAATCGGCAAGCGCCTCGGCTACTTTCGTGGCCGTAGCCTCGGTGATGACGTGGTATCCCGCGCCGCTCTGCAGTATCGCGCGCCGGAACAGCCCGTCCGCCGACGGCATCGACATCAGGGTCCCGACGCTCATCGCCCCTGCCGATTCACCGGCAACGGTCACCGCGTTCGGGTCTCCGCCGAAGGCAGCGATGTTGTCACGCACCCACCTCAGTGCGGCGACCTGGTCCAGCATGCCTCGGTTGGCAGGCGCTCCGTCGATTCGCGCGAATCCGTCGGCGCCGAGACGGTAGTTGACGGTGACGACGACGATGCCGTCCCGCGCGAACGCCGAGCCGTCGTAGATGGGCACGGCGTTGCTTCCGTTGACGAATGCACCGCCGTGAATCCAGACGAACACCGGCAGTCCCGACGCGGACACGTCGGGTGTCCACACGTTCACGTTCAGGCATTCCTCACCGGGAACCACTGGCTCGGTGAGTATTTCACTGACGGGCGGTCGGTATCCGATCTTGGGGGCCGTGGCGCCGAACGTCACGGCATCTCGGACACCACTCCACGACGGCGGCGCGCTGGGTGCCTGGAACCTGCGTGCACCGAACGGCGCTTCGGCGTAGGGAATTCCGAGAAAGGAAGTGACCGGTCCGCTCTGTTGACCGCGAACCGTGCCCTGAGCGATGTCGACTGTGACGTCCATACTTCTTTACTACCCGAACTACCGGGTGTGGTGTGACAATTCCGTCCGACGCAGGCGGGAATCCGACTGCTGAGCACGTGATTGTCACACCACTCCCGGAGGGTCCTTACTGTGCTGCTTCTGCAGCCCTCAGGTCCTTGCGCAGGATCTTGCCCGCGGCGGACTTCGGGACCGTGTCGATGAACTGGACCTTGCGGACCTTCTTGTGCGGGGACACACGTTCGGAGACGAAGGCGATGACACCGTCCTCGTCGATCGACGCGTTCGCCTGCAGTACGACGAAGGCCTTCGGCACTTCCTCGCCCTCGTCGTCGAGTACGCCGATGACGGCGGCGTCGGCGATCTCGGGGTGGGTGAGCAGCAGAGCTTCGAGCTCGGCGGGCGGAACCTGGTAGCCCTTGTACTTGATGAGTTCTTTGAGCCTGTCCACGATGTAGACGACGCCCTCGGAGTCGACGACTGCGATGTCACCAGTGTGCAGGTAGCCGTCGTCGTCGAGGGTCTCGGCGGTAGCGGTCGGGTTGTTGAGGTAGCCGGCCATGACGTTCGGCCCCTTCACCCACAGTTCGCCCGGCTTGGACCGTCCTTCTGCCGGAATGTCGATTTCCTCAAGGGTCTCGGGGTCGACGAGCTTGTTGACGGTGTTGGCCAGCGGGAGGCCGACGGAGCTGAGCGGCATGTCGTCGCGGTCGAACGGGATGGCGTGGCTGACCGGGCTGAGTTCGCTCATTCCGTAACCCTGACGGATGCGCGTGTTCAACCGGGCTGCGACGGCCTTGCCGAGCTCTTCGTCGAGCGGGGCGGCGCCGGAGAAGATGGTGTGCACGCTGGAGAGGTCGTACTGGTCCACCAAGGGATGCTTGGCGAGTGCAACGGCGACGGGGGGCGCGATGAAGAGGTAGGTCAGCTTGTTGTCCTGGATGATGCGCAGGAACTCGACGAGGTCGAACTTGGGCATGGTGACCAGTCGTGCACGCAATTTCAGTGCGATGTTGAGAAGCACTGTGAGGCCGTAGATGTGGAAGAACGGCAGCAGTGCGAGGATCGCGTCGTCGGTGTCGATGCCGACGCGGGGTTCCATCTGCGCGACGTTGGCGACGAGGTTGCGGTGTGTGAGGATGACGCCCTTGGGCACACCCGTCGTCCCGGACGAATACGGCAGCACGGCGACCTGGGTGGCGGGGTCGAACGTCACGTCGGGCGCGGGTGCGCCCTGGGTCAGCAGATCCCGCAGATTCGGGTGGCCTTCGGCGCCGTCGAGAACGATGACGTGGTCGTCGTCGATACCGACCTTCTCCGCGGCGGCCTTGGCCTGCGGGTACAGCGGCGAGACGGTGAACAGGAACTTCGCGCCGGACCCGGTGAGCTGCTTGGCGATGTCCTCGGCGGTGTACAGCGCGTTGATCGTGGTCGCGGTTCCGCCTGCGCGCAGGATGCCGTGGAGGACCGCGGCGAACGCGGGCACGTTGGGCGAATGCAGGCCGACGACGTCGCCCACCTCGAGACCGCGTGCGGCGAGCGCGCCTGCGATGCCGTTGATCTGACCGATCAGAGCCTGGTACGTGGTGACGTCACCGGAGGCGCCGTCGATCAGTGCCGGCTTTTCCAGGTCGGCGTCCGAGATGGACCCGAACAGATAGTCGTAGACACTGAGATTCGGGATCTCCACGTCCGGAAAGGGGCTGTTGAAGCTCATGACTCTCCTTCGAACACGCATCGGCAAGATGTCCGAAATCCTACAGTGAACGTGGTCACAGTGACGCAGGCACCCTACTCGGGAGTCAGGACTTCACATAGGGCTTACCTGCGGCCGCGGGTCCACGAACGTGCCCGACGAGACCGGCAACGGCGAAGATCGTCACCACGTAGGGCAGCATCAGCATGAACTCGCTGGGCACGGGTGACCCGATGATGCCGAGCACGTTCTGCAAGTTCGACGCGAAGCCGAACAGCAAGGCAGCCAGAGTTGCGCGTATCGGGTCCCAACGGCCGAAAATGACTGCAGCCAACGCGATGTAGCCGGCACCGGCGGTCATTTCCTTGCCGAATGCGCCCACCGATCCGAGCGTGAAGTAGGCGCCGCCGAGGCCGGCGATGGCTCCGGCGAGGCAGACGTTCCAGAACCGGGTGCGCGCGACATCGATACCGACGGTGTCGGCCGCCTGAGGATGTTCACCGACGGCGCGCAGGCGCAGACCCCACTTGGTGTGGAACAGACCGAACCACACCAGCGCGACGACGACGTACATCATGTAGACGATCAGGGTCTGGCGGAACAACACCGGACCGATCACGGGGATCTGGGACAGCAGTGGAATCTCGATGCGCCCGAACCGCGGCGGCGAGTTGAGGGTCTCGGGGTTCTTCGTCAGCACCACCGAGTACAAAAAGCTCGTCAGTCCCACGACCAGAACGTTCAGCACGACGCCGACGATGACCTGGTTGACGAAGTACTTGATGGAGAACATCGCGAGCAGTGCCGCGGTCAACGCTCCGGCGAGCAGTGCGGCGAGTAGGGCCACGTAGGCGGATCCGGTGATCGACGCGACGACGGCGCTGACGAAGGCGCCGGACAGAAGCTGGCCTTCGATGGCGATGTTGACGACGCCGACGCGTTCGGAGATGACGCCGCCCATCGCGCCGAAGATCAGTGGCGTGCTGAGCGCGACGGCCCCGATGAGCAGGCCGGGTACGGGCACCGTCGCGCCTGCGGCGGCCCACGTCAGGAACCCGATCACGAACAGCACTGCGAAGACTGCGAGGACCCACAACGGTGTTGTCTTGTGGCGCAGTACGTTCCACACGGCGAACGCGAGAATCGCAGCCAACGCCACGACGACGAGAATTCCGGTCGCCCCGGTCGGGACTCCCACTGCCGGGAGCGCGAAGAAGTCGTTCTCGCTGGCGAGGCCGAAGGTGGTCGTACCTGATTTGCCGCGCAGGACGAACAGGATCAGCCCGAGCAGAGTCGCTGCACCGAGGACGCCCGGTACCTTCCAGCTTCGCTTCGGCGTCAGTACTTCCGGCGCAGTGTCGAGGGTGGTCACAGTGCTCCCACCTTCGCGGTGTCGGCGCGAGCCGCGGTCTCGGCTCCCGGTGGCGGTAATCGGAAGACAGCTCGCACCAGCGGAGGCGCCGCGATGAACAGAACGATGACCGATTGCACGACGAGAACGATGTCGATGGGGATGCCCTCGGCCGCCTGCATCGCGAATCCGCCGGCCTTGAAGGCGCCGAACAGTATGCCGGCGAAGAACACTCCCCACGGTTTGGACCGACCGAGCAATGCCACGGTGATGGCGTCGAAGCCGATGCCGGCGTCGATGTCCGCGCCGAAGCCGGTGGTGACCGTCCCCAGAACCTGTGCGACACCTGCCAAGCCGACCAGTGCTCCGGACATCACCATCGCGTACAGATACATGCGGTTGACGTCGATGCCGGCGATCCTCGACGCATGCGGGTTCTCGCCGACGGCCCGGAGGCGGAACCCCAACGACGACCGTTCGAGAAGCCACCAGACCGCGACGGTCACCACGACGACGAGGACGAAACCCAGATGCAGCGAGTAGCGGTCACCGAACAATTTGGGGAAGACCGCCGTCGATTCCATCGCGGCGGTCTTGGGGTTGTTCTGGCCGGGAGCCTGGAGTGCGCCCGGTGTGCGCAACAGGTATGCGACGAGGTAGAACGCGACGTAGTTGAGCATGATCGTGACGATCACTTCGTGGGCACCGGTGCGCGCCTTCAGCACTCCGGCGATACCGCCCCACACCGCGCCGCCGACGACACCCGCGAGGATCGCCAGGATCAGGTGAATCCCCGCTGGAAGCTGTAGCGAGAACCCGACCCACCCGGCACATGCCGCCGCGATGAGCATCTGGCCGCGGCCACCGATGTTGAACATCCCGACTCGGAAGGCAAGTGCCACACCGAGACCGGCGACGATCAACGGCGTCGCGAAGGTCAGTGTCTCCATGAGCGGCCGGATGCCGTTCTCGAATCCGGGTCGCCGGAAGTTGTACACCGACCCCTGGAACAGTGACGAGTACGCCCCCGACACTGCGTCCCAGACCGCCACCAGCATGTCCGACGGCCGGGAGAAGAAGTACCCGGCGGTCTCCTGCACCTGATCGTCGGTGACGGCGATCAGCACTGCTCCGACGATCACCGCCATGAACACGGCGAGCACGGAAATGATCGCGCTTCCGGTGAATATCTGCCGCAGAACCACATGGGACCGCGACGGTGCAGGCGTTTCAGCCATGCTTCTCTCCACCCATCATCACACCTAGAACTTCGCGGGACGTGTCGGCGGGCACGATGCCGACGATGGTCCCGCGGTACATGACTGCAATTCGATCGGCGAGCGCCGCGACTTCGTCGAGTTCGCTGGAGACGACGATCACCGGCACACCGGAGTCCCGTGTCGCGACGATCCGCTTGTGCACGAACTCGATCGAGCCGACGTCGATACCTCGTGTCGGCTGCGACGCGACGAACAGCCGGAGGTCTCGGCTCAGCTCACGCGCGAGCACGACCTTCTGCTGATTACCGCCGGACAGGCGCCCGACGCGTGTGTCGATTCCCGGCGTCCGGACGTCGAACTCCTCGACCTTCTCGGTGGCGAACGTGTCCAGATATTCGCGTCGGATGGCGCCGCGACGCACGAACGGCTCCCCCGTCGATCTGTCCAGCATGAGGTTCTCCGCGATCGAGAACTCGCCGACGAGTCCGTAGACCGTGCGGTCCTCGGGCACGAAGCCGACGCCTGCGCCGAGTACGTCGTGCACGGATGCGCCGACGAGTGACCGGCCGTCGAGCTCGATCTCGCCGCTGATCTGCTCACGCGCTCCCAGCAGTGCCTCGACGAATTCGCTCTGCCCGTTGCCCTGCACACCGGCGACGGCGAGGATCTCACCTCGGTGGACTTCGAGACTGACATCGTCGACGACCTTCTGGCCGGATCCGTCGAAGACCGTCAGGTTCTTCACGACGAGTGCTGCGTCCCCGGGCTGGGCCGGTTCCTTCGACACGGTCAGCTGCACGTCGCGGCCCACCATCATCGCGGCGAGTTCGGCGTTGGTCGCCGTCGGTTCCGCCTCGCCCACGACCTTGCCGAGCCGGATGACGGTGATCCGATCTGCGACCTCGCGTACCTCCCGCAGCTTGTGGGTGATGAACACGATCGCCGTGCCGGATTCGGCCAGCTCACGCATGATGCGCATGAGATCGTCGGTTTCCTGCGGCGTCAGCACGGCCGTCGGCTCGTCGAACACCAACACCTTGGCGTCGCGGCTGAGCGCCTTGATGATCTCGACGCGCTGCTGCACGCCGACGGGGAGTTCGTCGATCCTGGCGTCCGGGTCGAGGTCGAAACCGAAACGCGACGAGATCTCCCGCACCAGCTTTCGCGCCGCGTCGAGATCGAGCCTGCCGCCGGACTTGGTGGTCTCGTGGCCGAGAATGATGTTCTCGGCGACCGTGAACACCGGGATCAGCATGAAGTGCTGATGCACCATGCCGATCCCGGCGGTCATCGCTTCGCCCGGGCCGGCGAAATTCTGCTCGACGCCGTCGAGCAGAATCTTGCCTTCCTCGGCGCGATACAGGCCGCTGAGAACATTCATCAGGGTCGACTTGCCCGCCCCGTTCTCACCGAGCAGGCAGACGATCTCCCCCGGCTCGACGACGAGGTCGATGGAATCGTTCGCGACGAGCGAGCCGAACCTCTTCGTGATGCCCTGTAATTCTAGTTTCACGTCACTTGGGCGAGGACGGGGACTCGACGGTGATGGAGCCGTCGATGATGCCTGCCTTGATGGTGTCGAGTTCGCCCTGCAGTGCCGGGTCGACCTGTGACTCGAAGTCGTGGAACGGCGCGATGCCGACACCGTCGTTCTCGAGCGTGCCGACGTAGGGTGCGTTGTCGAACGATCCGTCACCCGAGGAGGCGACGATTTCGTCGACACTGGTCTGCAGGCCCTTGGTGACCGACGTGAGGAGCAGGTCACCGACGGACGGGTCGGACACGTAGACGTCCGCGTCGGCACCGATCAGAGCGATGGGACGCGAGGAGTCACGGATGGCCTGTGCCGCGCTCTGGTAGATCGGTCCGCCCACGGGGAAGATGACGTCCGCGTTCTGGTCGATGAGGCCCTGTGCGGTGTTCTTGGCGACGGCATTGGCTTCGAAACCGCCGGTGAACGAGCCGTTCTGGGCCGGGACGTCCCAGCCGATGACGCGAACGTTGCCGTTCTTCTGCTCGTTGAAGTAGTTGACGCCGTCGGCGAATCCGTCCATGAAGATGGTGACGGTGGGCAGCTGCGAGCCACCGAAGGTACCGACGACACCGGTCTTGGAGAAGCTCGCAGCGGCGTAGCCGGCGAGGAATCCGCCCTGGGCCGCGTCGTAGGTCAGCGGTTTGACGTTCGGCAGGTCGATGCTGGAATCGTCGATGATCGCGAAGTCGATGTCGGTGTTCGCTTCGGCGGCGGACTTGGTGGCGTCGGCGAGGTCGAATCCGACGGTCAGGATCAGCGAACATCCCTGGTCGATCAGGTTGTTGAGGTTGGGGTTGTAGTCCGTCGGCGACGCCGATTCGACGGTGATGGGCTCGACACCGAGCTCTTCGGAGGCGTTGGTCAAGCCCTCGAAGCTGAGCTGGTTGAACGACTTGTCGTCGAAGCCACCTGCGTCGGACACCATGCAGGGCTTGAAGTCGCCCGCGGCCGTGCCACCGGAATCCGATCCACTGTCCTCGGGGGCGGAGCCACATCCAGCGACGAGTGCGACCGCACCGAGCGACGCGACTCCCCCGAATACCAGTCTGCGGGTGTGTGAGCGGGGAACGACGGTCAAAACTTCCTCCAGTGTTCGGTGCAGCACGGTGGCGCTGCTGCGTGTTCGCGGGTCTCGTGAACACGCGATCGGTGTGTGGCTAGTTTGTCTGATTGCGGACGCTACTACTCGCCCGGGTTACCCGCATGATTTCGCGCCTTACGCCTCCGGGTCCCGCGGGTTCGGTTTTCTGCGGTCGACGCTGCTCCCGTCACGGTCTCTCGGGACGTCGGCTTCGTCGTCGCGCACCATGACGGCGGGGCCCGCAGCGACGATCGAGGGGTCCTCGGGCTTGCCGGGTCTGAATACGTTGAAGAAGAGATTGAGTATCACCGCGACAATGCTCGCGGCGCTGATGCCGGAGTGGAACACAGTGACGAACCAGTCCGGGAACTCGTCCCAGAAATCGCTCGCCACAACGGGAATCAGTCCGAACGCCAGCGTCACCGCGACGATGACGAGATTGTTGTTGTTGTCGTAGTTCACCTTGCCGAGGGTGCGAACACCGCTCGCCGCGACGGTACCGAACAGCGCGATGCCCGCGCCGCCGAGAACGGAAAGTGGAATCACGCCGACGATCGCGGCGAGAATCGGCGAAAGCCCCAGCACCGCAAGCACTCCACCGCCCACCGCGACGACGAATCGACTCTTCACTCCGGACATCGCGACGAGGCCGACGTTCTGTGCGAACGCGGTGGCGGGGAACGAGTTGAAGACCGGGGCGATCGCCGAGGACAGCATGTCCGCCCGCAGACCGTCGCCGACGCGCCGGGTGTCGACGTCGGTGCCCACGACCTCGCCGACGGCGAGGATGTCGGCGGTGGTCTCCACCATGATCACGAGGATCACGATGGTCATCGAGATGATCGCGCCGACGGCGAAGATGGGGCTGCCGAACGCGAACGGCGTCGGCAATGCCACGATGTCCGCGTCGCCGACACCGTCGAAATCCGCTTTCCCGAAGGCGAACGCGGCGATCGTGCCCACGAGAAGTCCGAGCAGAATCGACAGCCGCGACACCGTGGGGGTCTTCGTCAGGATCAGCACCACGAGCAGAGTGAACATCGCCAGTCCGATGTTGCCGACGTCGAGGTACTCCGGATTCGGTACGCCGCCGACCATTTCCTGGCCGGTGATCCATCGGGCCGCGACGGGCATCAGCGAGAGGCCGATGACCGTGATGATCGATCCGGTCACGATGGGCGGAAAGAACCTCACCACTTTGGAGAAGAAGGGTGCGACGGCGAGGCCGATCAGAGCGGCGACGATCACCGAGCCCAGGACGGTTCGCAGGCCTGCCTCGCCGCTCTCCGCGCCGACGATGATGGTCAGCATCGTGGAGACGGCGGCGAACGAAATGCCCTGCACGAGCGGCAGTTGCGAACCGAAGAACGGCACACCGACCGTTTGCAGAACGGTCGCGATACCGCTGACGAACAGAGCGCAGGAGATGAGCAACGCCTGGTCGGAGCCGGAGAGACCCGCCGCACCACCGACGATGATCGGCACTGCGATGACGCCGCCGAACATCGAGAGAATGTGTTGCATGCCGTACCCGAACATCTGGAGTACCGGCGGCGTGGCGTCCTCTGGCCTGGTCATGTAACGGAGCGTACGAACGCTCCGTTACGTCCGATCAAGTATCGAGTTTCGGCGGTGTAACCAGGTGCTCGAAGGCCTTCAGGTTCGCCAACGACTCGCCCCTGGACACACGCCAGGCCCACTCGCGTTTGATGGATTCGGCGAAGCCCAGTTCGAGCAGGACATTGAAATCTCCGTCGGCGGCTTCGAGCACCTGGCCGAGTATCCGGTCGATTTCCTCGCCCGTCACAGCATGAGTCGACAACCGACCGACGAGGTAGATGTCCCCTACCTTGTCGAGCGTGTAGTGCACTCCGTAGAGCCGTCGATTTCGCCGCAGCAGGTATTTGTAGACACCCTCGAAGTTCTCGTCCGGTTTGCGGCAGACGAACGCCTCTATCCGCACGCCGTGGTGCCCGACGGTGAGGATCGTGGTCGTCTTCAGCTTCCGCTCACCGGGCAGCTCGACGACGAACGCGTTGTCCCCCTTGCGTTGGTACTCGAGCTCGCGCTCGCTCAGTACCGAATCGATCAGCTCGATCAGCTCGCTCATGCCGTTGCCCCCGCCCTTCGTAGCTTCGACAGTCCGCGTACGCGCCGCGGCGAGAACTCGCTCGGGGCCTCGTGACGGTCGAAGTGGAATTGTGCTGCACGATAACTGTCCAGCAGGCCTTCCGCGGTGTGTTCCCACGAGAAGTTCGCGGCGTGGTCCGGTGCCGCCGATGCCATGCGCGCCAAGCCATCTCGGTCTGCGAGCATCGCGCCGAGAGCTCGCGCCCACTCCGCGGTTCGGTGCCCTTGCACGAGCACACCCGTCTCCCCGGACCTGACGGCGACCCCGAGCCCGCCGACGTCCGCTGCGATCACCGGGGTTCCGCTGGCTTGAGCTTCGATCGCGACGAGTCCGAACGATTCGTTGTAGCTCGGCACGGCCACGACGTCGGCAGCACGGTAGACCTGGACGAGTTTCTCGGACGGCTGCGGCGGCAGGAACGTCACTCTCGCCGAAATCCCCAGTTCTGCCGCAAGTTCGATCAAACTGTCGGGACGGTCCAGTCCGCTGCCGGACGGCCCGCCGACCACGAGTACCCGGAGCGGCAGGCTCGGTCGAGAGGCCAGCAGTTCCGCTGCCGCGCGCAGCAACACGTCCGGGGCCTTGAGCGGCTGGATTCGGCCGACGAAGGCGACCACGGTTTCCGACGGATCGATACCGAACTGTGCTCGCGCAGCGGCTTTGTCACCGGGTCGGTACCGGCCGAGGTCCGCGCCGGGCGCGACGACGTCGATCGACCGAGGCGACGCGTGGTAGATCTCGATCAGCTGCTTCGCTTCTTCACCGGTGTTGGCGATCAGCCTGTCCGCCTCGGCGACCACCTGTTGCTCGCCGATCTGCCGCGCGGCCGGTTCCGGAGAATCCCCCGCTGCCAACGACGCGTTCTTGACGGCGGCGAGAGTATGTGCCGTGTGGACCAGCGGCACACCCCAGCGATCGCGGGCCAGCCAGCCGACCTGGCCGGACAACCAGTAGTGAGAGTGGACCAGATCGTAGTAGCCGGCGTCGTGCCGCGCCTCTTCACGAAGGACGCCTGCCGCGAATGCGCACAGCTGCGTCGGGAGATCCTGTTTGTCGAGTCCCTCGAACGGCCCTGCCACGATGTTGCGCACCAGAACACCCGGTGCCGCCTCCTCGAGTGGCTTGTCCGCCGACGACGTCGCACGCGTGAAGATCTCTACCTCGACGCCCCGTTTCGCCAGCTCCTTGGCACTCTGCAGCACGTAGACGTTCATCCCGCCCGCATCCCCCATGCCCGGCTGCGCCAACGGCGAGGTATGCAACGACAACACTGCAACCCGATTCAACTGGCGACCACTCACCACACCAGTTTGCACTCTCCCGCGCCGCCGTCGTTCACAGACCCTGAACGAAGGCCGTCACCTCGGCCAGAAACCGGTCGGGATCGGCGACGAACGGGCCGTGGTCGACACCCTCCCAGAGGGACGCGGTCGCCGCCGGAATCAGCGACGCAGCATGCTCACCAGCGGAGACGTCGACGACGGTGTCCGCGGTGCCGTGCAGGACCAGTGCGGGTACGTCGAGGCCTGCGAGCAGGTCGTCGTGCGAGACAGTCCGATCGAACAGCGCCGCTCTCACTCGGGGCGGCGTCGACAGCGTTGCACCGAACAGGGCCTGAGCCTGCTCGCCTTTACCCGCGGTCGGCCCCTTCAGGGCTTCGCCCTCGATCGGTCCTGTCAGTGCGTGACCGAAGCTACCGAGCGCCTTGATGGCCGTCCGCGGCTCCTCCGACATCGCGTCCGGGATTGCCGCGCGCATCGCGCTGCCGACTCGACCACCGGCCTCCCCCCTGCCGATGCTGGTGATCGCGCCGACGAGCACGATGCCCGCGACCGTGCCCGTCCCGTGCGCGGCCAGATAGTCGCAGAGCACCAGGCCGCCGTAGGACCAGCCGAGCAGAACCGCATCCTGATCGATTCCCTCGGCGGTCAGCACTGCGTGCACGTCTGCCGCCCAGTTGGCCGATTCGCCGTACCCCGTGCTCGGAGCGTCCGAGTAACCGTGGCCCCGCAGGTCCACCGCGATCACCCGGAACGACTCCGCCAGCGTCGTCAGCACCCGGTCACCCCAGCACGCGGACGACTGCGCCCACCCGTGCAGCAGGACGAGCGGGCGGTGCGACTCGTCGCCGCTCACTCGATAGACGATGTTCGTGCCGGCCGTGGTGGTGTCGATTCGGCTCGTGGCTTGGCGTACCGATCCAGTCATGCCCTCATCATGCCCGGCCGCGCGCAGCGCGAGTTACGCGGCAGCCCGGCGCATCGACGCGAGCGGATCGGAGTAGACCGAGCTGAGGGACACCACGGCCGCTGCGAACTCCTGCACCCTGTTTCCGAAGCCGGAGATTCGAATGTCCTTGCGCGGCAGCGTCGACGTCTGGCCGAATGCCTCGGCGACGTACGGAATACCCGCGGCGTACTGGGTGAAAGCCTGTCCGCCGAGGACCACCCGATCGGGGTTGAACAGATCCCGCAGAAGTCCGACCGTCCGACCGAGCACCTTCGCACGTTCGACGAGGATCTGCTGCGCCGCCGCCGATCCGTCGTGGGCGGCCTGGTACAGCGCGGCGACGCCTGAGCCTGCCGCGAGAACTCCACGCTCGACGGCGATGGCCAGCACCGCGCGGTCGCTCACGGTCGCCTCGAGGCATCCGCGGTTTCCGCACTGGCACAGTACGTTCGAACCGGTGGGCAAATGAGCGATGGAACCCGGACCGGTGGAGGGCGTGTGCACCCGGCCGTCGATCGTCAACGCGATCCCCGCGGTCTCGCGTGCGTAGAAGTACAGGCTGGTGCCGGCAGTCGAGTTGTCGGCACGTGCCGGCGTCAAGAGCAGTTCGGAGCCCGCCATCGCCTCGACGTGACCGGACACGGAGACGGGCAACCCCAGGCCGCCGCCGACGATCGCGCCGACCTGAGCGCTCTCCCAGCCGAGACGTGGATGGTCCACCGTGCCCGACGCACCGTCGACTCGACCACCGAGGGCGACACCCACCCAGAGAGGCGTTCTACGGTGCCAGCGCGCCGCGAAAGCGCCTGCGCTGCGGGTGATCACGGACAACGCTTCGGAGGCGGGACCGCCCGGCGTCGGGATCTCGACGGCGCCCAGGATGCGACCGCGCAGGTCGCTGACGACGATTCCGGTGACGATGGCACCGATGTGGATTCCGATGGTGGCGTAGGGCTCATGGTTTACCTCGAACGGCACGCGGGGGCGGCCGATCGCACCGGAGGCCGTCAGATCGGCACGTTCGCGCAGCAACCCGGCACTCAACAGGGCGGAGACCTGACGGTTGACCGTCGCGATACTCAATCCTGTTGCACGAGCGGCAATGTCGCGGGAGAGCGGCCCGTCGGCGGAGGCTACGCGGAGCACCGACGCGGCGGGACTGTCGGCGACGCGAAGGTCGGGCGCTACGACCTGAACTCGACCCCGTCCCGCTGCACGGGACACGGAGGTGGGTCGTGAACCACGAAGGTTCACGGTGGTGGAATTTACCGGCAAAGTTGCAAGTGACACTGTGGTTCGTCCTCGGCAGTAGACCCACACGAAGCGTGGGTGACACAGGTGCTGGAGAAGGAGAAAGTCGAGCGAACGAAGCCTGCAGATCGGCCGATACGGCCGGAAATCGGAAATCGACGAGCGATCTCGAGAAAGCTACAGGCCTAGAAGCTGCGACAACACAGTTCACGAGGGAGCGGCAGCCGGGAACCCAGAGCAGCGGTCACGTACGTGACGCGCAGTGCAGGAGTGTGGCTGGCGGACATGAACGCAAAAGTAGCACTTCCCCGCCCGATCACCAATACGGGGAAGATTTCCGCTGCCCACCGCCCGTGGCAGGACCGGAGTCTAGAATTTCTGCCATGACATTGTCCGAACAAATTCCGTCCGACGCCCGCATCGCCGTAGTCACCGGCGCAAGTTCCGGCATCGGTGAGGCAACCGCACGCCAACTCGCCGAGCAGGGCTACCACGTCGTCGTCGGTGCGCGACGCGTCGACCGGCTCGAGAAGCTGGCATCCGAAATCGGCGGAACCGCACTGCAACTCGATGTCACCGACGAAGATTCGGTAGCTGCATTCACCGCTGTGATCCCTCGTGCGCACGTGTTGATCAACAACGCGGGCGGCGCCAAGGGACTTGCACCCGTCATCGATGCCGATCTGGACGACTGGCGCTGGATGTGGGAGACGAACGTGCTCGGCACTCTGCGCATCACCAAGGCATTGCTACCGAAACTCATCGAGTCCGGCGACGGACTTGTGGTCACCATCACGTCGGTGGCCGCCTTCGAGGCGTACGACAACGGCTCGGGATACACCTCCGCCAAGCATGCACAGGCCGTCCTGCATCGCACGCTGCGCGGCGAGCTGCTGGGGCAGCCGGTTCGGCTCACGGAAATCGCGCCGGGAGCCGTGGAAACCGAATTCTCGCTCGTCCGTTTCGACGGAGACGAGGACAAGGCCGACGCCGTCTACCAGGGCATCACGCCGCTCGTCGCCAAGGACATCGCCGAGATCATCGGGTTCGTGGCATCACGACCGTCGCACGTGAACCTCGATCAGATCATCATCAAGCCGCGTGACCAGGCCGGCCCAGGCCGCTTCAGCAGAAAATAAAACCCTGTGCGAGTGGAAATGTAGGCCCTGGCCTACATTTCCATTCACACAAGATGCGCCTCACAGCGCGGACATCGACTCCCACGTCGGCCAGTCGATCGCCCAGTCGTAGAGGTCACCGTCGGCGGCCGACAGATCGATGGACGTACCCGTCACCTCCACCGGATCGCCGTACATGGCGATACCGAAATACTGCTCCGCATCCGACGTCGACAGGTTGATACAGCCGTTGGTGACGTTGGACGCCCCCTGCACACCCGTCGTCTCCGGGTTGGCGTGGATGAACTCACCGTTGTTGGAGATCCGCACGGCCCATCGTTCGCGCACGTTCTCGTAGAACGGCGGGTTCGACATCAGGAAGTCCTCGTGCTTCTCGGTCACCACGTGCACTCCGCTGCGCGTGACGTTGCGCGCTTCGTTTCCCTCGCCGTAGCTGACGGGAATGTCCATGATGGTCTGGCCGTCGCGCACGACCTGCATGCGATGGCTCGTCGCCTCCGCCTTGACGATCTGGCTACGACCGATGGTGAAGTCGAGTGTCACGTCGTCGGCGCCGTACGCACCGCCGCCGTAGTCGACCCCGTACAGGTTCGCTTTCACCGACACCGTCGTGCCGGGAGCCCAGTAGTCGGTGGGGCGCCAGTGGACGCGTGAGCCGTTGTCGTCGGGGAACCACGCCCACGCGCCCGGCGTCGGCGGGTTGGTCGTCACCGTCAACGCCTTCTCGACGGCGGCCTTGTCCTCGATCGAGGAGTCGAACTGCAGGATGATCGGGGCCGCGATCCCCACTTCCTGGCCGTCGCCGATGTTGGTGCTCACCGACGTGCGACTGTCCGGCGTAACCGTCGTGAAGCTGCCCTCGACGGGTACGGACTTGCCGTCGCTTCCGACGGCGTTGCCCGCCCAGGTGTACGAGACGCCGTAGCCCAGCGGCTCCGTGACGGAGTACGACGCTTTGTCCGGCGCCAGCGCGCCTTGGACGACCTTGCCGTCGGGGTTGGTGAGAGTGACGTCGGCCAGGGTCCCGTTCTTCACTGCCACGGAGATCGGCGCGACGGGGCTGACGTCCTCGGCTCCGTCGGCGGGGTTCTGCGTCACTTGGGCGACGGGAGCTGCTTCGGTGGTCGGCTCGGATCCCCCGGAGGAACCATCGGTGCCACCGATGGTGCAGCCCGCGACGAGCGCCGCGAACGCCACGATTGCTGTGACCAGCCACAACAACCGCGTCCGTTTTGTCTGTTCTACCTGCTCATACACGTATTCCAACGTACTCGCGGCGAATCGATGGACCACCATCGAAAGCCGGGGTGCGCGGAGATTCACACCGAATACTCAAGGGAATTCGGACAATCCGTGCAGCTGGACAAATCCGTGCACCTGGACAAATCCGTGCACCTCGACAATCCGTGCACCTCAGAGCTTCGTCGACCTGAGTTCGTGCCCCTTGGACGTGAGGCACCGGCCGGTATCGAGGTTCCAGTCCCAGCCGTGCAGGTTGCAGGTCAGCTTGTTGCCCTCGACGATGCCGAACTTCGACAGGTCCGCTTTCAGGTGCGGACAGCGACGCTGGATCTCGTATCCATCCTTGACGATGGTGGCGGTGTCGTCGTGCGCTTCGGCGAACCAACCGTCGGCGTAGGCGATGCGCTCGTCGGTGAGGCACTTGAAGAACGTGTAGAGGAACTCGTTGTATCCGCCGACGCGTCGGGCGCGGAACCTGGTGGACAGGAAGATCGAGTTGACCCAGTCCGGTTCCTTGTCGCGCACGGCCGTCCGCACGAGCTGCGGTGAGATCGTGAAGCTGTACCGGAACCGCTCCTTGAGCAGAGGCTCACGCACGATGCGCTTGGGGAAATCGAGTACGACGGTTTCCGCGCCGAGCATCAGGGCCACCGGGTACCCGATGCCGTCGCAGATCTGGTCCGTTTGAATCATGATGGGCTCGAACAGCTCTCGCAGTGGCTCGAGCAGTGGCTCGCCCTCGGCCGGTGCCCACGCTGCCTTCTCCGCGGCGATGACGCCTGCCTGACGCTGCGCGAAGTCCTCGATGTACTGGGCCTTGCCGGTGGTGAAGATGGCTTCGGCTTCTTCGGTGGGAATCGGGTGCTCGTGCGAGACGAGCTCGCTGCCCGAGAACGTCGACGTGGTGCCGGGGATCTGCAGCAGGCCCTTGTCGTGGCCGTTGCGGCGCATCTGATCGAGGAACACCATCTGATCCGGGAAGATGTTCGACGGGTCCTCGTACACGTCGTTGAGGAAGCGGAGTTCGTCGTCGAGGAAACACGGCGGGCCTGCCGACGGAATGACCCAGGTCGCGCCGATCTGCTCGATGTACTGGCGAGCACGATCCATCTGACGCTGACGCTTCTGCTCACCGAACGACTTCTTGGCGCGCTCGACCATGTCGTAGACCATCGGGTACCAGATCGCGCCCGAGTACTGCAGCATGTGCACGTCGACGTGCCCGAATTCCTCCGTCAACACGTCGAGGTCGACGGGCCGGGCGTCGTTCATGTTGAACGCGACGGTCTCTCCGTCGGAGACGACCAGGCCGGAGTCACCGATCGGGCCGTCGGCGGGTGCGCGCAGGGCGATGATCATGATGTCGAGATCGCCCTTGGGGCCGGAAATGCGGTGCTTGACCGAGTCGGTCGTCTCGAAGAACTTGTGGAAGCCGAGCTTCTCGAGCTCGTGCTTGAGGTCCGGCACGGGGTAGTCCGGCAGCAGAACGGTGGTGTTCTTGTCCACGTGCTCGGCGAGGTTCTTGGGGTCGAAGTGGTCCTTGTGCAGGTGCGAGACGTAGAGGTAATCGCACTTGCCGAGCTCGTCCCAGTCCAACTGCGTGTTGTCCGGGAACGGGAACCACGACGTGAAGTAGGCAGGATTGACCCACGGGTCGCACAGGATGGTGCCTGCATCGGTCCGAATGTGGAACCCCGCGTGCCCGACGCTTGTGACCTGCAACGAACTACTCCTTAACTTGCTACGAAGAATCAATGGTAGGCGCTGCTACCGACTCGATGCCGCTACCGAGTCAACTCAAGGAGCAGCCGACGAGATCGCACTCCGGCACCAAGGTGATGCCGAACTCGGCTTCCACTCCGTCACGGATGTGCGACGCCAACGCCATGACGTCCGACGTCCTCGCCCCGCCGCGGTTGGTGACGGCCAGCACGTGCTTGGTGGACAGCGACACTGTTCCGTTGCCGAACTCCGTGCCGTAGCCGTGGGCGAAGCCGGCGTTCTGGATCAGCCAGGCGGCATGGATCTTGATGCCCGACGGGTCCGGATACTGCGGCGCCCTCGATGCCGACGCGGGAATCTCCGTCAGCACCGGGTTCAGGAAGAACGAGCCGACGCTCCACGTGTCGTGGTCCTCCGCGTCGAGCACCATTCCCTTCTGGCCGCGCAGATCGAGTACTGCTTCTCTCACCTCGAGCGCAGGGACCGTGTCACCGATGTCGACGCCGAGCCGGTCGGCGAGACCGGCGTAGCGGACAGGATCGGAGGACGCGGACCGTCGCAGGCCCATCGTCGTATCGAGAATGACGTATCGCATCGAATGCTTGAACACCGACTGACGGTGCAATCCGAAGCCGCAGCGGTCCGGCGACCAGACGGCGGTCTCGCCTGTCTCGCGGTCGTACACCGTCAGCGATTCCAGCACGTCGGACGTGACCGTGCCGTACGCACCGACGTTCTGCACCGGCGTCGCACCGGCCAACCCAGGGATGCCGGACAGGGTTTCGATCCCGGCAAGACCCTCGTCCAACGACGCGGCGACGACGGAGTCCCACCGCTCACCGGCAGCGACCCACATGGAATCACCGTCGACGCGCACTCCCGACGTTTCGACCTTGATCACCAGACCGTCGAAACCCTGGTCCCCGACGACGAGGTTCGATCCGCCACCGACCAACAGCACCGGGGTTCCCGACGCATCGGCGTCACGCACGAGAGAGACGAGCTCGTCGGACGTCGTCGCGACGGCGAACTCGCGAGCCGGGCCACCGAGTCGCATGGTGGTGAGCTCGGAAATTGCGGTAGGCACGGGAATCCAGGGTACCGGTCGACGCGGATGTCAGGAGCCACCGGTACCCTCCGCCTATGCCTCGCCCCATCGCGCACAGCGCGCCCGTTCCCGCACCCGTCGACAAGGTGCACGCCGCGCTCGTGTCCGAGCAGTACTGGAAGGACCGCATCGAGCAGATCGGCGGCCCGGGCGCACAGTTGGTGAGCGTCACCGCGATCAACGGAACCATCAGCGTCGTCATCACGCAGACGGTTCCCGAGGAGGAACTGCCCGCTGCAGTCACTGCGTTCAAGAAGGGCCCGCTGATCATCGAGCGCACCGAGTCGTGGGGTCCTCTCGGCGGCGGACGCGCCGAGGGCAAGTTCGGAGCCACCGTCGACGGCGCTCCGGCAACCATTTCCGGCACCACGCTCCTCGAAGGCGACGACACGTCGTCGACGATGTCGCTGTCCGGAACCACCGAGGTCAAGATCCCTCTCTTCGGGAGCAAGATCGAAGCGATGATCAGCGAACAGGTACTGGGGCTCATCGACAACGAGCACGACTTCACGGGCAACTGGATCGCAGAAAACCTCGGATAGGTACCCTCTCCGGTTATGGCGCGCCGAATGAACTACTCAGCCCGGTTCACCTACTCCACCGAGCAGGTGTACGCGGCGCTCTCGAGCCGCGATCACTGGGACGCTCGCATCGAGGAGATGAAGAAGTACTCCCACAACGAGCTGAAGAGCTTCGAGGTCTCCGACGCAGGCATCGACGTCGTGATGCACCACATCATTCCCAGGACCGAACTGCCGGACATCGCGCAGACGGTCATGAAGAAGGACATGGTCATCACCCGCAACGTGCACTTCGACCCCTACTCGGACACCACCGAAGGCAAATACGACGCCTCCATCCCCGCCGGCCCCGGCAGCCTCAAAGGCGTCACCTCCCTCTTCTCCACCGACACAGGCTCGACGCTGCGAACCTCCTCCGAGGCCAAGGTGTTCCTTCCCTTCGTCGGCGGAAAACTGGAACAGCTCATGCTCGTCAACCTCCGAGACCTCTGGCGCGGCGAAGGCGAAGTCACCGCCGACTGGCTTGCCCAGAACAACTAGAGGCTCCACTCCTGGCCAACCGGGTCGTTCCGCAGGCTCCACTCCTGGCAACCTGGGTCGTTCCGCACGCTCCACTCCTGGCCAACCGGGTCGTTCCGCAGGCTCCACTCCTGAAGGCACCGTTACTCGCGGCACCACCGGCATCAACCGCCTCCGCCGCAGTGATCGGTGGCTGATGCACGACCCACTCGTACGCCGTGTGCTGTCCGATGCACCCGATCCCCTGGTCGTAGACCTCGGGTACGGCGCACGGCCGGACACGACGCTCGAGCTTGCTCGCCGGCTTCGTACCGTTCGGCCGGACCTGCGGGTCACCGGCCTCGAGATCGATCCTGCGCGAGTCGTCGAATCACAGGAGAACGTCACGTTCGCGCGCGGCGGCTTCGAGCTCGCCGGCCTGCGACCGAACCTGGTGCGCGCGTTCAACGTGCTGCGCCAGTACCCCGAGGACGCTGTTCCCGACGCCTGGGCCCGCATCCTGTCCAGGCTCGAACCCGGCGGGCTCCTGGTCGACGGGACGTGCGACGAACTCGGCCGCCGGTGCGCGTGGGTGCTCGTCGGCCAGCAGGGTCCGATCTCGTTGACGTTGGCGTGGGATCCGTTCACCGTCGCGACGCCGTCGGACATCGCGGAGCGTCTGCCGAAGGCGTTGATTCACCGCAATGTGCCGGGTGAACGCATTCATGCGGTGCTGCGGGCCGCGGACAGGGCGTGGTCGACGGCGGCGCCGCTGGCACCGTTCGGCCCACGAGTGCGATGGCGGGCAGCCTTGGATCAGTTGGTCGCCGAGGGTCTTCCCACCACGGCGCCGCGGCGCAGGCTACGCGACAACATCATCACCGTTCCCTGGGATGCTGTGGCGCCCGCCGAGACCTAGGTGCAGGACGAGAGGGCGAGCTCGACGCGTTCGGCCACTCGTTCCGGTCCGCCGACGGCTTCGTCGTACAGGGTTCCCGGGTCGACGCGGCCGATGGCGACGGCGTCGCCCACCACTTCGTCGAGGGTGATCTGGGAGATTCCTCCGGCGGCGAGGTCGAGGACAGTTCGAACCGGGGTGGTCATCCGGAACGTGCCGGTGGACTCGAAGTCCTTCGGAGACAGCTGCAGTCGGTGCACGGCGAGGCGAGTGTCGGTCAGACGCAGGTTGGTGTAGGCGGAGACGTGCACGAACTGCGGGTGCAGGTGCCCGAATCCGTGTAGCTCGGCGGCGCTTTGGTGAGAGATCACAGCGTCACCACCGAACCAGGCGCACCACATGGCGAACTGTTCGAGGTCGCTGTGCGGCCAGTCGGTCAGCCGGCACAGGTTTCGCTCCACTTTGGTCCAGTCGCCGACGGCGATGTTGGCGACCACTGCAGGGGCCTCGAAGCCCAGAGCCTCGGCCTGCTCGATGGTGAAGTATCCGTCTTGGCGTGCTGCCAGACGACGCAGTTCGACGGTGCTCGGCCGTAACGTGCTCATGCGCCCCAGCGTACGACAATCTGTGTTGCACATCACAAAGAATCGGCACTACTCCCGTGTCGATCCATCTTTCCCACGCTTGTATCTCTGTTTCCCACGCTTGTATCCGTATTTCACAGAGGACTTTCAGAATCATCGGGAAGACTGCGGCGAATGACACGAAGCAAAGCTCCCATGATCGCGGTGCTCGTCGTACTCGTTCTCGTCGCGGCGTTGCTCGGCGGGGAACTGTATTTCCGGCAGCAGATCAAGTCGTGCCTCGCCGGCCAACTGGAGTCCGAGATCGGCAGCCAGGTCGACGTCGGTCTCGGATGGAAGCCCATTCTGATCTCGCTCGTCGACAAGCAGGTTTCTTCGGTCACGCTCGATTCGAACGATGCCCGCTTCGGCCCCGCCGAGGGCATGACCGTCCACGCCGAGGTGGAGGACGTCGACCTCGCGCAGACCGCGGACAGCAACGGGACCATCGGCAGCTCCAGCGCCGACATCTCGTGGTCGACCGACGGGATCGCCCGCACCCTGCAGTCCCAGGGCATCGGTGCCCTCGTCTCGGGTGTCACGTCGGACGCCGCGGCGGGCACGCTGTCCTTCGCCGTGGGCGGCCTCGCGCAGTTGACGGTGAAGCCCACCGTCACCGGTGACCGCGTCGACGTCCAGACCGTCGACGCATCGATCCTCGGCCTCGGCATCCCGACCGATCTCGTCGACAGCATCGTCGGGGTCCTCTCCGACAGCCTCCAGCAGTACCCGCTGGACATGACGCCGACGTCGTTGACCGTCACCGACAGCGGCATCGCACTGAACCTGCAGGGCGGGCAGTACTCGATTCCCGCCGCCCAACAGGGTCAGACAGTCGAGGCCCCCGAAGGCTGCGGAATGCTCGCTTAGCGGAAACTGGCCCCTACACACCTGCTACCTGGTCATTCCGCAGGCTCCACTCCTGCCAGAACGGCGCGCGTACCCGAGAGACCCAATCGGGTTGCGCCCGCGTCGATCATCGCCAGGGCGGCGTCCGTCGTACGGATGCCGCCGCTGGCCTTGACGCCGAGTCGTCCGCCGACGGTCTCCGCCATCAACCGCACTGCTTCGACGCTGGCGCCGCCTGCCGGATGGAAGCCGGTGGAGGTCTTGACGAAGTTCGCTCCGGCTTTCTCCGCGACGCGGCAGGTTTCGACGATCGCGTCGTCGGACAGGGCTGCCGATTCGATGATCACCTTGAGCACAGCCGTCGGTCCGATCGCTTCGCGGACAGTCAGGATGTCCGACAGAACAGCGTTGTAGTCACCGGCGACAGCCGCTCCGACGTCGATGACCATGTCGATTTCCTGCGCACCTTGGTCGACGGCGAGCCGCGCTTCCGCTCCCTTGACGAGCGAATGATGTTTGCCCGATGGAAATCCCGCGACTGCGGCGACGACGAGTCCGTCGGCCTCGATCGGCAGCATCGAGGGCGACACACACACTGCGAGGACACCGAGTTCGAGCCCTTCGGCGATGAGTGCGGTCACGTCCTCGGGCGTGGCTTCGGGCTTGAGCAGGGTGTGGTCGACCATCCGGGCGAGGGCTCCGCGTGAAAGAGACATGAGACCACCCAACCACAGCCCCTGAACGACATAAACTCATCGGTCATGAGCGTTGCAGGCACTTTCAATTTCACGAGTTCCGATTTCGACTCCGTCACCCCGCTCGTCTGGGGTCCGGCGGGCCAGTCGTTGGCGTTCGCGCTCGGACTGACGGCCGGGGAGTCGGTGCTCGACGTCTGCGCGGGTACGGGCGCGTCGGCGCTGCCGGCAGCGCAGGCAGTGGGTCCGGACGGCATCGTCCACGCCATCGATCTCGCCGACGACCTCCTCGAGATCGGGCGAGTGAAGGCCACGGCGGTCGCGCTGCGCAACATCGACTTCGTGTGCGCCGACGCCACCGTGTGGGAGACACCGAGTTCCGTTCCGGACGGGTACGACGCATTGTCCTGTTCCTACGGCATCTTCTTTCTTCCGGACATGGACATCTCGTTCGCGCGGTTGGTTCGCTTGGTTCGACCTGGCGGCCGTGTCGGCGTCACCGTGTGGCGCAAGGGAGCAGTGGAGGCGTTCGGTAACGCGTTCTTCGACGTCGTTGCCCGCTACGCGCCGGACGTCGCGCACAACGGTCCTCGGTCGAGGAGCAACTACGACACCAACCCCATCCGACGGGTGGAGACAGCGGACTCCTTGGCCGAGTGGCTGCAGTCCGAGGGGTGCAGCGACGTACAGGTTCAGGAACTGTCCAATCACGTTCCCGCCACCGAGGAGTTCGTGTGGAACTTCGTGTTGGGCAGCGGCTTTCGTGGTGCGTTGAGCAACTTCGACGAGTCCACCACACTCGCGATCCGACGAGAGTTCGGCGAGCTGCTGACCGAGCGCGGTATCGATTTCGTCGACGCCACCACACTGGTCGCAACCGGCGTCAGGGCCGCCTGAGAGAATCGAGGCATGAGTTCCGCTGCTGTAGCCGACGACCGTCGCTACGTTCTGTCCCTCGGGTGCCCCGACACCACCGGCATCGTTGCCAGGATTTCCACGTTCCTCGCGGACGTCGGCGGCTGGATCGTCGAAGCCGCGTATCACGCCGATCCGGACACGGGCTGGTTCTTCACGCGCCAGGCCGTCCGAGCGTCGTCGGTGAACATGAGCATCGAGGATCTGCGCGCACGATTCCAGGAAGTCGCCGACGACATCGGCCCCGAGACGGAGTGGACGCTCCAGGATTCCGGCGAGCGTAAGCGCGTCGTACTTCTCGTCAGCAAGGAAGCGCATTGCCTGCACGATCTGCTGGGCCGCGCGGCGGGAGGCGAGCTACCTGCCGAGATCTCGGCCGTGATCGGTAATCACAAGTCGCTGGAACCGGTGGCGAAAGCGCACGGAATCACGTTCCACCACGTCGAGTTCGCGAAGGACCCGGCCGAACGCGGCCCGGCGTTCGATCGGGTTCGCGAACTGGTCGATTCCTACGATCCCCACGCCGTCGTTCTCGCGCGGTTCATGCAGGTGCTGCCGGAGGAGCTGTGCGAGCACTGGGCGGGCCGTGCGCTGAACATCCACCACAGCTTCCTGCCGTCGTTCGTCGGCGCACGGCCGTACCACCAAGCGTTCGCCCGTGGCGTGAAGCTGATCGGGGCGACGTGCCATTACGTGACGGCCGAGTTGGACGCGGGCCCGATCATCGAACAGGACGTCATCCGCGTCGACCACTCCGACGAGGTCACCGACATGGTGCGTCAGGGCCGCGACATCGAGAAGCTCGTTCTCTCCCGTGGCCTCCGGTGGCATCTGGAGGACCGTGTCCTGGTGCACGGCCGCAAGACAGTGGTCTTCAGCTAGCTCTACGCGGGCGTCACAAGTTGCGTAGGCGCGCCACTTCGGCGTTGAACTCGTCGATGGCCTCGACCGAACTCATGTGGCCGATGCCGGGGATTTCGACGAGGGCGCTGAGGTGGTCGTGGGCCTCGAGTGCTTCGGCCAGTTTGCGCGCGTGCACGGGAGGAGTGAGGCGATCCGCGGTTCCCACGAGCACGGTCGTCGGCACGTTGAGGTTCTTCAGCGCCTCGTGGATGTCGAGATCGGTCAGTGCAGCGCCCCAGATTCCGCGAGTTCGCGGCGCACACTCGAGCACGATCTTCTCGCAGAACGCGACCTCGGCAGGCGTCGATCCCGGCGCCATCGACACGTACTTGATGGCGTGGCGGGTGACCGACGACGGTCGTAGCGGGACCGCGGACTTGAGGACCACCCGCCCGACGGGCACGGGCACGCGCGGGAATCGCTGAGGGAGCGGGATCACCGTGGTCTCACGGACCAGGCTGTCGGTGGCGGTCGAGGCGAGCAGGACTGCGCTCACCAGACGGTCGACCTGCTCGGGGTACCGTCCCGCCCAGGCCATGACCGACATTCCGCCCATGCTGTGGCCGACCAGTACTGCTTTGTCGGATTCGTCGACGGTTGCGGCGAGAACGTCCGCGAGGTCGTCGGCGAGAACGTCGGGGCCGAGCGGCCTGGTGCCGACGTCGCTGCGTCCGTGGCCACGCTGGTCGTAGACGATGACTTTGTAGTTGTCCGCGAAGGCGTTGATCTGCGGTGTCCAGTAGTCCACCGAGCACGTCCAACCGTGGCTGAACACGATCGGCTGTGCGTCGGGGTCACCGTAGATCTGCACGTGCAGCTGCGCGCCGTCGTCGGTGACGACGGGGACGGTACGAGGAACGTGTGTCGGACGGTGTAGCAGTTCGTCGGGTCGACTGTCCGCCGCACGAACGAAGCTGTTCGCGTGGCGGTTCCTACGGACGAGGGCGCCGATGCCGGCCACTGCCGCGAGACCTCCGACTCCGAGAATCGCTGCCTCGACTGCCTTGCGTGTAACCACTTCAAGCCTCCCCTGTCTGCGACAGCGCGCCGCCTTCCGACGCAGTACCGCCTGTCGCGCTGAACTGCGCGACTATCTCTTCCATCGTCAACGTGATTCGGTGTTCCATTGCTTCCCTGAACAACGCCCCGACCACGCGATGCGTCAACGGTCGAAGACTGTCGATCAGCGTTGCCAGTTGCCCTACGGTCAGCGCGTCGGTGTCGAACGGATCCTTGCCCTCGCCGACGAATTTGTCTGTGATCAACGACACAAACCTTGCGGCGACATCGTCGAGGTCCTTCTGCACCGCTTCGGTCTCGTCGAGGATCCGACCGACCGAGGTTCCCGCATCGTGGAGCAGTGTCGCGGCGTCGAGCAGATCCGGCTGGTCGACGCGGTAGCCGTCCGAGCTTTCGGCCAATACGCCCAGGGCAACTCCCCGGTCGAGCTCGCCGTCGGTGATGCCCCGGGCAAATCTTCGTGTGATGTCCTCGCGGCTCAGATGTGTCGATTCCCGTTGCCGGCGAGCGGTGTCGTCGATGTCGTCGGTGGTCAGAACATCCTCGATACGGAGCCCCGATTGCGCTGCGATCAGCAGTTCACTGATGGTCGCAAATGTGTAGCCGCGGTCCAGCATCCGACTGATCAGCTCCAGCCGAGCAAGGTGGGACTCGCTGTACCAGCCGGTTCGTCCTTCTTTTCGCGGCGGCGGAAGCAGTCCGCGGTCCTGGTAGACACGGACGTTACGAACGCTCACCCCTGCGCGACGCGCCAGATCGTCGACCCGGTACTCCATCATCCCTAGAAGATAGGCCCACGCCTCGCGGGATCGACGAGCGAGGATCTACCAGCGCGAGCCGCCGCGCTGAATGCTGTCGACCTTCGGTCGGACGTCGACCAGGTAGACGCAGACCGCGACGATGCCGATCAGCCCGATGAAGTTGATTCCGAACGCGAAGATGACCAACAACGCAACAACGAGGATTCCCAGCCACACGGGCTTGGTCAGCTTGTCCACCGCGGTGAAAGCGTCAGGCCGCTGCCTTACTGCGTGGAACACCGCGTAAGCGGCGCCCGCCAGCGCGATGAAGCGCAGGACGAGAAGGATCAGTCCGGTGAGGCTGTCTACGGCTGGCACATGGCCCATACTAACCACTCGAACTGGGCAATTCGACCCCTGCACCGTTCGGCGCAGGGGTCGAATACCGTTCGGACGATCAGCTGGTGGTCTTCTTGGCCGGAGCCTTCTTGGCCGGTGCCTTCTTCGCTGCGGTTGCCGGCGTCGCCTTCTTGGCGGGCGCGGCCTTCTTGATCGGGGCGCCCGACGTGCCACGAGTCTTGGACTCGACCTTGCCTGCCACACCGCTCACCTTCTGCGATGCGTCGGTTGCGGCTTCCTTGGCGCCTTCGCCTGCCTCGTCGATGCCCTCGGCCAGTTCCTCGGCCGAATCGGAGATGTCGTCGGCGGTGTCCCGGACCTTGTCCGACGCGATGCCTGCGAGTGCGGCAGCGCGCTCACCGACGGCGCGGGTTTGCGATGCGACGGTGCCGAGCGCCTGCTCGGTCAGGTCGACGACGTCGTTGGCGGCGGAATTGGCGCGCTCGAGTCCTTCTTCGACGGCAGGGGTGCGGCGAATCCGCTCGACGGTCTCTTCGCCGCGCTCGGCGAGCGAGGTGTAGAGATCGGACGCGACCTTCAGGTACGCCTCGGCGACCTTGCGCAGCTCTTCCGGGGTGAAACGCTCACGGAGATCGGCGATTTCGTCGGGCAGCTCGGCGGGGAGGTTCGCCAGGCGCTCACGGAGGGACTCGACTCCCTCGGTGACGTCCTCGGACAGGTCTGCGATCCGTGCCCGTGCCGTGTCGACGCGATCGGTGACCTCGCTGCCGCGAGTCTCCGCGCGGCTGCGTACCTGGGATACGACGTCGGCGACGGCCTGAACGACGGCATCGCCTGCGCCGACTGCGGCGTAGAGGGGGGTCTTGACGTTGTCGAAGTTCTTGGGATCAGTCATGGGAAGACTCCTGTAAGGGTGTTTCGGTGTCGGTTGTCGGATCTGGTCCGGCTGCGCTCTTCTGGTCGTTCTCTCGACGGAAGGAGTCGTAGATCTCGATCAGCACGTGTTTCTGCCGTTCGGTGATCTCCGTGTCGCCGAGCAACGCGTCCCGGACTGGACCGTGTGGTCGTTCTTCCAAGAACCCGGCCCGTACGTACAAAGCTTCCGATGACACACGCAGACCCTTGGCGATCTGCGTGAGCACCTCGGCGGACGGCTTGCGCAACCCGCGCTCGATCTGGCTGAGATACGGATTGCTCACCCCCGCCCTCGACGCGAGTTGCCGCATGGATACCTGGGCTGCCTCGCGTTGGCTACGGATGTAACTACCGATGTCCGACGCCGCGGTTGTGACGACGCTTGCGACGAGGTCGCTCGCTTCGGCCACGACGTCCGTCGCCTCGGACACCTTCGCGACTATCCCCTGGTTGTCGATCTGACTGTCGATCGGATCTTCACTGCTGGGGGTCATGGTCACCACTCGATTCGTGTGTCTCGAACTTGTGGTCTTCGGTGTACTCGTCCGAGGCTACCCAAGGGTGCTAACTATTGCAAGCACTTTGCTAGCAGCTGTTTCCGTCAGCCGAACAGCAGGTGCGACAACGTGTAGATGACCAGGCCCGCAATGGACCCGACCACGGTGCCGTTGATTCGAATGAACTGCAGATCGCGACCGACCTGTAGTTCGATCTTGCGGCTCGCCTCGTCGGCGTCCCATCGTGCGACGGTGTCGGTGATGATCGTCGTGATCTCGTCCGCGTAGTTCGACGCCACGTACCGGGCCCCGCCGAGCAGCCATCCGTCGACTTTGGCTCGCAGTTCCTCGTCGTCCCGGATTCTGGCGCCCCAGCTCGCAACGTTCTCGCTGACCTTGCGTCGCAGTGTGCTCGACGGGTCGTCGACGGATTCGGTGATGAGCCGCTTGGCCACCTTCCACGTTGCCGCGGCGAGCCCGGTGATCTCCTCGCGGCCCATGATCTGCGCTTTGAGTGACTCCGCCTTCTCGATGGTCGCGGGGTCGTTCTGCAGATCGTGGGCATAGTCGACGAGGAACTTGTTGGCGGCGAGGCGCAGCTCGTGCTGCGGGTTCGACCGAACTTTCCAGGTGAACTCGACGAGTTCCTTGTAGATCTTCTCGCCGAGCAGGGCGTCGACGAACTTCGGCGACCATGTCGGTGAGTCACGGGACACGACGCGCTCGATGGTCTCCTCGCTACCGAGGGCCCACTGGTGTGCGCGCTCGGCCAACATGTCGATGAGCGGTAGCTGGCGGTTCTCCTTGATCAGCTCGTCGAGAACTCGTCCGATCGGCGGGCCCCACTGCGGATCGCCGAGGCGTTTGACGATGGTGCTGTCGATGATCTGCGTGATGTCCTCGTCCTTGAGGACTTCGACAGCACCGTGCAGGACGGTCGCGGATTCTGCTGCGACGCGTTCGGCATTGCGGGGCTCGGCCAGCCACGTTCCGAGCCGCAGCGGGATCTGGGCGGACCGTACTTTCTCCGACACGACGTCGGGCGCGAGGAAGTTGTTCCCCACGAACGACCCTAGCGAGGACCCGAGCTGATCCTTCTTCTTCCTGATGATCGCGGTGTGCGGGATCGGAATGCCGAGCGGATGCTTGAACAACGCAGTCACCGCGAACCAGTCCGCGAGCGCACCGACCATGCCTGCCTCGGACGCGGCGCGCACGTACCCGACCCACTCCCCCGCACCGCGGGATTCCTGCCAACGGCAGATCAGATAGACCACGGTCGCGAACGCCAGGAATCCGGTCGCTACGACCTTCATCTTGCGCAGATCACGACGTTTGGTCACGTCGTCCATATTCATCAGTTCCACAGCGCCATTGTGCCCGCGCACCGGCGCGGCAAACGTGAGCCGCACCATGGCATACCTCTGTCGGCACGGACGCCTAAGCTGATCTTCATACGAAGGCGATGGGATACGGCGGGCACACGTGGCGAGAAACGCAACATCAGCGGACAAAGAAGATACCGAAGCAGCAGCCAAGGACACAGCAACCGGCAAGACCGAGGCCACCAAGGCGGAGAAACCGGACGGCCGCAAGCGGCGCTGGCGCGACCACAAGATCGCACGCCGGGAAGAGTTGGTCGACGGCACCCTCGCTGCGATCCGTCTGCGTGGGCGCGAGATCGGAATGGACGAGATTGCGTCGGAGATCGGTATCTCGAAGACCGTGCTGTACCGGTACTTCACCGACAAGGCGGACCTGACCAACGCGACGATGACGCGGTACGTGGAGACGACGCTTGCGCCGAGGATCTATTTCGCGATCTCGGAGGAATTGGACGAGTACCACCTCACCCGGGCGGTCATCGCCGCGTACGTGGAGACGGTTGCCACCGATCCCGAGGTCTACCTGTACGTGATGGCGAACAACGCGGGCAGTAACCGAGACGTCGTCGCCGAGTCGGAGCGCATGATCGCCGAGCTGTTGGCGACGGTTCTGGGCGAGCGTCTACGCCAGCGCGAAATGGATTCCGGCGGTTCGGTGCCGTTCGCGTTCGCAATCGTCGGGGCCGTGCAACTCGCCACCCACTGGTGGATTTCGAACAAGTCGATGTCGATGGAAGACCTCATCGACTACCTCAGCATGATGACGTGGGGCGGAATCCACGGCGTCGCGATGGCGGACGGTTCTCCCTCGAAGTTCAACGCGCAGCCGCATCCTCTCGTCACCCCGAAGGACCAGGAGGACCAGCGCTCGGTTTGAAACGCTGGTTCCGCGGTCACCCTGCCACCATGAGCCCTTCGTTGACAGGACGCACGGTGGCCATTCTCGCTACCGACGGCGTCGAAGAAGTAGAACTGGTCCAACCCCGCGATGCGGTCCGATCCGCCGGTGGCACAACGACATTGATCTCGCTGACTCATGGGGACATTCAGGCGATGACCGGTGACGTCGACGCCTCCAACACCTTCGAGGTCGACGCAGTCGTCGCCGACGTGTCTCCCGAGGATTTCGACGCGTTGATCCTGCCCGGCGGGACCACCAACCCGGACAAGTTGAGGACCGACTCCGACGCGGTGGAGTTCGTCCGCCGATTCGTGTCCTCGGGCAAACCCGTTGCCGTCATCTGCCACGGTCCGTGGACCCTCGCGGAGGCCGACGTTCTTCGGGGCCGCACCTTGACGTCGTTCCCGAGTATCCGCACCGATCTTCGGAATGCGGGCGCGACCGTCGTGGACGAGGAAGTCGTGGTCGACGGAAATCTGATCTCGAGCCGTAACCCGGATGATCTCCCCGCCTTCTGTGCTGCTCTGGTGGAACAGTTCTCGAAATCGGAGACCGTAGGTTAGCGTTGCCTATGCGCACATCCCGCCTTGCTCTACTCGCCCCCGCGGTCGCCGCGGTCGCGGCCCTCACGATGACCGCCTGCAGTAGTTCCGACTCGTCGGGCACGGACGCCGAAGGTGCCACCGTCTCCACCATCTTCGGTGACGTCACCGTGCCCGAGAACCCACAACGTGTGGTGGCCCTCGGTTGGTCCGACGCCGAGACCGCGCTCGCTCTCGGAGTGCAGCCCGTGGGAGCCAGTGACTGGCTCGCGGTCGGCGGCGACGGACTCGGCCCGTGGGTCGAGGAGTCCTACGACACTCCACCCACGATCCTGGGCACCTACGAGGTGGACGTCGAGTCCGTGGCCGCACTCGACCCCGACCTCATTCTGTGGACTCGGAGCACCAACGATCAAGCCACGTACGACAAGTTGTCCGAGCTCGCGCCGACCGTCGGGGCACCCGTCGGCACCGAGATCGCGTACAGCACCACGTGGGACGGTCAGACCGAACTGGTCGCCGAGGCCCTCGGCAAGGAAGCAGAAGGCCAGGCGCTCATCGACGAGACCAACGCCGCCTTCGACGCCGCAACGTCGGCCAACCCAGAGTTCGACGGCAAGAACGTCGTCGTCGGCACGCTGTACAGCGGGCAGTTGGGTGCCTACGTCGACGGAGACACTCGCGTCGAGTTCATGAAGCGGCTCGGCTTCGTCAACAAGCCGGAGATCCAGGCCCAGGCGTCGGACGGGAAGTTCGCCATCGACCTGTCCGCCGAGAACGCAGCACAGCTCGACGCGGACCTGACGGTGATGTTCCCCATCGGCGAGACCGCCGACGCCATCGCGAACGACCCGTCGATCCAGGGTCTGCCTGTCGCCCGCGACGGCCGTCTGGTGGTCCTCGGTGACCTCGACCTCAGCAACGCCTTCTCGGCCGCATCCGTTGCAGGTACTCGGTACGCGCTCGAGAATGCTGTGCCGCTGTTCGCAGCTCCACTGAAGGGCTGACGAACGACGCTCCCGCGGCCTCGCCCCACGACAGTGGAGCGGGGCCGCTCGTCGTTGTCATCGAAACCACTTTGGTTCCGCACTGCCGACCGTGGTTGGATCGACGCGTGTTCGGTTCTCGCGCTCCCCGGTTCCTGCCGGCGAAACCGACAGCAGGTCCGGCGGGAGGCGCGGCGGTGATCGCCGTATGCGCAGCACTCACGGCGGCGTGCAGCTCCACGTCCGCCCAGCCGCCCGCACACTCACCCGCCCAGCCGCCCGCATATTCGACGAGCATCCCCACCGCCACGGCCGAGACCGTCGCCGCGCGCGGCACCGTCGTGTCGAGTTCCACGACGACGCCGTTCGATCCAGCACTGTTTCCGGCCGGCACCACCGCGGCGACTGTCGTGTACAACTCCGCATCCGGCGTGGACGGTAGCCCGACCCAGGTGAGCGGAGCAGTGTTCGTCCCCGACGGCCCCGTCCCCATCGGCGGACGGCCCATCGTGGCGTACGCGCACGGAACCGTCGGGATTTCCCCCGGGTGCGCCCCGTCCGAGAAGCGAGACCTCGCCGGAGACGCCGATGTGGTGTCGCGCTTCCTCGAACGCGGATACGCCGTCGCGTACACGGACTACCAGGGCTTGAGCAGCACCGTCGACTCGCCGGCACACCCGTATCTGGAACCGCGTACCGCGGGCTTCGACGTGATCGACTCCGTCCGCGCCGCCCGCAACCTCGACCCGCGCCTGTCGACTCGGTGGGTCGCCGTCGGCTGGTCACAGGGTGGCCAAGCAGCGTGGGCGGCAAACGAATTGGACGGCGTGTACGGAGACGGTCTCGACCTGCGCGGCGCCGCAGTCCTGTCTCCCGCGCTGGATATCTCGCCCGGAATCATCGAAGCCCAGAGCTCGGGAACGTCGGGCGAAGCAGATGGCCAGCGGGCGGTGTACCCACTGATCGTCGAGGGTGCCGCCCGCGTCGACCCGTCCATCGACCCCGCCGACCACCTGCACGGAGCCCTCGCCGGCAACCTCGACGACCTCGTCGGATGCAGCACCGCGAGCAGCGAGGCACAAGCCGCCGCAGCCGCCGACGTCCAGCCGGGCGACACCACCGCGTCGACTCCCGCAGCCGCAGAACAACTCACGCGCCGCATGCAGGACTACTCGCTACCACGCACAGCGTCACCCGCACCGATCCTCGCCGTCTACGGCTCCGAGGACACCGTGGTGAAACCCGCCTGGACCGAAGCCGCGCTCGAACGAGCCTGCAGCCTCGGCGACACCCTGCTCGCCGTCCGCCTCGAAGGACAAGGCCACGACGTCGACCCCGGCACCCTCGTCGAAACCTGGGTCGACGACCGCTTCACCGGCGGCCCCGCACCCAGCAACTGCTGAGCCGTCACATTCTTCCCGGCGGGCTTGTCACATTCTCCCGGGTGGGCTTGTCACATTCTCCCGGGCGGGAAGCCACCTTCGGCGACGGGACCCCAGGATTCGATCGTGATGCGTATCAACGACTTTCCCTGCTTCAGCATTGCCTCGCGGTACTCGTCCCAATCGGAATGCTCCCCGGCGATGCTGCGAAAGTACTCGACGAGCGGTTCGACGGCGTCCGGCACGTCGAGGATTTCAGCGGTTCCGTCGATCTGGACGTAGGCGTCGTTCCATTCGTCGGAATGAACGCAGACGGTGACGGCGGAGTTCCGCCTGATGTTGGCCACCTTGGCACGTTCGGGGTACGACGCGATGACGATGCGACCCTCGGAGTCGACGCCGGATGTCACCGGTGAAACCTGTAGGCCACCATCGCGTTTGTGCGTGATGAGCGTCGAATGATGACGTGGGCGGATGAAGTCGAGGAGTTGTTCACGTGCGACGGATTCAGCGGTTGCCAGTTTCGGAGCCATGCCTCCAGATTAGCCGCGCAGCGCGACGCGATCTCGGTTCTCGGCGGAGAAGGGTTCACACTGCTACTAGGGTCCAATCATGGCAAAGCATTCGAAGAAAAGCGGCAACCTGTGGTCGACCCCTGCGGCCGAGATCCTCCGCGCGACCGACGAGACGTCCGTCGCGGACCTGGATTGCTCACTGACACCGGGTTTCGAAGGCACCAAGACCGACGGGCAGGCGCTGCTCGCGGAGCGCGGCGAGGTGCTCTCTGCGTTGCAGGAGAAGCTGTACGCCAACGGCCGGTCCGGTGATCTGCGCTCGATCCTGCTGGTACTTCAGGGCATGGACACCGCAGGCAAAGGCGGCATGGTGCGCCATGTCATCGGAATGGTCGACCCGCAGGGCGTCGACCTGGCGTCGTTCGGAGTTCCGACGCAGGAGGAGAAGCAGCATCACTACCTGTGGCGCATCCGAAACGCCCTGCCCCGCGGTGGACGGATCGGGGTTTTCGACCGCTCGCACTACGAGGACGTGCTGGTAGTCGCCGTGCACGACCTTGTTCCGCGTCAGGTCTGGGAACCGCGGTTCGACGAGATCAACGCGTTCGAGAAAGAGTTGGTCGACGGCGGCACGCACATCGTGAAGGTCGCGCTGTTCGTTTCTCCGGAAGAGCAGCGAAGCAGGTTGCAGGAGAGGTTGGATCGGCCGGACAAGCACTGGAAGTACAACCCGGGAGACGTCACCGAACGCGGATTCCTGCCGCAGTACCGCACCGCGTACCAGCGTGTCATCGACAGGACCAACACGGACTACGCACCGTGGCACGTCATTCAGGCCGACCGCAAATGGTACGCACGCTTGGCGGTGACCGAGCTGCTGATCGACGCACTGCAGAAGCTCGACCTCGATTGGCCGAAAGCCGATTTCGACGTCGAGGTGGAGAAACAGCGTCTCGCGGACAGCTAGCGACGGACTTCTCCGACCGGGTCAGGAGTCCGACTGGGTCAGGAGTCGGGGTGCCCTGTTCCGCCGACGAGACCCATCGCCGACGCCATCGCGACGACGCACACACAACCTGCGATGACGGCGACGGTGCCGAGACCGTTGAAGGCCGACAGTGCGAACAGCACGAGCGCGAGCAAACCGACCGTGATCAGTGCATACCGCGCGGCGCCGGGATGGGCGTCGACCAGTGCATGGCCGGCAGAACTGTGCCCGGCAGCGGCCATCTTGCCGTGACGGCTGGACGAAGTCTTCATGAAAGTGTCCTTTCCTTGCGGAGAACATCTTCCGACCCGACTTCGACGTTACGCCTGTGGGCGGCAGGTAGCGCCCGTCGCTACCTGCCGCCCACAGGAATGGATCAGAAGGTGTCGGCGTCGATGACGAAGCGGTACCGAACGTCGCTCTTCAGGACGCGCTCGTAGGCTTCGTTGATCTTGTCGGCCGGGATGGTTTCGATCTCGGCGCCGATGTGGTGTTCCGCGCAGAAGTCGAGCATTTCCTGAGTTTGCGCGATACCGCCGACCATCGAGCCTGCGAGGCTACGACGGTTCGCGGCGAGCGTGAATCCACGAACCTCGATCGGCTCCGACGGCAGTCCGAGGATGACGAGCGAGCCGTTGATCGCGAGCAGCGACATGTGCTTGTCCATGTCGATTTCGGCGGAGACGGTGTTGATGATCAGGTCGAATTCGCCGCGCAGCTTCTTGAACGTCTCCTTGTCGGAGGTCGCGTAGTAGTGATCGGCTCCGAGGCGCTTGCCGTCCTCTTCCTTGCTCAGAGTCTGGCTCAGCACGGTGACCTCGGCTCCGAGGGCGTGGGCGATCTTGACGCCGACGTGGCCGAGTCCGCCCATCCCGATGATGGCGACCTTCTTGCCCGGGCCTGCACCCCAGTGCTTGAGCGGCGAGTACAGCGTGATGCCGGCGCACAGCAGCGGTGCGGCTACGTCGAGTTCGATGCCCTCGGGGATCGACAGCACGAAGCCCTCGGTCACGACGATGTGCGTCGAGTAACCGCCCTGGGTGATCGACCCGTCTGCCTGCTTGGAGTTGTAGGTCTGGGTGACGCCCTTGAAGCAGTACTGCTCCTCGCCTGCCAGGCAGGCGTCGCATTCGCCGCACGAGTCGACGAAACAGCCGACACCGACGCGGTCGCCGACCTTGTGCTTGGTGACGCCGGAGCCGACCTCGGCAACGATGCCTGCGATTTCGTGGCCCGGGACCACCGGGTACGTGGTGCCGCCCCATTCGTTGCGGGCGGTGTGAATGTCGGAGTGACAGATGCCGGCGAACTTGACCTCGATGAGGACGTCTTTCGGTCCGAGCTCGCGACGATCGATCGTCACCTTCTCGAGCGGTGCATCGGGGGCTGTCGCTGTGTACGCGGTAGCTGAAGTCATGACTACATTGCTACCTACGCATCAGTAGCTTGGCAAACGGCCGAGGCATGTTTAGCCAGGTGAAAGCACTGCGAGCAGGGAATTCCCGTTCGGCGGGAGGCGTTCGCTACATTCTCGTCCGGGCTTCAGCTGTTGCGAGCGATGTTGTACCCGAGCCAACCGACGTACGCACCGAGGCCGACCAGACCGATCTTGCGTGTCTTCGGGTACGCAATGGCGGCTCCGACGACCAGTTCCGTTGCGCCGTTGCGCGTGATCCAGTCGCGGGTGTCCTTCGGGAACGGCCGCTTGGTGATGGGCTCGAATGCCTCGGGAACTACGAAGTGAGCTGCGCCCGTCGCGGCCAGTCCGATACCGAACGCCTTCGGCAGCACTCCACCGGACTTCTTCGACTTGCTCATTCGCTCTCCCCTAACGTCGTCGGACGCGCCGTGTGCGCACCACCAAGTTATCGCGGTCGTGAGTGGAAATGTGTCCCGACACCTACATTCGCTCACGAGGGCTCTTTCACTACCCGGCCGTTCTCGTAGCGATAGAACCCTGCGCCTGTGCGTTTACCGGTCGAACCCGATTCGACCATACGAAGAAGCAGCGGCGGGGCGGCGAAGAGTGGTTCGCCGAATTCGGCGTACATGGAATCCGCGATGGACTTGACCGTGTCGAGTCCGATCAGATCTGCGAGCGCGAGCGGCCCCATCGGATGCGCGAGACCGAGCACCGTCGCCTTGTCGATGTCTTCCTTGGTGGCGAACCCGGACTCGACCATCCGAACAGCGGAGAGCAGGTAAGGAATGAGCAGCGCATTGACCACGAACCCGGATCTGTCCGCCGAGCGGACGACCTGCTTGCCGAGTACGTCGCCGGCGAATTTCTCGGCGCGTTCGGCCACTGCGTCACTGGTTTTCACGGTGGTGACCAGCTCCACGAGAGGGAGAACCGGCACCGGATTGAAGAAGTGCAGCCCGACGACTCGGTCGGGCGAGGCCGTCGCGACACCGAGTTTCATGATCGGGATCGACGACGTGTTCGACGCGAGGACTGCGCCGGGGTCCGTCACCACTGCGTCCAGACGAGCGAAGATGTCGGACTTGATGTCCTCGTCCTCGGTGACGGCTTCCACGACGAGTTCCCGATCCGCGAAGTCGTCGAGATCGGTCGTGAAGCGCAGTGTGCACGCTGCCTGTTCGCGTTCGCGTTCGGTGATCTTGCCGCTGCTGACGCCGCGGTCCAACGACCGTAGGACGCGTGTGCGTCCTACGGTCGTCAGCTCGCGAGTGTGCTCGTAGACCAGAACGTCGAGGTGCGCCCGGGCGCAGACTTCTGCTATCCCGGCCCCCATCTGGCCGGCGCCGACAATCCCCACCCTCTCGACCGTCACGGCGGACTCCTTCGATGCATACACGACAACAGCTGTAGGCGAGGTGGGGTAACTCTGACCGGGTACCCCCAGAACCCGGGCGATACAGATCAGGCGGCCCGCAGCGAAACGCTGGGACCGCCTGACTGGTGCGCTGACTATCCGGGGAGGCGGACTAGCTCAGTGGAACTGGCCCTCTTCGGTGGAGCCCTTCAGCGCTGCGGTCGAGGTGTTGGGGTCGACCGTGGTGGCGATGGAGTCGAAGTAGCCTGCGCCGACCTCACGCTGGTGCTTGATGGCGGTGAAGCCACGCTCTGCTGCAGCCTTGAACTCGCGCTCCTGCAGGTCGACGAACGCGGTCATGCCTTCGCGGGCATAGCCGTGTGCCAGGTCGAACATGCCGTAGTTGAGCGAGTGGAAGCCCGCGAGGGTGATGAACTGGAACTTGAAGCCCATCGCTCCGAGCTCACGCTGGAACTTCGCGATGGTCGCGTCGTCCAGGTGCTGCTTCCAGTTGAAGGACGGCGAGCAGTTGTACGCCAGGAGCTGGTCCGGGAACTCCGAGCGAACCGACTCCGAGAAGTGCTTGGCGACCTCGAGGTCCGGCACGCCGGTCTCCATCCAGATGAGGTCTGCGTACGGCGCGTAAGCCTTGGCGCGCGCGATGCAGGGCTCGACACCGTTCTTGATGCCGTAGAAGCCTTCTGCTGTGCGGGTGCCGTCGAGGAACGGCTGGTCGCGCTCGTCGACGTCGGACGTCAGAAGCGTGGCGGCCTCGGCGTCGGTGCGGGCGATGACGACGGTCGGAACGTCCGCGACGTCGGCAGCAAGACGCGCCGAGGTCAGCGTGCGGATGTGCTGCTGGGTCGGGATGAGCACCTTGCCACCGAGGTGGCCGCACTTCTTCTCCGAGGCGAGCTGGTCCTCCCAGTGCGATCCGGCGACGCCGGCCGCGATCATGGCCTTCTGCAGCTCGTACACGTTGAGGGCACCACCGAAGCCGGCTTCGCCGTCGGCGACGATCGGAGCGAGCCAGTTGTCGACCGACGTGTCACCCTCGACGCGGGCGATCTCGTCGGCGCGCAGCAGTGCGTTGTTGATGCGACGAACGACCTGCGGCACCGAGTTGGCCGGGTACAGGCTCTGGTCGGGGTAGGTGTGTCCGGACAGGTTGGCGTCGCCTGCGACCTGCCAACCGGAGAGGTAGATGGCCTTGAGGCCTGCGCGGACCTGCTGAACGGCCTGGTTGCCGGTCAGTGCGCCGAGCGAGTTGATGTAGTCCTCGTTGTTGACGAGGTCCCAAAGAATTTCGGAGCCGCGGCGAGCAAGGGTTGCTTCCTCGACGACGGAGCCTTGCAGCTTGGAAACCTGCTCGGCGGTGTAGTTGCGCGTCACGCCCTTCCAGCGAGGGTTGGTGTCCCAATCCTTCTGGATTTCTTCTGTAGTTTTCGGGGTGCCGGTGGTCGACATCTCAGCTCCAGTCTCTATCGGATGTGCGATACGGCCGACTCGGTGCTCGAATTCTTCACATCGTTGCCAGGCCGTGCGGGTGTTCTTCCACAGAGTGGCACACCCAAAAAGGGCCGTCCACCTGTTACAAGTGCCAATCTTGGTTAGGTTTCAATCAACCCTTGCTAACTTTGCGAAGATCGACGCTGGATCGCCACCGCCCGATCGGAGAGCTTTGCTACTCGCCAGTAGGACGAAAGCGCAGTTCATGAACGCAATTTACGAAAACCGTCCGACCGTTCCAACCGGACAAACGTACTGTTTTCATGAAATCGTCTGAATCGAGCCAGATGACAGCAGCTGTGACCAGTATCACACACAGTCGCTCGGTCCCGTACGCAGAAAGCAGCCCCGGCATCGTGCCGGGGCTGCTTTCGGTCGAGAAGTGAACAGCGTCAGCTACGCACCCGCACACGTCCGGGGGACGACGCCAGGAGCACGCTCGGCCGGATGTCACTCCGGCCGGTTGCTACGCCGAGAACACCCATTGCCGCAATGACGACGCCGCCGACGAGCGCGAACAGATCTGCCGTGACGAGTCCCGCCGGGAACGCGAGCACTACCGGCGACACAGCGAGAGCCGCTCCGAGTACGACATGCGCCCAATGACTCGACCGCGACGCCGCGGACATCGCCCACAGCGCGGTGCCTGCGGACAGCAGACCGAGAATCAGAATGGCTCCGGATACGCCGGTGTCACCGTCGACCGGAAGCCAGATGGTCGAGGCCACCAAAACGATGCCTGCCACGAGCACGACGGCGTCGCGGACGAGTTCACGAAAATTGTCGGACATGATGGGCCTCCCTCTTAATTACTTATGCGAAACAACACCTATCGGTATACGCCTCCCGGCGCCCGGTTGTTCCGCTCAGGCCCCGAATTGTGATCCACGGACCACCGCGAATTTGTTCGTGCACTGCAGGCAAAGCCTGTTAACGCATTTCTTCGCAGGCGTAACCTGAGCGCATGCCCAAGACGTTCGTCGGCGTGCGCCTGCGCCAACTACGCACGGAACGCAAGATGAGTCAGGTCGCACTTGCCGGACAGCTCGAGATCTCCGCGAGCTACCTGAACCAGATCGAACACGACGTGCGGCCTCTCACCGTCCCGGTCCTGCTGCGAATTTCCGAGGTGTTCGGCGTCGACACGTCGTTCTTCTCGTCCGAGGACGACACCAGGCTGGTGGCCGAGTTGCGCGAAGTCGCGCTGGATCAGGACATGGGCATCGTCGCCGACGCACACGAGATCGCGCAGATGGTGTCCTCCCATCCGCAGTTGGCACGAGCGATGGTCAACATGCATCGTCGGTATCGCAACACCACCGCTCAGCTCGCCGCGGCGACCGAGGAGCGGTTCGCCGACGGTAGTGGCAGCGGGTCGATCAGCAAGCCGCACGAGGAGGTACGTGACTACTTCTATCAGCGGCAGAACTATCTCCACGAATTGGACACAGCGGCAGAGGAATTGACGTCGCGGATCCGCTTCCACCGGGCCGACGTCGGTAACGAGATCGCCAAACGCCTACGCACGGTGCACGAGGTGCAGATCGTCAATCGGATCGATCTGGGCGAGAACGTTCTGCACCGGTTCGACCCGAAGACTCGGCTGCTGGAGATCTCGCCCCACCTGTCCGGCGGGCAGCGGGTGTTCAAGTTCGCGGCAGAATTGGCCTACCTGGAGTGCGCGGACCTGCTCGAGCAGATGGTCGAGGAGGGCGGTTTCACGTCCGAGGCGTCCAAGAAGCTCGCGAAGCTGGGGTTCGCCAACTACTTCGCCGCCGCGACCGTTCTGCCGTATCACCAGTTCCACGACATCGCCGAGGATTTCCGCTACGACGTGGAACGATTGTCGGCCTTCTTCTCGGTGAGCTTCGAGACGATATGCCATCGCTTGTCGACGCTGCAGCGGCCGAAGCTCCGCGGAGTTCCGTTCTCCTTCGTCCGGGTCGACCGCGCCGGGAACATGTCGAAACGGCAGTCGGCGACAGGCTTTCACTTCTCGTCGAGCGGCGGAACGTGCCCGCTCTGGAACGTGTACGAGACGTTCGCCTACCCGGGCAAGATCATGACTCAGATCGCGGAGATGCCCGACGGGCGCAGTTATCTGTGGATCGCTCGGACCGTCGAGCGCCGCGCGGCGCGGTACGGCCAACCGGGCAAGACCTTCGCCATCGGTCTCGGGTGCGAACTCCGCCATGCGAGCCGATTGGTCTACGCGGACGGGTTGGATCTACACGGATCGTCGGTGGCCACGCCCATCGGAGCGGGTTGCCGTGTCTGCGAGCGGGCGAACTGCCCTCAACGCGCCTTCCCTCCCCTGGGCAAGGACCTGGACATCGACGAGCATCGTAGTTCTGTGTCTCCCTACCTCGTTCGCTGAGCGGCGTCGCCGCACTCGCAGCGGGTCAGGAGGCGGTGAAGCCCTTGGCTCGGTCGGCGTCGAACGGACTCCACAGTGTCGTGGACAGTTCCTTCTTCACCAGAGGGATCACTTCCTCCGCGAAGCGGCGAAGCGTGTCCTTCTGCTGCTCGAAGTCCAGCACATGATTCACCGACACAGACTGCAGATCGTGCCCGTAACTGTTGTGGTAGTCGAGAATCTTCTCCGCAACCCTGTCCGGGGATCCCATTAGTGCCGGGCCGCGCTCGACGGCATCCTCGATGGTCCGGAAACTCGTCACCTTCCCCTTCGCGGCCGGGTCGTGCTTGCCACCGAGGTCACTCCGCAGGCTACGCTCCAGCCGCTTGTCCTGCTGGGCCACGAACCCTTCGTAGATCGGCCGGAACTCGTCGGTTGCCTGTTCGGTGGTGTCGGCGAGGAACAGCCCGCCGGAACCCGATCCGACGTAGAGCTTCTCCGGGTCGTGGCCGTGTGCGAGGTACTGCTCCCGGTATCGATCGATGAGAACCTTGTAGTTCTCTCGCGGCTGCAGTGCGTTGGCGGTGACGATGGGATCTCCCCACTTCGCGGCCAGGTCCACCGCCTCCACCGACGTCGCGGATCCGTGCCAGATTCGAAACGGCCCGTCGAACGGCCGTGGAAGGGTGGTCGCGTCGACGAGTGGGTGCCGGTGCGTCCCGTTCCAGTCGACGTGCTCTTCACGAACGAGCCGCCGGAGCAGTTCGTAGTTCTCGGTGAGGTACTCGTACTGCTTGGAGATGTCGAGGCCGAACAGTGGGTACTGCAGTGCTTCGTTGCCTTTACCGATGACGGGTTCGAATCGTCCGCGGCTGAGTTGATCGATCGTCGCGAAGTCCTCGGCGACACGGATCGGATCGAGGACGGCGACGACGGATACTCCGGTCGACAGCAGGATCCGGTCGGTCGCGTGGGCGATGGCCCCGAGAATCACCGCCGGCGACGAGGACAGGACGTCCCCGGCGTGACGTTCTCCGACGGAGAAGGAATCGAAGCCGAGTTCTTCGGCGAGAACTGCCGTTTCGACGACGCGACCCAGCCTGTCCGACGGATGGACGACCTCCCCGGTCACCGGGTGCGGTGGGTTGAAGATGATGTCCAGAATCTGAAATCGCACGTCGAATGTCTTTCTGTTATTTGGAGAGCAAGCCTCGGGCGGAGAGTGAATCCCGAATGGTGTCGCGCCCTTTCAGCGATGTCGCGTCGCGCAGCCGCGCGAGCACGGCGGTGGTCCATGCCGTCGTGCGCCCCTGTTCGCGGTTGTACTCCCCCAGTCGTTCGTCGTAGACGTCGATGCCGGAGTCGGCCGTCTCGGCGTCGTAGACGTCGTGATGGAGAACCGACGCCAGCGGCAGTCGAGGCTTGATACCGGGACCGGTGCCGTCGGTGGCGACAGCGGAGCGGCCGACGGACAGCCCGAACACCGGGAACGCCGCGGGAGGCAGGTCGAGCTCGTCGGAGATCTCTTCGGGCGCGTTGCGGACGGCTCCCACGTACACCGTCCCCCAACCGAGTGACTCCGCGGCGACGACGGCGTTCTGCGCGGCCAATGCTGCGTCGATCGCACCCAGGAGCGTCGAGTCCAGGTAGTCGGCACCCTCCGACGGCACACCCCGGCGTTCGGCCAGGCGCCGGACACGGCCCAGGTCGGCGAGAAACACCAGGAACACCGGAGCTTGGGCGATGAAGGCTTGGTCACCTGCCAGCGTCGCGATCCGGGCCTTGCGTTCCGGATCACGGACGGCGACGACGCTCCAGGCCTGCAGGTTGGACGACGTCGGCGCGGACTGTGCTGCTGCGACGATGGTCTCGATGGTGGCGGTGTCGATCGGGTCCGAGGTGAAACTGCGCACCGAGCGATGGGAGAGCAGCACCTCCAGCGTCTCGTTCCGGTGCGCGAGCTCGCGTAGGTCCGGATTGCGGTAGCGCTGAAATACTGGAGCAGGAGTCACTCGGACGATGATTGCCGCGTCGGTGCGGCGTGCACAGTGTTGGACTCAGCGTGATTCCATTGTCCGCAGCAGCGCCCCTGCGTCGGCGAACGCTCGTGCGCGGCGCAGCAGGGTCGGCGGGGCTGCAGGCTCACCCTTCCACAGTCGGTAGAGGGTGGACATGGTGAGCACGAGCCGTTCGGGCGAGCCCCACGCCTGATACGGCTGAAAGTCCCTCGACTGCATCATGTTTCGTGCCGCGTACGCATACTCGACACCGGCGTCGAAGTGTCGGCGGCCGGCGTCGTCGACCCAGGTCCAGTACTCGCGGACCGCGCGGATCTCGTCGGCACCGCACAGTGGTCCGTGACCGGGCACGTACACGGCGGCGTCGAGCGCCAGTAGATGATCGAGTGCATCGATCCAGTTGGACAAGGGTCCGTGCCACAGGATGGGCGTCGAACCGATGAACAGTAGGTCACCGCTGAACACCACACCGACGTCGGGCACGTGGGCGATCAGGTCTCCCGCCGTGTGCGCGGGCCCCAGATATCTGAGTTGTACGGCTCTGGTTCCGACGTCGATCCGTTCCGTCACGTCGAATGTGTGATTCGGTAGCCGCGGCGAGGTACGGGGAAAGGTCGCCCCGCCCCGCACACGGTCCATGTAAGTCCCGGTTGCTCCGACCGGCCCGGGCAACCGGCCCGCCAGTGCCCCCAACGACGCGAACAGGTGCACGCCCGACGGGGGCGTCTCCTCCTTCATCGCATGCAACGACGCTGCGCTCGTGATGATTCTGGCGTCCGACGGAACCGTGTCGTTGCCCCACCAATGGTCGCCGTCCGAGTGCGTGTTGACCACGTCGGTGACCGGTGATCGTCGTGTGAGAGAGCGATTTTCGGATGCGATGGCGTCGGCCCTGCCCGTGTCCCAGACGGTGTCGATCACCATCGACGCCGCACCGTCGTCGACGATCAGGCCGGTGTTCGTCTGACCCCAGCCTCCAGGCGTCCACAGGTGAGCCCAGGTACCGTCGGCGATCTGCTGTGCGTTCATGCACTCGACCCTAGCTACCGGGTCACTGGTCCGCCTCGGCTTCGAAGCGGGCGTTGCGACGACGCATCCACCACACCCCGAGCCCGACGACTCCACCGCCGACGACGGCCCCGACGACACCGCCTGCCCAGGAACTCGCGTCGGAGAACGTGTCCGGTTGCACCCTGATCAACGCCCCGACGTATCCGATGACCAGCACCACCGCGACGACGAGTCCGCGCACCCGGTTGATCTTGGACGCGGTGTACAGGTTGACCTTCCGCGCCGCCGAGTAACCGATGGTCAGGACGTTGATCACGGTGAGGGTGACGAGGATGCCGAGGCCGACCCATGCCCCGGTGGTGCCTGCCACCCACGGCAACACCGCGGCAGAGACGAGCGAGGCCCACTGGAAGAGCTGAAACCCTATGGCCGACGCTTCGTTCCACACATCACGCTGTCGTTCGTCGTCGTAGAACTCGTCGTCCAGATCGCCGACGAATCGGAGTGCTTTCACGAACGCATTCATATCTGCTCCTTCGTCAGTTCCTGCAGCTCGGTTGCTTCGGCAGCAGCTTCGGCCTCGCGGTCGAGTCGACGCTTGCGAACGAGGCCGTGCACCCCGCACCCGACGCCGACGCACGCTCCGATGGCCATACCGACGAACACGGCTGCACCTCCTGCGCTCAGGTATTCGGAAGCCAGGGTGATCATCGCGCCGAACGCCGCGATCAGGTACACGCCGGTGCACAGGTAGATCCGTGGGCGAGCCAGTGATTGGGAGGTGTACATGTCGAGGCCTCGGGCCTTCGCGTACATCAGAACCATCGACGACACCGTGAAGAACACGGCCAGCACGCCGAGCGTGATCCAACTGCCTGTCACGCCTGCCACCCATGGGAGAACGGATCCGGCGATCAGCAGAGTCCAGACGAACAGCTGAAACCCTATGGCCGAGGCCTCGTTCCACACATCGCGCTGACGTTCGTCGTCGTAGAACTCGTCGTCCAGATCGCCGATGTACTGCATCGCCGCTGTGAAGGTGCTCATCTCTACTCCGTTTCGAAGAGTGTTTCGACGGTCGTTCCCAGTGCTTTTGCCAGCTTGATCGCGAGGTAGACGCTCGGGGCGTAATCGCCGCCCTCGACCGACACGATGCTCTGCCTGCTGACTCCGCAGATCTTGCCCAGCTCGGCCTGGGTGAGCCGCGCCGCTTTGCGGTGCTCGCGCACCGAGTTGATCTTCAGCGCGTCGGTGGTCTTCGCCGCGTCTCTCATAGGTAAAAGTCAAGCGAACTTGTCACCGCATGTCAACCCTGCTTGTCATTTCGATCGACGGCCGGTTGTTTACACCCGCGTAATCCGTGCAACGAACTCGTCACCGCGGAACATATCAACGCAATACTTGCCCTTTACTGTCTGCAATCGCGAATACAACTCCGTATACAAGCGAAAGGGCTTCCGCGATGCCTGCTCTTCCTTCCAGCAAGTTCGCCACAAAGGCACTGGTGCTCCCCGCAGCGCTGGCGATGGTCGGACTGACCCTCACCGCATGTGGCAGCAGGGCCGGTGACACGGCATCGGGCGAGGGTGGCGGGGCCACCGAATCCTGCGTCGACACCTCGGGCGACACCGTCAAGGTCGGTTCGCTGAACTCCCTGTCCGGCACGATGGCGATCAGTGAAGTGACGGTACGTGATTCGATCGCCCTGGCCGTGGAGGAGATCAACGCGTCGGGAGGCGTCAACGGAAAGCAGATCGAGGTGGTCGCAGAGGACGGCGCGTCCGAGCCCACCGTGTTCGCGGAGAAGGCCGAGAAGCTCATCAGCAGTGACTGTGTCGCAGCAGTATTCGGCGGGTGGACGTCGTCGTCGCGCAAGGCCATGCTTCCGGTCTTCGAGGACAACGACGCACTCCTGTACTACCCGGTGCAATACGAGGGCCTCGAGGCGTCGGACAACATCTTCTACACCGGCGCCACGACCAATCAACAGATCATCCCCGCCCTGGATTACCTGAAGGAGCAGGGCGTCACCTCGCTGTACCTGGTCGGTAGCGACTATGTCTTCCCGCAGACCGCCAACCGCGAGATCAAGGCGTACGCCGCAGCCAACGGCATCGAGATCAAGGGCGAGGACTACACGCCGCTCGGGTCCACCGACTTCTCCACCATCGTCAACAAGGTTCGATCCGCCGACGCGGACGCCGTGTTCAACACGCTCAACGGCGACTCCAACGTCGCGTTCTTCCGTGAATACACCAATGCCGGCCTCAATGCCGCTGACATGCCGGTGATTTCGGTGTCCATTGCCGAGGAAGAGGTCGCGGGCATCGGCGCGCAGAACATCGCGGGCCAGTTGACGGCGTGGAACTACTACCAGACGGTCGACACACCGGAGAACTCGAAGTTCGTCGCCGATTACAAGGCCACGTACGGCGCCGACAAGCCGACTTCCGATCCGATGGAAGCCGCGTACACCTCGGTGTACCTGTGGAAGAACACCGTCGAGAAGGCAGATTCGTTCGCAGTCGCCGACATTCAGGCCGCGGCGGACGGCGTGAGCTTCGCAGCCCCCGAGGGTGAAGTGGTCATCAACGGCGACAACCACCACATCTCCAAGACCGCGCGCATCGGTGAAATCCGTCCCGACGGCCTGATCTACACGGTCTGGGAGTCGCCGGCACCGATCGAGCCCGACCCGTTCCTGGAGACCTACGACTGGGCCGCCGACCTCAACTGACCCCGGTCCCCGCTGTGCGCGCACATGTAGGCCAGGGTCGGCATGTGCGCGCACGGAGGGGCCTGTAAAGGAGCCTTACATGGATGTCGTAGTCGGGCAGCTGTTCACCGGCCTGAGTATCGGATCGATTCTCTTGCTCGCCGCTCTGGGACTCTCGCTGACGTTCGGTCAGATGGGCGTCATCAACATGGCTCATGGTGAGTTCATCATGGCCGGTTCGTACACCGCGTACGTCGTGCAGCAGATCGTCTCCACCGGCGGAGCGTCGCTGTTCATCTCTCTGATCGTCGGATTCCTCGTCGGCGGCGCCATGGGCGTCCTGCTCGAGGTCACGCTCATCCAGCGCATGTATCACCGGCCGTTGGACACACTGCTCGTCACCTTCGGTGTCGGTCTGGTTCTCCAGCAGCTCGCCCGCGACATCTTCGGCGCTCCGGCCGTCAACGTCGTCTCCCCCGGCTGGTTGTCCGGCGGTGTCGACATCCTCGGAGCCGTCGTCCCCAAGACGAGAATCTTCATTCTCGTTCTCGCCGTACTCTGCGTTCTCGCACTGTCGTTCGCGCTCAAGACGACACCGATGGGTCGACGCATCCGCGCGGTCGTGCAGAACCGCGATCTCGCCGAGACGTCGGGTATCTCGTCCCGCAAGACCGACATCTCGACGTTCTTCATCGGGTCCGGCCTCGCCGGCGTCGCCGGTGTGGCGTTGACGCTGATCGGCTCCACCAGTTCCACCGTCGGGCAGAGCTATCTGATCGACGCGTTCCTGGTGGTCGTCGTCGGCGGCCTCGGCCAGATCAAGGGCGCGGTGATCGCCGCGTTCACACTCGGCATCGTCAACTCGTTCATCGAGTACAACACGACGGCGTCCATTGCCAAGGTCATTCTGTTCGTCCTCATCGTGATCTTCCTCCAAGCCCGCCCGCAGGGTCTGTTCGCGGTCAAGACAAGGAGTTTGGTGTGAAAACCTTCGTCGCGAAACGTGGAGCATGGCTGGGTTTCGCCATCGCCGCGATCCTCCTGTTCGCCGTCGCACCGGCTGTTCTGAGCGAGTTCAGGCTCAATCTTCTCGGCAAGTTCATCTGCTACGCCATCGTTGCGGTAGGCATCGGATTGGCATGGGGCCGAGGCGGAATGCTCACCCTCGGTCAGGGTGTGTTCTTCGGGCTCGGTGCGTACATCATGGCGATGCACCTCAAGATCTCCGACGCCGACATCCGCGGCGACGCGGTCCCGGACTTCATGTCCATCGCCGGTATTCGCGAGCTACCGTCGTACTGGGTTCCGTTCCAGTCTCCGCTCGTCACGATCCTCGGCATCCTGTTCATCCCGGCTTTCGTCGCACTCGTCCTCGGTCTCGGCGTCTTCAAGCGTCGGGTCAAGGGTGCGTACTTCGCCATCCTCAGTCAGGCGCTGGCCGCTGCGTTCGCCATCCTGCTGATCGGTCAGCAGAGCACCGGTGGATCCAACGGACTCAACCGATTCCGGACGTTCTTCGGGTTCAACCTGAACGACCCGGCCAACAAGCAGATGCTGTTCTTCATCGCGGCCGGTGTTCTGCTCGCGGTCGTCGCCATCACTCGCCAGCTGATGTACTCGCGGTACGGTGAGCTGCTCGTCGCCGTTCGCGACCAGGAGGAGCGCGTCCGCTTCCTCGGATACGATCCCGCGAACGTCAAGATCGTCGCCTACGTCGCCGCTGCGTTCTTCGCCGGCCTCGCCGGAGCCCTGTTCGTGCCCATCGTCGGGATCGTCTCACCGAACGACGTCGGCATCGTCCCGTCCATCGCCTTCCTGATCGGCGTTGCGATCGGCGGACGCACCACACTTCTGGGGCCGGTGCTGGGCGCGCTCGGCGTCGCGTGGGCCCAGACCACACTCTCGGAGCAGTTCCCGTCCGGGTGGACCTACGCACAGGGATTGCTGTTCATCGTCGTCGTCGGATTCTTCCCCGCGGGTGTGGCCGGTCTGTTCGCACTCCGGAAACGAAAGAAGGCAGGTGACGACGTGGTCACCGTCGACACCGCGGAGAAGGAGCTCGTCAAATGATCCACGTGGAGGGGAATCAGCCCACGTTCGGTGGCAATGCAGGCATGTCGAGCCAGTACCTGGAAGTCCGCGGTCTCACCGTCAGTTTCGACGGCTTCAAGGCGAACACCGACGTCGATCTCACTCTCATGCAGGGCGATCTCCGATTTCTCATCGGACCGAACGGTGCAGGCAAGACGACGCTGATCGACGCCATCACCGGACTCGTCCCAGCAACGGGATCGGTCACCAAGTCCGGCGTCGAACTGCTCGGCAAGAAGGTGCACCAGATCGCACGGCTCGGCGTCGGTCGAACGTTCCAGACTGCCAGCATCTTCGAGCAGCTCACCGTGTTGCAGAACCTCGACATCGCAGCGGGGTCGAAACGCACGTGGTCGACGATGCTCCGCAAACGCAAGACGGTGTCGGACGAGATCGAGGAGGCGCTCGAGACGATCGGCCTGAAGGCGCACCGGGACAAGCCGGCGGGCATTCTCGCGCACGGCCAGAAGCAGTGGCTCGAGATCGGAATGTTGTTGGTGCAGAACGCCGATGTGCTTCTGCTCGACGAGCCCGTTGCCGGTATGAGTCACGAGGAGCGGGAGGAGACAGGTGAACTGCTGCGCCGCATCGGCGGTGAGCGCACGGTCGTCGTCGTCGAGCACGACATGGACTTCATGCGCGCGTTCGCGACGTCGGTGACGGTCCTCGCCGGAGGCCGAATCCTGTCGGAGGGCACCGTCGCCGAGGTCCAGGCCGACCCGAAGGTCCAGGAGGTGTATCTCGGTACCGCAGCGGCGGGCGAGGAACTCGATCAGATCGCAGAAGAAGGAGACAGTCATGCTTGAGCTGATCGACGTACGCACCGGGTACGGCCGGAGCGAGGTCATCCACGGTGCGTCGCTCACCGTTCCGGCCGACGGCGTCGCCGCCGTCATGGGACACAACGGTGCAGGGAAGACGACGCTGCTCCGCGCCGCTGTCGGACTGCTGAAGGTCACCTCGGGCAAGGTCATGTTCGACGGTGAGGACGTCAGCGCGCTACGCCCGAGTGCCCGCGTCGCGCGTGGTCTCGCCTACGTCCCCCAGGGGCAACAGTCCTTCGGGCAGTTGACGACGGCCGAGAACCTGCAGGTCGTCGCCGACGGCCGTAAGCGCGGAAAAGCGCTGATCGACGAGGCCCTCGACCTCTTCCCCGCGTTGAAGGAGCTCCTCACCCGTCGTGCCGGACTGTTGTCCGGCGGGCAGCGTCAGCAGTTGGCGATCGCCCGGGCACTCATCACCGAACCGAAGATGCTGATTCTCGACGAGCCCACCGAGGGCATCCAGCCGTCGGTCGTCGCCGAGATCGAGCGCACCATCCTGGATCTGACCCGGCGCGGCGGTCTCGGTGTCCTGTTGGTGGAGCAGCACATCGGCTTCGCTCTGGAATCCGCACAGAACTACTACATTCTCGAGGCCGGCCGAATCACGTCGAGCGGCACCGGCGGGGCCGATTCGGAAGCCGACGTTCGTGCAGCGATGGCGATCTGAGCGGCGACCACGAACATGACAGATGTGCCCTACACCGCGATCAGCGGCGGAGGACCTCTGCGCGAACAGGTGTACGTCGCGCTCCGTCAGGATCTGATGGCGGGGGTGTTCGACCCGACGACGCGCCTCGGCGAGGAGAAACTCGCCGAGGCGTACGGGGTGTCGCGCACGCCCGTCCGAGAAGCGATGGCGCGTCTTCTCGCCGACGGGTTGGTGCAGCGACTCGACGCGGGCCTCTTTCCGTACCGGCCACGTCTCGACGATCTGGCCGACCTCTACGAACTCCGAACGACTTTGGAGCTCCGAGGTATCGACCGGGTCGACACCGAGCCGCACGACGCCACCGCGGTCCGCGAGGTCCTGAAGGACTGGACGCAGGCGAGGTCGTCACTTCCGCATCCGGACGCGGAGTTCGTCGCGCGGGACGAATCGTTCCACGTGACGCTGCTGGCGGCGTCGGGCAATCCTGCGTTGGCCGAGGCTCTTCGTGCGGTGAACGCGCGGATACGACCGGTGCGGATGTTCGATTCCCTGACTCGGGAGCGCATCGCGTCCACCGTCGACGAACACGTTGCCATCTGTGCGGCCGTCGTGGAGGGGGATCTCGCTGCGGCACGCGCGTTGCTGCTGGCGCACATCGACCTCGCGCAGCGGATCGTCATCGACCGTGCGACTCAGGCTCTGTCGATGGCGAAGATAGCACTGGCAGTGCAGAATTGAAGCTCGGACGGCGTCATGCACCGACGGCGCGCTGCGGAACGCCTGAGTAGTCGCTGAGCGGACGGATGAGCGCATTGGATGCACCCTGCTCGATGATGTGGGCCGTCCAACCGGTGATTCGGCTCATCACGAAGATCGGGGTGAAGACGTCGATGTCGAAGCCCATCAGGTAGTACGTCGGCCCGGTGGGGAAGTCGAGGTTCGGCTCGATCGAGGTCTCCTCGTTCATCGTGCGTTCGAGTACGTCGTACATCCGTACCCATTTGCGGCCGTTCGTTGCTTCGGCCACGTCCTGGAAGGCTGCTCGCATCGTCGGCACCCGGGAGTCGCCGTTCTTGTAGACACGGTGCCCGAAGCCCATCACTTTCTCCTTGGCCGCGAGCTTGTCCAGGAGCCACTGCCTCGCCAAGTGCGGTTCGCCGATGTCGAGCATGGCGTGCATGACCGCTTCGTTGGCCCCGCCGTGCAACGTTCCCTTCAGTGCGCCTATCGCCGCGGTGACGGCACTGTAGATGTCCGACAGTGTCGAGGTCACGACTCGGGCTGCGAACGTCGACGCATTGAAGCTGTGCTCCGCGTACAGGATCAGTGACACCTCGAACGCCTCGACGATCTTCGGGTCGGGCACGCTCCCGAAGCACATGTTCAGGAAGTTCTCGGCGAACCCCAGGTGGGTGTGCGGTGCGATCGGATCGAGGCCGCGTCGACGACGGTGATCCGCGGCGACGATGGTCGGTAGTACGGCGGTCATCCGAAGCGCCTTGTTCAGGTTCGCCGACGCCGAATTGTCCTCTTCCGCCGGGTCTTCCGCGCCCAGATAACTGATCGCGGTGCGCACGACGTCCATCGGGTGGCAGTTGTCCGGCATCTTCGCCACCAGCGACAACAACGATCGGTCGGCGCGGCGGTGAGCCCGCTCTCGCTGCGAGAACAGCTCGAGTTGCGGGTTCGTCGGTAGCTCGCCGTTCCACAGCAGGTACGCCACTTCCTCGAAGCTGCAGTGCTCCGCGAGGTCCTGCACGGCGTACCCGCGGTAGGTCAGGGAGTTGGTCTCCGGGACCACCTTGGAGATGGCCGTCGTGTCGACGACCACTCCGGCCAGGCCTTTGTGGATCGTCTTCGTCTCGGCCAGGGCAGCTCTCGTTGTCGGATAGGTCATCTCGCGTCCCTCGTGTAGGTGAAGATCCCTCGATCGAATCGGTTGTACTGGTCGTACTCGAGCAGTTCGTAGAGGCGGCTGCGGTGTTGCATGCGGTCCAGGTCGGCGGCTTGTGTTCCGGTGGAGGCGATCTCACGTAGCCCGTTCTCGACGGCGAACATCGCCAGCCGCAGCGTCGTGACCGGGTAGATGACCGCGTTGTACCCCAGGTCCTGGAGTACGTGTGCCGGTATCAGCTCGGATTTGCCGAATTCGGTCATGTTGGCGAGCAACGGCGTGGTGACGGCACCGCGGAACGCGGCGAACTCGGCCTCGTCGGCCAATGCTTCGGTGAAGATGAGGTCGGCCCCGGCGTCGGCGTATGCCTTCGCCCGCGTGATCGCGGCGTCGATTCCCTCGATCGCGCGCGCGTCGGTGCGCGCGCAGATCACGAAGTTCGGGTCGCGCCGCGCAGACACCGCGGCCCGGATGCGCTGCACCATCGTCTCGGTGTCGACGACGGCTTTGCCGTCCAGGTGGCCACAGCGCTTGGGATTGACCTGGTCCTCGAGGTGGCAGCCGGCGATGCCTGCATCCTCGAGCATCGTGACGGTGCGTGCGGCGCTCATCGGTTCACCGAAGCCCGTGTCGGCGTCGATCAATACCGGCAGGTCGGTCACGCGTGCGATCTGCTGTCCTCGGCCCGCGACCTCGCTCAGTGTCGTCAGTCCGATGTCGGGCAGTCCGAGGTCCGCGGACAGCACTGCACCGGAGACGTACACACCCTCGAACCCGATTTCCTGCACCAGTTTCGCGACGAGAGGCGAGAAGGCACCGGGCAACCGCTGGATCGTGCCCGAGGCGAGACCGGCGCGAAACGCCGCCCGCTTGTCCGACGCCGACGTCGATGCGGCAATGAGGCCGGTCATCGGAAGATGCCCTTCGGGGTCTTCGGCGCCCGGGCCAGCACGTCGCCGCCGACCGTGAACGTGAGTCGGTCGAGCTCCCCGGCCGCCAGCGTCGGCGCGTTCTGCGCAGCGGTGAGGAAGCGGTCCTGCTCGTCGGGAGACACGATCCCGTCGGCGAGTGTCCTGAACTTGTCGATGTACTGCTCACGGGCGAACGGCCGGGCGCCCAGCGGATGGGCGTCGGCGACCGCGAGTTCGTCGACGATGACGGTCCCGTCCTTCAGCGTGATCTCGGCACGAGCGCCGAAAGCCTTCTCGTCCGGGTCGGTCGAGTGGTACCGGCGGGTCCACTCCGGATCCTCCGCCGTCGAGATCTTGTTCCACAGTTCGATGGTCGCCGGTCGCTGCGCACGCTCGGGAGCGTAGGACCGCTCGTGGTGCCACTCGCCGTCTTCGAGCGCCACGGCGAAGATGTACATCACCGAGTGGTCGAGCGTCTCCCGGGATGCTGTGGGATCGAACTTCTGCGGATCGTTCGACCCGGTGCCGATGACGTAGTGCGTGTGGTGGCTGGTGTGCAGCACGATCGTCTCGATCCGGTCGAGATCGTCGATGCGGGAGCGCATTCGGCGGGCCAGGTCGATCGGCGCCTGACTCTGGTACTCGGCCGAGTGCTCCTTGGTGTAGCTGTCGAGAATTGCGCGCTTGGCTTCGCCAGGTCCGGGCAACGGCACCTGGTATTCGGCGTCGGGTCCACCGAGAAGCCATGCGATGACGCCGTCCTCGCCCTCCCAGATCGGCGACGGTGCCCCCTCGCCGCGCAGCGCCCGGTCGACGGCTTCGACGGCGACCTTTCCGGCCAGAGCCGGCGCGTACGCCTTCCAACTCGAGATTGCGCCCTTGCGTGACTGACGGGTGGCGGTCGTGGTGTGCAGTGCCTGGCCGACGGCTTGGTAGATGGTCTCGGTGTCGAGTCCGAGGAGCGTTCCGATACCCGCTGCTGCCGACGGACCGAGGTGGGCGACGTGATCGATCTTGTGTTCGTGCAACGAGATCGCTCGTACGAGGTCGATCTGGATCTCGTAGCCGGTGGCGAGTCCGCGGATCAGGTCTCGGCCGGAGCACCCGGAATGCTGGGCGACGGCGAGGATCGGCGGAATGTTGTCGCCGGGGTGCGAGTACTCCGCCGCGAGGAACGTGTCGTGGAAGTCGAGTTCACGCACGGCGACGCCGTTGGCCCAGGCCGCCCACTCCGGTGAGAACGTGCCGGGTACGCCGAACACGGTCGCACCGGGGCTGTACGGATGCGCCTGCGCTTGGGTGCGCGCACTCGTGACCGGTCGACGCACCAGGGAGGCCGCGGCCACCGACGCGTTGTCGATGATGCGGTTCACGATCATGTCGGTCGTGTCCTCGGGTACCGGGACGGCATCGGCCGCCACCTCCGCGACTTTCCACGCCAGGTGCTCGGACCGGGGGAAGTCCTCGGCGGATCGACGGGTACGTACCAGATGGGTCTTCACTGACTGGTCCTCTTCTGCTGTGCGGTCACGCTTCTTTTGCAAACGTACGCACCTGGCCTCACCTGCGAAAGGTGTGGCCCGTGCCTATTTTTGCGATGCGCAGGGTGCAAATTTGCGAATGTTGCGAATGCCCGTCGGATACTCTCTCCAGCACGAGGAGGTCGCAGTGCAGAAGATCTACGCCGGCAGTCGCCTGCGACGGTTGCGCGCCGACCGCGGGTTGACTCAGCTCGCCCTGGCCAGGACGCTCGAGCTGTCGCCGAGTTATCTGAATCAGCTCGAGAACGATCAGCGTCCGCTCACCGTGCCGGTCCTGCTGCGCCTGAACAGCACGTTCGACCTGGATCCCACGTTCTTCGCCACCGACACCGACGCCAGGTTGGTCGCCGATCTGCACGACGTGCTCGCCGAGACCTCGGACGACGGTGAAGTCTCCATGTCGGAAGTGCAGGAGTTGGTGTCGCGGATGCCGGACATCGGCCGCACACTCGTCGGTCTGCATCGCCGTTTGCACGCCACGACGGATCGATTGGAACGTCTCACCGCGGGTGTCGACGGCCGGGGCACCGATCTGCCCGTCGACGGTTCGCCGATGCCCTACGAGGAGGTGCGCGATTTCTTCTACGATCGGCGCAATCACATACCGGAGCTGGACCTCGCGGCCGAGGAATTGTTCGCACGCGAGGGCTTGACCATCGGCGCTCTCGATCTACAGCTGGCCCGTGTCATCGAGGCGAACTACGGCGTCACCGTCGACATCGAGGACGACGGCGATGGACGGCTGGGACCCAAAGGACGGCTGGGCCCCAAGGAACAGCTGGGCCTCAAACAGCTGGGCCCCAAGCGCATCTACTCGCAGGGAAGGCTCACTCTCGCCAGGCGATTGACCGCGGGCCAGCGGGCGTACCAGATCGCCACTCAACTGGCGTTTCTGTCGCAGGCCACGATGATCGACGCTCTCGTCGACGCCGATTCGTCGTTGAGCGCACCCGCACGCGAGCTCGCCCGAGTGGGTCTCGCCCATTACTTCGCAGGTGCGCTCCTGCTCCCCTACGAGACTTTTCTGGACGCGGCGGAGTCGGTGCGCTACGACATCGAGTTGCTGTCGCTGACGTTCGAAGTGGGATTCGAGACCGTCTGCCATCGACTCTCGACTCTGCAACGACGCGGCGCCAAAGGCGTCCCGTTCTTCTTCGTCCGCACCGATCGCGCCGGGAACATCTCGAAGCGCCAGTCCGCTACCGCATTTCACTTCTCCCGGGTCGGCGGAAGCTGCCCGCTGTGGGTGATTCACGACGCCTTCGCGGCGTCCGGAAGAATTCTCACCCAGGTCGCGACGATGCCCGACGACCGCAGTTATCTGTGGATCGCCCGCACCACCGAGAGCGGTGGGCTCGGGTTTCGCTCACCCCGCAAGCACTTCGCCATCGGGCTCGGCTGCGACATCGCGTACGCGAGCCGAGTCGTCTACGCGGACGGGTTGCCGCTGGACTCCGGCGCCGCCGCGGTGCCCATCGGCCCGGGATGCAAGGTGTGCGAACGCACCTCGTGCGCGCAGCGGGCATTCCCACAGCTGGGGCGGCAGGTCCACGTCGACGAGAACGTCGACACCGACCTGCCGTACCCCTACACGTGATACGTCTCAGTTCGGCTGCGAGAGAATGCGTTCGATGTCGTCGAGGACTGCTTGCCCGCCCTTCGGTCCGACTCCGGTGATCCAGTAGGACTGATCGACGGCCTGCGGGTTCGGCAGGGCTCCCGGGTTCGCCGTGATCGCGGCGGGGATCGCCGCCGGGTCGGACGGATCGGTTGCGGTGACGACGATGACGTCGGCGCGCGCCTCGGTGACGAGCTCGGGAGACAGGTCGACGGAGATCTCGTCGGCCCATTCCGGCCGCGGCGGTGTGGTGAAGCCTGCGCATTCCAGCGTGCTGCCGGCGAAGGACAGCGGACCGTACAGCGTGAGCACGTCGTCTCGAGGCCGGATCAACTGCGCGGTGCGACCTTCGGTGTCGAATCGAGTTGCGATGTCGGAGCAGCGGTCTCGATATTCCCCGAGCAGGGCCTGCGCGTCGTCCTCCCTGCCCAGCGTACGACCGACGAAGTCGACGTTGTCCTGCCACGGATCGGACTGCGAGGCCATGAACACCGTCGGCGCGATGGCCGCGAGTTGGTCGTAGTACTCGGAATGCCTCGTCTCGGTCCCGAGGATGAGATCCGGCTTCAACGCAGCGATGGATTCGATCCTCGGCTCGGCGACGGTCCCGACCGTCTCGATCGACGCGGCCTCGTCGCCCAGATATGCCGGGACACCGGTCGCTTCGCTGAGAACTGCGGTGCCGACCGGGACGACACCGAGCGCGACGGACGTATCCAACTCGACCGGCTCCAACGTCACGATGCGCGTCGGACTGTTCGGAACCTCGACGTTGCCGCGAACGGTCTCGACGGTCCGCGTGCCCTGCTCGTCGGCGCTGCCGTTGGACTCGCTCGCCGATCCCCCGCCGCCCGACGAGCACGCGACGAGGCCGAAGGCCAGTATTCCGACCGCTACCGCCACGCCGCGGTAATCAGACCTCGACATCGTGCATTCCTCCGTACCTCGATGAGTGAAAGTTCAATGAAGGTTAGCCTGTCTTGCGTAGCCGATGGGCAGACCATGTAGCCCGTTTTACTGATACTTTGGACTGCGAATCTTCGACGCTGGGAGAACCGCTTGACTGCCGCACCGGACCGCACCCGTATCGAGTTTCCGGACATCAGCTCGCGAGCGTGGGAACACCCCTCGGACAGAGCCGCGCTCGTGACCCTGCGCAGCTTGAAGGGTTTCGACACCGTGCTCCGCACCCTCTCCGGGCTGCTCAGGGAACGCCAGCACCGGCTGATGTACCTCGCCACGGCCGTACGCGTCGACGACAAGCAGTTCAAGGATCTGAACGATCTTCGCTCCGACTGCGTGAGCATTCTCGGCGCGGATCAGACGCCCGAACTGTTCGTCATGCAGTCGCCCGTGGTCAACGCGTTCACGATCGGAATGGACCGCCCGTTCATCGTCGTGACCACCGGCCTGCTGGACATCATGACGTACGAGGAACAGAGATTCGTCGTCGGTCACGAGCTGGGGCACGCACTGTCCGGACACGCCGTCTACCGCACCGTTCTGATGCACCTCATGCGTCTCGCCGGAACCATCGGATGGATACCCGTCGGCGGCTGGGCCCTGCGGGCGATCATCGCAGGCTTGATGGAATGGCAACGCAAATCCGAACTTTCGGGTGACCGCGCCGGGCTCCTCTGCGGCCAGGACGTCCACACCGCCATCCGCGTGCAACTCAAGCTGGCAGGCGGTGCCCGCATCAGCGAAATCGACGTCGACGCGTTCCTTGCGCAGGCCGCCGAGTACGAGTCCAGCGGCGACCTACGCGACGGCGTCCTCAAACTCCTCAACATCGAGCTGCTGTCCCACCCGTTCTCGGTTCTCCGCGCAGCGGAGCTGAAGAAGTGGGTGGACAGCGGAGAGTACGCCGCCGTGCTCCGCGGTGAATACCCGCTCAAATCTCAGGACCACCGAGCCAAGGCGTCGGAGGAATTCAAGAACGCGGCAAGAACCTACAAGCAGAACTTCGACGAGTCGGAAGACCCCTTGATCAAGACGATCCGCGATCTCGGTGGCGGCTTCACCGGCGCCGTCGATGCCGTCGGAAACGGAATCGGCGACGTGGCGTCGGACATCAAGGAACGCTTCGACCATTGGCGGAAGTCCTGACTCGTTCCACGCCGACGACTCGCGTTACCTGGTGCGGGGTGGGGGTCGGGCGGTAGCGTCGGTCCGGTGACGACACCCCGCCTCTCCACACCTCGAATTCCGACAGGCACGTTCAAGGAGCTGGGCCCGATCAACTGGGCGTTGTGTCGGATTCTCTCGAAAGTCGCAGGCACACCCAACGCTCACCTGTTCAGCACTCTCGGCCGCAACAAAGGCCTGTTCCGGGGATGGCTGTTCTTCAGCGGGCGCTTGATGCCGGGTGGCCGCATCTCGAAGAAGGAAACCGAACTGGTCATCAACCGCGTCGCTCACCTACGGGACTGCGGCTACGAGATGGACCACCACAGCCGCATCGGACGCCGATTCGGCGTGACGAAAGAACTTCTCGCACAGGTGAAAGAGGGGCCGGAGTCCCCGGGTCTGACCCCCCGGTACCGAACCATCCTCACGGCAACCGACGAACTCCTGAAGACCAAGAACCTGTCCGACCCGACCTGGACCCTCCTGGCCCAGGAATTCGACGAACGCCAACTCATCGAATTCCTGTTGCTGGTAAGCCAATACGACGGCTTGGCCACCACCATCGGCACCCTTCGCATCGAGCGCGATTTCTGAGCTTTCGCCCGGGGAGCACCCGACCGAAAAACGAGAACATCCGCCCACGGCCGAGGCTGTGGGCGGATGTTCTTCGGTGAACGCTGGATCAGAAGTTGATCATGTGTCCGGCTAGGCCGTGGATGGCTTCCTGCAGTGCTTCCGACAGGGTCGGGTGCGTGTGCACGTTGCGAGCCAACTCGTTGACCGTCAGGTCCCACTTCTGCGCCAGCGTCAGTTCCGGCAGCAGCTCGGAAACGTCGGGGCCGATGAGGTGGCCACCGAGCAGTTCGCCGTGCTCGGTGTCGGCGATGAGCTTGACGAAGCCGGTGGCGTCGCCGAGACCGTGTGCCTTGCCGTTGGCTGCGAACGGGAAGTTCGCGACCTTGATGTCCGAGCCACGAGCCTGAGCCTCTTCACGGGCCTGGTCTTCGGTGAGACCGAAGCTGGCGACCTGAGGCTGGCAGAACGTCGCGCGCGGCATCATGCGGTAATCGTCGATCGGGAGCGTCTCGGCACCGCCGATGGTCTCCGCAGCCACGACGGCCTGAGCTTCCGCCACGTGTGCGAGCTGCAGCTTCGCGGTCACGTCGCCGATGGCGTAGATGTGCGGGACGTTGGTCTGCATCGTGTTGGTGATGCCGATGGCGCCGCGGTCGGTGAGCTCGACGCCGGTCTTCTCGAGGCCGAAGCCTTCGACGCGGGGTGCGAAGCCGACGGACTGCATGACCTTGTCGACGGTGAAGGTTTCGCTCTCACCGGACTTGTTGTGCTTGATCTCGACGGTGACCTTGGAGCCGTCGTCGTCGATGCTCTGCACTCCCGCGCCGGTGATGACCTTGACGCCCAGCTTCTTGTACTGCTTCTCGATTTCCTTCGAGACGTCCTTGTCCTCGTTCGGCAGCGCGCGATCGAGGTACTCGACGATGGTGACGTCGACACCGTAGTTCTTGAGGACGTAGCCGAACTCCATGCCGATGGCGCCCGCGCCGACGATGAGGATGGAGCCCGGGAGCTCCTTCGTCATGATCTGCTCTTCGTACGTCACGACGTTCTTGCTCAGCTCGGTACCGGGCAGCAACTTGGTGGTACTGCCGGTCGAGATGATGGCATTGTCGAACGTGATGGTCTCGGTGCCGCCCTTGGTGAGCTCGACCTCGATGGTGTTGGCGTCGGTGAACGTGCCCTTGCCGTCGTACTCGGGGATCTTGTTCTTCTTCATCAAGAAGTGGATTCCCTTGACGCGGCCCTCGGCAACCTTGCGGCTGCGATCGAACGCTGCGCCGAAGTCGAAGGACGCTTCACCGGAGATGCCGAACAGCTTCGCCTCTTTGGTGAAGAGGTGCGCCAGCTCGGCGTTACGGAGAAGAGCCTTCGAGGGGATGCAGCCGACGTTCAGGCAGACACCGCCCCAGTACTTCTGCTCGATGATGGCAGTGCTCAGTCCGAGTTGTGCCGCGCGGATAGCAGCGACGTACCCACCGGGACCGGCTCCGAGGACAACGACGTCATAGTGTGAGGTCACGATTCCCCAGGATAGTCCCGTCGTGTATCACTGTCTCCAGACGGTCCGGTTACCGGCCGGTAGCACGGCTTCGGACGGCAACCCGCGCAAAGTTTCCTCCGTACACGGCGGCGATCGACGCCTCGTCGAACCCTCGATCACGCAACACAGCAGGCAGCGTCACGACGTCCTCCGGCGGCACCCACTGCAGCATCCCGTACTTGGTGTACTCCTCCGAGAAGGCCTCGGGATGCGTCGCGAGTTCCAGATTGAAATCCTCGTGATCGAACGAGTAGTCCGAGCCGATTCCGATGTGGTCGATACCGAGCAGGTCGACGCCGTACTCGATGTGGTCGGCCATGGCCTGGACTCGCTGCGCACCCTCGTCCCGTCCGTTCGGTCCGAGAAAGATGCCGACGCCGTTGATGCCGACGACTCCTCCGGTCCGAGCGCATTCGACTGCCTGTTCGTCGGTGATGTTGCGCGGATGCTCCCAGAGCGCAGAGAAGTTCGAATGGCTGTAGATCATCGGAACCTGCGTCGCCGACGCCAGGTCGAGGCCGGTTCGCGTCGAACAGTGCGAGCCGTCGACCACCATGCCGACACGGTTCATCTCCGCGACGAGGTCGCGTCCGTAGCCGGTGAGGCCGGTGTCGTCGGCGTCGAGGCATCCGCAGCCTGCCGCGTTGGCCCAGTTGTACGACGGAAGCATCGATCGGACACCGAGGCGGTGGAAGTGCGCGACGTTGTCGAGGTCCCCTTCGAGCGGACCGGAATCCTCCAGGTCGAAGGCGAGCGTGATCAGGTTGTCGTCGGGCACCTCGTCGACCATTCGAAATCGACCGTCCAACAGCGCTTTACGACGAAACTCCTCGGCCAACGCCGTCGCGACGGCATACGAGTGCGGCGAGAACCCGACGTTCACCGACACGTACGAACCGAGCGGATACCGGGCGACCTCCGCGATGTCGGCGCCACTTTCATCCGACGAGGCGGTCACCAGAGGCAGACAGCAGTGCTGTTCCCACAGCTTCGCATCCCGCACGTTCATACAGACGCTCCCCCTTTGACAATCAACACCACCGATACCAGTCCGAGCACCAGGCAGACGATCGCAGAACTGTGCTTCACGAGCCATTCTCGCCAGGACTGCTGGACGGCAGCGGAGTTGCGGCCCGACCTCGCCAGCACCACGAGAGGAGTGACGACCCCGAGCGTCGCGACCACGACCCACACCACCGCAGCGGCGACGGCTTCCGCGCCGTGCAACTCCCACAGCGACAGTTCGGCCACGGCCACCGTCACCAGCATGTAATTGGGCACCCACAAGCCCAGCACGAACGCCGCGATCACCGACAACCGATCGAGACCTCTCAGCCACTTCGGTGTCTGCCCCGCCGTGCGCCGCCCACGGATCCACAGGACCAGGACAGACAACGCCAGGACGAGGCCGACGGCGAGCTCGAACCAGGCAAGGGCGTGAGACGTCGACTTCGCCCGCGGCCCCGGCGGCAGCAGAGTTGCCGCGAGGACCATCACGACGGCGAGGGCGAGGACGTACCCGAGGACGTACGCGACAAGCTTTCTCGGACCGTTGTCGGTGGCCGCGAGCAGAAACGCGGGCACCACCGACCACGGCCACACCATGACGACAAGACCCACGAGTGCGAACGTCAGCGCATGGCCGGCCATGACCTACGGACAGTACTCGCAGACGGTAGAAATGGTGCATGAGCAACGCGATCGATCCGTACCTCTGGCTCGAAGAAGTCACCGCCGACGAGGCCCTCGACTGGGTCCGCACTCGCAACACCGCGACCACTGCAGCACTCGCCGGAGACGAGTTCGACGCCACCGAAGCGCGGATCCTCGAGGTCCTGGACACCGACGCGCGGATTCCGTACGCGCGCCGGCGCGGCGAGTTCCTCTACAACTTCTGGCGCGACGCATCCCACGTCCGAGGTATCTGGCGTCGCACGACCATGGACGACTATCGCAAGGACGAGCCCGAGTGGGACGTCCTCCTCGATCTCGACGCCGTCGCCGCCGCGGAGGGCGAGAACTGGGTGTGGAGCGGCGCGCAGGTTCTGCGTCCCGATCAGAAGACCGCGCTGGTGACGATGTCCCGGGGCGGCGCCGACGCCACCGTCGTGCGCGAGTTCGATCTGGAGTCGAGGAGTTTTCGCGGCGACGGGTTCTTCGTTCCGGAGGCCAAGACCGACGTCGGGTACATCGACGCGGACACCGTCTACGTCGGAACCGATTTCGGCGACGGTTCCCTGACCGATTCGGGCTATCCGCGGATCGCCAAGCGCTGGCACCGTGGCACTCCCCTGGCCGAGGCGACGACGGTCTTCGAGGGCGAGGCGTCGGACATCTCGATCTCGGCGTGGCACGACAGGACGCCCGGTTTCGAACGCGACTTCGTTCAGCGTGCCACCGACTTCTACAACGCGGAGCTGTACCTCCTCGAGGGGGACGCACTCACGCTCGTCGAGACCCCGACCGACGCAACCACTTCGGTGCACAAGCAGTGGCTTCTGATCCGCACGATGACCGCGTGGACCGTCGGCGACGTGACGTACCCGTCGGGCGCGTTGCTCGCCACGAACTTCGACGACTTCGTCGGTGGTAGCCGCGACATCACGGTCCTCTTCCGGCCCGACGCCCATCGGTCGTTGCATCAGTGGGCGTGGACCGAGAACCACCTGCTCGTCGTCACCCTCGTCGACGTCGCCACCGAAATCGGCATCTACACCCCGAGCGCCGACGGATGGAGCGACACACCACTCACCGGCCTGCCGGAGCTGACGTCGATCGAGATCGTCGGCACCGACGGCGAAGAGAACGGCGACGAGTTCTTCCTGTCGTCGAGCGGATATCTGACGCCCGCCACGCTGCTGTTCGGAACCGTCGGCGGCGACGTGGAGGCCCTCAAGCAGGCCCCGTCCTTCTTCGACACCGACGGCCTGACCGTCGCACAGCACTTCGCCACGTCCCTCGACGGCACTGCGATCCCTTACTTCGTCGTCCGGAAGGAGCCCACCGACGGCTCACCGGCCCCGACCCTGCTGTACGGCTACGGCGGCTTCGAGATCTCGCTGACCCCGTCGTACAGCGGAGCCACCGGGCTGGCCTGGCTGGAAAAGGGCGGGACCTACGTCGTCGCCAACATCCGCGGCGGTGGTGAGTACGGCCCGGACTGGCACACACAGGTCCTCCGCGCGGGACGCCACAAGGTGCACGAGGACTTCGCAGCGGTGGCTCGCGACCTCGTCGACCGGGGTATCACGACGCCGAATCAACTGGGCGCGCAGGGCGGAAGCAACGGTGGCCTGCTGATGGGCATCATGATCACCAAGTACCCCGAGTTGTTCGGTGCGATCGTCTGCCAGGTTCCGCTTCTCGACATGAAGCGCTACCACCTGTTGCTGGCCGGGGCGTCGTGGGTCGCGGAGTACGGAAACCCCGACGACCCGGACGAGTGGGCGTTCATTTCCGAGTACTCGCCGTATCAGAACATCGTGTCACCCACCGAGAAGAAGTACCCACCCATCCTGATCGCCACCTCCACCCGCGACGACCGAGTCCATCCGGGTCACGCCCGCAAGATGGCGGCTCGGCTCGAAGAAGCAGGGCACACCGTCAGCTACTTCGAGAACATCGAAGGCGGGCACGGCGGCGCAGCCGACAACGCGCAACTCGCGTTCAAGACCGCGCTGACGTACCAGTTCCTGTGGAACACCCTCAGCGACTGAACCAAGCCTCGATCTCCGCGACGACCGTCGCCGGCTGTCGAATCCATTCGTTGTGTCCGCGCGGCGACGAGAGGTGCCGTGTGGTGATCTCCGCGCGCGGGAACTTCTTCAACAGGTTGGCCATCGACGCGCGCGGTGCGAGGTCGTCACCGGCGAGCGTGACCGCGAGGATCGGGAGCGTCAACCGAGCGATGCGTTCCTCGTAGTCGATGTCCGCGCCCGTCGGTTCGATCCGCCCGGTGCGGGCGAACCTCGACCAGTCCTCGATGAGTACTTTCGATTGGCGTCCGAACCCGCCGACGTCGATGCGATCACCGGGCCAGAACCCGGCGATGTTGCTGGTCAACGACATCGCCGCTGCGCCGAGGAACAGCGACGCCCCGCGGGCCACACCGAACCCGCGATGGAACGGCGAACCGGACGCGACCAGGATCAACCCGCCGAGCCGTCCCCGAATCCTCGACGCGTACAGGGAACTGAGCTGGCCACCCATGCTGTGACCGAGCGCGTACGGCGTGGCGTCGGGAAACCGTTCCCGGACCACCTCGAAGATTGCGGGAAAATCCACCGAGACGAGCTCCTGATAGCCGTACGTGCTGACCCCGCTCGGCTTCGGTCTGCTGTCTCCCTGTCCTCGGAGGTCGGCCGTCGCGGCGTGGAATCCCCGTTCCGCGAGAGCCTGCGCGAACAGCGCGTAGTACCCACCGGGGATGCCGAGGCCGGGCACTACGACGATGACCGGCAGGTCGGACCTCGGAGTCTCGGCTTCGAACAAGCGAACAGGGACGCTCGTCCCGTCGGGCATCTGAATCGGCACTGTCTCCACGTCGACACCTTAGGCCCAGACAGTCGAACAGCCGGCTCGCGTGACGCGAGCCGGCTGTTCGTGTGCCTCGAAGCGTGGGTCAGCCGCCCAGCAGACCACCGAGCAGCCCACCGATCACCGTGAGCAGCCCACCGTCGGTGTCGGCGCCTTCGGAGCTTCCGGCGCTACCGGTGGCGAGGAGGGAAAGAAGTGCAGCAAGCATGAGGATCTCCTTGAGGGGGAAGGCCATGCCACGAATGGGCGGGCTGAGGAAAGTTCTACCAATCGGACCGACCGTGAGGAAAGCGAAGAGATCACAATTGCGTCGTTCGAATGAATGCTTACCGGATCAAATAATCCGTATCGACCGACAAACCTTCGTGAAGTTTTTTTCCGCGCGAGGATTCGGTGCGAATACAAAAACGTCAGCCCGAACCGGATCGCGGTTCGGGCTGACGGAAGATGTTGCGCGGAGACCGCAGAGTGCGGTCGGCCGATCAGCTGACGGGAGGCGTGCCAGGAATGGTCGCCTCGCTCGATCCGCTGTCCGAGCTGCCCGTGGAAAGGAGGGCCAGAAGGCCGAGAAGTTCGGAAAGTTCGATCTTGTTCGACGGCTTGATGGACATCCTGTGAGCTCCTTCGATTCGAGGTCAGGTACTCGGAATGTGAAAGTCACGAAACGATCACTTCCGAATACATTCCTACCAACCGAATATCGAATTGGCTACAGCCACAACGATAAAAAACCGAATGCACTCAAATCGACAGTAAACAGGAAACTTGTTTTCACTGATAACTATCGAATCACCGCGGCCCCCGACACCGCGCGTGATTCAACCGGTCAGGCTGCGCTGCCCGAGGTCAGGACGCCGACGATCTGATCGACGATGGCGTCGACGATGCCGTCGTACACGCCGCTGACGATGTCACCGATGAAGCCTGCTGCAGAACCCATGAGATCTCCTTGAATTTGGAAACGAGCCGATCGATCACGACCCATGTACGTTTTTACCGTATTAACGGGCGGTCTCGGCTCCAACCCCGTTAAATCCAGAAACAAACTTGGTAACGGCTGAGCACCACAACGGTTCGATCACCTGCTTGAACTGCGCATTCACTCACCGATCACGTCGCGAGCCCGGCCGACGAGCAGCGGGTCTGTTTCCCCGACGATCTCGGGGTCCTTGTTCGCGTAGTCGTACTTGTTGAGGATGAACCGCATCGCGTTGATACGAGCACGCTTCTTGTCGTTGCTCTTGACGACGGTCCACGGTGCGACGTCGGTGTCGGTGGCCCTGAAGTTCTCCTCCTTCGCCGCGGTATACGCATCCCATTTGTCCAACGACGCGAGGTCCATCGGCGAGAGCTTCCACTGGCGAACAGGATCGACCTGACGGATGGCGAACCGAGTGCGCTGCTCGAGCTGCGACACCGAGAACCAGAATTTGGTGAGACTCACCCCGTCGTCGACGAGCATCTGCTCGAACAGCGGTGCCTGACGAACGAATCGAGCGTGCTGGTCCTCGGTGCAGAAGCCCATGACGCGCTCGACGCCTGCACGGTTGTACCAGGAGCGGTCGAACATCACGATCTCGCCCGCGGCAGGCAGATGCTGAATGTACCTCTGGAAGTACCACTCCGTGGACTCGCGAACCGACGGCTTCTCCAGCGCGACGACGCGTGCGCCACGGGGATTCATGTGCTCCATGAATCGCTTGATGGTGCCGCCCTTGCCTGCGGCGTCGCGGCCCTCGAAGACGATGACGTGACGCTGGCCGGTGTCCTTGATCCACATCTGCAGCTTCAGCAGCTCGATCTGCAACAACCGCTTCTGCAGGTCGTACTCGGCCCGCGTCATCCGCTCCGAGTACGGGTAGTCCTCACGCCAGGTGTCGACGATCCGACCGTCGGGGACGGTCAGAAGAACGGGGTCGTCGTCGTCGTTGTCGTCCACGACGAACCCGGAGGTGTCCGTCAGGTCGACCGCCGTGGCCAGGTCGCCGAGGAGGCTGAAATCTTGCGTCATGACCGCAGAAGCTAGCCGGATACGGAAACGAACCGGTGACACTTCGGTGAACGACGGACGCGGTTCACCCCGAGAAGCGTGGACATGCGCTACGAATCAGGGTCGAGATGGGGGTTGTTCCCGATGTGCCGGGGCCCTGACATCGCGCAGACTTCGTGTCATGACTTACACCAACGCCCCCAAGGAATTCGTTCGCTCCGACTCGCAGAAGATGATCGCCGGTGTATGTGGCGGTGTCGCCGAGTACTTCGAGATCGACCCGAACCTCGTTCGAGTGCTCGCCGTCATCGGTGCATTCGTCTCGGCCGGCACCGTCGCCCTCGTCTACCTCGCGGCGTGGATGCTGATGCCCCAGCGCTGACCTTCCACCTGGTACAGCGGTCAGTGCACCAACCAGCCGCACGGCGCGGCGAGGTCGTCTGCCTCCTTCGGTCCCATCGACCCCGGTGCATACGACTTCACTGCGGGAGGATCGTTCAGCAGCGGCGCGGCGACCTCCCACACGTGAGCCAAGCCGTCGGGCCGGGTGAACAGCGACCGGTCTCCGTTCAGCACGTCGAGGATCAGACGTGAGTAGGGGGACAACGGCTCGGCATCGGGCACCGACGGCAGCGGCAGGGACAGGTGGCCGACGGACAGGTCGAAGTCCGGGCCCGGTTCCTTCACCGTCATCGCGACGTCGATCGCACCGTTGCCGGACAGGTCGAAGGACAACACCGCACCGTCGCGGGGCAGGTCCTTCACTGGACTGTTCGCCGGAGTCCTGAACACCAGCGACACGCGCTGGGCACCGACCCCCAGCATCTTTCCGGTGCGCAGCAAGAAGGGGACTCCACGCCATCGGTCGGTGTCGACCCACAGCGTCGCGGCGACGAACGTGTCCACGATCGAATCGTCGGCCACGCCCTCGACGTCGCGGTACCCGTCGTACTGACCGAGCACCACTTCGGAGGTGTCGATCGGCCTGAAACACCCGATGACGGATTCGCGCGCGGACTGCAGGTCCTCCGCATCGAGCGTCGCGGGCGGTTCCATCGCGACCTCCGCGGCAACCTGGAACAGGTGCGTCACCAGCATGTCCAGTACGGCACCGGTGCTGTCGTAGAACTCGGCCCGGTCGTCGATGTTCAGCGTTTCCGGTACGTCGATCTGCACCTGCTCGACGTGCTCGGAGTTCCAGATCCCGTCGATCATGCCGTTCGCGAATCTCAGCACGTGCAGGTTCTGCGTCGCTTCCTTGCCCAGGAAGTGATCGATCCGGTAGATCTGCTTCTCGTCCAACACGTCGTGCACAGCCTTGTCGAGCTGCTCGAATGCCTTCTGCGACGTGCCGAACGGCTTCTCGTACACCACCCGTGCGCCGTCGGCGAGGCCGTGTGCACCCAGCGCGGCCGTGTAATCCTCGAACGTGCTCGGCGGCAGTGCGATGTAGTGCACGAGCTGCGCGTCGCCGATGTCCTCACGAGCCTTCGCGACGACGTCGACGAGATCACCCGGGTCGTCCACGGTGAACCCGTTGCCTGCGAACCGAATTCGCTCGGAGAACGAATCCCAGTCGTCCGCCCCTGAGCCGAACTCCTCGAGTGCACTACGCACGTGATCCCGGAACTCGTCGTCGGACGTGTCGTGCCTGCCGTTGCCGACGAGAAGCCACTCCTCCGGGAGCAGTCCTTCGACATGGAGTTGGTGGAACGACGGCAGGACCATGCGCTTGGCAAGGTCGCCTGTCGCACCGAACAGGACGAAGATCGTGGGTTGCTGCGAATCGGAACGCGTGGACGCCATGAATCCATCATGCACCCAGAACAACGCCGCAGGGTTACAGTCGGTGTGATGGGAAGATCACGGTTTCACGGTGAGATATTCGGAGTAGGTACCTCGTCGGGCGTACGCATCGTCGTCGGGCACTGGACCCGATCTCCGCTCGGAGAGTTCACCGACGTCATGATCCAGTTCTCCGGCGGCCACCGCCTTCTGCTCGCACCGGACGACAACGTACGCGAATTCGTCACCGCGACATACACGTTCGACGACGTGTCACTGACCCCGGTCGTCTTCACACGAGTCGGCGACACCGTGACCGTGAACACCGACGCCCTACGACTCACCCTGAGAACGGGACGCTCCACCGCACTCGGCGCACTCCTCGCGGTGGTCCCGTCCTCCATCTCCACCGCACCGTGGTTCTGCCGCATCTCCGATCCCATCGCACGGGTCGTCCTCCGAGGTGTACGCACCCGCGGCAGTGCAGGAAACGACAGGCGCGAGTACTACGGCGCGAAGCACCAACACCGAATCATCGGCGCCTCCGCGTCCTGGCGCGGCGATGACCTGGGCCACCTGACGCCCGTCACTCCCCCGGTCACTTTCGGGTTCGGCAGTACCCCGGCGGCACCGTCGGTCACGTCGATCACGACCACCATCGACACGCCCTAGGCCAGCACGGCACCGGCGTCGGACAGTTCTTTCAGGGCGGTCTCGGAGGACTCCGGCGCGACCCCTGCAACGAACTCGGTCAGAATTCGGACGGTCAGGCCATGGTGGATCGCGTCCAGGGCGGAGGCCCGCACGCAGTAGTCGGTCGCGATGCCGACGACGTCGATGTCGGTGACCTCGTTGGCATCCAGCACGTCTCGCAGCGCAGTGCCGTCCTCGGTGCTGCCCTCGAACGCGGAGTAGGACGCCTCGCCCTGCCCCTTCAGGACATGCACGTCGACCGAGTCCGTCGCGAACTCCGGGTGGTACTCGGCGCCGCCAGTGCCCGCAACACAGTGCACCGGCCACGTCGTCACGAAGTCGGGCTGCTCGTCGGTGGCGAAGTGGCCACCGTTGTCACTGTCGGCATCGTGCCAGTCACGCGATGCGACGATGACGTCGTACGTGTCGCCCTGCCGCGCGAGAAGTCCGCTGATCCGACGCGCGACATCTGCACCGCCCACGACTCCGAGAGCACCGCCTTCGGTGAAATCGTTCTGAACATCGACTACCAACAATGCACGTGTCATGGCCCCCAGTATCCTCGCCGGTGTGAGTGCCACAGGTCGGAGTGCCACAGTGTCCGAATTGGTCTGCTACCCGGTCAAGGGTTGCGCCGGGCAATCACTCGATACCGCACGGATGACGGTCCGCGGGATCGAACACGATCGAGAATTCATGATCGTCGACGACGACTTCGCGTTCCGCAGCCAACGCAGCGACCCCGTCCTCGCCGTGGTGACGCCGTCGATCGACGGTGACGAACTGACGCTCACGCACGAGGAATTCGGATCGGTCACCTGCACGATCGATCGACGGTCACGGCCGATCGACGTCACCATGTTCCGCGCGCCGTTCCTCGGCATCGATCAGGGCGACGACGTCGCGTCGTGGTTGAGCGAGGTCGTCGGCGAGGCGTCGCGGTTGGTTGCCGTCCCCTCCGACTTCCACCGCGTCACCGACGGAATCACCCCAGGGACAGCGGCATTCGCGGACAGCTCCGCGGTCCACATCCTCTCGGAGTCCACACTGGACGGATTGAACACCCGGATGGACGCGCCGCTTCCGATGAATCGATTCCGGCCGAACATCGTCGTCACCGGCTGGGACGACCCCCACACCGAGGACCTCGTCCGCGACATCTCGATCGGAGAGACAGAGCTCGCCTACACCAAACTCGCGATCCGCTGCCCCGTCACCACTGTCGACCAGGCGCGCGGAGTGCGGGACGGACGCGAACCACTGAAAACCCTCGGCACGTACCGAAAGGCACGGCAGAAGGGCGTTGCCTTCGGCGCGAAATTCAGCGTGGTCGACGGCGGCACACTCTCCGTCGGGGACAGCGTGAACGTCACGACCTGGGGCGAATCGGAACTGTAGGCGGGCCTGACGCTCCACTTTGGAGGCCGATACGACCGATCCTGCCCGGAATCGACCGATAATGGAGCGTCAGGCCCGGTGTGCGATCTGTACCGCGAGCACCACCCGCGCCTGTCCCGCGCGTAGCAACGGCGAGAACACGGCCCCGGCGTCCACGAGATCCGCTCCGCCGCCGCCACCGCCGTACGTGGGCTCGATGGTCCCGACGGGCACGCGAGTGGTGACGACGACCGGTACACCCGCGCTCTTCACCGCGGCCACGATGGACGGATTGGTGTTACCGGACCCGGTGGCCTCCAGGACGATGCCCTGGGCGCCTGCCGCGACGAATGCGTCGATGGCCACCGCGTCGGCGCCGGGGTACAGCGCCACGATGTCCACGCGGACACCGGAGATCGGAGTCCGAGGCACGACATCGCGCGGCTCACCGGAGCTGACGAATGCGTCGAGTTCCGTTGTGTGCCACTTGGACAGTCCCCGCGCAGGCAGCGTCCGTCCACCGAACACGACGAGTACACCGCGGCCACGGTTCGCCTCGTCGAGAACGGCGTCGACGGCCGCGGCGACGTTGCCCGGACCGTCCGCGTCCGCGTGGTCGGACGTGCGCTGTGCACCGGTGAACACCACGGGCCTCGGGTCCCCGTGGAACAGATCCACCAACAGCGAGGACTCTTCCATCGTGTCCGTGCCGTGCAGCACCACCACACCCAGGCAGGCCGGGTCGTCGAGCTCGTCGAACACGGCGTCGACGATGCGGTCCAGGTCCGCGAAGTCGAACGCCGAGCTGTCCTTGGACATCAGGGTGCGGACCCGTACTTCGCCCGGCAGGTCGAAACCCACGGAGCCGGGCCTCGAGATGCCGTCCTCGTCGCGGCTGCTCCCGATGGTTCCGCCTGTTGTCAGCAGGGCAATGTGAGACAAGCCGTCATCCCTCTCGTTCTTCGGCCACTGCGGCAATCCGATTGCGGCACAGGAACCATCCGCCGACGAGCAACGGTGCGATGATCAGGATCGACGCGATGGTCCAGGTACCGACCGGCTTGTCGAACGCCATCAGAATCAACACGGCGAGGAGGAAGACCAACGTCGCGATACCGGTGTAGGGAGCGCCGAACATCCGGAACTTCGGCCGGGCGAGGTCTCCCGAGCGAGAGCGCGACCACAGCTTCAGTTGACACAGAATGATCACCGCCCATGCGCTGATGATACCGAGGGCCGCGAAGTTCAACACGATCTCGAACGCCTGTGCCGGTACTGCAGCGTTGAGTCCGACGCCGGCGAGCGCCACCAACGCTGTCAAGGCGATTCCGCCGTAGGGAACTCCGGCCTTGTTCATCCGAGCCGCGAACTTCGGTGCGGATCCGGCGACGGCCATCGAGTGGAGGATGCGGCCCGTCGAATACAGCCCGGCGTTCAGCGAGGACAGTGCTGCGGTGAGCACCACGAGGTTCATGATGGCGTCGGCGCCCTGCACGTCGATCGCGCCGAAGAACGTGACGAACGGACTTTCCCCTGCGTGATATGCGCTGTACGGCAACAGAAGCGACAGCAGTAGCACCGAACCCACGTAGAACACCAGGATCCTGACGATCACCGTGTTGATCGCCTTGGGTATGACCTTCTCCGGGTTCGCGGTCTCTCCCGCCGCGGTGCCGACGAGCTCGATCGACGCATACGCGAACACGACGCCCTGCACCACGACGATCGCGGGCAGCAGCCCGTTGGGGATCAGTCCGCCGTTGTCGGTGATGACCGACAAGCCTGGAGCCTGACCGTCGATGGGAGTTCCGAAGATGACGTAGTACACGCCGACGACCAGGAAGGTGACCAAGGCGAGAACCTTGATGAGCGCGAACCAGAACTCGAGCTCTCCGAAGACCTTGACCGACACCAGATTCAGACCGAGTACGAGAACCAGGCCGATCAGCGCGAAGACCCACTGGTCCACATCTCCGAGTGGCGCCCAGTACTTCTTGAAGAAATTCATGTACAGCGCAACCGCTGTCACGTCGACCACGGCCGTCATGGCCCAGTTCATCCAGTACAGCCAGCCGGCCGCGAACGCCATCTTCTCCCCGAAGAATTCGCGTGCGTAGGACACGAAGCTTCCCGACGACGGTCGGTGCATCACCAGTTCGCCGAGCGCGCGGAGGATCAGGAAAGCGAAGAACCCGCAGAGAGCGTAGACGAGCACCAGGGCCGGACCGGAGTCGTGCAACCGTCCGCCTGCGCCCATGAAGAGGCCGGTTCCGATCGCACCTCCGATGGCGATCATCTGAATCTGTCTCGGTACCAGAGCTTTACGGTATCCGAGGTCTTCCGAATGTCGAGTGTCGACTGTCATGTGCGGCTACCTTGTCGAAGTTTCGGGGGCATCGGCGTGCGGTGCAGGCGCGACGCGGAGATTGGCGAGATGTTGCGGGCTGAGCAGACGATCCAGTTCTTCACGGGCCAGTAGCTTCTTCTCGAGCACGAGGTCGACGACATTGCGGCCACTGACCAACGCCTCCTGGGCGATCGTCGTGGACTCGACGTAACCGAGGTACGGGCTCAGTGCGGTGACGAGGCCGATGGAGTTCTCCACACGCTCGCGGAGCAGATCGGCGTTGGCGGTGATGCCGTCCACGCATCGCGTCGCGACGGTACGGCAGGCTGCGCCGAGATGCGCCATGCCTTCGGACAGCGACTTCACGATGATCGGCTCGAAGGCGTTGAGCTGCAGCTGCCCCGCCTCGGCGGCCATCGTGATGGTGACGTCGTGGCCGATCACCTCGTAAGCCACTTGATTGAGGACTTCCGGGATCACCGGGTTGACCTTGCCCGGCATGATCGACGAACCCGCCTGCATCGGAGGCAGATTGATCTCGTTCAGACCGGCCCGAGGACCCGAGGACAGCAGACGCAGATCGTTGCAGATCTTCGAGAGCTTCACCGCGATCCGCTTGAGCACGCCGGACAAGTGAACGAACTGCCCCACGTCCTGCGTCGCCTCGATCAGATCGGTCGCCGTGACCAGCGGAAGGCCCGTCTTGGCGCGCAGATGCTCGCATGCGGCCGCGGTGTATCCGGCGGGTGCATTGAGACCCGTACCGATGGCCGTTGCACCGAGATTGATCTCGTGCACCAGCAGCGCAGCTTCCTCCAGCCGCGAGCAATCCTCGTCGATCATGATCGCGTACGTTCCGAACTCCTGACCGAGCGTCATCGGAACCGCGTCCTGCAACTGAGTGCGTCCCATCTTCACGACGGTGGCGAACTCGGATGCCTTGCGGCGGAACGCGTCGCGCAGAAACTTCATGGACTCGATCAGCTCGTGAGCCGCATAGATCGTCGCGATGTTCACGGCCGTCGGGTACACGTCGTTGGTGGACTGACTGGCGTTGACGTGCTCGTTGGGATGCAGATGACTGTAGTCACCGTGCGCATGACCGAGAATCTCGAGCGCACGGTTGGCGATCACCTCGTTGGCGTTCATGTTGGTGGAGGTGCCCGCACCGCCCTGAACGACGTCCACGACGAACTCGTCGTGCCACTGCCCGTCCAGAATCTCGTCGCATGCCCGACGGATCGCGTCACTTCGGGTGGCGTCGAGAATCCCCAGATCCTCGTTGGCGGAGGCCGCGGCCCACTTCACGGCAGCCAGGCCGCGGATCAGGTGGGCGTTGGTACCTATCGAACGTCCCGTGATGGGGAAGTTCTCCAGAGCGCGCAGGGTGTGTATGCCCCAGTACGCCTCCGCGGGTATCTCGCGTTCACCGAGAAGGTCCTTCTCGATTCGAGTCTCCACCACGTCCTGCTCCTTCTGATGTCCGGCTGTCCGGCTGTCTGACAGGTTAGAGTGTGAACCAAGACACGTCCGTCCGTCAACCGTCACCTTGACTCCCCCGCCGCAGGAAGAGGACTATTCAGACATGAACCTGTCGGACAGCTGGGCGGTCAGTCAGCCGACCGCAACGAGACTGAGCGCAGCAGAGGCCGTGTTCGCCGACATCCGCGACGCCATCGTCGCCGGCCAGATCGCCATCGGCGAACGACTCCCCGCCGAGAGCGCACTGGCCACCAGATACGCCGTCAGCCGATCCGTGATCCGAGAGGCACTTCGATCGTGCAACGCACTCGGGCTCACCGAAACCAAAACGGGCCGCGGCACTTTCGTCACCCGAGATCGCGTCACCGGCGATCTCGACATCGGCAACTACGACGCCCGGGAACTGATGGAAGCCCGCCCCCACGTGGAAATCCCGTCGGCCGGCTGGGCAGCCGAGCGTCGCACCGACGAAGACCTGGCCGTCCTCGAAGGGCTCACCGACGAAATGCGAGGCGAGGACGACCACCAGGCCTGGGTTCTGCTCGACGGCCAATTCCACACCGCCATCGCCCGAGCCAGCAAGAACCGCGTGTTCGAAGCGATCATCGTCGACATCCGCGGCGCGCTCACCCGCCAATCGGAGACGCTCAACCTCGTCGCCCGACGCCAGCAGAAGTCCAACACCGAACACGACCTCATCGTCGAGGGCATTCGGTCCGGCAGCTACGAGAAGGCCGCCGAGGCCATGGCCGCGCACCTCGACGCCGTCCGGGGCGCCGTGGAATCGCTCCGCCGTTAGCTCCAGCTCACGTTCCAGTCACGCGCGAACATGAACGCGCCTTCGGTTCCCCAGCAGGTGACGCCGAACATCTCGTCGGATTCGCACACCACGCCGACCGCGGACAACACCTGACCGTATTCGAGCACTCGAGGTTCGTCGGCCGTGTAGATCCCTTGCGTCGTGCAGATGTGTTGCGCCCCACCGTCGTTGACCCGCACTGCGTACTTGTCGTTCTCGGCATTGGTGCATGTGCGGCCTTCGAACGGCGCGACACTCGTCTGCGCCTGACAACCCACCTGGCCTGCAGGTGATCCCCCAGCCCAGATCCCGCACTGAACATTGCCCGAGGGCGTGGTGAAGTTGTACTGGTACAGATCGGTAGCGAACAGTGCCGGGTCGACATTGCCGGAATCGAGGCTCGGCCGCGGCTGATTCCACGGGAACAGATCCGACACTTCCTCGGGTGTCCGCGTCGTCGCCGACGCCGCGGCCTGCTGCTGGGGCTCGGGTGTCGGCGCAGCTTGGACGTCGGATTGCGACGGCGGCGCGGCTGCCTCCGTCGTGGCAACGGCCGACGTGTCGGTTGTTGCAGCACCGTCCGGTGCAGCAGCGTCGGAATCCGCGCCGGAGCAGGCGCTTACAGCCAAGACAGCAGACAGTGCAGCAACAAGTGCAGTCTTTCGAGCGACGGACATCGGTTCTCCTCGTCCCGAGCCGGCCGCGCGCCCACTCGTCTACCCGTCCTATCGGTCTGTTTTACGAAGCCATTAACCGATCACGGATAACGATGGAGACTCGAATCGGTTACTCCGACGGTTCCGTCAGCCCTTCTCGCTCGTCGCGCTCTGCCCACTCCAGCAAGGGGTCGAGCGAGAACACCGCCTCGTCGATGCCGTCGTGCAGGTCGCCGAGTGTCGCGAACCGCTCCGGCACCGTGAAGATCGTGAAGTCACGCGGATCGACGTCCGGCACCTCGTTCCAGGAAATCGGCGTCGACACCGTCGCTTGCTGATTGCCTCGCACCGAGTAAGCGCTGGCAATGGTGTGGTCCCGCGCGTTCTGGTTGTAATCGACGAACAGCTTCGTCGGATCGCGGTCCTTGCGCCACCACACCGTCGTCACGTCGTCGGGGGCGCGGCGCTCCACCTCACGGGCGAACGCGAGCGCAGCGCGTCGAACATCCTTGAATCCGTACTCCGGCGCAATCCGCACGTAGATGTGCAGCCCATGTCCACCAGATGTCTTCGGCCAGCCCGTCGCACCCAGATCTTCGAGGACCTCGGCGGCGACGCCGGCGACTCGGCGAACCCGATCGAACGGGCAGTCCGGCATGGGATCGAGATCGATGCGCCACTCGTCGGGCATCTCCACGTCCGCGCGTCGGGAGTTCCAGGGGTGGAACTCCACCGTCGACATCTGTACCGCCCATACGACGTGCGCCAACTCGGTGACGCACAGTTCGTCGGCGGTTCGGTTGTAGCGCGGGAACGTCACCCGCACGGTCTCGAGCCAGTCCGGGGCGCCGTTCGGCACACGCTTCTGGTGAACCTTGTCTCCCGCCAAGCCTTTCGGGAACCGGTGCATCATGCACGGCCGCTCCCGTAGAGCACGGACGATGCCGTCGCCGACGCCGAGGTAGTAGTTCACCAGATCGAGCTTGGTGGCCCCGCTCTCGGGGAAGTACACCCGGTCGGGGTTGGAGACACGCACGATGCGCTCCCCCACCTCGAGTTCGATCGCCTCCGACGCTGCTGCCATCCCTCGAGCCTAGACATCCAGCGCCTAGCTGCACACAGATCGAGCTCCGGAGTCACATCCGGCCTTGCGAACCCGATTTGTGTGCATCCAGGGCACACGTACACCCAGGCCACGAGCACGAAAAAGCCCGACCCCACCGAAGTGGAGTCGGGCCGATTCGAGAGACGGACTAGAAGTCCATGCCGCCCATGCCACCGGTCGGGTCGCCTGCGGGCGCTCCGGCCTTCTCGGGCTTGTCGGCGACGACGGCCTCGGTCGTCAGGAACAGAGCCGCGATGGACGCTGCGTTCTGCAGTGCCGAGCGGGTGACCTTGACCGGGTCGTTGATGCCTGCAGCGAGCAGGTCCTCGTACTCGTTGGTCGAGGCGTTGAGGCCGTGACCGGACGGGAGGTTGCGGACCTTCTCTGCGACGACGCCGGGCTCGAGGCCTGCGTTGAACGCGATCTGCTTGAGCGGTGCTTCGAGGGCGACGCGGACGATGTTCACGCCGGTTGCCTCGTCGCCGTCGAGCTTCAGGTTGTCGAGTGCGGGCGAAGCCTGCAGCAGCGCGACGCCACCACCTGCGACGATGCCCTCTTCGACGGCAGCCTTGGCGTTACGCACTGCGTCTTCGATGCGGTGCTTGCGCTCCTTGAGCTCGACCTCGGTCGCTGCTCCGGCCTTGATGACTGCAACGCCACCGGCCAGCTTGGCCAGGCGCTCCTGCAGCTTCTCGCGGTCGTAGTCGGAGTCGGAGTTCTCGATCTCGGCGCGGATCTGGCTGACGCGTCCGGCGATGGCGTCGGAGTCGCCCGAGCCCTCGACGATGGTGGTCTCGTCCTTGGTGATGACGACCTTGCGTGCCTGACCGAGGAGCTCGAGGCCTGCGGTCTCCAGCGAGAGGCCGACCTCTTCGCTGATGACCTCGCCACCCGTGAGGATGGCGATGTCGGCGAGCTGAGCCTTGCGGCGGTCACCGAAGCCGGGAGCCTTGACGGCAACGGACTTGAAGGTGCCACGGATCTTGTTCACGACGAGGGTGGAGAGAGCTTCGCCCTCGACGTCCTCGGCGATGATGACGAGCGGCTTGCCCGACTGGATGACCTTCTCGAGCAGCGGCAGCAGGTCCTTGACCGTGGAGATCTTGGAGCTGACGAGCAGGATGTACGCGTCTTCGAGGACGGCTTCCTGGCGCTCTGCATCGGTGGCGAAGTACGCCGAGATGTAGCCCTTGTCGAAGCGCATGCCCTCGGTGAGCTCGAGCTGCAGGCCGAAGGTGTTGGACTCCTCGACCGTGATGACGCCTTCCTTGCCGACCTTGTCCATGGCCTCGGCGATGAGCTCGCCGATGGACGGGTCGCCTGCGGAGATGCCGGCGGTAGCAGCGATCTGCTCCTTGGTGTCGATCTCCTTGGCGGAAGCGAGCAGCGACTCGGTGACGGCTGCGACAGCCTTCTCGATGCCGCGCTTCAGGCCGAGCGGGTTCGCGCCGGCTGCGACGTTGCGCAGGCCTTCACGAACGAGTGCCTGGGCGAGAACGGTAGCGGTGGTGGTGCCGTCGCCTGCGACGTCGTCGGTCTTCTTGGCGACCTCTTTGACGAGCTCGGCGCCGATCTTCTCGTAGGGATCCTCGAGCTCGATCTCCTTGGCGATGGAGACGCCGTCGTTGGTGATCGTGGGGGCGCCCCACTTCTTCTCGAGCACGACGTTGCGACCCTTGGGGCCCAACGTCACCTTTACTGCGTCGGCGAGGGCGTTGAGGCCTCGCTCGAGGCCACGGCGTGCCTCTTCGTCGAACGCGATGATCTTGGCCATTGCGAAGTGATCCTCCGGATTGGGGGTGACACGCAGAGCGACCGTGTTCAGTCGCTCTTCTGCACTTGCTCGGCCGAGTTCGGTGCCCGCGACGGACGACCAGGGGTGTCGATGATTCCCAGCCTCACCGTCCCGACCTGGCACTCACAAGGCGCGAGTGCCAACTGCATTTCTAGCACTCGACCATGGCGAGTGCAAGGTCGTCGCCGAACTGTTCGCCTACGGCGCAGAAGCGCGGCCGAGTCCGACGCCACGGCTGGGCTCGAGCAGATGCTCACGCTTTCACGCACTGTTTACATGCAGGCGCGTTGTTTACATTCCACGCCTTTCGGCTCGATGCAATACGGAAATAACGTTCGGGGACAGCAACATTCACCACTAGTCATTTCGGACAAAACACCCATACACGCATCGACAGCAAGGATCGTCACATGTCCGATTCGGTCGACACGAAGTACGACAACTCCGCCATGGACCACGAGGAAGAGGGCTACCACAAGGGCCTCAAACCTCGTCAGCTCCAGATGATCGCCATCGGTGGCGCCATCGGCACCGGCCTGTTCCTCGGCGCAGGTGGGCGACTCGCCAGCGCAGGCCCCGGCCTGTTCCTCGCCTACGCCCTGTGCGGCATCTTCGTCTTCTTCATTCTCCGCGCCCTCGGCGAACTGGTCCTGCACCGCCCGTCGTCGGGATCGTTCGTCTCGTACGCCCGTGAATTCTTCGGCGAGAAAGCCGCATTCGTCGCAGGCTGGATGTACTTCCTCAACTGGGCGATGACGGCCATCGTCGACGTGACGGCCATCGCCACCTACATGCACTATTGGGGATCGTTCGAGGTGATCCCGCAGTGGGTCATTGCACTGATCGCGCTCGTGCTGGTCATGAGCCTCAACCTGGTCTCGGTCAAGTGGTTCGGCGAGATGGAGTTCTGGGCGGCGATGATCAAGGTCGTCGCGCTCGTGACGTTCCTGATCGTCGGCATCGTCTTCCTCGCCGGACGCATCCCCGTCGGCAGTGAGATGCCCGGCATCAGCCTCATCACCGACAACGGCGGGCTGTTCCCGTCGGGTGCGTGGCCGCTGGTCATCGTCATCTCCGGCGTCGTGTTCGCGTACGCCGCCGTCGAACTGGTCGGCACCGCCGCCGGTGAGACCGAGAACCCGGCGAAGATCATGCCGCGCGCGATCAACTCGGTGATCGCGCGTATCGCGCTGTTCTACGTCGGCTCACTCGTCCTGCTGGCGCTGCTGCTCCCGTACACGGCGTACACAGCAGGAACATCACCTTTCGTGACGTTCTTCTCGAGCATCGGCCTCGGCGGCGCAGGCACCATCATGAACATCGTCGTGCTCACCGCTGCTCTGTCCTCGTTGAACGCCGGCCTCTACTCGACGGGTCGCATCCTTCGTTCGATGGCCATGAACGGCAGCGCCCCGGAGTTCACCAAGAAGATGAGCAAGGGCGGCGTTCCGTTCGGCGGCATTTTGCTGACGTGCTTCATCACGCTGTTCGGCGTCGCGCTCAACGCCATCGCACCGGGTGAGGCGTTCGAGATCGTGCTCAACATGTCCGCCCTCGGCATCATCGCGAGTTGGGCGACGATCGTGCTGTGCCAGATCCAGCTCTACCGCTGGTCCAAGAAGGGCATCCTCGAGCGTCCGAAGTTCCGTCTCTTCGGCGCTCCGTACACCAGTTACGCGACGCTGGTGTTCCTGTTCGGCGTGCTGGTTCTGATGGCCTTCGACGCGCCGATCGGGTCGTGGACGATCGCCACCCTCGTCGTCATCATCCCGGCACTGATCGGCGGTTGGTTCCTGGTGAGGACGAAGGTCCTCGCCGTCGCCGAGGAGCGTCTCGGCTACACCGGGCAGTACCCCGTCGTCGCCAACCGACCACTCGACGACGACCCAGATAACTGACGGGCCAGACAACTAGAACCTCCGACGCCACCCCGCCCCGAAGGGCGACTTTCGGGGCGGGGGCTCCGGAGCGGGGGCAGCAAGGGCGGCGGCGACGGCATCGCTGAGCTCCTTGCACGTCGCGAAACGATCTTCCGGCTTCTTGGCCAACGCGGTTGCGACGACGCCGTCGAGCCCCTTCCGCAGGTCTCGTCGGCGCGCGGTCACCGACGGAGGCGACGCGTTCAGCTGGGCGTCCGTGATCGCGAGCGGCGTCGCGAGAGGATACGGGGGCTTGCCGGTGAGCAATTCCACGAGCGTTGCACCCAACGCGTAGATGTCGGTGCGGGCGGACAGACGCTCACCGCGCAGCAGTTCCGGCGCGGCGTACTGGATGGACGCGAAGACCGATCCGCCTCGCGCAACCGGCCCGGCGTCGAGGAACCGCGCGATCCCCCAGTCCGACACCATCACCTGCTCGAAACCGCCGCTGGGTTCGGTACTGATCAGGATGTTCGACGGTTTCACGTCGCGGTGCAGTACGCCCTGACCGTGGGCGTAGTCCAGGCCCTTCGCCACTTCGCTGACGATGCGGGCAGCACGGTCGACGTCCAGGGCGATCTGGCCGCGTGCGACGAGCCTCGCCGCGCTGTATCCCTCGACGTAGTGCATCGTCATCCAGAGCCGGCCGCCGAACTCGCCGTGAGCGTGCACGGACACGATGTTCGGGTGATGGAGCCGCGCCGCGATCTCCGCTTCCATGACGAACTTCGCCCGGAGCTGCTCGTCACCCGACGCGTCGGCGTCGAGAATCTTGAGCGTCTCACGGCCGTCGACGAGGTACACCTCGCTCATCCCACCCACCCCGAGCAGCCGTTCGACCGTGTATCCGGCGAACGTCTGTCCCGGCGACAAGCGGCCGCGGGTCACGGCGAGTTCACTGCGGGCGCTTCGTCGCGTGCCGACGATCGGGCGAGTGCAACCGTGGCGGCGACCATCGCGACGAGAGCGACCACGAGGACCGCACCGCCTCCTCTGCCCGTGGCGAGGTACTCCCCGAGGACCACGAACCCGAGCGCGGACGCCACCACCGGTTCCATCACTGTGGTGGCGGGAAGCGAGGCCTGCAGAGCGCCGGCTTGAAAAGCGGACTGCTGCAGGGTGATCGCCGCGACCGCCACGGCTATCAGCGCGTACAACTCGACGGAGGTCAACAGAGGAACGACTCCGCGGCTCACGAGGTGGACCACGCCTTTGGTCAGCACGGCGGCGACGCCGAACAGTGCACCCCCGGAGATGCCGAGCAGCAACGCTTTTCGAGGACCGCTCGCCTTACGCGACGCAAGGACGCACAGTGCGACGAACGGTAGTCCGATCAGGCAGACGACGATCCAGTGCCGAGTCTCGGCCCTCTCCACTCCGGGCTTCGGGTCCCCGACCACGACGAGGATCGCAACCGAGGCGGTCAGTGCTGCGGCCCACATCCACTCTGCCGCGGAGATCGTTCGGTGGGCGAAACGTGCGCCGAGCGGAAGCGCGAACAGCAACGACAACACCAGCAGAGGCTGGACCAACAACAACGATCCCATTCCGAGCGCGGCCGCCTGCAACGCGTAACCGCCGATCCCGACGACGGTGCCTACCCACCAGATCGGCTGCTTGACCAGCGACCCGATAGGTCCCAGTGCGCCGTTGGACTCCATCGGGATCTGCGCGGCCGTGCGCTGGCGAACCACTGTCCCGACTGCGATGCACAGCGCTGCACCCAGTGCGAGGACCACCACCGTCAATGTTTGCGGCACGACGAAACATTAACGGCAGATGGCCACGTCAGCGAGTTCTCGGTCGAATGCCGAATTCGCTCGAGCCGAACAGGTCGGTTATCGTGTTTACCGGCACTTGACCAATAGAACGCATAAGTAAGAGAAACGACATGTGGTCGGCCCGGTCTCGACTGCATCGGAAGCCGCCCATGATTCGGATACGAAAATCGTGAGGACGGAAGACTCGACGTGAATCTGGACAAGAAGCCCAACGCGGTGAAAGAAGCGTGGGACGGGCTTCGAAAGCCCGTCTTCATCCCCGCCTCCATCGTCATCTTCGTGATGATCGCCTTCGCCGTGATCTACTCCAGCACCGCTGCCGACGCGTTCTCGACCCTGAATTCGGCGATCACCGACGGCGTCGGCTGGTGGTACATACTCGCGACGACGGGATTCGTCGTCTTCGCCGTGTACTGCGGTGTCAGCCGCGTCGGAAACATCCGACTCGGACGCGACGACGAGAAGCCCGAATTCGGGGTGTTGTCCTGGTTCGCGATGCTGTTCAGCGCGGGCATGGGCATCGGCCTCGTCTTCTACGGTGTCGCAGAGCCCCTCTCGCACTACGTCGTTCCGCCGGAGGCCGGTGGAGTCGCCGGGTCGACGGACGCCGCGGCGAACCAGGCCATGGAACTGACACTGTTCCACTGGGGCCTGCACGCGTGGGCGATCTACGTGGTCGTCGGGCTCGGCCTGGCGTACATGACGTACCGCAAGGGCCGGCCGTTGTCGGTGCGTTGGCTGCTCGAGCCATTGCTCGGGCGCAAGCGGATCGAAGGCGGAATCGGGCACGCCATCGACGCGGTCGCCATCATCGGAACGCTGTTCGGCGTCGCGACGTCGCTCGGTTTCGGTGTGCAGCAGATCGCAGCCGGCCTCGAATACCTGGGCTGGGTCGACACCAACAATTGGGTCACGGTCCTGCTCATCGCCGGCATCACCGGCATCGCCACGTACTCGGTGGTCTCCGGCGTCAAGCGCGGCCTGAAGTGGCTGTCCAACATCAACATGGCACTCGCAGCCGGACTTGCCGTCTTCGTGCTCATCGCGGGCCCGACGCTGTTTCTCATGCAGTCCTGGGTTCAGAACCTCGGCGGGTACATCCAGGCGATGCCGGAGTTGATGCTGCGCACCTCCCCCTTCTCCGACGACGGCTGGGCAGGCGCGTGGACCATCTTCTACTGGGGTTGGTGGATGAGCTGGGCGCCCTTCGTCGGCATGTTCATCGCGCGCATCTCGCGTGGACGCACCATCCGTGAGTTCGTCTTCGGCGTTCTGCTGGCCCCGACGATCATCGGTTCGCTGTGGTTCACCATCTTCGGCGACGCAGGCATTCTTCGTCAGCGTGAGCAGGGCGATCTCCTCGTCGACGGCGCGGTGAACACCAACACCTCGCTCTTCCAGCTGCTCGACGGCTTGCCTCTGGCCACGATCAGCAGCTTGCTCGCGATCTTCGTCATCGTGTTCTTCTTCGTCACGTCCTCGGACTCGGGATCGCTCGTCATCGACATTCTGTCCACCGGAGGCGATCTGGAACCGCCGAAGATCACGCGTGTCTACTGGTCGATCCTCGAGGGCACCGCGGCGACGATTCTGCTTCTCGTCGGCGGCGCCGGGTCACTGACCGCACTACAGACGATGTCCATCGCGACGGCTGTTCCGTTCTCGATAATCCTCGTGCTGGCGTGCGTGTCCATGTTGAAGGCGTTCCGATACGACGTCGCGACGACGCCGCGGTACGTCCGGGTCACCGCGACACCGACCGCAGACGTCGACAGTTCCGGTACCAGCGCGGAAACACAGAAACGTCGCCGGGGAGGCGGTATCTCGTCGACGTTCTCGGGACTCGGACCGTCGCAGATCGGCCTGGCTACGCCGACCGACGGCGCAGTCGTCCTCGCCGTGCACGAAGTGTCGACGGAATCGCTCGAGGTCGATCCCGACACCGGCGCAGTCGAGTACTCGGCGGACAGCGGTCCCGTCGATCCGCTCGGAGGCGAAGTATTCGACACTCCCGAATTCGCCGATTCCCACGAGGGACAGACGCAGTCGAATTCCTGAGCGAGAAGTAGAAAAAGGGGCCCGGTTCGACCGGGCCCCTTTTTCGTGTCTTCCGGCGGCGACAGGTTGTCGTGGACCCGGACAGTGAGCGCGCCGACTATTTCCCAGACGGCGGGTGGAAGGCCATACTGGTCGTCGACATCGGACACCCCGGTGAAAACCCATGGTTCGATCGCCTGTCGCGATCGGATCCCGCCGACACACTCGATTGGGCCTGACCACCATGTTCGCTGCAACCGTTGTCGTTTCGATCTTTCTTGCCGTGTCACTGACCTTCTCCGCAGTCGGCAAGTTGACCAAGAATCCGTCCGTCATCCCCATCATGGAGAAGGTCGGCGTTCCGGCGGACAAGATTCCTGTCCTCGCTTACCTCGAAATCGCCGGCGGCGTCGGCCTGATCGTCGGACTCTTCTGGTGGCCCATCGGAGCGGCCGCAGCCGTCGGCGTCATCCTGTACTTCGTCGGGGCCGTGATCTCGCACCTTCGGGTCAAGGACACCGCAGGCATCGGACCGTCGGCCTTCCTGACGGTCGTCGCTGTCGCAGCACTGGTCCTGCGTTTACTGACCGTCTGACCATTCGTACTGCATCTGCCGAGCGGTGCTCGTTGCGACGTCCGGACTCACCAGTCGCGAGACCAGGTGCAGCGCCAGGTCCAGTCCTGCACTGATGCCCGCGGACGTCGCGATGTCGCCGTGATCGAGATACCGGACACCCTCGCGGACATCGAGACTCGGCCACCGCCGCCGGAGGTCGTCGACGTCTTCCCAGTGCGTCGTCACCGGACGTGCATCCAGCACCCCGGCGTCGGCCAGCAGAAACGCACCGGTGCACACCGACGCGGTCACTTCCGTTGTGCCGAACTGCGTGTGGATCCACGCCGCAGCGGCCGCAGGTACCTCGTCGACGACACCACCGGGCACGAGCACCACGTCGTAACGCCTGGTGTCGTCGATCGTGGTGTCCACCGCGATGCGCATGCCACCGCGGGCATGCACCGGACCGTCGTCGACTCCGACGAGCACCACGTCGAACGCGCGCACTCCCCCGTCGCGCGTGGTGATTCGGTTCGCCACCGAGAAGACTTCGAACGGCCCGCATGCGTCGAGCACCTCGACGTCGTCGAACATCAGAATGGCGAGAGATCGCGTCATCGCACGATCATCGCAGGACCTGCTGCCCAGTGCTCAGCTACCGGACGCAGCGATGGCGGGGACGACGATCGCCACCGCCAGCGCGGCGTTCACATCCTGCACTGCCTTCCGGACGGCCTCGCCCGCCCAGTCGCCCTCGGCGATGTCCTTCGCTCGACGTTTCGCCGCTCGCTTGTCGGCGGCAGGCAACACCTTGTGGACCGCGTCGATCGCGGACAACATCGACACGACAGCCGATATCTCCGGCAACGGCGTCGTACCGTCGACGATCGCGCTGTGAATCCACTGGATCAGCCATGCTGTGCGTGTGGTGTCACGGGCAGGCCAGGACGTCGTCGGGAACAGGCCGAGGATTCTGTCCTCGTGCTGTGTGACCGCACCTCGATGCGCCAGGCGGAGACCGATCTCCTGTTTCAGGTTCTTGTGGAGCTTCTCGATGACTTTCTGCGGTTTCGGCGGGTTGTTCTCGGTTCCGATGAACGCGTGGACCCGCGCGAGAAGCGGATCCTGCGGGGGCGGCCCCGACACCACGAGCCTGCCGTCCTTGACCGCTTCACCCTTCGCGGTGATGCGTACGGCGCCGTTCATGGCCAGCTCGAGCACCAACGCACCCGCCAGCACACGCGGGAATTTCGTACTGTCGACGATCGGCTTACCCGTCACGTCGTCGACCAGAACCAGAAACAGATCCTCCGCGATCAGAGTCATGTGCCGAGCGTACCCACCACGTACGGATACGACAGCTCGATCATCTTCTCCAACACCGCCGAGTCGACGTCGGCGAGCTTGTTGACGTACAGACATCCGGCCCCGGGCTTGTGTTTGCCCAGTTCGTTCAGCAGTGCCTGGGATTCGGGAGCGTACGTCAACCCGTACAGCACGAGAGAGGTCCTACGGGGCGAGAACCCGACCGCGAGTGCGTCGCCTTCCCGGCCACTGTCGTATCGGTAGTGGTACCGGCCGTAACCCACCATCGACGGACCCCACATGACGGCAGGTTCCCCGGTGACACGTGTGAACAGCCGGTGCAACGCCAACCCGTCGGCGCGGCGCACCGGATGCTCGACGCTCTCGAGCCACGCGACCACGTCCGTCGCCGTCGGCCCGGTCTTGCTCTCGCTCATGTCAGTTGAGGTAGTTCTGCCACCCCGACGGCACGCGGTCCGCGGGCCCCGGCGTCGACTGGTCGAGCGGATGATGCTGCGGCGGAGCAAGTTCCGGCCCGTCGTACATCTGCTCGTCGGCGTAGCTGTAGTACCAGGTCTCACCCGGCTCGAAGCTCCTGATGAACTGATGGCCGGTGCTTTCGGCGTGCTTGCTCGCGTGCTGCGACGGTGACGAATCGCAGCATCCGATGTGCCCACACTGCGCACACCGGCGAAGGTGGAACCACCATCCTTCGGTGGCCGAACACTCGAGACACCCCGGTCCCGACGGCTCGGCGGTGACATCGATTCCAGGAATCGGCTCGGTCATGACTCCCCTTCTGTCGTTTCTGTTGTGGGCTCTGCTTCCGTTGCGGGCTCGACAGGAAGCCTGACGACGAAACGTGTGTTGCCCGGCTCGGACTCGACGCGCAGATCACCGTGATGTTTCTTGACGACGATGCGCCACGAGATGTCGAGTCCGAGGCCGGTTCCCTCACCGACGGGTTTGGTGGTGAAGAAAGGCTCGAAGATTCGAGAGCGGATGTCCTCCGGCACTCCAGGCCCGGTGTCGCCGATTTCGACCAACACGTGATCGTGATCGAGTCTCGTTGCCACGGTCAGTGTTCCGACTCCGTTCATCGCCTGCACGGCGTTGTCGACGAGGTTGGTCCACACCTGATTCAGTTCCGCCGCGTAGGCGGGGATCGGAGGCACTGCCGGGTCGTATTCCTTGACCACGGAAATATCGTCGCCGATCTTCCGTGCGAGCATCACCAGAGTGCTGTCGAGCAGTTCGCGTAAGTCGATCGTCTGGTACGGCGCTCGGTCCATCTGCGAATACTGTTTGGCCGCACCGACGAGCGTCGACACGCGGGTCGTCGAATCGGCGATCTCGTTCATCAGCAATTCGGTCTCGACGGTGTAGTTGAGCCAGCGGATGGCACCTTCGAGCGTCTTGGACTCGTCGACGGTGGCCGCGACCTTGTCCAACCACGCGATGTCGAGTCCGGCTTGTACGAACGTCGGAGCCAGGTCCCACCCGCCCGCGATGCCGTGATCGTCCAACCAGTCCCCCAGTTCGTCCTCCGCATCCGACGCCTCCAGCGGCGACAGCTTGGGAGCCTTCGCGACCAGTTCGACGGCTTCCTCCTGCAACCCGACCAGCGACGTCAGCGACGCCGGGTCGAGCGAACCGTTTGCCATCATCTTCAGCTTCTGACGCATGTGGGCAACACGATCCCGCAGCGCATCCGTCGCCCGAACCGCTGCCGCGGCCGGGTTGTTCAGCTCGTGCGTCAAGCCGGCGGACAACGACCCGAGGGCCAAGAGACGCTCACGCTGGTCGACGATCTGCTTGGTGTTGAGGGCACCGACGAACAAGCCCTCGAGCAGATGCAACGCCATCGGGAACCACTCCTCGACGATCTCCGCGAAGCACTCCGCGTCGAGCACGAAGAACCGTGACGTCTCGGTCGTACGCATCGAACTCGGATAGGTCTGCGGCACCCGATCACGTAGATACGCCTGCCACGCTCCCGCGTACACACCTCGTTGAGACGTCCGGCTGATCACCATCTCCTCGCCACCGGAGTTCTTCGTCAGTACCAACGAACCGTCCATCAGCACGTAGAAACACGTCGCCGGCTCACCTTCGCTGAACACCGGACCCGGCTCGATGATCTCGATGTGCCCCTCGCGGCACAGCTTCTCCACCTGCTCGTCCGACAACTTCTCGAACAGGAACAGCGTCTTCAGCTCTTCCGGGCTACAGCGCAGCGACCCGAGACCGCTCTGCAGGCTCATGGGTTCGCCAGGTATCTGTGCACCAGCATCACGGCCATCGCTCCCTCTCCCACAGCCGACGCGACGCGTTTCGCCGAGTCGGATCGCACGTCACCGGCCGCGAACACGCCGGGAACACTGGTCTCGAGATGGTGCGGCAGCCTGTCGCGATCCCATCCCGTCGGTCCCTTGCCGTCGACCACCAGATCGGGCCCCGTGACGACGAAGCCGTGCTCGTCGCGCACCACGACACCGTCGAGCCACTCCGTCCGAGGAGCCGCACCGATGAACAAGAACAGGTACTGCCCGGGAACCGTCTCGTCGGTGCCGGTCGCACGGTTGTGCAGGGTGATGGACTCCAGGTGATCGTCGCCGCCGACGCCCACGACCTCGGTGCACGTCCGCACCGTGATCCGCGGATGATCCTCGATCTGCTTGATCAGGTAGTACGACATCGATGCTTCGAGCGACTGTGCACGGATCAGAATCGTCACCGACTTCGCTCCGCGGGCCAGGTACACCGCTGCCTGACCGGCCGAGTTGGCGCCGCCGACGATGTAGACGTCCTGCTCCGCGCAGCGCGCGGCCTCCGTCATCGCCGATCCGTAGAACACTCCGCGGCCGGTGAACTTCTCGATGCCCGGCGTCGCCAACTGCCGGTACGCCACCCCCGTCGACAGAATCACGGTCTGAGCGTCGATGCTCCGACCGTCCGCGAACCGGATCGTCCTGGCCGAACCGTTGGCCTCGAGACCGACGACGTCCTGCGTCGTCACCACCTCAGCGCCGAACTTCAACGCTTGCCGACGCGCACGCTCGGCCAACTGAGCGCCGGACACACCGTCGGGGAATCCCAGGTAGTTCTCGATGCGGGAACTCTGGCCTGCCTGCCCACCCGTCGCGGTGCGCTCGATGAGTGTCGTGCGCAGTCCTTCCGACGCGCCGTACAACGCCGCACCGAGACCCGCCGGGCCACCACCGATGACAACCAGATCGTAGAACTCACCGGACGGTGTCGTCGTCAGACCGAGATGGCTGCCGAGTTCCGAATCGGACGGCGCACACAATGCTGTGCCATCCGCGGTCACGATCACCGGGCACACCGTGTCGTCGACACCCGCCGACGTCAGTAGCCGCACTCCCTCGGGATCGTCGGCCATGTACCAGCGATACGGCAGCTGATTGCGGGCCAGGAATTCGCGGACCTCCGACGACCGCGCGGACCAACGGTGACCGATGACCCGGGTTTCCTCCACCGGCCGATGATCACTCGACACCCACGCCTCCAGCTGCGCGTCGAGCACCGGGTAGAGCTTCTCCTCCGGCGGATCCCACGGCTTGAGGAGGTAGTAGTCGAGGTCGATGACGTTGATGGCGTCGATGGCCGCGTCGGTGTCGGCGTACGCGGTCAGCAGGACTCGACGAGCCGACGGATACAGGTCCATCGCCTGCTCGAGAAATTCCATGCCGTTCATCTGCGGCATCCGATAGTCGGCCAGCAGGATCGCGACAGGCCGGCCGCGCAGTTTCAGTTCCTTCAGCGCATCGAGAGCCTGAGCACCGGACTCGGCGCGGATGATGCGGTAGTTCTCGCCGTAGTGGCGACGAAGATCGCGTGCGACGGATCGGGATACACCCGGATCGTCGTCGACGCTGAGAATTGCAGGCTTCATGACCCTCCCGGTCGGGCAGCTACTCGAGGACAAGTATGCCGCGCCGGGCGTCACCGCGCCTTGGTGCCAGCAGGGGGTGTCAGACCTGCCCGCGCCGAATGAGGTCGATTTCCTGGGCGGTCAACAAGCGCTCGAGCTTTTCGCTCGGCCACTTCCTTGGACTTCCGCTCATCCGCGCCGATTCGAGCAGCGGCACGCCCGAGCCTGGACGACGCAAGATCGAATGAAGGTTCACGATCGATCACTCCGAACAAAATTCGTTTTGGCCTGATTCCTCGTTCGTTGCATCGCCCAGTGTTCGCCTCTCGTTACCGTTCGCGGGTGAGGCGCGCTGAAGAAGTTTCGACGTAGGTGCGTTTCGTCGGGTTCACAGCCGGGTAAAGAGGTGGATTACCAATCGACAAGTCGGGGGCACGAAATGAGCGCAACAGGCGCCGCGGAAACGGTCCAGAACAACACGTGGTTCGAACGAGCAGCCCGAGCCGGCCACTTCGTCAGCGGGCTGCTGCACATCCTCATCGGCTACATCGCCATTCGACTCGCCTTCGGACAGGGCGGCAACGCCGACCAATCCGGTGCCCTCGCCGAGCTGGGCAGCAAACCCGGAGGCGCCATCGCCTTGTGGATTGCCGTCGTCGCATTCCTCGCACTCGCACTGTGGCGAGTCATGGAAGCGATCGTCGGCAAGAAGTCGGACCAGGACGAGGGCAGCGCGATGGACCGGCTCAAGGCCGGCGCACTCGCCGTCGTCTATCTTGCATTCGCCTGGTCGACATTCGGCTTCGCCAAAGGATCCGGCGAATCGAGCGGCCAGCAGAACGCAGGCATGACCGCACGATTGATGGAGAACGGATTCGGCAAGGTCGTGCTGATCGTCGTCGGACTCGTCGTGATCGGCGTCGGTGGCTACCACGTCTACAAAGGCGTATCGAAGAACTTCCTCGACGACCTCGAGGGCAACCAGAGCAAAGGCGTCGAATACCTCGGCATCGCCGGTTACGCAGCCAAGGGTGCCGCATTGATCGGCGCAGGCGCGCTGGTCGTCGTCGCGGTGTTCACCTCCGACCCCAGCAAGGCCACCGGCATCGACGGAGCCGTCAAGACGCTCGGTGAACAACCGTTCGGCCAGGTGCTGCTCGTCCTCGCCGGTGTCGGCATCGCGCTCTACGGCCTGTACGCCTTCGTCCTCGCTCGTCACGCACGCATGTAAGACAGTTACCCGTAGAGGGACGTGAGCTCGGATCCGATTCGCGCGAGCTCGGCTCGCACCGAATCGGATTCGACGACCTCGAGCTCGGCACCCCAGCCCGCGACATGCTGGGCGATCATCACCGGCGCAGGCGCGGAGACCGTCGCCCTCAGCCGTCCGTCGACGACGTGCTGCACCACGCAGTGCTTGCCGAACTGCGCCTGCAGCACCGACAGCAACTTCTCCGGGATCTCGACGACGGCCGACGTCGCGCGCTGCCGGTCTTCCACCGTCTCGACGACGGACGCCCACGCGTCGGCGAGATCGAAATCCGCCGGACGCGAGAACACCGAGTCGGTGAGCGCGACCTCGGACATCCGGTCGAGGCGAAACGTGCGCAGGCCGTGAGCCGTCGAGGCGATCAAATACCAGTGCCCGTTCTTGTCCACCAGCCCGAGTGGACCGACCTCGCGGTGCCCGGGCCCGGTGTGACCGAACGTCTTGTAACCGAACGTCACGTTCACTCGCCGAACCACCGCGCGCTGCAGCAGTCCGACATGCTCCGAGCCTGCGGACAACTCCTGCCCCCACCTGGCGGGATCGATCGTCGTCGCATCGGCCGCGGCTTGCGCATCGACCCGGAAGGGTTCGGGCAACGCCTTCACCAGCTTGCGCACCGCGGCCTTGGCGTCCGGCGACAACGCGGCGCCCGGACCGACCAACGTGAACAAAGCCTGCGCTTCCGTGGAACTGAGTCCGGTCAAGTCCGTTCGCGCGCCACCGATCAGTTGCCATCCGCCGTTGCGACCCGGTTGTGGGTAGACGGGGATTCCGGCGGACGACAGCGATTCCAGGTCCCGGCGCGCAGTCGAGGCCGACACCTCCAGTTCCTCGGCGACCTCGGCTGCGGTGATCCGCCCGCGGGTCTGCATCAGAAGAAGTGTTGCCACCAGCCGGTCTGCGCGCATGCCCGAAGTATCCCTTCCAAAGTGCTCAGAAGATGAGCACTTTGTCGTGGATAGTCGTTTCCACACCACCGCAAAAGGAGAACGCAATGCTCAGAGGACTCAGCAACATCAGCTTCTATGCAGACGACGTCGCCGCAGCCGGCGACTGGTACACCGACATTCTCGGAATCGCTCCGTACTTTCGCCGCGACAACCCGGACGGAACACCGGGATACATCGAGTTCCGAGTAGGCGACTTCCAGCACGAGCTGGGCATCGTCGACCGCACGTACGCGATCCCGGGAACGTCGAGGTCCGAATCCATCACCTTCTGGCACGTCGACGACCTCGCCGGATCACTCGAGAAGCTTCTCGCCGCAGGCGCAACACTGCACGACGAGATCCGAGCCCGCGGCGAAGGCTTCAACACTGCATCCGTGGTCGATCCCTTCGGCAACGTCCTCGGCATCATGAACAACCCCCACTACCTGGAGATGCTCGGGCGGACGTGATGTTCCACGTGCTCGGTTACTGTCGGGGATTCCCGCCCGAACGAGCGGAAGTGCTACGCCACGCACGGCCGGTCGGCTAGGTTTGTCTGTAACCGACAGTTGCATCTACGGAGGAACACGTGAGCAAGACCCTCGAAGCCAGCATCGACGTCGACGCCAGTCCCGAGCAGGTGTGGAAGGTCGTCTCGGATCTGAAGCGCATGGGTGAGTGGAGTCCCCAGTGCAAGAAGATGAAGGTCTTCGGTGGCGATGTTCGCAAGGGCACGACGACGCTGAACATCAACCGGAAGGGCCTGCTGGTCTGGCCGACCACGGCGAAGGTCGTCGAATTCGAGCCGAACAAGGCCATCGCGTTCCGCATCGTGGAGAACAAGACGATCTGGTCCTACACCCTCACCCCCTCGGAAACGGGAACCACGGTCGTGGAGAAGCGCGAGGCACCGACGGGCACGAGCGCCGTATCGGGCTTCCTCGTCAAGAACGTCCTCGGGGGCATCGAACAGTTCGACGTGGAACTCGTCGACGGAATGAACAAGACCCTGCAGCGCATCAAGTCGGAAAGCGAACGCACGCGGTAAATGTTTGACGAGTGAAGTTTCTGGGCAGCCCCAGTTGTCAAACGGCAACAAACAAAAGGGGCATGACATGACACCCGCACTCGGTTTCATCGGTTGGATCGTCATCGGCGGCTTGGCCGGATGGATCGGTAGCAAGATCATGAAGACGGATGCATCGATGGGCATCATCTTGAACATCGTCGTCGGCATCATCGGAGGTTTCCTCGGAGGCTGGTTGCTCAGCGTCTTCGGAGTCGATGTCGAGGGCGGCGGCCTCATCTTCAGCTTCCTCACCTGCCTGTTGGGCGCAGTGATCCTGCTGTTCATCGTCAAGGCTGTGACGGGTCGCTCGAGGGCCTGACGGTCACTGCTCGTTCCCGGCTGCCGGGGCTTCTCACGTACTGTGTGAAGCCCCGGCAGTGTCCGTTTCAGGCACTGCCCCCAGAGATGTTCTAAGGAGCGAAGTGGCCCGCCGTCCAGCCCCGATCGGTCAACCACCCAGCAGTGGCATAGCGCATGTCGCCGAGCTGGTGAAAAACACCGTTCCGCCGCTGCATCCAGCAGGCCTTCCCTTCGTCGCCGGGCCGCTGGCGGTCGCTGCGCTCGGCCGTCGGCACAAGTGGATCCGCCGCGCCGGTCTGACTGCAGCAGGCGCGTGCGCCACGTTCTTCCGCCACCCGAGCCGCGTTCCACCGAACCGCCAGGGCGTCGTCGTCGCACCTGCGGACGGGCTGATCACGCTCGTCGACACCGCGGTACCGCCCGCCGAGCTCGATCTCGGAACCGAGGCCGTTCCCCGCGTCAGCATCTTTCTCTCGGTCCTGGACGTACACGTGCAACGCGTGCCCGTCGCAGGTGAGGTCGTGGAGGTCGTGCACCGCAAGGGCCAGTTCAAGTCCGCGGATCTGGCCGAGGCCAGCGAGGTCAACGAACGCAACAGCATGCACATCCGCACCCCGTCGGGACACGACCTCGGAGTTGTCCAGATCGCCGGGTTGATCGCTCGACGCATCGTCAACAACGCAAAGGTCGGCGATACCTTGACCATCGGCGACACCTACGGCCTCATCCGATTCGGCTCCCGGGTGGACACGTACTTTCCGTCCGGTTCGACACTGCTGGTCGAGCCGGGTCAGCGGGCAGTCGGAGCCGAGACGGTGCTCGGCGAGCTTCCCCGATAGCCGGCGATGATCACCAGACGCGCCCGCCCGACCGCAGCCGTCCGATTGCTGCCGTCCGTCGTCACCATTCTGGCATTGTGCGCCGGTTTGTCCGCGGTCAAGTTCGCCCTGGACGGCGAGTTGGGAACCTCGCTCGCGATGATCGGCGCGGCCGCGATTCTCGACGCACTCGACGGCCGAATCGCCCGATTGCTCGACGCCACCAGCCGCATCGGTGCCGAACTCGATTCCCTCGCCGACGCCATCTCCTTCGGCGTGGCACCGGCTCTCGTGCTGTACGTGACGCTACTGGAGGGCTCGAGCAGCGGATGGATCATCGCGTTGGTGTACGCGGTAGCGATGGTGCTGCGTCTGGCACGGTTCAACACACTTCTCGACGAGGACGACTCTCCCGGTTACGCGAGTGAATTCTTCACCGGCGTTCCTGCGCCCGCCGGTGCGCTGATCGTGCTGGCCCCGATCGCGGCGTTCCAGGAATGGGGTGACGGCTGGTGGTCGTCCTTCTACGTCGTCGTCGGCTGGACTGTGTTCACCGCAGGCCTCGCCGTCAGTCGCATCCCGACTCTCGCTCTCAAAACGGTCTCGGTACCGCCGCGGATGGCGGCGGCGCTTCTGATTCTGGTAGCGCTGGCCGCTGCCGCGTTGATCACGTATCCGCTGGTTCTGCTGATGGTTCTCGTCGCGATGTACCTGGCGCACATTCCGTTCGCCGTTCGGTCGCAGCGCTGGGTCGCCGCGCGCCCGTACACCTGGGACGCCAAGCCTGCAGAGCGTAGAGCGGAGCGCCGGGCCATCCGCCGGGCTCCGGGCAACAACCGTAGGTCCGCAGCCAGGCTCGGCCTCCGTCGCCCGAAGAGCCCCCGATGAGCGAGAATTCACTATGACTGCACCGGAGTTGGTGCTGACCGCTCGGCTCAACACGTCGGCTGCGGATGCGCGCCGAGGAGTCGTACGACTTCACCCGGAGGTGTTGGCGGCCCTGGGGATTCGCGAATGGGACGCCGTTGCACTGATCGGCGCGCGCCGGACCTCGGCTGTCGCGGGCACGGCACCCGACGGCACCCCGCAGGGCACAGCACTGCTCGACGACGTCACGTTGTCCAACGCGGGGATCAAGGAGGACGGCTCCATCGCCGTCGCGCCCGTCACCGTCTACGGGGCCAGGACGGTGACGCTGTCCGGTTCGACGCTGGCCGTCGGATCCATTCCCGACGCCACGCTGCGTAAGGCGCTTCTCGGCAAGGTGCTGACGGCGGGTGACACCGTCTCGCTGCTGCCACGGGATCTCGGTCCCGGTACCAGTACGAGTGCTGCGACGCAGGCGTTGTCACGTTCGTTCGGGGTTGCGTGGACCAGCGAGCTGTTGACGGTCTCGGCCACCGATCCGAGCGGTGGGCCGGTCAGCGTGCAACCCAACTCGGCGGTGAGCTGGGGCAACGGAGTGCGGACACCCATGACGGACCGCAACCGACAACCACCCGCCGCAGCCGACCCCGCGCCGGTCGAGGTCAAGGAGCTGGTCGGGGTGGCGGCCCAGCAGTCCATGTTGACCGAGTGGCTTCGGTTGGCACTCGACGAGTCGGAGTTGCTTGCCACGTTGGGTGCGTCGCCGCATCTCGGAGTCCTGATCACCGGTCCGGCGGGAGTCGGAAAGTCGACGCTCGCTCGTGCGGTTCTCGCCGGGCGGACGGTCGTCGAACTGGACGGTCCGTCGATCGGCGCGCTCGACGCTTCCGAGCGGGTCGACGCCGTCGCGTCCGCGTTCGAGCGGTTGGGCGCCGGCGGAGTCCTGCTCGTCACCGACATCGACGCCCTGCTACCCGCGGCCGCTGAACCGGCGTCGACTCTGGTGCTCGAGAAATTGAAACGGGGTGTCGACACGCCCGGAATTGCGCTGGTGGCCACCACCGCGCACCCCGAGGGCACCGACGGACGCCTTCGGTCACAGGACCTGTGCGATCGAGAACTGACGCTCTCGCTACCCGACGGCGCAGGCCGAACTGCATTACTGGAACATCTGGTGCGGGCGTCGCCTACCGAGGGTCTGATCCTCGGCGACATCGCTCTGCGTACACCAGGATTCGTTGTCGCAGATCTAGCCGCTCTGGTGCGCGAGGCGGCTCTGCGCGCGGCATCGCGAGCCAGCGCCGACAAGTCGGATCCGAAGATCCTGCAGAGCGATCTGCTCGGCGCCCTCGACGTCATCCGTCCGCTGTCCCGCTCGGGTTCCGAGGAATTGGCGATCGGCAGCATCACGCTCGACGATGTCGGCGACATGGTGGAAACCAAACAGGCCCTCACCGAGGCCGTCCTGTGGCCCCTCCGACATCCGGACTCGTTCTCGCGGTTGGGAATCGAGCCTCCGCGCGGAGTTCTTCTCTACGGGCCGCCGGGATGCGGGAAGACATTCCTGGTTCGCGCTCTCGCCAGTTCCGGCCAGCTGAGCGTGCACGCCGTCAAAGGTGCCGAGCTGATGGACAAGTGGGTCGGTTCCTCGGAAAAGGCCGTGCGAGAGCTGTTTCAGCGCGCCCGAGACTCAGCGCCGTCGTTGATCTTCCTCGACGAGGTCGACGCGCTCGCACCCAGGCGCGGACAATCGTCGGACTCCGGCGTCGGAGATCGCGTCGTCGCAGCGTTGCTCACCGAACTCGACGGCGTCGAACCTCTGCGTGATGTCGTCGTACTCGGCGCAACCAACCGACCGGACCTGATCGACCCGGCACTTCTTCGTCCGGGCCGACTGGAACGTCTCGTGTTCGTGCCACCTCCGGATGCCGACGCACGCAAGGATATTCTGCGTGCAACCGGCAAAGCAGTCCCCCTCGCCGACGACGTCGATCTCGATGCTCTCGCGGAAGATCTGGACGGATATTCGGCGGCGGACTGCGCGGCGCTTCTGCGCGAGGCCGCTCTGACGGCCATGCGCCGGTCGATGGATGCAGCCGACGTCACCGCAGCAGATGTGGCCACCGCACGCGCGACGGTGCGCCCCTCGCTCGATCCCGAGCAAGTGGCGCACCTCGAGGCCTACGGCTCTCGCACTCACTAGCTCCAGCGCGCCAGGATCTTGCTCGCCTCTCCGGCCAGGGCACCCTGGAACAGCGGGCCGAAGCTGATGCGGCCGACACCGAGTGAGGCGAAGTGCTTCAGGTCGCCGTCCGCAGGGTTGGCGATGGCGTTGATGGGCAGAGGAAGCTCCTCGGCCAGACGCTTGTAGTCCGCGTCGTTGTGGAAGCCGACGGGGTAGAGCGAGTCTGCACCGGCCTCGGCAGCGAGCTTCAGCCGAGCGATCGCACGGTCGACGCGGTCGCTCTCGTCACCGATCTGCTTGACGAACAGGTCGGTCCGGGCGTTGAGAACGACGTGAACGTCGGTCGCGTCGGAGGCTGCACGCAGGGCGCCCACGAAATCGGCGTGCTCCTGCGCTTCACGCAGACGTCCGCCTTCGCTGTGCACGGTGTCCTCCACGTTGAGGCCGACGGCGCCCGCGGAGACGAGGCCGTCGATGAGGCGCTTGGGGTCCTCGCCGTATCCGGACTCGATGTCGACGGACAACGGAACGTCGACAGCGGAGGTGATCTGGGAGATGCGTGTAAGCAGCTCGTCGAAGGTGATGCCCTCGTTGTCGGGCTTGCCGATGGAGTCGGACACCGGGTGACTTCCGACGGTGAGTGCCGTGAATCCAGCCGAGACCGCGAGGTTGGCCGACCATGCGTCCCATACCGTCGGCAGCACGACGGGGTTTCCGGGCTGGTGGAGTTCGAGGAGGGTTGTTGCCTTCTGGGACAAGCTCGTCATTGAGACTCCTAATGCGTCGAGGCGGGAGAACGTGCGTTCTCCTACCGACAACGTAACAGCATCAGTCGATCAAATCGAGCGCTTGCATCCGGTCGAACACCATGAGCGACCCAGGAGCGACATCCCGCATCGACGCGTACTCGTCGCGAGTGAAGAAGCGAATTTCGGCAATCTCACTGGTCGGCGTCGGTTCCGACGCCAATCCCGCGATGAAGCAATGGATCTCGAGCTCGGTTCCCGCGGGATGCCCCCACGCCTCGCACTCGAACACATCCAGCAACCGGGCGTCGACCACCGCCGCGTCGAGCTCCTCGCGAATCTCACGGTGCAGCGCCTCGAGAGGCGTCTCTCCCGGATCGATCTTGCCTCCCGCCATGTAGAACGCCGACTTCCCCACCGAACGAGCCTGAATCATTCGTCGATCCCGCACGAACGCCAGCCCAGCAGTCCTGATCACTGGTTCCGCGGGATCGGCGGGATCAGCGGCTTGTCCGCCCGCACCTTCAACTGCTGCACCGCCCAGGTGTTGCCGTCGGGATCGGCGAACCCGAAGAAGGTGCCCCCGTCCCTGTCGTCGAACACAGTGATCTCGCCTGCCTCGACGCCGCGGGACAGCAACTCCTCACGGGCGGCATGCGCGTCGGACACGACGAGTTGCAACCCCTTCAACGAACCGGGTTCCATCTCACGCTGCGACGCCAGCGACCCGACGACGATCGAGCATCCCGACCCCCGCGGCGTCAGCTGCGCAATGTGCATGTGCTCGTTGCGGGTGTCGTGGTCGAGATCGAATCCGACCTTGTCCCGGTAGAACTCGATCGACCGATCGAGATCCGACACTGGTACGACGACCACTTCCAAAGTCCAATCCACGACGGTCAGCTCCTTCCGAGGATTGCGTCGAGACGCTCGTACCCCTCGGAGACGCCTCTCTCCATTCCACTCTGTGCCATTCCGTCGCGCGATTCGACGGACGGATAGGCCGACTCGATCTCGAGCCGAGTGCGACCGTCACCGAGGTCGACGAAGGTCAACGCCTCCAGGCTGACGACGTCGGGAAAATCCTCGTACTCGAACGTCTGAATGGCGAACTCGTTCTCCCGCACGACATGGAAGACGCCACGGAACGCAAATGTCGCTCCCTCCGGATTGGTGTGCACGTATCGGTAACTGCCCCCGGTCACGAACTCGTAGCGCTCGATCGCCATGTCGTATCCGTTGGGCCCGAGCCATTGCTCGACCAGCTCGGGTTCCTTGTGCGCCCGGAACACCGCCTCGACGGGAGCGTCGAATTCCCGGGCGATGGTGATGAACGGCAGGCCGTCGGGGACGGTGATGGCAACTGGATTCGTCATGACTTCTCCTTCTCGAAGTGTTCTTTCGACTCACTGCCAAGCAGCTTGTGTTGGATTCATTCCGCAGGCTCCACTCACTCCTGCCTGGATTCATTCCGCAGGCTCCACTCACTCCTGCCTGGATTCATTCCGCAGGCTCCACTCACTCTGCGAGCAGCTGGTCGAGCTTTCGGAACTGCTGTTCGTGGACGATGCGGTACCTGTCGATCCATGCGGTGAGCTGTTCGAGCCGGTCGGGGTTCAGATGGACCGGCCGACGCTGTGCGTCTCGGGTCCGCGTCACCAGACCCGCATTCTCGAGGACCTGGATGTGCCTGGACACCGCTTGCTTGCTGATCTCGAACGGCTCGGCGAGATCGTTGACCGTCTGCGGGCCGCGACTGAGACGGGCGACGAGTGCTCGACGGACCGGGTCGGCGAGGGCCATGAAGGCATCGTCGAGTCGATCGTCGTCACCGGGTCGAGCGCCCATTGTCAACCACTTCCTTTATCAACCGATCTGTTGATTACAGTAGAATGCAAACGCCTCCAAGTCAACGAAAAGGTGCAAACAGTACCGAATGGCAGCGCGTCGACCACGCAAAGTAGGATGGAGTGAACTTATACTCGCCGGCCGAGCACACGGCTCGCGAGCATATTTTCCGTTTGTTCGCCTACTCGACGCCGCCCCACGACCACCGCGTGATCCGCGCCAGGATGACGCGACCCGAGACGACGGAGTACGTTTTTGCTCGCTATTTTGCTCGCGCACACGGTTGCGGCCGTGTTCGCGCCCTTGTTGGTCCGCTGGTGGGGCCGTAACGCATTCTTTCCGCTTGCACTGGTGCCACTCGTCAGCCTGGTATGGGTGTTCGCCAATTGGAACACCGAACAGTCTCTGAACATCGAGTGGGTCCCCGGCCTGTCGATGGACCTGGACATGCGGTTCGATTCACTGGCCGCAATCATGTCGCTGCTCGTGCTCGGTATCGGTGCGCTGATCCTCGTCTACTGCGCCCGCTACTTCGAGGACGACGAACCACGACTCGGCATCTTCGCCGCCGAAATGGTCGCGTTCGCCGGTGCGATGTTCGGGCTCATCACTGCCGACAACATGCTGGTGCTCTACATCTTCTGGGAAATCACGACCGTCCTGTCGTTCCTGCTCGTCGGGCACTACGCCGAGCGCGCGTCCTCGAGACGCGCCGCCACCCAGGCTCTGTTGGTCACCACCGCGGGCGGCCTCGCGATGCTCGTCGGAATCATCGTCCTCGGTCAGGTGGCGGGCAGTTACAACCTGTCCGACGTGGTCGCCGACGCCCCGTCGGGGTGGCTTGCCGGCGTTGCAATCGTGCTGATCCTGATCGGTGCGCTGTCGAAGTCCGCGATCGTGCCGCTGCACTTCTGGCTTCCGGGCGCGATGGCCGCACCGACACCCGTCAGTGGGTATCTGCACGCGGCGGCGATGGTGAAGGCAGGCATCTACCTCGTCGCGCGCCTCGCCCCGGGCTTCGCCGATTCCGGCCCCTGGCGTGCGACGGTCATCACCCTCGGTCTGTTGTCGATGATTCTGGCGGGGTGGCGTGCACTGCGCGCGTTCGACCTCAAGCTGATCCTCGCGTTCGGCACGGTCAGTCAGCTCGGCTTCCTGATGGTCCTGGTGGGCATCGGCTCCGAGAAGGCGATGCTTGCCGGTCTGACCATGGTCATCGCCCACGCGATGTTCAAGGCCGCACTGTTCATGGTGGTCGGCATCATCGACCACACGACGCACACGCGCGACATCCGCAAGCTCGCACACCTGGGCAAGAAGGCACCGCTGTTGGGTGCCATCGCCGCACTCGCCGCGGCGAGCATGGCGGGCCTGCCCCCGTTCCTCGGGTTCGTCGGCAAGGAAACTGCACTGTCGGCGGTCATCGACACCCCGACCCTCAATCCTGCCGTGGCCTGGATCGTCGTGGCGGGCATGGTCGTCGGGTCCATTCTGACCGTCACCTACAGCATCAGGTTCGTGTGGGGAGCGTTCGGGCGCAAGCAACTCAAGCGACCGAGCCCCGCGGTGAAGAACATGCACGAGCCGACGGCGCTGTTCCTCGCAGCACCGGCGTTCCTCGCACTTCTGGGTGCGGCCGCAGGCATCTTCTCGCCCGTCGTCGACGCCATCGTCAGCCCGTACGCGAGCACCGTCGATTCCTACGGCCAGGCGCCCTACCACCTGGCCCTGTGGCACGGCGTCAACCTGCCACTCGGGTTGACGGTCGTCGTCGTCACCGGCGGTGTCGGTCTCTTCATCGCGCACCGCATGGTCAACCGCCTCAAGTTCGAGCATCCACCACTCGGCAACGCGGACCGGGTCTACGACGCGGTGCTCAAGTCGATGGACACCATCTCGCTCCGCCTGACCGGCACCACCCAGCGAGGATCGCTGCCGCTCACCCAGGGAACGATCCTGCTGACGCTGGTGCTGCTTCCGATGGCCGTACTGGCGTTCGGCCGCGAACCCGGACTGGACTTCGTCCTGTTCGACACACCACTTCAGGTCATCATCTCGCTCATCATGATCTCCGGAGCGCTCGGTGCGACGGTGATGCGTAACCGCCTGGCCAGCGTCATCCTCGTCGGGCTTACCGGCTACGGCTGCGGTGTGATCTTCGCTGTGCACGGCGCACCGGATCTGGCATTGACTCAGTTCCTGGTGGAAACGCTGACATTGGTGGTCTTCGTTCTCGTGCTGCGGAAGCTACCTGCCGAGGTCGACGACCGAGGCGCAGCCGGCTCGCGGTTGCCACGCGCAGCCCTCGCGATCGCCGTCGGCGCGACGGTCACAGTCCTCGGTGCATTCGCGATGAACGCGCGCAGTACCGCCCCCATCTCACTGCAGCTTCCGGACGCGGCGTACCTGTTGGGTGACGGCAAGAACATCGTCAACGTGCTCCTGGTGGACATTCGCGCGTGGGACACCCTCGGCGAGATCTCGGTGCTGCTCGTAGCAGCCACCGGCGTCGCATCGCTGGTCTTCCGTAACCGACGCTTCGGGAGCGCACCTCGCGTCTCGGATGCGCCTGCAACGGATTCCGACAGCCCGTCCGGCACCGACACGACGTGGTTGCTGGGCGGAGACCTGATCGACCCGCGGCATCGGTCGCTCATCCTCGAAGTCACGACTCGTCTGATCTTCCCGACGATCATGGTGCTGTCGGTGTACTTCTTCTTCTCCGGACACAACGCTCCGGGCGGTGGTTTCGCCGGCGGACTGACCGCGGGACTCGCGCTGGTGCTGAGGTACCTGGCAGGCGGTCGATACGAGCTCGGCGAAGCCGTTCCTATCGACGCGGGCAAGATCCTCGGTCTCGGCCTGATCCTCGCGTCGGGCACCGCGATCGCGTCGATGTTCCTCGGCGCCCCGGCGTTGTCGTCGGCGACGCTCGAGGTGACCCTGCCGATACTCGGTGACATCAAGTTGGTCACCGCGTTGTTCTTCGACCTCGGTGTCTACCTCATCGTGGTCGGTCTCGTACTCGACGTTCTCCGAAGTCTCGGCGCACGTCTCGACGCACAGGTGGAGATGCAGAGCCAGGTGAAGGCCCGATGACCGCGAACCTCGGCATGCTGATAGTCGTCGGCATCCTCGTCGCGACGGGGGTGTACCTACTCCTGGAACGCTCGATCACGAAGATGCTGCTCGGACTCCTGTTGTTCGGCAACGGAATCAACATTCTGCTGCTGACCGTCGGTGGACCGACGGGCAATCCCCCGATCGTCGGCCGAACGACGTCGATTCACGAGACCATGGCGGATCCGTTGGCGCAGGCCATGATTCTGACCGCCATCGTCATCACGATGGGTATCGCGGCGTTCGTGCTGGCACTCGCGTACCGCTCGTTCACGCTCAACACCAAGGACGACGTCGAGAACGACCCGGAGGACACCAAGGTCTCCAAGCGCCGGTCCATGGCCGACATGCCGGACCGCGACCGGTCCGACGACCCGGTCACCGGCGAGCCGAGTTTCAGTGGCGACGCCTTCGACAGCCAGGGCAACCCGATTCCCATCGAGGACCTCAAGAACATCGAGGACCTCGGGTGCTACGAGGACCTGCACGAAGGTGACTTCGACGACGACGACGAACCGGACTTGAAGGGCCTCGACGGCATCGACAGCGCAGTGAAGGACACATCCAAACCCAGCGCCAAGAAGCGCAAGAAGGGAGGCTCCGAATGAGCATCCCCGCAAGCACCATCAGCGCTCTCACGCCCCTACCCGTCCTGATCCCCCTGTTCGCTGCGGCGTTGACACTCGTCGCAGGCAGGAGGCCACGGGCACAGCGCCTCATCACGATGGTCGCTCTGACGTCGATCGTCGTCGTATCCGCATTCCTGCTGTACCTGGCCGACCGCGACGGAACGTTCGCACTACAGGTCGGCGGGTGGGACTCACCGATCGGTATCTCACTCGTCGTCGACCGTCTGTCCGCGCTGATGCTGCTGGTCAGCGCGATCGTGTTGCTGGCGGTCATGGTGTACTCGATCGGTCAGGGTATTCGCGACGGAAACGAGAACCAGCCCGTCTCGATTTTTCTTCCGACGTATCTGGCTCTGAGCGCGGGCGTGTGCAACGCGTTCCTCGCCGGCGACTTGTTCAATCTGTTCGTCGGATTCGAGGTTCTGCTCGCCGCGTCGTTCGTGCTGCTGACTCTGGGAGCAAGCGCGGACCGGGTGCGTGCAGGTGTCTCCTACGTCATGGTGTCGATGGTCTCGTCGCTGATCTTCCTGTTCGGTATCGCGCTGGTCTACGGTGCGACCGGCACGTTGAATCTGGCTCACATCGCCACGCGCCTCGACGACGTACCGTCGGGCACCAGGACGGCGATCTTCGCGGTTCTGCTCGTCGCATTCGGTATCAAGGCCGCCGTGTTCCCGCTGTCCACGTGGCTTCCGGACTCCTACCCCACCGCACCGGCCCCGGTCACCGCGGTGTTCGCCGGTCTGCTCACCAAGGTCGGTGTGTACGCGATCATCCGCGCGCACACGCTGCTGTTCCCCGACGGGGGCCTGGACAACGTACTGCTCGTGTGTGGTCTGCTCACGATGCTCGTCGGCATCTTCGGTTCCATCGCGCAGAGCGACATCAAACGACTGCTGTCGTTCACTCTCGTCAGCCACATCGGGTACATGGTGTTCGGTGTCGCTCTGTCCACGCAGTCCGGATTGTCGGGAGCGATCTACTACGTCGCGCACCACATCATCGTGCAAACGACGCTGTTCCTGGTCGTCGGTCTGATCGAGCGCCAGGCCGGGTCGTCCTCGCTGCGCCGTCTCGGCGGTCTCGCCGCGGCAAGCCCCGTACTGGCGATCATCTTCCTCGTACCTGCACTGAATCTCGGTGGAATTCCTCCGTTCTCGGGCTTCATCGGCAAGGTGGCGCTGTTGCAGGCCGGTAGCGCCGAGGGCAGTGTCCTCGCGTGGATCCTCGTCGCAGGCGGCACCATCACCAGCTTGCTGACGCTGTACGTGATGGCTCGCGTGTGGACGAAGGCGTTCTGGCGTGCTCGTGCCGATGCCCCCGAGGGTGACCTCGCGGACAACAGCCCGTCGGCTCTGCTGGACGATTCCAGTGACATCCAGCTCGCCGACCGCGAGGACGTGGGCCGGATGCCTGCCTTCATGCTCATTCCGACGGTCGGGCTCGTCGCCGTCGGGTTGGCGTTGACCGTCTTCGCCGGCCGCATCATCGACATCAGCGACCGTGCCGCCGCCGATCTTCGTGATCGGTCGGTCTACATCGACGCCGTGCGCGGTGCGGAGTTCCTCGGAGACAAATCCATGGACCAGGTCGCCGGAGAAGAGGCTGGACGATGAAATATCTCAATCGCTTCGTCCTTCTGCGCCTGTGGATCCTCGGCTGGCTCACTGCCGTGTGGGTGTTGTTGTGGGGCAACGTCAGTGCGGCCAACGTACTGGGCGGAATCGTCGTGGGCCTCGGCATCATGATCCTGCTTCCGTTGCCGAAGGTACCCGTCGAGGGTCGAATTCACCTGTGGTCGTTGCTGAAACTGACCTATTGGTTCTTCTACTACGCCGCCGAGTCCTCGGTGAACGTCGCCTGGCTTGCGGTGCGCCCCAAAGCTCCGCCGGTCACCGGTGTTCTCCGGTGCCGTATCGCCATCAAGTCCGATCTGGTTCTCACACTGTTCGTCGACGCCATGAATCTCGTTCCGGGAACCATGGTTCTGGAGATCGACCAGACCAGGCGCCTGCTCTACGTACACGTGCTGGACATGGGCAGCCAGAAGGCAGTCGATTCCTTCTACGCCTACGTACGCCACCTGGAGAAACTGTTCATCGCCGCGTTCGAACGTGATTCGGACTGGAAGCCGAGTCCGCTTCACTTCCAGGAATACGAGCGATACCACGGAGTCCTGGGCGACGACATCACGCCGGCACCGGGTATGGACGGCACTTTCCGGGACGACAAGAAGACCGACGACGAACGAAAGGGTGAGTGGAAGTGACTGTCGTACTTGCTGTTTCGGGCATCCTTCTCGTCGCTGCAGCCGTCGTGACCGCCTACCGTCTACTCGACGGGCCGAGCACACTCGACCGCCTCGTCGCCATGGATACCATCCTCGCGGTGTCGATGTGCGGGCTGGCGGTGTGGGCTGTCTACAGCGCCGACACCACGATCGTGCCCGCGATCGTCGCCCTGTCGCTGGTGAGTTTCATCGGATCCGTCAGTGTCGCGAGGTTCAGGGTGAGGGACGAATGAACACGGTATTGGAAGTAATCTCGGGCATTCTGATTCTGCTCGGCGCCACTCTTGCGTTCACCGCGGCCGTCGGGATCGTGCGCTTCCCGGACACGCTGTCACGCATGCACGCCGCGACGAAGCCTCAGGTCGTCGGCCTTCTGCTGGTCCTGGCGGGCGCCGTGATCCAACTGCGAGGCAACGTCGACATCTGGATGCTCGTACTCGTCGGGGTGTTCACCCTGGTGACGGCACCGGTCATCGCACACACCGTCGGTCGCGTCGCCTACCGCGAGCAGCGTGGGCGCGACGGACTGCTGATCGTCAACGAGATGGAGACGAACGAAGGGGACGATCGCTGACCTCGCTGTTCGCGAAGAACGTCGTGTAGAACATCCCGATCACCGATCCCATCGCGATCAGGATCAGCGGCCCGAACAGCTCCGGGTACGTGCCCATGGGGACGGCGAGGTAGCGGTAGCAGAGCAACAACGCCACCATCGTCGCAGCGCCGTATGCGATCATCCGGATCCGAGCGGGATCCTTCAGGCCGCGCTCGGGGTTGCGCAGTACCGACTCGAGGGTCAGGCACAGTACGACGCCTGCGACCAGGTCGACGCCGTAGTGGTATCCGAAGCCGAGCGTGGCGGCCAGGGTGCACACCAACCAGACCGTGCCACCCCATCGGAGCCACCACGGCCCGCGCCTGGAGTGGATGAACAAGCTCAGCGCCCAGGCTGTGTGTAGCGACGGCATGCAGTTGCGCGGAGTGAGTTCGTCGAAACCGATCGCCGACGGCGAGGCATCGAACGGCACCAGCGTCGGCCAGTAGTTTCCGAGCTGGAACCCGTCGCCGGCAGAACCGAACGCGAAAACCGGGCCGACGACGGGGAAGAGTACGTAGAAGACGGGTCCGACGAGGCCGATGAGGAGAAACGTTCTGACGAGGTAGTGCGACGGCCACAGCCCGGTGCGCGAGACGCCACGGAGTTGGTAGATCGCGATGGCGATCGCGGCGACCGGAAGCTGGATGTAGACCCAATGCAGGACCGCGAAGACGACCGGACCGAGCGCATCGAGCCAGCTTCCGACGATCCACGACGGGTTGCCGAGCGCATGGTCGGCGAGTTGCGCGTACTCGTCCAGGACGTAGGGCCGGACGATGGTGGTGATCTGCAACCATGCGTCCCCGCCCTTGGTGGCGAGGATGAGAAGTCCGCCGAGACACACTGCTCGGATGCCTCCGACGTCGCGGCGCCAGATCGTGAACACCGCCAGTCCGGCCAGCGCGATCACGGCTCCGTTGCCGACGGCGAACGGATGCCCGGCTTCCAACCGAGCGAGCGCGCCCACTGCGTCGATCAGTACGGCGATTCCGAGTGCCCACAGTCGAATCGGCATGCGCACTCCGACGAGGGCCAACGCCAGACCGCCCCACGGCACGGCCATGGATTTGGGAGTACCGACGACGTCGTTCCAGATGCTCGGGAGCGGACCCGGGAAACCCTTCCACAACGCGACCGCCTGCAGCGATGCGAGGAAAATCAGAACGACGACGGCGCCCACACCGTAGATGCGTAACGCGCCCGGCGCCGCTCTTTCGACGTGTGAAGTTCGCTCATCCCCCTGAAGCACGTCGTTCATAGTAAACGGAGCATGAACAGAGAATTACATGCAGAAGGTCACGATCGAAGGTCGATCACCGGCGCAGCTCGTCGACCAGCGACTGCACCACTGTGCGGAGATTTCCATCGGAGTCCAACGCCACCTTGCGTTGGCGTTGATACGACGCGCCCCGCCGGGGAATGTCGGCAACCGAGGCCAACTCGTCGGCGCATCCGAGCCGCACCGCAGTAGGCGCGAGGCGTTCCAGAAGATCGTTCAGGTCGTCCGTGACGAGGCGTTCGTTGCTGTCCGCGTCGAGGATGATCTCGGCGTCGAGCCCGTACCTAGCTGCGCGCCATTTGTTTTCCTGAACATGCCACGGGGGCATGCTCGGCAGCGTCTCCCCTGCTTCGAGGCGCTGGTCGAGGTCGACGATCAGGCAATGTGTCAACGCCACGAGCGCGGCGAGCTCACGCTTGGTGGATGCGCCGTCGCAGACCCGCACCTCGATGGTTCCCCACTTCGGAGCCGGCCTGATGTCCCAGTGCATTCCGCCGAGCTGTTCGATGACGCCGGTCTTCATCTGGTCTCGGACGAAGCCTTCGAACTGACTCCAGTCCTCGAACTGAAACGGCAGGCCTGCGGTCGGGAGCTGCTGGAACATCAGTGCGCGGTTGCTGGCGTATCCGGTGTCGTTGCCGGACCAGATAGGCGACGACGCGGACAGTGCAAGCAGGTGCGGGTACTGCAGCAGAAGCGAGTTGAGAATGGGAAAAACTTTGTCCGGAGAGGACACGCCGACGTGGACGTGCACGCCCCAGATGAGCATCTGCCTGCCCCACCACTGTGTGCGGGCGATCAACTCGTCGTAGCTGGGGGTGCTGGTGAGCACCTGCGTCGACCATTCCGCGAAGGGGTGAGTGCCTGCACTGAACAGGTCGATGTTCAGCGGGGCCGCGGCGCGCCTCACCAGGTCGAGCGACTCGCCCAGGTCGTCCATCGCTTCACCGACGTTCTCGCACACTCCGGTGACGAGCTCGACGGTGTTGCGCAGCAGCTCTTTCGTCACCCGCGGGGTTTCCGCGCCCGCCAGCTCGGTCACGCCGTCCATGACCTCGGCGGCCGAGTTGACGAGATCCAGCGAATCCTTGTCCACCAACGCGATCTCCCACTCCACGCCGAGGGTCGGGCGCGGGGAGGAATTGAACGCTATGGCGGGAGCGGAGCCTGCGGAGTGACCCGATGCAGCGGGAGCGGAGCCTGCGGAGTGACCCGATGCAGCAGGAGCGGAGCCTGCGGAGTGGGTGGGGCGGCCCGGCATGTGTGCGGGAACCGCTTATTCCAGGACCGCGCAGGCGGCGCGGCCACCCGCGTCGCCGGTCATGAGGGTATTCATGTCGGGAACGGCTGCGCCGTCGGGCAGGGTGTAGCGCGGCGGGATGTTGGCGAAGTTGTCCGGGCCCTCGTGGATGATGACGGCGCGTCCGCCGTCGGCGCGGAGGTCGTCCATGGTGACGGCGTCGGTGGTCGTCACGAGCATCGCTGTTCCGTCTTCGCCGACCTGCAGCGACGTCAGGTCACCGCTGGCCGGGTGTTCGGTGCGGCCGTCGACCTGCAGGTGCCCTCCGGCGGACAGGAAGTTGCCGGGCTCGCCGCCTGCGGGTGCCACGGAGTTGGGCTCGCAGAGGCCTGCGGTGTGGATGTGCAGACCGTGGAATCCGGGGGTGAGGCCTTCTGCTTCGACGGTGACGACGAGGTGGTCGCCTTCTTCGACGAACGAGACGGTGCCGACGGTGGTGCCTGCTGCGTTCTCGAACTCGGCTTCGACGGTGCCCTCGGGGCTGTCGGCGGCGACGCCGTGACCGGACGGATCTTCGTGGCCGGTCCAGACGGGAGGCGTCGTGCCCGCTACGTCGGACGGGGTTTCCGGGGCCGTACACGCGACCAGTCCGAATGCGGCGACAGCGACGACGGGAGTAGCGATGCGCCACGACCTGATCGTCCGGGATCGGGCTGTGCTGGTCGATGCCATGGAAAATGCTCCTTCGTCGGACAGGCTGGGCGTTGCGTAGATCATAACTATCCCCGGTAGTAGTCCAGTCGGCAGTAGTCCGGTCGGGTGTAGTCCGGTCGTCACCGGGCAGGCCATGCTTCTACTGAGTGACCATCACGACGACGCTGTCTCCGAAGCCGGTCAGTGTGGCCGGCATGGCTTCGGCGGTGGCGCCCAATTGCTGGGCTATCTCCTGCGCCGCGGCCTCCGCGCCGGAGGCGTCTCCGTAGTACACCGTGGTCGCGGCGACCTGGGTCTGGGCGTAGTTGCCCGTTTCGGCGATCGTCCAGCCCTGGGCGGTGAGCGTATCCGCCGTCGTGGCTGCCAGGCCGGATACGTCGCTGTTGTTCAGCACGCGGACCTCGACCTCGGCCGGTGCGACGGACGTCGTCGGGGCGCTGGTGGTCGGGGCCGGTGCCTGAGCTGCCGGGGAGGTCGCTTCCGCGACTTCGCTGGTGGCCTCGGGGGCGGCCGCTTCTTCACTGTCTCCGGAACCGGTCAACGACAGTGCACCGATCGCCGCGAACAGAATCGCAAGCGAAATGAGAACCATTGCCAAGGCGCGGAGCGGAGGGCCGGACGATTCCGGGTTGGGACTGCTCACACTGGAAGACACTAGTTGACGGCTAGACCTCGAAGCCGAGTCGCCTCGCAGCCCTTGCCTTCTGACGGCTCGCACGGAGCCTGCGCAGACGCTTCACCAGCATCGGATCGGCTGCCAGTGATTCCGGGCGGTCGACGAGTGCGTTCAACACCTGGTAGTAGCGAGTCGCGGACATCGAGAAGAGTTCCTTGATGGCTTCTTCCTTTGCGCCTGCGTACTTCCACCACTGGCGCTCGAAGGACAGGATGTCGTGTTCACGACGGGTCAGGCCGTCTGCTCCGACCTCGTTGATGTCCCCCGTGTTTCCCGGTTGCTGAGACTGGTTCGAGTCACGCGCTGCTGCGCCGTCCATCTCACTCCTCGACTTCGCGGATCCGTGTCGCCGGATCCCGATCCTGTGCCGTGATGCTGTCCTGTGCCGTCATGCCGGTCCCCACCTTTTGCCACGAGCCCCAGACCCGCGTCGACGCACCCGAGGGGCGGGCAGTCGGCACGAAATTACACACGTGTGTTTCGGTAGTTATTGAACCACGGTGCGCAGTGCTTGGGCACAGCTCGCAGGACGTGCGGCGAGTCGCGCCCCCTCACCGTGTGCACGGCGAGGGGCTTCACGCCAGTATTCTTGTCGACCATGGCAATTCTCCCGATCCGGATCGTCGGCGACCCGGTACTGCACACCCCCACCCGGCCCGTCACCGAGACGCCCGCCGAACTCGCCGACCTTATCGCGAACATGTACGACACGCTCGCCGCCGCCAACGGCGTCGGACTCGCCGCCAATCAGGTCGGCGAACCCCTTCGGCTCTTCATCTACGACTGCCCCGACGAGGGCGAGGACGGCAAAGTCGTCCGTCGCCGCGGCGAGGTGATCAACCCCGTCCTGGAGACGTCCGAGATCCCCGAGACGATGCCGGATCCCGAGGACGACGACGAAGGCTGTCTCTCGGTTCCCGGCGAGCAGTACCCCACCGGACGTGCGGACTGGGCACGCGTCACGGGCACCGACGCCGCGGGCGAGCCCGTCGACATCGAAGGAACGGGTTTCTTCGCTCGCATGCTGCAGCACGAGGTTGGGCATCTCGACGGTTTCCTGTACGTCGACGTCCTCATCGGCCGCAATGCGCGTGCCGCGAAGAAGGCGATCAAACGCGCTGGTTGGGGCAAGCCGGGCCTGTCCTGGGTCCCCGGCACCGTCGAAGATCCGTTCGGCCACGAGGACTGACGCGGTGGGACCGCGGGTCATGCTGCGCTACCGGCTGCCACCCGGCCACAGCCACCCGATGACGGACGTCATCGGCGAACTGATCGAGCACAGCCGGTCGGTGGTCGCGGTGCAGTCCGCGGACGGTCGCGAAGTGAGAGTCGCGCCCGATCGTGTCGTCGCGCTGAAGGAGCTCGGCCCGCGTCCGATTCGCACGTCGGAGATTCGGTCGCTGGAACGTGCGGCCGCGGACGGCTGGCCCGGCGTCGAACAGGCCTGGATCGACGGGTGGCTCCTGCGCGCCGGGCACGGGTTCACCGGCCGGGCGAACTCCGCGTTGCCGTTGGAGCCGTCGGCCGGTCTTGCGTCCCTCGACGACATCGTCCGATGGTTCTCCGAGCGAGGCCTGCCTGCAGTGTTGCTCCTCCCCGACCGGCTCGGTTCACCGCCCGCCGGGTGGGTGACGCGGGACGAAACACAGGTCATGGCCGCGGACATCTCCAGGCTGGAGCTGCCCACCGAAACCCTGTCGGTCTTCTCCGACGTGCCGGACGCAGACTGGCTCGGCCTGTACCGCTACCGCGGACAACCCCTGCCCGACGGTGCGCTCGAGGTCATTTCGTCGGTGCGTGACGGTGTGGCGGCGTTCGGCCGAATCGGCTCGGCGTCCAGCGAGATGCTCGCGATCGGGCGCGCAGCGGTGACGGACGCCCCCGACGGTCGACGCTGGGTCGGACTAACGGCCATCGAGGTCGCGGAAGTGCATCGTCGTCACGGCCTGGGGACGAGAGTGTGCGGCGAGCTGGTCGCCTGGGGTCGCACGCAGGGTGCGACGCACGCGTACCTACAGGTGTCGGCGGCCAATACAGGCGCCGTGGCGATGTACGAGGGCCTCGGCTTCACCGACCATCATCGTTATCGCTACGCCGACCCTGTGTGAGTGGGCACCCGTTAGTCTGATCGCCGTGCGATTGGCTACGTGGAATGTGAACTCCGTCCGCTCTCGTCAGGATCGGATCGTGGACTGGCTCCAACGATCCGACGTCGATGTGCTGGCAATGCAGGAAACCAAGTGCAAGGACGCGCAGTTTCCGTACGAGCGATTCACCGAGATCGGGTACGAGGTCGCCCATGTCGGCCTCAGCCAATGGAACGGTGTTGCATTGCTGTCGCGGGTCGGGTTGGACGACGTACGGATCGGCTTCGAGGATCAGCCCGGGTTCAGCAAGGACCCTGAGGTCGAGGCGGTACGCGAGGCGCGGGCCATCGGAGCCACGTGCGACGGGGTTCGTGTGTGGAGCCTGTACGTACCCAACGGACGCGAGCTGGCGGATCCGCACTACACGTACAAGCTCGAGTGGCTCGCCAAGCTGCGGGCCGACGCTCAGGCCTGGGTGTCGGCGGACCCGGACGCGCAGATCGCGCTCGTCGGGGATTGGAACATCGCGCCTACCGACGACGATGTCTGGGATCCGGCGTTGTTCGAGGGCAAGACCCACACGTCGCAGCCGGAGCGGGATGCGTTCGAGTCGTTCGCGGAGGTCGGATTCACCGAGGTGACTCGGCAGTTCACGCCCGAGCCGCGGACGTTCACCTACTGGGACTACACGCAGCTTCGCTTCCCGAAGAAGCAGGGACTTCGTATCGACATGGCTCTGGCTTCCCCGGCTCTTGCGTCCCGGGTGACGGGCGCTTCGATCGATCGTGAGGAGCGCAAGGGCAAGGGCGCCAGCGATCACGCGCCCGTCGTCGTCGATATTTCCTGACGATCACGGCCCGCAGCGAAGTACACCGCCAGCGCTGCTGCGCCGGCGAGAACGAGCAGCCCGTGCGCAACACGTAGCCACGGCGGCGCGAAGAACTGCGGAAGGAACAGGACGAATCCCGACGCGAACAGCGCGGACTGCCAGCCAGGCAGGCACCGTGCAACCGCAACGGTGCCGACGGTCACGAGAATCAGTCCGGCACCGAACATCACCGTCTGTGTCGGGCCGTAGCGGATGGGTTCGGCGAGGTCGATCAGCCGAACATCGCCGGTGTTCCGCGCGTCGGATCCCAGCACGTGGAGCGCGAACGTCTCGGCGCCGTAGTACGGCAGTGTCAGTCCGACACCGACCCACGTCGTTACTTCGGCGACGGCGCCGACGTTCATCGTGCGTACGGCGAGAGCGAGCGTGATGAAGCCGAGCATCGCGCTGACGTGCGCCGCTACCCACAGTCCGGACGCGAACGCGTCGGCGCCGGCCTGCCCTGCCTCGGAGGAGTAGGGCCTCAGTATCGGATAGATCGCGAACAGGACGCCCGTGGCGACCAGAAGCCCGACAGTCGATCGCATGCGTGCTCTCCCTCAGGATGCGAGAGCGGTGCTCTCGTTCTGAAGTGAGTATTCACGAGGGGTACGAAGAAAACAAGAGCACCGCTCTCTCAGTCCGGTGCGACGAGATCGAGGAATTCCGGGTTCCGGGCCAGATAGCGCTGGACGTAGGTGCACACCGGACGAATGGACCAGCCCCGGTCGCGTGCGGTGTTGAGTGCACCCCTGACAAGCACCCCCGCCCAGCCGCGGTCACCGAAATCTTCCGTGACGACCGTGTGCATGAACGCCACGGAGGCGTCACTTCCCGACTGGCGATATCCCAGGATGCCGATGAGATCGTCCCCGACGAAGAGGTCGAATCGGTGATGCTCGGCGTTGTCCACTATGCGAACCGACGCTGCCAGCGTGCTCGACGTGTGATCCATCCCCCGAGTAGAGCGGAGGTCGGCCCTTCACAAGGGACAGTCGGCTACTTGGATAGCAATTCGACGTCGCGCCGAACCCGGACCGTTACCGGAAGACTCAGAGTGGAACGACCACGTCGGAGTAATCCGGATTGGCGGCGAGGAACCGCTGTACGTACGTACACACCGGCTTCACCTTCCATCCATACGAGCGCGCACTGTCGAGGGATCGGCGAACGAGGATAGCCGCGAGGCCCTGATGGCCGAAGTCCTCGGTGACGACGGTGTGCATGAACGACACGACGTGCGTACGGGCGCCGCGCTTCTGCGTGTTCTCGACTTCGAAATAGCCGACAATTCCCACCAGATCACCGTTGAGCCGCAACTCGAAACGATTCTGGTCGGTGTTGATGGAGACATCAGCACTGGGAGTACTGGCAAGCATGGGTCACCTCCTTTACATTTCCGGGATGTGCAGTGAAGCAATTACATGTGACGTGCACCACTATTAAACATGCGATGAGATAGCTTGTCACCCGTTTGTAGCAACAAACCTTCGGTTCCGTAGGTATGCAACCTCCATGCAACACAGACCCTGGTATCGGTCATACAGAGTTTCCATCGCCGTTGTGATGCAACAACATTCATGCACTATCGTGCATCTCCCGAAGGTGCGGTAAAACCCGGCGTCCTCCACACGAGCCGTGCCGGTACTGTCGCGATGTGAAGTTCCTACCGCTGACCCCCAACGGCTCCACGCCTGTTCGCGCTCTGACCATTGCTGGGACCGATTCCGGCGGCGGTGCGGGCATTCAGGCGGACAGCCGCACCATGGCGATGTGCGGCGTACACGCCTGTGTCGCCGTGGCCGCGGTAACCGTGCAGAACACCGTCGGCGTCAGCGGCTTCCACGAGATCCCCCCGGCCGTCGTCGCCGACCAGGTCCGCACCGTCGTCGGCGACATCGGAATCAGCGCCGCCAAGACCGGCATGCTCGCGTCGACAGCCATCATCGAGGCGGTCACCGACGTATGCACCGAGGTCGGCATCGGAAAGAACGGCACGATTCCGCTCGTCGTCGATCCGGTGTGCGCGTCGATGCACGGTGATCCGCTTCTGCACGCGGAGGCGCTGGACGCCATCCGGAACGTTCTGATCCCGATCGCGACGGTTGTCACTCCCAATCTCGACGAGATTCGCCTCATCACCGGTATCGACGTGATCGACGACGCCACCGCCCGCCGTGCGGCCGAGGCTCTCCATGCGTTGGGCGCGGGGTGGGCGATCGTGAAGGGCGGTCACCTACGCACGTCGACGACCAGCACGGACATCCTGTTCGACGGCGATACCTTCACCGAGTTCTCCCGGCCGCGAATCGACACGGGCAACGATCACGGAGGTGGAGACACCTTGGCTGCCGCCATCGCCAGCGCGCTCGCCAACGGATATTCGGTGCCGGATGCGGTCGAGTTCGGCAAGGACTGGGTCACCGAGTGCCTCGCAGCGTCGTACGACCTGGGCGCAGGCCACGGGCCCGTCTCTCCGCTGTGGCGACTCCACGTCCAGAATTCGTAGGGCGCCGAATCCCGGTCAGCGCTGGGGTACCAGCCGGAGAATCTTCAGGTCCTCGGGTACGCCGGTGAGTTTGGGGGCGAAGAATCCGCGACGGTAGGGCCGCGGAGCCAATCCGAGTGCGTCGACCGTGTCGGGGTGTATTGCGTCGAACGCGTTCCTGGAGATCATCAGGTTGCCGTTACCGCCGGTCTGCATGACACGGGCGGCGATGGTGACGTCGACGCCGAGCCAGTCGGATCCGATCTGCCGAGGGTTTCCGGTGTGAATGCCGACTCTCATGGTCGGTGTGTATCCGTCGACGTCGACGTCCGAGAGCGCCGTTCGTGCCGCGACCACCGCTTCGAGCGCCTGGTCCGGCCGGTAGAAGACCGCCATTATGCCGTCGCCCAGCCTCTTGACGACGTGTCCACCGCCCGCGGCGACGGCCGGCTCGACTGCCTGGGATACCTTCCTCAGCAGCGTCAGAGTTGCGGTGTCGCCTGCGACGAGGGACCACGACGAGAACCCCACCAGATCGGTGAAGACGATGGTCACGTCGCGTTCACCCCGGCCGCGGCCGGTCCGCTCGAGCACTGCCTGCCACACCTGCAGCGCTCCGAGACCGATTTCACGGGTGGCACCCGGCTCATCACCACGGAACTTGTCGGCGACACGGGCCACGGCGAGTGCCGAGCCTTCACCTGCCAGGGACAGCGGATCACCGAACGTAGGGTCGCCCGGCAGAACACGCCGGAACCTCCGCACCACGTCGACGATCCCTGGGCTGCGGTTGACATCCTGCACCCAGCCGACCATCGACGACAGTTTCACGACACGAAGCGTAACCGAGGGTTACAGACACTCCTCAGCCCGAAGGTCCCCGGTTCGTGGGTCACTGGCCCGAACGCGCCTGGGTGCGTGCGTCACCGACAGGAACGCCGTTCGGTCCCTCGACCGACTGCGCGTACGTTCCGATTCCGAAGCCGATCGCCGACGCGTTCTTCGCCAGCGCTTCGCGGTCGATGTTCGCCAGCGTGTCCTCGGCCGTGTGGTAATTCTCGTCGTACGTCTCCCCTGCCGTGCCGCCCCACTTCTCTGCCTGTTCGGGTGTTTTCTCGTCGTCTGCGCCGCTGAACACGCCGCCTGCCGGGATACCGGCGGCGATGAACGGGCCGTAGTCGGACCGGCCGTCGAAATCGGTTCCGTCGACCGCTATGCCCTCACCACCGAGGTAATCCACGAATACGCGCTCGATGGCGTCGGAGCCCGCCGGTCCCGCGGGTTCACCGACTTTGTCGGAGTCGTCTCCGTCGTAGGCGAGGTACCCGGCATTGTGCGATCCGATCATGTCGAAGTTGAGATACAACGCGATGTTCGCCTTGTCCTCGTCGCTCAGCCCGTCAACGTAGGCGGTCGATCCGACGAGACCGTTCTCTTCCGCGCCCCAGAACGTGAAGCGTACGGCGTTGGTCACCTCCGGTTCACTGCCGAGTTGCAGTGCGGATTCCAACACGGCCGCGGTGCCACTTCCGTTGTCGTTGATGCCTGGGCCATCCTCGACGCTGTCCAGGTGGGCGCCCGCGACCACGACGTTCGAGGTGTCTCCCGTCGAGGTCTGCGCGATGATGTTGCGACTCTTGGTCGTTGTGGTGACCGTGTCCAGTGTGAGCGTCAGTTCCGGCGCCGACGCGACGGCCGCGCCGTCCTCCTGCGAGACGCCGCCCGTCGGAATCCTCGCGTCTTCCTTACCACCGAGAGTGCCGTTGTCCACCGGCCCGGGAACATTGTTGACGACGACGACCGCCACGGCGCCCAGGTCCGCCGCGATGGTTTGCTTCGCCGCGAACGGGCACACGCCCCGGTTCACCACGACGATGGCGCCGCCGACGTCCAGTCCGTCGTAATCGGTTGCCTCGCAACCGGGTGACTCGTCGGCGGGAGCTGCGACGACCCGCGCGGTGATGCCGTCCTCGGGCGTGGCCGGTGAGTACTCGAGCGCTCCGACCGGGATCTGCTCGTCTCCGGCCGTCAGCAACTCGGTGTCCACGGTGAATTGGTCGAAGTCGAATTCCGGTGTCTCGACCTCGAATCCGGCTGCCTGCAGTTTTCCGCTGACGTAGTCGACGCTGGCGTCGTATCCGGAGGTGCCGGCGGCGCGGTTGCCGTTGTTCTCCGACGCGATCCGTTCGAGCTCCTCGAGGTGAGCGACCACGGCGTCGCCGGTGACGGCGTCCGCGAGCCCTGGGCCGTCGGGACTGGAGATCGGCGTCGGAACCGACACGGCCGGCTGCTCCTCGGCCCCGGAGTTGTCCGAGGACGTGGAGCAACCGGCCAGGACGAGCGCGCCGACTGCGAAACTTGCAAGCAAGGTCTTCCGTGGCATGGAAGCACCCTAGCTTCTCCGGCCGTCAGGCGTCTCGATGATCGGTGACGAACACTGCGGCGCCGAACACGATGGCGGTGAAGACCACGAAGTAGACCAGGCTCCCCCACGGTCCCCAGTGGAAGTCGACTCCGCCGTCGGATCCGAGGAAGTGAGAGGCATTGAGCCAGGGCAGGAACGGTTGTACCGCGCGGCCGAAGGATCCGAACAAGCCGAAGAGGTTCTCGACCACCAGCGGCCACAGCAACAGCAGTGCGATGGCGCCTGCGGACTGGCGCAGCAGGGCACCGATTCCGACGGCGACGACGATCTGCAGGAAGGCCAGGATCGCGGTTCCGTAGATGACGCGCCAGGTGCCGTCGAGATCGAAGCTCAGCAGTTCGCCTGCCTCGGCCCCTGCGAACACCTTGGCGATGTAGAACGCGCCGAGACCGAGGACGAAGCTCAGCACCAGCCCCAGAACACCGATCAGAAATGCCTTGGCGACGAGAACCGATGCGCGATTGGGCATTGCCTGGAACGTCGTACGGATGACGCCGAAGCGGTATTCGCTGGTGACCGTCAAGGCGGCCAGGATCATCAAGACCATGACTCCGAAACCTCCGACGCCGCTGCCGACTGCGTCGTAGACGGTGGGGAGGTACGGATCGTAGTCCGGCGTGTCACCCTGAGCCACTTGATCTTTGTAGGATTCGAGGCCGAGTTTGGAGGTGAATCCGACGACTGCCGCGAGGCCCAATCCGAGTACGATCACCGCGATCGTGCACCACCAGGGTGATTTCGTCGAGGTGATCTTGATACGTTCCGCAGCCAACACACCCATCAGAGAGCACCACCCATCGCCTTGTAATCCGACCCCTGACCATCCACACCATCAGCACCCGCACCGTGATACTGAACATCCTCACCCGTCAGCTTCATGAACGCCTCCTCCAAAGACCCACGCTGCGAGGACAACTCATGCAACACGATCTGATGCCGAGCAGCGATATCACCGATCACCTCGGTCGACGAATCCGTCACCACGATCGCCGGCTGCAACTGATCCACCCCCGCAGGCTCACGCACCGTCAACCCCGCCGACGTCAACGCACTCCGCAACGCATCCAACTGAGGACTACGCACCTTCACCGACGCCTCCGACGCATGATCGATGAAATCCTGCACCGACGTATCCGACACCAACCGACCCCGACCGATCACCACCAGATGCTCCGCCGTCTGCGCCATCTCCGACAACAAATGACTCGACACCAACACCGTCCGACCCTCCGCCGCCAAACGCTGCATGAACTTACGAATCCACACAATGCCCTCAGGATCGAGACCATTCACCGGCTCATCGAACAACAACACCTTCGGATCCCCCAACAACGCCCCCGCCAGACCCAACCGCTGCGACATACCGAGCGAAAAACCACCCGCATTCTTCTTCGCAACCTCACTCAACCCCACCAACCGAAGCACCTCGTCCACACGAGACCTCGGAATACCGTTCGACGCAGCCATCCACTCCAAATGCGCACGCGCAGAACGATTCGGATGCACCCACTTCGCATCCAACAACGCACCCACACTCCGCAACGGCTGCTTCAACTCGCCATACGGCTTACCCTCGATCAACGCCTGACCACTCGTCGGACGATCCAGACCCAAAATCATCCGCATCGTCGTCGACTTCCCCGCACCATTAGGCCCGAGAAACCCCGTCACAATCCCCGGCTTCACAGAAAAAGACAGATCATCGACCGCCTTCACCGCACCGTACTGCTTCGTCAACCCCGTCACTTCGATCATGAACGGAAATGCTGCCCTGTTCCGGTTCGTACCGCATCGCTCGGAAGTATTCTTTCGAGTCGTTCTCACGGATGACGGAAGGCGGGATTTCGTCAGGGTTTACCCTGAGATGCGAAGAACCTCCGAAGGAATACCTTCGGAGGTTCTTTGCGGTTTGTACTACTTTACACTTACGCGTCCCGACGGTTGACGACCAACAGCGCTGCACCGAAGACGACCGCGGTGAAGATCACGAAGTAGACCAGGCTCCCCCACGGTCCCCAGTGATAGTCGACGCCTCCGGCTTCGCCGAGGAAGTGGCTGGCATTTCCGAAGGGCAGGAACGGCTGGATCGCGCGGCCGAAGGATCCGAACAGGCCGAACAGCGACTCGACCAGCAGCGGCCAGAGCAGCAGCAGTGCGATGGCGCCTGCGGACTGGCGCAGCAGAGCACCGACTCCGACGGCGATGAACACCTGCAGGAAGGCCAGGATGGCGGTTCCGTAGATCGCTCGCCACGTGCCGTCGATGTCGAAGCTCAGCAGAGCGCCTGCATCCGGTCCGGCGACTGCCTTACCGATGTAGAACGCCAGCAATCCGAGAACGAACGTCAGCACGAAACCGAAGACACCGATGAGCGACGCTTTCGCGACCAGCACTGCGGCGCGGTTCGGGACCGCCTGGAACGTGGTTCTGATGATGCCGAAGCGGTATTCGCTGGTCACCGTCAGCGCAGCCAGGATCATGAGGACCATGAGCCCCATGCCGCCGACGCCACTGCCGACCACTTCGAAGACCGACGGTAGGTAGGGCTCGAATTCGGGTTTGTTGCCCTCGGCGATCTGGTTGTTGTAGGACTGCAGACCCAGTTTGGCCGCCAGTCCCACTGCGAATGCGAGCCCCAGTCCGAGGGCGATGATGGCGAATGTGCACCACCAGGGTGATTTCGTCGAGGTGATCTTGATACGTTCCGCAGCCAACACACCCATCAGAGAGCACCACCCATCGCCTTGTAATCCGACCCCTGACCATCCACACCATCAGCACCCGCACCGTGATACTGAACATCCTCACCCGTCAGCTTCATGAACGCCTCCTCCAAAGACCCACGCTGCGAGGACAACTCATGCAACACGATCTGATGCCGAGCAGCGATATCACCGATCACCTCGGTCGACGAATCCGTCACCACGATCGCCGGCTGCAACTGATCCACCCCCGCAGGCTCACGCACCGTCAACCCCGCCGACGTCAACGCACTCCGCAACGCATCCAACTGAGGACTACGCACCTTCACCGACGCCTCCGACGCATGATCGATGAAATCCTGCACCGACGTATCCGACACCAACCGACCCCGACCGATCACCACCAGATGCTCCGCCGTCTGCGCCATCTCCGACAACAAATGACTCGACACCAACACCGTCCGACCCTCCGCCGCCAAACGCTGCATGAACTTACGAATCCACACAATGCCCTCAGGATCGAGACCATTCACCGGCTCATCGAACAACAACACCTTCGGATCCCCCAACAACGCCCCCGCCAGACCCAACCGCTGCGACATACCGAGCGAAAAACCACCCGCATTCTTCTTCGCAACCTCACTCAACCCCACCAACCGAAGCACCTCGTCCACACGAGACCTCGGAATACCGTTCGACGCAGCCATCCACTCCAAATGCGCACGCGCAGAACGATTCGGATGCACCCACTTCGCATCCAACAACGCACCCACACTCCGCAACGGCTGCTTCAACTCGCCATACGGCTTACCCTCGATCAACGCCTGACCACTCGTCGGACGATCCAGACCCAAAATCATCCGCATCGTCGTCGACTTCCCCGCACCATTAGGCCCGAGAAACCCCGTCACAATCCCCGGCTTCACAGAAAAAGACAGATCATCGACCGCCTTCACCGCACCGTACTGCTTCGTCAACCCCGTCACTTGAATCATGGGATCCACTGTGTCAGGCCGAGGGGTGCTCGCACATCGCCCGCGAGTCTCGACTCGACTCATCCTTTCGGATGACCACTCACATAGGGGAGCTGGCCTGAGCCCAGAAACGCTTGGGAATGCGGCCCGCGCGGCGGGCCTCGAAGCCGGCGCTCACCGCGTGCCGCATCGCCGACGCCATCAGTGCGGGATCCTTGGCGCGGGTCACGGCGGTGGCGAGAAGGACTGCGTCGCACCCGAGTTCCATCGCCAAGGCTGCGTCGCTCGCGGTGCCGATGCCTGCGTCGAGGATGACGGGCACGCCTGCCGCGTCGACGATCATCTCGATGTTGTGCGGGTTGGAGATGCCGAGTCCGGTGCCGATCGGTGCTCCGAGTGGCATGACGGCGACGCAGCCGATGTCTTCGAGTCTGCGTGCCAGGACGGGGTCGTCGGTGGTGTACGGGAGTACGTTGAACCCGTCGTCGACGAGTTGCTCTGCGGCCTTGACCAATTCGATGGCGTCGGGCAGCAGTGTTCGCTCGTCGGCGATGACTTCGAGCTTCACCCAGTCGGTTTCGAGCGCTTCACGTCCGAGCTGTGCGGTGAGAACGGCTTCGGAGGCGCCGCGACAACCGGCGGTGTTGGGCAGGGGTGCGATGTCGAGCTTGCGCAGTAGATCGAGGACACCGGTGCCGCCTGCGGCATCGACGCGTCGCATGGCCACGGTGGTCAGCTCGGTGCCCGACGCCACCAGCGCCTCTTCCAGGACGGTCAGGTTCGCTGCTCCTCCGGTTCCCATGATGAGTCGGGATTCGAAGGTTCTGTCCGCGATCGTCAGCACGTCAGCCACCCTGCACCGCGGTGAGGATTTCGATGGTCCAGCCGGGTTCGACGGTGGTGGCGTCCCATCGACTCTTCGGCAGGACTGTTCCGTCGACGGCGACGGCGATGCCCGTGTCCGGCATGGACAGATCGGCGAGGAGTCGACGCATCGTCAGCCCCTCGGAAAGTGCGTGTTCTTCGCCGTTGACGGTGATCATCGGTGCCTTCCTGTCTCGAATCGGGCTGGATCTGCAGCCTTGGCTTCGGGGAGTGTGTCGCCGGTGAGTAGTGCGGCGACAGCGTCTGTGGTGATGGGTGTCAGCAGGATTCCGTTGCGTCCGTGCCCGGCGGCGACGATGACGCGTTCGGAGATGCGGCCGATGAGCGGTAGGCCGTCGGGGCTCATGGGGCGCAGTCCGGCGGCGGCTTCGTGTAGTTCGTATTCGCCGATGCTGGGCATCAGGCGTTCGGCGTCGGCGATGAGGTCTCGGACTCCGGCAACGGTGACCTGGGTGTCGTGGCCGGATTCGTACTGGGTGGCGCCGACGACGAGGCCGTCGCCTCGTGGCACGAGGTAGATGGGGCGGCCGTGGACGCTGCCTCGGATGGTCCGGCTGGGCGGTGCCGTCGCGCTGGGTCGTCGTCTGAGTCGGAGTATTTCGCCTTTGACGGGTCGGACAGGGATGTCCGGGAGAAGGGCGGAGACTTGCGCTCCGGCGGCGACGACGATTCGGTCGGCGGTCAGGGCGTCGAGGTCGGTCACCCGTTCGGCAACGAAGTCGACGCCTGCTGCGGATGCTGTCAGCGCGTCGACGAGGGCGCGGTTGTCGACGGCCAGTTCCGTCGGCGCCAGAAGCCCGAGGCGGATGTTCTGCGCGAGCGATGGTTCGAGTTCGCGGATCTCCGCTCGGTTCAGGATGTCCAGCTGATGCCCGTGTGCGCCGACGAATTCTGCGATGGTCCGCAGGTCCTGGGCGTCGGCGGCGTCGAGTGCGACGGTCAGGGAGCCCGATGCTGTGAACACGTCGACTCCGAGCTCGTGTGCGAATTCAGGCCAACGGGCAAGCGAGTGCGCTCCGAGGTGCAGAAGTTCGTGTTCGCCCGGCCATCCCTCGGACAGCGGCGCGAGCATTCCGCCTGCCACCCAGGACGCGCCCGACCCGATGTTCGGGTCGTAGAGCTGCACCGACCACCCGTCGCGCTGCGCCCTGGCTGCGACGGCCAGGCCGATGACACCGCCTCCGACGACAGCGAGCGTTCCGAGCTGCGACTTGCCGAACTGCGACTGTTCGAACTTCACCGAGAACCACCCTCACTCCCTGCGCCGGCATGATCCGGTTCAGGTATTGACGGTAAGGACGGGCGTGTCCACTCTCAGCCCCGCGTACCTCGGGACTCCCGTGTATCTGTCTTTCCGACGAGAAGACTACCGTCTGGAGACGTGCATCCCACTCAGAGCTCCCGTGAACGCTTGAACTCTGCCCGCCTGTACCTGTGCACCGACGCCAGGCGCGAGCTCGGCGATCTGGCCCAGTTCGCCGAGGCGGCACTGTCCGGCGGCGTCGACATCATTCAGCTTCGCGACAAGAACTCCGCCGGTGAGCGCGAGTTCGGTCCGCTGGAGGCCAAGGACGAACTGGCTGCGCTGGCCGTTCTGTCCGCGGCGACACGGCGTCATGGCGCGCTGCTGGCCGTCAACGACCGGGCGGACCTGGCGCTGGCATCCAACGCCGATGTCCTGCATCTGGGCCAAGGCGACCTGCCGGTGCATTACGCGCGGCAGATTCTGGGACCCGACGTGGTGATCGGGCGCTCGACGCAGAACCGTAGCCAGGCGAGTCTTGCCGCCATCGAGGACGGTGTGGACTACTTCGCGACCGGGCCCGTGTGGGCGACGCCGACGAAACCGAATCGCAAGGCTGCGGGTCTGGAACTTCTGCGCAGCACGGCCGACTCGGCTCCGTCTCGGCCATGGTTCGCCATCGGCGGAATCGACGCCGACAACGTCGACGAGGTTCTTGCGGCCGGCGCGGACCGTGTTGTCGTCGTCCGCGCCATCACACAGGCCCGCGACCCGCAGGCTGCAGCTCAGGCGCTGGCGGAGAAGCTGAAGAGCAACTAGCTCAACCAGCCGAGGACAGTCGACGGCGGGAGCACCTGCACCGCCGTCGGAAGCCGTTCTTTCAGGCCGCGATCTGCGGTGACGAGCGCGGTCAACGCGCTGCCGTCGTGTGCGCGCCTGGCGAGTTCGTCGTCGCCGCTGCCCGACGCATGGATGACGGGGACTCTGGCGTCGTCGAATCGGGCTGCGCGCGCGTCGCCTTCGAGGACGGCTTCGATGGTGGTGAGCCACCCGTAGGTGCCGCCCGGAAGTTCGACGGTGCGTGGCAGCGCGTCGGCGAGAGAGGTCAGCAGGTCTCCTGTTGCGCCGCTGCGGTCTTTCCACCAGCCGTTGGGGCGGGAGCCGAGCACGTTTGCGGTGTCCAGAAGGACGCGCAGGGGTTCGGTCCGCAAGGTGGGCCAGCTCGCCGCGAAGCCGGGGTGCAGCGGTAGGGCGTCGACCATGCTTTCAGGAACCCAACGCAGTTCGGTGCTTTCACCGTTCGGGGTGGTGAGCAGCTGTGCGTCGGTGTCGGCGACGACGGTGGTGTACGTCCAGCCACTGGGAGCCGTCGCGGTGAGCTTCTCTCCGCGGACGTTCAGCCGAGCCGCGCCGATTCCTGCTTCTTCGTCGGCTTCGCGTACGGCGGCCGTCACTGCGCTCTCGTGCGAGTCCTTCGCGCCGCCGGGAAGCGCCCACGTTCCGCCCTGGTGGCTCCAGAGGGCGCGGTGTTGAAGCAGTACTGTCGGCTCGCCGTCCGCGGACGGTGCACGAAGGAGCAGACCTGCGGCTCCGTACCTTCCCCAGTGCCGCGTGCCGTTCTCCCCGACTACCCACCCGTCACCGTCGCCGCGCATACCTCCACACCTTAGGGGACTGGACCTTCGGTGTGTTCGCCGTCCACGTACGCACCGCGGGCGGAAACTTATATGCTCGAACCTGTGAACGTGGTCGGCACTACACCTACTGCTGCCGTACCTCCCACGACGGCCACCACGGCCTCGGAGAGCGACTCGCGGCGCGAGTTGCGGCGCCTGGCACGGTCGACGCCTGCGCGCATGATCGCCATGGGCGGTCTGCTCATCGTGTTGCTGGTCGCGACGGGGTTCGTGACGAGCGAGGCTGTGTCCGATCGCGAGTCCACTCTCGATTCGTTGTTGGTGCGCACCGAGCCGCTGGCCAATTCCGCGCAGAATCTGTACGGCGCCCTGTCGGTCGCGGATGCCGCGGCGTCGACGGCATTCATCTCGGGTGGCCTGGAACCTCAGGCGGTGCGTGACCGGTATGCGCAGGCCATCGGTGACGCAGGCACCGAGCTGATCCGTGCGTCCGGTGGCCTCGGCGAGTCCGACACCGAGGCCAGGGAAGCTCTCACGGAGATCGGTGCGGCACTGCCGGTATACACGGGCCTCGTCGAGACCGCCCGATCCAACAATCGAAGTGGCAACCCCGTCGGATCGTCGTATCTCGGTGAGGCGTCCACGCTGATGCAGACCTCGCTGCTCCCGCGAGCCGAAGGGCTGTACACGGCACAGGCGTCGCGGGTGTCGGCCGATCAGGAAAGATTCGTGCACCCACCGGTGTTCGCGATCGCGACGATCATCGTCGTCCTCGGATTGCTGGTGTTGGCACAGATGTACTTGTCGCGGCGCACGCACCGGACGCTGAACTGGGGGTTTCTCACGGCGTCCGGTCTGGTGACGGTGCTCCTCGGGTGGATGCTCGTGGCCGGGCTCATCTCCGCGACCGCGACCGATCGTGCGCTCGACCGTGGTGTCACCCCGTTGCAGAAGCTCACCACGGGGTTCATCCTCGCTCAGCAGGCGAGGTCCGACGAGACGCTCAACCTCGTGCGCCGCGGCAGCACACGCGAGTACGACGCCGAATTCAACGACAACACGCAGCAACTGGCCGATCTGTTCCACGGTGACGCGGCGATGACGGAGTCGCTGGCCAAGTGGAAGACCGCGCACCAACGGATCGACGACGCGTTGGCCGTCGGCGATTTCAACACCGCCGTCACCATCGCGACGGGAAGCGGCGTCGCGGATTCCGCGGTTCAGTTCAAGGCTCTCGACGACATGCTGATCGCCGGTATCGAGCAGGGCCGTACCGAGCTTCGAGGCAACGTCGAGCGGGCCAAGACCTCTCTCGTCGCGTTGAGCTCCGGAGCCATCGTCCTCACGATCGCCGCTGCGGCGGGTGTCGCAGGCGGTCTCGTTCCAAGGTTGCGTGAGTACCTGTGAACCGAACCCTTCTCGTCGTCGCTGCGATCCTCGTGGGTCTGCTCACCACCAGTTGCGTTGCACCGGAGGCGCTGCCGCCCGAGCCGGACATCAGCTACACCGAACCGCCCATGCCCGACGGAGCGGGGCCCGCCACGGATGCACCGCAAGTCGACTCTCCCGACCCGCAGTGCGCGCGCCCGACGGCCAGTCTTCGTCCCCTGCAGTTCGGACCGGGACAGGCCGGTCTTGCCCCGGAGAACACGCCACCGTCTCCGACCGTCGACCAGATCAGAGAGCGCGGTCGACTGATCGTCGGGCTGGACACCGGCAGCAACCTTTTCAGCTTTCGTGATCCGATGACCGGCAAACTCGTCGGCTTCGACGTCGACATCGCGCGCGAGATCTCCCGCGACCTGTTCGGCGATCCGGATCGAGTGGACTTCCGCATCCTGACCTCGGCGGAACGCATCGAGGCACTGCAGAACTCGACGGTCGACGTCGTAGTCAAGACAATGACCATCACCTGCGCGCGCAAACAGGAAGTGTCGTTCTCGACGGTGTACTTCCAGGCGCAGCACAGGGTGCTCGCGGTCAAGAATTCCGGCATCAACGGCGTTGCGGACCTGGCGAACCGGAGAGTGTGCGCGGTGGACGGAACGACGTCGCTGCGACGGCTGCAACGCATCGTCCCGACAGCGCAGATCACCACGGCAGCGATGTGGTCGGATTGCCTCGTCGTCCTCCAACAGCGCCAGGTCGACGCCATCAGCACCGACGACACCATCCTCGCCGGCCTCGCCGCCCAGGACCCGTACCTGGAACTCGTCGGCGAGAGCCTGAGCCCCGAACCGTACGGTGTCGGAATCAAGAAGGAGAGTGAGGATCTGGTGCGGTTCGTCAACGGCACCCTGGAGCGAATCCGCGGTGACGGAACCTGGAACCGCCTCTACAACCGTTGGCTTTCCGTCCTGGGCAGCTCGCCCGGCCCGCCGTTTCCCCAGTACGTGGACTGACATGAGCACCAGAGACCCCGAGACCCCGACCGGTCGAGCCACCGCACCCTCACAGCGGACCGAAGCCGTGTCCCGAACCGAAGCCGTGTCCCGAACAGAAGCAGTCGCCCGAACCGAAGCAGTCGCCCGAACCGAAGCATCCGAGCGCACCCAGGCCGCCGACCGAACCCAGGCCGCCGACCGAACCCAGGCTTCTCCTGTATCGCAGGTTCGTTCGTCGCGCACGTCCGGGAGGACGAGGCCGAGTCGGTCGAATCGAACGGATCCTCGCCGACGCCTCGGCGCAGGCCTGGTGGACATTCCTCGCGTCGATCCCGTCGACCCGGCGACGGCGGTGATGTCCGATCCCACTGTTCCGCAACGCAAACGGTTCTGCTGGAAATGCAATTCACCGGTAGGCCGCAGCGCCGATGGCGAGCCGGACATGCCGTCGGGCATCTGTCCTCACTGCGGTTCGACGTACGATTTCACGCCGTTGCTCGAGCCGGGCGATCTCGTCGTCGGGCAGTACGAGGTGCAGGGGTGCATCGCTCACGGTGGTCTCGGTTGGATCTACCTGGCCATCGACCGCAATGTCAGCGATCGCTGGGTGGTGTTGAAGGGTCTGTTGCACTTCGGCGACGACGAAGCCCACGCGGTCGCCGTAGCCGAGCGTCAATTCCTCGCGGAGGTGGCGCATCCGGGTGTCGTGAAGATCTACAACTTCGTCGAGCAGCCACGCACCGACGGCACCCGCATCGGGTTCATCGTCATGGAGTACGTGGGTGGGCGTTCGCTGCGCGACATCCTGTCCTCGCGCAAGGACGCGGAGTCGGGTGCGCGGGTTCGGATGCCGGTGGAACAAGCCATCGCCTACGTTCTGGAAGTACTGCCCGCGCTGTCCTACCTCCACTCCATCGGGTTGGTGTACAACGATCTCAAGCCCGAGAACATCATGGTCACCGACGATCAGATCAAGCTCATCGACCTCGGCGCGGTCGCGGGTATCGAGGATTTCGGGTATCTCTACGGCACCGCCGGGTATCAGGCACCGGAGATCGTCGAGACCGGCCCGACGGTCGCATCGGACATCTACACCGTCGGGCGCACGCTGGCGGTTCTCACTCTGGACATGCCTCAGACGAAGGGGAAGTACGACCCGGGCATACCGTCGCCGGACGATCACGAACTGCTCCGCAAGTACCCCTCGTTCCATCGATTGCTGCTGCGTGCCACTAATCCCGATCCAGCACAGCGTTTCTCCACCGCGGATGTGCTGGCCAGCCAAGCCACCGGTGTGCTCCGGGAAATTCTGTCTCTGCAGACCGGAACGGAACGTCCAGGCCTGTCGACGGCGTTCAGTCCGCCGCGCACCACGTTCGGCACCGAGGAGTCCGTCGGGCGCACCGACACGTACGTCGACGGCAAGGTGCGCGGCGACAGGATAAGCGCCCGCGACGTCGTCTCCGCCCTTCCTGTTCCACTGGTCGATCCACTCGATCCGAGTGCGCCTCTGCTGGCGGCGGCGGTGCACAGCGAACCGCAGCAGACGCTGGATTCCCTTGCGCACGCGCGCCGTAACGGTATCGAGAGGTTCGCCGACGGATCGCCGGGCGGGCTCGAGATCACGCTCGCGGAGGTGAAGGCACACATCGACCTCGGAGATACCGGGACCGCGCAGTCGGTGCTGAACCAGGTGATCACCGACGGCCCCGATCCGTGGCGCGTCGAGTGGTACTCCGGCCTTCTCGACCTGTTGCGCAACGAGTTCTCGGATGCATCCACACATTTCGAGAACGTTCTGGATGCGATGCCGGGTGAGCTGGCGCCCAAGATTGCCCTGGCGGCGAGCGCCGAGCTGATCATGGAGGGCACGTCGGTCCAGGATCCGGAAGAGCGCGAGAAGTGGCGGGCCTGCGCCGAGTCGTACTATCTCTCGGTGTGGCGCACCAACCGCGCCGTCGTCAGCTCCGCCTTCGGCCTTGCGCGCCAGATGATGTACCGCAGCGACCCCACCGCGGCTGTCGGAGTGCTGGATCAGGTTCCCATCAGCTCGCGGCACTACGCCGTCGCTCGTATGACGAGTGTGCTGACGCTGTTGATGGATCGGCCGTCCCCCGACCTCGAGGAGGACGATTTCCGCGAGGCCGCGAGACGTGTCGCCATGCTCCCGCGGCGAGAACCACGAGCGTTGCAGATGCGCACACTGGTGTTGGCGATGGCAATGGACTGGGTTCGGTCCGGCCATGCTGTCGAAGCCGAACGTGAGCCGATTCTCGGCGCTCCGTTCACCGAGACGGGCCTGCGCTCGGGCACCGAGACCGGGCTACGCGCCCTTGCCCGGAACGCGACCGACCGCGCGCACCGCTACACGCTCGTCGACCTCGCCAACGCCATCAGGCCACAGTCACTCTTCTGACACGTTCTGCTCTGACACGTTCTGCTCTGACACGTTCTGCTCCGACACGACCTGTTCGGTGGCGCGGGCGATGGCGAGCTCTTCGTCGGTCGGGACGACGAGGACGGTCACCGCCGAGTCATCGGCCGAGATCACGCGAGCGTCTTTGCTGCGTACGGCATTTCGCTCGGGGTCGACGACGATGCCGAACCCTTCCAAGGATGCCAGTGCGTCCGCGCGCACAGCGGAGGCGTTTTCGCCGACGCCTGCCGTGAACGTGATGGCGTCGAGACGGCCCAGATTCACCATGTACGCGCCGATGTACTTGCGGAGTCGGTGAATGTAGACGTCGTAGGCAAGTGCGGCATTGTCGTCACCTTCGTCGATCTTCTGAGCGAGCACTCGAAAGTCGTTGACACCTGCCAGTCCTTTGAGCCCGGAATGCCTGTTCAGCAATTCATCGATCGCGTCGACGTCCATGTCCGCGTTGCGCCGCAGGTGCATGACGACGCCGGGGTCGATGTCACCGCTGCGAGTGCCCATGACCAAGCCTTCCAGGGGTGTCAGACCCATCGACGTGTCGATCGGAACGCCGCTGCGGACAGCCGACACCGACGCTCCGTTGCCCAGGTGCAACACGATCTGGTTCAGGTCGTCTCGGCCGAGGAACTCCGACACCCGACCGGAGACGTACTCGTGCGACGTGCCGTGGAAGCCGTAGCGCCTGATCCCGTTCTTCCTGGCCACCTCTCGGTCGATCGCATACGTGGCCGCGGCGGCGGGCAGCGAATGGAAGAACGCGGTGTCGAACACGGCGACGTGCGGGATCGACGGCAGTTGCTCGCGGGCAACCTCGATACCGAGCACGTTCGGTGGATTGTGCAGCGGCGCAAGCGCACTGAGGTCGGAAATCTGCTTCACCACTTCGTCGTCGATCAGTGTCGGCCGATAGAAGATCTCACCGCCGTGTACGACGCGGTGACCCACCGCCGTCACGTCGGAACCCAGCTCCACTCCCGCGTTCTCCAGCATGTCGAACGCGACGGCGAGACCGACACCGTGATCCGCTATTTCCCGGCGGTTCTCGGTCTCCTCGCCGTGGAACTCGAGGACGACGCGGCCTTCCGGCTCCCCTATCTGCTCGACCAGCCCGGAGGCGACGGACCGGCCGGTCTCGGGTTCGACCAGTTGGAACTTCACCGACGACGAGCCGGAGTTGACGACGAGAACGCTCATGCCTGCTGCCCCTGTGCTTGGATAGCCGTGATGGCAACGGTGTTCACGATGTCCTCGACGAGTGCGCCGCGAGAGAGATCGTTGACAGGTTTGCGTAGACCCTGCAGGACCGGCCCGACCGCGACGGCACCCGCGCTCCGCTGCACCGCCTTGTAGGTGTTGTTTCCCGTGTTGAGGTCCGGGAAGATGAACACCGTTGCGCGGCCGGCGACGTCGGAATCGGGCAGCTTGGACTTCGCGACGGACGGCTCGATCGCTGCGTCGTACTGAATCGGACCCTCCACGAGCAGTTCCGGGTTTCGTTCACGCACGAGCCTGGTGGCCTCGCGCACCTTGTCGACGTCGGCGCCGGTTCCCGAGTCCCCGGTGGAGTAGGACAGCATCGCGATGCGGGGCTCGATACCGAACTGAGCCGATGTCGTCGCCGACGAGATCGCGATGTCAGCGAGCTGTTCGGCCGTCGGGTCCGGCACGATAGCGCAGTCGCCGTAGGCGAGAACGCGGTCGGACAAGCACATCAGAAAGATGCTCGAGACGGTGTCGACGCCGTCAGCCGTCTTGATGATCTCGAACGACGGACGGATCGTGTGAGCTGTGGTGTGGGCGGCACCCGACACCATGCCGTCGGCAATTCCCTTGTACACCATCATGGTTCCGAAGTACGAGATGTCGGTCATGATCTCGCGTGCCCGCTCGATGCGCATGCCCTTGTGCTTGCGTAGTTCGGTGTACTCGGCGGCGAAGTCCTCGGCGTAATCCGACGTCTTGGGGTCGAGCACCTGCGCGTCACCGAGGTCGACGCCGAGTTCCGCAGCACGACGCCGGATGGGGCCTTCCTCGCCGAGGATCGTCAACGTGGCCACCTGCCGCTGCAGCAGCCTGCCCGCCGCACGCAGGATACGGTCGTCTCCGCCCTCGGGGAGCACGATGTGTTTCTGATCGGCACGAGCCCGGTGAATCAGCTGATATTCGAACATCTGCGGGGTGGTGATCGACGGGATGCTCAGCTCCAGCCGATCCAGCAGGGCCCGTGCGTCGACGCGCTGTTCCATCAGGCTCAGTGCGGTGTCCACCTTGCGCTGCGAGCCGACGGCCACCCGGCCACGTGCTTTCGCGGCCGCGGAGGCGGTGTCGAACGTACCGAGATCGGTCGTCAGGATCGGCAGTTTGGGTCCGAGACCGGACACGAGCCTTGCGATCGCCGGGTGCGGCTCGATGCCCCCGTTCATGATGATGCCGGCGAGCGAGGGAAAGCCCTCTGCTTCATGGGCGTTGACCAGTGCCAGCAGCACGTCCGAGCGGTCGGCCGGGGCGATGACGACCACCGAATCCGTCAGACGCTCGAGGATGTGCTCGGCCGTCATACCGCCGACCATGACCCGAAGCGCTTCGCGCTGCATGAGCTCGGGGTCTCCGCTGTAGAGCTTTCCATCGACGGCCTCGAGCAGCTCGGCCATCGTCGGAGCGATCAGCAGCGGGATCTCCGGCAGGCTCCACGCCGGCACTCCGAGCGGTGCCAACGCTTCGGTCACCTCGTCGAGCTTGTCGGGGTCGCATCGATTGGCGACGATCGCGGCGAGGTGCGCGTGGTGCTGGCGAAGCTCGGCCTGACACAACTGTGCCAACTGGACGATCTCCCCCGTCGACCGTTCCGAACCTCGAAGTGCAAGCAGCACAGGCGCACCGAGATTGGCAGCGACACGGGCGTTGAAGCTCAGCTCCGACGGGCTGCCGACGTCCGTGAAATCGCTGCCGACGATCACCACGGCATCGCATTGCGCGGCGACGTCGTGGAAGCGTGCGACGATTTCACCGAGAGCGGCGTCGGGATCGGCGTGCACGGCCTCGTAGGTGACGCCGAGTGACTGCTCGTAGGACAGATCCGCCGTCGTGTGATCGACGAGAAGTTCCAGAATGTAGTCGGTTTCCGTCGTCGACCTCGCGATGGGCCGAAAGACACCGACCCGCGCCGCAGACGCACACAGCATCTGGAGCACTCCGAGTGCAATGGTCGACTTACCGGTGTCGCCCTCGGGTGAGGCGATGTAGATGCTCGATGCAGGCTCGGCCATGGGAGTCAGCGTACTGGTTCCGCTGTTGACAGAAGGTGACCTGCGGTAGTCAGATCGGTCATGGCCGAATCACCGTTTCCCGATGTGCGCTGGGGCAGCGAAACGAGCTTCATCCGCACACCCGCCGTCGCGTTCGCCGCGACCAAACCAGGATCGTGGGTGATCCGGAACCTCGCAGGCGTCGACCGCAGGCTGCTCGAGCGAACGAACGGCCGGTTCACGATCCTCGGTCCCATCGCCGCGCCGGTGGTGCTCCTGACGACGACCGGCCGCAAATCCGGTCGACCCAGAACGTCCCCGCTGCTGTACTACCGCGAGAGCGACAAGCTGTACGTCGTCGGCAGCAACTTCGGGCAACAGCACCACCCGGCATGGACGTCGAACCTCCTCGCCGACCCCAACGCCACCGTCGCCATCGGGGGCAAGAAGATCCCCGTCACCGCCACCCCCGTCGTCGGCGCGGAGAAAGCTCGCATCTACGCGGCGTTCAACGACATGGTCCGCGTCTACGGGGAGTACAAGAACCGCACCGACCGGGACATGCGCATGTTCGAACTGGCGGCCGTGCAGCCCTGACCACCCGCATGGACGTGCCACCGCCTACGCGTTGCGGTGGCACATCCATGCCGGCGGGGAGCGGTCGAACTAACCCAACTTGCGCAGCCGCGGCGACAGGTCGCGCTCGAAGAGTTCGAGGAAGCGCTTCTGGTCGTGTCCGGGGGCGTGGAAGACGAGGTGGTTCAGGCCCGCGTCGGTGTACTGCTTGACCTTCTCCACGGCCTCGTCGGGGTCGGAGGCGACGATCCACCGCTTGGCGACCTGCTCGATGGGCAGTTCGTCGGCTGCTTTCTCCATTTCGATCGGGTCGTCGATGGAGTGCTTCTGCTCCGGGGTCAGTGACAGTGGCGCCCAGAATCGGGTGTTCTCCAGCGCGAGGTCCGGGTCGGTGTCGTAGGAGATCTTGATTTCGATCATCTTGTCGATGTCGCCTGCGTCGCGTTCGGCTTTGCCTGCGCCCTCTTCGACGGCGGGAAGCAGCTTGTCGGTGTAGAGCTCCATGCCCTTGCCGGAAGTGCAGATGAAGCCGTCGCCTGCGCGGCCTGCGTACCGGGCGACGACGGGTCCGCCTGCGGCGATGTAGACGGGGATTCCGCCTTCGGGGACGTCGTAGATCGACGCGCCCTTGGTCGTGTAGTACTCGCCGTCGAAGTCGACGCGATCACCGAGCCACAGTTCTCGCATCAGACGAACGGACTCGCGGAGGCGCGCGAAGCGTTCCTTGAATTCGGGCCATTCTCCGGTGAACCCGGTGGCGATCTCGTTGAGTGCTTCTCCGGTGCCGACGCCGAGCATGATGCGTCCCGGGTACAGGCAGCCCATCGTGGCGAATGCCTGGGCGATGACGGACGGGTTGTAGCGGAAGGTCGGGGTGAGGACCGAGGTGCCGAGCTGGATGGTCGTGGTTCGCTCGCCGACGGCCGTCATCCATGCGAGCGAGAACGGTGCGTGTCCGCCTTCGTGACGCCACGGCTGGAAGTGGTCGCTGACCGTCGCCGAGTCCATGCCGTGCTGCTCGGCGAGTACGCCCAGTTCCACGAGTTCACGTGGACCGAACTGCTCTGCCGACGCCTTGTATCCGAGTTTCAAAGCCTGTGCCACGCGCTACTCCCTCGTCGAAAGTCACTAGTACCTCGATTGTGCACTCCCGATGGAAACGGTGGGCTAGCGGATCCCCAGCACCGTGACAATTCCGGCCAGGACGGCAACTGCACCGATTCCGACGGCGAACACCCAGAGTTCCTTGGCGTCGGGCATCGGCGCTCCGGCTTCGAGTGCCCGGCGGACTTTCGACCAACGTCGCAATCCGACGGCCGCGGCCGAGGCCGCCAACCCGATCAACACCAGTCCGAGTGTCGTTCTCACCCACCCCGTGCTGAAGTCGGGAACGAGGTGGACGATGGCGATACCGCCTGCGAGCAAGCCGAGCGACGTGCGCATCCACGCCAGGAAGGTGCGTTCGCTGGCCAGGGTGAATCGTTCGTCCGGACGGGTAGCGGGTCCAGCAGGCGGCTCGTCGGTCACACTTCACATGATGCACCATCGGGTGGACGCGCTATTTCTTCGGGCGCAGCACCGTTCCGTGCACTCCGTGCTCGTCGACGGCGGCGAGCTCGGCGTCGTCCAGATCGGCGAAAGTGGTTGCTGCCAGGTTGTGTTCGAGTTGAGCGGTCGAGCTCGCACCGATGAGCGCAGTGGTGATCTCCGGACGGCGAAGAACCCACTGCAACGCCAGCTGAGGTAACGACTGACCACGTGCTTGTGCGATCTTGTTCAGCGCGGCGGCTCGCGCGAGGTAGACGTCGGAGATGTCGTCGGCGTTCAGGAAAGCACTGTCGGCGGCGCGTGAATCCGCCGGCACGGTGCCCTGCAGGTACTTGTCGGTGAGCAGTCCCTGTGCCAGCGGCGAGTAGGCGACCACACCGGTGCCGTCCTGAGCTGCAGTGTCCAGGTGACCACTCCGTTCGACGGTCCGATCGAAGATGGAGTACCTGGATTGGTGCACGAGCAGAGGTGTGCCCAGCTTCTCCGCGATGATCGCCGCGTCGTGAGCGCGCTCGGCGGTGTAGTTGGAGATGCCGATGTAGTGGGCTTTGCCCTGCGCCACGATGGAGGCCAGGGCTCCGATGGTCTCTTCCAGCGGCGTGTCGAGGTCCGGGCTGTGCGAGTAGAAGATGTCGACGTGATCTACCCCCAGGTCACGCAGGGTGATGTCGATGGAATCGAGCAGTGTCTTCCGTCCGCCACCGGCCAGGTACGGGCTCGCGCCGATGGGGTTGCCTGCCTTCGATGCGATGACGATCTCGTCGCGGTACTTCCCGAGATCGCTACCGAGTACGCGACCGAACACTTTCTCCGCGGCACGGAACGGTGGACCGTAGCGGTTGGCGAGATCGAAGTGCGTGATTCCCAGATCGAAGGCATGGAGGATGATCTCGCGCTGGGTCTCGAAATTGCGGTTGTCGCCGAAGTTCTGCCACAGACCGAGCGAGAACTCGGGAAGCGTCAATCCGCTTCTGCCGCTTCGGCGGAACTGCGCGTTGCCGTAGCGGTTCTCCGCTGCTGAGTAGGTCACGACGCTTTTCGGTCCGATGCGGCGTGCTCGTCGTCCAGACCGAGGTGGCCACGCAATGTGGTGGATGTGTATTCGGTGCGGTGGACGCCACGTTCCTGAAGGGCAGGAACGAGTTTGTCGACGAGGTCGTCGATACCGTCGCGCAGGTGGTAGGGGTTGATGTTGAATCCGTCGACGACGCGGTGGCGCACCAGCTCGGTCCAGCGGTCGGCAACCTGGGCCGGCGTACCCGAGTGGAAACGCGACGCGGGCGATACTTCGAGAACGAGCTCTCTGATGGACAACCCCTTGTCCGACGCCAGCTTTCGCCACCGCTCGATCTGGTCCAACTTCCCGGTGCGCGCGTCGATCGACAGCGTGCCCCTGGACGGATCGAGCTCGGTGTCCACCGGATCGATGTCCGGGAGCGGACCCTCCGGGTCGTACGCGGACAGGTCTTTGCCCCAGTAGTGTTCGAGGAACGCGATGGCGCGAACACCGTTGTGCGCGTTGGATCGCAGCCAGCGTACCTTCTCTTCGGCCTCGTCGGGAGTGTCCCCGAGGACGACTGTCACGCCGGGCAGAATCCTCACGGCATCCGCCGCCCGCCCGAACGCCGCGGTTCTGGTACGGAGATCGCGGGCGTAGGCGACGGCGTCGTCGTAGGCGTTGTTGGCCGAGAACACGACGTCGGCGTGACGCGCGGCGAGATCGCGGCCGCCCGTCGAGTCGCCGGCCTGGAACAGTATCGGTCGACCTTGCGCGCTGGCTGGGACGTTCGGCGTCGCGTGCGCTGTCAGAAGGTCGGTGTCCGAGCCGATCTTCTCACCGGCCCAGTACTGCTTGGCGAGTTCGACGACCTGTGTTGCGCGCTCGTATCGACGTTCGTGGGCGAGCCACCCGCCACGCCGGAAGTTCTCACCGGTCCAGGCATTGTCGGTGGTGACGATGTTCCAGCCTGCGCGCCCCTCGGAGAGCGCGTCGAGGCTCGCGAGGCGCCGAGCAAGTTCGACCGGCAGGCTGTACGTGGTGTTCTGCGTTGCGACGAGCCCGATGCGCTCGGTGACGCTCGCGAGTGCCGCGAGTTGGGTGATGGCGTCGGGCCGGCCCGCGATGTCGGTGGACAGGATGGCGCCGCGGTTCTCGCGAACGCGCTGGCCGTCACCGAGGAAGAAGGCGTCGAACAGTCCGCGTTCGAGCTTCTGCGCGACCTCGACGAACGTGTCCGTGGCGACCTGGTCGGGGGCGTTCGGGTCCTCCCACACGGTCTGGGCACCGATGCCGGGGTAGAAGACTCCGAGGTGGATCTGCGCGTTCTCGTCGTAGGCGGCACCGGTGTCGGGATGGCTGTCGATGGTCGACAAGAGTTCTCCTAGTTCTGTGCCGTCACGGCGTAGCGGCTGACGGGACGGTCGAGTCCGAGGTTCTCTCGGAGTGTGCGGCCCGGTTCCGGGCGGCGCAGTACCCCTGCCTCGGCCAGTGCGGGCGCGACCCTGTCGATAAGGTCACCGAGCTCCTCGGCGGATGCCGGCGTGAACCGCACTCCGTCGACGACACCGACGAGCGGCGAAACATCGTCCGTCACGGACACATCCGCGAACACCAGCCGGTCGTGCTCGGCGGCCGAGGTCGGATCGTCGACGAGGACGATGTCGAGCAGATCGGCGATACCGAGGTCCGCGCGACCGATGACGACGATCTGACCCTGCGGCGAGCGCGGAGTGATGAGTGGTCCGACGACGTCGAAGAACTCTCCTTCGAATCGAACGTGGTGAACCTTGTCCGGGTCGAGGTACCTGCCGGTCGCGGTGTCGCGGATGACAGCGTCGTCCTCCCACGAATCCCACAGTCGCCGTGCGAGATCGACGACGTCGCGTACTTCCCGCGTGATCGCGTCGGCGTCGCGCACGTCGGTCCCCACTGCATCGTGGGCTGCGCTGCGATTGTCGGCGCCGACGACCCAGGCACCGCGTCCGTGCGAGGTGTGATCGAGGCTCGCCAGCTGGGTGGCGAGGAAGAACGGCTCGGTGGTGAGCGTGTGGACCGTCGGCCCCAGTCCGATCGTCGACGTCGTGGACGAGACGAACGCGGCACGAGTGCCTGCGTCGATGCGGTATTCCTCGTCGGCTTCGGGAACGAGCGCATCCCCGAACGTGACGAGTGTGAACCCGGCGCGTTCGGCGGCTGTCACCGCTTCCTTCAGTGCCCTCGGCGATTCGTTGCGGCCGTCCAGTTCGACAGCCAGAAGTAGTCCGTTTCCTGTGCTCACTGCGTGTGCACCCTTCTCTGCTGATGGACTCAGTCGACCGTGGGGACGCCGTGCTCTTTCAGTGCAGGAAACCCACCGTCCACGTGCGAGACGTCGGTGTAGCCGAGCCCCTTCAGTTCGTCGACGACGGGGCCGGAGCCCTGGACGGATCCGCAGAACACGACGATCGGCTCGTCACGATCACGGTCGGCGGCGCCGAACTCGGCCTCGACGGCAGCCTTGTCGACGACGATGGCTCCGGCGACGGTGCCGAACTCGATTCGCGACTTCTCACTTCGGACGTCGATCAATGTCGCGGTGGCGGAAGCTGCCTCGGCGGGAGAGATCAGTGATGCGTCGTTCGAGCTCATGGTCCTTCTTTCACGAAAAGGTGGCGTTACTTGCCTGAATCAACCAACTATCTTTCCCCACGGACCGGGTAGGAAAAAGGATTGGGATCAGCCTGAGTCGAATGGACACCTCAGGCCGGAGTGCGTACCAACGTCAGTTCCGAACGCTGGCGCAGCTCGAACCCGATGGACAGGTACAACCGAATGGCGTTCTCGTTCGACGCCGACGCGTGCAGAAACGGCTTCTCGCCGCGTTCCCGGATACCGTGCCCGACGGCACGCACGAGTTCGGTGGCCAGGCCACGACCACGGTAGGCCGAATCGGTGCAGACAGCGCTGATCTCGGTCCACCCCTCCGGGTGCATCCGCTCCCCCGCCATCGCGATCAGCGCACCCCCGGCATCGGCGTCACGGATCCCGAGGTAGGTTCCGAGCTCGAACGTCCTCGGCAGGAACGGTCCCGGCTTGGTGCGGTCGACGAGATCCAGCATCTCCGGAACATCGGATGCACCGAGTTCGACGGCATCCGCATACGGCCGCGTCTCGAGATGAGTCCCGATGAGCTGGACGAGGCCGAACTGGTCGATCAGCTCCCAGCCGTCGGGAATCACGTGCCCGGTGCCGCGCAGCGACACGATCTCACCGTGGCCGAACAGTTCGACGATGTCGTTCCAATCGGACTGCTCGAGAACTGGCGGGTGCCCGAGGAACGGCGCGACCTCCGGGTCGAAGCGGAAACTGCGGCCCACCGTGCGCGCGAACCTGGCGTGCGCTCCCAGCAGTGAACTGCGAATCGGATCGTCGAGCGGGTGACCCGCCTGCTCGTCGAGGAAGTTGATGCTCACCGTGTGCCTTTCGAGAACTCTCTGCCCTTCATCACATCGATCCAACGCAGCACCTGCTCCACCGATTCCTGCGAGGACGACGAGTGTGCTCATCCCCGGTCCAGCACGGCCAGGACCTGGGTCACGAGGTCGTCGATGTCGGCGCCGGTGGTGTCGATGGTCAGGTCGGGCGACGACGGCGGCTCGTAGGGTGCGTCGATCCCGGTGAGTCCCTCGAGCTCGCCGGCGCGGGCACGCTTGTACAGACCCTTGGGGTCGCGGCGCTCGCATTCTTCCAGCGGCGTGCTGACGGCGACCTCGACGAAGGTGAGACCTGCAGCGTCGTTGAGGGCGCGCGCGACGGCCCGATCGGATTCGAGAGGCGAGACGAGGGATGCGATGGCCACGACGCCTGCGTCGGCGAGCAGCCTCGTCAGATGCCCGACGCGTCGGATGTTCTCGGCTCGGTCGCCTGGGGTGAATCCGAGGTCGTCGGACAGTCCGTGCCGGACGTTGTCGCCGTCGAGAAGATATGCAGCGCGGCCCGATTCGACGAGCGCGCGCTCCAGTGCGACGGCGACGGTCGATTTGCCCGACGCCGGCAACCCGGTGAACCACACCGTCGCTCCGTGTTGACCGGTGGACGACCATCGGTGGGCGCGGTCGAGAGCCGACGGGTGCCATTTGATGTCGTTGCGGGTCTGTTCGCCGGGTTTGACCTCGCGGGCCTCGGAGATCGTGCCTGCGCCGACGGTGTCGTTCGACGTCTCGTCGATGAGGATGAAGGCACCGGCGTCGCGGTTGTCCGTGTACGGGTCGGCGAGGATCACCGAGGACGTTCGCAGTGTCACGGTGCCGATGTCGTTGAGCGTCAGTTCGACCGGTTTATCCTGCTCGTCGAGAGTTTCGGGATCGAGCCGGGAGTGCAGTGCCTGCACGGTCGCACGCACGGTCGACGCCGTGTGCTTGAGCGCGACGCGATCACCGGCGCGCAGCGGGGTGTCGCCGAACCAGCAGACGGTTGCCTCGATCTCGCGGGCGAGGACCGGAACGTGTGCGGCCTCGGCGCCGCTGACGACGACGTCGCCGCGACCGATGTCGATGTCGTCGGCGAGGGAGATGGACACCGAGAGCGGTGCCACCGCGGTGGAGCGGTTGTCGTCGAGTGTGTCGAGCGCGGTGACGGTACTGCGCGCTCCGGACGGGAGAGCCACCACGGCGTCACCGACCTGCAGCGTTCCGGCGGACAGGCGACCGGTGTAGCGTCGCCGCTCGTTCGCCGTGGGTCGCGACGCCCATTGGATGGGAAGGCGCAGTTCCTCCGGACGTGTTGCAGGAGCGACGAGTTCGACGGATTCGAGGTACTGGAGCAAGGTGGGGCCGGTGTACCACGGGGTGTTGGTCGATCGGTGGACGACGTTGTCGCCGTCCTTGGCCGCGAGTGGGATCACCGTCAGATCGGTGGCGCCGAGACGGCCGGCGAGCGTGTGCAGCTCGGCTTCGACGTCGCGGAACTTGTCTTCCGCATAGTCGATCAGATCGATCTTGTTGACGGCGGCGACCAGGTGCCGGACGCCGAGCAGCGACGAGATCCGTGCGTGCCGTCTGGTCTGCCGCAGCACGCCTGCCCGGGCGTCGACGAGGAGAACGGCGACGTGAGCGGTCGATGCGCCGGTGAACATGTTGCGGGTGTACCGCTCGTGACCCGGTGTGTCGGCGAGGATGTAGCTGCGGTTCTCGGTGGAGAAGAACCGGTAGGCGACGTCGATGGTGATGCCTTGTTCCTGTTCGGCGCGCAATCCGTCGGACAGGGCCGCGAGGTCGGGGACACCGTCGTCGCGCGTCACTGCTTCGAGGTGATCGAGGGGCAGGCTGTCGGTGTCGAACATGAGCCGTCCGATGAGCGTGCTCTTGCCGTCGTCGACCGAGCCCGCGGTTGCCAGTCGCAGTAGTTGCCGTGTCATCAGAAGTACCCCTCGCGCTTGCGATCTTCCATCGCGGCCACCGAAGTCCGGTCGTCGGCGCGCGTCTCTCCCCGTTCGGATACCGTCGCGGCCGAGATCTCCCCGATCACTCCGGCGATGTCGGTTGCATGGCTACGGACGGCGCCGGTGATGGTGAGATCACCGACGGTGCGGTATCGAACCCATTCCGTCGCGGCCTGTTCGGTCTCGGCCGGAGATGTGAATTCCGAGGTGGCGAGCAGAATTCCGTCTCGGACGAACACCTCGCGCTCGTGCGCGAAGTAGATCGACGGGAGCTCGAGGCCTTCGAGTTCGATGTACCGCCAGATGTCGAGTTCGGTCCAGTTGCTGAGCGGGAACACGCGCACCTGCTCGCCGCGTCTGATTCGGCCGTTGTACAGCGACCACGGCTCGGGCCGCTGCGCACGAGGATCCCACTGCCCGAATGCATCTCGGAAACTCAGTACGCGCTCTTTGGCACGTGCCCGTTCCTCGTCGCGTCGCGCACCGCCGAAGGCAGCATCGAACCGGCCCGCCTCGAGGGCGTCGAGCAGCGTTCTGGTCTGCAGTCGGTTCCGCGAGCCGTTGGGGCCACCGATCTCGCTCGCACGCCCGGAGTCGATGGATTCCTGCACGGAGGCGACGATCAGTCTGTGTCCCGCCGTTTCGAGCCTGCGATCACGGAACTCGATGACCTCGGGGAAGTTGTGCCCGGTGTCCACGTGCATCACCGGGAACGGAAGCGGTGACGGACGAAACGCTTTCTCCGCCAAACGAAGGAGAACGATCGAGTCCTTGCCCGCGGAGAAGAGGAGAACAGGACGTTCGAGTTCGGCCACCACCTCGCGGATGATGTGCACGGCCTCGGCTTCGAGAACGCGGAGCTCGTCCACGTGAGTGACGTCGGGGGTCACCTCGTCGGTGGTCGTCATACTGAAATCCTTTCTGCGCGGTAACGCTCGATCCAGTCGTTCGACCTGTCGTTGCCCTGCCGCTGCAGGGCGGGCGGCGGCGCCAACTCCGGATCGAGCCCCAAGGCGACGAGCACCCTGGCGACCTGTCCGGTCGTGTCCGATGCCAGCTCGTGGTAGTCGATGTCGAGGGGTTCGACACCGGCCTCGCCGAACCATCGCGCCCACTGCCGCTCCTGATCCTCCAGAATGGCGTGGAGATGAGCGATGCCGTCGGCGTTGTACTCGGCGCGAGCGTCCACCTCCGGGTCGGCACGGCCACGCCACACCTGGGTCTGCACGGCACGCCACATCGACACCGCCTGCGCCACAGTGTCTTTCCGTGCGACATGCACCAGAAGAACGTCCGGGCCCAGTACGTCCTCGATGGCGGTCTTCAGGTCGCCGGCGTCCGGATCGTCGGCCTGCCGGCCTGCCACTCCGTCGGCCCATGCGGTGAGCAGCGGCGTCTGGTTCCACATGAGCTTGCCGCCCCACACTCCGTTCGGGGTGCGCCCGGCGTCGAGAATTCGGGCGCGCCACTCCTGCGGCGTCTCCATCGACGGTGTTCCGGGCTTCCACGGCGCGAGCAATCGAAGGATGTTCTCGTCGTCGACGCCGGCGAACCACTCACGCGGCTGAGGCGCCAGCGACGTGCTCGGGAGGTACTGGAAGAACTCCTGTGGCTCGCCCGCCTGTCCGGTTGCACGAAGCGATTCGACGAGCAGGGTGCTTCCGCTTCGCTGTGACGCGAGGACGAGGTACGAACGCGGCTGATCGCTCATGCCGGGAATACTAGACACACGCGAAACACTTTGCACAACAGGATTTTCGATCCTGTTGCGTCAAATCATTGCCAAACCGAACTCAGTGTGCAGCGGTACCGTCCTGCGTGCCCTCCGCTATTCCGCGCTCGGACGACAGCGGAGATCGCGACGGTAGTTTCAGGCCTTTGGTGACGAGGTAGTCGTGGGTGTAGCGGTCGGAAATGCGCGACCCGACGAAGTCCGACGGAATCACGTCTCGCGTGGTTTCACGCCACGTGTGCAACCTCAGAGCCAGGTCCTCGGCGATGGCACGGTACTCAGTGTCCTCGTGCAGATTCACTGTCTCCCCCGGGTCGCTCCGCAGATCGTAGAGCTCGTTGCGTGCACGCGGTGAACGCACCGATTCGGCCACGGCCTGGCCCGACGGGCTCTCCTCGATGTCCCACGGCAGATCGAGTTCGGGACGTTCGGCGTAGTTCTCGATATAGCTGAAATCCTTCGTCCGCACGGCGCGGATGGGATCGAAGGAGTCGTGGTACGTCTTCGAGGTGAACACCTCGTCGCGCACCGGCGCGCGGCCCGAGGCGAGATTGTCTGCGTGCGAGAGCCCTTCCACCTCGTCGGGCACGGGTGCACCCAAGAGGTCGAGCAGGGTGGGCACCAGGTCGACGCCGCTGAAGAGGTCGTCGTAGACCCGGGGCGCCAGGCCGCGATCGGTCGGCGGCCTGACGATCAACGCAATCCCCGTCCCCGCCTCGTACAGGGTCGACTTCGCTCGGGGAAACGCCGGACCGTGATCGGTCATGAACACGACCCACGTCGAACGGTCGAGACCGGTCTCCGCGAGCGTGTCCAGCAACTCCCCCACCGCGGCGTCGGCGACGGTGATCGATCCGTGGAATTCGGCGAGGTCCTCGCGGACCTCCGGGGTGTCGGGCAGGTAGTCGGGAAGCTCCACGGCATCGGCGTCGTCCGGGGTGTACCGCTCGGCGGGGTACGGACGGTGTGTCTCGAAGAATCCTGCGGTCAGGAAGAACGGCTCGGTGCGATCCTCGCGCAACCAGGCGTCGGCCTTCTCCACGACGTATTCGCAGTACGAGTTGGAGACGTCGTAGGAATCGAAGCCCAGCCGGGACGGAAACGAGGACTCGTGTTGCATGCCGAACAGGGCGGTCTGCCAACCGCATTCGGCGAGCAGCGAGGGCAACGTCTGCACCCCCGGGCGATACTCCCACCCATGGTGGGCCAATCCGACCAGTCCGTTGCTGTGCGGATAACGGCCGGTGAAGAGCGATCCTCGCGACGGTGAGCACAGCGGCGCCGTCGCGTGCGCGTGAGTGAAGAGAAAGCCTTCTGCGGCAAGCGCGTCGACTCGCGGGCTCGATACCGAACGGTGCCCGTACGCGCCGAGATGCCGCCCCAGATCGTGCCAGTGGATCAGCAGGACGTTCTCTTTCGTCATTCCTATTGCCTAGCACATGTCCGGCCCTCACTCAGGGGCACAGGTGGCAGCATGGTGAGCATGAGCGGTGGATGCTGTGCGCCCGATCGCAACGAATCGAGTAGGCGTCGGGACCTTCCCGGGCACGGCGCGGACCCGGGCACCCTGGTCGACGTGCCCGGTGGAACGTTTCTGATGGGGTCGGAGGATCCCCTGGCGTATCCGGCCGATCTGGAGGGTCCGGTCCGCCGCGTTCAGGTCGCGTCGTTCTCGATCGCGCCGACGACGGTCACCGTCGCCGAGTTCGACGCGTTCGTGTCCGCGACCGGATACGTCACCGACGCCGAGCAGTTCGGTGATTCCCTCGTCTTCGCCGGATCGCTCCCCGCCGAGGACTCGTCGCCCGCGGTCACCGCGACGCCGTGGTTCCGCGTCGTCTCCGGGGCGTCGTGGCGGCGGCCGTCGGGCCCGGCGTCGTCGATCAGCCCCATGGCCGATCACCCCGTCACCCACGTGTCCCGGCGCGACGCCGACGCGTACTGCGCGTGGGTCGGGGCGTCGTTGCCCAGCGAGGAGCAGTGGGAGTACGCGGCGCGCGGCGGGTTGGAACAGCAACCGTTCCCCTGGGGGGCGGACGAATCGCTCGACCGGATGAACACGTGGCGCGGTGAGTTCCCCGGCGAGCACGTCGACACGGTGTTCACCGCACCCGCGACATCGTTCGAGCCGAACGGCTACGGCCTCTACAACACCACCGGCAACGTCTGGGAATGGACCACCGGAACGTTCGACGCCGCCCGCCGCGACACCCGGGCCGTCATCCGCGGTGGGTCGCACCTGTGCCACGCCAGTTATTGCCGGCGATACCGAACCTCGGCGCGATCGGGCGTCACCGAGGACACCTCCAGCAGTCACATCGGATTCAGGCTCAGCCGGTGAAGACTTTCTCGAAGGTGTTCGAGAACGGCATGGCCTCGTAAGGCGGGAAGATCGGGATGCGCGTGTAGCCGCTCTTCTCGTACAGGCGCACGGCGTCGGGCTGGCGGTCGCCGGTCTGCAGGATCAGGCGCGGCAGTCCGAGCTCGCGGGCCGCGTGCTCCGATGCGGTGAGCAAGGCCGCGGACACTCCGGTTCCGCGGTGATCCGGATGGACGTACATGCGCTTGAGTTCCAGGTCGCCGGCGTTCCATCGGACGGCCGCGTGCCCGACGGGTGTGTCTCCCGCGTAGACGACGATGGTGCGGTGCACGGTGTCCGGGTCGACGGCATTCGCCTGCGTGCGGGCCAGGTCCGCGGTCCTATCGGCGTACCGCGGCCCGACCTCCGCGGCCATCGCCGCGCGCAAGGCTTCGGCATCGGTGTGGTCCCACGGGACCTCCTCGATCCGGAGGGCCACTGCCACCAGGTCGTTCTCGACGTTCACGCCGAAAAGTCCATCACCGCCGGCCGTTGCACGTCAACGGTTTCGATCACACAGATCCTCTCGATTTCGATCACCTCGAGCGAATATCTTCCCAAGTGCGCATCGAGAAGTTTCCATGGACCGACGTCGGGACTTACCCGTCTTACCCAACATGCCGGGGAGAGAATGACTGTCGAAGACACCGTGGTGCTGCACATCTCCGACACGGGTACGCCCTCCCTGGAGGGCCTGTCCAGGGCGCAGCTGCACGCGCTTGCGGATGCACTGCGTCGGACCACCGAGACATTCGCTCCGGGCGCACGGATCCTGACGAGGTTCGACGTTCGGTTCAACGACCGCAATTCACCGCTGGTGATCGATCTACCTGCACGAGACGTCGTGCTCGGCGGCAAGAGTGTGCCGTTGAGTCACACCGAGTTCGAGATCTTTTCACGTCTGGTGCGCAACCCTCGGGTCGTCGTCGGACGCGACGAACTGACAGGCAGCGGGCTGGGCCGCAGTGTGGACGTTCATCTTTCGAGAGTGCGTACCAAGCTCGGATCGTTCGGTCGGCTCGTGACCACGGTGCGCGGTACCGGATACCGATTCGACCCGGAACCAGGCGTGCGCGTGGTGACCGAACCCACATCACTACGCAGTGCGTGAACACGGCTGTCAGCGGCCGATCCACGTGCTTGACGATGTGTTCTGGGGCGACGGTGTTCCTGGTTGCACACAAATCGGCTCGGCAGGGTACATCCGATCCGGCCGTGACGAAGCGGTCGGTGTGCAATCAGAAGCATTCACGAGGATCGTGCGAACGAGCGTGCCGTGTGATCGACCAGCACTCTGCCTGGACCCAAGCACTCGAATGAAAGACCCTGCAGTTTCGGAGAACTCGGCCTCGTCGACCGAGGTCCGGACGCTGTTCACTTCATGCCGATGCCCGAGTGTGGTCCGCCGTCGAACGAGAAACCGCCCTTCGAATCACGGTGATTCTTCCTCGCACGGCCTCGACCAGCGCCGACAGCACACTATTTCCCAATTCTGTTTCGAAGTCGGCATCGCAGGAGAAGTATCAGCAGTCGGAAAGTTCACCAGACCACAGAGGAGCGAAAGAACCCATGAGCGACAACATCTACCGTGTCACCGAGATCGTCGGAACCTCCACCGAGAGCACGGACGACGCCATCCGAAAGGCGATCGCGCGCGCGAACACCACCCTCCACAACCTCGACTGGTTCGAGGTCCTCGAAACCCGCGGTCACATCGAAAATGGATCGATCGCTCACTTCCAGGTGACGATCAAGGTCGGGTTCAAACTGGAGTGAGGTGCAGCGTCCTCACCACCCGCGCCGGGCATGCTCGGCGTGGGTGCGCAGGTACGCCCCCGGGGCGAAGTGAGTGTCGTAGAAATCCAGGTCGATGTTCTGGGCCTGCAGATACATCAGCACGTGGACGGTGGGCACGGTCGGCGAGGGCGGCCCGTCACGCGTCGGTGATCATCAGCCTCGCCATGACGGTTCCTCCTCGTGGACGACAAGTGATGCGGCACCGGCACGTTCGAGAACGAAATCGGCGACGATGGCAGCGGTTCGACGATGCCCGGTCTCGTTCAACACGTCGTGCCTGGCGCCCGCGATCTCGCGGAGTTCGAGTTCACGAGCTCGTCCCGCCCAGGTCCGGACGTTGTCGATCGGCGACACCGTGTCGGCGTCGCCGTGCACTGCGAGCGTCGGCACCCGCACCGATGCCAGGTCGAGGTCGAACCTGTCCCACGCCCTCTGCAGCTCGGTGCCCAACAGCCGACCCGAATCTGCACTGACGAATGCGAGGGGGTCGTTGATCAACGCGTCGAGGTAGAACGGGTCGGCCGACAGTTCACTCGGATCGAGATCGAATCGAGCGTTGTCTGGGTCCAACCACGGGATGGGAGCCAGCGTCGCACCGGAGATCACAGCGGCGACGTAGCGATCCGGCTCGTCCAGGACCGACAGCGTCGCGACAACCGAACCGAGCGAGTGCCCGATCACGACGGCAGGCACGTCGGGCACACTCACCCTGGCGAGCGAGGTGAGAGTGCCCGCGTCCGATTGCAGATCACGCAGCGACCCGAAGTCCCCGCGGTCCCCCGACGACAGCCCGTGGCCGATCAGATCCAACGCCCACACGTCGATACCGTCGGCGCTGAGAGAATCCGCGAACCGGTGATAGAGACCGGAATGTTCTCCGTAGCCGTGGAGGAACACTACGTTCGCGCGCGGCACCTCCGCGGCCCAGTGCCTGTAGTAGGTCGGTCCCCGCGCCCCGTCGAAGAATGGCATCCTCGAAGTCCACCACCAGCGCAGAACCTCGTCAATGGTTCGAATCGGGCACGTTCGTAATTCCGGTGTGTCAGCGCGAGCCGAGGTGGTACTCGCCGTACGTGGTGAGCCCCGCGAACATGGTCGATCCGAACCCGATCAGGGCCGATCTGGTGGACAACGCGAGCTCAGACAGCAACTTCCTCCTGCGCATTGGTCTTCGCCTCCTCCGAGATCTTGTCCGCCGATTCGTTCTCGCGGTCCTGCAGGTACGCCTTCAGTGAGAATGCGAAGCACCCCACCCAGGCCACGACGATGGTGACGTACGCAGTGGCCTGGACTGCGCCGCTGAGCTCGAACCAACCACTCCGGAACAGGCTCCGCGTGTTGGTGAGCACGATGATGCCGCCCACCGAAGCCCCCAACAAACGAGGCGGAACGTGACGGACCAGCCACGCCGCGAGAGGAGCCGCGACAACGCCACCGGCAAGGATCGCCAAGACCCAGCCGATGTTGATTCCCTGCGAGCCGAGGCTGAACAGGAAGCCCAGGCTCGCGGCGAGCGCGATCACGAACTCGCTCGTGTCGATCGAACCGATGACCTTCCGAGGCTCGAGCCGTCCGCTGGCGAGAATGGCCGGGGTTCCCACCGGCCCCCACCCGCCTCCGCCGGTGGCGTCGACGAAGCCCGCGAGCAACCCGAGGGGCGCCAGGAACCGCTTGCGCAGCGGCTTTCCGAGATTTCCCCGAGGAATCCCCTGGACGGTGAACCTGATCAGGATGTACAACCCCAGGCCCAGAAGGATCAACGCCATGACGGGTGCTGCGGCTTCGGTGGACAGGTTGGACAGAACCGTCGCTCCGACGAATGCACCCACTGCACCGGGCAGGGCGATCCGCCGAACGACCGTCCAGTCGACGTTACCGAACTTCCAGTGCGACAGACCGGAGATGAACGTGGTTCCGATCTCCGCCAAGTGCACGGTGGCCGATGCGGCCGCGGGATTGGTGCCGATGGCGAGCAGAAGCGTCGTCGTCGTGACGCCGTACGCCATACCGAGAGCGCCGTCGACGAGTTGGGCCGCAAGCCCCACGATGCCGATAAGAATGATTGTTTTCACTGCGTGTGCTCCATGAGTCGAGTGAATAATGTTCGGGTGCAGGTCAGATCGACCCACAACACCTCGGCAACAGCGCGTTCGACATCCGCCCATGCAACCCATCGACGCGTATTACGTCAAGGGTTGAAATCACCCTGGATTTCGGCGAATTCGTTGGATCCGATGACCATCGCTGTATTACTTGCTCGAACCGTCGATCTACAGTGACTTCATGACTCCTGTAGTGCGAAGACCGGGTCGAGACGAATCCGAGGCGATCGCTCGGATGCACACTGAGGCCTGGCGCACTACATACGGAGGGTCGGTTCCCGACACCTACCTCGACGAGGGTTCGATCACACGGCGAACTCAGCACTGGCGGACAGTACTCGAACCGAAGGAAGAGGGCCAGGATGTTGCAGTTGCAGTGGAGGATTCCGGCATCATCGGGATTGCACACTGCGGCCTCGAAGACGGCCGACGCAAGCTGTTTGCACTCTACGTTCTGGAAGCGTTCCACGGCACCGGCGTCGGGCAGCTACTGCTCGATGCTGTATTGACCGACGAACCGACCGAACTCTGGGTCGCCCAGACGAACCGACGTGCCATGAAGTTCTATCGACGCAACGGCTTCGAGCCCGACGGTGCAGCCCAGGACCTCCTTGGGATCGACGGTTACGTCACCATCCGGATGGTGCGCTGAGCACCGCTGTGTCGGTGGCATGTGGTAGCAGCCCCACCTACGAAATCGATTGCCCCGCAGCATTACAACCCTTGCACGCGGTTGGGTGTCACGGTATATTCGAACATACGTTCCCATGAGCCGGGGGGTTCACCGTATGCCACGCACCGCACCACGCAGCACATTCGCCCGATGCGCAGGACCACAACCACAACCCACCATCGACCCCACCCTGCTGACCCAACTTGCCGACGCAGCACGTGAGGAAAACCAAGCCTGCGCCCGCAAAATCGCACTTGCCGCGCAGATCTGGGACTCCTGCATAAACCAGACCGTCCAGATCGGCGACTTCATCACCGACGCCGGAAACTACGCCGCCTCCGAAACAGCCGCGACCCTCGGCTGCTCCAAAACCGTCGCCGACACCCTCGCCGAGATCGGCATGGACCTACGCCTGCGCCTACCCGCCATCGCCGCCGCATTCGCCGACGGCGACATCGACGTCGCACGCATCCGCGCCATCTACCGCACCACCGCCGGCCTCACCGCAGACGCCGCCCACCGCATCGAAACCGAAACCCTCACCGCAGCCCGACACCTCTCCCCGGGCCCCCTCGCCACTGAAATCAACGCCATCATCACTCGAACCGCACCCGACGAAGCCGCAGCCAACCGCAAAGACGTCACCGACAAACTCACCTCACTGCGCTACCGCGACAAAGACCTCATCGCCACACTCGAAGCCAACCTCCCCGCAGCCCAAGCCGCCGCCTGCTGGCAACTGATCACCGAAATGGCCGCCACCCTCTGCCCCCGCGACCCACGCACCCGGAGTCAACGCCTCGCCGCAGCATTCGTCACACTCATCCACCGCGACACCCACCTCACCTGCACCTGCACACCCGACGACGACAAACCCTGCACCGCCAACCCCCAACTCCCCGACCGCCGCACCCCACTGACCAGCATCACCATCGACGTCGACACCCTCCTCGGACTCCGCGACCTCCCCGCCTACCTCGCAGGCCACGGCATCATCGACCCTGAATACGCCCGAGAACTGGCAGCCAACAGTCACTTCAACATCATCCTCACCGACGCCACAAACCTCGCCGACCGCACAGGCATCACCACTGCCCCGGCACAACCACGACCGACGCACATCAGTTTCAACCCACTCGGCCGCGGTCGACGTCGCAGCGGACTCGCACTCCCCACTCCATCCACACCGCCGACCCCAACACCTCGACAGTGCAACGAAAACTACAGCGGCACCTATCAACTCATCGATGCACTCGAAGCCGCCATCAAAACCAACCCCGCACTCGCCGTCCCGCTCTACCCCGACGGCCACGGCGGACTCACCACCCCACCACCCGGCGCACTGACCTACCGACCCGGCACCGCGCTCGCAGACCTCGTCCGACACCGCGACCGCACCTGCCGCCACCCCGGATGCGACGTCCCCGCAGCCGGCTGCGAGATCGACCACATCATCGCCTTCGACCACCACAACCCCACCCGCGGCGGCTGGACCATCCTCACCAACCTCCACTGCCTCTGCAGGTACCACCACTCCCTCAAAACCATGGGCGCCTGGACACCCACCATGCTCGCCGGAGCCGCCGAATACTGGAAGTCGACTTCCGGCACCACCGCAGTCACCCTCCCCGGAAACACCACCGGCCGAACCGACCTGGCCCCGAGCTCACTCCTACCCCACATACCGAAGAAACGACGACAACCCCACCACCGCACCGACAAACCCGAATCCGATCCCGACAACACCACCGCCCCGCCGTCCTACGCAGAGGACACCGATGACCCCGCACCGTTCTGACAGGCGCAGCACAGTCGTCGAGAAACAAACCTGTGCGGACTGCAGCACTGTGGTGGAATGGCAGGGTGACCCGTCCGGATTCCTCGGTGTCGATTCCGCCTGTGGTGCGGCGCCACGCGGGCAGCTCCGAGATAGAGCCGGTCTGGCTGAACGAGTTAGGTGGACTGACCTTCCGTGCCGGACAGGTGTTCGTGAAATGGTGTCGACTGGACGTGCAGATCGACCTTGCTGTCGAGGCCGACAAGATGGGTACCCACCATCATGAGTACGGAGTGGAACTACGGCCATCGGTTCACCAGCGAAGTTCTGGACGGCTACGGCATCGAACTGGACCGCCGGAAACTGGATTTCTACTGCCGACTCTAGGACGAGACATGAATGCGGGGAGAACATGAGAAACGATCTCAGCAGCGTTGTCGATCACGTGTCCGGCCAGAATCCCGGCCACACGGTGAGAGTGGCCGTCGACGGGATCACTGCATCGGGAAAGACCACTACTGCGGCCGCACTCGTCTCTGCTCTTCGCGATCGAGGTCGTCCTGTGATCGCGTTGTCCATGGACGGTTTTCACCACCCTCGAGTCCACAGGCATCGACGCGGACGACTCTCCCCAGACGGGTATTACCTGGACGCCTACGACTTCGATGCGTTGATCGAGCACGTACTGATGCCGCTCGGGCCGAATGGTTCGGGGTACTACCGGGAAGCAGTCATAGACCTTGCGACGGATACACCGTTGGAGGCGCCCAGGTCGAAGGCCCCGTCACAGGCAGTACTCGTCGTCGACGGCACTTTTCTACAGCGACCGGGGCCGAACTTGCATTGGGACAGCACTGTGTTCGTGGACACCGATTTCGACACCGCCCGTGCCCGCGGCATTACTCGCGACGCAGAATCGTTCGGCGGCGCCGACGCGGCGGGACAAGCGTTCGACCTGCGTTACCACGCGGCCTGCCGTCGTTACCTCGACGAAGTCGATCCGAAATCGGCGAGCGACTTCGTCGTGCACAACAACACGTAATCTGGAAGCTCCGGCGCTGGAACCGAGCACACCGAGGAACGAGAGCCGCCGATCAGCTGGTCGCAATTCAGCCGTGAACCGACAAGTCGACTGCAGCCTGCGCACAGCCGACTCCGCACGCGGTGTGACTGTCGAACCATCGCAGGTCGAACAAGCGCCTCAGCCAGGTCATCACTGCAACCTAGACCGATGGACGCCCCTGCGGGACCCTTCGAATCACGATGATTCTTACCCAACGCGGTGACACCCTGCGCGGGATCCGAGCCGACCGTCTCGAGCTTGCTCCTAAAAGCGCGCGAGAGGAGGGAGTTCGAGATTCTCCCTGAATGTGCCGCCGAGATAGTCATTTCCGACGATCCCGCGGCGTCGAAGCTCCGGCAGCAATCCGTTCTCGACGAAATCGCGTGTGCGTGGATCACCGAGACCGCCAAGACTGATCACGTCGAGGACCCCGGCGTCGTACCGTTGCGCGATCACGTCGGCCAGCTGCTCGGGTGTCCCGGACTCGGCCCAATGTCCGGTGTCCTTCGAGGCGATGATCAACTCGCGCAGCGTCTTTCCCTCCGCGGCGAGCTTGCCGAATATCTCCACTCGTCCACGACGGCGGTTGACTGTCTTCGGGTCGGGCAGCAACTCCACCGGGATCGGCTTGTCCAACGACAGCTCCGACAGGTCGATTCCGCCTCCGAGCATGTCCTCCAACCGTGCGCGTCCGGCGACGAAGTCCAGAGTGCCGATCGACTCCTCGACCCGCTGTCGGGCCTCGGCTTCCGTCGCACCGTACGTTGCGTGGAACGAACTGAAGATCAACGGAAGTTCGTCACCGCGCCCCAACTCGGCAGCGCGGGCTCGGATGGTCTTGGTGTAAGTGATGGCATCCTCGAGGGTCGCCAGCGACGTGAAGACGACTTCGGCGAAACGCGCTCCGAGTTCGATTCCTCCGGCAGACTGTCCGGCCTGAAATTGAACGGGCCTGCCCTGAGGAAGCGACGGAATGTTCAGCGGCCCTTGGACGGTGTAGTACGTGCCGCGATACTCGATGGGTCGCACCAACGACGCATCCAACACCGCGCCGTCGGAACCCGGCACCAGCGCGCCCGGCTTCCAGCTGTCGAAGAGTGCGTTCACCACTTCGAGCGACTCGGTGGCACGTGCGTACCGTTCTTCGGGACTCGGCAGGTCCTGATCTCCGTAGTTCTCCTCCCCCAGCGAGGACGTCACCGCGTTCCAGGCGGCCCGTCCGTTGCTGACGTGATCCAGCGTCCCGAACAGTCGCGCCAGGTTGTACGGGTGATGGAACGTCGTGGTCACGGTCGCGATCAACCCGATGTCCGTGGTCACACCCGCCAGCGCCGCAAGGTAGATCAGTGGCTCCTGGGCCCCGATCGCCCCCTGTGCACCGAAACTCAACAGGTCCGCGGCGAACAACGCGTCGATCTTGTTGTTCTCGGCGATCTTCGCGATCTCGATCGACGACGCGAGGGTGGACCGCGTCGGGTCGACCGCGGCGTCGTACACGTCGAGGCCGCCGCTGACCCCGGTGACCGTCTTGAGTGTTCGACGTCTGCTCATCGGGTAAACACCATGGACATCTGCACCTCACCAACGAACGAGAACGAACAGGAAAGCCGCCGTGGACACAGCACACGCGGCAGAGCAACACGCAAGTTTAAGGAGCTTCGACGGCCCTGAACAGAAATAGAATCAGCGTGATTCTGCGTTGACTCTTCAATGCGACTCCCGCAACAATCAGGCGGTACTACCAGGGTCGACGGAGGCACCAGAACTATGAGCACCACCCCCGCGCACCGTATTGCGATCGTCGGTGCGGGACCGCGCGGTACCGGTGTCCTCGAGCGACTGCTCGCCCATCTCGACGCGACGCCGGGGCGCCGCGTCACCGTCGACGTCTTCGATCCTTTTCCGGCCGGCGCCGGCCGCATCTGGCGAGGCTCGCAACCGCCGCTGCTGTGGATGAACTCGGTCGCCGCCGACGTCACCATGTTCACCGACGACACCACCGTGGTCGCCGGGCCGGTCTCGACCGGCCCGACTCTCGCCGAATGGGTCGAGAGCAACCTCGAATCCCTCCGCGACGACCCGGCGCTCACCGCCGAGCTTGCCGATTTCACACCCAGGTCGTTCGCTTCGCGGACACTGCAGAGCCGCTACCTGGAGTGGGTCTTCGCGCGAGCCGTGACGGACGCTCCTGTGGATGTCACGGTGCATCGCAACACCGTCGTCGACATCGTCGACGACGAGCCCGGGCAGCGCCTGATTCTCGACGACGGTTCGGTGGTCGGGGTCGATGTCGTGCTGTTGTCCCAGGGCCATCCGGACGCCCTGCCGTCGTCCGCCGAGAAGTATCTGCACACGTTCGCCGATACCCACGGACTGACGTACGTCGGGCCCGGATACACGGCCGACCTGGATCCGGACGTCGTCCCGGAGTCGGAACCCATCCTGGTGGCAGGCCTGGGGCTCGCGTTCGTCGACTGGATGGTGTTGCTCGCCGAAAGCCGCGGTGGAACGTTCTCGCGGCTACCGGACGGAACTTTGACCTACCGGCCGTCGGGCCGTGAGCCGACAATCTATGCAGGCTCGCGCCGCGGCGTGCCGTACCACTCGAAGATCGGCTACGACATCGCCGCCGCCCGGCCACCGCTCCCGAAGTACTTCACCGCCGACGGCTTCCCCGGGGACGGGTTTCTCGACTTCCGGCGCGACGTGTGGCCGACCGCAGCGAAAGAGCTTGCCGGCGCTCACTATCACGAGCTGTTCGCCTCGCACGCCGACCGCACCACCGGCACGTGGCAGGATTTCGAGATCGAGTTCGACGCTGTCGCCTGGGGTTCCAAGGAGTCGGCAGCCCTGGTCGAGCGGTTCGTACCCAAAGACGACGACCGTATCGATCTCGCTCTGATCGATCGCCCTCTCACCGGTGAGACGTACGACAGCGTCGACGACGCCACCGCGCGCATCATCGGATACATCGAATCGGACCTGGCCCGACGCGCCGATCATCACTACAGTAGCGACGCAGCGGTGTTCAACGCGCTGCTGTCGGTGTACATGACCACGGGAGAATTGCTGAGACGCGGTCGAATTCCTGCCGAGTCGGTAGCGCAGGACATCGAAGGGTGGCTGCACTCGTTCTTCAGTTTCATCGCCAGCGGCCCTCCTCCACAACGTCTCGAACAGCTGCGCGCGCTCGCGTCGAGCGGGATCGTTCGGTTCCTCGGCCCCGACACCACGTTCAGTGCCGATACCAACGCCGGCGTGTTCACGGCTCGGAGCGCGTCACACGACGACACCGTCACCGCGCGAACGCTCGTCGACGCCAGACTTCCCGTCGCGTCCATCCGATCCAGCGGGGACGCACTGCTTCGCTCCCTGCACGAACGTGGACAGATGGTGGAGGTGCGCGCCAACGAACGCAGTGCCGCCAAGATCTCCGTCGACGGACGGTCCCGAATCCTGCACTCCGACGACAGCGTTCACCCCGCTCGATTCGCGGTCGGTCCTTGGGTCGCGGGTCACACCTGGTCCTCTGCCTTCCCGCGACCTCGGACCAACGCCGGATTCTTTCGCCACAACGATGCGCTCGCCGTGGAACTTCTCGCGTCGAACGCCGACGAATCACGCTGATCCATACTTATATTCACGGAAACGTAAACTGTTGTCAGGGCTTCACGGTGCATGTTGGCTGAGCGGATGCGCACATTCCTGACAGGCCGAAGATCGACCCGCAGGGCAGCGGTCGCCCTCACCTCGTTTGTTCTCGCGGTCGGAATGGCCGCCGGCTGCGCGAGCAGCGACACTCCCGAGAACGCACTCGCGTCCGACGCAGCACTTCCGACCGAGATCCCGGCCGGCACCACGCTCGTGATCGCCGACCAGTCCGAGTTCCAGCAATCCGTCCTCCGCGCCTCGGGTGAGCTGGACAAGCTGCCGTTCGACTACGAGTTCGCGAACTTCGTCGGTGGCCCGGCCATTCTCGAAGCGTTCCGGGCAGGCGCAGCCGATACTGCGAGAGTGGGTGACACCCCACCGATTCAGGCGCTCATCGCAGGCCAGGACGTCCCGATCATCCACGCCACTCAATCCGAGCCGAACAACACCCGGTTGGCTGTGGCTGCGGATCGAGACATCACGACCCTGGCCGATCTGAAGGACAAGAAGATCGCCTACGCCGAGGGCACAGCGCAGCAGGCCATCGTGTTGCGCGCACTCGCCAAGGCCGGACTGAGCACCGACGACGTCGAGCTGGTCCGTCTGCAACTCTCGGAGTTTCCCGACGCCATCAGGACCGGCCAGGTGGACGTCGCTCCATTGAACGAGCCGAACCTGACTCGTTTTCTGAACAATCCGGGGACCACGCTGATCGACACGTCGGAGTCCGGCGGCACGTCCACGGGCCTGTCCTACCTCTACGCCCGTCGTGAGGCCATTCAGGATCCCGCCAAAGCCGCTGCGCTGCAGGCGTACATCGCCGGTTTCACGCGTGCCGTCCAGTGGGCCAACGAGCATCCCGACGAGTGGCTGCAGAAGTACTACGTCGAGGGCCAGGGTTTGACACCCGAGGACGGTCAGCGCATCGTCGACTCGCTCGGCGCGTACGCATTTCCCAAGCTGGACACTCTCGTGGAGCAGCAGCAGTCGACCATCGACGTCATCGACGACGCCGGCGAGCTACCCGAGTCCGTTCAGGCCTCGGACGGATTCGACCTCCGGTTCGGCGACGTCGGCGCCCGTACCGCCCTGGAAGTCGGCGGATCGTTCACCAGGAGTGAGAGCTGATGGCTATCGCAACCCCGGTAGGAGACAAGAGAAAATCCAGGACCACCAGTACCTCGAAGAACACGGGCACATCGAACAACACGGGCACATCGAACAACACGGCGTCGTCGACGGTTCTGCGACCCCGGAAGATCGCGCGTCGCAGGCTGGGTCCTGGTAAGGCCATTCCGTACGGTCTCGCGATCGGTCCACTCATCCTGGTCGTGGCCTGGATAGCCTCCTCGGCGGCAGGGATACTCGATCCTCAGACCTTGCCCGCACCGCTGACCATCGTCGAGGCCGCGCGAGACCTGATCGACGACGGCCGACTCCAGAGCAACCTGATCACTTCGCTGCAGAGGGCAGTGATCTCGCTCGTTCTCGGTGTGGCGATCGGTGTCGTACTCGCACTCGTGTCGGGTCTGTCGAGGCTCGGAGAATCGATCATCGACGGCCCGGTCCAGATCAAACGAGCGATCCCGACACTTGCGCTCATTCCGCTGTTCATCGTGTGGTTCGGCATCGGCGAGTCGATGAAGATCATCGTCATCACCACCAGCGTGCTGATCCCCGTCTACATCAACACCCATGCACAGTTGCGCAGTGTCGACAATCGTTACGTCGAACTCGCCGAGACGGTCGGTCTGTCCAGGTGGCAGTTCGTCCGGCGAATCGCCCTCCCGGGCGCGTTGCCTGGTTTCTTCACCGGACTTCGCATGGCCGTGACCATTTCATGGCTCGCCCTCGTCGTCGTCGAGCAAGTCAACGCCACCAGCGGTATCGGCTACCTGATGACCCAGGCGCGAACGTACGGACAGATCGACATCATCGTCGTCGGCCTGGTCGTCTACGCCATCTTCGGACTCGTGGGCGACTTCCTGGTCAGGCGAGTGGAAAGGAGAGCATTGTCATGGCGCCAGACACTGGGCGGGTAGGAACGGGCGGGGATCAGGCCGGTCGGGTGGTGAGTGCGAGGTCGTTGAGCCGGGGGTTCGGTGATCGGGTGGTGCTCGATGCCATCGATCTCGATATCGCACGCGGTGAGTTCGTGGCGCTGCTGGGACGCAGTGGGTCCGGCAAGAGCACGCTGCTCCGGGCGTTGGCGGAGTTGGACTACGACGTGCTCGGTTCGGGTGAACTCCAGGTGCCGGCGAATCGGTCCGTGGTGTTCCAGGATTCACGCCTGCTTCCGTGGTCCCGAGTGCTGGACAACGTGATCCTCGGTCTTCCCGGCCGCGATGCAGCGGAGCGAGGTCAGGCAGCGTTGGCCGAAGTCGGGTTGGCCGGCCGCGAGAAGGCCTGGCCCAAGGAGCTTTCCGGTGGCGAGCAGCAGCGCGTTGCACTGGCGCGTTCGTTGGTGCGTGAGCCCGAACTCCTGTTGGCGGACGAGCCGTTCGGTGCCCTCGATGCACTCACTCGAATCCGCATGCACGCTCTGTTGCGCGAGTTGTGCGCCAAGCACACGCCTGCAGTTCTGTTCATCACCCACGACGTCGACGAGGCTCTTCTGCTCGCAGATCGTGTACTCGTCCTTCAGGACGGTCGCATCGTCTCCGATCGGACAGTCGAACTCGACACGCCCCGTACACACAGTGATCCGAAGTTCGCCGCTCAGCGTGAAGATCTGCTGACCGCGCTCGGCGCTTTCGAGAAAGTGACGGCATGACAAGGCAATTGCACTTCAACGCTTTTCTGATGACGACCGGGCATCACGAGTCGTCCTGGCGTCTACCTCAGTCCGACCCGCTCGCCGGTGTCGACATCAAGCATTACCAGCGGCTCGCGCAGATCGCGGAACGGGGGAAGTTCGATTCGATCTTCTTCGCCGACAGCCCCCAGCTCGTCGCCGACGTCGGTCGTCGGCCGTCGGGATATCTCGAACCTCTTCAGATCCTGACCGCGGTGTCGACGGTCACCGAGCGAATCGGCCTCGTAGCCACAGCGACGACGAGCTACAACGAGCCGTACAACCTGGCCCGAGCGTTCGCGTCGCTCGATCACATCTCCGGTGGCCGCGCGGGATGGAACATCGTCACCACAGCGGGGCTCGATGCGGCCCAGAACTTCAATCTCGACGCGTTACCTGCGCACGGCGATCGGTATGCCCGAGCGGCCGAGTTCGTCGACGTCGCCCAGAAACTCTGGGACAGTTGGGACGACGACGCCGTCCTCGCGGACAAGGATGCCGGAGTGTGGGGTGACAACGACCGGGTTCGCACCGTCGACCATCGAGGTGACTACTTCACCGTGCGCGGCCCGTTGAACGTTCCGCGTCCGGTACAGGGATATCCGCTTCTGGTTCAGGCGGGTTCGTCCGACGACGGCAAGGTCCTCGCGTCGAAGTACGCCGAAGCGGTGTTCACCGCGCAGCAGACCATCGAGGACGCGAGGGCGTTCTACTCGGACCTCAAAGCGCGCACCATCGCCGTCGGCCGGGACCCGGACCACATCAAGATTCTGCCCGGTATCGTTCCGGTGATCGGTTCCACCGAGGCCGAGGCTCGCGCGCTCGACGCCGAACTGGACCGCCTCATCGTTCCGCAATACGCACTGCTGCAGCTCGCGAAAACGTTGAAGGTGGATCCGTCGGTGCTGTCGCTCGACGAGCAGCTACCGGAGAACCTGTTGGCGGAAGACGACATCGAGGAAGCCAAGAGTCGCTACACGCTGATCGTCGAGCTTGCGCGACGGGAGTCGCTCACCGTGCGCGAACTCATCGGCAGACTCGGCGGCGGGCGTGGACACCACACGTTCACCGGCACGCCCGAGCAAGTCGCCGACGCCATCGAAGAATGGTTCCTCGGCGGTGCAGCCGACGGCTTCAACATCATGCCGCCGGCATTGCCGTCGGGACTGGAGATCTTCGTCGACGAAGTAGTGCCCATTCTGCGGGCCCGTGGGCTGTTCCGCAGCGAGTACACCGGGACCACATTGCGCGAGCACTACGGTCTACCGCGTCCCGCGAATCGTTTTGCGACTGCGACGCCGCTCACGGGATCAACACGAATTTCCCGCGCGGGTGGCCGCCCGCAAGCTCTCGGTGTGCCTGCGCGGCGTCCGCGAGTGGAAACGTCTTCGCAACGGTAACGGTGAAGTCACCCGCGCCGGCGGAATTCACCAGATCCAGGCGAGCGGCCTTCCGTCGCTTCGCACTCTCCTGGTTTCCGCCACCGACGGATGCAAAGCCCTCCTCGGCGGCGCGCTCGAAAGCGGCGATGGTGACGATGCGCGCACGGTCGGGCACCAAGGCCAACGACACGTCGACAGCCTCGTCGGTCCCGACGGTGTCGATTGCCGCATCGACACCGTTCGGGGCGAGCGCCTTCACTCGGTCCAGCAGACCGTCGCCGTACTCGACGGGTTCGGCCCCCCACGCACGCAGAGCGTCGTGATTGACGGCGCGTGCGGTGCCGATGACGCGGGCGCCTCGCGCTGTCGCCTGCTGGACGACGATGGAGCCGACCCCTCCTGCTGCGCCGTGGACCAGGACCGTGTCACCGTTGCCGACACCGGTCACCTCGAGTGTGTCGTAGGACGTGCCTGCGACGACAAGTAGGCCTGCGGCGGCTTCCCAGCCGAGCGAGGCAGGTTTGGGAAGCACCGCATCGGCTGGCACCAGCACCGTCTCGGCGTACGCACTCGTCGCGCCGGACACGATGACCTCGTCGCCGACGGAGACGGGTCCGCCCGGGCCTTCTGCCGCGGCGCCGACGGCACGGACGATGCCGCTGGCTTCGCTTCCGAGGTGGAGGGGAAGCGTGCTCTCGTCGGACCCGAAAGCTCCGCTGTAGAGCTTGTAGTCGAACGGGTTGACCCCGATGGCCTTGACCTCGACGAGCACTTGACCGGCCGCAGGCTTGGCCAGTGCCTCGTCGACGATCTCCACGACCTCGGGTCCACCGAATGCTGTTGCCACCGCTACTCGTGTCATGCCCACCCTCAACATTCGTCCACCGCGCATTGTTCCTCGGACAACCTACGTCCGCGTGGCCCGAACATCCGTCGACTCGATCGGGTCGGGCTCCGTCAACCGAGAAGCAACCACGCACAGCTCGCACCCAGCAGCAGGACGCCGGCAGCCAGAAGCGCACCGACTACAAGTGCCGGATGAGCGTGTTCCTCCGCGAATCGTGCCGCTCGCACTGACCTCGAGCGATATTCACAGGTTGCCGCTGCGGCCACGAGGATCCCGGCGACGACAGGGCCGACGAGTGCAATCGCGTCGTGAGTCGGAAAGAAACGGAGGCAGAGGATGGTCACCCCGAACATCGACAAACAGGTCCGAACGAAGGACAACGAAGTACGTTCGAGTTGCAGGCCGGTGTCCTGCACTCCGAGCTTCGTCATTGCACTATTTCTACGATCAGAACCAATGCGCACACGACGAGGACCACGCCGACGACAGGTGCCATCCACGGCATCGGCAGACTACGACCGAGACGTAGTGCGCGCTCTGCTCGAATCCAGTGAACGAACGCAACTGTTGCTGTCACTGCACCGGTGAGGAGGAGCAGAGCGGCCAAAGCGATCCGGACCGACGAGGCGAGTACATCTCCGCCGAAGGCCTCCACTCCAAGACCCGATGCGATGAATGCGGTGCTCGTTCGCATCCAGGCCAAGAAGGTGCGTTCGTTGGCGAGAGTGAAGCGTGGGTCGGGATCGACCCCCGAACGTAACCACGTCCAGAGTGCACGCGTTCGAACAGTCCCCGTCTCACTTCGATTCATCGACTACTACTCTCTGCTTCCGCGAATCAGACCCGATAGGAGTCCGGCAGCGTTCCGTCCGAACGAACTTGCTTGGTCATGGCCCGGGCGAGGTTCCGTTCGTGAATCGGTGATGATCCTTCGTAGATTCGCAGTGCGCGAACATCGCGCCACATTCGCGGAATCGGGTGCGGACCGACGATGCCTTCACCGCCGAGTAGTTGAACGCACCTGTCAGCGACTCGACTGGCCATTTCCGAGCTGTACAGCTTTGCCGCGGCGATGCGATGACGCGGAATCTCGCCGGCATCGAAAGCACGCGCACTTTCCATCGTCAGCGCACGCCCGGCCTCGAGTTCGGCAAAGCTGGCTCCGAGAGATGCCTGGACAGCACCGAGGTCGGCCAGCGGGGCACCGAACTGGTTGCGTCCGTTCACATGCGACGACGCTTCTTCCAACATCCGTGTCGCCTGGCCGACGCAGGTCGCCGCGACGTGTAGCCGTGCATGGTTGATTCCGCGCAAAGCCATTGTGAGCCCGGCTCCTTCGACGCCTCCGAGGAGGTTCCGCGCAGGCACTTCCACTCGGTCGAAATGGATCTCCCCTACCGGGGCTTCGGCGTGTCCGTTCATGATCGTGGGCAGGACGGTACGCACGCCCGGCGAATCAGCATCGACCAGAAGTGCTGATACTCCTCCTGCTCCGTCGTCGGATTCGTCCGTTCGTGCGAAGACAAGGAACGCATCGGCCCATGCCGCGTTCGTTATGTAGCGCTTGCTTCCGTCCAGAATGTACGTGTCCCCTGTGCGACGGGCTGTGCTACGCAGGTGTGCAGCGTCGGAACCTGCCTCCTCCTCTGTCAACGCGAAGGCGGTGATCAACTCACCTGCTGCCATCTTGGGCAGCATCCTCGTGCGCTGCTCCTCGGTACCGTGATCGAGAATTGCCTGCGAGCACAACCCGATCACTGTGGAAAAGCGAGACCGATAGACACACGACGCGCGCGTGAACTCGAGTGTGAGCTGAACTTGCTGTTCCATCGACCATTCGAGACCGCCGTACGAGCGCGGTATGGAAATTCCGAAAAGACCGAGTGCCGCCATCCGATCCACGATCCGAGAGGGAACCTCACCCGCCTCCACCATCTCGTTCTCGGATGGAATCAGTTCGTTCGCGGTGAAGTCGGCGATTACCTCGAGATAGGTAGGGAAATCGTAGTCCAGTACTTCCGGAGCAATCAACGGGACACCTTTCGTGCGTAACGGTCGGCTGTAGAGGTTCCGACGATGTGGTCGGCAAGCAATTGGTCCACTTCGGTCTCGGTGTATCCGAGTTCGGACAGAACATCCGAGGTGTGCTGCCCCGTTTCCGGTGCAGCTGTCGACTCCGTGCGCCGCCGCCCGTCGACCGTGAATGCCAGTCCTGGACTCGTGAATGCCGAACCACTCTGTCCCCGAACGTCCACGAGCACACCCGACGCCATCACATCCTTGTCCTCGGCCAATCCGTGCAGAGAACGTATTGCCCCACACACGATCCCGGCGGATACGAGTGCGTCGACCGCCTGGTCTCGTGTCATCGTGCCGAAGGCCTCCGACAGTGTGGACATGAGCTCGGCGCGGTGCGCGACACGCGCCGGATTGTCCACGAAACGTGGATCGGCAATCATGTCCTCGCGGCCGATGAGACGGCACAGTGCCGACCACTTGTCGTCGGTGTATGCCGACAGCACGATCTGACCGTCGATCAGATTCACGACATCGGCGGCGGGCGCTGCGTGCGCCTGCCCATTGCCCTTACGCTTCGGAGCCTCCCCCGTCAGCGTGTACTCCCCCCAGTTGGACGCCTGCATCGCGAGTGTCGCTTCGAGGAGCGAAGTTTGGACGTGCGCACCACGACCAGTGGTGGATCGTCGATAGAGCGCCGCAAGGATCCCCGTCGCAAGAGCATTGGCCGCAGTGACGTCGGCGACGGGCAGACCCAGCCGCTGAGGATCTCCGTCCGCCTCGCCCGTGACGTGCATCAGCCCGAACTCTGCCTGTGCGGCGATGTCGAGGCCCGGCCGACTGCTCGACGGCCCGTCTGCCCCGAACCCGGTCACGCTCCCGTGGACCAGTCTCGGATAGCGGCGCGTCAGCTCGTCGGGACCGATGCCCAACCTCTCGGCAGACCCGGTGCGGAAATTCTGAACCAGGACATCGCTTTCCGCCAGCAACCGATGAAGGATCTCTCGGGCCTTCTCCTGACGCAGATCCAGTGCGATGCTCCGCTTGTCCCTGTTGTATGCCTGCAACATCGAGTCGCCGAACATTCCTATACTTCGGGCCTGTTCACCGCGCAAACTTTCGACCTTGAGCACATCTGCACCCAGGTCTGCGAGAGTCTGACAGGCGCTCGGTCCTGCGATGTACTGGCCGAGATCGAGTACCCGGATACCTGCTAGAGGCTCACTCATTCTGCCCTCTGTCCCTCGCGCTGAGCAATTGCGGATGCGTTGCCGTCATTGACAATGACGCACACGTCATGTTTGAGTCAAGTCCACACCGGTCCACGTCAGGGAGAAACCGCATGTTCCCACTCGGATTGATCGCCAACGCATTTCAGCGAACTGCTACAGGGTTGCGATGACGACCCCTCAGGCAAGGGTGGCGGTGGTGACCGGTGCAGCCTCGGGAATCGGTGCCGCGATCGCAGACCAACTCATCGCGGCCGGTGTGCACGTCGCGCTGCTCGACAAGAACGTCCCGGCGTCGCCTGCTGCAGTCCGCCGTTCCGACGTCAGCGGACACGGCGACGCGATGCTGGTGCCATGCGACGTCCGGGACGACCTGGGCGTGGCCTCGGCGATCGATCGCGTCGGTACGTGGCGAAACCGCATCGACGTAGTGGTCAATGCGGCGGGCGTGCTGGTGCGGTCGGACATCGCGGCCACGACACCGCAGACCTGGCAGGATGTGCTCGACATCAACCTGACCGGCACGTTTCGGGTCGTGCAAGCGACGCTCCCGTACCTCGTCGACCCGGCGACCGCAGGGACGAAGAGGCTCATCAACATCGGATCGGGCGCTGCCGACCGTGGGTACGCCTATCCCGCATACACCGCGTCGAAGGGCGGCGTCGTGGCAATGACGCGACAGATGGCTGCCGAGTTGGCGCCTCACGGTGTGACGGTGAACGCCATCAATCCCGGATTCGTCAGAACGGCCATCAACGACGATGCCTGGTCCGACAGCGAAGTCCGGACCCGGTGGGAAAAAACCATCCCTTTGGGACGAATGGGCCGCGCCGAAGAAGTCGCAGCCGTGGCATGCTTCCTGGCATCCCCATCTGCGAGTTACGTGACAGGGCAGACAATTGCGGTGGACGGCGGACGTGGATCCAGTGCCGCTACTCCCGTGTGACGAAGCATCATCTGGTCGAAGCGCTGAATCGGCGGCGGCTCCGCAAGATGTGAGCCGCCGCCGAGGCCGACGGACTACGTGCCGCTTCAGCTCATTCCACCGACGCAGATGTATTTCAGCTCCGTGTAGTCCACGATTCCGTGGCGCGAGCCCTCGCGCCCGAAACCGGAGGCCTTGATACCTCCGAAAGGCGCCACTGCCGTCGCGAGGGCAGCCTCGTTCACACCGACCATTCCATACTCGAGAGCCTCGGCCATCAGCCATCCGCGGCGGTAGTTCTCGGTGTAAATGTAGGCCGCGAGACCATGTTCGGTCGCATTCGCCAACCGAACGACCTCGTCGACCGTATCGAAGCGGTACACCGGTGCGACCGGTCCGAAGATCTCGGTGGAACCCAGCGACGTCGTATCGGCGAGGTCAGCCACCACGGTGGGCTCGAAATACAAGCCGCCCTGAGGATGACGAGAGCCGCCGGTCACCACCCGCGCTCCCGAGCCGACAGCGTCGGCAAGCAGACTCTCGACCTTGGCGATGGCTTCGTCACCGATCAGCGGTCCGACCTCCGTGGCGGGCGCGAGCCCGTGGCCGACCTTCATTTGTGCGGCCCGGGCAGCCAGACGATCGACGAACTGCTCGTAGATACCGCTCTGGACGTAGATGCGATTCGCGGATATACACGTCTGACCGGCGTTACGGAACTTCGTTGCGACGGCGCCGTCGACCGCGAGGTCGAGATCGGCGTCATCGAGAACGATGAACGGGGCGTTGCCGCCCAATTCCATCGAGACACGCTTCAGCGTGTCTGCGGACTCACGAATCAGATGTCTGCCGGTCTCCGTCGAACCGGTGAAGGTGAGCTTCCGCACCAGGTCACTGGCAACCAGTACTTCTCCGACGACGTCCGGTTCACCGGTGACGACGTTCAGAACTCCGGGAGGCAATCCTGCGAGGTCCGCTACATACCCCAGAATCAGCGCTGAAAGCGGTGTCAGCTCGGCCGGTTTGACGACTATCGTGCATCCCGCAGCAAGGGCAGGGGCAATCTTCCGCAAGATCATCGAGCTGGGAAAATTCCATGGCGTGATCGCTGCGACCACGCCGACCGGCTGCCGGATCACGACGATTCTACGGTCGGTGCGATCGGTAGGAATGACGTCTCCGTACGTCCGCTTCCCTTCTTCGGCGTAGAACTCCAGGAAGCCTGCACCGGATCGGATTTCGGCAACAGCCTCCGCAAGCGGTTTACCTTGTTCGCGTGTGAGCAGTCGAGCGAGGCTGTCCGTGTGGTCGAGCATCAGGTCATGCATGCGCATGAGGACTGCTGCGCGACCCGCAGCGGTCGTGTTGCGCCAGTCGTCCAGCGCGGATGCCGCGGCTTCCACAGCGCGCCTGGTCTCGGACCTTCCCAACGCCGGCACAGTCCCCACCAGTTCGCCATTGCCAGGATCGAGGACTGCGATGGTGTCCCCGGAGTCCGCTTCTATCCATTTCCCACCGACGTAACATCGGTCGGGAACGGGGAGCACCGACGCCGCCGTCTCCGAAACCGCCGTCTCCGAGTCGGCCGTCTCCGAGTCGGTAGTCTTCGAAACCGTCGTCTCCGAGACCGTTGTCCTGAACATCGTGTTCCCTTCGTCGGCGACTCCGCTTGCGCGCGTGTCCGCTCCGGTGGTCATTCGACCCTCGTGACGACGGCGTCGGCGGCCCAGCAGTCGGATGCGGCCACGATCAACGGGTTGATCTCCACCGTCTGATACTCGGCAAGCTCAGAATTCAGGAAGGACTCGCTCAAACGGTTCAGAGCTTCGATCGCGGCTTTGTGGCCGGTTATTCCGACCTTGTCGAGCAAGTGCTCGGCCTCTCCTGGACCGAGAGGAAGGAGGCGCGTGGTGGACCGGTTGGCGATCTCGGTGGACGTGCCGCCCAGACCGACGACGATGTAGCGACCCAGAACCGGGTCGGTGTTGAGACCGACCAGTATCTCGTTTCCGAAGACCATCTCTTCGACGAGGTAACCCTCGATCTCGTCGGCAGAGAGACCTGCTGCGACCACGTTCGACTCGATCTGTTCGATCGTCGCAGGAAGTTCGCCGACTTGACTGATTCCCAGTGCGACGCCGCCGATCCGCGACTTGTGGCTGATCGGAGCGATGACCTTCACAGCGAAAGGTGGCGTCAGATCTGCTGCCACGTGCGCAATGTCGTCGTCGGGCCCGGACCGTACCCCACGCACGACGGGAACTCCCGCTGCCTCTACGAGGATTCGCGAATCTGCCTCACTGAGTACCCGCGAGTCGGTCTCGCCGAGGGCTTTCGAGTCCGCGGCCTCTGCTCCACCGGACTCCGATACTGGAAACAGCTTGGCCAGAGCGGAGAAGGTCAGCCGAAGATTCTGTACGACTGCGACGTGCGGATGCCGGTGTCGATAGCCGTCGACCCATTCGGTCAGCGGCGCAGGGGCAATCGAGGTGAGGACGAACGGCATCTCATGCTCCGCCGACAACCGCGCAAGGTCGTTCCAGTTCCAGGTGTGCACCGATTCATGATCGGTCTCGGAGGGAAACTGAACACTCCACGGCAACAGGACCAACCCGGTGTTCGGGTCGGCGAACACCGTTCCGTTGATGCTCTCCTCTCCCTCCCGACGCTTGACGCCGATCACGTCGAGCGGATTGTCGATGAACGATCCTGGCCCTGCCAACGAACGAATCCGTTCCACGGTGGAGTCGGCGAACACCGTGAGATCGACCCCGTAGCGATCGGCAAGATCGCTGCACAGCGCGGCGGCTCCGCCGGATCCACCGAGGATCGACACTGTGCGTGGCCTGCCCGTCTTGACACCGAGCAGGTTCAGCGTCGCCAAACGCATCAGCTCGTCGACCCCGTCGGCTCGCAGCACGCCGTGTTGCCGAAACAACTCCGACAACACCGTGTCGGTACCGGAGATACTGGCGGTGTGGGACAGAACTGCACGGCGACCACGTTCGGACACACCGGACTTGATGACGATGATTTGTTTTCCCACTTCGCGGGCGCACTCGAAGGCGTGAACGAACGCCTGTAATTGCTGCTCGGAGACGCCTTCGATGTAGGCGCACACGACCTGAGTCGTAGAACGCCGCAAAGCCGACTCGATAGCTTCGGGTACGCCGAGCATCGTCCCGTTTCCAGTCGACGCGCAGAAGTCGACACCCAGGTTCTCTTCGGCAGCGGCCGCGATCAGCGCGGAAAGCAGAGCGCCGCTCTGCGAGACGATGGACACCGGACCCGACCGCGTATCCAACCACGCTGGTTCCGCGATGGCCGCAATCTTCTCGGTGAAGTCCACGAATCCAACACAATTCGGTCCCCACAGTCGCGTGTCCGTGCCGGTGACGATCTCGACCAATTCTGCCTGAAGTCGGTTGCCGACCTCGTCTCCGCGCTCACCGAACCCGTCGGACACGAGGACGATGTCACGCGTGCCCGCCTCCGTGAGTTGGCGGACCGCGTCGACACTGGCCTCCCGGCGGATGGCGACGATGGCAGCGCGAGGAGTGGACGGCAACGATGCAATATCGGGAACTGCATTGATTCCGGCGACGACCTGGTGGTTCGGTGTCACCGGTACCACGTCGACGTCGGGGTTCAACGTTCGCAGATTGTGGATCGCGCAGTTGGTCCAGAAATTTCGGGGTGAAGCACCGATGACGGCGATGACAGAGCGAGGCACAGCGATGAATCTCCTTGTTAGAAAATACGAATCAGTGAGTGAGCGAGCCGCCCTCGGCGTACCACGCAGTTGCTCGAGCAATCCCCAGATCGGCCAGGGCGGCGCCCATTCGACGGTTTCCTTCACTGGTATGGATGAGGGCATCCCACCCTGCGCAGTTGTCCAAGGTCTGCCGGAAGCCCTGTCGAACGAGAACATCGTTCGCCGCTCTCTTCTTGATCTCCAGCATGTCCAGAGGAGTCTTGGCGATGTCGGCAGCGAGTGCGCGTGCTTTGCCCAGTACCTCGGACTCGGGCACCGAGTAGTTCGCCCAGCCGCGGGCAGCCGCTTCCGGCCCCATCATGCCGCTACCGGCTGTGTAGGACAGCTCCTTCGCCTTTTTCGGGCCGATCGAGTACATCGCCATCGGACCGAGCATTCCACCGCCGATCGGAAGGACCGGCCATGCGATCCTCGTGTCGTCGCCCACTACGGCAAGATCGGAGCACGCGGGGATCAAGGTTGCCCCGCCCATGCAGTAACCGTGCACGCAGGCCACAACCGGTTTCGGAACGTCGAAGACGGCAGAGAAGGCTCCGATGTGCGAGCGCAACCGCACCCAGTCCTCATGTGCAGTTCGGTGCACGTAGCCGTTCTCCGCTGCGCGCGGTTTGCGGCTCACATCCCAGCCGACGCTGAATGCGCGACCTTCGCCGCGCACGATGATCACGGACACCCCCGCGTCCGCCCCCAGTTCGGCCAGAGCATCGCTGTACTCGCTGAACAGTCGATCGTCGAAGGCATTCAATTTGTCCGGGCGATCGAGGATCACCTCCGCGACCCTTCCTTCTCGCTCGATTCGAACTACGCTCATACTTTCTACCTCTCGGAATCCAACGATCAAGTGATACTTCGATTTACGTGTGCGGCGAATCCACTTCGACGCGAGCCCGCATGTCTGCCCGGGAGCCGAAGCCGGAGGACGAAGTCAGTGCGCGGCGGTACAACAGCACTCCCTCTCCACGATCGGCGATCGCCCGAGTGGCTTCGACGAGCCTTGCACGGCAGTGACACCCCTCGGCGTCGAAGACACTGTGCAGGCACTCGGTATGAATGTCGGGAGTTCCGTGGTGGGGGGCCGGGCCCAATACCAGGGCTGTCGTCTCGATGTCCCCGTCGTCCCACCGGGCGGCCTCGAAGACAGCTCCGTGCACGCGGATTTCGAATCGTTTCAGGTCGTCTCCACCGAAATCTCCGCACCGTAGACGGTAGGCCACCAGAGCCGACACCGTCACGATTTCACACCCATGCACTCGCGCCCAGTCCTCGATCTCAGGCAGACGGGCTGCCTCCGCCGGAAAGCGCTCGGACATCAGAGTTGCGCGCGCGGCTGCGAAACCTGCTCCCGCTAGCTGCACGAGGTCGCAGGAGGCTTCGGCGAGCGTCATCTCGGCGAACACACCGGCTTCGTGGGCACGATAAGTCACGACGTGACCCGGCCGTGTCAACTGCGATGCAACAGTGCCACTTTCACCCAGTAGCGCGATAGTACGGGATCTGTCGACGGCCGAGATGCCCGTCCCGACGCCGATCGCATCCACCGCTACGCCATGAGAGGTGGCACTTCCTCGTCCGGACACCATCGCGGGAATGTCGAGCCTGTCGGCCTCGGCCGCCGGAAGCGACACTTCGAGGAAACCGGAGGTGTGTCGCACGGCGAACGACACCATGTCCGGCGTGGCATCGCGTGCAGCGAATACCAGCTCACAGTCCGCGTGGGGATTGTGGTCGTCGACGAGCACCACAGCCCTGCCACTCCGCAGAGCGACCAGGGCGGGACCGACGGACGCACTACGTGCGTCCACGGTCTCGTCGGCCGTCCGGCCGGGTCGACTCGAAGTCATCGGTCGAGGCCCGCTCACGACGGTCACGAGCCGGCCACCGGTGCGGGCCGGGACAGCTGGCGGTCCCCGACCGACTGTGACCGTCCTGCCAAGATCGCACGAGGATTGTCGACGAGCATGATGTCGATGTCGCGCTGCGTGACCCCGGCGTCGAGCAGCGCAGGCAGAACATCCTCCGATATGTGCGTGAGCTTCCAGTTCGGCAAGTGCTGCGCGCGGTAGTCGTCGGGGAAGTTATGACTGTGACAGGACGCGTCGTGGGACAACACCATTCGTTCTGCGTAACCGCGACGCACCAGTTCGGCAACGGTTGCCACGCGCTTGTCGAAGGCGAGCTTGCTGTCCAGTCCGAAACGATCCATTCCAAGGTAGGAACCGTTGTCGAGCAGTCTCTGCAAATAGTCGAAATCGTCGGAATCACCACTGTGCCCGATGATCACCGCGCCGAGGTCGACTCCCTCCTCGACGAAGATCTTCTGCTGGTCCAATCCTCGCTGGGTGGACGCGTCGGTGTGCGTGGATATCGGAACGCCGGTCTCGAGGTGAGCCCGGGCCACCGACCGCAGTACGCGTTCGACGTCAGGCGTGACTCCGGGAGCGTCGGTGGCGCATTTGAGAATCCCCGCACGAATACCGGTGTCGCCGATACCCTCGGTGATGTCCCGAACGAACATCTCGACCATGGGCTCGTCTCCGCCGATCAACCGGCCGGGCCCCTTCAGCCGAAGATACGTCGGCAACTCGGTGAAGGTGTAGAAACCGGTAGCGGCAACGATCGTGACCGGAGACCTGTCGGCAACGGCACGAACACGGCGAATGTCTCGACCCAGGCCGAGCACGGTCAGATCGACGATCGTGTCGATCCCCGCTTCTTTCAGCGCCACGAGCTTGGCGATCGCGTCGGCCGTTCGGAGCTCGTCGTCCCACGTCCGAGGGTAGTTGACCTGGTACTCGTGGTTGATCACGAAGACATGCTCGTGCATGAGCACGCGCCCTAGATGCCGGCTGTCGATTTCGCCGGTCACGGTGTTGATATTTGCCATCGGTTTGAACATCTCCCTCGTCGAGGACAGCTTGATCGAGCGCACGGAAGCAGGCCGCATGGGCTGCTGGCAGCAGTGCTGAGCTGCGGCTACCGCATCTGCGGGCAACCTTGCACTCGTTGACAATGACGCGTGCGTCATGTTTAGTCAAGTGTGTCTTCGCCCCAAGATTCACAGGGGCATCCACACCCCACGATGTAGTGACTCGGCGCGGTCGAACACCTACCGGGCCGGGTCGGACAGGAGTCCGATGAGCACCATGACTACCCCCCACTACGGCATCTTCAGCTTGTCGAACGTGCCACCGTGGAATACACACAACGAAGTGGTACACAAGGCTCTCGAGCAGATCCAGCACGCCGACCGACTTGGATTCGAAGAAGCCTGGGTGGCCGAGCACAACGGCCGGCGTTACGGCATTCTCGCGTCCGCGCAGCTGTTGCTTGCCGCGGCCGCAGCCTCGACCACCCGAATTCGACTCGGATCGGGAGTGTCGCGTCTGCCGATGCATCATCCGCTCAGGCTCGCCGAGGACTACGCCTACGTGGACCAGCTCAGTGACGGACGATTGAACTTCGGAATCGGCAAGGCCTACGACCGCTTGGAGTTCCAGGCGTACGGAATCCCGGAATCCGAGCGCGACGAGCGCTACGAAGAAGTCTTCGACATCGTGATGCAAGCGTGGAAGACCGGCAAGGTGAAGTACAAGGGCAAGCATTACCAGGTGCCTGCCGAGGGCGAGGTCGCCGACGAAATCGAGCTGTTCCCCGAGGTCCTGCAGAAGCCGACGCCACCCGTCTTCGTGATGGTCTCGTCGAGCGAGGAGTCGCTTCGGTCAGCCGCGCAACGAGGCTTTTCCTTCGTACTGGGACAGCGCCCGTCGCGAGACGACGTGCGGCGCCTGGTCACGGTGTACCGCGAGGCCGCGCGGGAGGCGGGTCATTCCTTCGACACCATCGACGAGAACATCGCGCGCGCCGGACAACTCAAGGCAATCCACATCGCGGACACCTTCGAACAGGCCAAGAAGGAGTACGAGGAGGGCTACATGTGGTACGTGGGACTTCTGAGCAACCGCGCCAAAGTCGGCCTCGGCATCGACGAACTGACCTACGACGAGTACATCGAACGCAAGACACTGCTTCTCGGATCCCCCGACCAGATCGCCGAAGAGCTGGCTTCGTTCCACAGCTACACCGGACTCGGCGGAATGGTCGCATGGTTCGACGCGGGCAGCCAACCACAAGAGCAGGTCCTGCGATCGATGACCGCGTTCGCAGAGAAGGTACGCCCACAACTTTGAGACACAGCAGTGTGAGAGAAGTCGAGATCCCGGCCGAGCAAGACAAAGATGGGTGAAATGATGGCAACCAACACCTCGAGCGCCGCATCCTCGGACCACGCCTCGGCTCTGTCACAACCGACGACCGAGCCGCGCACCGCGCGCGGCCGCAAGACTCGAGAACGGTTACTCACTGCGGCGCGCATCGTGTTCGAGACCAAGGGATTCCTCGACACTCGCGTCTCCGACATATGCGGTGAGGCCAGTCTTGCCCAGGGCACCTTCTACATCTACTTTCAGACCAAAGAAGACATCTTCTACAACCTGGTGGATTCGGTTGTCGCAGACCGCTACCTCCTGACGTCCGTACCGGACGACTTCGATGGAACGGTTGCCGACAGATTCGCGTACACGCTGCGCCAGTACTTCATCGAGGTGCAACGCGCCAAGAAATTCAGCCGAATCGTCGAACAAGTAGCGACTTTCGACGAACACATGAGAGAAAGCCGCATGAAGATCCGGCGGGAGTTCAGCCGACGGATCCAACACGGTATCGAACGCCTACAGCGTCAGAGTGCCGCTGACCAGGACATCTCCGCCGAGCTCACTGCCGAGGCGATTGTCGCGATGATCAACAACTTCGCCTACATCAATCTCGTCCTGGGCGAACGTGACGATCTCGACATCGATCAGGTCGTCTCCACACTCACCAACATCTGGGCACGGTCGATCGCCCTCGACGTCGAGAAGGCCACGGCAAACGAAGCGAATCGCACATTCAACACGAAAGCGAATTAGGTCAATGGATTTCACCATCTCCGACGAAGCCCGAGAAACCGCAGACGGCGTACTGGGCTTCATACGACGGTACGTAGAACCCATCGAGAAAGAGCATGCCGAACTGCTCGGGGACGAGCGTGCGCAGTACGACAATCGCGGATTGTTGATGCCGGACGTGCTCAAACTGAAAACTCAAGTACGCATGGCGGCGGCCGAGGCCGGTTTCTACACGATGTTCGGACACGAGGCTCTCGGCGGCGGTGGACTCGGTGAACTGTCACTCGTTCACATCCAGGAGGAGCTCAACCGAGTTTGTGGCCCGAGCCGAGTACTGATCCATGAAAACGTCATACCGTCCGTCTTCACCAACGGGCTCAGCCCTATCTTGCTCCAACTCGAGCAGAGCGTCCGCGACAAGTACGTTGCGGGCATAGCGTCCGGCGAGAAGACACTTTGTTTCGGCCTGTCGGAGTCGGGTGCGGGTTCGGACGTTCAACGCATCCGCACTCGGGCAGTCAGGGACGGCGACGAGTGGGTCATCAACGGTTCGAAACAGTGGATCAGCAACGCCCCCTACGCGGATTACTGCATTCTGTTCGCGGTGACCGACCCAGAACTGAACAGCCAGCGGCGCGGAGGGATCACCGCTTTCTTCGTGGACACCAGCAGCGAAGGATTCGACTGCAGCAGTGTGATTCCGATTCTCGGTCATGTCGGTTCACGGATAGGCATCGTGAATGTGGACAACCTCCGGGTCCCCCACGATCACATCATCGGTGAGGTCGACGAGGGCCTCAAACTCGCTCTACTCGGCATCAGCAAGGGACGCCTTTCCATGTCGGCGATGTGCGTCGGACTTGCCCGGTGGGCACTCGGCATGGCCGTGGACTACGCCCAGCAGCGGGAGACCTTCGGCAGCAAGATCGGCGAGCATCAAGCAATTCAGATCAAACTGGCGGAGATGGCAATGGACATCTACGCAAGCAAATCCGCCTTGGTTCGAACCGCCTGGCTGGTCGAGCAGAAACAGCGAGCGATCAAAGAGACGTCCATGACCAAGGCCATGTGTACCGAGATGCTCAGCAGGGTCACCGATACTGCAATGCAGGTGCACGGAGCGATGGGACTGACCAACGAACTCCGTCTCGAAGAGGCATGGCGCCATGCCCGTACCCTCCGCATTCCGGACGGTACCTCCGAGATCCAACGACGCACCATCGCCGGCCGGTTGCTCTCCGGCGATTCCGAGTTGTGATGAGCAGGATCATGCCTGCCGATTCCGCTCCGGTGAATTCCGATGCTCTACCTCGATACTCGGATTTACCTCGTATGGAAGACGTCGCAGCCAACCATGCCTGGGGTGTCTTCGGGACCGACGACGAACTGGGCACACTGAATCACATCGACGCGGCCGCGGTGCGTTGTGCGACGTCCCTCGTCCGCACCGGCGAGCGGGTAGGCCTGAGCCTTCCTCTGGATCAACCCGACCCCCCGCTGTTTCGACGAGAACCTTTCCAGCACACCATGAGGAACGTAGGGAGCATGTGGGACGACAGGCTCGACTCGTTCTTTCCTCAGGGCTCGACACAGTGGGACGGATTCCGGCATCACCGTGTACGTCAGCACGGGTTCTACGGTGGCGTGGTGGACGATCCGTCGGCCGGCAACGACCGGTTGAGCATCCACCATTGGGCTCGGGCAGGCATCCTCGGCCGTGGCGTGCTCCTGGACGTGGCCGCGTATCTCGCACCGGCGGGTTACGACCCGTTGACCGAGCGCTCGATCACGGCCGACGACCTGAAGGCGACCGCCGAGGCGCAGGGCGTCGAGATCCGATCGGGAGACATCCTGTGTGTCCGCACAGGATGGCTCGAGGCATACCGCACGTTGAGTTACAGCGACCGTGCGGCGATCTCCGCCCAGAGGAGTGGTCTCGAATCCACAGGACTTGCGGCCGACGAAGCAACCGCGGAGCTGTTGTGGAACTGGCGAATCTCAGCCGTCAGCGTGGACAATCCGGCCGTGGAGGTCACGCCAGGCGACCCGGCGACAGGCAGTCTGCACCGCAGACTCCTCGCCTTGCTGGGGATCCCGCTGGGCGAGTTGTTCGACTTCGAACAGGTGACCTCACGGCTTCGCGCTCGGCAGAACTGGGAGTTTCTGTTCGTGTCGGTACCTCTGTCCCTCGTCGGCGGACTGGGCTCGCCCGCCAACGCGGTTGCAGTCCTGTAGTCACTGCACGAATACCGATCTCGACCCTGAAGGCAACAGGAATGAACTCTATGACGACGTACGACAGCGGGGGCCCCTTCGGCACCTCGATCGACGCAAAGACTCTGCGCAACACTCTGGGCTCTTTCGGTTCCGGAGTGATCGTGGTGACGGCAGCCGGGGCCGAACCGCACGGAATGACGTGTCAATCGTTCGCGTCCTTGTCCCTCGAGCCACCCCTTGTGATGTTCGCCCCTTCACGAAATTCGCAGTCTTGGCCGCGAATTCGAGAGTCAGGCACGCTCGGGATCAACATTCTGGCCTCGGACCAGCAGTGGATCAGTGATCAATTCGCGCGATCGGGGACCGAAAAGTTCACCGGAATTCGTTGGAAGCCAAGCCCCTTGGGTGCTCCGATCCTCGACGGCGTGACCGCGTGGCTGGAATGCACGATCGTCGACGAACTCGACGGTGGCGACCACACGATCGTCATCGGAAGGGTCAATTCCGTCAAAAGCCATACACAGCGTGCCCCTTTGCTGTTTCATCGTGGGCAGTACCTTCGAACCGAGCGCGACGCCGAACTCCGAGTCATTGTTCCGTGACGTGAACCTCTCCGACCCAACGGATGTCGAACTCTCGTTGAGCACTACTTCCCCCATCCGATATGCCCGCGAGCACAGAGAATCCGATGTGACGAACATCGTTCTCCCCCATCTTCTTTCGATCGAATAGTCGCGGTGGATGTGTTTCCCACCACCGGTTCGCCGAACACGGCCGAACGATCGAGATGAATTCGTAGCTCTCGGACGTACACAATCCCAACCAAGGAGCAATCAATGCCGTCTCTGATGCAGACACGACGTGCATCCATCGCGAGTTCCATTGGCACGACGATCGAGTACTACGATTTCTTCATCTACGGGATCTCCGCCGCATTCGTCTTCAACAAGGTGTTCTTCTCCGCGCTCAGTCCGGCGGTGGCCACGATGGTGTCGTTCGGGACCTTCGCGATCGCCTTCGCAGCACGTCCTCTCGGAGCAATCGTCATCGGCCACTTCGGTGACCGCGTCGGTCGCAAGAAGATGCTGATCTTCACACTGATGGCAATGGGTATCGCGACCGCGATGATCGGCTTCCTGCCCACCTACGATCAGATCGGCGTCGCTGCTCCGATAATGCTCGTCGTACTTCGACTCGTCCAAGGGTTCGCGCTCGGCGGCGAGTACGGTGGTGCAGTTCTGATGGCGATGGAACACACACCGGAGGTCAAGCGCAGCTTCTACGGCAGTTGGGTCCAGGTCGGTGCACCCATCGGAACCATCCTCGCAAATTTCGTGTTCATGCTTCTGGCGTTCCTTCCCGACGCGGCCTTCCAGTCCTGGGGTTGGCGAATTCCTTTCTTCCTGAGCGTCGCACTGATCATCCTCGGATACTTCATCCGGAACTCGCTCCACGAAAGTCCTTCTTTCGAGAAGGTGCAGAACTCACAGCAGGTCGTTCGCAAGCCCATCGTCGAAGTGCTGCAGAATCATTGGGTGCCCGTCTTGAAGATCGCGGGTTCGAGTCTCGGTGGCGGAGTGATCTTCTATGTGCTTACCGTGTACGCACTGTCCCACGGAGAGGACCATCTCGGCTTCAGTCGATCGAACATGCTGGCGGCTGTCATTGCGATGCTCGGTCTGGCAATCCCACTCATGTTCGTCTCGGGTGCATTGGCGGACCGGTACGGGCGACGTAATATCAACGTGATCGGGCACATCGGGATCACCGCGCTTGTCCTTCCCTGGGCACTGTTCTTCGAAACCCGCGCTCTACCGTTGATGCTGGCAGGATACCTGTGCATCGCAGTTCCCTATTCGATGCTGCAGGGCACTTCCGGGGTGTTCTACGCAGAGGCCTTCCCCCCGGCGGTTCGGTACTCGGGAATCTCGCTCGGGTACACAGTGGGGATGGTGTTCGGCAGTTCCATCGCGCCGATGATCGCGACGTTCCTGTACGACCGAGTCGGTTCGCTCAACGCCATAGTCATCTACATGCTGGTCATCGGCGTCATCTCCACAGCGTCGGCGGCATCGATCAGGCCTGCGAAGGCAGTTGTGGCAGCAGCAACGACGGCAAAGGACGATCGCCAACTCGCGCCATAAGCGTGCCGCGGTCGAGCAGCGGGGTTCCGGGCGTCGGCCCCGCTCTTCGAGAAGAGAAGTCCGGTCGGTCGGGAGAACTTCCCGACCGACCGGACTCTTGTGTTCGACGTCCCCCACGATCCCTATCGACCGGAGAACATCGGTGGACGCTTCGCCAGGAATGCCGCGGCCGCCTCAGCGGCATCCTCCGTATGGAAACTATGGACCATACGGTCGACTTCGGTTGTGATGTAGTCACTCAACGAAGACGATTGGGCAAGTTGAAGATTCTGCTTCATGGCCCTCAGCGCGATCGGCGCCGACGCCGCGAGAGTACCGCTCAATTCTGCAGTGGCCTCGGCCAACGATGCCGGCGGCACGACCTGGCTGACAAGCCCGAGTTCCTGTGCGCGGGCCGCATCGAACTTGTGCGGCGTGAGGAACAGCTCGCGGGCGCGCGCTCCACCCAGTGTCCGAGTCAGGTACCAAATTCCGGCGAGATCGCCGGATAGTCCGGCAGAGAGGAATGCGGTGTTGAACACCGCCTTCTCGGACGCGATCCTGAAGTCGGCCGCGGCAGCCAGTGAAAGACCTGCACCTGCGCAGGCTCCCCCGATCGCGGCGACCGTCGGCTGCGGTAGACGAAAGAACTGTTCGACGATCCGGGACGCCCACTGAAGTCTGGCTGCGTCTTCCGAGACAGATATGCCACGAAGTAGTCGCTTCTCCGGCGCCGCAGCCAGGTCGGCCCCGACGCAGAACGACAACCCGGAACCGGTCAGCACTACTGCATGAACGGTCTGTGACGCTTCGAGTTCGTCGAGGATGGCGCCGAGTTCTTCGTACATCGAAATCGACAGCGCATTACGGCGTTCCGGATTGACAAGCGTGATCGTTGCGGTTGCTCCGGTGATCGAGCAATCGACTCGTGCCGACATCGAACCTCCTGTGTTCGGCCGAGTCGCTGTTCGCTCGGCGTTACTTCACATTGAAGGTGGCCGAACGGACCTACGTCCATGACACGAAACCGATCATTCCGACTGCAATCGCCTATCGGTCGCGTTCGATCCGTCACGCCGGTGCAGCAACGGCGACCGGGCCCGGAAGCCCTCCTGGTTGCGACGCTCCACAGCTTCAGCAGTGAGCACCGCAGATTCGACCGAGCCGTGTCCCTGCTTCATGTGACGATCGATTGCGGCTTCCCACTGCTGGACGAGCTTCTCCGATTTCGCCATGAATTCCGTTGCGGCCTCGGTCATCCGCCCCGGTCGGTGGATCACGCCGACCTCCCTGGAAGCCGCCGGGCCGATTTCCATGACCACCGCACCCCGTTGGTGAGCTTCGAGCGCAACTCGAAGCGGCAGTATTGCGGCACCGGCGCCGGAAAGAACCATCGGTACTACCGCACCACGTTGCGGAACCTCCACCGCTACGCGTGGCTCGACCCCATGACCACGGAGCATTCGCTCGATGTGATCACGATTGGCGGTTCGGCGCTCTCCCATTATCAGCGGTAGCTCACTCAACACTGCAATCGGAACCGGATCGGGCAGTTCGGACTCCGTTCCCGGAGGCAGAACCAGAACGAACGTCTGCGTCACCACTGGATGCCCGACGATGTCGCGTTGTGCTTGGGGAAGGGTGGTCACTCCTAGCTCGCACGCACCGGACTTGACCAACTCCACGACACCCGCGACGTCCTCTCGCTCCTCCACGCGAACGAACATGTCGGGGTATTCGACCCGGAACCGTGCCACCCAGACGGACAAAGGGTCGGTCGACATGTCCGAGAGCGCCGCGATGTCCACCCGTCCGCGTCTGAGGTCTCGGACGTCGCGAACAGCAGCATTCGCCGACTCGATGTCACGAAGGACTTGCCGCGCAGGGCCCACCAAGGCCTCCCCCGCCTGCGCGAGGACCAGTCCCCTACCGACCCGGTGAAACAATTCAGTGTCGAGCTCGCTCTCGAGTCTGCGTATCGACTGCGACAACGACGGCTGGGCGACGTGGAGAGCCAACGCAGCTCGGTTCACGCCACCGTTGTCGACGACTGCGAGAAAGTACTCCAGCTGCCGCACGTCCATGAGGGAAAGGTATCGCATCCCGAGGCCGCCGGCGCTACCTCGATCTGGACAACGGTGCAGGGATCTTCAGACGCGCAGCCGTGGCAGTCCCCATTCCTTCCCGAGCAGTTCGAAGGACCGCAGCCGGTCTCCGTGTCCGTGCGTCGCGGTGGTCACGACGAGTTCGTTGGCTCCCGTGGCTCGTTGCAGACCGTCGAGCTTCTCCGCCACCGTGACGGCGGAACCGACGAACTGAGTGGCGACTCGGTCCGACACCAACTCCGCCTGCTCCGCGGTCAGCGGCGCCGCCGTCTTGGGATCCGGATACGCAATGGCACCGTGTCCACTACGGATGCTGTGGACCCACTGGCCGAACGACGAGGCCAGGTACTGCGCGTCCGCATCCGTGTCCGCTACGACGACGTCCGCCGACACGACGACGTACGGCTCCTTCACGGTGTCCGAGGGCACGAACGCCGCACGGTAGGCCTCGACGGCGTCGAGCGTCGTACCGGGACTGACATGGTAGTTGGCGACGAAGGGCAATCCTCGTGCTCCGGCGACCTGTGCGCTCTGGCCACCGCTGCTACCGAAGAGCCAAACTTCGACCTGCGCACCGAGTCCGGGTGTGGCCGTCAGTTCCACACCACCGGACGTGGAGAATCGCCCACCGAGGAAGTCGAGGACGTCCTGCAGTTGGGTGTCGAAATCCGGGGCGACTGCATGTGGTTGCTGCAGCACCTCACCCGATGCGAGCACCCGCTCGGAGAGAACGAGCTTGCCGGAACGGAACGGCTTCGGGAACAGAATGCCGTCGACGACCCTTTCCTCGTGCTCGGGCTCCGGAACGTCCTTACCCGCCAGCGCTTCCTGCCTGCGCTGACCCGATCGTCCGATACCCAGGTCGATTCGACCGGGATACACGGCGTCGACGGTGCCGAACGATTCCACGACCGATGCAGCCGTGTGATGACCGATCTGTACGGCCGCCGACCCGACGCGAATCCTGTTTGTGGCGGCCGCGATCAACCCGACGAGCACGGCCGGGGACGAACTGGCGGCCGCGACGAAGTGATGCTCGGCGACCCAGTAGCGCTCGTACCCCCATTCCTCTGCCTGACGCGCCAGGTCGAGAGTGTTGCGCAATGCCTCGGCGGCGGTCGAACCTTCGCTGATCGGCGACAGATCCAGTACCGACAGCGGAACCCTGCTCACGACGCGCTGCCGAACGGACGCGGATTCTTCTCGCCCGCCTCGACCGCAACGGCGAGCTTGTTCTCCGCCGGCGCCACGGGGCACGTCGCGTAATCGGTGAACGAGCACGGCAGGTTCGACGCACGGTTGAAGTCCAGGATCACCTCGCCGCTGTCGGTCGGATCGGTCACGACGAGCGTCCTCGCGGCCGGGTACGTCGTCACACCCGACGTCGCATCGGTGAACATCACCCGCAGCCCACCGTCCTTGCCGCCGAAAGCTACGAACTGCTGCTTGTCTCCGCCCAGTTCGAAGTCGATGACACCGACCGCGGCGTGGTGGTGCTCCAGTCCCTCGACGACAGCACCGGTGGTGACGATCTTCGCCTCGGGATACGGCGTGAACGTGCCAGTGACACTCCACTTCTCGTCGGGATCGTAGGTCGGAATTCCGGAGAATTCCTGAAGGTGGGGTGATGCGGGGTCGTGCACTCGCAGCGCCACCGAACCGGTACGACGGATGACCTCGATGCGTCGGTCACCGTCCTCGACCAGAATGCCCGGTGCGCCCTCGACCGGTTCGAGCGTGGTGACCGACAATCCGTCGACATGAACGACATCCTCGTCGGCGCGCCAGCGGCCGGGAAGATCTCCGACGGTCTCGAATTCGTCCGTCAGCCAGTACAGCCCGGTGAGCGACACCCATCCGAGTGGGTCGCTGTAGTAACTCTCACGCTCGCTGTGCCACTGGTTCCACGATGCTTCGAACGTCTCGTTCACGGTGGCGGTCACGATGCTCGCACTCCTTCTCGCTCGGTGTCCGGATGGTTCAGCGCGGCGGAATCGGATCCGAAGAGGTGGCTGCGCAGCGTCGTACCGGAGTATTCGGTACGGAAGCTGCCGCGGTCCTGCAGAATCGGAACCACCTTGTCCACGAACTCGTCCAGCCCCGCCGGGGTGATGTGCGGGACGAGGATGAACCCGTCGCTCGCGTCGTTCTGTACGTAACTGTCGATCTCCTCGGCCACCTGTGCAGGCGTGCCGACGAACTGCTGACGCGTGGTGACCTCGATGATCAGTTCGCGGATGCTCAGACCCTTCGACTCGGCCCGCTCACGCCAGTCGCGCGCAACCTGCACCGGATCGGCGTGGCGGACCCGGCCTCGGGTGATGTTGACGTCGTCCGTCGGGTCTTCGTCGGGAAGCGGACCGTCGGGATCGTATTCCGACAGGTCACGCCCCCACACCTGCTCCAGGAACGAAATCGCTGTCTGCGGACCGACCTGCTGGTGGCGGATGGCGTCGGCTCGCTCCTCCGCGTCCTCGGCGGTGTCGCCGAGGACGAACGTCGCAGCAGGAAGGACCTTCAGATCGTCACGCTCCCGGCCGTACTTCGCCAGCCTGCCCTTGACGTCGGAGTAGAACGCCTGCCCCGCCTCGAGCGTGCCGTGGACGGTGAAGATGGCGTCGGCCTTCGCGGCACCGAACTCGCGTCCCTCGTCGGAATCGCCCGCCTGCAGAAGCACCGGGTGACCCTGCGGGCTACGTGGCACCGTGAACGCCGCATCGATGTCGAACTGCGGTCCGGTGTGGCGGACCTGTGCGATGTGCTCGCGACGTGCGAACACCCCGTTCTCTCGATCGACGACGAGCGCGTCGGGTGACCAGCTGTCCCAGAGCTCTCGGGCCGTGTCGATGATCTCGCGAGCACGGACGTACCGATCCGCTCGGTCCAGATATCCACCGCGGCGGAAGTTCTCGCCGGTGAACGCATCCGACGAGGTCACCATGTTCCACGCCGCGCGGCCACCGGACAGGTGATCGAGCGTCGCGAACTGCTTCGCCAGCTCGAACGGCTCGTTGAACGTCGTGTTGATGGTGCCGGCCAGCCCGAGATGCGTGGTGACGGCGGCCAACGCGTTGAGCACGATCAACGTGTCGGGACGACCGACGACGTCGAGGTCGTGGATACGGCCCCGATGCTCGCGCAGCCGCAACCCCTCGGCCAGGAAGAAGAAGTCGAACAACCCGCGCTCCGCGGTCTCCGCGAGGTGGACGAACGAGTCGAACTCGATCTGGCTCTTCGATTCCGGGTCCTGCCACACCGTCGTGTTGTTGACACCCGGGAAGTGCGCTCCCAGGTGGATTTGCTTCTTGATCGCGCTCATTTCGACGCTCCCTGTGCTGCCTGACGGCGTACTGCGTATCGGTTCTCCGGTCGTGCAAGGCCGAGCCTGCTGCGCAGCAGCAGACCGGGGCGCAGACGGGGCGTTGCACCGTCGTGCCAGGCCAAGCCGGGTACGACATCGGTCGTGATGGCCTTCACCGACTGCGCGAGCGCCAACGGTCGCAGGGTCACGCCGTCGACGACGCCGGATGCGGCGAGGCCGTCGAGCAACTCCTGCAGTTCCGCGGCGTTCCCCCGGAAGCTCACCGAGTCCGGCACGTACGGCGACCAGCTGTTCAGCTGATCGACGTCGGCCGCCGCGGTATCCGAGACGTGCACTTCGAGATCGAGCACCACGTGAACCTCGGCAGGGTCACGTCCCTCGGCCACGACGGCACGACGCACCCGCGCGGCCACGACGGCTGCGTCGTCGATCGTCGGCGCGGAGATTCGCGCGATGTCCGCGCGCTTGGCGGCAACGGCCGTGGACGGGTCGTCCTCGGCCCGGACGACGACGATCGGCTGCCCTTGCGGCGGGCGCGGCGTGATGGACGGGCCCTTCACCGAGAAGTAGTCGCCCTCGAAGTCGATGTAGTGCAGTTTGTCTCGGTCGATGAAGCGTCCGGTGGACGCGTCGCGAATCTCCGCGTCGTCCTCCCAGCTGTCCCACAACCGGGTGACGACCTCGGCGGCGTCGTCGGCCTCATTCCAGAGTTCGTCGACGGTCTGCGGGCCCTTGCGCCCGAACAGCGTCGCTTCGTCGGCGTCCTGCGAGACAGCGACTTCCCAGCCTGCGCGACCCGACGATGCGTAGTCGATGCTCGCGATCTGCTTCGACACGTGGAACGGCTCGGTGTGCGTGACGGTCACCGTCGGGACGAGGCCGATCGAGCGGGTGCCCGCGGCAGCCCGTGCGGCGATCGCCGCCGCCTCGATCCTGCCCAGTTCGACGCCATCACCGCTCTGAAGCGCGAATGCGTCGGGGAGGAACGCGATGTCGATCCCTGCGCGGTCGGCCGCCTCGATGTGATCGGTCCAGTACTGCGCGGTGAACAGTTCCTCGGCGCGAGAATCCTCCCGCCGCCAGGCATGCGGGTGAATTCCGGCTCCGCGCAGTTCGACGGCGATCAAGAACTTATCGGGCACCTGCGGTCTCCTTGTCGTGACTTCTCGGGCGCGAGTTGCCGGGAATGGCCGCCAGCAACTCACGGGTGTACTCACGCTGTGGCGAATCGAATATCTGTGCCGTCGGCCCGTATTCGACGATCGTCCCGGATTGCATCACCGCGACGGTGTCGCTGATCTGCCGCACGACGGCGAGGTCGTGCGAGATGAACAGGTAGCTCAGGTCCAGTCCGGTCTGCAACTCGTCGAGAAGGTCCAGAATCTGAGCCTGCACCGAGACGTCGAGTGCGGACACCGGTTCGTCCAGAACCACCAGGTCCGGCCTGAGTGCCAGCGCTCGCGCGATCGCAACGCGCTGGCGTTGCCCGCCGGACAGTTCCGCGGGTTTGCGCCGGGAGTAGTCGGCAGGCAACGCGACTCGATTCAACAGCTCCGCGGTCCGCGCCGAACGCTCGGCACTCGTCCCGACCTTGAACGCGTCGAGTGGTTCCTCGATGATCTGCTCGACGGTCAGTTTCGGGTTGAGCGAGGCGTAGGGGTTCTGGTACACGATCTGAACGCGTCGGCGAAGATCACGAAGCCGCGAGCCACGCAAGCCCGTCACCTCGGTCCCGTCGAACTCGACGCGCCCGGACGTCGGCTTCTCCAACCCGATGGTGATGCGCGCCAACGTCGACTTGCCGGATCCGGACTCCCCCACGAGCGACAGTGTCCGCCCACGTTCGACCGTCAACGACGCAGCCTTCACCGCATCGAGGTGCACACCGCCTTTCGGGTCGTTCCGCAGGCTCCACTCCTGCCGTCCGATTCGGAACGTCTTGGACACCTCGGTGGCCGTCAGAATCGGTGTCGTCGACGGCCTGGCCGGCCGCAGTGCCGTCCCCAGGCTGGGTGCGGCTGCCAGCAGCGACCTCGTGTACTCGTGCTTCGGGTTCGCGAGAACTTCGGAGGTACGCCCGGTCTCGACGATGTCACCCTTGCTCATGACGACGAGCCGGTCGGCGCGGTCGGCAGCGACCCCGAGGTCGTGCGTGATGAGCAGAACGGCCGTCCCCGTCTCGGCGATACGGGCGTCCAGGTGGTCGAGGATGCGGCGCTGCACGGTGACGTCGAGCGCGGACGTGGGCTCGTCGGCGATCACGAGCTCGGGCGTGCATGCCAGTGCGATGCCGATGAGAACGCGTTGACGCTGACCGCCCGAGAGATCCTGCGGGTACTGCTGGGCCCGCACCTCGGGGTTGTCGATCCCGGCCTCGGTGAGGATCCTGATCGCTTCGAGCTTCGCCGACCGCTTGGTGGCCAGCCCGTGCACGCGGAGCACCTCGGCCACCTGCTCACCGACTCGGATGACCGGGTTGAGCGACGTCGTCGGGTCCTGGGGAACCAGACCGATGTGAGCCCCGCGCAGGCGGTCCAGCACCTTCTCGGAGGCATCGTCGATCCGCTTGCCGTCGAAGCGGACTTCGCCGGAAGTGATGCGACCCGCGCCGGGAAGCAGACCGATGATCGCGTGTGCCGTCGTCGATTTGCCCGATCCGGACTCACCCACCACCGCCACCACTTCGCCGCGCTCGACTGTCAGCGACACTCCTCGGACCGCGGCACCGTTGCCGTAGTCCACCTGGAGGTTCTCGACTTCCAGAATGGGGCTCATCGTGTGCCTCCCTCGATTGCGTGGCCGACGCGGTGCGCCGACAGGACGACGGCCACGATCACCAGGCCGGGCAGTGTGGTCATCCACCATGCGGTGGCCAGGAAACTCCGGCCCTCGGAGATCAACGATCCCCACTCGGGTGTCGGTGGAACAGCGCCGAATCCGAGGAAACTGAGGGCGGACACCGCCAGCACCGCCTGGCCGAATTCCACTGCGGCAAGGGCGATGACCGGTCCGTAGGAGTTGCGGAGAATGTGGCGCCCGAACACGTCGTACCACCGGACGCCGGAGGCGTAGGCGGCTTCGACGTACAGCGACTGCCGCACACGCAGCACTTCGGAGCGCATGACGCGCGCGAAGTTCGCGACGAGGGAGACACCGACAGCGATGGCGACGTTGCGTGTACCGAACCCGAGCGCCGTGACCAACGCCAGCGAGAGAAGAAGTGCTGGAATCGACAGCAACACGTCGACGATGCGCATCAGGATCGCGTCGACGACGCCGCCGACGGCGCCTGCGAGCAGACCGATCAGCGATCCGGCCACGAGTGCAATCGCGACCGCGAACAACGTTGCGGTGAGCGACAACCCGGCACCGTGGACGACGCGGGTGTAGAGGTCACGTCCGATGTTGTCGGTTCCGAACCAGTGCGCCGCGCTCGGCCCTTGCAATTTGTCCGCAGGCGTTCCCTTCAGAGGGTCCCCACTGGCGAAGAGCGAGGGAAACAATGCGAAGCCGACGGCGAGAACCAGTACGACGACCGACAGCGCCAGCCAGATGTTCTTCACCAGTGACCGCACACGCGGTCTACGACGAACAGGGTTCGGCTTCGGGACGACGGGTTCAGCGGTGGCGACCGTCTCGACGCGGGTCAGGATGTCAGACATGTGCCTTCTCCTTCGCGGGAGCGGACTGCTTGTACTCGGACACGATCCGAGGGTCGATCAACGGATAGAACAGGTCGACCAGCAGGTTGACCAGAACGAACACCAGCGACGTCAGAACGACGATGCCCTGTACCACAGGAATGTCCTGCGCCAGAACGGACGTCTGAGTCAACCTGCCGACACCGGCCCTGGAGAAGACCGTCTCCACGACGACCGATCCGGCGAGCAGGTTGCCGACGAGTACACCCGCGATGGTGAAGGCCGGAATCGAGGACAGCCGCACGACGTGCTTGGTCTGTACTCGCAGACGTGACACTCCCTTGGCGCGGGCAGATTCGACGAACGGTTGCTTCCAGGTCGTGGTCATCGATGTGGCGAGAACCTGAGCGATCACGGCACCCGTCGGCAACGCGAGCGTGATCGCAGGCAGCACGAGCGACGACGCTCCCTGGTCACCGAACGCGGGGAAGATCCTGAGTTGGAACGAGAACACCTGCAGCAGAAGCAGCCCGACCCAGAAGGTCGGCACCGCGACGCCCAACGGCGGGATGGAGAACAGAAGGGTACGCAGCCACTGGACACGCGTGTAGGTGGCCAGGAAGGCAACCGATCCGCCGAAGATCAGCGACAGCACCAGCGCGGTCGTCGCCAACGCCAGGGTGCTCGGCAGTGCGTCGAGGATGGCCGTCGTGACCTTCTGACCGGTGGCGATGGAAAACCCGAAGTCACCTCGCACTGCACCGCTCAGAGAGTTCCAGTACTGCACCCACACCGGCTGATCCAGTCCGTATCGCGCCTGCAACTCGGCGATGGCCGCCGCGTCGACGGGCGTACCGGACCCCGCCGAGTCGGCGGCGATGCTGACGGGGTCCGACGGCAGAAGGAACAGCACGATGAACGAGATCGTGAACGCCGCCCAGAGAACGAGGACGGCCTGCACGACGCGCAGTGCGAGATAACGAATCATGGTTATTGTCCGCTCAGCCAGGTGTCGAAGAACTGCAGCCGGGCCGACGCCTCGAACTTCAGGTCCTGCACGTTCGGTCCGGCACCGATGGCCTGCGACAGTTCGATCGTCGGAATCCACAGTCCGTTGTCGAGAACCTGCTGCTGCGCGGTAGCGATGATCTCGTTCCTGGCAGCGGTGTCGGTGGTGGCCAACTCCTCGTCGAGCGAGGCGTCGAGGTCGGGAATCGGTCCGCGGGCGTTGAGGTTTCGCCCGTCCACGGCGAAGGACGTACGCAGGATGTCGCCGTCGGCGCGGGTGCTGTTGTAGTACGTCGAGTCGTAGTCCTTCGTCCCCTGACGCGCCGTGGCCTCGGAATTGGAAACGAGCTCGAGCTGCAGATCCACTCCGACGTCGCGAAGCTGCTGCTGCGTCAGTTCGAGGATCGCCTGATTACCGGCGAACACCGCGCTGAACATGACCTTGAACGAGAGCTTCTGGCCGTCCTTCTCGCGGATTCCGTCGGCACCGGGCACCCAGCCTGCTGCGTCGAGAATCGATTTCGCCTTCTCCGGGTCGTACGTGACGTCCGCCAACTCCGTGTAACCGGGGGTCTTGCTGGCCAGCGTGCTCGTCGCGACCTTGAAGTCGGGTCCGAGAATGGTGTCGATCAGTTCCTGACGGTTGATCGCCGGCACCAGCGCCTTACGGACCTCGGGATCCTGCAGCACCCCGCGAGTGACGTTGGGTTGGAAGCCGAACGGTGTGCCCGGGTTGGACGTCGTCAGAATCTGCCCTCCGGTGGCCTCGATCTGCGGCGCGTCCTGAGGAAGCGCGTCGGAGATGGCGTCGAGCTGGTTGGAGGACAAGCTGCCGGTACGCACACCCGACTCGGGTACGACGGTGAACTCGATCGTGTCGAGGTATGCCTCGCCCTCGTGTCCGAACACGTCCGAGCCCCAGTCGTACCCGGTGCGCTTGGCCAACGTGACCGACCTGTCCTGCTGATAATCGGCGTAGGTGAACGGCCCGCTGCCGACGTTGGAGCCGTCGCACCGTTCCTCGGCAGGCTTGGCGACGGTGGACAGCGCCTGAAGGCCCAACTGCGCCGTCGACGTCGCCTGCAGGAACTGTGCGTTCGGGCCGTCGAAGTCGACCTGCGCAGTGAGCGGGTCGACGACAGTGGTGCCCTGGTAACCCGACAGGTAGCTACCACCGAGCGGCGACTTGGCCGTGGTCAGGATGTTCACGATCGAGTCGAAATTGGCCTTCACCGCCTCCGCGTCGACCGGTGTGCCGTCGCTGAACGTGACACCGTCCTTCAGCGTGAACGTGAACGACGACGCGTCGGGTGCGACTTCCCAGCTCTCTGCGAGCCAGGGAGTGATCTCGCCCGTCTCCGGGTCCTGATCCGTCAGCGAGTCGACGACCTGCCTGACTACGTAGATCGTCTGGTTGGTTCCCGACTGAGCGGGGTCCGAGCAGGTGGGAGCCCCCGACAGTCCGTAGCGCAGAGTGCCACCGGCGGTGGGCTCACCGGCGTCGGCCGCGGTGGATGCCCCGCCACCGCCACAAGCTGTGAGCACGATACTCAGGGCAGCGACAGCGCTGACACCTGCAAAAACTGAACGTGAAGACACCGAGATACTCCGGATCTTGATAGGACGCCATCGACGCGCGCGAGATCGCCGCGCCGAACCAGGCGGAAAGGGATGAAGAGCGTGCAGTCCGAGTTGAAACTCAGCGGCGACAGATCGAGCCGGACAACCGGCACAGATCCACGTGAATACGGCCCCAGGCCGTGACGAAGCCCTCGCTGTGCTGCGTGCTGTTCATCGTTCCTCCATCGGTCCCGGCGGTAGCACCCTCACCCGCGTGTTTCACCCCGCGGGGGGTTGCTGCGACGTCATGGAGCCAGGTCTCTCGGTCGCTCTGGATGGTGTTTCGCCGACGAGTCTACGACGACGCAGGCGGGTCACGCCAATTGGGTAGGTTTCCTACCGGCAAACTAGGTGAAGTTCTTGCGCAGTACTTCCCCGAAGTGCTCGGCCTCCTCGAGGTGCGGATAGCCGGAGAAGATGAACTCCTCGATCCCGACGCCGACGTACTCGCGGATTCGCTCGGCCACCTCGTCGTGGCTCCCGACGAGGGCCGTGCCCGCTCCGCCGCGGACCAGCCCGAAACCGGCCCACAGATTGGGTCCGACCACAAGCTTCGTTCGGTCCCCACCGTGCAGATCCAGCATTCGCCGCTGCCCTTCGGATCCGATGCTGCGCAACGCTTTCTGGCGCCGCGCAACGAGTTCGTCGTCGACACCCGAGATCAGATTCTCCGCGACCTGCCACGCCTCCTCACTGGTTTCCCTCGTCACCACGTGCAGGCGAATCCCGCCGCGAATGCTCCGCCCCTTCTCCCTCGCGGCGGCCTTGACCGCGGCGAGCTTGTCCGCGACCTGCGCGGGCGGTTCTCCCCAGGTGAGAAACACGTCCGCCTCGGAGGCTGCGACGTCGATCGCCTCCGGCGAGGACCCGCCCAGGTACACCTCGGGCAGCGGAGTAGATGCGTACCCGCCGAATCCACCTGCAGGCCGGTCCACCTCGTAGAACTCACTGTGCACCGAGACTGCCTCGCCGTCGCCCACGGCTCGCGCGATCTGGAGGAACTCCTGCGCTCGACGGTACCGCGACTGCTTGTCCAGCGTGTCGCCGTACGCTCGCTGCTCGGCGTCGTCTCCACCGACGACGACATTCAACAACGCACGTCCGGCCGACAATCGTTGGAACGTGCTCACCATCTGCGCGGACAGGACAGGCGCCACGGCACCGGGACGAAAAGCCACCAGGAACTTCAGATTCTTCGTCGCCGAAATCAGCGCTGACGTCACCAGCCACGCGTCCTCGCAGTGCGCACCCGTCGGCGTCAGAACCGCGTGAAAACCCAGCCGATCGACGGTCTGCGCGACCTGCGTGAGGTAGTCGAGCGACGCCTCCCGGTGGCCGGTGTCCGCAACGACGACTCCGGTGGCCCCGATGCCGACTCCGTGCGACGCGCCACCCAGACGTTCGTCGTCACCGCCCGTCGGGAGAAACCACGAGAACTTCGGTGTCACCGAGGCCTTCTGGCTCACTTCAGTTCGTGTCGCTTCTGTTCGTGTCACTGCTGTCTCCGATCAGCTCTACGCCTGCTGTCCGTCACTGCACATACGAGAGACCCGATCAGCATCATGCCACTGACCCCGAGTCCGAGGCCTGCCGCACGCCCGAAGTCGGTGTCGTCGGCCGCGAGCACCCCCAGGTAGATACCCGGCACCGCGGCGAGGGAAATTGTTGCCGAAAGTCGTTGGGACAGTTGCAGAAATCCGGCCGCGACGCCGTTGGCCTGGGGAGGCGAGTACTCGAGCGTCATCGCGCGATTCGGTGCGTCCACGAATCCACTTGCCACGCCGGACAACACCGCGAGCACGACGAACGCCGGTACCGTCGCACCCCGGGGCAGGTATGCGATCACGCCGATGTAGCCGGCCACCACGAACAGTTCGAGCACGATCGCACCGACCACGGCACTCCGGCCGAACTTCGCTACGACCCTCCATCCGAACGCAGACGTCACCGCCATCAGAATCGAACTGCCGACCATGATCAGAGCGGCCTGCAGCGCGGGGTATCCCAGGCCCTCGATGAGGTAGAGACTCAGCACCGCCTGCAGCGCCAGCACGGCGCCGAACCAGAACATCGCAACGGCCGTCCCCAGCGTGTATCCCTTGGCGGCCAGCAGTGCAGGCAGGAGAACGGGTGTGCCGCCCCTCGACGCGAAACGCTTCTCCCAGAACCAGAAGCCCACCAGCAGTCCCACGGATCCGACCACCGACAGGGTCGAGAACACCGCGCCGAGCGAAGACACCATGGGCAGCAACAGCAGCAGCGTCGCGACACCGAGTGCGAGGAGGCCGAGCACGTCGATGCTGGCGCCGGAGCGTCTACTGGAATCCCTGCGTAGCCACAGGGAACCCGCGATCAGGGTCGCTACGGCGAACGGGACGTTGAGCAGCAACAGCAGGCGCCAGCCGACGTCTGGATCGGCAACGCCGAGAAGCGTTCCGCCGAGGATCGGACCACAGAGGCCTGCCAGGCCGCCCGCCGTGCTGTAGACACCGAGTGCCTTCGCGCGTTCGCGGCCACTGTACCGATCGGTGATGATGCCCAGAACCTGCGAGCTGACGGTGCCGGCACCTATCCCCTGTCCCAGCCGCGCTGCGACGATCATCCACGGCTCGGCCGCACCTGCCCCGATCAGGCCCATGACGGAGAACACACCGAGTCCTGCGAGGAACAACCGTCGTCGCCCGATGACGTCGCCCAGCCTGCCCGCCGGTACCAGCGCGAGACCGAACGTCAGGGAGTAACTCGCCAGAATCCATTGAACCTCGGACGTGCCCGCATCCAGTGACGACCGGATCGCGGGCACGCCGATACTCAGAACCGCGGAGTCCAGAAGGGTGGTGAACCCCGCTGCCGCGCAGACGTATACGTCCTTTCGCGAGACACCGGTTCGTTGCTGCTCGAGATCAGCCTGCAGCGCTGCTATCGGTCTCACCGGTCTTTCTCCACGTCAACGGTTCGCGAAGACCGAGATGACCACGCAACGTGGTCTCCGTGTACTCGGTCCGGTACGCACCGCGCTCCTGCAGTTCCGGAACCAGCCAGTCGACGATCTCGTCGAGGCCACCGGGGACGATGTACGGCGAGATGTTGAATCCGTCCGTCGCTCCTTCGCGGACCCATTTCGTGAGCTCGTCGGCGACCTGCCCTGGCGTACCGGCGAACCCGGAGCGCGCCGTCGTCTCGATGGCGACCTCGCGTAGCGAGAGGTTCTTGGCCTCGGCCAATGCGCGCCACTCCTTGGCGATGGCGTTGGGATCCTTGCCGTCGCGGAACGCACCCCGGGTTCCGGAGATCGGCGCCGATACCGGATCCTCGGAGGGCAACGGCCCGTCCGGGTCGCGATCGGACAGATCCTTGCCCCAGACGAGGCCGACGAGCGACAGCGCGGTCGGACCGGTGAACTGTCCCTCCCGAACCCACCGCTCCTTCTCCTCCACCTCGGACGCGTTCTCCGCCAACACGATCTGAGTACCGGGAAGAATCTTGATGTCGTCCTCCGGACGACCCGCGGCGCGGAGCCGGGCGCGGATGTCGTCGGCGAAGGTCAGTGCCTCGTCGAAATCGGTTCCGTGTCGAGAGAAGATGACGTCGGCGTTCGCAGCAGCGAAATCGCGACCGGTCGACGAGTCACCGGCTTGGAAGATGACGGGATGCCCCTGCGCGCTGCGTGGCAGAGTCGCATCGAGCTCGAGGTCGAACTGGGACGTCGTTCTCGACACCCGCTGGACGGCGTTCTTCTCGGCCCAGTACTGGCTGTCACGCGAGGTCGCGAGTGCGTTGTCCGACCAGGAATCCCAGATGGCACGGGCAGTCCGGATGAACTGTCCGGCTCGCTCGTAACGCAGTTCGTGGTCGAGAAAGCCGCCGCGCCGGAAGTTCTCACCCGTCCACGCATTGTCGGTGGTGACGGCATTCCATCCCGCCCGGCCGTCGGACAGAACATCCAGGCCGGCCAGACGACGCGCGAGATCACCCGGCTCGTTGTACGTCGTGTTCTGAGTCGCGACCAGGCCGATCCGAGACGTGATGCCGGCCAACGCGGACAATTGCGCGATCGCGTCGGGACGGCCCGCGATGTCCAGGTCGAGTATCTTGCCTTCCTGCTCGCGCAGGCGCAGGCCTTCACCGAGGAAGAACGCGTCGAACAGTCCCCGTTCCGCGGTCGTGATCATCCGACGGAACGTCTCGAAGTCGATCTGCGAACCGCTGGCCGAATCCGACCAGATGGTGGTGTGATTGACGCCTTGGAAGAAGACACCGAAGTGAACCTGGGCGTCGGGGCGGTACGGGCTCATGTCAGACCCTTTCGTAGCGGTTGGCGGGCCGAGTCAGTCCGAGGTTGGCGCGCAACGTCGATCCGGGTACGGGTCGATGTGCAACACCTGACTTCAACAGCGGCGGTATGACGTAGCGCGCGAGGGCCGGAAGGTCCTCGTCGACGACGGTCGGAAACAGGCGAACGCCGTCGTATCGCGTTGCGATGTCGGTCAGAAGGTTCACCAATCCGGCCGCGTCACCGACGTATTCGCGCCGTCCGCTCGTCGGCGCACTCCCCTGCGAATTCAACAGCTCCGTACGTTCGGACGCCGTGACGCCGGACGCGTCGAGCGTGACGTCCAGTTCGAGGAACGTGAGCCCGTCGCCGCGGTGTGTGCTCTCGTTCGACTCGAGCACGACGTCGACCTGATCCCGGTCGTCTTCGGTACCGAAGACGACCAACTGCCCCTGCGGCGGCCTCGGCACGATCGCCGGGCCCTTCACCGAGAAGCTCTCGCCCTCGAAGTCCACGTAGTGCAGCTTGTCTCGGTCCAGGAAGCGTCCGGTCGCGACGTCACGCACAACGGCATCGTCCTCCCACGAATCCCACAACTGCCGTACGACGGTGATGGTGTCCGCCTGTTCGCGGTCCAGGTCCACCGCAGACTCGACGAGGGGACGGCCCCACGCCCGCGCCGCAGCAGCGTCGTCGACCCGCACCGGAATCCATCCGCCGCGGCCACGGGACGCGTAGTCCAGCGTGGCGAGCTGCGAGGCGGTGTGGAACGGCTCTGCGTAGGTGGTCCCGACGACGGGAACCAACCCGATCGTCGACGTGGTCGCAGCAACGAACGACGCGCGGTTGACGGCGTCGACCCGGGCGCTCACGTCCCCGGTGGGAGCCACGATGGAGTCGTCGAACGTCGCGAACGTGAATCCTGCGTTCTCCGCGGCAGCGACGCGGCGGCCGAGCACTCGACCGGACAGGGATTCGCTCGGTACGTGCGCCGCCCGACGCCATGCCGCTGGATGCGTTCCCTCCCCGTCCAGTTCGATACCGAGGGCGAAAATGCTCATATCAGAACCTCTTTCGGAGAACTGTCGGAAACCAGCGGCCGACGGGGGTCCGGCGGTGAGTCATCGGGCTCATCGGCAGAAAGTTCATTCTGCGCCCTCACAGCCCAAGGACTTCTCGAACGGATGAACGCCGACGTCCGCCGAGGGCAGCGACCGATCGTAGAGGGCTGTGTACCCGGTGGACAGGTACAGCGCAACAGCCTCGGGCTGATTCCAACCAGTGGTCAGGTAGACACGGCGGTAGCCCCGCTCGGACGCGATACGCTCGAGTTCCGCAACGACGAGTTTCCCGTAACCCCTCTTACGATGCGAGGCCGACGTCCAGATGCGTTTCAATTCCGCAGTGGTGGCGTCGTACTGACGAAAAGCTCCCCCGGCCACCGGAACACCTTCGGCGATCGCCACCACCAGCGCACCGCCCGGTGGCTCGAACTCGTCGGCCGGATACGACGTCAACTCGCTGTACATCTGCCCCGGCGTGGTGTCGTACCGGCTCGAATACTCGAGTGCCAGCTCCTCGATCAGCGGCGCCGCCAGCGGATCGGTCTGGTGGACGGCAACGAACTGCAGTGCTGTGGTTCCCAGCGAGGTTGTCATGTTTCTCCTCCATCGGTCCTGGCGGGAGCACCCGCACGCACACGGCGTGATGGTTGCTGCGACGTCGTCGAGCCAAGGTCTCTCGGTCGCTCTGGATGGTCTGGATGGTGTTTTCAGTTGTACGAACCGGGACCGGTGCTGTTCCATTCCCGATTGCTAGGAAATCTGTCGAGCTCCCAGCCGGAACAAGGGTGTCTCGGACGTCCCACCGTCGACCAGGTCCGCGACGAGCTCGCCGATCGCAGGCGCGAATTTGAAGCCGTGTCCGGAGAATCCACCGGCGACGGTCAGGTTCCCGACACGGTCGACGACGAAATTGGAGTCGGGCGTTGTGGTGTACAGGCAGGTCAGAGGGTCGGCTGATTCGGCGTCGACGCCGGGCAGCCAGGTGCGGGCATACGTCTGCAGTCGGTCGACACCGTCCTCGCGAGCGACGAAATCTCGCGTGTCGGGATCGACGATCGGTCCGGTTCCGTGTTCGCCGATCTTGACGCCCTCTTCGCCCTGCAGACCGTAGATCCCCTCACCGTCGAGTTCGGCGCCGGGGTGGTGGATGAAGCTCGGCCAGTCGGCCGAGATGGTCGGTAGGAAGTGTGCGGGTTGTTCCTGTGTGGTGACCAGTTCGGGCAGGGTGACGTGCGAGTCGACTACCTTCGACGTCCAGGCACCTGCGGCGACCACGATGTGGTCGGCCACGTAGGTGTGCGCGTCGGTGGACACCTCGCTCGCGGAGATGCTGCGCACCGGACTGCCGTACTCGATTCTCGCCCCGAGGGCGGCAGCCGCAGCGGTGAACGCGGCCACACTACGGTCGGCGTGCAACCGCCCGGCGTCCGGGTGATAAAGCACGGTTGTGTCGAATTTCAGCCCTGCCCAACGCTTCTGTGCCTCACGCGGTTCGAGGACCTCGCTCGCCAGCCCGGCCTTCGCGAGCGCCTCGACGCGCGGAGTCACGATGACGGGTGCACCGTGATCGACGGCGCCCGTGAGCGTCAGTAGCTCTGTAGCGGTGTCGTTTTCGAGCTTTCGCCACAGTGTGTACGCACGCGCGGCGAGGTCGACGTAGTAGTCGTCGGCGTAGGCATGACGGAAGATGCGGGAAGTTCCGTGTGACGCGCCGTTACGATGGCCCGGCGCGAATTGTTCCAGCAGGGTGACACGGTGGCCACGCCGTGCGAGCACCCAGGCGGACGCCGCACCGATCACTCCGCCACCGACGACTACTACGTTCATGTACCGATTATCCAGCCTTGCGCGGCAGACCCGGCGGGTTGACGACCGATTCGGTGACTGCCTCGTCCTTCAGGCCCCACCGGTCGATGACCTTCTGGTAATCACCGGTCTCGATCGCATGGTCGATCGCCTCCTGCACGGCCTCGATGAGCCCGTTGTCCTTCTTCGTCGTCACGGCGATCTCCCCCTGCAAAGCGTCGCCTGCTCCGGAGACCGTGCCGATGATCTTGCTCTCGCCACTGGTGGCAGCGTGATAGACAGCGCTCGGGTTCGGCCCGACGTAGCCGTCGATGCGACCGGAAGACAGTGCGAGGTAATAGTCGGACGTGTTCTGGTAGTAGGCGATCTCGGCCGGAGCCAACCCGTCGGCGATGTTGGCCTCGTTCCACTCCACCAGCAGCTGCTCCTGGTTGGTACCCGATCCGACACCGATCTTTTTGCCCGCGATGTCCTCTCGCTTGTCGACAGTCCAGTCCGTGTCCTTCTGCGTCTCGAACGCGAGGTTGTCCAGACGGTACGTCGCGAAGTCGTACTTGTCCTTGCGCTCCTCGGTGACCGTGACGTTCGAGATGAAGACATCGTTCTCGCCCGAGTCGATCTTGACGAAGTTCTGCGCCCAGTCGGCGACGGTGATCTCGGGCTTCAATCCCAGGATGTCGGCAATGAGGATGCCGAAGTCGACCTCGGATCCGACGACGGTGGTGTCGTCGGTGGCGTAGAAGCGCAGCGGCGGGGCAGTTCCGGATGTTCCGGCGATGGTCAGCACGCCGCTGTCACGGATCGCCTGCGGAACCTTGGCTGCGATGTCGTCCACCTTGTCGGCGTGGACGCGGCCTTCCTGCTCCGGCGAGAGATCGAAGGTCTGACCTGTCTCGGTCACCACCTCGGATTCCGCCGCCGGCTCGCTGCATGCGGTGAGGGTCACGGCCGCAGCAGAGAGTGCAGACGCGAGGACAATAAGTCCCCGGTTGAATCTGGGCATGGTTGTTCCTTGTGTTGTGTGGGTGTGGAGGTCTAGAGAACGTGCGCGAGAAAAGCTTTGGTGCGCGGTTCCTGTGGATTGTCGAGCAGTTCGGAAGGAGTGCCTTGTTCGACGACCTGCCCGGCATCCATGAAGACGACGGTGTCGGCGATTTCCTTGGCGAATCCGACCTCGTGGGTCACGATCACCAGGGTCGCGCCTTCACGGGCCAGTCCTCGGATGACTTCGAGTACCTCTCCGACCAGCTCGGGGTCGAGGGCCGACGTCGGTTCGTCGAACAGAATCACTTTGGGACGCAGAGCAAGTGCGCGTGCGATCGCCACACGCTGCTGCTGCCCGCCCGACAGGCGTCGTGGATAGTCGTGTGCCTTGTCCTTCAACCCGACGCGCTCGAGAAGGGCGAGCGCCTCGGGTTCCACGTCGACACGCTTGCGCTTCTGCGCGGACACCGGAGCTTCGAGCACGTTCTCGAGAACGGTCAGGTGCGGAAACAGATTGAAGTTCTGGAACACGAAACCGATCTGCGAGCGCTGCTTCAGGATGTCCTTGTTGCTGAGCTCGTGCAGTTTGTTGCCCCGACGACGGTATCCGACGAGGTCGCCGTCGACACGGACCGTTCCCTGATCGACCTTCTCGAGGTGGTTGAGGCTGCGTAACAGCGTCGACTTGCCCGATCCGGAGGGACCGATGATCACCGTCACCTCACCGGGCCGGACGACGAGGTCGACACCCTTGAGGACCTCGAGTGGTCCGTAGGACTTGTGCACGCCCCGGACCTCGACGGCGTACTTGCTGTTCTCGGTGGGCGTGGTGGCGTCGAGCGTCGTCATCGCGTAGCTCCTCCGCGCGGCGGTGCGGTGATCTCGGCAACCCGCTTGCGAATCTTCTGGATCGGCGTCAGGGGAATGGTCCGCACCGCGCCTTTGGCGTAGTGCCGTTCGACGTAGAACTGCACTACGGACAGAACCGAGGTCAAGATGATGTACCAGACCGTCGCGACCATGAGCAGCGGAACGACGCGGCCGTTACGGCCGTAGATGACCTGCACCTGATAGAACAGCTCGGCGATCGCCATGACGGACACGATCGAGGTCCCCTTGAAGAGGCTGATCACCTCGTTGGCGGCATTCGGCAGGATGCCCCGCATCGCCTGTGGCAGAACGATCTTGAAGAACTCGCGCCGCTTCGGAATACCCAGCGCGGCAGCGGCTTCGAGTTGACCCTGGTCCACCGAGATGATGCCGGCACGGACGATCTCGGCCGAGTACGCAGCCTGATGAAGAGCAAGACCGATGATCGCGGCCGTCGATCCACTGATGACGTTGTTGACGTTGAACTCGAAGAACGCAGGACCGAAGGGAATTCCGAGCGTCAATGTCTGATACAGGTACGCGATGTTGAACCAGAACAGAAGCTGCACGATCAGCGGAATGGACCTGAACGCCCAGATGTAGAACCACGAAATGACCTGCAGAACAGGGTTGTTGGACAACCGAGCGACAGCAAGACCGATACCGATCGCGAACCCGATCAGCGTGCCCCAGAACGTCAGCTGAATCGTCAACCACAGCGCGGACATGACCGACGCCGCCGTGAAGTACTGAGCGAACGTCGTCCAATCCCAGCCCGGGTTGGTGGCCAGACCGTGGACGAACTGCGCCACGAGTACGAGAACCACCACGCTGACGATCCAGCGCCACGGGTGCCATTTCTTGGCGACGATCAGATCTTCGTCGTCGACGGTCGGTTCTGCGGCGGCGGGCCGCGCGTCCAATTGAGTCACCGGATCCACCGGGTGTGAGCATGCATGATCGAAACCTTTGCCGAGGTAAGTAGAGCGAGGGGTGGTGCGATGCGGGTAGCGCGCTAGCTACAGCAGTACGTCGCGATACGGCACAGGTCGACGTGCAGACGACGCCACTCGGTCCGGTACAGCGGTGCGCTGTTCATGTGTCCTCCATCGGTCCTGGCGGTAGCACCCACACCTGCCGGAGGCAGGGGGCTGCTGCGACGTCGTAGAGCCAAGACGGGAGTGGAGCCTGCGGAACGACCAATGGCCCAGTCTCGGTCGCTCTGGATGGTGACAGGAATGTATGCGCTCGACAGTGCAACCGTCAAGTCAGTACAACCCATTTATGTAGCGGCGCTTGATGTTCGGGTTCGAATCACCCTGATTACAAATCTTGCATCCAGGAAGACGGATTGTTCGGAGTGTATTGCAATCGAACAAATGTTCGAGTACATTCGAAGCCATGGGGAAGCCGGGGGGCATCGAAGAGCGGGTACGGAGTGAGGCCGACGCGTCTGCGGCGGATATTCTCGATGGCCTTGCGGAGTCACGCAGGGCAGAAAACCGAGCTTCGGCCGAACTGATCCGCACCCTGTACGCACTCGGAGAGTTCAGGCTGGCCACCGAGGCGGACATCCACAGCCAGGGCGGCGAAGCGGACGTGACACTCGCGCAGCGAGCCGTCGAATGCGAGGCCTCGGTGGCTCTTGCACTGTCGCGCACAGCGACTCGCGAGAGACTGATCGTGGGCAGGGAATTGGAGGAGCGACTCCCGGCCATCCTCGACGCATTCAGAGTGGGCGACATCGACTATCAGCGGGTTCGCACCGTCGCGCTCGTGCTGTCGAAAGCGAGCGACAACACCGTCCGCGGGATCGAAGCAGATGTTCTGGCCTCCGCACTTCGGTGCAGTATCCGTCGATTGCGCGAGCGCATCTGGGCGCACTGGTTCGACTACAACGAGGCGGAAGCACTGGCGGCACGCAAGGCAGCAGAATCGGAAGAACGATGCGCGTCGATCAAGCACGGCGCCGACGGAATGGCCACTCTGTTCGCGAAGATGACCGCTCTCGAAGGCGTGGAATGCAATTCGGTTCTCGACGAGATCGCAGGCACGGTCTGCGCGCACGACCCGCGTTCCACGAGACAGCTGCGCGGACATGCTCTGGTTGCCTTGATCCACCGAGAGGAGGCCATCGCGTGCCTGTGCGGCAGGGAGGATTGCCCTGTCCGCGGATCGGGCGACCTCGGTCGGAGGCGTCGCCCACACCTCCTGCAGATACTGATCAGCGCGGAAACACTGCTCGGTTTGGCCAGCGAACCCGCGACCCTCGGTGACGGTACCGTACTGGACCCCGACACGGCACGCCTCATCGCAGGCGACGCCCGCTGGCAGATACTTCTCACCGAATTCCTCGACGCCGCCAAGGCACAGAAAGCTGCTGCCGACGACAGTTCAGGTGACACGACACCCGAACCCGAGCCTGACACCATTACCGGATCACCAGGTGAGCCGAGAGCCTTCCGCATCGTTGCACGGGGCCGAACCCGTTCAGCCGCCACACTTCCCGATCCGAATCAGGCGAGGACCGGCCGCAACGGCGCCGGACGAGATGTTCGTCTGTCGGCTGCCATCGACGCATTTCTGGCCGCCGTCGACGAAAACCCCTCGCTTGCCTCCGGGATACACCCGGACGGTCACGGAGGGTTCAGCGAACCCCCTGCCGGTGCACTGACGTACCGGCCGTCGGCCGAGCTGGCCGCGCTGACGCGTGCAACCCATTGCACCTGTACGTTCCCTGGGTGCAGTGTGCCTGCCGCGCAGTGCGAGATCGACCATGTCGTTCCGTTCGATCACACCGACCCGCTGGCCGGTGGGTGGACCGTTGCGTCGAATCTGCAGCCGCTGTGCGCGTTTCACCATCAAGCCAAAACCATGAAGCTCTGGGCTGCCGCGAAACTGGACGGCGACAGTGTGTTCTGGACATCGCGCTCCGGTCTGCGAAGAATTACACCGTCCTCCTTCGGCACGGTGATGGTCCCGGGCAACGGTGTACCCACGCGAAAGAACAAACGCACACGCACACCCCGACCGACCACCCCCACCGGCGATCCGCCCGACGAGCTGTATGCACCCACGTGGTGGGAAACGTACATCGGTGAGTACAGCGAATACGGCGACGTGGCCGACACCGATCGGGCTGCCTACGTGCCGTCGCTCGGTGACATCGCGCGACTGACAGACCCCACGGCACGTGCCGACGCGATTTTCCTCCGAGAACGATTCCTCGAACATCGCGCAGTCGTGACCGCGCGTGAACGCTACCGGCCGCCGCCGTTCTGATGAACAGCCGTTCTGACGAACATGCGTTCCGATGAACAGCCGTTCTGACGAACATGCGTTCCGATGAGCCGGCGGCATCACCGAATTCAATGCTGCGCCAGCATTATGAGATGGACGGTCTTGTAGACCGGCAGCATGTCCACCGTCCCGCACATCGGTAACCAGATGCTCACTTCATCATTAGACGCTCGATGATTCGAAACCTTCTCAGTGGTCTGTGGGAACGTCATCATCGGTTCATGGCCCCAACGACAACAGCATGGCAGTGGCAGTTGGACGCGGTTTGCCGTGGGCACGGCACCACTGAAGACTCCGCAGGCTCCGATCCGATCTCCGATGTGTTCTTCTCCCCGTCAGGCGAAGGCAGGACCGCACGGCGCCAGCGCGAGAACAGGGCGAAGATGTTGTGCGAACAATGCCCGGTCATCGTTCAGTGCCGTCAGTTCGCCCTCGCGACCAACGAGCCGTTCGGAGTGTGGGGAGGAATGACCGCCCGCGAACGGGCCCTGCGGCGCACGGCCCTGAAGAAAGCCGGCTAGATCGCACTTCCCTCGAGTGAAAGACCACGCAAGTGGAAGACTGTAGGGGTGAGCGACAAGGACGAGCCCCAGCGTTGGACCTATCTGATGGACATGGACGGTGTGCTCGTCCACGAGGATCACCTCATACCCGGCGCCGACGCGTTCGTCGCGGAGCTGCAGGCGAACGAGATTCCGTTCATCGTGCTCACCAACAACTCGATCCGCACACCCCGCGACCTGCGCGCGAGGCTCGAACGCACCGGCCTGAACATCCCCGAGAAGTCCATCTGGACGTCGGCACTGGCGACGGCCAACTTCCTGGGGAACCAACGTCCCCGCGGCAGCGCGTACGTCGTCGGCGAATCAGGTCTGACGACGGCGCTGCACGACATCGGATACGTGCTCACCGACTCCAACCCGGACTACGTCGTGCTCGGTGAGACCCGCACCTACTCGTTCGAGGCCATCACCACCGCCATTCGCCTCGTCGAGAAGGGCGCTCGGTTCATCGCCACCAATCCCGACGCCACCGGGCCGTCGCGAGAAGGCTCCCTGCCCGCGACGGGGTCCGTCGCAGCCCTCATCACCAAGGCAACCGGCAAAGAGCCATACTACGTCGGGAAGCCGAACGCGCTGATGATGCGCTCGGCGCTGCGCGCCATCGGCGGTCACTCCGAAAGCACGCTGATGATCGGTGACCGCATGGACACCGACGTTCTCTCCGGACTCGAAGCAGGCCTGCAGACCATTCTGGTACTCACCGGAATCTCCACGAAGACGTCCGTCGAGAACTACCCGTTCCGCCCGACGAAGGTGATCAACTCGGTCGCCGATCTCGTCGGCCGGACCCAGTCGCCGTTCTGATGGCGCCCTCGCCCACCGGTACACCGACCTTCGTTCTGTCACGCAGCACCTACAACGTCGAAGCAGACGGAGTGGAGAACGCGTACGCGTCGACGGACGACGCCGTCGCAGCCGTCCGCAGTGGAACGCCCGTCGTCGGTGCCCTGCCGTTCGACGACGCCGACCCGGTGGCCCTGACACACCCGACATCACTGCGTCGAACCGACGGTCCCTGGCGAGCGTTCACGACTGCGCTGCCCCGGGTCCGCGTCGGAGAACAGATCCCTTCTGCGGAGGAACACGTCGCGCGCGTGCGCGCACTGGTGAACAGCATGCGCGACGGGTCGGTGCAGAAAGTGGTGCTGGCGCGATCGCTCCGATTGTTTGCCGACTCCCCGATCGACCCCATGGCCCTGCTCGGCACCCTCGTCGAGAAGGACGTCCTGGGAAACGGCTATGCCGTCGACCTCTCCGCAGCGGGGGCAGAGCATGCGGGCTCGTACCTCGTCGGGTCGAGCCCGGAGCTGTTGATTCGGCGCCACGGCCGCGCCGTGACATGCCATCCATTCGCCGGAACCGCTGCGCGCAGCGACATCCCCGACGAGGACGCCGCCATCGCCGCTCGCCTCGCAGCCAGCGCCAAGGACCAAGCCGAACACCGATTCGTCGTCGACGAGATCAGGTCCGCACTGGAACCGCTGTGCAGCGACCTCGACATCCCGCCGGAACCGCAGCTCAGCAGCACCCCGCAACTGTGGCACCTCAGCACACCCATCACCGGGACTCTGCGCGACGCGGCGACGACCTCGCTCGATCTGGCGATCGCCCTGCATCCCACACCTGCCGTCGCGGGCGTACCGCGCCGGGCGGCGATGGACGCGATCAAGCGGATCGAAGGACCACGGGGCTTCTACGCAGGCGCAGTCGGATGGGCCGACGCCGTGGGTGACGGTGAATGGATGGTGGCCATCCGAGGCCTCGAACTCGCCGCCGACGGCCGCTCGGCCCTCGCCACCGCCGGCGGCGGGATCGTCGCCCAATCCGACCCCGACGCCGAACTCGCCGAAACGACAGCCAAGTTCCGAACGGTACTGGCCGCCTTCGGCGTCTGAGCTCAGCCGAGCGCCTGCTTCAGGTCCGCGATGAGATCCTCGGTGTCCTCCAGGCCGATCGAGATACGAACGACCCCGTCGGAAAGACCCACTGCAGCACGGCCTTCCGGCCCCATGGCGCGATGCGTCGTGGTCGCAGGGTGCGTGATGAGAGTCTTCGAGTCGCCGAGGTTGTTGGAGATGTCGACGACACGCAGAGCGTCGAGCAACTCGAACGCACGCTTCTTGCCTTCACCCTCGGGAGCAGCGAGCTCGAACGTGACGACGGTTCCGCCGCCCGTCATCTGACTCTTCGCCAGCTCGTGCTGCGGATGTGACTCCAGGAACGGGTATTTCACCCACGACACCGCAGGATGGGACTCGAGGAACGTCGCGATCTCGAGCGCCGACTGCGTCGAATGACGCACCCGAACCGGCATGGTCTCGAGACCCTTGAGCAGCGTCCACGCGTTGAACGGGCTCAGCGCAGGGCCGGTATGACGCATCAACGTCTGCACCGGGCCCTCGATGTACTCCTTGCTACCGAGAATCGCACCACCGAGGACACGGCCCTGGCCGTCGATGTGCTTGGTGCCGGAATACACCACCACATCCGCACCCAAATCCAAGCTCTTCTGCAGCAACGGCGTCGCGAACACGTTGTCCAACACCACCGTTGCGCCCGCCGCGTGAGCAAGCTCGGACACACGCCTGACGTCCACCAGCGACTGCATCGGGTTCGACGGCGTCTCGAAGAACACCGCAGTCGTCGGTACCGACAGCGCCTCTTCCCACTGCGCGTTGTCTTCACCGTCGACGAACACGGTCTCGACGCCCCACCGCGGGAGGATCTCGTTGCACACCACGAAGCACGAACCGAACAAGCTGCGCGCAGCCACCAGACGGTCACCCGCCTTCAACAGCGCACCGAGGGCCGTGAACACCGCCGACATACCGCTGGAGGTACCGAAGCACGCCTCGGCGCCCTCGATCAACCGCAGTCGCTCCTCGAACATCTTGACCGTCGGATTGCCGTACCGCGAGTAGACGAAATGATCGATCTCCCCGGTGAACGCCTGCTCGGCCGCACCTGCGCTCTCGTAGACGAAGCCCGACGACAGATACAACGCTTCCGCATTCTCGTCGAACCCGGACCTCATCAACCCGCCGCGAACACCCAGCGTTCCCTGCCCCACACCGTCAGGCAGCTTCTTGTCGAAGCCTCCGCCCTTGGGCAGGCCCGGAATCCTCTGCTCGCTCACTGCTGCCTCCACGGAAGTCCTACTGCACGCCACCCGACGACGCCGCGGTGACCGTCGGCGTCGGTTGCACCCTCGAAACCGTCGAGCACGTTGTAGGACGGGCCGATACCCGCGGCCGTCGCGGCCTCCGCCGCACCGATGGAACGCTGACCGGAGCGGCACAGGAACACCACCGGGCGCTCGCCGTCGACACCGGCTTCCTTCAGCTGATCGACGAAGTTCTCGTTCCGCGCGCCGTTCGGGTAGCTCACCCACTCGATCAGGTGAGTGGGCCGCTCGATCGACGACGTGTCCGGGACGCCGACGTACTGCCACTCGGCGTGCGTGCGGACGTCGACCAGAACTGCCTCGGGATTGTCACGAAGCAGCTCCCAGGCCGCCTCCGGGGTTATGTCACCTGCGTAAGTCACGGATCAAGCCTTTCATACGTTGCACACCAGCCATTTGTCGTCGACGCGGACGAACTTCCACACCTCGCTCGACGTAGCCCCGGTCTTCTCGAACTTCGTCGGCACCGTGACGACCCCGCGGTCACCGTTGATCTCGTACTCACTGGGAGCCCCGTCGACCACAAGTTTGCCGTTCTCCTCCACATCGGCAACCCGAGCGTCGGTGTAGTCCTGATCGGACCCGGTGACGAGGCTGCTCACCTGCTCGTCACAGGTGACGGCGCGCAGAGCGTCGGCGTCGCCCTCGTTCTGGGCGTCGACGAACTCGGTGATGCTGTCGGTGAGCAACTGAGCCTGAGTGACGTTGTCCTCGGCGGGAGCGAACCGAGCCGCGAGAAAGATTCCGGCGAGCAGCACGACGACGATGCCGACGGCGATCAGAAACGGCCACGCGTTCGGCGGGCGGCGTTCACCCGACGCGGCAGCTGCTGCAGACGCGTTGTTCTGCGCTTCCTCACGACTGTCGACCCACTGTTGCCTACGTTCACGCCACGACGCCATGGCGACAATCTTCCCCGCCCGGCAAACCTCTAGTGCTGCTGGGGTCCGACCGGAATGTCGCCGCGCAGGGTGATGCGGTGCATCTTGCGGTGCTCGGTGCCGTAATCACGGTTGGCGTAGTGCGAGGTGCTCCGGTTGTCCCACAGCACCAGGTCACCGAGACGCCAGCGGTGACGCACCACGTGCTCCGGCTTGGTCAGATGCGCGTACAGGAAGTCGAGGATGCCCCGACTCTCCGCCTCGGAGACACCGACGATGTGCGACGTGAAACCAGGGTTGACGAAAATGCCCTTGCGACCGGTCTCCGGGTGCACCCGAACAACCGGATGCTCGACGGGTACCAGCGCAGTCACCTCTTTGCCGTCCCAGACGTTGCCCTTGCCTCCTCGCTTCTGCGCGAGGTAGTAGCCGAACTCGCGGTTACCGTCGTGCACCGCGGTCAGCTGGTCGATCATCTGCCGCACCGGCGCAGCCAACGACTCGTAGGCGAGCTGACTGTCCGCCCAGTTGGTGTCACCCCCGTGCGGAGGGAGGACGACGGGCCGCAGAATCGACCCCATCGGCGGACGCTCCATGAACGTCACGTCCGTGTGCCAGATGTCCGCAAACCCGTTGTCCTGACTGTCGAGGGCATAGACCTCGGCAGCGACATGACCACTGTCGTGCACCGGATGCCCCGCCGTCAGCTCGCCGAGCCGTCGACCGAAATCGATCTGCCCCGCATCGTCGAGGGACTGCCCGCGCAGTACCAGAACCTTGTGCTCGACCAGTGCGTCGCGCACCGCTCGAATGTGCGCATCGGACGCCGACGCCACATCGAGCCCGATCACCTCGGCACCGAAACTCGGGCCGAACTTGTCGAGCGTGAGTGAAACCGTGGTTTCCACAGTGGTCATGTCTGTCCTCGATTCATGATGGCCGCGGACGTTTCGACGGCGAGCCGCATGGCCCGTCCGCGCCGAGACCGTGGTCGGTGCAGCCGTACTGGATGTGTGGCGAAAGAAGCGAAGGGCGCTCAGAGGGCCCGGTGCGCGGGAGAGGTCACCGACAACACATGGTGGTGCAGGTACGACAAAGGTCCAGGGCGATTCGCCGGACCAGGAATGTCGTCTGCATGATGCAATTCCTACCTGAAACCGGGAAATAGCTCAAGTCCGGATGCCTTGGAGTGTGCCCGGAGTGCGACGTAGCCTTGAGTGACGACCACCAGCCCAGATCAGGTAACACTTAATTTATGCTGGGGTGTCCGTACATGCCCTCGACGAAGGTAGTTCGCTGCACATGACCGATCAGACTCGTCCACTCCGCGTCGCCATCGTCGGCGCCGGACCCGCAGGCATCTACGCCGCCGACGCACTCATGAAGTCCGACACAGATGTCAGTATCGACCTGTTCGAGCGCATGCCCGCACCCTTCGGCCTCATCCGCTACGGCGTCGCACCGGACCACCCCCGCATCAAAGGCATCATCACCGCCCTGCACAAGGTCCTCGACAAGCCCCAGGTCCGCCTGCTCGGCAACATCGACTACGGCACCGACATCACCCTCGACGACCTGCGCCGCTTCTACGACGCCGTCATCTTCTCCACCGGCGCCAACGCCGACCGCGCACTGAACATCCCCGGCATCGACCTCGACGGCAGCTACGGCGCCGCCGACTTCGTCTCCTGGTACGACGGCCACCCCGACGTCCCCCGCACCTGGCCCCTCGACGCCGAGAAAGTCGCCGTCCTCGGCGTCGGCAACGTCGCCCTCGACGTCGCCCGCGTCCTCGCCAAGACCGGCGACGAACTCCTCCCCACCGAAATCCCCGCCAACGTCTACGAAGGCCTCAAAGCCAACAAGGCCCTCGAAGTCCACGTCTTCGGACGCCGCGGACCCGCGCAAGCCAAGTTCACCCCCCTCGAACTCCGCGAACTCGACCACTCCCCCAACATCGAGGTCATCGTCGCCCCCGAGGACATCGACTACGACGAAGGCTCCGAAGCCGCCCGCCGCGGATCCAAGCAGGTCGACATGGTCGCCAACACCCTGCAGGACTGGGCCATCCGCGACGTCGGCAACCGCCCCCACAAACTGTTCCTGCACTTCTTCGAATCCCCCACCGAAATCCTCGGCGAGAACGGCAAGGTCGTCGGACTACGCACCGAACGCACCGAACTCGACGGCACCGGCAACGTCCGCGGCACCGGCACCTACAACGACTGGGACGTCCAAGCGGTCTACCGCGCCGTCGGCTACCTCTCCCAGAACATCGCCCAACTCCCCTTCGACGACCAAGCCGGCACCATCCCCAACGAAGCAGGCCGCGTCGTGGAGTCCCCGTCCTCGACCACCCCGGTCCCGGCCACCTACGTCACCGGCTGGATCAAGCGTGGACCCGTCGGCCTGATCGGTCACACCAAGGGCGACGCCAACGAAACCGTCGCCAACCTCCTCGAGGACGCACCGAACTTCACCGGCGCCACCGACCCCGATCTGGACGCGGTCACGACGTTCCTCGAAGACAAGAAGGTCCCCTTCACCACCTGGGACGGCTGGTACCGCCTCGACGCCCACGAACGCTCCCTCGGCGAACCAGAAGGCCGCGAACGCGTCAAGGTCGTCGAACGCGAGGACATGCTCCGCGCTTCCGAGCCGGACAAGGCTTGATTCACGCGTGAGTAGGAAACGCACAGAGCGCTGTGCGTTTCCTACTCACGGCGGTTAGACCCGCACCGCCAGAAGTTTCCCTTCCGTCTCGACCTTGCGCTGGTGCTCGTTGAAGTCCGGAGCCGCGCAGACGTACAGAGTCCGGCCGTCGTCACCGCCCAGGCCACACGCGAACACCCCGGTGTCGAACTCGAGCTGATCGACGATTCCCTTGCCTGGGACGACGTGCACGATCCGCTGGCCCAGCGCGTCCGCCACCCACAGCGAGCCGTCCGTATCCATCGCACAGCCGTCGGCCGCAACGGACAGCTGGCCCAGCGCCGTCTCCATCGACGTCATGTCCGGCAATTCTGCGAACTTCACCCAATCGCGACGATCCCCCAACGAACCGTCCGGATGCACCGCGAAGGCGCTGATGCGGTTGCCGACCGTCTCGTCGACCACCAATTCCCCGTCGGGCGTCAGACCCATCCCGTTCGGGAAGTACAGATCCTTCGCCACGACGTGCACCGAGCCGTCGGGATCTACCCGCAACAGATCGGCCGTGTCCGGAGTCGCCAGGTTCATCAGATCGAAGCCGAAATTGCCGACGTAGGCTCGTCCCCGATCATCGACGAGCATGTCGTTGAGGTTCGCCTTCACGTACGACGACAGATCTGCGTGCTCGACGAGCGAGCCGTCGTCCTCACGCCGGAGCAACTTCTGATCTCGCATCGAGACCACGATCAACCTGCCGTCCGGCAGCCATCCGAGTCCCGACGGTTGCTGCGGCACCTCCGCCTCGACACGGACATCGGATCCGTCACCGCGAGCGGACACCACCTTCTGGCTGTAGAAGTCGGACACCCAGATTCGACCGTCCCGCCATCGCGGACACTCGAGGAAGGTGTATCCGTCGAGGACGATTTCTGCTTCAGCTCTCATGTTTCGCATTCAAACACCGGCGCGGGTCCCCGGGTGTCGAAATCGCATTGCTGGCATGCTGTCCCTTGTGTTCGACGCCCACCGATACATCCTCGACCCGCGATTCCCGCTGGTCGAGAATCAGGGATACCCACCGGAGCCGTACACGATCGAGGATTACGACCGCGACACCGACGGCCTCGGAATCACCGGCGGCGCCGTCATCAGTTCGTCGTTCCACACCACCGACCAGGCATACCTGGTGGCCGCACTGCAGGCGCTGGGACCCAGCTGGGTAGGCGTCGCCCAACTCGATCCCGACACGTCCGACGACGAGATCGTCGAACTCGATCGAGCAGGCGTCCGTGCCATCAGGCTCAACTTCAAACGAGGCGCGACGGACGTCCAGACACTCACCGCGCAGGCCCGACGAGCACACGAACTGGTCGGCTGGCACGCGGAACTGTACGTCGAAGCCTCGATGCTGCTCTCGCTCGAACCGATCCTGTCCAAGCTCCCCGCGGTGAGCATCGACCACCTCGGAATGTCCGCGCAGGGGCTGCCCTATCTACTGGACCTCGTCGAGCGTGGCGTCCGGGTGAAAGCCTCCGCATTCGGCCGAATCGACATGGACATCGTCGACGCCATGAAGAAGATCCACGCCGTCGACCCTGCTGCCCTCATGTTCGGCACCGACCTGCCCGGCACCCGAGCGCCCCGACGGTTCCTGGAGTCCGACATCGACCTCGTCGCCGACGCAGTGGGAGGCGACCTTCCCGCGGTCCTCGGCGGCAATGCCCGGTCTTGGTACCGGGTCAAATGAAGATCGCAGCTCCGAGCCACACACCGGTCGCGAGCAGTGCCCCGAACAGTTCGACGAGAATGGACAGCCCCGCGGCCTTCGTGGCGTGCACCGTCGATCTCCACGCTTCACTGTGATTGCGATGACGTGGCAGTTCAGCAACATACGTCCCGAGGATGAAACCGACGAACAAGCCGACGACGGGAATGACGAAGAACCCGACGATGCCGACGAGACCGCCGACCACCAGCGAACGCGTCGGGATGCCTGCGTCCTTCATCCTTCGACCCGGCCAGGTGTACTTCACGACGCCACTGGCGACCAGCAGAACCGTCGCAATGCCGAACACGACCCAGGCTGCGCTGCCGCCGGTCACGAACGCCCACACCGCGATTGCCGCGAAGATCAGAATCACACCGGGCAGAATCGGCACGACGATCCCGACCAATCCCACGAGGATCGCCAACGCGACCAGTACCTCCCCCCAGGCACTCACGTGACGGGACGAATCTTGCCTGCAGCCTCGGTTGCCCGCGCACGAGCCGAATCGATGTCGGACGCCGTCGACACCGCAACGCCCATCCGTCGACGCACGAAGCTCTCCGGCTTACCGAACAGCCGCACATCGGTCTCCGGCACGGCCAACGCGTCGGCGACTCCGTCGAAGGCGATCCCTTCTGCATCGACGCCGCCGTAGACGACCGCCGACGCGCCCGGCGAGACGAGCGTGGTGTCCACCGGGAGTCCGAGGATGGCACGGGCGTGCAGTTCGAACTCCGAAAACCGTTGCGTACGAAGCGTGACCAACCCGGTGTCGTGTGGACGAGGGCTGACCTCGGAGAAATACACGTTGTCGCCCTGAACGAACAGTTCGACGCCGAACAGGCCTCGCCCTCCGAGAGCAGTGGTGATCTTGTCCGCCACGTCCTTTGCCGCAGCGAGCGCGACGTCCGACATCGGTTGCGGCTGCCACGATTCGACGTAGTCACCGGACTCCTGACGGTGCCCGATCGGCTCGCAGAAATCCGTACCCGCCGTCGATCTGATGGTCAGAAGCGTTATCTCGTAATCGAAATCGACGAACCCTTCGACGATGACCCGACCGAGGTCGACGCGTCCGCCCTTCAAGGCGTAGTCCCATGCCGCGGCGACATCCTCGGGGCCGCGGACGACCGACTGCCCCTTCCCCGACGAGGACATGACGGGCTTGATGACGGCTGGATAGCCGATGGAGTCCAAAGAGCTGCGAACATCCTCGAGCGAGTCGGCGAAGGCGTAGGGCGACGTCGGAAGTCCCAACTCCTCGGCCGCGAGTCGCCTGATTCCCTCGCGATTCATGGTCAGCTGCGTCGCCCGCGCCGTCGGAATGACAACACTCCTGCCACGACTCTCGACCTCGGCGAGAGCATCGGTTGCGATGGCCTCGATCTCGGGGACGACGAAGTCAGGTTGCTGAGCGTCGATCAAGGCCAGAAGCTGCTCCGGATCGCTCATGTCGATCGTGAAGGCGTGATGGGCGACCTGGTGACCTGGTGCGTTGTCGTATCGATCGACGGCAATGACCTCGACGCCCAAGCGCTGGAACGCGATGATCACCTCCTTGCCGAGCTCGCCCGCGCCGAGAAGCATCACTCGCGTGGCTCCCGACGTCAGAGGTGTACCGATCCGTACTGCTTCGTCTCCTGCGCTCACGCAGCTCATTATCCACGGCCTCGGGGTTCCCTCGCGCCCCCTGCCACGCTAAGTTAACCTCGATTCGCTTACGCCTTACTGATCGGAACGAGGAATACGTGTCGAGTACCGGTGGACCGCTGACAGGACTTCGAGTCGTCGAACTTGCAGGAATCGGGCCCGGCCCCCATGCCGCCCTGCTGCTGGCCGACCTGGGAGCCGACGTCGTGCGCGTCCAGCGCGCCGGCCAGATCTCCGAGCACGATCAGCAGCTGCGCAGTCGCACCCTCGTCGAAGCCAACCTCAAGGACCCGGCGGACGTCGAGAGAATTCTGGGTCTGATCGAACGTGCGGACGTCCTCATCGAAGGATTCCGACCGGGCGTGACCGAGCGCCTCGGTCTCGGTCCCGACGTCGCACTGGAGCGCAACCCCAAGCTCGTCTACGGCCGCATGACCGGATGGGGACAGGATGGACCGTGGGCGTCCGCGGCGGGCCACGACATCAACTACATCTCGGTGACGGGCGTACTGCACGCCATCGGCCGCAAGGGCGAGCGCCCGGTGCCGCCGCTGAACATGGTGGGTGACTTCGGTGGTGGATCGATGTTCCTGATCTTCGGTATCCTCGCCGCACTGTTCGAACGTCAGACATCCGGTAAGGGCCAGGTGGTCGACGCGGCCATGGTCGACGGCACCGCGGCGCTGTCGCACATGATCTGGGGCCTACGCGGCGTCGGCGCCTGGTCGGACGAGCGCGGCGTCAACATGCTCGACACCGGCTGGCCTTTCTACGACACCTACGAAACCGCTGACGGCAAGCACATGGCCGTCGGAGCGCTCGAGCCGCAGTTCTTCGCCGAGCTGCTCCGTCTGCTCGAACTCGATCCTGCCACTACGCCTGGCCAGGGCGATCGCGACCGCTGGCCCGAGATGCGTGAGATCTTCACGCGGGTGTTCAAGACCAAGACGCGCGACGAGTGGGCCGCGATCTTCGACGGGACAGACGCCTGCGTCTCGCCGATCCTCACGTTCGGCGAAGCATCGGACCACAGGCATCTGGCCGCGCGCGAAACTTTGATCGAGGTCGGCGGCGTCACCCAGCACCGGCCGGCACCGAGATTCTCCCGCACCCCCAACGGAATCCCCACCGCGCCCGCGTCGACTGCGGTCGATCCGGAGTCGGTCTGGCTGTGAGTACTTATGTAGGCCAGGGCCTACATGAGTACTCACATCAGAAGACGAGCGCGGGCTCTCGGTCGTCCGCGCTCGGCGCCAGGGCAGCGTAAGCACTCGCGGTCGCGACGACGGCCGCGGTGATCTCCGCGGGCTCCCGTGTGTAGGGCAGGCGGAGGAAACGCTCGAACGCACCCTCCACTCCGAACCGGGGGCCTGCCGCGAGAACGGCGCCGAACGTCGGCGCCGTCGCGGCGAGCGCACTCGATACCGGCGTCGGGATCTGCAACCACAGAGACATTCCGCCCGTCGACCGACGGTACGTCCAGTCCGGAAGATGCTCCGCAAGAGCGGATTCCAGCACCGAACGACGTTCACGCAACTGCTCGCGGCGGGTGTCGAGAATGGCATCCGCGTCCTGCAACAGGAAACCTGCGGCAAGCTGATCCATGACGGACGTGCCCAGATCATGCGCAGCTCGCGATCCAGCAAGCCTGCTGATCAACGACGGGTTGGCTCGAATCCATCCGATGCGCAGCCCACCCCAGTACGATTTCGACGCCGATCCGATCGTCACCACATCCGTGCCGGACACGCGCCCGAACGACGCGACGGGCGGCGGAGGAGGCGCATCCAGCCACAGATCGACCATGGTCTCGTCGACTATCAGCGTCATCGACGTGTCCCTGGCGATCTTGGCGAGCTCGGCCCGACCGTCGGCGGGAAGGCAACGGCCCGTCGGATTGTGGAAATCCGGAATCATGTATGCGACCTTGGACGCGGTCTGCCGTGCGGCACTGCGGATTCCGTCGAGATCCCACGGCTCCCCCTCCGGCCTGATCGGAACCGGGACCGGGCGAGCGCCGACGCGCCTGATCGCCTCCAGCGCGTTGGGGTACGTCGGGTGATCGATCAGAACCCGATCCCCCGGTGACGTCAGGGTGCCAAGCAACAACCGAACTGCCTGCTGCGCACCGGAAGTGACCATGATCTGATCCGGGGTCGTCGGCAACCCGCGCTCGACGAACCGTCGGGCAATGGATTCACGTAACACCGACAGCCCGATCGGTTCCATACCGTGATTGGACAGATAGGCCGGGAGTGCCTGCAGCGCAGAGTTGTACGCATGCAGCATGGCGTCCGTCGGCGCCGCCATCGCCGCATGGGACATGTCGATGACCGGCCCGGTCGAGCGAGACTGCACCAGCAACCCGTTGGGCTTCGCCATGTCCGGCAGCGCGACGGTGCTGCGGGCGCCTTGTTTACTGATCAGATAACCCTCTTCGCGCAGCACGGCATAGGACGACGTGATCGTCGTACGGCTCAGGTCGAGCGCGGACGACAGATCCCGCTCACTCGGCAGTCCGACTCCCAGCGGAATCCGGCCGTCGTGAATGAGCAGCCTGATCCCGTCGGCCAGGGCCCGGTACGTGGGGCGGGACGTGCGCTTGCGCCCGGACGCATCCTCGGCGTCGGTTCGCCACCGTCCAAGGTCGCGCGCCATCGACGTTGCATTGAGCACCCGTATCGCCATTTCTCGATCCTACTGGCCTTCGGATCGAAGTCCAGTTTCGACGCAGTCCATACTGGACTCATGCCGTACACCCTGTTCGACACGTCCCTCGGGCGGTGCGGCCTGGCCTGGAACTCCGGCGGCGTCACTGCCGTCGCACTGCCCGAGTCCGAGGACCGATTGATCGACTACCTGACCGGCTTCGACCCCCTCCCCGGCGACCCGGACGGCGTTGCCCCTGTAGCCATCGAGGGCATCGCGGCTCTGTTCGACGGCGGGAACCCCGACCTTTCGGCCGTTCCGGTGATTCTCGATGTCTCCGACTTCGACAACGCCGTCTACGACGTGGCCCGGGCTATTCCCCGGGGTTCGACGATGACGTACGGCGCTGTTGCTGCGCGGCTAGGACATCCGGGCGCTGCGCAGGCAGTTGGCGGTGCGCTCGGCCGCAATCCGGTGCCGGTGATCATCCCGTGCCACCGAATCCTCGGCGCCGGCCGTGAGGTCGGCGGCTTCTCGGCTCCCGGAGGGGCATCGACGAAACAAAAACTCCTCGCCATCGAAGGCGTTCCCGGCTTCGGGGAGCCGACGCTGTTCTGAGCGCGCCACATCGCACACAAATCGTCCCTAGAAGCCCCATCCGGCCCTACATTGCGAGTTTGTGTGCAGTGGAAACCCAATCTATCCGCGAATCGCTGCGACGACGGGCCTTGCTGCGCCTTCCGCGGTCAGGACCGGCGCCCACACTCCATCGACGGTTGCTGCCGCGACTTGCGCCGGGGTCAATGCCGAACCGACGGCGGTGATCGACGTTCCGTCGTCACAAGTGAGTTCGACGATCCCGGTGTAGTCAGCCTCTGAAGATGCGGTGCATACGACATCATCCGCGAACGTCAACACCTCGACGTTCCCCTCGGTCGGTCCGGTGAACACAGTCGGCGGTTCCGGTGGCTCGGACGTTGTGGTCGTCGTGGGCGTCGGTGCGGTCGTCGTCGTTGGGGGCGGTGGAGGTTCGGTTGTCTCGACTGGAGACGGTTCCGCTACCTCGACGGCAGGAGGTCCCGTCGTTGTCGTCGTCTCGGGCGCAGGTGCGGCAACAGCATCGTCGGTCGACGGCGATGTAGCACTCGGAGTAGTAGTCTCGGGCTCGCTCGTCGCCTGCACCGAGCTGACTGGCACCGACGTAGCCACTACGGCAGACGCTTCCGGCTGCGTGGCGACGCGCGCCAGCGGTTGCGAGGCATCTAGGGCGGCCGGCGTTGATCCGGATCCGCATTGCGCGTTGACGAGGTCGATGGAGAAGGTCATCGAAAGCAGCCCCAGACTGAGCAAACTCACTGTTCCGGACAAGGTCAGTTTGCTGAACCCTGCAGCGACATTCGCAGCCGAGGTTGTACTGCTGAGTTGAACGCCTGTATATCCGACGAGTCCGTCGACTATCGACGCAACTGTCGTCGTCGAGTTGGCATTGGGAATCCTCACGGAGGTACCCCCGACCAACACGCTTCCATTTGGATTGGGACCAGTGACATTCCCTGCCGCGGGCCGGGTCGAAGTGTTCGTCCCGTTCACGAGGTCGCAGCCGACGGAGGCTGTGATCGCCTGCGCGGCAGTGCTGATCGTGACGATGTCCGTATTGACTAGACTGATGACCCCGAGCAGGCTCAAAGCCACGATGCTGCCAGTCAATCGCAGAGAAGTGACCGACGCCGATGCACTCGCGGTCGGCGTTCCAACGGTGGTGCAGTAACTGGGAACCCCCGTAGCGCCGAGGACATATGAGGCGCATGCAGTCGCACCCACCGCCGAGGCCGAGGCCGCACCTGACATTACGAGTTGATTCACTCGCGCAACCGCAGAAGTCGCAAACGGGCCGGTTCCAGGAACGGTCGAGGTACCAGGCAATGTTGCATCGTGGGTGTTTCGAGCACCGTTCCAGGGCAGCGGGGTGGGGTTCGTCGGGAGTATCGACACGCCCCCCGCGCTGGTCAGTCGTGCAGCAGAGCCAATGCCGTACCCGGCAGTCGGCCACGCCCCCGACGTCACCGACGCGGATGTGTGTTCTGCGTCGGTCCACGACGCCTCGGTCTCGGCGAGAAATCCTCGTGACTGCCCGAGCGAAGCTGTCATCAGCACTGCGACAATCCCCAGGGTGAGGACTGAACGCCGCCTTTTTCCCACCATCAGCGTGACTCCACCTCGACGCCTGAGTTGACGGCAGAGGGTTCGGTGCCGGAGCCGTCTGAACGCCTCGGCCAGAACACGGCCACCACCAGTCCTGCCATCGCGATCGTGATGCCGCCGAGCACGATTGGATTGGAGAAGTACACGATCACTCGCGCCAGGCCAGGTACCGACCACAGGACTTTCCGTACCTCGGTGACCTCGTAGAGCCCCTGGTCGGCGTACTCGTTCGCGTCGCCTTTGAGCTCCAGATAAGTTTTGCCGGACTCGGGAAGCGCATCTACGGTCACAACCCGATGCGTCACCGGCAGTTCGTTCACCCGGTCGACCGTTACGACATCTCCTACCTCTACGGACGCCGCAGGAACACGCTGGACCACTGCCAACGAGCCGGCCGGAATGGCAGGTGACATCGACCCGGTCTTGAACATGATCAGCGTGATGTTGAACGCGAAAGCGCAGATCACCAGACCGATGCACACCACACCGCCGAGCGCGAGGATGTTCAGGAACCAGTCACCAATTCTCGACCACGCCGAACGCGAGGATGTGCTGTGCCGTGCTTGCGTCATCGTGTCTTTCCTACGAGGTTCCGACAAAGGCCCAGTCGGGCTTCGACTGCTTGTTCTGCAACGCTGCATTCGTCCAGTTGGCGGGGATCGGGGGCAGTGATATCTCGAAACACACTTTGCTCGCGGCGCCTTCCACTGTCGGAGTCGCCGCAGGCAAGGTGAAGACGGCCGGTCCGGACGACGTCGTCAGGGGCGCGGCGCCTGAGCTGCCGACAATCCACGTGGACGACGGCGCCCCGAACGCTGCTGCGTCGCACGGCGTCGCCAGGGTTGCCACTTTGACGGTTCGATAACGAAGGGCACCACCGAGAGCAGCGTCACCCGCCAACGTCGCCCCGTTCAGGGCGATACCAGCTGCGGAGGATCCTTTGTCGGTTCGCAATTGGATCGATGCGTACGACACAGATCCGGGAACCACTGCACCCACGGTCGGCGCGAAGCTCAGAGCATTGGTTGCACCGGACACGGGGTTCGACGTCCACGTCCCACCATTGTTGACGCTCGACTGAATTCCGAATCCCGATCCCGATTGGAAATTTGCGAATCCCAGTACATTGTCGGTCCAACTGGCGGCAACGAGAACAGCCCCGAACCCAAGGACCATCCCCCCTGCCGCCAGTGCACGCCGCTGCCTGGAGCGGACAGATGTCACGATCGATTACGCGATTGACGTCCCCTGGAAGTCCCACACCAAGGTGCCGGTTTGCAAACCGGACACATTACTGGGGGTACCCGAGGGGAGAGTCACGACGTAGCAAAGTTCCACCGGAGTGCCATTCTCAGCGGCGGCCCCACTCGCAATCGTGAACGTACCGCCGGTGCTGAGCGGCGAACCCACAGGAACCAAGGTGGCCGCTCCGACATTGCCCGCCACGCAGTCGGCCGCTGTGACGCCGCTGTAGATCCCGTAAGTGAGAGCATTCTGCAACAAATTCCCCGCATCGAGATTCGGGGCATCCAGAGTCACGCTCGCCCCGAGTTCCTGACCAGGGGCCAATCGGATCGCCACGGGCGCGCGGACGACATCGCCCGGAGTGAGGTTGTTTTTCAACGGAATCGGAAACGCGATCCCGCCACCGGGAGTGATGTCGTAGTCACCCCAGCCGGCCTCGGTCAAAGGCGTGGTTGTCTCGAAGTTTCCCTGCAATTCCCACCGGGCGTCACCCGTCGCGAAATCGGAGTTGCCGAACACGTTGTCCGACCACGCTGCCAGTGTCACCGCGGCACCGACGCCAAGAACCAAACCACCGGCGAGCAATGCGCGAACTTTGCGCTTCCTGTTGGATTTTTGTACCTGATCGGTCATGCCCCGACTCATTTCTTTCGATTGGATGGCAGGCGCTTTCTGCGCTGACTGAACCAATCATCGAATCGTAATAGGAGCGCGTTACCGACGTTCTAAAGAATGACGAAACGTTATAAACGAAAACAATTCCAAGGGTGTTGCAATCACTCTTTTTCTCGACCGAGAAATAAGTAATTCGAACGTTTTACACTCCAGCGCTCTGTGTAACACCCCCGAACCATACCGCCCGTTCGGGTTGGTCACACCAAAAAAGTTTGCCCGCTGGGCGCGTCGATGGTGGACACATGCTCAGCCCCGGGCCCTAGGCGGACATCCTCGTCTTCGCGCGCACCGCCAATGACGAAGGCGCCACTGCCCGGCAACCATCCAACGGCCCCATGCTCGAAGAGGTTGTATCTACCGAATCCTGTCGGCGTCGGCTTCTCGTCACTGATGGGATACCCCAACGGCCCGTACGGACCGCCGTGCGCGAGATACCACTCCAGGATTGGGCCATGCACCTCATGTGCACCGCCCTCGGGGAGGGCGAAGACGGTGGCGTGCTGGTATTCGAGCATTCCACCGCCGTGAGGTCCGAGCATGAAATCGCCAGTCTGCTCACCGATCCAAGAATGTTCGTATGCAAAACGATCGAACTGAAAACCGAAAACATCGAGACCGTTGTATTCAGTGGACATTGCACGCCCTCCTCGTGTGCTTGGCGTCGAGTATCCGCTCAAACAACGAAGTTGACATAGCGATTTAATTACATTTCCTGTGTTCAAGTCTCCAGCAGTCGGTAAAGCGACCGCGTGACGGGGAACGAGCCCTAAAGAAAACCCCACACCATGTCAGGCGTGGGGTTTCCGAGGGGAGCTCAGGGATCAGCTCAGAATGTCCCGACGAACGATGGTCTGGTCACGGCCGGGGCCGACGCCGATGCAGGACATGTGCGCGCCGGAGAGCTCTTCGAGCCTGAGTACGTAGTTCTGTGCGTTCACCGGAAGGTCTTCGAAGGTGCGCGCTCCGGAGATGTCCTCCCACCAGCCTGGCATCTCTTCGTAGATCGGCTTGGCGTGGTGGAAGCCTGTCTGCGTCATCGGCATCTCGTCGTGACGGACTCCGTCGACGTCGTAGGCCACGCAGATCGGGACGGTATCGAGGCTGGAAAGCACGTCGAGCTTGGTCAGGAAGTAGTCGGTGATGCCGTTGACGCGGGTCGCGTAGCGGGCGATGACCGCGTCGAACCACCCTGTCCGACGCGCACGCCCGGTGGTGACGCCGACCTCGCCGCCTTGCTTCGCGAGGTATTCACCGAAGTTGTCGAAGAGCTCGGTCGGGAAGGGACCCGACCCGACGCGCGTCGTGTACGCCTTGAGGATGCCGAGGACGGTGGTGATCTTGTTGGGTCCGATGCCGGAGCCGACTGCCGCGCCGCCCGCCGTCGGGTTGGACGACGTCACGTACGGGTAGGTGCCGTGGTCGACGTCGAGCAGAGTGCCCTGAGACCCTTCCAGGAGCACGGTTTCGCCACGTTCGAGAGCGAGGTTCAGCTCGAGCCGAGTGTCCGCGATCCGGTGCTTGAACTTCTCCGCCTGCCCCAAGACCTCGTCGACGACCTGCTGCGGGTCGAGAGCGCGTCGGTTGTAGATCTTGGAGAGCACCTGGTTCTTGAATTCCAGTGCTGCTTCGACCTTCTGAGTGAGGATCTTCTCGTCCAACACATCGGCTGCACGAACGCCGACGCGTGCGAACTTGTCCTGGTAGCAGGGTCCGATTCCGCGGCCGGTGGTGCCGATCTTCTTCGCTCCGAGGAAGCGCTCGGTGACCTTGTCGATGGCGACGTGGTACGGCATGATCAGGTGCGCATCAGCGCTGAGCAGCAAGCCTGACGTGTCCACGTTGCGCTCCTCGAGCCCGGCCAGCTCGGTCAGCAGAACGCCCGGGTCGACGACGACGCCGTTACCGATGATGTTCTTGACGCCCGGCGTCAGGATGCCCGACGGGATCAAGTGGAGTGCGAACTTGTCACCGTTGGGGAGCACGACGGTGTGGCCCGCGTTGTTGCCACCCTGGTACCGAACCACCCACTGGAGTTGTTCGCCGAACAGATCGGTTGCTTTGCCTTTGCCCTCGTCGCCCCACTGGGCGCCGATCAGGACTATCGCCGGCATGTGCTCTCCTGGTGTCTCTTCTGTGCAAAAACTAGCTGTGTACTCGACGTACGGGAGGTTGCTTCCAGGTGTGGAGGCAGGCCGGGGGGTCAGTCTAGCCGAGGCGGTGTGGCACCGGTCATGGCGCTACGGTGGAGACCGAGCACCAGGCCACAACCACAGAACTGCACGGGAGCACAGTGACACCGTTCGTCTTGCACTGCGGAAACCCTCCGCTACCGATCTCGCTGACGGATGTGCCACTGACGTCGGCGTCGGAGATTCCCACCAACGACGAGTGCGACGCCCTGCTTGCCGAGGCCGCCGGGTCGCCCGGCCCGCGCGTCATCGTTCTCGGCGGCGACGCGTCCCTCGCGGCCGTGTTGACGAGGCTGATGCGCACCGATCGCCTCGACGTCGAAGTCGCGTTCGTTCCCGAGTCGGCGACGGCCGCGGCGCATGTCTATCGGCTCGGGACCGGGTCGCGGGCCGCGAAGGTGGCCATGACGGGCACGGCGGCGCCGACCCCGCTGATCCGTGACGACGCGGGCAAGGCCGTGGTCGGCCGGGCCGTCGTACACGGTGCTTCCGGTCGCGCGCTCGAAGGCGAGGCCTACGTCGACGACACCAAGTTGTTCTCCGGCACGGCGCATGCCGTCGAGATCGTCCCGACGCCGAACATGCCCGGGCTCAAGGCCCGCGTCACCGGTGGCCGACGCCTCCTCCCGCACCGGTGGGCCCACGGCCGCGCCATGCAGCTCGGAGCGTACGCAGCCAGCCTGACTCGCGACGGCGTCCCCGGCGACCGAGAAGTGAAACGATCGACGTTCTACCGCCATCACGTGGAGTGGTTGTTGGTCCGGTGAGCCTCCCTCTGCGGCGTCGACGCGTTCGCCCGAGCCCGGTCTTCCTGGCTGTCGTGGCTGCTGCGGTGATCGGCGGTGTCGTGGCGTGGACTGCCCAATCGCCTGCCGATGTCTCGGCTCGAATCGGCGTGTTCGTCCTCGTCCTGGCCGGGTGGATCGTGACGGTGTGCCTGCACGAGTTCGGTCACGCCTACACCGCGTTCCGGGCCGGTGATCGCGAGGTCGAACTCCGCGGCTACCTGACATTGAACCCGCTGAAGTACAGCCATCCGCTGCTGTCGATCGTGCTGCCGGTGGTGTTCATCGCGATCGGGGGGATCGGTCTTCCCGGCGGCGCGGTGTATCTCCGCACCGGAATGTTCGAACCGAGGGTTCAGCGCAGAATCGCTCTTGCCGGCCCCGCTGCCAACCTGGTGTCCGCGGTGATTCTGCTGGTCGTGATCCGCGTCTGGGGAACGGGTTCGGATCATCGCGCATTCTGGTGGGGGTTGAGCTTTCTGGCGTTCTTACAGGTCATGGCCACGATGTTGAACCTGCTGCCGGTTCCCGGCCTCGACGGCTACGCCGCGATCGAGAACAACCTGTCCCACGACACCCGCCGAGCGCTGGCCAATTTCAAGCCGTACGGCATCCTGATCCTCGTCGCGTTCCTGTTCGTGCCCCAGGTCAACATGGTGTTCTTCGACGCCATCTACTGGATTTTCGGGCTTTCCGGCGTCCCGGACATCTACGCGCAGTACGGCAACTACCTCATGCGGTTCTGGCTCTGACTTCGAGATCGTCTGCAGCGACCGCCCGTCCGTCGGCGCTCCTGACCTCCACCTGAACCGGGCCGTCGCCGGCTGTCACCACCAGCGGTCCACGGCCGGACTGCAGGTACTTGTCTCCCCATTGCATGAGCCCGAGTACGACCGGCAGCAGGTCGTTTCCCATCTCGGTCAGCAGGTACTCGTACCGCGTCCGCTGGCCCGGATCCCGGTAGGGCGACTTCACGAACAGTCCGGCCTCCGTCAACTCTTTCAACCTCGCCGACGCCACGGCCTCGGTGATCCCGACGCGGGAGGCGAAATGATCGAATCGTGTTGCCCCGTAATATGCCTCACGCAGGAGGAGAATGGCCGAGCGTGTGCCGACGACACCCATTGCCTTGTCGATCGAGCAGTGGTTCGCCGTCCACGAATCACGGTCGGCGAGGGGACCCGACAATGTCATCGCTGTCATGACCCGAGACTACCCTGACTTCAGTTGAATGCAGTCAGGAGTTTCGCGACGCCATCTCCGACGCCACCCGGTGCAGCGCCCTCCGCAGTGCCACCGGTTCCAGCACTTCGACGCCACCTCCCAGCGTCGTCAGCTGCCCCAGAGCGACGTCGAACGTCTCGAGCCGCAGGTCGACGGTCGTCCACCCGTCGACGTCGGCGTCCGGGAGTGCGGGAGTTGCTTCACGACCGACGACAGCAGGGAGAATGCGAACAGCGTTCGCGGACAACCTGACTCGGCAATCGAAGGTCAGCAGTGCGCGATCGAATTTCGACGCCGATTCCGTCCACCATCGAGCCAGGTCGAAGCCGTCGGGCCTGGCCACCGGTTCCGTGCGCGTCCTGGCCCCTTCGGCTCGATCGATGCGATACGACAGAACGGCGTCTCTCCGGGCAGCGACGAGGTACCAGACGCCCGCCTTGGCCACCAGCCCCAGCGGGGCGACGGTGCGCGTCGAACCCCGATAATCGAGGTCGAGCTGCCGACCCGCCAACACAGCCGCGCTGATCACCTTCAGATGCGGGGACGGTTCGACGTCGGTGAACCAGCCCGGGGCGTCGACGTGCAACCGCTCACGCCACATCTGCGCGCCGGCGCGCAACGGCAGCGGCAGTGCGCCCAGCAGCTTGGTCTCTGCCGCCGCCGTGACGTCGGCCAGCCCCAGGTCTGCGGCCACGGACGGCACGCCGAGCAACATCAACGCCGACGTCTCGACACCGGACATGCCGGACAGCTTCGACTGCCATCCGTCCAGCAACCGCACTCCCCCGCCCGGCCCGGACTCGGTCCAGAGCGGGACCCCGGCGTCGAGCAACGCGGTTATGTCCCGGTAGATGGTGCGCACCGACACCCCGGTTTCGTCGGCCAACGCCTGCGCGGTCGTCGCACGGCCGTGCTGGAGCGAGAGCATCAACTGCAACAACCGCGAGGAGCGCATAACACCGACATTACTGACAGAAGGTGTCAGTAATGTGTCTGCATACTGCTGACATGACGACATGGAAAGAGTTCGAGTCCGACGCGCCCGATCTGGCGAAGTCGGTGGCTGCGCGGTTCTCCGCCCACAAGCACCACGTCCTCGCGACACTCAGGCAGGACGGCTCTCCGCGCGTCAGCGGAACGGAACTGGAGTTCGTCGACGGACAGTTGCGTTTGGGGTCGATGCTCAACGCGCTCAAAGCCCGAGATCTGAAGCGGGACCCGCGCTTCGCTGTTCACAGTAATCCCGGGCACCACTCGATGGAGGGTGGCGATGCGAAGATCGCGGGCACAGCCGTCGAACTGACCGACCCCGATGCACTGCAGAAGATCTTCGATGCAGCACCGCCGGAACTGACGCCCTACAACGTCTTCGATCTCGACATCACCGAAGTGGTGCTGACCTCACTCGTCGACGATCACATGCAGATCGAGTTGTGGCGACCGGGAAGCCCGGTGAAGACGTTCACCAAGTGAGTTCGTTCTTGCACGCTGATCCATGGGAGGTCGGCTCGACCTGAACGGTCGCATGGTCCAGACCGTAGGCCGCGAGCACCGTCTTGGCCCGGTCCAGCAGAACCGGGCCCGAGCCGTCGCATTCGAGGTGCACGGTCGCGACGTCCATACCCGTGGTGAGGGTCCACACGTGCAGATCGTGCACACCGACCACGCCGGGTAGCGCAGCAAGATCGGCTTCGACGGCCTCGACGTCGACGTGACCGGGGCTCGCCTGAGTGAGGATGCGCAGCGCTGAGCCCGCCAGCTTGATTGCCCTCGGAATCACCCACAGCGAGATCAGGACACCGACGACGATATCCGCCCAGGTCCACCCGAACACCACCATCACGAAACCGGCGACGAGCACACCGACGCTGCCGACGGCGTCGGCGAGAACCTCCATGTAGGCACCTCGCACCGCGATGCTGTCCTTCGCGTCGCCGCGGATCAACAGCATGACGACCAGGTTCGCGACCAGACCTGCTGCCGCGGTGACGATCAGCGCCATACCGGGGATTTCAGGTGCGTCGCCTATTCGATCGATCGCCTCGTACATGATGAACGCGGCTACGCCCAACAGCAGAACGGCGTTGGCGATGGCCGTCAACACCTCCGCACGATGCCAGCCGAAAGTCCGCGCTGCGACAGCGCTTCCCCTGCGAGCCAGCAGAAGAGCCACAAGCCCCATCGACATTCCGAGAACGTCGGTGAGCATGTGGCCGGCGTCGGCGAGCAAGCCGAGAGAGTTGATGATCAACGCGACCGTCGCCTCGAGAACCAAGAAGACCACGAGAATGGCCAGCGCAATCACCATGTTGCGGATCCGCTTGGTGGACGGCCCCGCCGTGCCTCCCGCGCCCGTCATGCCGTGACTGTGCCCGTGCCCCGCGCCCATCACTTCCCCTTCCGTCGATGCCGGACCTCACCATATGCGTACATACGCATATGTGCAACGGTCCCGGAAGGTCAGAACAAATCTGGCGTGACGTCCGGCTTGGCGACGGTCGGAGGAAGCGTCGCGAGAGCGGAAATTCGCTTCAGCCCCGCAACCTGCAAGAAGTCGACGATGATCGATCGAAGTTGGGCAAGCACCACCGTCGCCGACAGACCCGCATTGGAAATCAGCTCGGGCTTCGCGCCGGCCGCGACGGCACGAAGCACCCTCGCGGCCTCGGCTGCGTCAGGCTGCCTGCCCGGGTCGGCGAGAACCATTCGGCGCAGCACATCGGTCGCCTGAGCCAACTTCTCCACCTCGTCGACGACGCGGGGATCGAGAATCTCGTCGTCCCGCACCAGCGTCAACGATCGGCGAGCCAACACCCGTATGTTTCGGATCGCGTTGTCGATCGGATCTGCCGTCTTGGCCAATCCCGCCAGCCGGTTCCGATGACCCCAGTACAGCGGAGAGATCCGGGCGATCTCCCGGCCACCCTTCAGATTCGTGCGCAGCGCATCGATATCGGACTGGGTGGCGCGAGCCTTCTTCAAAGCCTCCTCGATCGGCTTCGGATCGTTGGCGACGAGGCCGTCCGCGACCTTCTGAAGTACCTCGGACGCCGTCCCCAGCACCTTGGCCGCATCCTTCCGCGCTCGCCACACCGGGTGCGTCGGAATCAAGGCGACGATTGCGATGCCGACCAATCCACCGGTCAAAGCGTCGACCATTCGGTCGATGCCACCGGAATTTCCAGGAGGAATCAGCGTCGCGACCAACACAGCCGACGAACCCGCCTGCATCGCGATGATCGGACCGCCGTCGAGAAACACCGCCGTCGACATCGCGAGCGCAACCACCAGCGCGATCTGCCACGGCCCGCTACCGATCGCCGAGATGATCAGGTCGCCGACACCGATACCGACCGTGACGCCGACCACCAACTCCGCCGACCGGCGCATCCTCGCACCCAGCGACACACCGAGCGACACAACTGCAGCGATGGGCGCGAAGAACGGATGCGCATGGCCGACGATGTCGGTCGCCACGAACCACGAGACTCCCGCCGCCAGCGCGCACTGAACGATCGGCAGCAACGACAGCTGCAACCTGGCCCGGCCCGCCCTGACACGGGCCTTACCCCGCCGAGCCGTCGGACGCAGCGTCGTCACCGCATGATCAGCCGAGACCGAGGGCTTCCGCGGCTTTGGGATCACTGTCTTCGAGGAGGTCGAGGCACCGGGCGTACTCGTCGTTCTCGCCGATCTCACGCGCAGCCTTCGCGAGAACAGCGACGCAGCGGAGGAATCCTCGGTTGGGCTCATGGCTGTACGGGACCGGCCCGAATCCCTTCCATCCGTTGCGGCGAAGCTGATCGAGCCCGCGGTGGTACCCCGTGCGCGCATAGGCGTACGCAGTGATGGTCTGACCCGCGTTCAACGACGCCTCGGCCAGATAAGCCCAGGCGATCGACGCCGTCGGGTTCTCGGCCGCGACCTTCGCCGGGTCCTCGTGGTTGAGCAACGCGGACTCTGCCTCGTCGTCGCCGGGCAGAAGCGTCGGCTGCGGTCCGAGCAAGTCACCGAATGAAGTCATAGGGACCATTGTGCCCTGCACGCATTGCGCATGTTCCCCGACACTCACCTCGCCTGCGTCCGGCTACCCTCCCTGGACCGTTAGGCTTTCGTTTTCGAAAGAGTCGTGGATGAGGCAGGAGCACCAGGTGTCGGAGAAAGACGAAACGAAGTCGGAACCCGACACGTCGGACAGCACGCCCACGCCACCGAAGCTGCCCGACGCCACGCCGGAGAACCAGACCGAGGCCGAGACGACCGCGATTCCTACCGTCGAGCCACCTGCCACGCCTGTACCGCGACCCCACGCTGTACCGCAGCGCATTCCGGCTCGCGGAGAGGTTCCCCGCCCAGCTCAGCAGCCGGCCGGTCCTCGTCCCCAGCCTTCTGGTCGCTCCGCAAGCTCCGCTCCGGCGCCGTCTGGTCGCTCCGCGGGCTCCGCTCCGGCGCCTTCTGGTCGCTACGCAGGCTCCGCTCCGGCGCCTTCTGGTCGCTCCGCAGGCTCCGCTCCGGCGCGGAAGACGAGCAAGCGCTGGCTCGGCGCGCTGGCCGCTGCGGTTGTCGTGATCGTCGCAGTCGGTGCCGCCGCGTTCTTCTATCTGTCGCGTGACGGCGGCGAGAATTCGCCGGAGGCCCAGATCAGGACGTCGGTCACGTCGTTCACCGAGGCGTTGGCGAGCGGGGATCTGGCGACGCTGAGATCGTCGTCGTGCGGGGACCTCGCAACGTACTACCGGGACATTCCGGATGCGGAGTTCGCGGACGTGCACCGCGTGGCCGTCGAGCAAGGAAACGTGCCGGTGATGGAAGGCATCGATGCCGTTCAGATCACCGGAGACACTGCGATCGCGCAGATCATCGCGTACACCGAGGCGAATCCGAACGAGCGGTCACCGCGGACGTTCGATCTGCGACTGGAAGGCGAAACCTGGAAGGTCTGCTGACCCACTCGTGAGTGGGAAAGTCAGGCCCGGGCCTACCGGGAGCGGAGCCTGCGGAGTGACCCGCAGGCCTACCGGGAGCGGAGCCTGCGGAGTGACCCGCAGGCCTACCGGGAGCGGAGCCCGCGGAGTGACCCGCAGGTTCCGCTCCACTCAGGTGGGTTAGCCGGCGCTTACGCTGCGGCCTGCGGATTTGAGGTCGTTGCATGCCTCGATGACACGAGCGGTCATACCGGCCTCGGCCTTCTTGAGGTAGCTACGCGGGTCGTAGGCCTTCTTGTTGCCGACCTCGCCGTCGACCTTCAGCACACCGTCGTAGTTGCTGAAGAAGTGTCCGGCGATGGGGCGACTGAACGCGTACTGGGTGTCGGTGTCGACGTTCATCTTCACGACGCCGTAGTCCAGAGCCTCTTCGATCTCGCTCTTCGCCGAGCCCGATCCGCCGTGGAACACGAAGTCGAACGGCTTGGAGCCGGCGGCGAGGCCGAGCTTCTCCGACGCCACGCGCTGACCGTCGGCAAGGACGGACGGCTTCAGCTTCACGTTGCCGGGCTTGTACACGCCGTGCACGTTGCCGAACGTCGCGGCGAGCAGGTAACGCGAACCCGCATCTCCCGCACCGAGTGCCTCGACGGTCTTCAGGAAGTCCTCGTTGGAGGTGTAGAGCTTGTCGTTGATCTCGGCCTCGACGCCGTCCTCTTCACCGCCGACGACACCGATCTCGATCTCCAGGATGATGCGGGCAGCTGCTGCCTTGGCGAGCAGGTCCTTGGCGATCTCGAGGTTCTCGTCGATCGGGACTGCGGAACCGTCCCACATGTGCGACTGGAACAGCGGGTTGCGGCCTGCGTCGACGCGCTCCTGCGAGATAGCCAGCAGCGGACGGACGTAGGTGTCCAGCTTGTCCTTGGGGCAGTGATCGGTGTGCAGCGCGATCGTGACGTCGTACTTGGCTGCCACCACGTGAGCGAACTCGGCCAGCGCTACTGCACCGGTGACCATGTCCTTGACGCCGAGGCCGGAGCCGAACTCGGCACCACCGGTCGAGAACTGAATGATGCCGTCGCTTCCGGCGTCGGCGAAACCCTTGATTGCGGCGTTGATGGACTCGGAACCAACGCAGTTGATCGCTGGAAAGGCGAACTGGTGTTCCTTGGCCCGGCCAAGCATCTCGGCATAGACCTCGGGAGTTGCGATCGGCACGGCGTCATTCCTCCATGTGAAGAGATTGATTGTCCGTTGCAGTATGGCAAGCCTCCGGCACGCCTGTCGCGGTACCCACCTGATCACTTCAGGCACGAACGTGACTAATCGGACATTGCATCGGTGGCAATTCACCAGCTGTTGTTCAGGTCGGCCCAGGTTCGGCCGGTATGGTGGGCGCCGTGAGTCTTCTTGCCGCCTCGGAATCCGTGACGACGAACCTGGCGCTCCTGCCCGGGTTTCTCGATCCAGTGAATTTGCTCAACTCGTTCGGCACCTGGGTGCTGGTCGGGTTGCTGCTTGTCGTCTTCATCGAATCGGGGCTGCTGTTTCCGCTACTCCCGGGTGACTCCCTCCTCTTCACCGCAGGCCTCATCGCCGCATCGAAGTCCGACGAGATCCCGCCGTTCGCCCCTATCGGCGTCCTGCTGATCACGATCCCGATCGCCGCCATCGCAGGCGACCAGGTCGGATACTTCATCGGACGTAAGGGCGGGGCCGCGCTGTTCAAGTCGAACGACGCGAAGTTCTTCAAGAAGAAGTACATCGACGAGTCGCACGCCTTCTTCGAGAAGCACGGCCCGATCACGATCATCCTCGCGCGCTTCGTCCCGATCGTGCGGACCTTCGCGCCGGTCGTCGCGGGCGCCTCGCACATGAAGTACTCGATCTTCGTGACGTACAACGTCGTCGGCGGCATCCTGTGGGGCGCGGGTGTCACCATGCTCGGCTACCTGCTCGGACAGATCCAGTTCATCCGCGACAACGTCGACTACATCTTCCTGCTGATCGTCTTCGTCTCGGTTCTGCCCATCGTCATCGAGGTTGGCAAGCGCATGCTCCGAGCCCGCAAGACACCGCTCTCGGAGGCCGCTGACGCCATCGAGACCCAGCAGGACCGTCCGAGCGCTTAAAGTGCGGGTGTTGCAACCGTGATCGAGGCGATGGGTCAGTTCGGCCCACTGGAAACCGCAGGCCCGCTCGTGGTGTGGCTCGTGGTGGTGACGTTCGTCTTCATCGAATGCGCCGTCATCATCGGCCTGTTCCTTCCCGGCGACTCCATGCTGATCACCGCCGGAATCGTGATGGCCACTCACGCCTCGGGCACCGGCCACATCTGGGCGCTGTCCGTCGGCGCGATGATCGCGGCCATCGCAGGCAACCAGGTGGGGTACGTCATCGGGCACCGCACCGGTTCCACACTCGTCGCGCGCAAGAACGGCAAATACCTCAACACCAAGAACCTGCACAAGGTGAACCTTCTACTGGAGAAACACGGTTTCTGGGCCGTGCTCGTCGCGCGTTGGATTCCCTGGGTGCGGACGCTCTGCCCGATGGTCGCGGGCGCAGCCAAGATGAACCATCGCCGCTACACGATCGCCAGCACTCTCGGCGCGATCATCTGGGCGCCGGTGCTGCTGCTGGCAGGCTTCTACTTCGGTAGCTTCCTCGAGATGGTGCCGTGGCTGCTGCCCGCAGTCCTGATCGGGATGATCGTGCTCCTGGTCGTCGGGACCGGCCTCGGCATCTGGCAGTACCGCAAGGAAATGTCGAAGCCCTCCGAGACCATCGAGGTCGAAGAAGTCCTCGAGTAACTCAGTCTTTCCGTGCAACGACGAAGATGCGTCGGAACGGAAACAGCGTTCCCGACGCGGCCTGCGGGTACGCGTCGCGCAGAAGGTCTCGATACTGTTCGACGAACACCGGCCGGGTCTCGTCGTCGAGTGCATCCAGGACGGGCCGCAGGCCAGTTCCCGTCACCCACCGCAGCACCGGGTCCACGCCCTGCAGAACGTGGACGTAGCTGGTCTCCCACGCGTCGACGGTCAGTCCCGCGTCGAACATCGCCGACGCGTACTGCTCGGCGGAGTCGACGCTGTCACCTCCGCGTAGAACGCCGCTGAGAGTCGACGCCCACTCGTCGGATTCCGCGAGGCGACGCATCAGGACGTGAGAGGGAGCGTCGAAGTTGCCCGGTACCTGGAAGGCAAGGGTGCTGGACGCGCCCAGTTGCGATGCCCACGTCGCCAGAAGCTCTCGGTGGTGAGGTACCCACTGCAGGGCCGCATTGGACACGACGACGTCCACGCCGGTCGCGTCGAAATCGGAGATGTCACCTTGCCGGATGGTCACGCCGGCAGGCAGATCCGACGGCTGATCGGCCACCATGTCGGCCGACGAGTCGAGTCCGGTGATGTGGGCCGACGGCCACCGCTGTGCCAGCGTGGCGGTCTGTACGCCGGTGCCACATCCGAGGTCGACGACAGTGCCCGGTGATTCGTTCCTGATCCGAGCGACCAGTTCGTAGTACGGACGCGTCCGCTCGTCTGCGTAGTGCCCGTACACCGTCGGATTCCACGAAGTCCCCATAGACCAGTACCTTAGCTAACGAAAGCCTGCGTCGGCCACGGTGTACGCGGCCTCCATGAGCATCCAGCCGCTGAGCTGAACCGCGAAATCACGTTCCGGCACCGCCGACGACCGCACTGTTCCGCCGCTGAACGTTGCCACTGTATGCCCCGGCCCAGGGAGCGTGGCCTGAGATTCCCACGCCGCACCGAAGAGTGGATGATCCTCGACTTCCAGTCGGTTCTCCCACGCCGCTTCCGCCGACGCGAGCACGATCGACGCAGCCAACGCACGTGTAGTCCGATCGTCGTCGCTGTCGCCGGGCAACGTCGTCGCGACCATCGCCAGGTAGCGGGCCAGGATGCCGTCGAACAAGCCGCCGTCGCCGCCTCCCCCGCCGACGATCACCAGGTCACGACACAGTCGAGCGTCCACCGCAGCGACCAGTGCCTGCACCCGTGCACGATGACGTGGGTCTCCCAGTCGCACCGCAAGTTCCGTTTCGACGCCCAGCACCACACCTTGGCAGTAGCTGTAGATCGCACGATCGAGCACGTCGCCGGTACGTATGCCGTCGAAGATCAGACCCGTCTCGGGATCCCTCAGCGTTGCGTCCATCCAATCGGCCATGGCCTCCGCTCGCCACAACCGACCCGTCCTGGCCAGCAGGATCGACGCCGGTCCGTTGGCCGGGGCGTTGTAGAAATCGTCGCCCTTGCGCCACGGGATGCCGCCGCCTGCCTGCGGAGACCATGCGTCGAACAATTCCATCTCGATCTTCTGAATGCCGACGCGGTTGCCGACGGCATGCAACCGTTGAGCGCGTTCGAGGGCAAGCCCGAGCCAGGCCATATCGTCGTAGTAGTTGTTGGTCCAACCGGTGATGTTCCGAATGCGGTGCGCACGAGCGATCTTGGTGACGCGCCTACGTCTCTTGGCGGTGGGCTCGCGGCTCGCTGCGTCGACCGCGCACTCGAGCAGGTGCGCCTGCCACCAGTAATGCCACTTCAGGAACAGTCGCTCCCGCCGAACAGGCGGCCACGCCACGACACCGAGCGCCGTACCCGGCAACCCCCACAGTCGACGCACATGTCGTGCGACGACGGCCCCCTCCGCAGCGTCCGCGCGCTGCGCCCATAGCTCCTGCATGATCGGCAATCCTGCCACTTGCCCGGGGGCGAAGCACAAACAGTCAGGGCCACGCTTGTGACAAGTCGGCATGACGCCGGACCCACGAGTGCATGGCAATCCCGGCGGCGACACCCGCATTGATGCTGCGAGTGGACCCGAACTGCGCTATGGATACCGTCATCGACGCGCCGTTGCGTGCATCCTCGGTCACCCCCGGCCCCTCCTGCCCGAACAGAAGCAGGCAATCCCGCGGCAGTTCTGCGGTTTCGATCGGCACCGAACCCGGCGTGTTGTCGACGGCGACAACCGTCAAGCCCTCGGCCGCGGCGAAAGCGAGTACGTCGCCGACGGTGTCGTGATGATGGATGTGCTGGTACCGGTCGGTCACCATCGCGCCACGCCTGTTCCAACGACGCCTTCCGACGATGTGGACCGCCTGCGCTGCAAATGCATTCGCGGTACGTACGACCGTGCCGATGTTCGCATCGTTGGCGAAGTTCTCGATCGCGACGTGCAGCGGGTGGCGCCTCGTGTCGATGTCGGCGACGATCGCCTCTCGCGTCCAATAGCGGTACGCGTCGACGACGTTGCGCCGGTCCCCGGCGTCCAGCAGGTCCGGGTCGAACTGCACACCCGTCGGCCGGGGTTCATCGTGGTGCTCTTCCCACGGCCCGACACCGTTGGGGTTGTCTCCCCACTCGGTCGGACCGGGTAGATCCATGTCGCTCAATAGATTTCATTACTGTCGGCAGCAATTCGGAAGCCGTGGCCGGTCTCGTCGTTGGTGCACGAGATACCGTCGGCAGTCGACTCGCAGGAGTACCCGTCGGCGTTGATCACCTGACCGACAGCAAGCGGAGGATCGATCGTCTCGCCGCCCGAGGTGTACACCGCACCACCGGAGCACATGAACTCCGCCGCACCGTCGTTGGTGACACGAATTCCGTTGCCCCAGCTGATCATGCAGTCCTCGGGCCGCGGGGGCACCGGCGTCGTCGTGCCCTGACATCCCGCTTCGGTCCGGCTGGCCAGTGTGACGATTCCACACTGGAACAGACCGTCCGGCGACGAGAAGTAGTACGCACCGTCGAGCGCTGCGTACGTCGTCTGCGGCGGCGCCGGCTCGGGGGCAGGTTCCGACGGAGGCGGCGGCGGAGCTTCGGTGGGCGGCGGCGGCAACACCGGTTCCACCGTCGTCGTCGGCGGCGCGACGGTTGTCGTCGTAGTAGCCGGTGCGGACGTCGCATCCGCACCGGATTCGCTACCGCACGCGGACAGCACCGCCACAATCGCCACCGATGCTGCCAGTACCGAACGCTTCTTCAAGCGCGCTCTCGCCATGAAAGAACCCGACCCCACTTTCGCTCACCATGTTGCAGAGCGACCCTACCGGCGAACCGAAACCCGTGCCGTTCGGTGGTGCGTGGCAGGGGTCGCGCAGGATCAGGTGTGGCTCAGACGCCGGTTGACTTCGCGGGTGAGCCAGGCCGGAGAGAACCTGGACCCGAGCGACAGCGCCTTGGACTGCAATCCGACCGGGAAATGAACCTTGCGCAGTGCCTTGTTACGCCGCAGCCCCTTCGCGGGGCGGGTGGCGTCGAAGATCGCCTGGGAGACGTCGTCGGCCGTGAGCTTGATGCCGAGCGAGTTGGTCGTTCCGGTGGAGACGCCCTGGGTCATCGCGGTCTGGACGAACAGCGGCCACATGGCCTTGACGGAGATGTCGTACTTGGCCCACTCGAGGTCGAGCGCCTCGGTGACACCGCGGACGGCGAATTTCGTCGCGCCGTAGGTGACCAGCTCCGGCTGACCGTAGATGGCCGACGCCGAGCACAGGTTCACGACCTGGGCGTTCCTGGTCGCCTTCAGATACGGGAACGCCGCGAGAGTGCCGTACACGACGCCGTTGAAGTTGATGTCGATCTGGCGCTTGTGCACCTCGAGCGGCATCTCCTCGAACTGGCCTGCAACGAGAATGCCCGCATTGTTGACGAGGACGTCGAGCCGGCCGTGGGCCTCGGCGTCGAACTCCTTCAACCGGGCCTCCCACTGCTTGGGGTCGGTGACATCCAGGGTGCCCGTCACGACGCGTCCGCCGGCGGACGTGATCTCCTTGCCGAGTGACGCCAACCCGGTTTCGTCGATGTCGTAGGCCCCGACGAGGTATCCGGAGCGAGCGAACTTCAGAGCAGTGGATCGTCCGATTCCGGCAGCGGCGCCGGTGATGAACACAGTTGGTGTAGACACTTCGACAGAATAGGCGTTACCAGCGTTATCGGTAAGACCCTCGACTGCATTTCAGCGGTATTCTGGCTGTGTCGCGTAGGAGATGTGGGTGAATCACAAACGAACGTTGCGAGCGGTAGTAGTTGTCACAGTGGGCTACGTCGTCGTTCTGGCGGCGTGGGCGCTCTGGTTCCGTCCGTCGGCGCCGTCCGGAACACTCCCCTATCAACTCGCCGCGCTGGTCGCCGGATTCGGAGCTGCACTCGGTCTGTCCATGCTGGTGGCCAACCGGCGGACGGCCGAACAGAGGCAGATCGCACGCAACGGTGTCGAGGGCTGGGCCACCGTCGAGGAAGTGCACCCGCTCGACGACACCCGCAGCGAACTTCAACTGCAGTTCACCGTTCCCGGCTCGGAGTCGTTCTCCGGCCGGATCGTCTATGCCATTCCCCGCTCGGAGATCTCGAGGTTCGCCGAGGGTGCAGTCGTTCCGATCATGGTGGATCCGGATGACCACCACCGCGTACTACTTCTTCCGAGACAGACCTTCGACGAGGAATAGCTGAGCCACCGCGTAGGTCGCGAGGACGACTCCCTCCGCCGCTCGCCGATGCGACTCCGTGGTCAACAGCAGCCGCCGCGCCACTATCAACGCGTCGGACAGGGTGAAGAGCACACCACCGACAGCGATTCTCGACGCCGGATCCGACCCGGGGACTACGACACCCGCCACCGTTCTCGCCCCGCGCGCAAGCGTGGGATCCGCCGCCAGCGTCGACATCGATGCCAGGGTCAGTCCGTACGCGCCGAGTCCGGGCGCGACATCGGGCGAACGCGCTGCCATCGACGCGACCGCAAGAAGCCAGCCCGCCGCGCGCGGCGCCGCTGCCGACGGGGTGACGCGTGCACCTCGAGCACGGAGGAGCCAGCAGTAGCACCCCTGCATCACGGCGAACGAGGCCGCACCATGCAGAATCCGCGAATCGTCGTCCGGGTCGAGAAGAAGAACGTCGCCGACGGTCGCCGCTGTGAGTGCCAGACCGAGCGTCGACACAGGCTTCGGCAACCCCACGACCAGCGATGGAGCAATGAAAGGCTTCGCAAAGCGATGCAGTCTGTCCGCGCCGAGGACGGCTCCGAGAACCGTCGCGGCCGATGCCGAGGCGAAGGCGATTCTGGACAACGTCGCGCGATTCATCGACTCACCTCGATGGTTCGTTGAACTAATCAATTGTGTGATGCTGGCCCCTTCGCCTTGATTCAGGGCTCCCCACCTTGTCATCGTTGGTAGGTAAACACACGACTCGACACGTTGGGACGACAATGCGCCGGAAACACACAGATGACCGTCGGGCGACCATGGAGGGCCTCGCCTACGCATCGAACCCGCTGCTCCGTCGCTCCGACCGCATCCAGTCCCGGTTGAAGACCATCCTCACCACCCTGGCAATTCTGATGCTTCCCGTTGCTGCTTGGCTTGCGATGACGACGCTGTCGTTTCAGAACGAGCAGGTCTCGGCGCAGCAGTACACCCGGCACGCCGTCACCGCCGAAACCGTGTCCGTCACTCAGCCCTCCCCGCTCGTTCAATCCGACTTCAGCTCGCAGAGCAGCTCCAACGTCGACGCGACGTGGACCTACCAGGGCGTCGAGCACACCGGCCAGGTGTCCGTCCTGAGCGGCTCCCCCGTCGGCACCGAAGTGGACATCTGGGTCGACGACAACGGCATCCGCGCATCGCAGCCACTGTCGAACTCCGACGCCATCGCCGCCGCCGCGTTCACGGGCATCGGCAGCCTGTTCCTGTCGGGACTGCTCCTCTACGGCATCTACGCCGCCACCAGGTTTCACCTCGACAACAAGCGCGACGCGGAATGGGACCTCGCCATCAGGAATTTCATGGACGAGAACAGCCTGAGCTGAGCGAAGTACGCACGAAAACGAGTCCCGGCCACCATCGGCCGGGACTTTTTTCGTGGACTACCTGTCAGCTTGTTGGAAAAGATAGTTAGCTTATGTAATATTATCGGGGTGCAGCAGCCAGCCTCCGATCAACATCTCCGCGACGTGCTTTCCGAGCTGGTCACGGGATCGTCGCGGTTCGTTCGCCTCGCCGCGCACTTCGGCTCCGACGAGTGGCCCAAAGCCTGGATGCGAGCGCTTTCCCTCCTCGAGGAGTACCAACCGCTGCGAGTCAGCGACTTCGCTCGCCTCGACCGCTGCTCGCAACCGTCGGCGACGTCGTTGCTGGGAAAGCTCGCCGCCGCGGGACTCGTCGAACGAACGACCGACCCGAGCGACTCGCGCGCGGTCGTCGCCCGAATGTCCGACGCGGGCGCCGAATGGCTGGCCGCCGGACGACGCCAGATCGCCGACGGACTGCTGCCGTACCTGTCCGAACTGGACCCGGAACAACTACGGAAACTGACCGACGGACTGAGCGAGCTTCGCAGCGTGCTCAAATCGTCGATCACGGATTGAAAGGAACCTCGTCGTGGGGAACTCAGCCGTGAGTACGAACAACGACAGCTTGCTGAAACAGCCGAAGGCCGTGTGGGCAGTCGCATTTGCTAGCGTCATCGCCTTCATGGGGATCGGCCTGGTCGATCCCATCCTCAAACCCATCGGCGAACAACTCGACGCGTCACCGTCCCAGGTGTCACTCCTGTTCACCAGTTACATGCTGGTCACCGGTGTCGCGATGCTCATCACCGGTGTGGTGTCCAGCCGCTTCGGACCGAAACGGACACTCCTCGCCGGGCTCGCCATCATCGTCGTATTCGCCGCTCTCGCAGGAGTTTCCGGATCAGTCGGTGAAATCATCGGATTCCGCGCCGGCTGGGGCCTCGGAAACGCGTTGTTCATCGCGACGGCGTTGTCGACGATCGTCGGTGCCGCATCGGGTGGCGTCGCGAGGGCGATCATCCTGTACGAAGCAGCACTGGGTATCGGCATCGCAACGGGACCGCTCGTCGGCGGTGTGCTCGGCGGATTCTCGTGGCGTGGACCGTTCTTCGGCGTTGCGGCGCTGATGGCCGTCGCGTTCGTTCTGTTGATCGTCATGCTGCCGGACACTCCCAAGCCCGCTCACACGACGTCGATACTCGATCCGTTCCGTGCACTTCGCCACCGCGGACTGCTCACCGTCGGCATCACCGCACTTCTGTACAACTACGGATTCTTCACCCTCCTCGCCTACACTCCGTTCCCTCTCGACATGGGCACGTACAGCATCGGTTTCATCTTCTTCGGCTGGGGACTGTGCCTCGCAGTGGCGTCCGTGTTCCTCGCCCCCAAGCTTCAGCAGGCGTACGGAACTCTGAACATGATGATGCTGTCGCTGCTTCTCTTCGCCGTCGACCTCGGGGTGATGGCGCTGTTCACCGAGAACAAGACGGTGTTGATCGTCGGCACGGTCGTCGCCGGATTGTTCCTCGGGGTCAACAACACCCTCATCACCGAAACCGTCATGATCTCCGCACCCGTGGAGCGCTCGACGGCATCGGCCGCCTACAGCTTCGTCCGCTTCGTGGGTGGCGCCGCAGCACCGTACCTCGCGGGCAAGCTGGGCGAGAGCAACGCTCATGTCCCGTTCTGGGTCGGCGCGGTCTGCACCCTGCTGGCGATCGTCGTCCTGTCGACCGGCCGCAAAGTCCTCGCCCACGTCGACGATCACGACCCCGCACCTCACAGTGTCGACGAGGCCCGGGCAGTAACCGTCGGCGACTGACGTTTCTCGCGCTGGGTGTTCACTTTCGTCACACGAACACCATCAGTAACAGTTGCATAACCAATTCCTTGGTAAACCCTGAGAGACCTTTCGGTCCGTTACGGTCCTTGAAGCACAAGTACGTGTGCCTCACTAAAAGCATTTCCGGATCGGGACGGACGTGTCGGTGGCTCCGGCCACCAGGACCGAAGGGCTTGAACATCTATGTCACAGAAGTCGATCGCCCGTTCGCGGCGGACTCGCATCGCCGCCGCCGGAGCCGCCGTCGCACTCTCCTTCGCGCTGGCAGCACCGGGAATTGCCGCAGCGCAGGACGAAACTCCACCACCGTCGAACAGCGTCTCCGAGCAGGAACCCACCGACCCGCCGGCCGAGGAGCAGACACCTACCGAGGAAACAACCATCCCCTCGGGAGACGCACTGATCCAACCGCCTGCGGATGTGCCTGCACCCGGCGAAGGTGACGCTTCGGCAGCAGCGGTTCCTGCACCCCAAGCACCGTCGACCGACCGACCACTCCCCCAGGTGACGGGCGGGGTCGTGTTCAACGACGACGGTACGGCGACGATCAACGTCGACATCGTCCCGCAGCTGAGCGACGCCGAGAAGCAGGCGCTCGCCGACGCGGAGGCAAAGAGCAAAGCCGCTGCGGAGGCGTCCACTGCCGCGCAGGCTCGGCTCGATGCCGCCGTCGCTGCCGATACCGCCGCGAGTACTGCGGTCACCAAGGCAGAGCTCGCTGCGGCAGACGCGGTGGTGAAGGCCAAGAAGGCCGACGCCGACGCAACGGCCGCCGAACTCGACCGCATCGCTGCTGTCGGCGCGGTGAACAAGGCCAAGGCCGACACCGCAGCTCTCGAAGCCGCCAATACCGCGGCTACGCAGGCCAAGACCGAAGCCGACGAAGCCGCAGCCGAGGCCCTAGCCGAAGCAGAACGTCTGGAAGCCGAAGCGGCCGGTGCGGGTGATCCCGCAGCTGTGGAGGCAGCGACGGCGGCACGTGCTGACGCGACAGCCAAGGCCGAGCTCGCTGCCACCGCGTCGGCCGATGCCGAAGCAGCTGCCACGGCGCTGCAGGATTCGATCGTTGCCGTGCAGGATTCGTTCAAGACTCTCAACCTCGCCAAGGTGAGCGCCGCTGTCCGCGCGGCGGCGGCCAGGGCCGCCGAATCACTGTCGGCGGCCATTGCCGCACGCACAGCGCTGGACGTCTCCGCGGCAGCCGAGGCCAACGCACGGGATCTCGAAGCGACAGCGGCGACGTCGACAGAGGCAGCAACCGCCGCGAACAAAGCTGCTGCCGACGCACGGACTGCTGCGACGGCAGCCCAGGAGAAGGCCACCGCGGCTGCGGCCGCGGCGACGCAAGCGCAGGCCGACCTCGACGCAGCGCCGTCGGATGCGGATATCGCAGCGCTCGAAAAGGCCGCCGCCGAAGCAGAGGCCGCGGTCGAGGAAGCCAATGCGGCATTGGCCACCGCGGAAGCCGACGTGACGCGAACCGAAGCCGATCTGACGGCAGCTCAGGCCGCGTCCGACACCGCAGCAGCGGAGGTGAAGGCAGCGCAGACCGCAGCAGCCGATGCCAAGGCAGCAGCCGATGCCGCAACCAAGGCCGAGGCCGATCTGAAGGCCAAGGCAGCTGAATTGGCAGCGAGCGGACCGAAATTCAGCTGGACCATCAACATCGGCGGCACCACGAAGGACGACGTCCCCGTGACCCAGGTCGATGACACCACAGTGGTCGTCGACGAGACCGGCGTGGAATTGGTGGGCGTGTCCAACGAGGACGGATCGTTCACGGTCGCGGACTACTTCACCACCGACGACGACGGTGTCACCGTCCTGGCAGGAGAACTGCCCGCTGTCGATCTGGCATTGGGCGATTCGTCCACCGAAGCGTCGGGTGGTTCGGACAGCTCGTCCGCGACACCGGCGATCTTGGCCGGCGTCGGCGTCGTAGCTGTGGCCGCAGTGGGCGGCGGACTCTACCTACGTCGTCGCAACTCGACCGATGCATCTGCGTAAGTTCGCAGCTGCGATCGCCCTGGGTGTCGCACTGACCGGCTGCGCGCAGTCGGAGCCGGTCAGTGCGACACCGCCTGATCGGTCGGCGGTGGAGGCGCAGATTTCTGCGGCTCCACCGTCGCCGGTTGCACCCGCGCAACCGGAGTGGATCGAGCTGCGGTCCGCGGAATCGCAGACCTACATGAGCAGCACGATCAACCCCGACGGCCTGTACCGCGACTCGTCGCAAGTACTCAATCCAGTGGACGAGCGGCCTGCGTGGTGGGCCGAGAGCGGGCTACCCGGTACGGACACCCAGCAGACAGTTGTCGTCGTGGGCCACAACTACTCGACGCGGGACGCACCGTTCCGCTCTCTCGGAGTGGCGCAGGTCGGCGACATCGTCGTAGTGCGCACAGCGACCGGCACTCTCGAATACGACGTCGAATCGGTCGGGCCCCTGCCGAAGGGTTCACTCCTGGCCGACAACGACCTGCGAGCGCAGGTTCCCGGTCGACTGATCCTCGCCAACTGCGACGTACGCAACGGCGAGCCGACGGGAGACAACTTCTTCGTCGTCGCGCAACTGCGCTGAATGTTCATGCAGGCCCTGGCCTACATGAACATTCAGAGCCCCAGATCGGCCAAGCCGAGCAGCGAGCGGTATTCGAGGCCCTCGGCTGCGATGACGTCGTCGGCGCCTGTTGCCCGGTCCACGACGGTGGCAACGCCGACGACCGTGGCACCGGCGTCGCGGAGGGCTTTCACCGCGGTCAGTGGTGAGTTGCCGGTCGTGGTCGTGTCCTCCACGACCAACACCCGCTTGCCGACGATGTCGGGTCCTTCGATCTGACGCTGCATACCGTGCGCCTTCGCGGCCTTGCGTACGACGAAGCCGTCGATCGGGCGGCCTTCCGCGTGGACGATGGACAACGCGACGGGATCGGCTCCCATCGTCAGGCCGCCGACGGAGTCGAAGTCCCAATCGGCCACCAGTTCGCGCATCAGGGTTCCGATCAGCGCGCTCGCGCGGTGATGCAGCGTTGCGCGTCTGAGGTCGACGTAGTAATCGGCTTCCTTGCCGGATGACAACGTCACCTTGCCGTGGACTACGGCCAGTTCACGAACCAGCTCGGCCAGTTCGGCACGCTGGGCACTGTCGGCCATGTGCGGTTCCCTTCGATCGATTCAGTCGATGAATCTACCGGCCGGAATCCCGCAGGCTCATGCGGGCACGTCCTCCGGCTTTTCGTCGGCGACGAGGTCGACGTGCTCGACGAACGGCTCGGGCGGAACGACCTTGAGTGCGGTGGCCATGGGCTTGGTCGCGAACGACCTGCGTAGCTCCGCCAACGCGTACGCGTTGTCGTTGTACACGCGCACTGCGCCGGCGATACGCTTCTCCGTCGTCTCCAGGTCGCCGGCGGGGCCCTGGAAGGCCCAGTTGGAGCGTAGCTTCGGGTGAAGATCGGACTCCGACAGCACCGCATGCACCGCCGCCGACAGCGCGTTCTCGGCAGCTGCCTGAGCTTGCAGACCCAGATTCTTGTCTCGTACCGCCTTGGACCACGACCTCGCGCCGACGAGCTGACGAATCAGCTCCTGGTCCAGGCCGGACGATTCGACGGCCGCGATGAAGGACTCCAACTGAACGTGGCGACGCTCGAGCTCCACGGTCACCAGCTGCCTGCTCGCGGCCGTGTTCGACCGACAACGCCGTACCCGACGCTCGACGCTCGCCGCGTAGGCGAGAACTGCAAGTACGAGGATCGCCACGATCACGAAAACAGTCACAAGGTCTGAATTTAACGGTGATACTCGAATCGCGCTCGGAGGCTCGCCCATACGCGCCGAAGTCGTCCTAGGTTCGGCCGCGACCCCGACCGACCAGATTCGTCAGCTTGCGCACCGCACTCTTGGGGACCTTGGTGCCGAGCGCCGTCAGGACCTTGTATTGCGCGCCCGGCACACTGATGACTTTGCCCTTGCCCAGATCACGCATGGACTCACGCACGACCTGTTCCACGTTCAGCCACATGAACTTCGGGATGCTGGACATCTCGATGCCCGCGCGTTGATGGAATTCGGTCCGCACGAACCCGGGGCACAGTGCCTGCACCTGGACGCCTGTACCGGCGAGACCACCGGACAGCCCTTCGGAGAACGAGATGACGTACGCCTTGGACGCCGAATACGTCGACCCTCGGCCGGACAGGATGCCCGCGACGCTCGCCACGTTGACCACGGTGCCTTTCGCGGCAGCAACCATCGACGGCAGCGCTGCGCGGGTCAACTGCATCACCGCGGTGACGTTGACGTCGAGCTGCGCCTGCAGCAGCTCGGGTTCCGCTGTCCAGAACTCACCCGAAGTTCCGAAACCTGCGTTGTTGACGAGAAATTCGACGCCTCGGCTCAGCCGCTCGGCGACGATGTCCCGTCCCGCCTGGGTGGCCAGATCCGCCGGGATGATCTCCGAATCGGCTCCGAAGCGGACGCGCAGGTCGTCCGCGAGCGAACGCAGCCCCACCTCGTTTCTGGCAACGAGCACGAGGTCGTAGCCGCGAGCAGCGAGGTGAGTGGCGAATCCTGCGCCGAGGCCGGACGTCGGTCCGGTGACGAGGGCAACCGGGCGCACGGTGAGGGGGGACGCTGGTTCGATCGGTTCGGCGGTCATGAAACTGAAGGCTACGGTGCGATCGACGTGTTGTGGAGTCCCACACCGCCGAATGTCCGGTCCTGCGGATCAGTCCTGGCGGCGGCGGTCCGAGTCGCGGGTGATGGGCGTCGGTCGGCTCGGTGGCCGGGGTCCCGACGGTTGGATCACGGGACCGGAACGCAGCGGCGGCCTCGGCTCGGGACGCCGCACCTCGGGGCGCGCTTGCCGGGGTTCTGGATTCTGGCGGGGTTCTGGGCTCTGGCGGGGTTCTGGGCTCTGGCGGCCGACTGTGGTTTCGGGTCGATTGCGCTGCGGAGGGCTAATTCGAGCGGGACCGGATGGACGTCGGTTGTTGACCGGCGGGAGTACATGCAGCATCCCGGACAGTCGTGCCACGGCGTCGATGGCGGCATCCCAGTCGCGTCCGGTGCTGCCGAGCGGCAACGATCCGAGTGTCCAGTCGTTCTCGCTCCACAGCAGGTTCAGGCCGGCCGGAACGGATTCGGTGAACGCAGCCATGCGTTGATCGCACACGCGCCGCGCCACTTCGACGTTCGTCGCGAACACGACACGGGGGCCGATCGATCCGAGCAGCTCCATGTCCGAGTCGCGAGGGGGCGGCGTCGACTTCAATCGAAGGTCGATGTCCACGTCGGATCCGACGGGTCGTTGAACTGCAACGATCGTCGACGTCTCCTCGACGTCGAACAGTACGAACTTCTCGCCGCGTCGGACTCCGCTCACGAGGTCCACCGCAGTGGTCTGCTCGGGCTTGGCGAGCGCAGCACGACGGAACTGCAGCACGATGTCGTCGTCGGACGCCTCGTACGTGTATCCCTGCGCCTTGGCCCACATCTGCCGTACCCGGCCTACCTGGTCCCGGCGCGAACGGTCGATGTACAGAAGGGCGACCGCACCCAGGAGGGCGATCGCTGCAAGTCCGAACCACATAGCCGTCATCGAGGGTCAGCTTATAGCGTCCAGCGGTTCGGCCTCGTGATGGCTCACCCGCCCAGGTCGGGGGTTTCCACGATGATGTCCGCCGTGATAGCCCCGTTCTCCATGGGGCTGCCGTTGACGACCACGAGCGACCCGATCTTCAGCGAGGAGGCGTCGAAGCCGGACAGAGACAAAACCTGCGTCTGCGGGGTGACGAGGACCGTGACGGGGGCACCGTCGATGCCCTGGATCGTCAGAGTCGGGCCGTCGATGGCGGTGATGTTTCCGATCGCCGCGCCGGAGTTACCCAGAATCTCCGGTATGCCTCCCGGGACGAGTCCGCCGGGAGCCGACGGTGGCGCGAGGGGCGCCTGACTCGGCGGAAGCGTGGGGATCGGGGCCAGGCTGGTCGGTGGTCGAACCGCGACGTCTTCGGTGTCGGATCGCTGATTGGTCAACACCAGAATTCCTGCCAGCACGACGACCACCAGCGCGGCAAGGGCGACCAGCGCGAACATCCACCGACGCGGCCCCTTCGGCTCGGGCGGAGCCTGATACTCGCCGTACTCGGGCGAAGCCTGGTGTTGCCTCGGGTCGTACGCCGGAAACACCTGGGTCGGGTTGGGCTGTTGGGGCGGGTACTGCTGTTGGGGCTGGTACTGCTGTTGGGCCGGGTACTGCTGTTGGGGCGGGTACTGCTGTTGGGGCGGGTACTGCTGGGGATATCCGTACTGCTGCGTCGGCTCATCCGGGTAGGGCTGGGTATCCGGGTATGCCTGCCAGCCTTCGGTTGCGTAATCAGGTTCGGGACGGTCCGGAGGTGGATTCGCGGTGCCGTCTTCCCACGGCCTGTCGTGTGGTCGTTCCGCGGGCTCCACTCTCGCGCGCTGATCGTCCGGATGACTCATGACACCGAGGGTACGTCCGCACCTCGCGGGTGACGAACGTCCAGGCGTGCACAGAGCTCCACTATTGCGCGATATTCACAGAATCCCGCAAAATTCGCGCAATAGTGGAGCGAAATACTCGGTCTAGCCCAGTACGAGTGCGTCGCCGTCTGCCGATACGTTCACCGGCACGACGTCACCGTCGCGGACGTCTCCTGCGAGCAGCAGCTTTGCCAACTGATCGCCGATCGCCTGCTGGATCAGCCTGCGCAGCGGACGAGCGCCGTACAGCGGGTCGTAGCCCCGAGCTGCCAGCCACAGCTTCGCCGGCGACGTCACGTCGAGCGTCAGTCTGCGTGCTGCAAGGCGCTTGGCCAGGAAGCCGAGCTGGATGTCGACGATCGATTCCAGCTGATCTTCGGACAGGGCGTCGAACACCACCACGTCGTCGAGGCGGTTGACGAACTCCGGTTTGAACGCGCGCCTGACCGCATCCATGACCTGGTCCTTCGATCCCCCGGCACCGAGGTTCGACGTCAGGATCAAGATGGTGTTCCTGAAGTCGACCGTGCGTCCCTGCCCGTCGGTCAGCCTGCCTTCGTCGAGCACGGCCAACAGGATGTCGAAGACATCGGGGTGAGCCTTCTCGACCTCGTCGAACAGGATGACGCTGTACGGACGCCTGCGGACGGCTTCGGTGAGTTGACCGCCTGCCTCGTAGCCGACGTAGCCGGGAGGTGCGCCGACGAGTCGAGCTACGGCGTGCTTCTCGCTGTACTCGCTCATGTCGATGCGGACCATGGCACGCTCGTCGTCGAACAGGAAGTCCGCCAACGCTTTCGCGAGCTCGGTCTTACCGACACCGGTCGGACCGAGGAACAGGAACGAGCCAGTCGGACGGTTCGGATCGGCGACACCCGCGCGAGCGCGACGGACGGCGTCGGACACTGCTTGCACAGCGTCCTTCTGCCCGACCACGCGTTTGCCCAACTCGTCTTCCATCCGCAGCAGCTTCGCGGTTTCGCCCTCGAGCATGCGGCCGGCAGGAATACCCGTCCAGGCGGCGACGACGTCGGCGACATCGTCCGGACCGACCTCTTCCTTCAGCATGACGTCGTCCTGCGCCGGGGTTGCCTGAGTCTTCTCGGCGAGTTCCTTCTCGAGAGTCGGGATACGGCCGTACCGCAGTTCGGCTGCCTTGCCCAGATCTCCGTCGCGTTCGGCACGCTCCGATTCACCGCGCAGGTTCTCGAGCTCCTCCTTGAGGACGCGAACCGAGTCGATGGCGTTCTTTTCGTTCTGCCAGCGGGTGCTCAACTGGTTGAGCTTCTCCTGACCGTCGGCCAGTTCTGCGCGTAGTTTCTCGAGACGAGCCTTCGACGCGTCGTCGGTCTCCTTCTCGAGCGCCATCTCCTCGATTTCGAGTCGCCGGACGGCTCGTTCGACCTCGTCGATCTCGACAGGACGCGAGTCGATCTCCATGCGGAGACGCGACGCGGCCTCGTCGACCAGGTCGATTGCCTTGTCCGGCAGAAACCTCGACGTGATGTAGCGGTCGGACAGAGTGGCGGCGGAGACGAGCGCGGAGTCCGTGATGCGCACACCGTGGTGCACCTCGTAGCGCTCCTTGAGCCCACGCAGGATTCCGACAGTGTCCTCGACGGACGGTTCGCCGACGTAGACCTGCTGGAATCGACGCTCGAGCGCTGCGTCCTTCTCGATGTACTTGCGGTACTCCTCCAACGTGGTCGCACCGACGAGCCGCAGTTCGCCGCGCGCGAGCATCGGTTTGATCATGTTGCCGGCATCCATCGCGGACTCACCGGTCGCGCCTGCTCCGACGATGGTGTGGAGCTCATCGATGAAGGTGATGACCTGGCCTGCCGAGTTCTTGATGTCGTCGAGCACGGCCTTGAGCCGCTCCTCGAATTCACCGCGGTATTTCGCGCCGGCGACCATCGAGCCCAGGTCGAGCGAGACGACGGTCTTACCGCGCAGGCTCTCCGGCACGTCGCCGGCGATGATGCGTTGCGCGAGGCCTTCGACGATGGCGGTCTTGCCGACGCCGGGCTCACCGATGAGAACCGGGTTGTTCTTGGTGCGGCGAGACAGGACCTGGACGACTCGACGAATTTCGGTGTCGCGGCCGATGACCGGGTCGAGCTGACCTTCGCGGGCACGGGCGGTCAGGTCGGTGCTGTACTTCTCGAGCGCCTGGTAGGTGCTCTCGGGATCGGCACTGGTGACGCGCGCGCTGCCGCGGACCGTCTGGAAGGCGTCGCGCAGCTCGTTCGGTCCGGCGCCGTGGCCGGTCAGGAGCTTGGCGACATCACTGTCACCGGTCGCGAGTCCGACCATGAGGTGCTCGGTGGAGACGTACTCGTCGTCGAGTTCGGTAGCGAGGTTCTGCGCAGCCGTGATGGCCGCCAGCGCTTCGCGGCCCAGTTGCGGAGTCGTGGTGGATCCGGTTGCCGACGGGAGTCGATCGACCAGGGTGCGAGCTTCACCGCGCACTGTCGCAGGATCGACGCCGACAGCCTTCAACAGGGGGGAGGCGATGCCGTCGGTCTGATCGAGCAACGCCACCAACAAATGCGCCGGACGGATGTCCGGGTTTCCAGCCGCGGATGCGGCCTGCAGAGCGGCACTGAGTGCGGCCTGCGTCTTCGTGGTGGGGGTGAAACTGTCCACCGGTCACCTGCTTTCTACTGGGAGAAAAAATTGATGTCGGTGGGTACAACGTATCAAAACTTGAGTCTGTTCCGCTCAAGTCTGATTTTCTCAGATTTCTTCTGTGGCCAGCGGTAGGTAATCGGGATACCCTCGGGCGGTCTACTTTGGAACCGTCTAGCTGCGGCGGAGGTTGATCTATGCTCGACGCTCGGGCGATCTCCCTGGTTCGCGCCGGTTTCAAGTCCGTTCTGGCCGCTGAGAACGGTCCGGCGCTTCTCGCACGGTCGTTCTATGCTCAGCTCTTCGTCGACCATCCGGAGTTCCGGGCGTTCTTCCCGGCGTCGATGGACCAGCAACGCGACCATTTCGTCCGCGCGCTGGCCTACATCTTCGACAATCTCGACAGGAACGAGCGCGTCGAGTCGTTCCTTCAGCAGCTGGGCCGAGACCACCGCAAGCACGGCGTCGACGGCACCCACTTCCGCGCTGGCGCCTCGGCCCTGATCTCGGCGTTCCGCAATTTCGTCGGCAACGAGGTGTGGACGGACGAAGTCGAGGACGCCTGGCATCGGACGCTTGCGCTCGTCACCGACAACATGGCCGTCGCCGCCGACTCCGACGAATTGCCGCCGTACTGGGGCGCCACGATCGTCGAACATCAACGCGTGCTCGACGATCTCGCGATCGTTCGCCTCCAACTCGACGAGGGCATCCACTATTACCCGGGGCAGTACGTGAGCGTGCAGATTCCGCAACGCCCCAAACTCTGGCGCTACCTGTCGCCGGCGATTCCGTGCAATCCACAGGGGGAGATCGAGTTTCACGTTCGTCGAGTGTCCGGCGGCTGGGTGTCTCCCGCCATGGTGACCGAGTCGGTCGTCGGAGATCGGTGGGCAGTCAGCCCTCCCCTGGGCGGGTTGCAGATAGACCGTGGCATCGACGAAGACGTCCTGATGATCGCGGGCGGCACCGGCCTGGCGCCGCTGCGCGCACAGGTGATGGACATGGCGCGCCGTAGCCGCAACCCGCGGGTCCACCTGTTCGTCAGCGGTACGTATCCCAGGGATCTGTACGACGCCGAGACCTTGTGGCAACTGTCGCTGTCCAACCCGTGGCTGACGGTGGTTCCGGTGACCGAGGAGGACGAGAATCCGTGGTGGCATTCCGGGCCGACGCCGGAGCTGCCGTGGGGCATGCATCATCGACTGCACGGACCCATCGGAAAAGTCGTGACACAGTTCGGCTCGTGGGCGGACCGGCAGATTCAGATCTGCGGTTCGCCGTCGATGGTGCGGACCACGCTGTACGCGCTGCGCAAGGTCGGCACTCCGATGGAGCACGTGCAGCACGATCCGCTGTGAGCAGTTAACGCTCGGCAAACTGCCTGCGCCCCCTTCCGTGCCCCGTCGATCGTTCGAATGACGTCGTCGACGGCAAGGCCGCGCTGGGCTCCCCTTTTTCCTGGTGCCCGATCCGAAAGCAACACGTTCTACCGTTCGTCGCGCCGAAACCGCCAGTCGGCCCAGAATGTGGTTACCTACTCGTTATCGTTCGCGGGCCGCAATGAGGACGGCCCGGTCATACCGAGAAGGGTGAGAGTAGATCCCGATGCCTGCAGACTTCGCGGCACGGTTGAACAGTCTGTTCAACACGGTGCATCCACCTGGCCGTAAGCCCCACACCAATGCAGAAGTCGCCGATGCGCTCGCCGAGCACGGCCACCAGATTTCCAAGCCCTACATTTCCCAACTGCGGTCCGGTCAGCGGACGAATCCGTCGAACGACACCGTTGCTGCTCTCGCCCGGTTCTTCAAGGTGAAGCCGGACTACTTCTTCAACGACATCTACGCGCGCAAGATCGATCACGACCTCGAGTTGGTGACTCAGCTCGAAGGTTACGGCCTCAAGCGTCTGTCGGCGCGTGCGTTCGACCTGTCCGAGGAGTCCCAGAATCTACTGAGTTCGATGGCCGAGAAACTGCGCGCGAGTGAGGGGCTTCCGGAGATTCCTCCGGACAGCACGCGCTGACTCGACTGATAACCGGGTAGTAACTGCAGCCAGACGATCAGGGGGATGACGCGCGGTGATCTTGATTCTCTTCGCGGGTGGAATAGCTCTCGCGGTCTCGATTCTGCTCACCCCGATGCTGATCCGCCAGTTCTCGAAGCAGGGCTTCGGCCAGGAGATTCGCCTGGAAGGACCGGCGAGTCATCAGTCGAAGCGCGGAACGCCGACGATGGGCGGCGTCGCGATCCTCGTCGCACTGTGGGTCGGATACGGCGGTGCGCACGTGGTCGGCATCGCATACGACGGTGGCGGCCCGTCGGCGTCGGCCTTGCTCGTGCTGGGTCTGACGACGGCCCTCGGCATCGTCGGATTCGTCGACGACTACACGAGCCTGCGAAACAAGCGGAACCTCGGATTGACCGCGCGAGCCAAGTACGTCGGTCAGATCGGTGCTGCGGTCGTGTTCGCGCTTCTCGTTCTTCGCTTTCCGGACAGCAATGCGGTGACACCCGGCAGCCGAAACCTGTCCTACGTGCGCGACTTCGCCATCGTGTACATGCCGACGCTGTTGTTCGTCGGCTTCATCTGCGTCCTGGTCGTGGCCTGGTCGAATGCAGTGAATCTGACCGACGGACTCGACGGCTTGGCCGCGGGATCGATGGCGCTGGCGCTGGGCGCCTACACCGTGATCACGTTCTGGCAGTACCGGCAGTCCTGCAGCACCGACCCGCGCGTCGGGTGTTACGACGTGCGGGATCCTCTCGACCTCGCGATCGTCTGTGCCGCCGCTGCCGGTGCATGCATCGGCTTCCTGTGGTGGAACGCCGCGCCCGCGAAGATCTTCATGGGTGACACGGGATCGCTCGCCCTCGGCGGTCTGCTCGCGGGCCTGTCCGTGGTCACCAAGACGGAACTGCTCGCCGTTGCGATCGGCGCATTGTTCGTCGTCGAGGCCGCGTCGGTCGTCATCCAGGTCGCGACCTTCCGTACCAACGGTGTTCGCGTCTTCCGCATGGCACCGATCCATCATCACTTCGAGCTCGCGAGTTGGCCGGAGACCACCGTCATCATCCGGCTGTGGTTGATGGCAGCCATCGCCTCGGCACTCGGTATGGGGCTGTTCTACAGCGAGTACCTGTCGGCGGTCGGCTGATATCGATCAGCCTGCGGCTTTCGCCGCAATCCGCGCCTGAACTTCCGGGCGACGCAGCGGCGGAACAGTCGGTGGCGGCTGGCGACGCTCGGGAAGCGCGTCGAGCAGTCGATGAGTCGTCGCGGTGACCTCGGCAACTGCGATCTCGAATGCATCGCGGGTGGCGTCGGACGTCTTCTGAACGCCACTGATCTTACGGACGTACTGCCGGGCCGCAGCCTCGATCTCCTCGTCCGTCGCGTGCGGTTCAAGCCCGCGCAGGGTGGTGATGTTTCGGCACATACCAGCCACGATAGACTTTTCTGCCGGTCTTCACGTCCTGAGCAGCCCGTCGAGTGCACGCAGGCACAGCTGCTTGACCTCGTCCTCGCTGATGGACCGGCGATCGAGCCAGTCCATGCAGACCGCACGCACGAACGACACCCAGCCACGCAGCGCCGTACGGGTGATCTCGTCCTCGCGAATCTCGGCGGGCAGCGCGGCCAGAATCCGCTGCTGCTGCACTTCCAGTTCGTCGCTGAGGATGGCCTGGATTTCCGCGTCGCCCAGCATGGCACCGCGGTTGATGGCCCGGACGCCGTGTTCGTGTTCGACGGTGTAGCGAATGTAGGCGTCGAGGCCGGCCGCAACCTGATCCGCCACCGGCAGTGATGTATCCGGTGCGGTCGTGTCGAGAATGCGCGCGGACTCGACCCTCATGATCTCCGCGAAGAAATCTCGCTTGGACGCGAAGTAGTGGTACATCAGGCCACGTGACACCCCCGCCAGGTCGGCGACCTCCTCTATCCAGACCTCGTCGTAGGGCCTGTCGGCGAACAGCTTCGACCCGATGTCGAGTAGTTGCGCGCGCCGCAGGTCAGGAGAGAGTCGTTTTCGAACGCCGTTCATCATCCGCGATGCTACTTGACACGGATTCAGTAGTGAGTACGTTCGTTGTTGTATCCGAGTTCAGTAACGAGCGGAGAGGTCACCCATGGTCGTCGACGTCGGAGTACGCAGCCCGGCTCTCCCCCATCCGCCCCGGCGTCTGCCCATCCTGGGCGACGTCGTCGGCGCCCACGCGTCGACGCCGGTTCAGGACTCGATGGCACTCGCCGCTCGGCTCGGCCCGATTTTCGAGCGGGTCGTCCTCGGTCGCCGCTACGTGCTCGTCTCCGGCGCCGACCTCGCCGGGGAACTGTGCGACGAGTCCAGATTCGTCAAGCACGTCTCCCCCGCGATCGAAGGCCTCAGATCCGTCGGCGGTGACGGACTGTTCACTGCCTACTCTCACGAACCGAACTGGCAGAAGGCACACGACCTCCTGCGCCCCGCGTTCGCTCAGAGCGCCATGCGCGGATACCACGACATCATGCTCACCGTCGCGTCCGAGCTTGCGGCACACTGGCGTTCGCAGACCTCCGTGGACGTCTCCTCGGACATGACGAAGCTGACGCTCGACACCATCGGACGCACCGGGTTCAGCTACGGTTTCGATTCCTTCAGCCGAAGCAAACCCCACCCCTTCGTCGACGCGATGGTCGGAGTGCTCTCGCACAATCAGCGTCGCGAGATCGTTCCCATCCCCTGGTTGGCGAACCTCGTCTTCAAGAAAGCCGACCGGCGCAACCTCGCGAATCAGCGTTACCTCGAGCAGGTCCTCGACGACATCGTGCGTACCCGCCGCGACGAACGTTCCACACCGGGCGCCCATGCAGATCTGCTCGAGATCATGCTGGACGCCGCGCGTGATTCCGGAAACCCGAATGCGCTGAGCGAAGTGAACATTCGCCAGCAGATACTGACCTTTCTGATCGCAGGCCACGAGACCACCTCGGGGGCACTCTCGTTCGCCCTCTACTACCTCGCGAACAATCCGGATGTACTGGACGCCGCACGCGCGGAGGTCGACGAGGTCTGGGGCGGTGAAGCACCGTCGTTCGAGCAGATACCCAAGCTGCGCTACGTCCGGCGAGTACTGGACGAGACCTTGCGGTTGTGGCCGACGGCGCCTGCATTCGCGCGAGAGGCCAGGGAGGACACTGTCATCGGCGGCGTGCACGAGATGAAGAAGGGCGATTGGGCATTCGTGCTGATTCCCGGGTTGCATCGCGACCCGGTCTGGGGTGAGAACCCCGAGGTGTTCGATCCCGACCGCTTCGTCTCGGCCGAGGTGCGCTCACGTCCGGGCCACGTCTACAAGCCCTGGGGCACCGGCGAACGCGCCTGCATCGGCAGACAATTCGCCATTCACGAGGCCGTCCTGGTACTCGGAACGTTGCTGCAGCAGTTCGATTTTCACGCAGATCCGGCGTATCGCCTGAAGGTCGAGGAGCGGCTGACGCTGATGCCGAAGGACTTCCGGCTGACGGTGTCAATCCGGAAGTAGCGGCACGGACAGTCCGGAGTCACGGCCCAGCAGTACCCCTCTGGTCAGCGCCTTCTTCCCGAATTTGCTGTGCACACCGTCGAGAGCGATGTCCAACGCCGAGGCGCTCGGCGCGTCCTGTACCCCGCTGCGCGGTGCCGCATCGAACTGCAGCTCGAGCTGCTCGGCACCGGTGCGCTCGATGTTGGCGACGGTCACCCCGACCAGCGTAATGCCCTGATCCGCGATCAGCGGCGCAGCGTCACGCAGCAACGCGAGGGCGGCATCGAGAATGTCCCGAGTGTCCGCTGTTGCCCGGTTCAGTGTGTGCGAGCGCGTGATCTTGGTGAAGTCCGCGAACCGAAGCCGAAGGACGACCGTACGGCCCGTTCGCTCGGCGGCACGCATACGCTGCGTCACGCGGTCCACCAGAGCGATGAGCGACGCCTCGACGTCCTTCGGTGATGTGGGGCCACGCCCGAGTGCGTGCTGGGCGCCGATCGAGCTGCGTCCGCGGTAGGTCTGCACGCGTCGGGGATCGCGGTTGTTGGCCAACGAGTACAGGTGATGCCCGGCGCCCTTCCCCAGAATCGAGACGATCGACGCCTCCGACTGCGCGGCGATGTCACCGACGGTGACGATGTCGAAGGCGTGCAGCTTCTCTGCGGTCACCTTCCCCACGCCCCACAACCGCTCGATCTTCAGTGGATGCAGGAACTCGAGCTCACGGCCCGGCTCGACGAGCAGGAGGCCGTCGGGCTTGCCGACTGCACTGGCGACCTTCGCGAGGAACTTGGTGCTCGCGATGCCGACCGTGATGGGCAGCCCGACCTTCTCCTTGACCTCGCGTCTGAGCCGCTGGGCCACCTGCACCGGAGTGCCGCGGATCTTTCCCAGACCGGTGACGTCGAGGAACGCCTCGTCCACCGAGATCCCCTCGACGAGCGGGGTGGTGTCGCGGAAGATCTCGAAGACGGCCTTGCTCGCCTCGATGTAGGCGTCCATCCTGGGAGGAACGACGACGGCGTCGCGGCACAATGCGCGTGCCTGCGACCCGCTCATGGGGGTACGCACTCCGAAGGCCTTCGCCTCGTAGCTTGCCGCGAGCACGACACCGCCGCCCACGAGGACTGGTCTTCCCCTCAGGCGCGGGTCGTCCCTCTGCTCGACCGACGCGTAGAACGAGTCGAGATCGGCATGCATGATCACGAACATATGTTCGCACGACGGTCCGACAGGTACGAACTTTCTCAGGCAGTGACGTGGTGGATGTAGCACCAGCGCCAGTTCTCACCGGGTTCGGCGGACTCCATGACGGGGTGCGTCGTGGCGTGGAAGTGGGCCGTTGCGTGTCGTTTGGGCGACGAGTCGCAGCAGGCGACGTTGCCGCATTCGAGGCACTGCCGCAGGGCGACCCATTCCGTCCCCTCGCGGATGCATTCATGGCACGTACCGTCGGACAGGTTCTCCGCCACCGGGTATCGGTCCAGTTCCTCGCACCCGGACCCGGGGTGGACGCGCCGCGCATTGGACACCTTGATCTCGCTACGGTCCTCGCTTGCGATGTCGATCATCGACTCCTCGACGTCGAGCATGGCGAGAACCTCGCCGACCACCTCGGACGGGACGGTGCCGGTGCTTCTGATCTCCAGGATCCGGGCACGCTCGGCCTCGATCATCGTCAGACGGACCCGCGCGTACAGCTCGCTCGGGGTCTCCTGTTCGGCGGTGGTACCGAGCCGTTCCCACGCCGAGAAATTCCGCTGCTCGACGCGCTGGCGGACCAGGGCTTCCACTCCGTGCGGATCGTCGTACTCGAGCTCGTCCAGTGCCTTCTCCCCGGCCTTCGACGCCTGCTGCAGCAGGGTCGCTCGCGCCAACGCGTCGTCCATCGGGTCCGGCGACGGCACCTTCAACAGGCGTGCGAGGACAGGCAACGTGAGGCCCTGCACGAACAGGGTTCCTGCGACCACGGTGAAGGCGATCAGCAGCAGAATTTCGCGGTACTCCGTCCCCAAGGGGATCACGAACGCGGCGGCCAGCGTCACCACTCCGCGCATCCCGGCCCACCCGATCAGGAGCGTGTAGCGCCAGGACGGGACCACACCGGTCGACGCGTCGGCGCCGGGGTGAATCAACGCGAAGCGCGCGACGAACACCCACACCATACGAATCGCGATGACGCCGACGAGTGTCGCGGCGCAGACGGCGACGATGGTCGTGGCGGGCAACGCACTGGTCCCGACGTCGCGGAGCAGCCACGACGCCTGCAGACCGATCAACAGGAAGACGGCGTTCTCGAGGATGTAGGCGATGGTTCGCCAGTTGATTCGCTCGGCGATCCGCGACTGCGCGGACTGCAGAATGGGCGCCTTGTGCCCCAGCAGAAGCCCCGCGACGACGACGGCGAGCACACCCGACGCGTGCACCTCCTCGGCGAGAAGGTACGCGGCGAACGGGACGATGAACGAAATGGCGGTGTCGAGAACAGGATTGGTCAATCGCCGACGCAGTTTCGCGACGACCAGGAAGGTCACCAGACCGATGGCAACGCCCCCACCTGCAGCCACGAGGAAGTCCAGTCCGACCTGACCGACGTGAACCGAATGCCCGAGGGCGAAGATCGCCGTGCTCAGCGCGACCAACGCGGTGGCGTCGTTGAGCAGAGACTCTCCTTCGAGGATGGTGACGACTCGACGAGGCAGTCCGATGCGGCGGCCGATCGCGGTGGCCGCGACGGCGTCCGGAGGTGCGACGACGGCCCCGATCGCCAACGCCGCCGGCCACGAGATGCCCGGGAGAAGCGCATGTACGACGGCACCGATGCCGAACGTCGTCGCGATCACCAGAACGATCGACAGCAGCAGAATCGACCGTCGGTTGGCATTGAAGTCGACCAATGACGATTGAATTGCCGTGGCGTACAGCAGTGGCGGCAGCAGGCCGAGAAGGACCACCTCCGGTTCGAGATGGATCTCGGGGACGCCGGGAACGTACGACGCCGCGGCACCCACCAGAATCAGCAGCAGCGGCGCCGGGACGTCGAGTCGTTCGGCGAGTGCCGCGACGGCGAGGACGCCGATCGCGAGCACGACGAGCAGGACAGCAATCTCCATGAGGAGATTGTGCTCCCGCCCTCGGTGTCCGTCAGACGCGGTCCAGGCGCTGCACGTAGTGCAGCGGTGGGTCGATCGGATTGTCCGCTTCGAGCTCGGCTTCGCCGATGCGCCGAAACCCGGCTTTCTCCAACGCCCGCCACGACTGACGGTTGCCCGCGACGACCGGAACGATGATGCTGTCCGACGACGGATAGGCCCGGAAGGTGTCCTCCGCGAACGCTGCGATCAATCGTGTTCCGCGGCCACGGTGGATCTCGGATGCCTCACCGATCAGGTAGTCGATCGTGGCGGCCTCGGCGGGCATGTCGATGTACGCGGCAATCGCAGCGAGGTCCTCGGGGTAGTCGGCCCACCTGCATCGCTGGACGAGGGCGAACGGCTTGCCGTCCTCGAAGGCCAGCAGGTCCTGAGCGGGTTCCTCGCCGCGCGCGACGGGACCGAAATCTCGTTTCACTGCCTCGGCGGTGAACTCTTGGTTCCACCAGCGTGCGACGTGCGGGTGCGACAGCCACTGCCCGATCAGCGGAAAATCCGCGTCGACGACGCGCCGAAACGTGATCACAGGATGTGACGGTAATCCGAGCGCGTCGCCGACGCCATGGGTTTTGCTTCCGCGGGTTCAGGTGAGCTTGTTCGCGCTCTCGATGGTGTCCGCCAGCTGCCCGAGCCAGTCGGCGTACTCGGCGTAGGTGTTGGGGCGCTTGTCGTCCCAGTCGAGGACCTGGCCTCCCGCTACGGCGGGCAGAGATCGGTAAATCGCGGAGTCGGCGAGGATGGGTTTGCTCGCCGGGTATTCGAGGACGATATCGGCCGGGTACTGAGGCACGTTTTCCCAGCTCACCGTCGACCATGGGCCGTCCGCTTCCGGACCGGCGAGGGTCAAGCCGAGCTCACGCAGCAGTTTCAGTACGACGAGGTTCTCGGTGCCGATGTAGATACCGTCGGTGTCGACGTTCAGTGGCATGACCGTCAGTCCGGGCTTGTTCGCGACTGCGTCCTTCACCCGCTGCTTCGCCGCTTCGAAGTCTTCACGGTCAGCAGCGATGTCGGGGTTGTCGACGTCGGCTCCCAGGGCCTCCGCGATGGATCGGTACTGTTCGAGCGACTCGTCGATCGACAAGCTGACGTCGACTCCGAGAAACGGCGCCACAGCAGCGATCTGCTCGGCCTGCGAGGCGTCCCACCACGTCCAGGACTGCGGTGCAGCCTCCTTCGCGTACCCGATGATCACGTCGGGATCGAGTGCCGCGGCGGCTTCGGTGTCGAACACCGAGTCGGTGCCGATGACGGTCATTCGATCGGCTTCGGCAGTGCCGAGCGCGGATCCGTCGGCCAGTCCGAATCCGAACACACCGTCCGGGCGGATGCCGTAGTCCCACAGTGCGGCAGCGCTGTACGCGTCGACGACGATCGTGTCGGGGTGCGCGTCGGTCGTCACGGTATTGCCGAATGCAGTTGTGTAATTCCAGGATTCAGTGGATTGCGGTTCGTCTCCCGAATTGGACGAGCAACCGGCGGCGAGGGCGAGTACTGCCACAGCGGAGGTGGCGCGAACGATAGCTTTGTTGAACACGCAAGCAAAAGTAACCCAGCTAAGGCTTACCTAGCAAAACGATCGCCCTGTAGTTGCCGGTGTTCACCTACGACGAGCACCGGCTCCCCTAGAGTGGATCACATCGGCCGAGCGCAGGTACAGGACGCAGGGAAGGACGCACCCTGGTGAAATGGTGGCTGTTCCCCGCGTTCGGCATCACCGCCTGCGCCGTGTACCTGTCGATGCCGACTGGCGCTCCCTCGAACACGCTCTTCGTGGCCGTCTCTGTCGCGTCCGTCGCCGCAGTCGTCGTCGGCGTTGCGGTGAACCGGCCTGCATCGATGTCCGGGTGGATTCTGATCGCGATCGGGAGCGGACTCTGGGCCCTGGGTGACGCGACGGCGTTCGTTCTGGCGACGGCGGACTCGCCACCCGCCATCACCGTCGTCGACATCATCTACCTCGCCGGATACCCCGTTCTCGCATCGGGGCTCTACCTTCTGGTCCACCGGGGCTGGCGGCGAGGCCAACTCGGTCACGTGGCCAACAGTGCCATCGTGATGATCGCGTTCGGTCTGCTGCTGTGGGTGTTCGTCGTACGTCCCGATTCGGTCGACGTGTCCACCGCCGAAGGAGTGCTGGCCGTCGCCTATCCGGCGATGGATGTGTACCTGCTCGGTCTGCTCGTTCACTTCGTCGGCGCACCGCAATGGCGGAGCGTGTCCTATCGTCTGCTCACCGTCGCCGTAGTCGTGGTCCTAGCAGCCGATCTCGCCGCCGAAGCGACCTCCACTTCGTTCGTCGGAATCGGTACGAGCGTGACCGACGCCGGGTATCTCACCTTCTACCTCCTGGTCGGAACGGCCGCCCTGCACCCGTCGGTGTGCACTCTTGCGTCGCCGAAGCCGCGGCGAGGCCCGGCGGACACAGCGGCTGCCTCGTTCAGCTTCCCCACCGTCGTGGTCGTCACTGCCGCTACTCTCACCGCCCCCGCGGCCATGGCCATCCTCTTGATCCGCGGCGAGCCGGTGGCGGAATGGGGCTGGGGCGTGGTGGCATGCGCCACCGTTCTCGTCGTCCTCGTGTTCATCCGCGTGTCCGAGCTGCTCCTGCTCCTGGCACGACAGACGCGCGCACTGCGCGGTGTGGCCGAAACAGACCAACTCACGGGCATGTCCAACCGCATCGGCGTCGAGAAATGGATGTCCCACGACAGTCGCCGCGACACGCCATTGGCGTTCCTGATCATCGACGTCGACCGGTTTCACGAGATCAACGACACCTTCGGCCACGGTATCGGTGACGACGTGTTGCGCGCGGTTGCACTACGGCTCGGCGCTTCGATCGGTCGAGTCGGCGTGATCGGTCGAGTCGGGGCAGACGAGTTCGCCGTGGTCCTCCACGCCGAACGGTCGGACGCCGTCAATGTCGCAGGGCGCCTGCATGCGTCACTGAATCAGCCCGTTACCGTCGGCCCGGCCACGCTGCTCGTGGAAGTCAGCATCGGCATTGCCCTGTCCGCGAGCAGGACTCGATCCGACGTGTCGGCCGCCACCGAAGGACTGGCCAAACAGGCCTATCGCGCAACACAATACGCAAAAACAGTGCAACCACGTATTGCCGTGTACGACGGTTCGATGGATCGCGACAACAGAGCCCAGCTGTCACTGCTCAGCGAGCTGGGCAACGCCATCGAGCAACGACACCTCGCTATCTACTACCAGGTGCAGGTCGACCTGAAGACGATGAGGGCGATCGGCGTCGAAGCCCTCCTGCGATGGAACCATCCGGAACGCGGCCTCGTCGAACCCGCGGCATTCCTTCCCGTGGCGGAGCGCACCGGCCTGATCAGACCGCTACTCGACTACGTGCTCACCGAGGTCGCCACACAACGGCAAGCATGGAGCGAAGACGGCATCGACCTGACCGTCTCGGTCAACATTTCGACCCGAAACCTGTTGGACACCACACTCGTCGAGCAGGTTGCGCGAGTACTGAACACCTCGCACCTCGATCCGTCGACACTCGCGATCGAGATCACCGAAACGTCGTCGATGACGGACCCTCCCGGGGCCATCGAAACCCTGAACAAGCTGCGCGATCTCGGCGTCACGCTCGTCATCGACGACTACGGCACCGGGTACAGTTCGCTCGCGTACCTGCAGACTCTGCCCGTACAGCAATTGAAAATCGACAAGGTCTTCGTCGCCGACATGACATCGGTCGTCGCACACCAGGTGATCGTCCGCTCCACGATCGACCTCGCTCGGACACTCGGGCTCACCGTCGTAGCCGAGGGCGTCGAGGACGAGCAGACGCTCCTGGCGTTGAAGGACCTTCGCTGCGACCACGCTCAAGGTTTCCATCTGGGCCGTCCCGTGCCGGCCGCCGACATACCCGCGGCTGTCGCAGCGATCGATGCGAGACTGAGTGGAGAGGTGCAGACATCATGACTGTCGGCAACGGCGCCGGCGAACACATGTCCGTTCACACGGCCATCCGGTCGAGGCGTGACGTCCGCGCCGAGTTCGACGGGACGTGCATCGACGACGCCATGCTTCACCGAATTCTCGACGCCGCACACCACGCGCCCAGTGTGGGCAACACTCAGCCGTGGGATTTCGTCGTCGTGCAGTCCCCGGACACTCTTGCCGCCTTCGCGAAGCACGTCGCCGACGAACGGGTGGCGTTCGCCGACTCCCTGTCTGCGGACAGGCGGGCGACGTTCGACCCGATCCGTATCGAGGGAATCGAATCGAGCCGCACCGGCGTCGTCGTCACCTACGACCCGGAGCGCGGCGGCACGCACATACTCGGCCGCGCAACCGTCGACGACACCGGATTGTTCTCCGCGGTACTCGCTATCCAGAACCTGTGGCTCGCTGCAGTTTCGGAGAGGATCGGGGTCGGCTGGGTCTCGTTCTACCAGGAGCAGTTCCTCACCGAACTACTCGACATACCGTCCCCGGTGAGGCCCATAGCGTGGCTGTGCGTGGGACCGGTCACCGAATTCCAGGAGGTCCCTGACCTGGAACGCTTCGGCTGGCGCAATCGCCGTCCCCTGTCCGACGCCGTTCACCACGAGCGGTTCGGGCAGCAGTAGTTCACCAACCCCAGCTGCCGGGGATGCCTTTGAACGGGCCGACAACGTCGCTGGTGATCCAGCCTTCGTAGAATCCACCTTCCTGCGGGGTGGCGCGTTCACCGTCGACCTCACATTCCAAGCGACTGGGTGAGAACGCGAGATGCCCTGTGATGGGCAGAAATTGTTCCGTCGGAGTCTCGTAACTCCACGCCGCGCCTTCGCTCACCGCGCCACCGCAGACGACATCCCAGTACGTTGCCGCGCCCTTCCACTCGCAGTGGGTGGACCGTGCCGCCGACGGCCTCAGGGCATCTGCGGCGACGTCGTCGCGCGGGATGTACCACGTCGGCGGATGGCTCGTTTCGAGGACTCGCCACGCCTCCCTGGTCTCGGCGACGAGGATCCCCCCGAACCTGACGGTGATCAATCGGTTCGAATGCTCCAGACGCGGAGGGCGAGGGTAGTCCCACACCGACTCCTGCCCGGGGCCTGGCTGTAGCGGCGTCACGTCGGTCATCTTCTCGATGGTGCCACGGACTGCGCCGGTCCATCGGTGCTCATTGCCTCGTGCCTGCTCAGGGTGCATCGACCGGGTAAAGATCCTCGACACGGTCGTCGTCGAGTACCCATCGGTCCACGTCGACGAGCGGATCGACGTCTGAACCCTCCGACTGAACTCGTTGCGTGGGATGGACGGACGGCAGGGGCTCGACGATCGGATCAGCGCGCCGGGTGATCTCGCGGGGTTCTTCGATGTCGGCACTTGTCTCGACGTGCTCGTGCGTGTGGGCGGCGGGAATCTCGTCGACCGTCACCACGGTGCCCGACGGGACCCTGACCAGAATGCCGAGGCCGTGGGTGGCGGCGAGCAGGCTGACCGGCGCGACGGTGGCGATGGTCGCAGACAGCGCCGGATGCAATGTGCCTGCGCCGGAAATGAAGGCGTGCATGGCGTTTGCTCCGATGCTGACGAGAGCGGCCGTGACCAACACCGCCCAGAAGAAGCGTCGACCACTGCGTTGATCCTCGAACTGCGCGAGAGCAATCACTGAGATGGTGGCCTGCAGAATGGTGCCGTCCACGATGACCGGCCACAGCCAGGACAGGCTCCGGGGCACACCCGCCATGGTCGCCAGGTCCCACAGCGCAGCGAAACTGAGAACGAACGACGCGATACCGATGACGGTGGTGATGACGACTGCACTTGCCAGCGTCGCCCGCAGAACCTTGTTCATGACTCGACATACTGCACCGGCCCACCGACACAAACGCCGATCGTCAGGCTCCGACGGCCGCTGCGTATCCCACGACGCCCGCCATGCAGGTGAGCATGCACACGACGACGGTGCCGACGGCGAACGGCCATGCAGTGCGCCGGCGAGCCAGGCGAACGAGAGTCGTCACCACGCCCACGACGCCGACGAGTCCCGCCGCCCCGAGAGCAACTCCGACCGCGGTGACTGCCCCGTCGACGTTGCACGTCTCCGGAGGACAGTGATCGAGAAACGCCAACGAGAACACCCCGACGAGCAACGCCAGCCCGCCGAGCATCACGGTGAACACAAGAGCGGTCACCGAGACTGCGACATCCCACCCCTTCACACGAGGCGGCAACGGAGTTCGATCCACGTCGGTGAGACTAGGCCACCAGGAGTGGAGCCTGCAGGAACGACCAGATCAGACCAGGAGTGGAGCCTGCAGGAACGACCCGTCAGGCCAGGAGTGGAGCCTGCAGGAACGACCCGTCAGGCCAGGAGTGGAGCCTGCAGGAACGACCCGTCAGACCAGGAGTGGAGCCTGCAGGAACGACCCTTCAGGCGAAGCGTGCTTCGGCGCGGTAGTAGTCGGCGCGATCGTGCGCGGACATTCCGCCCCACACTCCGTACGGTTCGTTCACCGACAGCGCGTGCGTGCGGCATCGGAGCAGGACCGGACACGTGGAGCAGATGTCCTTCGCCTTGCGCTCGCGTTGCGCGCGGGCGCGTCCCCGTTCACCCTCGGGGTGGTAGAACACCGACGAGTCGTACCCACGACAGCGACCGTGCAGCTGCCAGTCCCACACGTCGGCGGTCGGCACCGGCAACTCCACCGGCCTGGACGGCGCACCTCTCACCATCGGTGTCTCCTCTTCGGATGCTCGTGCGGTGAGGCTCGTGACCTGTCCGCGCGGATGATGTAGTCGTGAACTAGTTCACTTTCTCGCATTCACCATATTTTTGGCAAGAAAGTCGTTCATTCGTATGCTTAAAAACCAGCACCGCTGCTTCATACCTCGCCCCTCCGCCGGACCGAACGTGACGTTCGGTCACTTGGAGTGACCGAACGGTTCATTCGGTCCGAAGATAGGTCTCGAGTTCGGCGATGATGGAGGCCGCGATGTCTGCGGGTGGTGGACCGACGTCGATGACGATGGCGGGTTCGTCGGGGTCGATGGGTTCGAGGGTCGACATCTGGGTGTCGAGGAGCCCGCTGGGCATGAAGTGGTTCATGCGCGCGTTGAGTCTGCCGCTGATACGTTCGCGGGAGCCTGCGAGGTGGACGAACACGACGTTGCCCTCCGAACCTTTCCGCAGGACGTCACGGTAGCTGCGTTTGAGTGCCGAGCACGTGACGATCCCCGCCTCACCCGCTTCTGTGTGCGCCCGAATCCAGTCCGCGATGGTCTCGAGCCACGGCCATCGGTCCTCGTCGGTGAGCGGGTGGCCCGAGGCCATCTTGGCGACGTTGGCGTCGGGGTGAAGATCGTCGCCCTCTTGCAGGTCCCATTTGAGCGCTCCGGCGAGAATGCCTGCGACGGTGGACTTTCCGGATCCGGATACGCCCATGATCACCAGCACCGGGTGTGTTGTCATGTCAGATCACCACACTCAACGCCAGCACACCGGCCAGGCCTGTCACCGAGATCACGCACTCCATCACACTCCATGTCTTCAGATTCTGCACGACGGAGGTACCCAGGTACTCCTTCACCAACCAGAATCCGGCGTCGTTGACGTGCGACAGGAAGAGTGAGCCTGCGCCGATCGCCAGGACCATCAAGGAGACGTGCGTCGAGGACAGTTCTGCTGCAACAGGAGCCAGGATTCCCGACGCGGTCACCGTGGCCACGGTCGCCGAGCCTGTCGCGACGCGAATCAGCACCGCGACCAACCAGGCGAGGAAGAGAACGGGCAGGCTGCTGGATTTGATGGCGTCGGCGATGACGTCGGCGATTCCTGTGTCGATGAGTACTTGCTTGAAACCGCCTCCGGCACCGACGATCAGAAGGATTCCGGCGATCGGTGGCAGCGAGCTCTCGAGGGATTTCGCGATCGCCGGACGGTCCATTCCACCTCCGCGGCCGAGGAGGAAGATGCCGGCGAGGACTGCGATCCCCAACGCGACCACGGGGGTGCCGAGGAAGTCGAGCAGGCCCTTCAGAGGTGAACTCGATTCTGCGGCAATGACGTCGGCCGCAGCCTTGCCGAGCATGAGGACCACCGGGAGCAGGATCGCAGCCAAGGTCGCCGCGAACGTCGGGCGTCGGCGCGATTCCTCGTCCTCCGAGGTCTCGAACAGGGCGGGAACCGGCACGTCCACCCACTTGGACGCGAGCTTGCCGAACAGCGGTCCGGCGACGACGACCGTCGGGATCGCGACGATCACTCCGAGACCGAGCGTGAGTCCGAGGTTGGCGTCCAAAGCGGAGACGGCGACGAGCGGGCCCGGGTGCGGCGGCACCAGACCGTGCATCGCGGACAGTCCTGCCAGCGTCGGGATGGCGATTCGAATCAGGGGCTGACCGGACCGCCTGGCCACCAGGATGATCACTGGCATCAGCAGGACGAGGCCGATCTCGAAGAACATCGGTAGCCCGATCACGGCGCCGACGAGCGCCATCGTCCAGGGAAGGAGCGCGGGCGAGGATTTCCCGACGAGTGTGTCGACCACTCGGTCCGCTCCGCCGGAATCGGCGAGCAGTTTGCCGAACATCGCGCCGAATCCGATGAGGATGCCGACGCTGCCCATCGTCGATCCGAAGCCTTCGACGAAGGCCGCCACCGAATCGGCTGCACCGAGTCCGGCGGCGATGCCGACTCCGACGGCTCCGATGGTCAGGGAGACGAACGGGTGGAGTTTCAGCCAGGTGATGAGACCGATGATGACCGCGACGCCGACGATCGCGGACAGGATGAGTCGAGCGTCCGACGCGGTGGCGCCGTCGGCGGCCTGGGCGAGTGTCGTGAGCATGGGCATTTACCTTTTCGGTGAGGTGGTCGACACCTCCCCCGGGAGGTGACTCGGCTCACTATGCCCAAAAGTACGACGAATGGCAAGAGATCGGTTCATTTCGTACTACAAATAGCTACACCGGCACCACTCGCTGCAGGAACGCGACCTGGTCCGCGACCACACGCTCGAAGGCGTCCCCGACATAGATGGCGAAGTGCCCGTCGGGATAGCTCATGACCTCACCGAGCGGCGCGCGTGCAGCGTGGCGGAGGGTTGCCTTCGCCGGGGCGACGGTGTCCGTCTCGCACACCGTGAACAGGATCGGGCACGTCACGTTCGACGCATGCCGACCCGGCCGTCGCAGCGGGATGTCCAGCCCGACTCTGGCGAGAACCTCGTTCCTGAACGACGCTCCACGGGGAAGGAGCGCCAGGTATCCGTCGAGCGCATCCGCGGACGACATGAGCGCCGTCGAACCGGGCCTTCCGGCGAGCGGGATGGTTCTGGGCGAACGACCGAGAGCAGAACCGAGCCGGTCGCGCAGAGCACGAGCAGTCACACGCACCGCGACCAGTGGATTCGTGGCCATCGCGGACGCAAGACCGTCCGTGAACGGGCACTGGGAGATCACCGCAGCGACGTGACCGTCCCGCGCCGCGGCGACGATCACGTGCCCGCCGCCGAACGAGGTCCCCCAGAGCACGATCTTCTCTGCCCGGGTGCGGGCGAACGCGATGGCGGCGGCCCAATCTTCCAACTGCTCGTCGATGTCGAGTAGCTGACGCGGTTCGCCGTCGCTGCCGCCGAAGTGCCGGTAGTCGAACACCAAACACGAATATCCCTTGGCCACGAACTTCTCCGCGAAGGCGTCGAGTCTCATCTCCTTGACGCCGCCGAGGCCGTGCCCCATGACCACCACCGGCGCATCGGAAGACCCCTGGTAGAACCAGGCGGCGCACTCGATACCCCCGGACGGAAACCGCACGTCGACTCTGTCTGCAGTCATTGAACATCCCTCCCGCCCGTCACAGTAGCGGGAAGAGAACCCGGCGCACACGTGGCACGATCGAGAAGTGGTAGCCGAATCCTTGCAGTTGCACGTCACCGTCCTGGAGAAACTGGGTCGCGACATCGTCGACGGAACCATCGTCCCGGGTACCCGCATTTCCGCCGACGACGTGGCTGCCCGCTTCGAGGTCTCGCGGACCGTGGTGCGCGAGGTCGTCCGCGTCCTGGAGTCGCTCGGGCTCCTGACCGTCAGACGCAAGGTAGGCATCACCGTGCAGGAGTCGACGGCGTGGAACTCCCTCGATCCACTGGTGATCCGGTGGCAGCTGGCCGGCCCCGACCGCGCGAAGCAGCTGATCGTTCTCAGTGAACTTCGTTCCGGGATAGAGCCTTTGGCCGCTCGTCTGGCAGCCGACCGCGCGACCCCGCAGCAGTGCGGCCAGTTGACCGCGGCGGTGATCGGCATGTCGGCCACCTCTCGTGCCGCGAATTCCGACGCCTATCTCGCTCACGACTCCGATTTTCACCGCACGTTGCTCGCGGCCTCGGGCAACCCGATGTTGCGCTCGATGTCGGAGATCGTCGTCGAGGTACTCGCCGGCCGGACACGGCACGCGTTGATGCCGCACCAGGCCGACCCCGAAGCGATTCGTCTCCACGGCGTCGTGGCGTCGTCGATCCAGGCCGGGGATGCGGCCGCCGCGGAACAGGCCATGCTCGAGATCGTGACCGAGTCCGCCGCCGCGATGTCCGCGACCACTCGGGGTGAGTGACGCGATGCCGACAACTCGACGCACCGACCAGGGCGGCGACGCATCGTCGCGGCACTCGGGCGCCCTGATGGACGAGGTCCTCGGTTCCGAGGCGCAACGAGAGCGCCGAAGACGGATTCTGGATTCGACGCTCGCGCTGGCGTCCAAGGGCGGGTACGACGCAGTGCAGATGCGTGCGGTCGCCGAACGCGCCGACGTGGCTGTCGGAACGTTGTACCGCTACTTCCCGTCGAAAGTGCACCTGCTCGTCTCCGCGCTTGCCCGCGAGTTCGAGAAGATCGCCGCGAAACGCACGTTCCCGTCCGGCCGGACGCCGCGGGAACGCATGCATCTGGTCCTGAGTCAGATCACACGTGCGATGCAGCGTGATCCGTTGCTCACCGAAGCCATGACCCGAGCTTTCATGTCCGCCGACGCCTCCGCTGCCGCCGAGGTCGATCATGTGGGTCGCCTGATGGACCGCATGTTCGCCGAGGCGATGAGCGACGGTGAGCCAACGCAGTTGCAGCTCAACATCGCTCGTGTCGTCAGCGATGTCTGGTTGTCCAATCTCGTGGCGTGGCTGACGCGTCGATCGTCGGCGAACGACGTTGCAACCAGGCTGGAATTGACCGTCGACCTGCTCCTCGGAAACGCCGAAGCGTCGATGTGACGTGAGGGGACCGGTGAGCCGGTTCCGCGGCTATCGCATAGATTCATTCGAGTGACTGCTCTGGAACTGCCACTGGAACTCCGACGCGCTCTCATCGGCGTCGCCCGGACCCCTCGCCTCCTCGTCACCTCGGACTACGACGGCACGATGGCTCCGATCGTGTCCGATCCGCTGAAGGCGTTTCCGCACGCGGAGGCCGTCAGCGCCATGCGCGGGCTCGCGACGCTCGCCGGGACCACCGCAGCGGTCATCTCCGGCCGTGCACTGCGTGACCTGGCGACACTGTCCCGGTTGCCTGCCGAAGTTCAGCTCGTCGGGAGCCACGGCAGTGAGTTCGACATCGGTTTCATCCACGCGATCGACGACAAGGCCAAGAAGCTGCTCGGTGACATCTCCCTCGAAATGGAGTCGATCGCCAGTAGGTTCCCCGGCGTGGGCGTGGAGGTGAAGCCGGCGAGCGCGGCGCTGCACGTACGCAACGCCGAACCGACCGACGCCGAACGCGCGTTGAATGCCGTCCGCGAGGGTGTCGCCCTTCGGGAAGGCGTACAGGTCACCGAGGGAAAGTCGGTCATCGAACTTGCCGTCATCGTCACCGACAAGGGCGTTGCTCTCGACATTCTTCGCCACCAGGAAGGCGCGACTGCGGCCGTCTTCTTCGGCGATGACACCACCGACGAGAAGGCATTCGCGCGCCTCCACGGTCCTGACATCGGCGTCAAGGTCGGTACCGGTGACAGCGGGGCCGAGTTTCGTATCGACTCCACGCAGCAAGTCGCGCTGGCCTTGGCATTCTTGCTCGAGGAACGCAGGCAGTGGCTTTCCGGGGCCGACGCGCCCAGGATCGAACGACTGACGATGCTGGCCAGCCCCAACTCCGTCGCCCTGGTGACTCCCGACGCGGATCTCACCTGGCTGTGTCACCCGGAGCCCGATGCCGCTGCCGTCTTCGCGCACCTTCTCGGCGGCGACGAAGCGGGCCATTTCAGCGTCGGCCCGACGCGTACGGCTCTGCCGCTGAGCCAGCAGTACGTCGACGGCACGATGACCGTGCAGACCAAGTGGTCGAGCCTTCAGGTCACCGACTATCTTCCGCACGACGTGCCCACCGGCCAGACGTGCGTGACACGCGTGATCACCGGAAAGGCCGCGGCGGTCGTCACATTTGCGCCTCGCCCCGAGTTCGGCAAGGTCCGAGTGCAACTCGAACCCGAAACCGACGGCCTCCGCATTCACGGCACGGCCGACCCGATGGTGTTGCGCAGCCCCGGAGTGCGGTGGAACGTCGTGTCCGACGGCACCCAGCAGACCGCTCATGCCGAGGTGGACCCGTCCGACGGGCCTGTCGTACTCGAATTGCGTTTGGGAACAGAGGATCTGGGACCGTCCGACGTGCCCGAGGTCGAGCGGCGCCGACAGGCCGAGGCCTACTGGAAGGACTGGGTCGACGGATTGACCCTTCCGCCCCTCAAACGCGACCTGATGAAGCGATCCGCTCTGACACTGCGAGGTCTCGTGCACTCGGAGTCGGGTTCCATCATGGCGGCCGCGACCACCTCGCTACCCGAGGAAATCGGCGGCGTCAGGAACTGGGACTATCGCTACTGCTGGCTGCGCGACGCCGCTCTCACCGCGTCGGCGCTGGTCAACGTCGGCTCCACTGCAGAGGCGGAAAGCTACCTGTCCTGGATTCACGGTGTGCTGCAATCGGTTCCGGGTCCGGAGCGTCTGCATCCGCTGTACACCATCTGGGGCCTGGGACTTCCCCCGGAGGCCGTCATCGACGAACTCCCCGGGTACGCAGGTTCGCGGCCGGTGCGTGTCGGAAACGCCGCGAACCAGCAGGTTCAGCTCGACGTGTTCGGGCCGATCGTCGACCTCATCTCGTCACTTGCGCACGCGCGTCAGGCGAGAGGACTGGAAGGGAAAGAGGCCCTGTCCGAGGACGATTGGTCGCTGGTCCGGTCGATGGTCGAGGCCGTGATGCGGCGATGGACCGAACCCGATCACGGCATCTGGGAGATCCGCGGCAATCCTCGCCACCACGTGTACTCCAAGGTCATGGGCTGGTTGACGGTGGACCGCGCGCTCACTCTTGCCGCGAACTTCGACCGCCCCGCCGAACCGTCCTGGGAAACACTGCGTTCGACGATTCATGCCGAGGTTCTCGAGCAGGGATGGAACGACGAAGTCCAGTCCTACACCGCGGCGTACGACGGCACCGACCTCGACGCCGCCACGCTGCACATCGGGTTGTCCGGCCTTATCGACCCCTCCGACCCACGGTTCGCTGCGACTGTCACCGCCACCGAGGCCGAACTGCGTAGCGGCTCGACCGTGTACCGCTACCACCACGACGACGGCCTACCCGGCGGCGAAGGAGGTTTCCACCTCTGCGCGGCCTGGCTCGTCGAGGCCTACCTGCTGATCGGGCAGCGGGCCGAAGCGGAGGCGCTGTTCGCTCAGCTGGTCAGCGCCGCCGGACCCACCGGATTGCTCAGCGAGGAATACGATCCGGTCGCCGAGCGGTCACTGGGCAATCACCCGCAGGCCTACAGCCACCTCGGACTGCTCAGGTGCGCGGCGTTGCTGAGCTGAGCGCGCCCCCACTGCTCATGCGGTGGGGGGTGCGCCCGCGGTACGACCCTTGACCAATTCGGTCGGCAGGAATTCGGCGGTCACGACGCCGGAGCGCGCGGTCGACGTCAGCAATGTGCCTGCGCGTCGACCTTTCTCCTCCGCGTCCTGACGCACCGTCGTCACGTTCTCTCGAATGGCGTCCTCGACGCCGTCGAATCCGGTCACGGTGAGTTCGCCGGGCACGTCGATGCCGGTGACCTTTGCGAAGTTCAGCGCCCCGAGAGCGAGGACGTCGGTGGTGCACAGCAGGGCGGTGGTGTCTCGATTCGCCTGCAGCGCCTGAGCTGCCGCCGAGTGGCCGGACCGTCGGGTGTGTTCGAATCGTTCGACGACCGTCAGCGCGTCCGGGTCGAGGCCTGCTTCTCGCATGGCGTCCTGGACCCCGGCGATGCGCTCACGCTGGACGTGGAAGTGACTGTTGGCCAACCTCACCGGGGGTACGACGCCGTCGCGCCGGTCGCGTCCCAGGCGCATGCACAGTACTGCGATGTGCCGGTGCCCGAGGGCGATGACTTGCTCGGCGATGAGCTTCATCGCGGCGCGGTCGTCGATGGCGACCAGTGCGGCTTCGGGGACGCCTCGCGGCTGGTCGCAGATGACGATGGGGAGGTGCCGCTCGCGCACGGCAAGGAGGTACGGGTCGTCGTCGGCGACGGAGTAGACGACGAACGCGTCGACTCCTGCTTGTTGGACCACGGCCGCCGCGGCGGTGTCGTCTCGGTCCGGACCTGCGGGGATCAGCAGCAGGCCCTGCCCGGCGGCTTCACACGATTCCGCGAGACCGGCGAGGAACGCCATGGCGGCCGGGTCGCGAAACGAGTAGCTCAGTGCTTCGGTCAGCACCAGACCGACGGCCCCGGCTTTTCTGGTCCGCAGCGACCGCGCGACGGGATCAGGTCCTGCGTATCCGCGGCGTTTGGCTGCCATCAGCACGCGTTCACGCAGCTCAGGGGACAGTTGATCGGGGCGGTTGTAGGCGTTCGACACCGTGGTGCGAGAGACCTTCAACTCTGCGGCGATGGACGCCAGTGTGGCCGGGCGACGCGGCTCCCTCGACCTGGACATACTCGGACGTTAGTCGCATACCGGGTCACAGAGAAAATCGGGCGGTGTTTGCCCGATTTCACCGCTGACGTGCGCGAAGCTAGAATACAACGGTAACCGTTTCCAATTGCATCTGATTATCCACTCCGAAGGAGTGCCCCATGCGTCGCACCGCCACTACTCTCGTCGGTCTGTCCTGTGCAGCCGCCCTCGCGCTCAGCGCGTGCAGCTCCGACACGGAGTCCACCGGCTCCGCTCCCGCCACCGAGATCGACGGCCCCGTCACCATCGTGGCGTCGACCAACGTGTGGGGCAGTGTCGCCGAAGCCGTTGCAGGCGACCTCGCCACCGTCGACTCCATCATCGCGGACCCGTCGGCCGATCCGCACTCCTACGAGGCGTCACCCGGTGACGCAGCCAAGGTCGCCGAGGCCTCCCTCGTCGTCTACAACGGCGGCGGATACGACGAATTCATCGACGACATCCTGTCCTCCGAAGGCAAGGACGTCCCGAGCGTCAACGCCTTCGACCTGCTCGGAGAAGAACACGGCCACGAAGGCGAGGGCACCCATGAGGACGAGCCCGCCGCCGGAGAGGCTGCCACCGAGGACGAGCACGGCCACAGCCACGGCGAGGTCAACGAGCACGTCTGGTACAACGCCGAAGTTGCCGCTGCCACAGCAGAATCCATTGCCGAGAAGCTCGCGCAGCTGGATCCGGACAACGCTGCGCAGTACACCGCGAACGCCGAGTCGTTCCACGATCAGGTTCACGCCATCACCGACGTGACCGCGAAGATCGCTGCCGATCACCCCGATGCACCTGTTGCGCAGACCGAGCCGATCGCGCACTACCTCGTCGAGGAGTCGGGCCTCGACGATCGCACACCCGCGGACTTCAAGGACGCCATCGAAGAGGGCAACGACCCGTCCCCCGCCTCGATCGCCGCAACACGTGATCTCTTCACGTCCAACAGCGTCGACGTTCTGATCTACAACATCCAGACGCAGGACGCAGTCACCCAGGACATCCGCTCGAGGGCCGAGACCGCGAACATTCCTGTCGTCGAGGTCACCGAGACCTTGCCGGAAGGCCAGACATACATCCAGTGGCAGACCAAAGCTGCCGAGGATCTGCAAGCCGCACTCAGTGCATCCTGAGTGGGCCTGACCACCCGGGTGCTGGAAAGCTGTACCCCATGTCTGCTGTAGAACTGCGCGACGCCGGGCTGTCGTTCGGCGACCGCACGTTGTGGCAGAACCTCGACCTCGAGGTCGAGCCAGGTGAATTCGTCGCGATCCTCGGCCCCAACGGGTCGGGGAAAACCTCGCTCCTCAAGGTGTTGCTCGGTCAGAATCATCTGACGTCGGGCACCGCGACGATCGGCGGGTCACCCGTCCGTCGGGGCCAGTCCGGCGTCGGCTACGTCCCACAACAACGCAGCATCGACGACGGGTTGCCGCTGCGTGGACGCGATCTCGTCGGGCTCGGATGGGACGGGCACCGATGGGGCGTCGGCTTTCGCGGAATGCGTGAACGCAAGCGAATCGTCCAGTCCGCCATCGACCAGGTCGACGCGAACGCGTTCGCCGGAGCACCCGTCGGAACGATGTCCGGTGGCGAGCAGCAACGGCTCCGCATCGCCCAGGCACTCGTCGGCGATCCGTCGGTGCTGCTGTGCGACGAACCGCTCCTCAGCCTCGACCTCGCCAACCAACGCCTGGTGTCCGAGCTGATCGATCGCCGACGCCGCGAGCACGACACCGCCGTCCTGTTCGTCACCCACGAGATCAATCCGATCCTTCCCCTCGTCGACAGGATCGTCTACATCGTCGACGGCAAATTCCGCATCGGAACACCGTCGACGGTCATGACCACCGACGTTCTCTCCGAGCTCTACGGCACCGAGGTCGAGGTTCTGCGTGTCCGCGGGCGCCTCGTCGTCGTCGGAACGGGAGACTCCATCGACGCACTCGGCTCCGCAGGTGCGCATCACCCCCCGACCGAGGACGTCTCATGAACGAGAAAGTCGTCGACGCCTTCTCGAAGATGCTCGATTTCAGTTCCACCGCCAACTTGCTCGGGTACGACTTCGTCCAGCAGGCGCTCATCGCGGCCGCGATCCTCGGACTTCTCGCCGGGGCACTGGGACCACTCATCGTCAGCAGGCAATGGGCGTTCGCCGTCCACGGCTCGAGTGAACTGTCCTTGACGGGAGCATCGGCGGCACTGCTGGTGGGCATCACCGTCGGGCTCGGCGCCATCGTGGGTTCCGTCGTCGCCGCCGTGATGTTCGCGCTGCTGGGGTCCAAGGCACGCGACCGCGACTCCGTCATCGGCGTCATCATGTCCTTCGGTCTCGGATTGTCGGTTCTCTTCATCTGGCTCTACCCAGGACGAACCGGAACCAGCTTCTCGCTCCTCATCGGCCAGATCGTCGGCGTCGGGCAGAGCGGCCTGCAGTTGCTGCTGATCTGCGCGGTCGTCGTGCTGATCGTGTTGGCCGTCGTCTACCGCCCGTTGTTGTTCGCCAGCACCGACCCGGAAGTCGCCCTGGCTCGCGGCGTCCCGGTGCGTGCACTGTCGGTCGTGTTCGCGGTGCTCGTCGGTGTCGCCTGTGCGCTCGGCGTCCAGATCGTCGGAGCACTTCTGGTGTTGTCGTTGCTGATCACGCCCGCCGCTGCTGCTGCCCGCGTCACGGCGAGCCCGCTGAAGGCGACCATTCTGTCGATCCTGTTCGCCGAGACCGCAGCCGTCGGCGGAATCCTGCTGTCGCTCGCTCCCGGTGTGCCCGTCTCGACGTTCGTCACCACCATCTCGTTCGTGATCTACCTGGTCTGCCGAGCTGTCGGCTCTCGTCGAAAGTCGAACTCGGGGCGCGTTCTCGTCTGATCCGGTTCACCGGTCCTGAACCTCGGAGCGAATGTGCCGTTCGGTCACCTCGGGCCGCATAGAATCGTCCACGATGCCTTCCATCGATTTGAATTCCGACCTAGGCGAGAGCTTCGGCACGTGGAAGCTCGGTGACGACGACGCCATGCTGGCCCTCGTCACGAGCGCGAACGTCGCGTGTGGTTTCCATGCGGGTGACCCGACGACGATTCTGACGACGTGCCGGGCCGCGGTCGACAACGCAGTACGCATCGGCGCTCAGGTCGGGTATCGCGACCTCGCCGGCTTCGGCAGGCGTTTCGTCGACATGGAACCGGCCGATCTGATCGCGGACGTGCTGTATCAGATCGGCGCACTGGACGGTCTCGCTCGTGCCGCGGGTTCCGCTGTCTCCTACGTCAAGCCGCACGGTGCGCTGTACAACGCGATCGTCGGCCATCGCGAGCAGGCGCGCGCCGTCGTCGGTGCCGTCCGCACCTACGATCCTGCGCTTCCGGTTCTGGGGCTTCCCGGCTCGATGTTCCTCGAGGAAGCGAGCCAGGCCGGACTTCGCACGGTGAGCGAGGCGTTCGCGGACCGCGCGTACACACCGTCGGGAGAACTGGTGTCGAGGCGAGAAGCCGGTGCGGTCCTGTCCGATCCCACCGAAGTGGCGAGGCGAGTGCTGCGCTTGGTGCAGGAGGGCACGGTCGAGGCGATCGACGGGTCCACCGTACGGATCGACGCGGAATCGGTGTGCGTCCACGGGGACTCTCCCAGCGCCGTCGAGATGACGGTAGCCGTGCAGAAGATACTGTCCGACAACGACATCGACGTCGTCGCGTTCGTCCGATGATCGTCCGCGACGCCGGGGACCGGGCAGTGCTCGTCGAATACACAGATCTCGCCGACGCCATGGCGAACTATCGGTCGTTGGCGGCATCGCGGATCGACTCGGTGGTAGACCTCGTTCCCGCAACAACCACAGTTCTGATCCGACACAACGGACATCGAGACGACGTACTCGCCTGGGTTCGCAGCACAGAACCATCCGCCCAGGAGATCGAGGACGATACCGACACCGTCGTCGTAGCCGTCACCTACGACGGCGAGGACTTGGGCGACGTCGCCGAGGTCACCGGCTTGACGGTCGCCGAGGTCGTCGAGGCGCACACCGAGCAGACGTGGACGGTCGCATTCGGCGGTTTCGCACCGGGATTCGGCTATCTGGTCGGCCAGGACGACCGCTTGACCGTGCCACGGAGAACCACACCGCGTACGACGGTGCCCGCCGGGTCCGTCGGACTTGCCGGTGAATTCTCCGGCGTGTACCCACGAAGTTCGCCGGGCGGGTGGCAGTTGATCGGCCGAACCGACGCCGTGCTGTGGGACGTCGATCGTGATCCACCTGCATTGCTCCGGCCGGGCGTCACAGTTCGGTTCGAACAACGGTGACTTCCCTCGAAGTCCTCACACCGGGTCCTCTGTGCACCGTCCAAGATCGCGGTCGGCCCGGGCATTCGGGAATGGGCGTCGGCTGGTCCGGCGCGGCCGACCGGGCAGCACACGACGCCGCAAACCGCCTCGTCGGAAACACCGTCCACGCCGCCACCCTCGAAGCAACCTTCGGCGGCCTCCGAGTGCGGGCGCGTGGACAGGTGGTCGTCGCCGTCGTCGGTGCGGAGTGTCCGGTGACGGTCGGCGGCATCTCCGACGGCATGGAGTGCACGCTCGTTCTGAACGACGGTGACGAATTGAGCCTGGGCACACCGACGTCGGGGCTTCGGACCTACCTGGCCGTGCGCGGTGGCGTCGACGTCCCGAAGGTTCTCGGCAGCCGCTCGACCGACACGATGTCAGGCCTGGGACCTCCGCCGATCGAGACAGGCACCATCCTGGCGATCGGCGACGACGTATCCGATTGGCCGGCAACAGTACTGGCGCCGCAAGTCAGATCATCCGGGCCGATCGGGATCGTACCGGGTCCACGCGCGGACTGGTTCGAAAATCCGTCGGTATTGTTCGAGCAGCAGTGGACCGTGACCGCCGACGCCGATCGTGTCGGCGTACGACTCGAAGCCGACACCGCACTGGTACGCACCGACTCCGCTGAACTGCCCAGCGAGGGAATGGTGATCGGGGCTCTGCAGGTGCCACCGGACGGCAAACCCGTCCTCTTCCTGGCCGACCACCCCGTCACCGGGGGTTACCCGGTGATCGGCGTGGTGCGCGACGCCGACCTTCCGCGGCTGGGGCAGCTACGGCCGGGCGACTCGGTGCGCTTCAGTTCTCGATAGAGGCTCGGCGTGACTATCACTTCGACGCTGCAGCCGCCAACTCGGGGACGAGCGCGTCGATCGCGAACGGAAGACTGAGGACGGTGCCCCACGTGAGGGCGCCGGAGACGATGGGGTCGTCGACGAAAACGTCCCGCCCGTCCTTGGCCACGTTCAGCACCTGATAGGTGGGTGTCGCTCTGATCCGGTCGCTCGTGCCTTCGGTGCTCCCGGTGTTCCACACCAGGACGTCGAGGTCGAGCATCCCGAGTTGTTCCGTGCTGATCTCGAATGCATCCAGATCCCCTGCAAGGTCTGTGATCTGCTGCGGGATGACGAATCCGAGCGAGGTGAGCAGGCGGGATCGCTGATCGTTGGGTGACCGCACCCAGAACGAACCGGGCTCACCCGATTCGACCACCGCTACCGTCTTTCCTTCGAATTCGGGGTGGGCCTCTCGCTGCTCGCTGAGTTCGGCGTCGACGCTCGTGACGAGCTCAGCAGCTCTGTCGGCCTCGCCCAGCGTGTCGCCGACGAGACGCACGCTTTCCTGCCAGGGCATACCGAAATCCGGATAGTCGGGCGAGCCCGTCACCGTAGGTGCGATCTCCGAAAGCCTGGCGTAGGCGTCGGTGCTCACATCGATGTACTGCGCCATGATCAGGTCCGGTTCGAGCTTCGCTATGCCCTCGAAATCGATGTTGGCTGCACCGGTGAACTGGCCCCGGTTCAACACCTCGGGGTGTGCGTCGCCGAGGGCATCCTGCGCCCACGGCCACGTCGCATCCGGATAGTCGCCGTACCAGTCGGTGACTCCGACCGGGACCTCACCGAATGCGAGCAGAGTGTCTTGATCCGAGTACCCGACGGTGACGATGCGCTCCGGGTCCACGGGTACCTCGGTGGTACCCAGCTTGTGGACGACGGATCTGGTGTCGCTCGCCGCATCGGGAGCGGACTCCGACGAACATGCGACCGATCCGAGCAACAGCCCGGCCGTCGCGACACCGGCGAACAGCCGTGACTTCTTCGACATCATTCGACACACCCTCTCTAAGGTGTGCCTAACCTACCAGTCTGCTCAGAGCCGTGTGGTCAAAGCCTGCGCTGCCGTGCGATGTCGGCCAGCACGACTCCGGCCGCCACGGAGGCATTCAAGGACTCCACCGGCCCGGCCATCGGGATGGACAGGATGGAATCGCACGTCTCGCGAACGAGACGGGACAGCCCCTTGCCCTCGGATCCGACGACGATGGCGACGGGGCCGCTGGCGTCGAAGTTGTCGAGCGTGGTGTCACCCTCGGCGTCGAGGCCGACGATGGTGACGCCCTTGGTCTGCCAGTCCTTGAGTGTGCGCGTCAGGTTGGTTGCGCGCGCGACCGGCAGGCGGGCTGCGGCACCGGCGCTGGTGCGCCACGCGACGGCGGACACGCTTGCGCTTCGGCGCTGCGGAATGACGACGCCGTGGCCTCCGAACGCGGCGACGGACCGGACGACGGCACCGAGGTTTCGCGGGTCGGTGATGTTGTCGAGGGCAACCAGCAGTGCGGGTTCCTGCTGAGCGCGAGCGTTGCCGATGAGGTCATCGGGGTGCGCGTAGCGGTATGGCGGCACCTGCAGGGCCAGGCCCTGATGTAGACCGTTGGCGCTCAATTTGTCCAGGTCCGACCGCGGCACCTCGAGAATGGAGATGCCGGCGTCTGCCGCACGCTGAACGCTTTCCTTCAGTCGTTCGTCGCTGTCCGTTCCGACGGCCACCCACAGCGCTGTGGCGGGGACGCCGGCGCGGAGGCATTCGACGACGGGGTTGCGGCCGAGTACGACCTCGGGTCCGTCGTCGTTCTTGCGGCTGGCAACGCGTCCACCACCCTGACGACCGCCGCCGTTCCTGCCGCCGCTGTTCTGGGCGGCCTTGTCCGCGAGCTTCGCTCTGCGCGACGCCGGATGCTTGGTCCTGGCCTCGGCCGGAGGGGTCGCGCCACGCCCTTCGAGGCCCCGGCGACGGTTGCCACCGGATCCGGCGACCTGGCCCTTCTTGGTGCCTGACTTGCGTACTGCGCCGCGCCTACTGGAATTGCCTGCCATCACTGCCCTGCTTCGTCGGTACTGCTCGTTGCCCCGACGGTCCATTCCGGCCCGCCCGGGGTATCTGTCACATCTATCCCGGCCTTGGCGAGGCGGTCGCGTATCGCGTCCGCCGTCGGCCAGTCCTTGTCGATCTTCGCCTGCGCGCGTCGCTGCAACTCTGCATCGACGAGCACACCCAGCGCACCGACGACTGCGTCGTTGTCGCTTGCCTCCGACGACCAGTGTGCATCGAGCGGGTCCACGCCGAGGATCGACAGCATGGCCCGCACTTTCGAAGCCTGCTCGACGGCGCCTACGAGGTCGCCGCTTTCGAGGGCGCTGTTGCCTGCCTTGACCGTCGCATGGACGGCAGCCAAAGCCTTGGGCACTCCGAGGTCGTCGTTCAATGCCGCGGCGAAGTCCTCGGTCCACGTTCCGAGCGGAACATCGCCTGCGCGTTCGACAGTCCGTTTGACGAACCCTTCGATGCCTCGGTACGTGACCGCTGCGGTCTGTAATGCGTTGTCCGAATACTCGAGCATCGACCGGTAGTGCGCGCTGCCGAGGTAGTACCGAAGCTCTTGCGGCCGAACATTTTTGAGTACGTTGGGTACCGACAGCACGTTGCCGAGCGACTTGGACATCTTCTCGCCGCCCATCGTCACCCACCCGTTGTGCAGCCAGTACCGGCTGAAGCCGTCACCGGCCGCTTTGCTCTGGGCACGCTCGTTCTCGTGGTGCGGGAACACCAGATCCAGACCGCCACAATGGATGTCGAAGTCGGAGCCGAGGTACGCCTCGCACATCGCGGAGCATTCGAGGTGCCAACCGGGCCGACCGCGACCCCACGGCGTCGGCCACGACGGCTCACCGGGTTTCGCGGCCTTCCACAGCGTGAAATCGCGAGGATCCCGCTTGCCTGCGCCGACGCTCTCGCCCTGATGGACGTCGTCGAGCTTATGGCCGGACAGTGCACCGTAATCAGGGAAGCTGACGACGTCGAAGTAGACGTCACCGTCGGCGGCGTAGGCGTGACCGGATGCGATCAGACGCTCGATCAGTTCGATCATCTGCGTGATGTGCCCGGTCGCGCGCGGCTCTGCCGACGGCGGCAGCACACCCAGCTTGTCGTACGCCCACGTGAAGGACCGCTCGAACGTCGCGGCCCACTCCCACCACGGACGGCCCGCGTCGCGTGCCTTGTTCAGGATTTTGTCGTCGATGTCGGTGACGTTGCGGATGAATGCGACGTCGTAGTCGTGCGCCGACAGCCAGCGACGCAGGACGTCGAACGCGACGCCGCTACGAACGTGGCCGATGTGTGGTTCACCCTGAACCGTTGCCCCGCACAGGTACACCGAAGCATGGCCAGCGACCAAGGGGGAGAATTCCCGCAGGGCCCTCGTCTCGGTGTCGTACAGGTGAAGGGTCACGACCAGCAATCCTACCGGTGCATTTACTCGCTCATGACAAGTGCTGTCGCGACGGCGGCAATTCCCTCGCCGCGACCGGTCAATCCCAAACCGTCGGTGGTGGTCGCCGATACCGACACGGGTGCCCCGAGTACCGCGGACAACACTTCCTGCGCCTCCACCCGCCGAGGGCCGATCTTGGGCCTGTTACCGATGATCTGCACGGCAGCGTTACCGATGGAGAATCCGTTCTCCGTCAGCAAGCGTCGGACCTCGGCCAGCATCGCAGCTCCGCTGACGCCGTCCCACTCCGGGCGGCCGGTGCCGAACACCGAGCCCAGGTCACCGAGTCCAGCTGCGGACAGCAGTGCATCGCACAACGCATGCGAAGCAACGTCACCGTCGGAGTGCCCGTCCAGACCGTCGGCATCGGCGAACTCGAGGCCCGCCAGCCAGCACGGTCGGCCTTTCGCGATGGGGTGGACGTCGGTGCCTATCCCGACTCTCATGAGTTCTCCCGCCCGACGATGGCTTCCGCAAGAAGAAGGTCGTGCGGAGTGGTGATCTTGAATGCAAGAGCGTCACCGACGATGGTGTGGACGGTGCCGCCCAGACGTTCCACCAAACCTGCGTCGTCGGTGGCGATGCCGGAGAATTCGGCGTAGGCGCGGCGCAGAATGTCGGCACGGAATCCCTGTGGCGTCTGTATCGCGCGCAGTCCGCTGCGCTCGGGGGTACCCAGAACCGCGCCCATGAGGTCGACGGTCTTGATGGTGTCGGCTACCGGAAGTGCGGGTACGACGGCGTCGCGGCCTGCTCGCACCTCGGCGACGACGCGTGCGATCAGCGACGGCGGGGTCAGTGCGCGGGCGGCGTCGTGTACGAGCACGATGTCCGCGTCCTCGGCGGCTTTCAGTCCGACGGCGACGGTGTCGGTGCGTTCTGCCGCGCCGGCAACCACGGTGACGTCCGCGAACAGTTCACGTGTGTGCTCTACCAGTTCTTCGGGCACCATCACGACGATTCGGTCGACGGATCCTGATGCGATCAGGCCGTCGACCGAACGTCGAAGAAGTGTGGTGCCACCCACTGACACGAAGGCTTTGGGCAGGCCCTGTTGTAGACGTAGGCCCTGCCCCGCCGCCGGAACCAGTGCGACGACGGAACCCGTGGTGGATCCTGTCACCGTGATGTCGCTGGTGATCAGGATGCTGCGGCGAGTACTTCGTCCAGCATGGTGTCCGCCTTGGCCTGGTCGGTTCCCTCGGCCAGAGCCAATTCTCCGACGAGGATCTGACGGGCCTTGGCCAGCATGCGCTTCTCGCCTGCGGACAATCCACGATCCTGCTCACGCCGCCAGAGGTCACGGACGACCTCGGCAACCTTGTTGACGTCGCCCGAAGCAAGCTTCTCGAGGTTCGCCTTGTATCGACGGGACCAGTTGGTGGGCTCTTCGGTATGCGGCGCACGAAGAACCTGGAACACCTTGTCCAGTCCTTCTTGTCCTACTACGTCGCGAACGCCGACGTATTCGGCGTTGTCTGCAGGAACTCGAACGGTGAGATCGCCCTGAGCTACTTTGAGAACTAGATACTCTTTCGGTTCACCCTTGATGGTGCGGGTCTCTATCGCTTCGATCAGCGCCGCTCCGTGATGGGGGTAAACGACGGTGTCTCCGACCTTGAAAATCATGTGTCCCGTGCCCCTTTCGATTTTCCCAGTTTACCACGCGCCCGGATCAACGGCGCAGGTCAGGGGCGCAGAGCAGACTCGGCAGGGGTTGACATGGGCGTCTGGACGTGCAGTGCCGGCGTCTCGAGTCGCCCCGCGGGCTCCGGCCTCGACCCCCGATTCGCCTCCCTCCATCATGTGGCGCAGACGACACGGAGCAGCGCTTTCCCACCGCCCTGAGCATGCGATCGACACCCGCCGACACGCCGATACGTCGACAATCGGACAGCGTGTTCGCGCCCCAGCGATCCATCGCCGCGGGCTGACTACTACTCTGCCTAGTGGACCCGACGAATCGGCTGAACGACGCAGCCGCCTCGCCCGCGCCATCGACACCGGCCACACCTGGAGGACGACGAAGTGACTGCGTTCATTGCTGCGACCGCGAACCCGAAGACCAGTACCAGCCTGGAGCCTGCGGTACGCCCCGGAAAGCGACTGGCAGCCGTTGTCGCCCTCGCAGCCGGCGGTGTACTTGCACTGTCCGCGTGCGGCGCAGGCCAGATCTCGCAGACGGCGACGCAGGTGTCCGCCGTCAACGGGAACTCCGCCGATATCGGTGACATCTCGCTGCGCAACGTCCACGTCGTCTACCCGCAGACCGAGGAGTACTCGATCGAGGCAGGCGGCAAGGTCGAGCTCGGTTTCATCGCCGTCAACAACAGCCCTGCAAACGCAGACACACTGACGCGCATCTCCACGACCGCCGCGTCGTCGATCACCGTCGGCGAAGAGCCGGGTGGCACCGAGATCGCGCCCCTGACCGCACTCGGCGCCGGTACGCCCGTGGACAACGAGGCCACCAACCCCGACATCCCGCTCCAGTTCATCGTCGTCGAACTCAACGGCATCGGCGAGGAAGTTCGCCCGGGCCTGACCGTTCCGATCACCTTCACCTTCGAAGACGCGGGCGACGTGGAGCTTCTCGTTCCGGTCGACGCCGGTCAGGTCCTCGAGCGCAACGTCTCCGACAAGTCCCCCGTCGAGGCGGAGCTGCACGGCGAAGCTGCGGAAGCGGAGCAGAGCGTCGTCGAGACTCAGGTCGAAGAAGGCGCGGACGGCAACAACTGATCTTCGACGAATTCGATGTCGGTGGTCACCTCTAGTCTTCTCCCGTGGCCAAACTGAAGTCCAACTACCGCTGTTCGGCCTGTCACCACACCGTCGCCAAGTGGGTGGGGCGCTGCCCGGAGTGCGGTAGCTGGGGTTCGATGGATGAGGCCACGGTCCTCGCACCCGTCGCCAGCCGAGCAGGCGCGTCCGGCCTCGGAGCCGGGAACACACGCTCGACGCTCGCGCCGATGATCCCGACGTCGCCCGCTGCCGCGATCACCCAGATCAGCAGCACGACGTCCCAGGCCAATTCCACCGGCATCGGCGAGTTCGACCGGGTTCTCGGGGGCGGGCTCGTACCCGGATCCGTCGTACTGCTCGCCGGCGAGCCGGGCGTCGGAAAATCGACGCTGCTTCTCGAGGTCGTGCATCGGTGGGCACGGACGGGTGAGGACAGGCGTGCCCTGTACGTGACGGGTGAGGAGTCCGCCGGGCAGGTACGTCTGCGTGCCGATCGCACCGGCGCTGTCCACGAACGCGTGTTCCTCGCCGCCGAATCGGACCTCGCCACGGTGTTCGGGCACGTGGAGCAGGTCAAACCCAGCCTGCTCATCGTCGACTCGGTGCAGACGATGCTCGCCGCCGATGTCGACGGAGTCATCGGCGGAGTCACCCAGGTACGCGCCATCACCAGTGCATTGACCTCGCTCGCCAAGACGACCGGAGTCGCGGTACTGCTCATCGGTCACGTCACCAAGGACGGCGCGGTGGCAGGACCGAGGTCCCTCGAACACCTCGTCGACGTCGTCCTCCACTTCGAAGGCGACAAACACTCCACCCTGCGGATGATCCGAGGCGTCAAGAACAGATTCGGCGCATCCGACGAGGTCGGCTGCTTCGAACTGCGCGAGACGGGCATCGTCGGCATCTCCGACCCATCCGGGCTGTTCCTGCACCACCGGACGGAATCCGTCGCAGGCACGGCGGTCACCGTCACCATGGACGGCAAACGCCCCCTGCTCGCCGAACTGCAGGCACTCGTCGTCGAAACCCACATGCCGTCACCGAGACGCGCCGTCAGCGGCCTCGACTCCGCCCGCGTCGCAATGATCCTCGCGGTCCTCGAGAAACACTGCGGCCTCAAGATCGCCAAGAGCGAGGTCTACGCCGCCACGGTCGGAGGCATGAAAACCACCGAACCCGCCGTGGACCTGGCCCTCGCCGCCGCCGTCGCATCCGGCGTCAACAACGTGCCACTCGATCCCGGCCTCGTGATCCTGGGCGAAGTCGGCCTCGCAGGCGAAATCCGCCGCGTGTCCGGCCTCGGCCGAAGACTCGCCGAAGCGGCACGCCTCGGCTTCACCCACGCCATCACCCCTCCACACGACGACCCGATGCCCGCCGGAATGAAAGTCAGAACAGTCACCAACCTCGCCGACGCCCTGACCTCCGTCCGTCCCCGCTCTCGCTAGCAGGCACGCAAATTCGGGTCATTCCGCAGGCTCCACTCCCGCTCCCGTAACCTCTTCCCTGCAGGACACGCATCACCCCTGCATCCGTGAACGCCGACATCGACGAGGGGATGAGCATGACCGACTCGACACGCGGCGAGCCGACGTCCCCCGTGCTCCGGGAGACCATTGCCCGCCTTGCCCCCGGCACTGCGCTGCGTGACGGGCTCGAACGCATCCTGAGGGGCCGTACCGGCGGGCTGATCGTGCTCGGGTACGACGACGAAGTGGAAGCCATCTGCGACGGCGGGTTCGAACTGGACGTCGAGTTCGCGCCGACGAGGCTGCGGGAACTGTCGAAGATGGACGGTGCCGTCGTGTTGTCCACCGACGGTAAGCGGATCGTACGATCCAACGTTCAGCTGGTCCCCGATCACAAGATCCCGACCGTGGAATCCGGTACCCGGCACCGCGCGGCGGAGCGAACCGCGATGCAGACCGGCTACCCGGTCGTCTCCGTCAGCCAGTCGATGAGCATCGTCAGCGTCTACGTCGCCGGTATCCGGCATGTCGTCGAAGGGTCCGCGACAATTCAATCGCGCGCCAACCAGGCCGTCGCGACACTCGAACGCTACAAAGCACGTCTCGACGACAACACCCGGCAACTGTCGGTAGTCGAGATCGAGGATTTCGTGACGCTGCGGGACGCGTTGACCGTCGCACAGAGGCTCGAGATGGTGCGACGCGTGTCGGTGGAGATCGAACAGAACGTTCTCGAACTCGGCACGGACGGAAGGCAATTGGCCCTGCAGCTGGAAGAGCTGCTCGGAGACAACGACATCGACCGTCAACTCGTCGTTCGGGACTACCTGGCAGGCACGGAACCTGCAGGCACGGCAGCTGTCGAGCGTGCCCTCGGCGCTCTGGACAAGCTGACCGACGTCGATCTTCTCGACCTGACGACGTTGGCGCGTGCGTTCGGCTACCCCGCGACGATCGAGGCCCTCGACACTCCGATGAGCCCGCGCGGCTACCGAGTGCTGACGCGAGTACCGCGTCTGCAGTTCAGCCAGATCCACCGCCTGGTCGCATCCTTCGGCACACTGCAGGGGCTTCTCGCGGCCACTGCCGCCGACCTGCAATCGGTCGAGGGCATCGGTGGCCTCTGGGCCCGGCACATTCGAGAAGGCCTGTCGCGGCTGGCCGAATCCTCCATCGCCGGGCCGTTCGACTGACGTCTACGTGGTGATGTTGAACGGCTCCGGTGAGCTGCGCAGTTCACCGAGCTGAGCGATCACCTTGTAGGAACCGGCACCGACGGGGACGCGTTCCTCACCGCAACCGGGAACCGAATTGGTTCCCGACCACTTGACCGTGAACCCTGCCTGCTCACCCGGCTTGAAGGACCGCAGATCCGACTGGGCGTCCGGGAAGCAGTCGGTGTTGGACCAGATCCGCTGATCGTCGAGGGTGAACACCAGGGCCTGCTGCAGACCGGCACCGACGTCGCGTTGGCATTCCGTCGAGCTGATGTTGGTGATGACGACGGTGAATCCGGGCTCTTCGCCGATTCGGTACGTCGCCTTGTCCGGCGTCGCCTTGATCGCGAGGCTCTGATCCGCGCACTGATTGGTGGCGACCGGGAGATCCGCCGCGGGAGCTGCGGAAGTTCCCGAGGCGCCCGATGACGCGGGAGTGCCGCCGCCGGAGCCGCCGGATCCACCCGAACCACCGGATCCACCCGAGCCGCCGTCCGATGCGGATGCCTGCTGCTGCGAGCTCGTCGACGACGGGGTCGTGGTCGACGGGCTTGCGCTCGACACGACACCCGCAGGCTGGGTCTGCTGATCGTCGTCACCACCACCGAGCGAGCTGATGAACCACACGATCAAACCGAGCACGACGACGGCGGCACCGATGGCGAGTGCGCGACGACGCCAATAGATTTCGGGAGGCAGCGGCCCGGTTGGTTGCAACACAGAACTACCGTAATTGGCGGTAGCTCAGCCATCCCGCAAGCACATACGGCGTGTCGCGTCGGACCTGGGTATTTGCCGTCAGGGCTTCTCGCCGATGTCGCCGATGACCTCTCGCAACCGGGCACTTCCCTCCGACAACTTGTAGGTCAGTCCGACGATGGCGGCTTCGCCCGATTCGACTTTTTCCGCGATGATTCGGGACCGCTGCATGAGCAGATTGCCCGTTTCCTCGACGTGGCGGGCCATGAAATCGTCGACGTCGGTGTATCCGTCGCGCCTGGCCGACAGGACCGACGGCGTGACGCGCTCGACGACGTCGCGGATGTAACCGCCGGGGATGTCACCGGAATCGAGTGCGTCGGTGGTGGCCCTGACTGCGCCGCACTTGTCGTGGCCGAGGACGACGATGAGGTGCGCGCCGAGCACTGCGACGCCGTACTCGATCGAACCGAGCACCGACGAGTCGACGGTGTGACCTGCGGTACGGACGACGAACATGTCACCGAGACCCTGATCGAAGATGATTTCTGCGGCGACGCGAGAGTCCGCACAGCCGAACAGGATTGCGCGGGGGCTCTGACCGTCGGCGAGTCGGGTGCGGTCCTCGATACCCTGACTGGGATGCAGGGGGGCGCCGGCGACGAAACGCTCGTTACCCTCTTTGAGAGACTTCCATGCTGATGCTGGGTTGGAGGCAGGCATGTACGTCATTGTGCATGGATCGCCGACTACCGGCGAGTCAGGTTCCCTCGTCGGCCCGTCCGTCGACCGGACCGTCGCGCGGACGAAAGGCTGATGAGAACAGGTGCCCATCGATACGACAGCGCTGCTGAACTGGTTCGATGCCGAGGAACGGGATCTGCCGTGGCGTCGGCCCGGCGTGACTGCCTGGCAGATACTGATGAGCGAGATCATGCTCCAACAGACTCCGGTGTCACGAGTCGCGCCGATCTGGGAGGAATGGGTTCGGAAGTGGCCCGTTCCGTCGAAGATGGCGGCGTCATCGCAAGCCGAGGTTCTGCGGGCCTGGGGCAAGCTCGGCTATCCGCGTCGGGCGCTGCGGTTGCACGAGTGCGCGTCGGTCCTGGCGTCCGAGCACGGTGACGTAGTGCCCGCCGACGTCGACACTCTCCTGGGGCTGCCCGGCATCGGCGCGTACACCGCACGTGCGGTCGCCTGTTTCGCCTACGGCCAGCGAGTCCCGGTCGTCGACACCAACGTTCGTCGTGTCGTCGCCCGTGCTGTGCACGGCGAGGCGGAGCCGGGAAATCCGTCGACGACGCGTGATCTCGCGGATGTCGACGCCCTGCTCCCTCGGCCGAGGGCACGCGCAGCGCGTTACTCGGCGGCGGTGATGGAACTCGGCGCGCTGATCTGCACGGCGAAGAACCCAGCCTGTCTGCTGTGTCCACTGCCGAATTGTTCGTGGATCGACGCGGGACGACCGGCCTACACCGGTCCGGCCAAGAAGGTGCAGAAGTTCGTGGGCACGGACCGACAGGTCCGCGGAAAACTGATGGCCGTGCTGCGGGAGAGTTCCGGCCCGGTGGAACGTGCGCAGTTGGACATCGTCTGGCTCACCGATCCCGGTCAGCGCGACAGGGCATTGGATTCGTTGCTGCTCGACGGTCTGGTCGAACAGACCGAGTCCGGTCTGTTCTGTCTGGCGGGCGAAGGCTGATCAGCGGAGGAAATCCGCGAGGACCGCGTTGACGACGTCGGGCCGTTCGAGGTAGCCGAAGTGCCCGGTGTCCGGGATCTCCTCGTAGCGTGCTCCCGGAATTGCTTGTGCCACTTCACGGCTGAGGTGTGCCGGGATCAGTCGGTCGTCGGCGAATCCGATGACCATCGATTTCGCGGTGATCTTGCGATACGCCGTCAGCCGCTCGGTGCCCGCGCGCATCTCCAGCCCGATCTGTGCGCGTCGGCCCGCAGTCGGCTGCCCTGCCGAGAATTCCAGCACGGCAAGCCAATCCGCGATCGCTTGCTCGTTCCGCAGGGTTGCGGGAGAAAAGTTGTTCATCGCTGTCATCGCCGCACGGTAGGACGCAGGGAGCGTGATTCCGGCGTCGTACAGATCGCGTTCCGCCTGCGACCACGCTTTCTGCATCGTCGACGACCGCCCGTACGTCGCCATCATCACGGCGTGGGAGACCAGGTCGGGGCGGGCGAGCGCGAGCTCCTGTGTCACGCGCGCCCCCATCGACGTACCGACGACGCGTGCCCGCATGCCCCCGAGATGCTCGATCAGCGCCGCCGTGTCGGCGACGAGATCGTCGAGCATCATGGGCCGGCCTGCCTCGAACGTGGGCGAGATCCCCCGGTTGTCGAACGTGACGACCTGGAAGCCGGCCGTCACCAGCGCGGGCACCTGATGCGCTTTCCACACTCGCCCCGGGCTGCCGGTTCCCATCACCAGGACCACGAGGGGGCCGGAGCCCGTGACCTCGTAGTCGATTTCGATTCCGTTGAGCTTCGCCGACGACATTCGCGTCATCGTAGTGCGGTCAGGAAGCTCGTCACCGCCTCCTGGTAGGTCTGCGGTGACTCGTCGTGAATCAAGTGCGTCGCGCCGGGCACGAATACGTACTCGGACTTCGGGTTCCGCGCGTGCATCTCGGCCATCTGCCCGTCGGGTGTGATTCCGAACTCACCTTCGAGAAGCAACGACGGCACGTCGACGGCTTCCCACTCCGCCCAGAAGTCCCGCCTTCCCCATTCCGACGAGATGGCCTCGAACGTCGCTACCTCACCGTGCAGGTACCACCCGTCGGCTCGCCGAGCGAACGAATCCAGGAAGTATCGTCCCGCCACCTCCCCGAAGTAGTCGAGGACGGCGGCCTCCGTCGGAAACGGCTGCGGCCAGTTCCTGATCATCGCGGCCCAGGCGTCGGCCGTCCTGCCACGAAAGTCCGGCGCGATGTCCTCGACCACGAGAGCCGTCACCAGTTCCGGCCGGGCAGCGGCCAGGCACCATCCGTGCAGGGAGCCCATCGAGTGGCCGATCACCGCTGCCCCGCCCAGAGTCTCGGCGTGCGCGGCCAGATCCTCGACGAACGCTTCGGTGGTGGGCGTCGACGGCGGCGGACGCCGGTGCCCCGGAGCGTCGTACGTATGAACATGGCCGAGTGCTCGCAGCCAGGGAAGGGCGCGCCGCCATGTCCCGGAGCTGCCCATGAGCCCGTGCAGCAGCAGTATCGGCGGGCCGTCTCCACCCTCGTCGTGCAGCATCGAAGACGATGGTAGCCGCGCAGGTAATCTGGCGTCATGGCTGTCGTCAAGATCAACGCAATCGAGGTTCCCGAGGGCGCTGGCCCCGAGCTGGAGAAGCGCTTCGCTGCACGAGCAGGCGCCGTCGAGGGTTCACCCGGCTTCCTCGGCTTCCAACTTCTCCGTCCCACCAAAGGCGAGGACCGCTACTTCGTCGTCACGCAGTGGGAGACCGAAGACGCCTTTCAGCAGTGGGCGTCGGGACCTGCCAGGGCCGCTCATTCCGGTGAACGCGCGAAGCCGGTCGCCTCGGGTGCCTCACTGCTCGAATTCGAGGTCGTGTTGGACGTGACTCCCGAGCGCTGAGATGTGCCGTGGGTCCGACTGCCCGTGCACCGCGTACCCCGTCGTTCGTGACTTCTTCGCGGTGTACATCGCCGAGTCGGCGCGCCGGAACAGGTCGTCGGCGTCGGCGGTGTAGTTCTCGTCCACCGCGATGCCGATACTGGCCGCGACGGTGATGTCGAAGCCGTCGATACCGAACGACACCGCGAGTCCCTCGAGGATGCGCATCGCAACACCCACAGGATCGGGTCCCAGGTGGAGGATGACGAACTCGTCGCCGCCGAACCTGGACACGGTGTCCCCTGGATCGACGGCATCGGCGAGAAGAGTCGCCACGAACTGGAGCGCTCGGTCACCGACCGCATGACCGAGGGTGTCGTTGATCATTTTGAAATTGTCCAGATCGACCACCAGAACCGCTATCGGACAGGGATTTCCGTTGACCCGGACGTCTGCGATGCGCTGACGCACGAGCACCCTGTTCGCCAGACCGGTCAACGGATCGTGCGCTATCCGACGACGCAGTTCCGTCTCCAGGTCCTGCCTGCGCATGGCCGCGGACACCACACCCGCGACCGTCTGCAGGTAGGCCAGCTCCCCGTCGCTGAAATCCCCGGCCTCCGCGCTGTACACCGCGAGCACACCCCACGGCTCATCCGATCCTTCGATGATCACGGCGGCACCGCTGCACACACCTCGTGCCACCATGAAATCCGTCGGGAATCTGGTTTCAGAGTCCCGGTCCGCGCACGTGACCGGAACGCCGGAGCGCAAGGCAAGTCCCGCATGAGACAAGCGGGACAACGGAATCGAGGCCGGAGGGGAGCTCGGACCGGAGTAGGACACAGCCAGCAACTCGGAGCGATCCGGAGAGCTGGGCTCGAAAATGACGGCGCATTCCATCCCAGCGAGCGCCGCGGCAGCGTCGGTCGCCTCGCCGAGAATACGAGACCGACCGGCAGTCAACGCGGTTCGACTCAGGTCTGCGACGGTCCGCTGCTCGCGTGCATGGGCAGCGGCGTCCGCGACGGCTTCTCGAAGGCGGCACTCGACGTCGAACCGTCCCCGGAGGTCACGTGCGACGACAGCCACGACGGGCGTCCGAGCATGTCGCCCCGTGACGACGAACGCCGATACCCAGACCGGGATGTCGGCGCCGGAACTCACGTTCCGCAGGACACTGTCTCCGGTCCAGACTCCACCTGCACCGATCGCCCGCAGGACCGGGTCCACATCGTCGGCGACGCGCAGCGCTTCCCGGAACTCGACGCCGGTCGACCCTGCCCCGATGAGCTGCCACCCGGCCGAATTGACGTACGCCACATCACCGTCCGCGCCCCGCAGGTACATCGCGTCGGGCGAACGTTCGGCAATCGCGGCGAATTCGGCCACCCAGTCCGGGACCTGTGGCTCCTCGATGTTCAGTTTCGATTCGCTGCCGATCCGATGGCTTTCGCAACGCGAGAAGCCGATGGCGAGGGCCGTGACTGTGGTGCTTCGGAGCTCGGTCGGCCGACCTCGACGAGACGCTCGATGCGCTCGATCGAGGCCTCCAGTTCTTCCTCGGGGACCGGATGCCCGATGTGGAACCCTTGTGCTCCGTCACATCCGAGTGCACGCAGCCGGTCGAGAGTCTTGGCGTCCTCGACGCCCTCCGCGACGACGGTCATTCCCAGGCTACGGCCGAGATCGATGGTCGACCGCACGATCGACGCATTGGTCGGTTGACTGTTCATGGCCGTGACGAACGATTTGTCGATCTTGAGGGTCTGGACCGGCAACGATCTCAGGTAGGCCAGCGAGCTGTAGCCGGTTCCGTAATCGTCGATGGCGAGTGAGACACCCAGATCCCTTAGAGCGATGAGCGAATCCACGGAACGACGCGGGTCGGTCATGGCCGTGGTCTCGGTGACCTCGAACTGCACCGCCGATGCAGGAACCCCATGGGACTGCAGGGCGGTGGCCACGTTCTCCACCAGAGTGGCGTCCAGAAGATTGCGGACCGAGAGGTTGACGGACACACGGAAGTCCGACCGGGATCGGCGGAGGGTGCTGCAGCATTCCAGCGCGTCGTCGAGGACGTAGGCGGTGATCGAGGGCAGCAAGCCGGAGCGCTCCGCGTCGGGGAGGAACGACCAGGGCGAAATGAGGCCCTCGCGCGGATGCTGCCACCGCAGTAGCGCTTCGACTCCCGAGATCCGGCCGGTCTTCAGATTCATGCACGGCTGAAAGAACACCCGCAGTTGGCGCTCGCGAATGGCGGTTTCGAGTTCCCCGAGCAGGCGCATCTGGTCGTGGCGGTCGGAGTCCATCGCCGGGCTGTACAGCGACGAGCGTTCGTGACCGTGCTTGGCGAAGGTGAGCGCGACGTGGGCGTGCTGGAGGAGTGCCTCGGCGTCGACGACGGCGAGCTTCGAGGACTCGACGACGCCGACCGTCGCATCCAGAGCCACGTTGATGTCGCGAACGAACATCGTCTCGCTCACTGCGCTGCGAAGATGATCCGCTGCCGCCGAGGTGGAGACGACCAACCGGTCCGCGGCCATGGACACCACGAACTGATCGCCACCGAGACGCCCGACGACCGAATCGCTCGCCGCTGCCGCCGACAACCTCTGCCCGATCTCACGGAGCACGCGATCCCCGACCGGATAGCCGAAGGTCTCGTTGATCTGAGCGAAGCGGTCGATATCGACGACGAACACGACGACACCGCAGGTACCGGCGTCGGCGAGTGAGCGGTCGAGAAGTTCTTCGAGGTGGCGACGGTTGGCCAACCCCGTCACTGGATCCGACACCGCGGCAATGGACAAGGCTTCGGCCTGCCTGCGCAGCGTCGCGAGGAAACATGCCATGCGGGCCGCGACCAGCACGACGGCGAGCACCGAGGAGCCGAACACGACCCACCCCCACTCGGAGACCGGCACGCCGCGCACGAGTTCGATGCCCATCACCACAGGCGACATCAGGATTCCGGCGCTGAGTCCGACGAGACGTGTGCGCTCGATGACTCGTCTCGGTTGGTCGTCGGGCACCGTCCAGAGCCTCTGCGGCGGATACAGTGCTGCCGATGTGAGGAGGATGTACCCGATGAGCCACCCCGCGCTGACCACGCTCGTGTCGCGGAACTCGAACCTCTCGACGGCGACGAAGTTGATCCAGGCCGACACCGCGAACGTCCCGAACCCCGTCGCCGTCATCGCGAACGGCAGTGTTCGCGCCCTCTTGGACAACAGCAGGATGACGAGCAACGAGACGACGAACCCGTCGGCGGTCGTGTAGACCACCACGGGCCAGTACTCGGCGAAAACGTCGAATCCGAGGGCAATGTCGGGGCGGCTGCCGACGACGAAGATCCACGCCGCCAGCCCTACACCGGTGGCGACGATCAGCCCCTCCAGTGCATCCTCCAACCGGAGAACGCGGTGGCCCGTGTCGTCGTGGATTGCCAGTACGCCGACGATGAATGCCGCGTGTCCGACGAGGTAGGCAGCGTCGGCCGGCGACACCATCGGCACGGTATGGCCGTCCAGCAAGTACACCGCAGTGATCAGGTCGCCCAGACCCCACGCCACGAGGCCCATGAGCAGGAAGAACCAGGTGGTTCGATTGGCGAGGATCCGATGCTTGTTGACGCAAGCGAACAATGTGACGCAGGCGGCGGTGATCAGCGCGTAGACCAAGATCTTGGGCAACCCGCTCGGCAGCCACAGGTAGACGCCGGTACCCACCAGCCCTACCGACAGGAAACTCGACCACCTCATGCCCCGAGTGAGTCCTTTCCGGGTCCCCAACCACCGTCGTGTCCGTTTGTTCGAATCGCGTCAGGCGTACGACCAACATTCGAAGCCGTTTGCCGGTCGGATTGCTCGACTTGTCCAGGATCTCAGACACGACGGTTGGAAGGTTACCTAGCCTCCCTTACTTCGGCAGTGACAGGTCACAATTTCGGGCGATCAGCCCGTTTTCGTTCTGTAGTCGGCCGTCAGGACTCGAGCGCCGCATCGAGGGTGATCTCCACACCGGTGAGAGCTTTGCTGACCGGGCATGTCTCCTTCGCGGCCTGCGCTGCCTTCGCGAAGCCCTCGGCGTCGAGGCCGTCGACCTCACCACGAACGGTCAACACGATCCCCGTCAGCTTGAACCCTGGGTCGTCCGGTCCGAGAGAGACCTCGGCCTTGACCTCGAGACTCTGCGGCGTGCCACCCGCCTCCGCGATGAGGGCGGACAGCTGCATTGCGTAGCACGACGAGTGCGCCGCAGCGATCAGCTCTTCCGGACTGGTTGTGCCGTCGGCGTTCTCGGCAGCACGCTTGGGAAACGAGACGTCGAACGTTGCTGCACCGGAACTGGTGAGCTCCACCTGACCCGAACCGGCTTCCAGAGTTCCGTTCCATGCAGTGCGCGAAGTACGTGTGGGCATAGCGTCTGACTCCTCTCGACATGCGCCCGGCCGGACGGCAGGGCCGCACGCTTCCAGGCTAGCGATTCATTCCTGCCGACTCTCGCTGTCCTGGGAATGATAGTGAGCCAGAAGCTTTTTCTCCTCGTCGTGACCAGGGAAGGCGAAGAACACGAGGACTGCACCGACGACCACGACCGCGATCGCAGCCGCATACGACCGTTGGTCACCGTCGAGAAACGCTTGCCTCGCGGCGTCGATGATCTGATCGCCGTACTGCGGATACCGCTCGGCCATGTCGGCCGCGGACGAGAAGGACTTCGTCAGGATCGACTGAGTCTCCGTACCTACCTGGCTCGCCTGCGGCGAATTCGCGATCGCGGACGTCAACGACGCGGCATAGCCCGCCGTCAGCAGGGCCCCGAGCGTCGACTGCATGATCGCGCCGCCCAGATCGCGTTGCAGATCCGCCGTTCCCGACGCCATTCCTGCCCGATCGACAGGCACCGACCCCGTCAACGAGCGCGACGCCGGGGTACCGGCGAACCCGACGCCGATTCCGAGCATCACGTAGCTCAACGCGACGAACAGGTACGAGACGTTCTCCTTCCACGTCGCCCACGCGACGACGAGACCGAGAACGATGAACAGGTAGCCGAGCAGCAGCGTGAACCTCGACCCCTTCGACTCGACCAGCTTCGCCGACTGGGGTGCGACGAGAACCATGGCGGCAGCCGCGGGAAGCGTCGACGCCCCAGCTTGCAGAGTGGAGTACTCGAGCACGTTCTGCAGGAATTGCTGCCCGACGAAGATGACCCCCATGAGCGATCCGAAGACGATGATGCCCGCGAGCGCTGCCGCCCAGAAGGTCTTGCGGCGAGCGATGGACAGGTCGTACAGCGGGAACTCGGCACGTGACTGCCGCAGCACGAACACCGCTCCCGCCGCCAGGGCTATCGCCCCTAGCCCGATCGCGAGTGTCCCTTTGCCGTCGACCGGCGCGAAGTTGATGCTCAGCACGAGCGCCGCGATGAACACCACGGACACCATGCCGCCGAGGTTGTCCACCGGGTCGGTGGTCTCGTTGACATGGGACGGTACGAGCACGGCAGCCAGCACCAACGCCAGTCCGGCCAGCGGAAGCGTCACGAGAAACACTGCACCCCAGTGAAATTTCTCGAGCAGCGCCCCGGACAGCAGCGGCCCCAGTGCGGACAGGGCACCGCCCAGTGCGGACCACAGTGCAATGGCCTTGGTCCGCGCCGGCCCCGACCACAACGCCGTGATCAAGGCCAGCGTCGTCGGATAGGCCAGGCCCGCCGACACGCCGCCCAGAAGTCGTGCGCCGAAGAGCACCTCGAAGTTCGGCGCGAATCCAGCGATCACACAGGCAGGCACCGACAACGCCATGCCCAGCACCAGAAGCATCTTGCGGCCGTAGCGGTCACCGAGCGCGCCGAGATACAGCACCGACGCCGCCAGCCCGAGCGAATAGGCAACGGCGATCAGGTTGAGCTGCGTCTGGCTCGCGTCGAAGTCCCGACCGATCTCCGGCAACGCCACGTTCGCAACGGCAAGATTCAAGTTCGCCACGGCGGCGACCAGGATCAGGACGAACAACACCAGTCCGGCGCGGGCCGGCTTCGAGTCGAGGGGCACGCCCGTCAGTCAAGCGCATCGCCCATGGCGTACGCCTCACCTGTTGGGTGCGAAGTTCTGCCGCCCCTCTCGCTTGCAAGAATGGGCGCGTCGTTGGCCTGCGACTTCGGTCCGTCCGCATTACGGTGACGGCTGTGACTCGAATCCGGTGCACGGTGCTCATCGCCCTCCTCGTGACCTCGTTGGGGGCGGCCCCCGCTCAGGCCGATCCACTCACCGACTTCTACTCCGCACCCGTTCCCGACATCGCCACGCGGGCAGACGGCGAAGTAGTCCGATCGATCCGCGTCGGACCACCGCTCGGCGACGGACTCGGCCTGGATATCGACCGAATTCTGTACCGCACCACGAACACTCAGGGTCATCCGACGGCAGTCTCCGGATACACGATGACACCGACCGCACCCTGGCCGGGGCCAGGGCCGAGGCCCGTGATCGCCTACGCCCCGGGAACATCCGGGATGGCCGACCGATGCGCCGGTTCGGCAGTGCTGGGAACCGTCGGGTCCTCCCCCGCTGTCCTGCCGCTCCTCCTCGCCGGATACGCCGTCGCCGCCACCGACTACGTGGGCCTCGGAACCCCGGGCGGGCACACCTACCTCGAACGAGTCGACGCAGCTCACGCCCTGCTGGACGTCGCACGGGTCGGCGCCGCAGACTCAGGCGCACCTGTCGTCCTGTTCGGCTACTCCGAAGGCGGCCACGCCGCGGGAGCCGCGGCAGAACTGGCGTCGTCGTACGCACCGGAACTCGACGTCCGGGGCTCGTACGTCGGTGCGCCACCGGCCGATCCGACGCTCAACATCGACAACCTCGACAACACGCCGCTGGCACCTGCACTGCTCTACGCGGTTGGAGGACTGATCAACGCACACCCCGAACACGCAGAACAGCTCCGCTCACAATTGAATTCGAACGGTCAGGCCCTCCTCGACCAATCACAGAACTGGTGCTCGACGGATATCGCCGCCAACCGACTTCTCCGGTCGACCGACCTCACCTCCGACGGCCGCCCCCTCACGACACGGCTCGCCCAAGAGCCCGCAGCATCGTTGATGCGCGCGAACACCGTCGGATACGGGATTCCGAGCGCCCCTGTTCTGCTGTCACAGTCCGTCTCCGACGACACCGTACCGATCCAGCAGAGTCGGACACTCCGAGATCGTTGGACAGCAGCCGGATTCACCGACCTCACCTACATCGAATACCCGATCCCCCGTGTCCCGGTGCCCGGCGTCAACCACGCCCCCGGCGGTTTGATCGCCTACGGCGACGTCATGCCATGGATTGCGGGCCTTCTCGCGCGCTGATTCCGGCCCACCCCTGCCTACCCCCGGCCGACCCCCGGCTCACCCCCCGGCATCGATGTCACGTGGCAACCGTCCAGCCGTTGGCATGTGCCATTCATGCCGGCCGCCCGACGTGATCGCACCCCGCGAGGCAGCGGACAGACAGCACACGGGCCGCACTCCCGGGTAGGAGTGCGGCCCGTGTGTCGTAGCGGAAAGACTAGTCGTCGTCGCCCGCGGCCTTGGCCAGGTCGACCGGAACCTCGTCGGGAACAGTGATGGCCTTCTTCTCGCCGCGGAACGTGAACTTCGCGTCCTCGCCTGCGCCTTCGCCGTCCCAGTTCTCCACGTCGACCAGGACGATCTGCCCGGGCTCGATCTCGCCGAAGAGGATCTTCTCCGACAGCTGATCCTCGATCTCGCGCTGGATGGTGCGACGCAGCGGCCGCGCACCCAGAACCGGATCGAATCCGCGCTTGGCGAGCAGGGACTTCGCCTTCTCGGTGACCTCGATGGCCATGTCCTTGTTCTTGAGCGCACCTTCGACACGGTTGAGCATGAGATCGACCATCTGGATGATCTCGTCCTTGGTGAGCTGGTGGAACACGACGATGTCATCGATACGGTTCAGGAACTCCGGGCGGAAGTGCTTCTTCAGCTCGTCGTTGACCTTGAGCTTCATGCGCTCGTAGTTCGATCCGGTGCCTTCACCCGAGGAGAAGCCGAGGCCGACTGCCTTCGAGATGTCCGAGGTACCGAGGTTCGAGGTGAAGATCAGCACGGTGTTCTTGAAGTCGACCGTACGTCCCTGGCCGTCGGTGAGACGACCGTCTTCGAGCACCTGCAAGAGGGTGTTGTAGATCTCCTGGTGTGCCTTCTCGATCTCGTCGAACAGCACGACGGAGAACGGCTTGCGGCGAACCTTCTCGGTGAGCTGGCCGCCCTCTTCGTAGCCGACGTATCCGGGAGGAGCACCGAAGAGCCGCGACGCGGTGAAGCGGTCGTGGAACTCGCCCATGTCGATCTGGATGAGCGCATCGTCCTCGCCGAACAGGAAGTTCGCCAGTGCCTTCGACAGCTCGGTCTTACCGACACCGGACGGGCCGGCGAAGATGAACGAGCCGGACGGACGCTTGGGGTCCTTCAGACCCGCACGCGTACGACGGATGGCCTTGGAAACAGCCTTGACGGCCTCGACCTGACCGATGATCCGCTTGTGCAGCTCGTCCTCCATGCGGAGCAGACGGGTGGTCTCCTCCTCGGTGAGCTTGAAGACGGGGATACCGGTCCAGTTTCCGAGGACCTCGGCGATCTGCTCGTCGTCGACCTCGGCGATGACGTCGAGGTCACCGGAACGCCACTGCTTCTCGCGCTCGGCACGCTGCTGAACCAGCTGCTTTTCCTTGTCACGCAGGTTCGCAGCCTTCTCGAAGTCCTGCGCGTCGATGGCGGATTCCTTCTCGCGACGCGCGTCGGCGATCTTGTCGTCGAACTCGCGCAGGTCTGGCGGCGCGGTCATCCGGCGGATGCGCATCCGCGCGCCCGCTTCGTCGATGAGGTCGATTGCCTTGTCCGGCAGGAACCGGTCGTTGATGTACCGGTCCGCCAAGGTTGCTGCCGCCACGAGTGCACCGTCGGTGATGGAGACACGGTGGTGTGCCTCGTAACGATCGCGCAGGCCCTTGAGGATCTCGATGGTGTGCTCGACCGTGGGCTCGCCGACCTGGACCGGCTGGAAACGACGCTCGAGGGCGGCATCCTTCTCGATGTACTTGCGGTACTCGTCGAGGGTGGTCGCACCGATGGTCTGCAGCTCGCCACGAGCAAGCTTGGGCTTGAGGATGGAGGCCGCGTCGATAGCGCCCTCGGCGGCACCTGCACCGACGAGCGTGTGCAGCTCGTCGATGAACAAGATGATGTCGCCGCGAGTGTTGATCTCCTTGAGAACCTTCTTCAGGCGCTCCTCGAAGTCACCGCGGTAACGGCTGCCTGCAACCAGCGACCCGAGGTCGAGGGTGTAGAGCTGCTTGTCCTTCAGGGTCTCGGGGACCTCGCCGTTGACGATGGCCTGCGCGAGACCCTCGACGACGGCGGTCTTACCGACACCGGGCTCACCGATCAGAACAGGGTTGTTCTTGGTACGGCGGCTGAGGACCTGCATGACGCGCTCGATTTCCTTCGCGCGACCGATGACCGGGTCGAGCTTGCCTTCGAGTGCGGCCTGGGTCAGGTTACGACCGAACTGGTCGAGCACCAGCGACGTGGACGGCGTACCGGCCTCGCCACGGCTGCTTCCGGACTCCGACGGCTCCTTGCCCTGGTAACCGGACAGTAGCTGGATGACCTGCTGACGCACACGGTTGAGGTCGGCACCGAGCTTGACCAGAACCTGGGCGGCGACGCCTTCACCCTCGCGGATCAGTCCGAGCAGAATGTGCTCGGTACCGATGTAGTTGTGACCGAGCTGCAGAGCCTCACGCAGGCTGAGCTCGAGGACTTTCTTGGCGCGCGGGGTGAACGGAATATGACCGGACGGAGCCTGCTGGCCCTGACCGATGATTTCCTCGACCTGGCTGCGGACTCCTTCAAGGGAGATACCCAACGACTCCAGAGACTTCGCCGCTACGCCCTCACCCTCGTGGATGAGCCCGAGCAGGATGTGCTCCGTGCCGATGTAGTTGTGGTTGAGCATCCGGGCTTCTTCTTGAGCCAGGACGACAACACGCCGCGCGCGATCGGTGAACCTCTCGAACATCGCTCTCCCTCACTTCTCGGTGGGAGGTAGCACTTCCCACCAGGTCTTCTAGCACCACAGTATCTAGTAACACGGGGTCGCTCGGCATCGGAGGCGCTCGACGCCGACAACTGGAACGTCCACGCCTCCAGCCTCACTGTAGTTGGCCGGTCGTTCACTCGCCGACCCTCGGTCCCCTTGGATCAACGCTCGGCGTTGCTGTGGGTGACTGAAGTGCCTGCTTACAGTTCTTAACGCGGGCCGATGCGTATTCGTTTCCGATTCTCTGTCCGCTGCTGGCGAACAGCCGAGGGACTCAGGCCTGCGGTTTCACGATGGGGAAGAGGATGGTCTCCCGAATGCCGAGGCCGGTGAGCGCCATCAGGAGCCGGTCGATTCCCATGCCCGTGCCCGTAGTGGGCGGCATACCCTGCTCCATCGCCGCCAGGAAGTCCTCGTCGAGCACCATCGCTTCGTCGTCGCCGGCTGCGGCCTGGCGGGCCTGTTCCTCGAAACGCTCACGCTGAATGACCGGGTCGACGAGCTCGGAGTATCCGGTAGCCAGTTCGAACCCGCGGACATAGAGGTCCCACTTCTCGGTGACACCCGGCTTGCTCCGGTGCTGGCGAGTCAACGGCGACGTCTCCACCGGAAAATCACGAACGAACGTGGGCGCGGACAGGCCGTCGCCGACCTGGTGCTCCCACAGCTCCTCCACGAGCTTTCCGTGGCCGTAAATGGGCTTGCCGTCCTTACGCGGAACCTCGAGGCCGACCTTCGCGGCGAGACCGAGCAGCTCGTCGACGGTCGTGTCCGGGGTGACGGTGACGCCGATTGCCTCCGAGAGCGACGGATACATCTCGAGCGTCGTCCACTCGCCACTCAGGTCGTACGTGGAGCCGTCGGGGAGCAGAACGATCTGGGTACCGAGTGCGGCCTGCGCAACTTCCTGGATCAGCTCACGCGTCATCCGGGCCGAATCGTCGTAGGTTCCGTAGGCCTCGTAGGTCTCCAGCATCGCGAATTCCGGAGAGTGCGACGAGTCCGCGCCCTCGTTACGGAAGTTGCGGTTGATCTCGAATACCTTCTCGATACCTCCGACGACACAGCGCTTCAGGAACAGCTCCGGCGCGATCCTCAGGTAGAGGTCCGTGTCCAGCGCGTTGGAGTGCGTGACGAACGGGCGTGCTGCCGCTCCGCCGTGCAGCGTCTGCAGCATCGGAGTCTCGACTTCGAGGAACCCGCGGCGTTCGAGCGCATTACGGAGCTCACGCACGACGGCGATGCGCTTGCGCGCGACCTCACGAGCTTCCGGACGGGTGATCAGATCGAGGTAACGCTGACGGATCCGCGTTTCCTCGTTCAGCTCCTTGTGCGCAACCGGCAACGGACGCAACGCCTTCGACGCGATCTGCCACTTGTCGGCCATGACACTGAGCTCGCCGCGACGACTGGAGATGACCTCACCGTGCACGAACACGAAGTCACCGAGATCGACGTCCGACTTCCACGCGGCCAGCGCGTCCTCCCCGACTCCCGCGAGGCTGATCATCGCCTGGAGCTGGGTGCCGTCGCCCTCCTGCAGCGTCGCAAAACACAGTTTCCCTGTGTTGCGGACGAAGATGACGCGACCGGCGACGCCGACCAACTCGCCCGTCGCGGTATCGGCATCGAGGCTCGGGAATTGCTCCCTGATCTCCAGCAGCGAATGCGTGCGGTCCACGGACACGGGATACGCCTCTTGCCCCTGCTCGAGCAGACGGTCCCGCTTGGCACGACGAATCCGAAGCTGCTCCGGAGTGTCCGACAGCTCTTGGGCGTCCGACGATTCTGGAACGGCGGCGGTGGGGGAAGCTGCGTCAGTCACGGAAGCACACTTTATCCGGCGCGTGCGACAAAGACAGAATCAGTGCGCCGTGACGGCTTCGGCCTCACGGACGCAGTGCCGCGCCTTCGTCAGAACACCGAGCAATCCGGCTGACTGGAGCGCTTGGTAGCCGCCGACGAGGTCGGTCGCCTTGTGCAACCCCAGCTCCTGCAGCGACGCCGCAGCCAGCGAGGACGTGTACCCCTCCGAGCAGATCACGATCCACTCGACGTCGTGATCCACGGCCGCGACCAACCGAGCGTCGCTGGTGGGGTCCAGACGCCACTCGAGCACGTTGCGTTCGATGGCCAGCGCCCCGGGCAGCGTCCCTTCGACGGCACGTTGGGCCTGCGGACGGATGTCGACGACGATCGCGCCGCGTTCGACCGCGTCACGCAGTTCGAAGACGGTCATCCGATCGATTCGAGTTCGTGCTTCGTCGAGCATCTGGACGACGGTCTTGCTCATTTCGAAGGTCCTTCGGGCTCGTCGGTCAGCTCGGTACGGGTTCTTCGGAGTGCCGATCTGTCGGTCACTTCGTAGTAGGACATCGCGGTCAGCGGCGGTGAGTAAGCATGGACACTCAGTGTCGGGTGAGGAGTCATCGGGTCGCTCCGCAGGCTCCGCTCCTGCCCGGTGATCGGGTCACTCCGCAGGCTCCGCTCCTGCCCGGTGATCGATGCGGGTGCGCGCATCACATCGTGAACCCACCCGAGCGGGAAGGACGCCTGATCCCCGGCGTCGAGCCGGCGACGCTTCAGTCCGTCTCCAGCCCAACGGTATTCGACGAGCGATCCGCTGAGCACGGTGAGCGCACCGAGCGATCCAGCGTGATCGTGCAGCTCGGTCGAGCGGTCCGGCACCCAACTGATCAGCCAGACGTCCACGTCGTCGTCGGCGTGCAACCGCGTCGACCAGCGCTCACCGGTGGGCCAGATGCCACCAGCCGGAAGCAGGTGATCGAAGCGTCCCTCCAGGACATCGGACGCACCCTGATCGGTGATGCGCAGCAGGTCATGGGGGCGCAACCGCGTAGGCAGCGTCAAGTTGGGCGCAGAGGTGGATGACACAGATCCAGAAAAGACAGGTGTGGAAAGCATGGAAACTTCTCCAGGATTGGTAATTGAACGAGGCAGCGGTCAGCCTCGACAACACTCCTGGGGTCCCATGCACATCATCACGACGACGATTCTTACACAACCATTCCAGTTGCGCTAGCGGGTCCGTCTTTTCGCCAGATTTCGCTCGAACACCAAACGCAGTCCCTCGAGCGTCAGGTCCGGCTCGTGGTGCTCGACGGACGCACTCTCCGCCATGATCAGCGGGGCACTCTCCCCCGTCCCGATGACGGCGACTTCCTTGCCCCCGAACTCCGGCAGTTCGCGCCGGACCCGGTTCACCAGGCCGTCGACCAGGCCCGCGAACCCGAAGACCGCGCCGGCCTGCATACATTCGACGGTGTTCTTGCCGACGACGGAGCGCGGTCGCAGCAACTCCACCTCACGCAACGCCGCGGAACGTGACGACATCGCCGCTGTCGAGATCTCGAGACCCGGCGCGATGGCACCACCGAGGAACTCGCCCTTGGCCGAAACGACGTCGACGCACGTCGTGGTTCCGAAATCCACCACGATGCAGGCACTCCCGTACAGATCGTGCGCGGCGAGCGTGTTCACGATACGGTCCGCACCCACCTCTTTGGGATTGTCGACCAACAGCGGAACTCCCGTTCGCACACCGGGTTCCACCACCACGTGCGGCACATGTTTCCAGTACCTGGCCAGCATCGTGCGTGTCTCGCGCAGCACCGAGGGCACGGTCGACAACGCCGACACTCCAGTGATCTGGTCGGCATCGGGTCCGATCAGCCCACGAAGCATCAGAGCGAGCTCGTCGGCGGTGACGTTGGCGTCGGTCCGCACCCGCCAATCTCGGTGCAGCGTCGCGTGATCGCCGCTTCCGCTGAACAATCCGAGCGTCGTCGAGGTATTGCGAACGTCGACTGCGAGCAACACAGCTAGACCAACACGGAGTCGGCGCGCAGCGTGCGTGGAGTGATCAGACCGGACCCCTCGGGCGCGTGGGCAGGATCGGAGCCCAACTCCACGGGAACGTTCTTTCCGTCGACGAAGACCACCCGCGGCGCGTAGTCCTTGCACTCCTGCTCGTTCATCACTCCATAAGCGATCAGAATGACCAGATCACCGGGGTTGACGAGATGAGCTGCCGCACCGTTGATTCCGATGACGCCACTGCCGCGCTCACCGGTGATCACATACGTCTCGAGGCGCGCACCGTTGTCGATGTCGACGATGGTGACCTGCTCACCTTCCAGCAGATCGGCAGCCTCCATCAGATCCAGATCCACCGTGACCGAGCCGACGTAGTGCAGATCGGCATGCGTGACGGTGGCGCGATGGATCTTGGACTTCATCATTGTACGAAACATGTTTTCACCCTTCAGCTTTGAGAAATTCGTTCCGCAGGCTCCACACCTGCTTCATCGAGTCGTTCCGCAGGCTCCACTCCTGCTTCATCGAGTCGTTCCGCAGGCTCCACTCCTGCTTCATCGAGTCGTTCCGCAGGCTCCACTCCTGCTTCGAGGAAGCCGGTGCCCACGGCAACCCCGACGTTGTCGATGAGGCGGGTGGTTCCGATTCTGGCGGCGACGAGGAGTCGCCCGTCTCCTCGTTCCGGGGCCGGCCCGAGGTCCACGCCGCGGACCTCGAGGTAGTCCACGTCGACCTCGGGGACCGAGTCCAGCACACCCCGTGCGGTCGACAGGATCGCCGACACGCCACCCGCCGCTGCGTGCGCTCCGGCCACCAGAGCGGCCGAGAGCACCATCGCAGCGTCTCGTTGCGCGGAGTCCAAATATCGATTGCGGGAGGACAGTGCGAGGCCGTCCTGCTCGCGGACCGTCGGCACGCCGTAGATCTTCACGTCGAAGTTCAGATCGCGAACCATCTGACGGATCAGAGCGAGCTGCTGGTAATCCTTCTCGCCGAAGTATGCGGCGTGCGGCGCCGCGATCTGCAGCAACTTCGCAACCACGGTGAGCATGCCCGCGAAATGTGTCGGCCGAGACGCGCCTTCCAGCTCCGCCCCGAGCGGGCCCGGATGCACGCTGGTGCGCGGACCGGCCGGGTACATGTCCGACGAGGAGGGTGCGAACACCAACTCGACCCCCTCCCCGCGAAGCAACTCGACGTCGGCGTCGAGCGTGCGCGGGTATGCGTCCAGGTCCTCCCCTGCCCCGAACTGCAGAGGATTGACGAAGATCGACACGATGACGACAGCTCCGGTGAGCTTGGCCTGCCGGACGAGGTGGATGTGACCTGCGTGCAACGCACCCATCGTCGGCACGAGCGACACAGTTTTGCCCACTGCGCGAAGAGCTTTGGACACCGAGGTGATCACAGCGGGATCGTGGTGGACCGTGAGTTCCCCGGCCTTGTAGCTACCTGCCAGTGTCATCGTTCGCCTTCCAAAAACTCGACCAATGGCGCGGGTGCGCCGATTCTCTGCGCGGACCGCAGCGACAGGGCTCGGTACCCCTCGGCTATCCGCGGGTCCACCTCACGCAGCACGCTCAGATGTTTCTGCACTGCGCCCAGGTCCCCGCGGGCGACCGGCCCCGTCAACGCAGACTGTCCACGTCGGAGCGCATTCTCCAGCGCAGCGGTCAGCAACGGCGCAAGAACACGCTGCGGCACACCCGGTTCGGTGTCCATACCGGGGAATCCCGGGCCGTCGAGAGCGACATGCAGAGCGTCGACGGCGTCGGCGACGAGGGTGACGAGATGATTGGATCCGTGCGCCAGAGCTGCGTGATACAGCGCTCGCTCCGTCTCCGCGACATGCACCGGTTCACCGCCCAGTTCGAGTACGAGCGCCTGCGCGACCGCGTAACCGATCTCGTCGGCCGCAGTGATGCCGAAACACGCCGAGGCCAGTCGGTCCGTGTCCTCGGCGAGTCCGGAGAAGGTCATCGCTGGATGGATCGCCAGTGGCACAGCACCCTGAGCGGACAGCGGCGCCAGAATGCCCACACCGTTGGCGCCGGAAGTGTGCACGACGAGCTTGCCCGGCGCCACGACGCCCGTTGCCGCCAGACCCGTTGCGAGCGAGGCGAGTTCAGAATCGGGGACTGCGAGGATCAGCAACTCGGCTCGGGTGGCGACCTCGTCGACCGGCAGAATCTGCGTGTCGGGAAGGCGTGTGCGCGCACGATCCACCGAATCCTCGGACACCGCAGAGCAGGCGACGACGACGTGTCCGACGCGCTCGAGAGCTTCGCCAAGCGCTGTGCCGACGCGACCTGCGGACACGATGCCGACCGCCAAACGCGCAGGTGCGGGATCAGCAGTGAACTCGGATGAGGTCACCGATTACTTCCTCTCGTTCGTTCCAGTCCCGCTCGGCGGGTACCAGACGTCCTGTCCAAGAGAATAGCCTCAGACGGCATGCACCGGCCACGGCGCATCTACGTGATCTACTTCACGGTTTTCTCAGTCGGCGCGACGACGGTGCCTGCGTTCGCTCGGTTCGCCGGTACCCGATTGCAGTCCTGCCATGATCTCCGCGACCGAACGACCGTTGGAGTGCGCCCCGGCGCCGTCCCCATCCTCTGGTTCCGCCCGGCGCCTACGGCGTGCCCGCGGCTCGGGATCCGGAAGATCCCATTGTTGGGACGGGCTCTCGGGCTCCGGATCCTGCCGAACCTCGGGCTCGGGCTGGGGCTCGAGATCGGGCTGCGACTGCGGCTCTGCCACGACCTCGGCCGGAGAATCGTGCACCACGTCTGCGTACTCGGCTTCGGCCGTTGCTTCGGGCGTTGCTTCGGGCGTTGCTTCGAGTGACGGCTCCGGGTACGCCGACGGCGCAGCGGAGGCGCGGGGAGGCGTCGGGACCCGGCGGCCACCGCCGGGAGCACGCGTGTCACCTCGACCGTACTGCGCGGAATTCCCAGCACTGGAAACCCGGGCGCTGGAAGCCTGAGGACTGAAAGCCTGAGGACTGGAAGCTTGCGAGGTGGGAGCTTGCGTGTAGCCGAGTGGCACTTCGCTGCCGATCGGCACGTCGGGGTAGAGCACCGACGTTTCCGCGGTCACGGGTTCGTCGTACGGGTTGGCGATTCCTTGAACCGGCGACACCGGAGAGCTGGGCCGCTCGCCTCGCGGATCCCTGAGTGCGGAGTCGGGCTCGTTCGCGCCGGTACGTCCGGGGATGTACAACCCGGACGGCGCCGGCTGGTACCCGTCGTAGTTGCGGCCTCCGCCGAGCTCGGCCACCCGCGTCGCCTCGGCGCGGAGCGCTACCCGCTCGGTGGGAAGGTTGCCGTCGAACAACATCTGCAGGTTCTCCCGCAAGTGCGCGAGCTCGGCCCGCAGCGCCGCGACCTCACTGGTCTCGAGCTGCACTTCACTACGCACCCGCGCTTCCACGCCCAGCTCGTACTCCCGCCGGGCAGAGATTTCCCGCGCGAGTTGGAGCTCGTACACCGTTTGCAGGTCCTTGGCCTTCGTCTGATCCGCCGCGGCTTCGCGTCGATACTTCGTCATCGCGAACGCGCCCACGATTGCCGCCCACAACGCGGAGACGAGGCCCACCCGCAACCATTGGACGTTCTCGCTGAACAGCAGCAGCACACTCGCCGCGATGCCGAAGACGACCAACGCAGCTATGAACAACTGGCTCGCACTGCGCCGCGAACGGCGTGCGGCCTTTGCGCGAGTCGGTTCGGTCATGGCAACCAGGGTAGCTGGCGAATCGCCACGAACCGGTCAACCTCGGTTGTGGATCGCCACAGCACCTGCCGCGCTGTTCGGCCACGTGACGGGACGCACGCGAATCAGCGGGGATCGTCTCCGCGATCCTCCGGTGTGCGACAGCACTGTTCGAGCCACAGCGCAGCACCGACGAGAGCAAGTCCGGCAAGCAGTCCGACGATGGCTCCCGGCCTGTCGGCGGCCGCGGCTCGCACAGTCGACGCCTGCGGGAGGATGTGGACGAGAAAACCGGCCCAGATACCCGTCACAGCCGCACCCACCAGCGCCGACGCTTTCGCCAGGGCCAGGGCCCGAGCGGCCGTGATGGGGTGGACGTGGCGTGGTCCGTCGCCGATCCGGCTTGTCCCCACTCGCGACCGCAACACGAACGCGAAGATCAGCTCGCCGATCGCGATCGGGTACAGCGATGCGCCGACGAGCACCGACATCGGCGGAAGCATCCCGTAGAACGACCTGACCAGCAGCCACATCGCGACGGCTGCGAACAGCGCGATGGAAACGAGGTCTCGTACCCGTGTCGGTTTCATCTCGGTCATCCGCGCGCGTCTACTCTCGAGGGTTTTCTGCGGAGACGGGTGCCATGTCGGTCGCCCGGACGCCACTGCGTTCCTCGGCGCTCAACGTTGCGAGCCAGTCGTCGACGCGCCTGGCGTCGGTGCCGACCGCGAGGGTGGCGTCGGGCTCCACGTCGAGCCACGGGACCAGGACGAATGCACGCTCGTGCGCACGGGGATGCGGCAGCAACAATTGCGGATCGGTTCCGACGACGTCCTCGCCCGAGCCGGATCGGCAGACCACGATGTCCACGTCGAGGCTGCGAGGGCCCCACCGCACCTCGCGAACCCGCTCGGCGTTCGCTTCGCGTTCCCTGGCGAACTCCAGCCACTCGTACGGTCCGCGGTCCGGGTCGTCGGCGACGACGATCGCGTTCAGAAAATCCTGCTGTTCGATGCCGCCCCACGGCGCTGACACGTAGACCTTCGACACCGCTCGCAGTCGCGGGCCGAGATCGTCGGTGACGGATCGCAGGTGTGCGAGCGAATCACCGACGTTGCTGCCGATGGACAGTACGACCTGCGTCATGCGCGCACTCGGTGAGCAACGACGGCGACATCGACGAATTCCAGAGGAATCGGAGCCGACGGCTTGTGCAACACCACTTCGACGGCGTCGACCCGGGTGTCGGCCATCACCGAATCTGCGATCTCGGCGGCGACCGTTTCGATCAGATCCCGTGGCGGGCCGGCCACGATGGCGGCGGCGGCTTCGGCCAGTTCGCCGTAGTGCAACGTCGCCGTCAGGTCGTCGGACGCAGCGGCCGGCTTCAGATCCATCCAGACGGTGATGTCCACGACGAAGTCCTGGCCATCGCGCTTCTCGAAGTCGAAGACTCCGTGGTGTCCGCGAACCTTCAACCCGCGCAACTCGATTCGGTCGCTCACCTGATGCTCGCCCGTCATGCGCTCGCCTCCCATGCGTCGACGACTGCCACCGCATCCAGGGTGGAGCGGGCGTCGTGCACGCGTACGCCCCACGCCCCTGCTGCTACCGCAAGCGCCGATACGACTGCCGTCGCGACCTCACGTCCGGCCGGCGGGCGGTCGACGCCGTCCTGAGCCAACAGCGCCCCGAGGAAACGCTTGCGCGACGCCCCGATCAGGACGGGCATCCCCAATTCCACGAACGTGGGAATCGCATGTAGTAGTTGCCAGTTGTGGTGGGCGTTCTTGGCGAAACCGAGGCCCGGATCCAACACGATGTTGGATCGGTCGACCCCGGCAGCGGTCGCGCGATCCACCTGGTGAAGCAGCTCGCGTCGAACGTCCGCCACGACGTCGTCGTAGTGATCGGCCGCACCGGAGTGCGCGTAGTTCTCCGAGCTCCGCCAGTGCATCAGGATCCACGGCACACCTGCATCCGCGACGACCGACGCCATGTCCGGGTCGGCCCGGCCACCGGACACGTCGTTGACTATGGTGACGCCTGCGTCGATCGCAGCGGCGGCAACCGATGCTCGCATCGTGTCGACGCTCGTCGAGATACCCTGCTCAGCGAGCGCGGATATCACCGGTACCACTCGCCGGGCTTCGACCTCCGGATCGATGCGCTCCGCCCCCGGACGCGTCGATTCACCACCGACGTCGACGATGTCCACACCCATGGCGTGCAGCTGGACACCGTGTGCGACGGCAGCATCGACGTCGAGATACCGACCACCGTCGGAGAAGGAATCCGCAGTGACGTTGAGAACGCCCATCACCACATGGGCGCCGGGCCGAAACGGCCGAAAAGACGTCATTTCCGCAGAATCAGATCCAACGCCTCGGATCGAGACGCTGCACTCGACTGGAAAAGTCCGCGGACGGCCGACGTCGTCGTGCTGGCTCCTGGCTTGCGGATGCCGCGCATCGCCATGCACAGATGCTCCGCTTCGATCACGACGATGGCGCCGCGCGGGTCGAGCTTGCGCATCACGGCGTCGGCAATCTGGCTGGTCAGACGCTCCTGCACCTGCGGACGCTTGGCGTAGAGATCCACGACGCGTGCCAGCTTGGACAGGCCGGTCACCTTGCCGCTCTTGCCGGGGATGTACCCGACGTGGGCGACGCCGTGGAAAGAGACCAGGTGGTGCTCGCACGTCGAGAACATCGGTATACCCCGCACCAGAACGAGTTCCTGGTGGCCCTCGTCGAACGTCGTGTTCAGCACCGAATCCGGGTTCGTGTAGAGCCCGCCGAACATCTCCTTGTATGCACGTGCCACGCGCGCCGGGGTGTCGAGCAGGCCTGCACGGTCAGGATCTTCCCCGACGGCGATCAGCAGCTCACGGACCGCGGCCTCGGCACGCGGCTGGTCGAACGTGCGCCCTGTTGCAACTGCGACGAGGTTGTCCGGCGCAACCGGGGCGCCCTCATCGTCCATCCGCGTGACTGACACGTGTGCTCTTTCCTTCGGTCCACCCGCGGCTCACAACCGCAGGCCCACTCATTGCGCCGCGTAAGCCTATCGCCCGATCGCGAAAGACCTAACTATGCCCGCCGGGACCTTCCCACCGCTGCGTGCGAGGACCTTCGTCGCCGCTCTGCTCGGACTCCGGCGCATCAGGACGCCGGGAATCAGGACGCTGGGAATCAGGTTGCTGGGGCACGGGGCCGCCGAGGGGCAATCCGCCCAGCGGATCCCACTGCGAACCGGCGGGGTCTCGGTACTGGGGAGACGGGCGCTGGTCGCCGTACTGACCCGATGCATCCGAGCTTCCACCCTGGCCTGCCGAACCCTGAGTGTCGGGCGCGTCAACGGAGTCCGGGGTGCCGGACCTGCCGTCGTTACCGGGCTCTCGGTACTCCGGGGGCTGGTACTGAGGAGGACGGTACTGAGGAGACTGGTACGTCGGTGGCGCTTGGAATTGCGGACCCGATTCACCCGGGCGACCACCGCCGGGACCGGACGCGTCACGCGGGGGCCAGCCCGGCGCCGACCAGCCGGCAGGTGCGCCGTAATCCGGGCGCGATCGCGGAGTCTCGGGGTTCCGGTAACTGCCGCCACCGTTGTATGTGCCACCACCGTTGTATGTGCCGCCACCGTTGTATGTGCCGCCACCGTTGTACGCACCGCCACCGTTGTACGCACCGCCACCGGTGTAGTTCCCGCCCGGATAGTTGCCGTTGCCCGGGTGGCTACCCGTGGCATCGGGACCACCGGAGTGCTGGCCTCCACGCGATCCACCGTTGTACGGGGCACTGCCGTACGGCGTGCCGCCGTTCGCAGGTCCACCGTTCGCAGGTCCACCGTTCGCAGGTCCACCGTTCGCAGGACCACCGTTCGCAGGACCACCGTTCGCAGGACCACCGTTGTGCGGGGAACCGTTGGCCGGGGCACCGTTGGTGTGCGCTCCTGGCCTGCCGCCGTTGTACCCCTCCTGACCGTTGTACCCGTCCTGACCGGACTTGGTCAGCTGCGGGGAACCTGCGTAGCTGGGCTGCGGGAACTGTTGCGGCGGAACGACCTTGGGCGCTATGGGCGGCGGAGGCCACGGCTCGCCACGCTCGATCGCGAGCTCACCCGGCGTCTTCACCGGGGGCTTGTCCGACGGGATGCGCTCGCCGAAGTCGTTGAACAGAGTGATCCGCGGACGTTTGGTGACGCCCGTGAAGATCTTCTCGAGATCCTTTCGGGTCAGTGTCTCGCGCTCCAACAATTCGGTCGCAAGGGTGTCCAGCACGTCGCGGTACTCGTTCAGAATGGCCCACGCCTCGGTGTGCGCGGCTTCGATGAGCTTGCGCACCTCCTCGTCGATCTCGCGGGCAACCTCGTGCGAGAAGTCCGACTGCACACCCATCGAGCGGCCGAGGAACGGGTCACCCTGTTCCTGCCCGTAGCGGACTGCACCGAGCTTGCTGCTCATGCCGTACTCGGTCACCATCGCGCGAGCGATCTTGGTCGCCTGGTCGATGTCCGAGGATGCGCCTGTCGTCGGCTCGTGGAACACGAGCTCCTCGGCGGCGCGGCCACCCATCGCCATGACGAGCCGCGCGATCATTTCCGACCTGGTCATCAGGCCCTTGTCGTCCTCGGGGACGGTCATGGCGTGACCACCCGTGCGACCGCGGGCGAGGATCGTGACCTTGTAGACGGGCTCGATGTCCGGCATCGCCCACGCCGCGAGAGTGTGGCCACCTTCGTGGTACGCGGTGATCTTCTTCTCGTGCTCGCTGATGATCCGGCTCTTCCGGCGCGGCCCTCCGACCACGCGGTCGACGGATTCCTCCAACGCGGCCTCCGTGATGACGGTGCCGTTCTCGCGGGCCGTCAGCAGAGCGGCCTCGTTGATGACGTTGGCGAGGTCCGCACCGGACATTCCGACGGTCCGCTTGGCGAGACCTTCCAGATCGGCGTCCTGAGCGACGGGCTTACCCGCGGAGTGCACCGCGAGGATTGCCCGTCGACCGGCCAGATCGGGAGCACCGACTGGAATCTGGCGGTCGAAACGGCCTGGTCGCAGCAGCGCCGGGTCGAGGATGTCGGGGCGGTTGGTGGCGGCGATCAAGATGACGCCGGTGCGCTCGCCGAATCCGTCCATCTCGACTAGAAGCTGGTTGAGGGTCTGCTCACGCTCGTCGTGGCCACCACCCATGCCGGCGCCACGCTGACGACCGACGGCGTCGATCTCGTCGACGAAAATGATGCACGGGCTGTTCTGCTTGGCCTGCTCGAACAGATCGCGGACACGGGAAGCACCGACACCGACGAACATCTCGACGAAGTCCGAGCCGGAGATGGTGAAGAACGGAACGCCTGCTTCACCGGCGACGGCGCGCGCCAGCAGTGTCTTGCCGGTTCCGGGAGGGCCGTACAGCAGCACACCGCGCGGAATCTTCGCGCCGAGCGACTGGTAGCGAGCCGGGTTCTGCAGGAAGTCCTTGATCTCGTACAGCTCTTCGACTGCCTCGTCGGCACCTGCGACGTCCTGGAACGTCGTCTTGGGCATGTCCTTGCTGAGTTGCTTGGCCTTCGACTTGCCGAAGCCCATGACGCCGCCGCGGCCACCGCCCTGCATGCGACTCATGATGAAGATGAAGACACCGAGCAGAATCAGCATCGGAAGAACGAACAGCAGTAGCGACGACACCCAGCTGTCCTGGCTGACGACGGTGTTGTAGCTTTCGAGGCCGTCCGCGCTGACCTTGTCGAAGATGGTCTGCGACGCCGAGTCCGGATACTTCGCGATGATCTGCGTTTCGTTCTCGGTGGCGTCGTTGCCGTTCTTCAGGGTGAGGCGGACCTGCTGCTCGCGGTCGTCGATCTGGGCCTTCTCGACGTTGTTGTCGTCGAGCTGGGCGATGGCCACCGACGTGTCGACGGACTTCCAGTCCCTCGTGTCGTTTCCGAAGTAGCTGAAAGCGAAAATCGCCAGCAGTATCGCAAACACGATGGCCAGGTTCCGTATAACTGTCTTCCGATTCATACAGCTTCAGCCGAGACGGCCTCGTCCTTTCCAGTTCCAGTTACCGGGCCACTCTGCTGGTTCAGCTCGAGCACCGGATGCCCCAGGTTACCGCGAGCAGCCGCGGCGTACTCGTGGTGCGGTAACCCGGCGATACATCCCCCACGCCGTTCGCCCGACGGATGTATCACGATTCTCCCCCATCCAACGCACATCACGCCTTTCCGGTTCCCCGTGCCGGTCACGAAAAAATACCAGCAGTCCATGGGCCACTTCGGGTCTATCGTTGGTCCGTGCAGCCCGGCTCGGATGGAGTCAGTGCCTTTGCGAACGACGTTCCTGCCAGTGCGGACGCCGTCCGGACAGTTGCTGCTGCCCAGCCGGTACCGGTAGAAGCAGAACGCAGGTTGCGGCGAGACTGGCGCACCGCGCAGGCCGAGGGCGGGTCGTCGGTGCCGGACCTGGCGGATTACCTTCCCGATTCGGAGTCCATCCGGCGCCAGTGTCTGATGCAGTTGATCGCCGTCGACCTCCAGGAGCGCTGGCTGCGGGCGCATCGACCGAAGCGGCTGGCCGAGTACTGCGCTGATTTCCGCTCGGTTCTGACCGGTTTCGACGTGGGATCGCTTCCGGTGGACCTGGTCTACGAGGAGTTCTGCATTCGCCGTCAGAGCGGGGATTCGGTGACGCCCGCCCAGTACGTCCGCGAGTACCCGGCGCACGAGGACGCGTTGGCTCGGTTGTTGAACATCGGGAGCGGCGATAACACCGAGATGCAGCCCCCGGACCTGGACGCGACGGGACGACAGGAAACGAGCCCCCAGGAAACCAGCCCCCAGGAAACGACCCCCGGCGCGGCGCCGACGCACCCCGGATCGTCGGACGAGCTGGAAGATCTCGACGCGGGTGATCGCGTCGACGATTTCGATCTGCTGATGGGCCTCGGCCGCGGCGCGTTCGCCCGCGTGTTTCTGGCCCGGCAGCGTTCGATGCAGCGAATCGTCGCGGTGAAAATCTCCTCCGACCACGGCAGTGAGCCGCAGATGCTCGCCCAGCTCGATCACGACTACATCGTCCGAGTCTTCGACCAACGGATACTGCCCGGTCGAGGACTTCGTCTGCTGTACATGCAGTATCTGCCAGGCGGGACACTTCTCGATCTACTTCGGCGGGTGCGTGCCTGTTCGGTCGAATCGCGCAGCGGTCAGCTGCTACTGGATACCGTCGACGCCGCACTCGAATCGCGAGGAAGCGTCGTTCCGACGGATTCGTCCATCCGCGAACATATTTCGTCCCTGTCGTGGCCGGAGACCGTCGCGTGGCTGGGTCGGCGGATCGCGGACGCGCTGCAGTACGCGGGCGAGCACGGAATCCTGCACCGCGACATCAAACCGGCCAACATACTGCTCACCGCCGAGGGCGTGCCCAAACTCGCGGATTTCAACATCGGATTCTCCGACCAGGTCGACGGTGACAGCCCCGTCGCCTACTTCGGCGGATCCCTGTCCTACATGTCCCCGGAACAGCTGGAGGCGTGTCACCCGTCGCGACCGGGGCGTGCCGACCAACTCGATACCCGCAGCGACCTGTATTCCCTCGGTGTCGTGTTGTGGGAGTTGCTCACCGGCAGAAAACCGTTCGACGACGCATCGGCGGCGGACGTCGACGGAGACCGCACGGTCATCGACGCTCTGCTCACGGCCCGTGAGAACGGCGTGACGGCTGCCGCGCAGGCGTCGCTGCCTGCGGACTGTCCGGCCACGTTGCGCCGTGTCCTGCTGACCTGCCTGTCCGCCGACGTCGACCAGCGCCTGCCCGGTGGTCACGACGTGGCGCAACAGTTGGATCTGTGCCTGGATCGTCGTGCGCGTGGTCTGGTCGACCCGCCGCCGACGAGTCCTCGCGCCCGGCTTCGACCGTTCACCGTGCCGGTGATGACTGCCGCGATCGGGATCCCCAACGTCACGGCCGCCGTCTACAACTACCAGCACAACAAGGCGCTGATCATCGGTGATCTGATCCCGGTGGCGCAGGACCGATTCGAGACAGTGACGGTGGTCATCAATGGCTTGTTCTGGCCGATCGGGCTCGCCTTGATCGTTTACTTCTTCCGACATGTCCTCTCGGTCCCGGCAGCCTTGCGTGCCGGTCGGGACGTGTCCGACGACCGACTGGCGCAGGCTCGGGCGGACACCCTTCGTGCCGCGGGCAGGGTCGTGGCGGTGTGCCTCGGACTGTGGGTATGCGCCGGAGTCGCGTTCCCGGTGTCCCTGCAGATCGCCGCTGGATCGGTGCCGGGTCAGGCGTACGTCCATTTCATCGCGTCACTGGTCGTCTGCGGCGCGATGGCGACGGCCTATCCGTTCTTCCTTGTGTCGCTGTTCACCGTTCGATGCCTGTACCCGTCACTCCTTCCGTACGGAAGCGCAGGCGAAAGGGATCACGCTCTGCTCGACGCACTGAGCCGTCGAAGCGTCGGCTACCTGACGATCGCCGCCGCCATCCCGCTGGTTGCCGTCGCCGGCCTCACGTTCGTTCCGGCGTCGGACATCCCTGGTGTCCTCGACGTCGTGCGCGTGGTGTGCATCGGGGGCATCGCCGCCTTCGTGGCGTCGTACGCGATTTTCCGATCGGTGGAGCTCGACCTCGGTGCGCTGCGTCGAGTGGTGTCGCGAAAGCCGACGAATCAGCTGTAGACGTGCGGTGCGAGTGTCCCGATGTACGGCAGGTCCCGGTACCGCTCGTTGTAGTCCAGGCCGTACCCGACGACGAACTCGTTGGGGATGTCGAAGCCGACATCGGAGACCTCGACGTCGACCTTGATGGCGTCGGGCTTACGCAGCAACGTCACCACCGACAGGGACGCCGGGTTGCGCGTCGCGAGGTTGCGCTTGAGCCAGGACAGCGTGAGGCCCGAGTCGATGATGTCCTCGACGATGAGCACGTGCCTGCCGTTGATGTCGCGGTCCAGGTCCTTCAGGATCCGCACGACGCCCGAGGACGACGTGGACGATCCGTACGAACTGACGGCCATGAACTCCAGCTGCGTCGGAATGGGGAGGGCACGCGCGAAGTCCGTCATGAACATGATGGCGCCCTTGAGCACGCCGACCAACAACAGATCACCCTCCGGCGCATCCACCGGGTACCGCTTCGCGATGGTCTCGGCCAGCTCGGCGGTGCGGTCTCTGATCTGCTCTTCCGAGATGAGAATCGATTCGATGTCGCCCTCGTACACGCCGGGTCCCTTCAGGTGTTTCTCGTGGTCGGATTCAGTTCCATTCGAGCTCTGCGTTCAGCCTGCCATGTCGACGCCCCACCACCAACCTCGCACCCGTCGGTGCGCCGCTCACTGCGACTCCCCCTTGCCCGCGCCACACACCCACGAGATCGTCGACGAGCCGTAACTGTTTGTCCGACAGACCTTTCGCGCCGCGCTCCAACAGCCACAGCCGCAGTGCTCGTCGACGAAGCGCAGCAGGGCGCTCGGTGAGCACCGTCACCAGAACCGCGTCACCGTCGCGCGCGAGGTCGAGCAGTTCGGCGGACAGGTCGTCGAGAACCTGCGCGTCCTCCCGTATCTGGGTGGCCGTCCGGCCGAGGGCCTCCGCGACGGCGCCGCCGAGGACGTCGTCGAGCAGTGGCAGGACCTCGTGCCGGAGTCGGACCCTGGTGAACGCCGCGTCGGTGTTGTGCGGGTCCTCGAACGGGACGACGCCGAGTTCGCGGCACGCCTGACGGGTCACGGATCGACGCACGCCCAGCAGCGGACGCCCCCACGGATCGTCCCACTCCTGCATCCCGGCGATCGACCGCGGACCGGATCCTCGCGCCAGGCCGAGCAGCACGGTCTCGGCCTGATCGTCGAGCGTGTGCGCAACCAGAACCGGCCTGCCTGCACGTGCCTCGCCCAAGGCGTCGTACCGGGCGCGCCTGGCAGCCGCCTCCATCCCACCGGAATGTCCGACGTCGACCGCCAGAACCACGGCATCACTGCACCCGAAGGCCACCGCCTGCGCCGCCGCAGCGGCCGCGACGTCGGCGGATCCCTGCTGCAGACCGTGATCGACGACGAGGGCGAGAGCATCCGGTACTTCGGCGACGGCGGCCGCGGTCAGGGCCAAAGAATCCGCGCCACCGGACAAGGCCACGGCGACGGGCCCACCGCCATGATCGGCCGACCACGAGCGGACGGCATGCCGGACGCCCAGAATCGCCGGTTCCTCGGGAAGCAGCACCGGCCGCGTCCGATCGGCCCGACTCAGCCGAGGACGCGCGCGATCCACCGGTCGGGATCCTCGATTTCGGCGAGCAGCGGCAACGTGTCACCGTCGGTCCAGATCGTGTTGAACCGTTCCATCCCGACTGCGCCGACGACGTGGTCGACGAAGGCCTTGCCGCGCACGTACTGCGCCATCTTGGCGTCCACACCGAGCAGTGCTCGCACAACTCGCTGGAGAGGGTTCTGCTTTCGTCGCCGACGACCGTCGAAGGCACTGCGGATCTGGGCGACGGACGGGACAACCGCGGGCCCGACTGCGTCCATGACGTGGTCGGCGTGGCCCTCGAGGAGGGTGCCGAGAACCAGCAGGCGATCGATCGCGTCGCGCGTCTGCGCCGGCTGCGTCGCGCGGAGCAGCCCGACGATTCCGGCGTCCTCGGCCTTGTCCGATCCTTTACGGTTCTTGAGCGCAGCGGTGAGCCGGGACGCGACTTCGCTCACCGGCTCGTCGACGCCGTCGGACAGCAGGGCCACGTTGCTGCGCATGTACTCGCCCAGCCACGGCGCCGACGAGAACTGCACCCGGTGGGTCACTTCGTGGAGGCAGACCCACAACCGAAAGTCGCTGGGCGAGACACGAAGTGCGCGTTCGACGGCAATGATGTTGGGCGCGACGAGAAGCAGCGTTCCGTTCTCGCCCGTGAACGGATCGTACTGTCCCAGAATGGCACTCGACAGAAACGCGAGCATCGCCCCCGCCTGCAGTCCAGCGGGCTTTCCTCCGAGCAGGCCGGACGGCTCGGTGTCCACCTCTCCGGTCAGGTGCTTCATCGACGCGGCAGCCGCCTCGATCCAGCCGGCGCGGTCGACGATCTGTGCCTGCGGCACCGCAAGGCCGTCGGCCAGGCCGGTGGTGTCACGAACCGGTCCCTCGGCACGGACGGACGCCTCGGCGAGTTCGGCGACGATGGCATCGGCGGTGTACCGGGACGTCGAGGGAGGTTTCGGGGCGAGTTTGGCGCCGGTCTTCGACGCCAACGCCCAGTCGACGGATGCCCCGATCCCACCGGGAGCCTGGGCGTCGTCCTCGCGCTGTGAATCCGTGTTCGAGCGGGTCACCGGCAACCACACATCCTGAGTGTCGACGCCACTGCGTCCAGTGCCGGCCGTGATATCTCCGGCGGTCGGTCGTTGGACATCAGAGCGAACGTGAGTGCCCTTCCGTCGACGTCGACGACGTATCCGGCGAGAGCGCTTGCTGCTGACAGTGTGCCAGTTTTCGCCCTGACCCATCCGGCGCCGATGCGGTCGTCGCTCGCGTAGCGGTCGGACAGGGTTCCGGTGGAACCGGCGACCGGCAGGTAGTCGAGCATCGGGCGAAGCTCTTCGCGCTCGGTACCGGCGGCGGACGTCAGGATCTGATCGAGGATTCGAGCGGGTATGCGGTCGTCGACGGACAGGCCGGAGGCGTCGTGGAGTGTCATTCCGGTGAGGTCGTAGCCTGCCGAGAACAGCGCCTGCCCGATCGAGTCCACCGCCCCGGTGAACGACGCCGACGTGTTCGTCTCGATTGCGATCTCGCGTCCGATGGCTTCGGCGAGGACGTTGTCGGACCGGCCCATCATCTGGCCCAGTCGCTCACGAAGCGGCGCCGACTGCACGCTGGCAACCTGGTCGGCTCCGTCCTGCGCTGTTCCGGTCGTGACGCGCGCCTGATCGATCCCGAGCCCGCGTGCAAGCGCGCGACCTGCGTCGAGGGCAGGCTGGGCACTGCGGGGCGACTCGTCCTCCAGCGGTACCGACCTACCTCCGTCGATCATGATCGGTTCGATGGGCGTGATGTAACCGGCGGCAACGTCCGGATCGAACCATCCCTGCGCCATCGTCGGGCCGGAGTAGATCGAGGTGTCGACGACGATGCGGTCGACGGGCACACCCGAACGCTGGATCTGCTCCACGAGATCGTCGATCCGTGCCGCTCCCGGATAGAAGCCGGGGCTTCCCTTCGGCTGGGCGGTGATGGTCGGGTCGCCCGCGGCGACGATCACGATCTCGCCGTCGCTCTGCCCCTTGACCACCCGCGTGGTCACTCGGTGGTTCGACGGCATGGACAGCATCGCCGCGGCCGCGGTCAGCACCTTCGTCGTGGACGCAGGAGTCATGGGGATGTCGCCGCCGGAGGACCACAGCACATCGCCGCTGACCGCGTCGGCGACGACTCCGGTGAAGGCGCCGAGTGCGTCCACTCCGACGACCGGCGCCAGGGCGGCCGCCACACCTGCTGCGGTGGGCGCGACTGCAGCATCGGATACCGGGGTGAACGCCGGATCGAGCTGGATCGGGTCCGGTTCGGGTGCGGACGCGGCCTGCGACTCGTCGCCCGAGATGCCGGGAACGATCGCGGCGACCGCGGTTCCGCCGGCGGCCAAGGCCACGATCACGCCCAGCACGAGCAGGACTCTGGTCCGTCGGCGCTTGCGCCCCGCCGTCGGGCCGAGAGAACGCTTGGTCAACCCCGCCACCATTCCTCCGTCAGTTCAATTCCGCCATGTGAGCAGAAATGTGTCCCCCAGGACGCATTTCTGCTCACAACGGCTCGGCGACAGTCCCTCAACACTATCGCCCTGTCCGGTACGCTTGCGCCGCCACCATCGTGCGTCACTTCGGGCGCACCCAACGTAGAAGAAGAGCGAGGGCGTGCACGTGTCGTTCGACGTCACCATCGAGATCCCCAAGGGTCAGCGCAACAAGTACGAGGTCGACCACAAGTCGGGTCGCGTTCGGCTTGACCGCTACCTCTACACGGCGATGGCATACCCGGCCGATTACGGCTTCATCGAAGGCACCCTCGGCGAGGACGGCGATCCGTTGGACGCGTTCGTTCTGCTCCCGGAATCGGTGTTTCCCGGCGTCATCGTCGAAGCACGCCCGGTTGCGATGTTCAAGATGGTCGACGAGGCAGGCGGCGACGACAAGGTGCTGTGTGTTCCCGCGGGCGACAAGCGCTGGGATCACATCCAGGACCTCTCCGACGTGTCGACGTTCGAGCTGGAGGCCATCAAGCATTTCTTCGTTCACTACAAGGACCTCGAGCCGAACAAGCACGTCACCGCGGCCGACTGGGTGGGGCGCGCCGAGGCCGAGGCGGAAATCGCCGCATCGTTCAAACGTTTGGCGGACAATCCGGAGCACTGACACACGATGCTCGGGCATCGTGGGGTGAAGAGAGAACTTCGAGCAACGTAAACCAGGGAAAGCATCAGGTGGGGAGAAACATGACCGACAGCAACACGACCGGCGAGCGTCGTAATTCGGAATCGCGAGCCATTTCCGATCCGGCACAGTTTCCCGATCTTCCCGTCACGGTCGTTCTCGACCGGATTCCGGTGCCGATTCTGGCCGTCGACCCCAGTGGCGCGATCGTGTTCGCCAACGAAGCGTTCGACGAACTCTTCGGCACGGACCGGTCCGAGCCCGCGGATTTCCACCTGCACGACATCTTCCCCGACCAGGCGCCCGAGGGTGTCAACGTCGCGGACATGTTCCTGACGACCGTCGCCACCCGCGCCGATTCACTGTGGCGCATGACCGACAAGACCGGTGACGTTGTTCAGGTCCGGGCCAGCAAGTCGATCCTCCGGCGTGCGGAGGACAACCTGGTACTCGTCGCGCTCGAAGATTTCACCGATCAGCTCTGGAACGACCCGAAGAGCGCACTGCGCTGACGGTTCAGCCCACGCTCCGCAGGTCTCGACAGGGGCCCGCGGGACGTGGGCTGTTCACTTGTCGAACACACGCACCTGGTTGCCGCCCGATCGTTTCGCCTCGTACATGGCGGCGTCGGCCTTCAACAGGGCTGAATGAATCATCGCCGAGGCATCCTGCGGCTGCAGGCTCTTCCACCGATCGACGGACACGACGGCGGCTCCGACGCTTCCCGTGACCGACACTTCGTCGGCAGGCTCGTGCAGAGATTCGAGGATTCGGCCCGCGACTTCGGGCGCCTGGGACCTCGTCAGTCGCACCGCAGCCGTGAACTCTTCACCACCGGTGCGGGCCACGCAGGACTCGTCGGGCACGACGGCTTCGAGACGGTGCGCCGTCGACCTCAGCACCCGGTCTCCCGCAGCGTGGCCGCGACTGTCGTTGACGGACTTGAACCGATCGAGATCGACGACGAACACTGCGACGTCGTCTCCGTCGCCGGACTCGGTGAGCAGTCGTTCGATCCGAACTTCGAATCCGCGTCGGTTCAGCAACCCGGTGAGCGAATCGGTGACCGCGAGTTCCAACTGAGCTTTGATGACAGCTCGGAACACGATCACGGAATTGACCACGACCAGGGCGACGAGCGCCTGGGCAACGACGGACGCTGCGTCGTGCACCCCCTCGATGTAGGTGCCGATGGCCAGGACCACGATCACCGCGCTGACGAAGAGAGAATGCAGCCGTAGAACCTTGGTGGACGAGAAATACGCGATGTAGATGCCGATCACGGCGAACAGCACGGTCGCGTACAGCGCGAGCCCGCGCTCGGCGAACGTGAACAGAACGGTGGCCACGCCCAGGTCGGCGTAGAGAACGAACCATCCCGGCATGCGCACGACTTCGCGGCCGTGCACCCACCACCACGCCCCGACCGGGAGAGTCGAGAGCAGCACGGCACCACACAGAATGCGTCGAAGATCCGATGACGGGCCCTCGTCCGAGAGCATCACCACGGCGCCGATGACGGCGAACACAGGAACGAGAACCGCGATACCCAGACCGACCCTGCGCTCGAGTCGATCCGCCGGGGCGGTGCTTGCGCGTAGCCGGAAGGTACGCGGGATCCACCGTCGTGTGCCGTCCAGCACCGCGTCCTCCCTAGTGGTCAGCTGCCCGAATTCACTGTCCCCGGGCGATCGACTCGTTCAGTCGCGGCCGGAGGGTGCGTCGGGCCGGACTCGCTCGTAGTCGGTCAGGAACCGGTCCAGCAGGTCGACGAGCGCAACCCGATCTTCCTGAGTCCAATCGGCCAGTACCAGCCCGAGGCTGTCGGTGCGCTTGCGGTGCATCCGGTCGGCGACGCTGCGGCCGGTCTCGGTGACCGCGAGGACGTACGCGCGGCCGTCCTTCTCGTCACGCACGCGCTGTACGTGGCCGTGCTCCACCAACTGTGCAACCTGCCGGCTCACGGTCGACGGGTCCGAATTCACCAGAGTCGCAAGCTCACTCGATCGCATCGGCCCGTCGCGCAGCAGCCGGAAGAGGCAGACGAATGCTGCGCCTTCCACGCCACCGGACTCGACGGACATCTGGGCCAATTTCCGCTCGCGAATGCGCTGCAATCGCACGAGCTGGGTGCCCAGTTCCTCGGCGGTGTCGATGTCGGCGGTACCACTCACGTCAGCTGCCACTGAAGTTCGCCGGTCGTTTCTCGAACACGGAGGTGATCGCCTCGGTAAGGTCGTTCGACGCCAGGAACGCTGCGTTCCAGGCCGCGACGTAGCGGAGACTGTCGTCGACGGCGGCGGACCGCGAATGGTCGAGGACCGTCTTGATTCCGTGTACGACGAGCGGAGGGTTGGCGGCGATCTCCGCCGCGGTCGCCCGAGCGCCTGCGAGCAACGCGTCCTGATCCTCGAAGACGTCGTTCACGAGCCCGATCTTCTCCGCACGAGCGGCGTCGATGTCCTTGCCGGTGAGCGCGAGCTCACGCAGGTGTCCGTCGCCGATGATCGCGGGTAGACGTGCAAGCGAACCCATATCCGCGACGATCGCGACCTTGACCTCTCGAACACTGAACTTGGCATCGGCACTGGCGTAGCGAATATCGGCGGCGCTGATCAGGTCGAGGCCACCGCCGATGCACCAGCCGTGCACCGCCGCGACGACGGGCTTGCGGCAGTCGGCGACAGCGTTCGAGGCCAGCTGCATGCGCTTGATGGTGTCGTGGAAGGTGGTGCGCGGACCCGCGAGCGCCTTGTCCGCCATGAGCGGCGCGAACTCCCCGCCCATGGCAGCCAGATCGAGGCCGTACGTGAAGTTCTTGCCGGATCCGGTGAGCAGAACTGCGCGCACCTCGTCGTCGGCGTCCAACTCGGCGAACAACCGCGGGCACTCGCTCCAGAAATCAGGCCCCATCGCGTTGCCCTTACCCGGCCCGAGCAGCGTCACCGACGCGATATGGTCGGAAATCTCGACCGAGAATGCGTTCCAGTTCCGTTCCGTCATGGACCCGAGAGTAACAAGCCTCGGGCAGCCCACCTCGGCTGTCGGCACAGGTCGCATCAACAGCAGTTCTTCGGTGTCGATCACGCGTTCTCGAAGGCCTTCTCATCGATAGTCGAGCCGGCTGCATCGCAGCGTCTCGACAGCATGCTCGACGCATTTTTGTCGGTGTCGTGTGCTAGCAGATCGAACTTCGAAAACGGTTGCCCCACAACCCGAAAGACCTTGCAGCCGAACAGAACGGGCGGTATATTCGAACATACGTTCCCATTAACCGGGGGGGTTCACCACATGCCACACACCACGCCCAGCAGATACGCCCGCTACCTGGGCCCACACACACCACCCACCATCGACCCAACACTCCTGACCGAACTCACCGACGCAGCCAGAGAAGAAAACAAAGCCTGCGCACGCAAAGTCGCCCACGCCGCACGCATCTGGGAAACCTGCATCGAACAAACCATCCACATCGGCGAACGCATCACCGACGCCGGCAACTACGCAGCCTCCGAAACCGCAGCCGCACTCGGCTGCTCCAAAACAGTCGCAGACACCTACTCCGACATCGGAATGGACCTGCGCCTACGCCTCCCCCACATCAAAGCAGCCTTCGACGCCGGAGACCTCGACCTACCCCGAGTACGCGCCATCCACCGCCTCACCGCCCCCTACAGCACCCCCGCCGTCGAACACGCACAAACCGACATCCTCACCGCCGCCCTACACCTGTCCCCCGGACCACTCGCCACCGAAATCAACACCATCATGCACCGCTGCGCACCCGAGGAAGCAGTACAACTACGCACAGACCTCACCCGCCTGACCGGCGTGAAATACCGCGACAAAGACATGATCGCCACCATCGAAGCCAACCTCGACGCCGCAGACGCCGCCGCCAGCTGGCAACGCATCAACGAAGTAGCCGACACCCTCTGCCCCCGCGACCCCCGCACCCGAGGACAACGCCGCGCCGCCGCCTACACCGCCCTCATGCACAGCGAAACCCACATCGCCTGCACCTGCGAACCCGACGACAACCACCCCTGCACCGCCAACCCCGAACCCCCCGACCGCCGCCGACCCCTCACCACCGTCACCATCGACATCGACATCGACACCCTCCTGCACCTCGCCGACCTCCCCGCCTACCTCGCCGACCACGGCACCATCGACGCCGACTACGCCCGACAACTAGCCCACAACAGCGACCTGCAAATCCTCATCACCGAAGCACTCGACCTCGCCCACGAACTAGGCCACATCACCAACCCCAACCCCGACAACAACAACGCCGCCGCACACGACACAGATCCCGAGCCCACACGCACACCACACCCCACCGCACACCCGACCTTCCATCCACTCGGACGCGGCCGACGACGCCGCGGACTCGACCTCCCCACACCCCCAGCCCCACACCCGACCGACACCGACACCGACACCCCGGCCGGACAGTACGAAGGCCGATACACACTCATCGCCGCACTCGAATCCGCCATCGAAACCAACCCCGCACTGGCAGTCCCGCTCTACCCCGACGGCCACGGCGGACTCACCACCCCACCACCCGGCGCACTGACCTACCGACCCGGCACCGCGCTCGCAGACCTCGTCCGACACCGCGACCGCACCTGCCGCCACCCCGGATGCGACGTCCCCGCAGCCGGCTGCGAGATCGACCACGTCATCGCCTTCGACCACCACAACCCCACCCGCGGCGGCTGGACCATCCTCACCAACCTCCACTGCCTCTGCAGATACCACCACTCCCTCAAAACCATCGGCGCCTGGACACCCACCATGCTCGCCGGAGCCGCCGAACACTGGCAATCGAACTCCGGCACCACCGCAGTCACCCTCCCCGGAAACACCTACGGAACAACCGACCTCACCGCACAATCACTCATCCCCCACATACCCCGCAAACGCAGACCCACCACCACCAACACCACCACCACCAACGCCACCAACCCAACCCACACCCCACCGACGAACGACACCGACGACCCCGCACCGTTCTGAACGGCACAGAGGCTCGGGTGGGGAGAGCTGAATGTGCCCCAGCGTGTCCCACCGTGTTACGCCGCGTTACGCCTGGGCTAAGACCCTGCTCAGGCCTGGAGTTCGTATCCTCGGCGGCTCATGATTTCTCCATGATGATGCACCAGGGACTCGGGCTCGAGACGTTCAACGATCTGCCGCGTCGCAAAGCGGTGCACGCGCTCTACGAGTGCAGCTGTTCGCACACGTGGGCATCGCGAGTCGCCGACGCGCGGCCGTACGGGTCGTACTCCGAGTTGTTCGCGCGGGCGGATGCAGAACTTGCGGAGCTGTCCGACGCAGACGTGGACTACCTGGCGTCGACGCTTCGGCCCGTCGGGCGAACATGCGCCGGAATGGATCCGGCGACGCAGAGTGTGTTCATCGACGCATGCCGCATGTACATCGAGCGGTTCGGTTACGGGTACATCGTGTGCTCGACGATGCTCGGTGACGATTCCTTCCGCCTCGACCCGCGCGCCGTGCTCGTCGACCTGGGGCATCGCCTGGACAATTCCGACGAGACCGAACGCAAGGTCATGCGGGACGAGCTGGCGAAGATCAACCGCACGCGCATCGAGCGCGTACTCGGCCCCGAGGACGGCTGGCCGCCGTACTGACGTTCGGACAATCAGCACGGCAGCCACTCGTCAGGACAGTTCTTCCTGCAGGCGCTCGACGAAGTTGGTCGCGCTGTAGTAGTCGAGCCGGAACGTGTCCAGTCCGACGGCGTAGACATGCTGTTGCTGCACTGCAGGAGTCTGGGCGAGCAGGGGGTCGGCACGGTACTCGGCCACGTCGGTGTCGTCGGCCGTCACGAGAACAACCGTCTGCCCGGCCAAGGCGAGCGAGTAGTTCTCGGGCGAGATCTGGACGATGTCCTTGCGCGCACCCATCGACGTGTCACCCAATGCGGCCGAGGGGATTTCGGCGAGAGTGAATCCCAGCTCGGCCAAAAGACTTCCCTGCGCGGATTCTTCCGTCCACACGTTGGACCCCTCGGCGCCGTTGTAGACCAACGCCGTGGTCGGCTGCGGCGGCAACGTCATCTCCGCCTTCGTAGACGCTACGAGATCCTCGAACGTCGCGATCTTCTCCTGCGCCTGCGCCTCGTGACCGGTCGCTTCGCCGAGCAGTTCGGTGACGTCCTGCCACGAGTTGTTGCCGTAATCCACGACGATGGTCGGCGCGACTGCACTCAACTGGTCGTAGAGGTCGATCGCGGAGTCCGCACCGGTCTTGGAGACGACGATCAAGTCCGGGTTCTGACCGATCACCTGCTCGACGTCGATGTCGGTCGCGGGAAGCGGTTCCACGGCGCGTTCGGCCGCGATGTCACCCCACTGCGTGAAGAATCCCTGGCCGTCGGCGACGTCGGTGTTCGGCGATGTCGCCCCGCTCGCGACGACGGGAGCATCGATCGCCAGCAGACTGCCGGTAAGGGTGACCGCCGTGGACAGAATTCTCTCCGGCTGCGCCGGAATCTCCACCGGCCCCTGTTCGGTGTCGACCGTTCGGGGCCAGGATCCGTCGGAGGACGCTGCTGCGGTTGTATCGGAGTTCTCGGCCGTGTCGTCGGCGGACGAACTGCAACCGACGAGGGCGACCGTCGACGCGATCAGTACCGCCGCGGCGCGGGTGAGGGTACGGCTGGTGGGCACGAGGAGTGGACCTTTCGATATGAGGTTAGGCTTTCCTGATGCTAGTTGATGTGGAAACGACAGTGCGCTCCCAGCTCGCGGAGGCCGGATCCGAGCCGGAGTTCTGGAAACGCGTCTCCCGAGCGGGAACTCCGCAGATCGAACCCGTGGCCGACGGTCGCGTGCAGGTCAGCTTTCTGTACAGGCACTCCAGTGGAGTGGACCCGGCGCGCGTGTATTTCGACGCGAGCTCGTTGACCGACCATCACAGTGCGCAGTTGACGACGATGCGTCGGCTGGCAGACACAGGCATCTGGTTCTGGTCCACCGAGGTCGCATCGACGTGGCGCGGCAGTTATCGATTCGTACCCGCATCGGCGAAGTTGGTTGCGCAGGTGGATCCGCCCGGGATAGCCGACACCGTAGCGGGGGTCCGGTCGAGGTTCCTCGGGCTTCTCGACCATGCGGTGGCCGACGAGTTCAATCCACGACCTGCCTCGATATCGGGCACGGACCGGGCGTCATTGGCCGAGATGCCGGACGCGCCCGTCCAACGCTGGTGGCACGAGGCGGACGAGAATACTGAGGCGCCCCGGGAACTGTTGTGGGACAGCACCATTCTCGGCAACAGTCGTCTCGTCTGGGTGCACGAGACTCCGGGCGACGTCGATGCACGACGCCCCCTGGTGATCGTTCTCGACGGCGAGCGCTGGATGGAGGACAACCCGTTGGCACCGGTTCTGGACCTGGCGACCGAGGCGGGCGAGTTCCCCGCGGCCGTCGTGGTGTTCGTTCACACGATCGACAACGATTCTCGAGGTGAGGAACTCCCCTGCAACGCCGATTTCTGGCGAGCGATCATCGATGAACTGCTGCCGAAGGTGGCCGACATCACACCGTTCACCGACGATCCGACGCGCACTGTTGTCGCCGGGCAGAGCTACGGCGGCCTGGCAGGGATGTTCGCCGCCCTGACCCGGCCGGACCGGTTCGCGCTGGTGGCGAGCCAGTCCGGCTCGTTCTGGTGGCCACAGATGCCGCACGGCGACACGCAGGGCCCGCTGGGTGGGCGTATTGCGGAAATGCTTGCCGATCAGGTGGTTCCGTCGTTCCGCGCAGACATGACCGTGGGGATCCACGAAGGGCACATGCCGGCGAACAACGAGCGTATCGCGGACATGCTGCGATCTCGGGGCATCGACGTCCGATACTCCGAGTTCGACGGCGGGCACGAATGGCTGTGCTGGAGAGGCGATTTGGTCGAGTCGTTGATCCGACTCCTGAGCTAGTGCGCTACTGGGGCTAGAAGAAGTCCAGCGTTCGGCCGACGAAAGCAAGCACGACGATCACGACGATCAGTCCGATCACGCCCAACACCGCGACGGGCATGGCCAGGCTGCGCTGCGGAGGCTCGTGCTGCGGTCCGCTCACTCCCGTCTCGGCGGGAGGGGTATCGCCCGGCGTGACGCCGCCGCCGGCCTCGAGGCCTGCAGTGTCGTCGGGTTCAGGATTCTGAGCAGTCATGAGTTGTAGTTACCCGTCCCTGTCGGCTCCAATCAGGAGTGGAGCCTGCAGAATTTCAGGACGCCGGGTTCAACGTTCGAGAGCGGCACGTGCGATTGCGCCGGTGAAGAGGGCGGAGATGGCGTCGCCGATGGCATCGTGGTCGATCTCTTCCGGGTCGACGGAGTGTTCGACGGCGAGGCCGGAGATCAAGGCGAGCAGTGAGGTTGCGACGCGGCGCGCGTCGATTCCGGTGCCGACGCCCCAGTCGTCGGCTCGTTCGGCGATCAGTCGTTCGAGTTCGTCGCGGAGACGGCGGCGTTCGCGGCGATATCCGTCGGCGAGACTGGGGTCTCGGCCGGCTTGGATGCCGTATTCGGTGACGAGCAGTGGCCAGCGCGGTTCGTCGACGACCCAGGAGGCGATGGCGTCGCCGCTTCTGCCTGCGGCGTCGCCTGGGCCGAGTCCGGAGACGGTGTCGATGACGCGGGTGGCCAGATCCATGGATTTCTTGGACAGCAACTCTGCGAAGAGTGCCTGTTTGGATTCGAAGTTGGAGTAGACGGCGCCCTTGGTGAATCCCGCTCTGCGGGCGATGTCCTGCAGTTTGGCTGCGGCGTAGCCGTTCTCCGTGAATTCGTCGGCGGCAGCGTCGAGCAGACGTTCGCGCACGTTTTCGCGGCCGGGCCGTTGTGTCGGCGCCCACTGTGCTTGACCTCGTCCATTCACGATACCTAGAGTATTCAATACCTGAGGTATTCACAATTGCGTCGAAGGGACTCGCATGCGCAAGGTCGTCTGGATCGCGTTCGGGGTACTGCTGCTCCAACTCGGCTTCATCGCCAGCTACGTTGCCGCGTTCCATCAGCCCACCCCGCGGGACATCCCCATCGCCGTGGTGGCCGAGCAGGGTCTGCCCGCAGGAATCGACACCGACACCGCGGACAAGCTCAACGCCATCGACGGCTCACCGCTCGACGCGCGTGCGGTCGCCAGCACCGAAGATGCCAGGTCGTTGATCCGCGACCGCGAGGTGCTGGGCGCCTACGTGGTCAGCGCCTCGGGCACCGACACGGTCATCACGGCAAGCGCCGCGGGCAGTTCCATCTCCGCTGCCCTCGAGTCGATCTTCACCGAGGTCGAGGCCTCGCAGGGCCGTCAGTTCGTCGTCCGCGACGACATTCCCGTCGGGATCCACGACAACCGCGGACTGTCCGGGTTCTACCTGTCCGTCGGCTGGGTCGTCGGCGGATACCTGCTGGCCGCCGCGATCGGCCTGCTCGTCGGCGCCCCGAAGTCCCGCCGCGACGCCGCTGCCCAACTCGGAATCTTCGCCGCGTATTCCGTGCTGTCCGGTGCGCTGGGAGCACTGATCGTCACCCACCTGCTCGGCACGTTCGCCGGTCACTGGTTCCCGCTGTGGCTCCTCGGCACCGGGGTGGTGTTCGCGACGTCGATGTTCACGCTCGGGCTGCGCGCGGCCATCGGAGTGGCGGCGGTGCCGATCGCCATCATCGTGTTCGTGATCCTCGGAAACCCGAGTGCCGGAGGCGCGTTCGGACCGTACGTACTCCCCGAGTTCTACGCTGCCGTCGGACGGTGGATCACGCCGGGAATCGGAACCGAGGGTGTGCGCAGCATCGTGTACTTCTCCGGGACGGGCCTCGGCCAGCCTGCGCTGGCCCTCGCGGTGTACTCGGTGGTGGGAATCGCCCTGCTGTTCGCCTTCACGAAGGCCGCACGAACCGAGCAACCGGACGCACTCCCAGTATCCTGACCACCATGACAACCACCTTCCCCCTCCCTTTGCCAGATCTCGCGGTGCGCACTCTCGGCGGCGCGGTCGTGTGGGCGAACGACGAAACGTTCGCGGAGAAGGAGAATCTGGTCAAGCCGGGGAAGGCCGATTACCAGACCGCCACCTTCGGTCACAAAGGGCAGATCTACGACGGTTGGGAGACGCGGCGGCGTCGGGAATCGGGTTACGACGAGGCCATCGTGCGGCTCGGAGCGCCCGGTGTCGTCGACGCAGTCGTCGTCGACACCGCCTGGTTCACCGGCAACTATCCGCCGGAGATTTCCGTCGAAGCGGCGTCCGTCGAAGGCTTCCCGTCGGCGAAGGAGCTGTACGAGGACACCAAGTGGGAGACCATCGTCCCGAAAAGCGCCGTCGAGGGCGACTCGGAGAACCGCTTCAAGGTGGCCTCGGACGAGCGCTGGACCCACGTCAAGCTCAGCATCTACCCGGATGGCGGTGTCGCACGGTTGCGGGTGCTGGGTCGAGGAAAGCCGGATCCGCGTTTCATCGCCGCAGGCCCGTTCGATCTCGCGGCGCTCGAGAACGGCGGGTACGTCTCGGCGTGCTCCAACATGTTCTACAGCTCACCCAACAATCTGTTGTTCCCCGGACCGCCTCGCTCGATGGGCGAAGGATGGGAGACATCACGCCGCCGTAACGACGCCAACGACTGGGTCCAGGTCACCCTCGCCGGAACGGGCACCATCCACCTGGCCGAGCTCGACACGTCGTGCTTCCTCGGAAACGCTCCCGGTGCAGCGTCGTTGAAGGGCAAACTCGGAAACGGTGAATGGATCGAACTGCTGCCGCGCACTCGTCTGCAGCCGGACACCAGGCACCGCTTCCTGCTCGATCACACCGAGCCGGTGTCCGAGGTGCGCATGGACATCTTCCCCGACGGCGGCATGGCGCGGCTCAGGCTGTTCGGCGAACTGCGCACCGAGTAAAGGCGCACCGAGTAAAGGCGCAACGAGTAACTGCGAACGGGGCCGAGTGGCAATACCATTGGAAGATGCCCCGGCTACTTCACCCGAACGCAGCCCACGTCGCGGACATTCTGATTTCGCGCGGACACCACGGCGTCGTCGTCACCTCGCCCGAACCGACACCGACGGCCGAGGCCGCCGCTGAATCGTTGGGTGTCGCCGTCGGCGCGATCGTGAAGTCGCTGGTCTTCCTGCTCGACGACGACCCGGTTCTTCTGCTCGTGTCGGGTGCACACCAGGTGAACCTGGAGGCGACGGGCGCCCGCCTCGACGGAACCCTGACGCGTGCCCCACTCGACGTCGTCAAACACGCGACCGGGCAGCCGATCGGCGGCATCGCGCCCGTCGGCCACCCCACCAACCTGCCCACCTACGTGGACGAGTCACTGGCCGAACACAAAGAGCTGTGGGCGGCGGCAGGGCATCCGAACACTGTCTTCCGGACCACCAGTGCAGAACTACTGCGCATCACCGCAGGCCTCGCGGTCGCCGTCACCTGAACACGTGACCGGGCCGCGAGGTGCCCTGAGTCAGGACGCGAGGACTCGGCTGCGACGAGCGACGCCCGCACCTTCGAGAACTGCATCCGCTGCGAAGACCACGCCGCGGTCCTCCAGCCACGGCACGACACCGTCGGCGACGCGGTCCAGATTCCGGGACGTGGGCCCGACGGGTACCAGCGTCACACCGTCGGCGACGTCGGCTGCCTTGACGTCGGCGATCAGGCCGGCCAGGCCGGACGGTGTTCCGACGTAGCGAATGGATCCGGGGACCGTGGGCGCGTCGAGGGCCGCGAACTCGCGGCGAGCCGTCCTTGCGTCGTCGGCGATGTGGATTTCGATGTCGAGGAACACGGCGACGCTGTCCGCGTCCTTGCCCACCTCGACGGCCTCGGCGCGGGCACGAGCACGTGCCTGCTGCCCTTCACGAAGGTCGGCGGCGTGGATCCGCACGACTGTCTCGGTGGGGGCTGCGTCGGTGATTTCGGTCCACTGCGACGGGTGGACGAGTGCTACGCGTACGGCTGAACTGTTCGACATGAAGGTGAAGTCCTTCTGATGCAAGCAGGGATATGACGGCTGAGGCCTAGCCCGAACGCCTACACGAACCCGAAGCGGTACGGCACAGATCGACGTAGCGATCCGACCAGAGTCCGCTCTGCGACAGAGCAATTGCTGTCATGAAGCGATGCTAACCGTTTGTGTGGCGCATGGGGATCCCACGCCTGCGGCACCGTCGACCAGATCGGGGAACGGGCGGGGATCCGGCACCGGATTCCACCATCCGCCGTCCTCCTCGTACGTCCAGGACGGGCCGTCGGTTGCGAGGGTCCGGACCGCGTCGATCAGCCTGTCGACGTCGCTTCCGGAACTGCCGAGCCCCAGGCTGGCGCGTACGGCTCCGCCTGCGTGGCCGAGCCTGGACAGCAGTGGATGAGCGCAGAACTTGCCGTCGCGCACACCGATTCCGTGCTCTGCCGACAGGTACGCGGCGATCTCGCCCGGGCCGTACCCGTCGACCGTGAATGTGACAATGCCCACAGTGTCCGGGGCGTCGCTCCAGACCGTCAGAAGGCTGACGCCGTCGATCGACGACAAGCCGTCGCGCAGACGGTCGGACAGTTCGCGCTCGTGCGAGATCGATCCTGCCGACTCGTGCAGAGCCAGCGCCTCGCATGCAGTGGCCAGTGCGACGACTCCCAGGACGTTCGGGGTTCCGGCCTCGTGACGCGCGGGCACCGGCGCCCATTCGGTCCGATCGATCGAAACCGAGCGCACGGCGCCGCCTCCGGCGAGGTACGGCTCGGCCGCGTCGAGCCAGTCCCGCTTGCCGACGAGGACGCCTGCACCGTGTGGTGCGTACAGCTTGTGGCCGGAGAACGCGAGGTAGTCGACACCCAGATCACCGATGTCGATGCGGCGATGCGGCACCAACTGCGCGCCGTCGACGAGGATGCGCGCGCCGTGCGAGTGCGCGAGCTGGGCCAGTTCGCGGATCGGCAACACCTCTCCGGTGACGTTCGATGCGCCGGTGATCGCGAGCAGCGCAGCAGGTTTCGTCTCCAGTTCGACCTCGACGCGCGTCAGCGTCTCGGCGATCGAGTCGGCGGCGACCACAACGCGACGGTCCCTCCAGGGCAACAGGTTCGCGTGGTGCTCGATGTCCAGCACCACGGTGTCACCCGGCACGCACCCGGCGAGCAAGTTCAGCGAATCCGTGGTGTTCCTGGTGAAGACGACGACCGAATCCGGTTGTGCGCCCACGAAATCGGCTACCGTCACCCGAGCCTTCTCGTACGCAGCCGTGCACACACGGGATGCGTACCCGGCGCCGCGATGCACGCTCGAGTAGTACGGAAGCAACTCGGCGATCCGTGCGGTGACCTCGGCGAGCGCAGGCGCACTGGCCGCGTAGTCGAAATTGGCGTACGTGCAACTCGTTCCGTCGACCAACGGGACCTGAAGGTCAGCTCCGCTGACGGCGGCGAAAGACGCACACGAGTTGTTCAGAACAGCAGTCATGACAAATAACCCCTTGTCGATCAAGGGACCCGACGTACCTGTCAGAAATCGAGTCCGCGCTTGCTGCACCGGTTTTCCGGCGCCAGCCAGGTCGTCACCCGGAGCACCCCACCGCGGAGGAGGGTTGCCGACCAGCAAGCCGGGGCTCGATGCTGGTACTCATGACCTGAAAAGAGGATGGCAAACGTGGCGAGGGATTGTCAACCTCCCAGGTAGGAAACCCTTCGACGGGGGCAAACGGGGCACTTCCTAGTAGAATCCGCGCAATGCCGAGCTACGACTTGTGTCGGAAGGGGACAGCCGAGACTGTTCACCTTCTGGACAACCGAACATGAGATAACGACGCGCGACGTTCGTTCGAATTTCGGTACCACACGAGAAGAAGGACACCCGGTTGTCTGTGCAATCACCATCGGAAACGGCCGACACCCGCAACGGGGTTCCGCCCGAGTTCCTGCGCGGTGAGCGTGCTCCACAGGAACGCACGCTCATCGACATCCTGCGGTCCACGACGTCGCAGTTTCCCGACGCACCGGCCATCGACGACGGCACTGTCTCCGTCAGCTATCGCGAACTGATCGAGGACATCGACGAAGGCGCTCAGTGGCTGGCCAGGGCCGGCGTCCGGCGCGGCGATCGCGTCGGCATCCGGATGCCGTCCGGTTCCTTCTCTCTGTACGTCGCAATTCTGTCGATCCTGAACGCAGGCGCCGCCTACGTGCCGGTCGATGCCGACGACCCCGACGAGCGGGCCGAGCTCGTCTTCGGCGAGGCCAAAGTGACCGCTGTTGTCACAGCTGGCGGTATCGCCGCAGGTACGGCCGAGAAGCAGGACACACCCGCCCCCGATGCTCTGACGACCCCGACTCCCGACGACGACGCGTGGGTCATCTTCACCTCCGGCTCCACCGGCACCCCGAAGGGTGTTGCGGTCAGTCATCGCAACGCAGCGGCGTTCGTCGACGCCGAGGCTCGGATGTTCATGCAGGACGATCCGCTGGGACCGGGCGACCGTGTCCTCGCCGGCTTGTCGGTGGCGTTCGACGCCTCGTGCGAGGAGATGTGGCTGGCGTGGCGGCACGGTGCATGCCTGGTGCCCGCTCCCCGATCGCTGGTGCGCAGTGGGTTCGACCTCGGGCCGTGGCTGGTGTCCCGCGACATCTCCGTCGTCTCGACCGTCCCGACGCTCGCTGCCCTGTGGCCTGCCGTCGCGTTGGAAGCCGTGCGACTGCTGATCTTCGGCGGCGAAGCGTGCCCGCCGGAACTGGCCGAGCGTCTTGCCGTCGACGGCCGCGAGGTGTGGAACACCTACGGACCCACCGAGGCCACCGTCGTCGCGTGCGCGTCGATCATGGATGGCAAGGGACCTGTTCGGATCGGTCTTCCTCTCGACGGGTGGGACCTGGCCGTCGTCGACGGCTCGGGCAACCCTGTTGCCGTCGGAGAAGTCGGTGAGCTGGTGATCGGCGGCGTCGGCCTTGCCCGTTATCTCGATCCGGCCAAGGACGCCGAGAAGTACGCACCGATGCCGACGCTCGGATGGGACCGCGCCTACCGCAGCGGAGACCTCGTCAAGCTCGAGCTCGAAGGCTTGCTGTTCCAGGGCCGCGCCGACGATCAGATCAAGTTGGGTGGCCGACGGATCGAGCTCGGTGAGATCGACAACGCGTTGCAGGCGCTTCCCGGTGTCGGTGGTGCGGCCGCTGCCGTGCGCAAGACCGGCGCAGGCAATTCGGTGCTCGTCGGCTATCTGGCCAGCACCGATCCTCACTTCGACGTGGAGGCCGCCCGCCGGATTCTGGCCGAACAGTTGCCGTCGGCACTCGTTCCGCGGCTCGCGCTCGTCGAGGAGATGCCGACGAGGACGTCGGGCAAGGTGGACCGCAACGCCCTGCCATGGCCGTTGCCCGGCATGGGCGAGGGCTCCGATCTCGCCGGTACGGCAGGCTGGGTCGCGGAGCTGTGGACCAACATCCTCGGCGCGCAGGTCTCCGACGAGAACGCGGATTTCTTCCAGAACGGCGGCGGATCCCTGTCCGCGGCTCAGCTGGTGACGGCACTGCGCGAGCGGTTCCCGGAGATCACCGTCGCGCAGCTCTACGACCACCCTCGACTCGGGTCGCTCGCGCGCTACCTCGACGAGTTGAAGCCGCCCGTCGAGGTGGTTCCGCGGGAGGTCGAGCCGACGTCCAGGTCGGCCCAGTGGACACAGATCGCGGCCACGGTTCCACTGACGACGTTGACGGGTCTGCAGTGGGTCACCTGGCTGGGGATCCTGTTCAACGTGATGAGCTGGTTCGCCGAAGTTCCGTGGGCGCCGACGGTGTCCTGGTGGTGGATTCTCATCGCGTTCGTCGCGTTCATCACTCCGGTCGGACGCATGGCGATCTCGGTCGTCGGCTCTCGAATTCTGCTGGCCGGTCTGAAGCCCGGGGCGTATCGGCGCGGCGGCAGCGCACACATTCGTCTGTGGACCGCGACGAGGCTGACCGACGCCAGTGGCGCCTCCAACCTGTCCGGTGCGCCGTGGATGGTCTACTACGCCCGAGCGCTGGGCGCGAAGATCGGCAAGGGCGTCGACCTGCACACCCTTCCCCCGGTGACCGGGATGCTCGAGCTGGGCGACGGTTGTTCGGTCGAACCGGAAGTGGATCTCAGCGGCCACTGGATCGACGGCGACATCGTCTACATCGGCGGCATCAAGATCGGTGCGGGCGCCACCGTCGGCGCCCGGTCAACACTCCTGCCGGGCACGACCGTCGGCAAGAACGCCGTGGTGAGTGCGGGTTCGGCCGTCGTCGGCCGGGTCAAGGCGGGTCAGCTGTGGGCCGGATCGCCCGCGCAGAAGGTCGGCAAGGCCGAGCACCCGTGGCCGGAGGAGACTCCCCCGCGGGCCACGCGCTGGGTGCTCGCCTACGGCGTCGCGTCGCTCATGCTGTCCGGGATGGCGATCTTCTCCCTCGGTGTGTCGCTCGTGCTGATGGGGTGGTGGCTGCACACCGCGACGACCCTGCTGGGTGCCGTCGGGCGCGCGGCGATCATGCTTCCGGTCGCCACGCTCGTCTCGCTCGGTGTCTTCGCGCTGATCACTCTGGTGGCGGTCCGCTTGCTCGGCATCGGCCTCACCGAGGGATATCACCCGGTACGAAGCCGCATCGGATGGCAGGTGTGGGCGACCGAGCGCCTGATGGACTCGGCCCGCACGTTCCTGTTCCCGCTGTACGCGTCGCTGCTCACGCCCCACTGGCTGCGGTTGCTGGGCGCGAAGATCGGCAAGGACGTCGAGGCGTCGACGGTGCTGATGATTCCCAAGTTCACGACCGTCGCCGACGGCGCATTCCTGGCCGACGACACGATGGTCGCGAGCTACGAGCTCGGTGGCGGATGGATGCACCTGGGCGACGCGAAGGTCGGCAAGCGTGCGTTCCTCGGCAACTCCGGCATGACCGGGCCGGGACGCACCGTGCCGAAGAACGGCCTCGTCGCGGTCCTGTCGGCGACGCCGGACAAGGCGAAATCCGGATCCTCGTGGCTCGGCAGCCCGCCGGTGAGGTTGCGCCGGGCAGCGGGCCGGGCGGACTCGTCGCGCACGTTCGATCCGCCGGTGAAGCTGAAGATCGCGCGGTCTCTCGTCGAGACGTGCCGCCTGATCCCGGTGATGGTGACGTTCGGCATCGGGCTCGGTGTCCTGTTCGGACTGACAGCCATCGCCGACGCCGTGGGCTTCTGGCTGACCGCGCTGCTCAGTGGACTCGTGCTGCTGATCGCCGGAGCTGTCGCAGCCGGGGTGTCCGCCGCCGCCAAGTGGGTCTGGGTCGGCCGCATCGACAAGGTCGAGCATCCGCTGTGGAGTTCGTTCGTGTGGCGCAACGAGGTGGCCGACACGTTCGTCGAGACCGTTGCGGCACCGTGGTTCGCGCGGGCCGCCGAGGGTACTGCTGTCCTGAACGTGTGGTTGCGCTGGCTCGGCGCCGACATCGGTCGCGGAGTGTGGTGTGAGACGTACTGGCTCCCGGAGGCTGATCTCGTGACACTCGCCGACGGCGCGACCGTGAACCGAGGGTGCGTTGTGCAGACACACCTGTTCCATGATCGGATCATGTCCATGGACAGCGTCACTCTGGGACGAGGAGCAACCTTGGGACCGCACTGCGTCGCGTTGCCTGCCGCCGGTATCGGTGACGGCGCGACGGTCGGTCCTGCATCATTGGTCATGCGCGGAGACACGGTTCCCCATCACACCCGTTGGCAGGGCAACCCCATCGCTCCCTGGGCCAAGGGCGACCCTTACGCACGCATCGTGACCGAGGCCCCCGACGACAGTCGTTCCGGCGGGCTCCACGCCCCCCACGACGGTCGTTCCGGCGGGCTCCACTCTCCCCACGACGGTCGTTCCGGCGGGCTCCACTCCGGGGCGGGCCTATGAAATTCGGTGGCTCCAAGTTGGTGACGCCGACGTTCGACATCGACGGCGCAGACCCACCGATCGACGACTACCTGCCACAGAACGGCAACCGCGGCTACCGAGTGTCGCGGTACGAGTTGGACCTCGAGTACAAGGTCGAGAGCAACCGGCTCGCCGGTAAGGCAAAGATCACGGCGGTCACCACCGACACCGTCTCGAAGTTCGCGTTCGATCTCGGCCCGGCACTGCGCGTGTCCAAGGTGACCGTCAACGGTTCACGGTCGGTGAAGTTCAGCCAGCACCGAGGCAAGCTCAAGATCACCCCGGCCAAGCCGGTTGCGTCGGGGGCGGCGCTGGTGGTGAACATTCAGTACAGCGGAACCCCGAAGCCCATCGACGGGTTCTGGGGCGAAGTGGGCTGGGACGAGCTCACCGAGGGTTCCATCGTCGCGAGTCAGCCGAACGGCGCGGCGTCGTGGTTTCCGTGCGACGACCACCCCGTGTCGAAGGCCAGTTACGGGATCACCATCACGACCGATTCGCCGTACTACGCCGTCGCCAACGGCACGCTGGTTCGCAAGCAGACTCGTGCCAGCCGCACCACGTGGGTGTACGAGCAGCCCGAGCCGATGGCCACCTACCTCGCCACCATCCAGATCGGCCCGTACAGCCAGCACACCATCACCGAGTCTCCTGTCCGCATGAAAGCCGTGCTGCCACACCGGCTCAGGCCCAACTTCGAGCACGACTTCGGCCGTCAACCGCAGATGATGGAGACCTTCACCCGCCTGTACGGTCCGTATCCGTTCGCCGCGTACACCGTGGTGGTCACCGACGACGACCTCGAGATCCCCATCGAAGCGCAGGGACTGTCCATCTTCGGCGCCAATCACTGTTCCGGCACACGGTATTTCGAGCGGCTCGTGGCGCACGAGCTCGCCCACCAGTGGTTCGGCAACAGCCTCACCCTCGGCAAGTGGAAGGACATCTGGCTGCACGAGGGGTTCGCCTGTTACTCCGAGTGGATCTGGGCGGAGAACTCCGGCGGCTCGTCCGCCGCGGAGAAAGCCCGACGCGTACACACCATGCAGCGCGGACTCCCCCGGGATCTGATTCTGGGAGATCCGGGGCCCGCGAAGATGTTCGACGACCGCGTGTACAAGCGCGGCGCGTTGACGCTGCATGCGCTGCGCACCACCATCGGCGACGACAAGTTCTTCGAACTGATCCAGGAATGGACGTCGAAGTACCGCTATTCCACCGTCAGCACCGCCGATTTCACGGATCTGGCATCACGTTTCGGTGCCCCACGGTCGCTGTGGGACGCCTGGCTGGGGCAGGAACAGCTGCCTGCTCTGCCGTAGTTCTCGAACTACGGCAGTTACAGGGTCCACCATGCGACGAGCACCAACGCGGAGTACAGCACGGCCGTCGCCGCCGCACCCAGCCACGACGACGGCGGTACCGACACCGACCACCGACTGTCGTCTTCCAACCGGAGATCGAACGGAAAGGCGCTGACGCACAGCGCATCAGCTCGGGTCGGGTGTGCGAGTACGACCCCCGAGGTGTACGGGAGGCCGCGCAAGACGAGGGTGCGCTGCGCTCCGCCCACGGTGTACGTGATCGTGTTGTCGTAGATCTCGCCGGTGAACCACCCGCGGTGCACACGCCATCCCGTCGCATGAGCCAGACGCACGGTGCCACGCTCCGCCACGGACTGCTCGACGGCGTCGATGACGACCGGGTCCGCGAACCTCAGCAGGGTCCACCACCGGGCGATGCGGCGCGCACGCAGACCTACACCGACGGCGATCAGCCCGATGGCGAAGAACGGCAACAACACTGGCACCGTGGTGAGCAGCAGGATCGGGATCACGAAGGCGAGGAACACGGCGTAGCTTTCGCGCCAATCCCACACCGACAACCCGGTGACCGGAACGAGGAGCGGGACCCGCCGCGTGCTCACGAGCGGGGAGTCCGACATAGTCAGCTGATCTTAGACGCCTCGGCCGGGAGGTGGTGGGTCGAACGGGTACGAACGAACGCCCAGCAGACTGCGGCGATGACGGCACCGGCGGTGAAGATCGCTGGATAGGTCACCACACCCGGCCACGCTTCGGTCAGCGCCGACAGGATCGCTGGAACGGCGAAGCCCAGGTAGGTCAGCGAGTAGAAGACGGCAGTGAGCCCGGCCAGGTCGTCCGGTCCGGCGATCCGCTGCACCTCCTGCAGCCCGGAGACCAGAGCCATGCCGTAACCGCAACCGAGGACAGCTGCCGCGATCAACGCCGCGACGATCGTCAGCACCGAGGCAGCCCACGCGGCCAGCACCATGCCGACCACCAGAATCGTCAGTGCGACGAGTGCGCCGCGAGCGGCGTCGGGTGTGTCGATTCTGCGCCCGACCGCCTGAATCGCGAATCCGGATCCAAGTGCGATCACGGACATCAACGCGGACAACGCAATCGGATGCCCTCCGCTGTGGTCTGCCATCAGCGACGGGAGAACGGCGTAGGCGACGCTTGCCGCGCCGAACACCCACGGCGCGAGCGGAACCACGACCAGCAGGAACCGCTTGTGTCCGGCGGACGGGATCTTCAGGTCGTCGACTAGTCGACGCCGATCGGCGGACGGCACTGCGGGCCGCGTCTCGGGAACCGAGATCATGCCGAGGCCGGTGACGACGCAGATCCCGACGTGCACCAGGTACGCGAGATGCGTGGGCCATGGACCCCATTGCGCGAGCACACCCGCCACGCCTGCACCGAGCGCAAATCCAGCGGTGAGGCTCATGGCAGCGCGCCTCGCGCCCGCCGATGAACCGGTCCGAGCGGACAGTTCCTTGATCCAACTGCCGCCGACGGCCATTCCGATACCGAGTGCCACTCCACTGAGCACGCGGCCGAAGAAGAGGATCGCAGCGGTGTCCGCGCCGATGGCGATGAGGATCGATCCCGCCGCGGCGACGGCCGTCGCCGGCAGCATGACCGGACGCCTGCCGAGCCGATCGGACAACGGACCGCAGACGAGCAACGCAGGAACGATGCCGATGACGTACGCGAACAGGAACGTGTCGACGGTGATCGCGGAGAACCCGTGTTCGAGCCGGTACATCACCAGTAGCGGGGTGAACTCGTTTCCGCCCCACGCGACGGCGAACATCCCGGCGGCTACGAGAATCCACCGTCCCGTCCTGGCATCGGTCGTCCGCGTTGGAGTCGTTGCTTCGGACCCCTTCACTGAATTCTCGGTCATTTCGCGCCTCCTTCGTCCAATCCGTGTGTGCGTCTCATGTGGGTGTCGACGGCCTCGCCGAAACCGTCGACGTCGGCGGCCTCGATCAAGTCCGCGAGGCGGCTGTGGTCGTCGACGATGCGGGAGATCTGATCGGGATCGCGGGCGAGCGAATGCGTCGTCATCCGCCGCTGGCGCTCGCGAAGTCCGTCGTAGAAGGCGTCGAGCAGTGGGTTGGCACCGGCTCGGACGATCAAGCGGTGGAAGTCCGCGTCGGCGGCGCTGAAATCGGCACGCGTACCCGTTGCGGCGATCTCCCGCTGCTCGGCCAGGTTCGCGCGTAGCCGAGGCAGAAGCCGCTCGCGCACGTGCGGCGACGCGGCGACGACTCGGACGCTGCCGGTCTCCACGAGCCACCGTGCGGACACGACGTGTTCCGCCTCGCCGGGGGCGATGGGTACGACGAGTGCGCCGCGCTTGGGATAGAGCCGCATCCACCCCTCGACCTGTAGGCGCAGAAATGCCTCGCGGACGGGAGTACGGCTGATGTTCATTCGGCCGGCGATGTCGCCTTCGCTGACCAGTTCCCCACCGGGCAGCTCACCGGTGACGATCATCTCCTTGACCGTCACATAGGCATGCTCAGCGGCCGTGGGTTCCTTAGACACAACATAGATACTAGATGAACCGCGTTCGGCGTCGAGCTAAGGCACCCAGTACCTCGTGGCGAGGGCATCGACGATGGGGTCGTCGTCGGCTGCGTCGTCGAGAGCGGCGAGGTCGTCGCGGATCGCCGTGAAGCGTGGGTCGTCGCCCTCGGCCACCTCCGCGTCGGTGGCGCCGTCACCTGCGAGTTGATCGAGCAGCTTCGCGCGCACTCGTGCTTTCAACGAGTCGGTCATTCGTCCTCACCCTTCTTGAACACACGCCGAGCCGTCGGGATCAGCACCACCAGAGCTCCGACGAGAACGACCACGGAAAACGCTTCGAGCCACATGTGCTTTCTCTTTCCTCAAGGCGCCAGGGCGCTACCGAACGGCAGATTCCTGACCACGGTGAACAGAACTACGACAAGCGCCGAGAACAGCACTACCCAGCTCGGCGGCGCGTGAACGGCCCGGCCGCGAACCCACGTCGCCCACAGGAGCACTCCGAACACGAGCAGTGTCACGGCGAGCACGTTCGTCGACACGGCCGACGCGACGTCGCCGTGCACCAGGTCTCCGAACGCCCTCGTCGCACCGCACCCGGGACACCACAACCCGGTCAGCGCATGAAACGGACACGGTAGATACGTCGACGACCTCGGATCACGCACGAACAGCACGGCCCCCGCCGCAACCGTCAGTCCCGCAACCGCCGCCGGAGCAGCGAAGCGTCGTCGACGTCGCGCCCCGGTCTCGGTCATGCATCCAGACTAAGCGAGTCCCGAGTCGGCCTCGGGCTTGTCCACTGCGTGGTCGTAGTAGCCGACTACCCCGCGCACTCCGAACACCGCGAACTCGGCCTGACCGCCGGACGTGACGGCGTCGTCGACGATCCGGCGTAGGACGACGTCGACCAAGCGGTCCAGGGCGAACCATCGATCCGCGGGACCGGCCTCCTCGTGAAGTGCCGACTCGTCGAAGCTACGTCCGATGGATGCGTCGAGGTCCTTCATCTCGGCGAAGATCGACGTGTCCGGGACGGTGATATCGGCTTCGTTGTCCAGCAGCACCCGCACCGCCCAGCGAATATCGTCGACATGGTTGGCGAGCCACAGACGTCGCCGATGCACGACGCCCAGAGCCGGCCACCTCTTCCTGGCTGCCTGACGGGTCTTGCCGGTGACTGCGGCGAGGTCGGCCAGGCTGGCACCGAGCCACATTGCAGTCGACGCAGCTGTCTCCGTCGCCGCGGCAGCCTCGGCGACGACGCGGGCTTCGTTCTCGATGGCCTGCCCGAGATGCACGAGCGCGTGGGTGCGACGGGACCGCTCGTCGCCGATGTCGGTCGGTTTGTCACCCGGGTCGAATACTGACAACTTTTGGTTCACACCGACGAGAGTACGGTGTGAACCGCAGGTTTACAACGGCATTTTTCTACGGCACGACTACGACGCTGCCGATCATGTCCGGATGAGGAGTGCAGTGGTAGGTGAAGGTGCCCGGTTCGGTGAACGTGTGCGAGAACGAGCCTTCCTTGGCGAGGGGGCTGCGGAAGGACCGATCGTCGGCGACGACATCGTGAGCCATCCCACCGTCGTCGAACACCCAGGTGACGGTCTCCCCCACCGAGACGGTGATGTCGGCGGGCGTGTACGCACGATCGGCCACGGTGACCTGGTTCTTCACCGGCGGCGCAGCTGTCTCCTGGGCGGGCTGGGAAGTGCATCCTGCGACGGTCAGGGCCACGATCGCTACGCCGAGCTTCAGTCTCACAGTTTCAACCGTATGGCATGTCGTGAGCTCGGGTAACATCACCGCCGTTCACTTATCGACCGAAAGGCCAGGCTTGTCCATGACGACACGACGTGCCCGTACCAGCGTTGCATCGTCGGCAACCCTGCTGTTCGCGACCGTGATGATCTTCCTCGCGACGACCTTGTTCGGCACCGCGTCCGCGCAGGCCAGGCCGGTCCAGTTCGTTCCTGCAGGCGCCATCAGCCCGACCATCGGCTTCGATCCGGCTGCGGTCATCGAGTGGCGATTGGATCAGGCGATCGTCAACCAGCCAATCTTCGTTCGCGTCGACCCGTACTTTCCCGGCCTCACCGACTTCTCGCTGAACAACTGGTGCAACTGCGCCATCAACTGGTTCAACCACACCACGCAGCAGGGCGGGGTCGCGTTCCCCGGTCCCCTGCCGTCCGGGCCGATCCGCACCGGCTCCGGTGACGTCTCGGCCTGGACCGACATTCCCGGCGGCTTCACCCTTGTCCGTGGGCAGGGCAACTGGTGGGTTCCGTAGGCGGCTCCGCCGCCACATGAGTGGAAATGTAGGCCAGGGCCTACATTTCCACTCACACAGGGCGATCTCGAACTAGAAGAGCGCCTCGCCGAGGTACCCCCCTTCCGAGGTTCCTCCGGGCATGAAGAACACCGCGGATCCGATCGGCGTCGTCCACTCGTTCAGCGCGTCGTGTTCGTCCAACCGCTGCTGCACGGGAAGAAACTGCGTGTCGATGTCGCGCTGATACGTCGCGAAGATCAACCCCGAATTGCTCGTCGAACCCCCCTCGGGTGCATCGTCGTAGTTGTACGCACGCCGGAAGAACCGCTCCCCGTCGTGCGTGTGCCGGGCACGTGCAATGTGCGACGCAGGCGAGATCACCGGGATGCCGAACCGATCGGTGGCATCGAAATCCGCCTCGTCGTGCTCGCGTTCGCCGGTCATCGGCGCTCCCGTGTCCAGCTTCCGACCGACCGCGAATTCTCTTCCGCCGCGGTCCAACTCGTCCCAGGTGTCGAGTTCGACGGAGATACGGCGCACGATCATCGACGTACTGCCGTCGTCGTTCCACACCAGGGAGTCGAAATCCGTTGCCGGATCCGGGTTCACGGTGCCGTCGACCTGTCCCATCAGGTTCCGCATGGTCGTACCTTCGGTCCTGGCTCCGCGGGAGGACCGAAACCCTCGTTGGACCCAGCGAATCGACGCCATCGACCTTACGTTCTTGGTCAACACCCGCACCGCATGGCTCACTGCGGACGGGTCGTCGGCGCACACTTGAAGCAGAAGGTCTCCGCCGTTCCACCGATCCTCGAGTCGATCGATGCCGAACGGAGGCAACTGTCGGACGGGTGACGCCACTCCCGCCGCCGCGAACGCGCCCGGTCCGAGCCCGACGGTGACCGTCAGATTGGCCGGGTCGGCCGCGAGTTCCGGTTCGGTATCGGCCAGGGCAGGCATGCCCTGGGTGAGCCTGTCGGCGTCCGTCGTCCACAGTGTCAACACCGACACCACGTGTTCGCGTCCTGCGCCGCCCGCGAGGTCGAGCGCAACGAACGTCCCGTGCGCCTGTGGCGGAGTCGAGACACCGGCCTGATGTTTCCCGTGAAACGGAACGACCTGTCGACCGAAGACGAATTCCTCCGGCTCCCTTGTGTATCCGTACGCCACACCCGCAGCCCCCAGCGCGGCGACGCCTCCACCGAGAAGGCGTCGCCTGCTGATTCCGGGACTGCGGCGTGGTGCTGCGTCAGCCACCGTAGTTTTCCTGCGCGCCCGCGAACTCGCGGACCTGCGCAGTGAACGTGGACGACGATCCGTCCTCGAACGTCAGCGTGATGTCGGTGTCTGCTCCCGGAGTCAACGGCGACGTCACGTCCATCAACATGATGTGGTCCCCGCCCGCCTGGAGCACCTTGGTTTCCTGTGCGCCGACGGCGAATCCACCTTCCTTGGGCTTCATCACCATCGTTCCGTCGGCACTGGCGACCACCTCGTGCAGTTCCATCATCGACGAGGCGGGTGACTGCGCGGAGACCACCCGGACCTGGGTGTCTCCGGTGTTCTGGATCTCCGCGAACGCGGAGGTCATTCCCGTGTCGGCAGATTTGATCCAGGCCTCGCGGATGGTGACCGACTCCGACTCCGTTGCAGGAATATCCGAGCTACATCCGGCGAGCAGGGCGAACGATGCCAGGGCTACGAGCAGTTTTTTCATGTCGACTCCGATGTCGATGCGCGGCGCCGAAGCCCGAGCAGGGCGTCGACGAGAAGGAAGACGAGGACGCTGATGCCGAGAAGTGGTACGAACCAGCCGATCACGGCAGTGATCGCAGCGAGCGGGACGAGCTGCCGGACCGGCAACCGGCGCAGCCCGCCTGCGGGCGGGGCGGAGGCCGAAGGACGACGTTGCCACCACATGAGGTATCCGCGGACGATCACCGTCACCAAGGCCACGGCCAGCAGTGCCAGCGCGATCTGGTTGGCGATCCCGAACAGAATGCCCATGTGCAGCGCAATGCCCCAGGCGGCCAGCTTCGCGGCCATCGGCCACTCCGAGAACCAGTTGGTATCGACGATCGAGTTGGTATTTCCGTCGATGGCAAGGGAACTCGTGGAGAACACCCACGGCCCACGCGTCTGCGCGACGACGAAGGCTGTGTCGGCCGTAGCAGGGATGGTGACTTCCACTGCGCCGGCGAGCCCCGCCGCCCGAGCCGTTCCGATGACGGCGTCGAGGCGGCCGATTCCAGCGGACACCACGTCGGCCTCCGGTGCCATGGCCGACATGTCATGGCCTGCGTGGTCGCCGGACGGTGCCGGCGCGTCACCGCTGATCGACGAACTCACTCCCGGCGTCGTCCAGTTCAAGGAGGACCTGAGTTCGGTGATGTTCTCACCGGCGTACTTGGACCAGGTCAGTCCCGTCGCGGACAGAAACACGAGGCCGATGGCTATCCAGATACCGACACTTCCGTGCCAATTACGGTTTCTGGCTCGACCTTTCGACGATCGCTCGACCGTGAGGAGTCGTCCACCGCGTCGATACCGTCGCACCCAGAGCACGACGCCGCCGAGAGCGACGACCCACATCCAGGACGCGGCGAGTTCGCTGTAGATGCGTCCGGGTTCGCCGAGGTGAAGGTGCCGGTGGAATCCGCTGATCCAGGTGCGGGCCGGCAGTGCGTTGCTGCTGCCGTACACCACCGATTCGCCGACGGATTCCGCGGTGACCGGGTCGACGAAGACTGCTCGCCGTTCGGACTCGCCGAGTGAGGGATCGGTGAACATGACCCTGGTGGTGGTGCCGGGTTCTGTTGCCGGGCGTACGGCGTCGAGGCTCAGGTCGGGCCTGACCTGGGTTGCGGCAGTTACCTGCTCGGCCACCGAGGCGGTGGGCCCAGCCGAGTCGGTGGTCAGCAGGTCGGAGTACAGGATGTTCTCGGCCGTCGGCGCGAGTGCGTAGAGACCACCGGTGAGCGCGGCGATCAGGATGAACGGTCCGACGAAGATGCCTGCGTAGAAGTGCAGGCGCATGACCAGAGAGGGACGTGGTGGTGATCGATCGGGTCGTTCCGGACCGATTTCGGGCACGACTGTGCCGGTTGTGGACATAGGTGTTCCAGTTCTGTCGGGTGTCGCAAAAGCCCGGTGATCGACGGCGCTTCATGCGCGAGGGATCACCGGGTGTGAGGAAAGGAAAGATCAAGCAGGGCAGGGAGGCCCGCGAGTTCCTGTTCCCGACGACACCAGCAATCGGAGTACGACGTTCGGCCGGTATTCGGTGCTCTCGGTGCGAGCCCGATCCTGCACTGGCAGAACCAGACACAACACGGGAAGGATCCGGCGCAACACGGCCACAGCTCGACTGTGCCCGAGCACGGCACCACGAATGAGCAAGGCGCACAGCACCGTCGCGCATGCGTGCGCCGCCAGCATCGACGGAGTGAGCGACGAGCCGTGGTGATGCCCACTTGCCGCCGTCAGCACCGTGTGTCCGACGACTTGGCCGAGCGCGAGCACGACCGTCGTCGGGACGCGGTCCCCGAGGGCTGCGGTCAGGACGCCGAGCGCCGCACTGACGACCACGAGCAGTACGAGGGCCGATTCGCTCGGCACCATGACTCCGCCGCCCACGCCGTGCGCTGCGATGCTCAGCGCACCGGAGGCAGCACCGACGAACGCGCCGCGCACACGCGCACGAGCGTCGGGGCGGAAAGTCATGGGGACACCTTAGACGAGTACTACGCTTCCTAGTATTGCGCGGCGGCGCGGAGCCCCCGGAGCCGATCCGACGGTGTCCGGCGTGGGCAGCTGGTGCACTTGTCCGACGCTGACGTCAGGTACAACAGGCAGCACGAGCTGCGGCGCGTGAAGCGTCGGCCTCCCACGTCGACGAACCGGGGAGCGGGTAGCGGCGAGGACATTGCGGCAACGAGCTCCTGGGCATACGCGCTGCCCCGCTCTCGGTCTCCGAGGGCCGTGCCTACGTCGAGGCACCGGTTGGCTATCGAGTCCGACGTGATCGCCCAGAGCGCGTTGGTCGTCGCTCCCGACGCCGCCGCGAGAGCGTCGACGACCGCACGAAACGTGGCGGCAAGGGCACCGGGCAACTGCTCCGGCGTCACCGTGCGATCGCTCCGCACCCCGCCGAGGTAACCGTCGCCGCGCAGAAAGCACCGAGAATGCTCGAGCGACGGATCGGCCGCCGTTCCCGTCACCATCGCCGTCGACACCGCCAGGAAGCCAATCGTCGAGCTGGCGGAGTACCACCACAGCGTCCCGTTGATTCGGTCGTCGGTGCAGTTCCAGCGCCTGCCGGTGTCGGCAATCCGCTCCCGCAACCAGTCCGCATCGGTCATCGCCGACGCCGGGAGATCGAACGGGCCGTGCAGGTACTCCGCGAGTCCGGCAACCCTCTCCGCAGCCTCGGTGTAGACACTCATGAGTTCCTCTCAGGAGGTCGACGACACAGCATTGCGGACCATGGCAGCGTGCGCATCGCAGTATGCACGGACGGTGTCAGACGCGTGTCAGCGCCTCACCCATGGTGCGGTTGAGGGTGCTCAGTGACCTGACGGCGCTGCGGACGGGACCGGGGGTCGTGGTGGACTTCAGCATGACGTCGGGGGCCGAGGTCTCCGTCAGCTTCTCCGGTGGGTCGACGTGTTCGCCTGCGAGTGCACGCCCGACGTCGGCGATGGTGGCTTTGGTTACCTCGGCTGCCCGGCGTAGTGCGTCGGCGGTCTCCTGTGACGGGCCGGTGTCGGGTTCGGCGTGGGAGGCGCCGACACCGGCACGGGCCAGTGCGTGGCTGGATCGGTTGCTGACGGTCATGATGCGCAACAGCCGTTTGACGCCTTTGCGTGTGCGTGTCGTGGGCCCCATCTCGAGGGGTTTTCCGGCCGCGACGAGGTCTTTCAACGCGTTGTCGAGTTTGCGCATGTCGGCGACGAGATCCGTCGGGCGGCCGGGCCGGACGATGGCATCGATGCCGGTGTCGATGATGGCCGTCATCTGGTCGAGGTAGTCGTCCACTTTTTCGACCATCGTCGATCTGGTTCCCGTGGAGAAGATGAAGTACGCCGACGCTATCCCGACGAGTCCGCCTGCCGCAGTTTCGTAGATTCGTAGTTCGAGCACCTCGATGCTGAAGGTGCCGAGCAGTCCGTACAGCATCGCGAGCATGACGGTGACGAAGAACGACAGCAACGCGTACGCCACTGTCACGAGGTAGAACGCGAAGAAGATGCAGACGACCAGCAGAAGCAGTTGCAGCGGTTGATTGCGACCGACCAACGCGGACAGCAGAACTCCGGCCAGGACACCACCGACGGTACCGACGACGCGGTGTCCGGCACGGGAGAGGATCTCACCGCGAGTCGACGCCCCGGTGAAGACCAGGAATGCTGTCAGCACCGCCCAGTACCAGCGGTCCGGTGAAATGATTTCGCCGAGAATGGTCGCCGCACTGGTCGCGACGGCAACCTGGATCGCCGCTTTGGTGCTGGGGTTCAGTCCCGAATCGGTGTCGTCGTCCTTCTTCGGCTCTTCCTTGGGTACGGATTCGGTGTGCAGCGCATTGCTGGTGATGTGGTGAATGGCGATGTGGGCCTGCACTGCTCGCATGGCGACCGTCGTGGCGATGCCCGCCTGGGTGGACGGATCCGCTTCGTCCGCGGCTGCTGCAGCGAGGCGCCTGGCCGCACGGAGTTGGTCGTCGGACGGGTTGTTCTGCAGACACGACGAGAGGGCGGTGGTGGCCTGGACGAGCGACGAGGGCCATGAGTTGGGCGGGAGCGCAGCCTGCGGGGTGACCCCAGATGGGATCGGGTCGAGGGCCCACAGCGCGCTCACGAGTTGTTCGGTGGCTATCTGCGCGTCGAAGATTCGGAGCGAGAGGTCCTCGTTGGTGACGCTCAGCAGCTGCGAGGCATCGTTGCGGTCGAGCCAGTCGTCGATCATCAGCGCTGTGCTGCCGAGCCGGTCCAGCCGCTTGCGGAGCAGGTCCAGATCGCGATCGACTCTGTTCGACGCGACCTCGAGGACGTCGATCGACGCGGCTCGCAGCGCTCGCACCAGACGCCGAAGTTCCAGTCCCGGCCGCTCGGGAAGGACGAGAGTACGCACGGCGAGCGAGATCCCGACACCGAGAACGATGGACACCGCAAGGGCAGGAATTTGGCCTGGTTGAGCGCGCAGGAACAGCGCGAAGAAGTAGCAGATGAACGCGACCATGCCGAGCGCAGTGCCGCGCGGACCGTACCGCCGCACCCAGACTGCAGCGAACAGCACGACGATGAACCCGACGTCGGCCACCTTCCCGAACTGGGACAGCACCGCCGACAGCGACACTGCGAGGATCGCCGGAAACACCAGTAGGAGTGTCGTGATCACTCGGCTGCGTTGGTCCTTGTCCTTCACCGCCGCCGAGGACTGCATGGCGACGACAGCGCCCAGCAGCGCGACCGTCAACGGCTGGCCGACGAGATGAGACCCGGGGATCAGAATCGCCATCGCGAGGACGACGGTGATCGTCGTCGTCGCGGCTGCCCGTAGCCGGAGCCTGCCGGGGTCGGAGACTGCGAGGAACCGCAGCGTCTCCGATACGATCCGATAACCCATTCGGCCAGCTTACGGCCGTGAACGGATGGATTCAGGAGCGACGCATCCGCACCACGGCAGGCGCCGTCGAGTGCGGGAGGAGTCGGCTCGGGTCTTCCGGCAGCAGCACGTCCACGACGGCGGTCTCGTCGAACCGGTAGGGCTGCGTCTGCACGATTCCCGACATGTGCTTGCGCAGCCGGGACATCTCGGCGCGGACGGTGATGGCTCGGCCGTCGTCGCCGAACAGGTCCGCGGCCAGCTGTGCTGCACTTCGACCTTCCCTGCTCGTCGCGAGGAGATACAGGATCTCGGCGTGCCGGGGAGTGGGTTCGTGCGTCCACTCCCCCACCTCACTTCGTATCTGCACCCGCACGTGCTGGTGGTGCCGAAGATCCAGGGACACAGTCGTTCTACCGGTTTCCGACGCCTCGTCTCCGGTCGGGCGGACGAGCCACCCACCGGGAAGCGGCTCGAAGTCGCACACCCCGAGGGTCGGCAGCCAGAACCGCCCGGCGACGACGTCCTCGGGCAGCAGTACTCGGTTGCGCAGCGCCACGGATTCGACGGCGGCGACCCATCCGTTGGCGTCGACGGCGAGTGCGGGCGCTTGCAGACGTGCGAGCATCGGCGCTGCGACCGACCGGAGTCGGTCGAGGTTCTGCCGGTGATGTTCGCGCAGTTGAGATTCCGCGAGTCGAGCAATGGCGTCGACCAAGGCCAGGGTCGTCGGGTGGACGGTGTTGGCGGGCCCGCTGACGTCCACGGCCCCGATGACATGCCCGGTACGCGGGTCCTTGATCGGTGCACCTGCGCAGGTCCATGGATGGTGGCTGCGCACATAATGTTCCGCGGAGAAGATCTGCACCGCCCGCCGCGACACCAACGCGGTGCCGATCGCGTTGGTTCCGACCGAATCCTCGGCCCAGCTGGCACCCTCGACGAATCCGAGGCCGTCGGCGCGGTCGAGCACCGACGTCGACCCACTCCGCCACAGGACCCGCCCGTGTCGATCGGCGACGACGAGGATGTTGTCGCCGTCCTGTACGACGGATTCGAGTCCGCGCCCCAGGTCGTCGAGGATGTCGAACAAGCCCGATTCCCGACGGCTCAGCTCCAGATCGGACACGTCGATCTGCGGTGATGCCACGCTGCGCTGCTCGGGGTCGATGCCGAGGGTCTGCAGGCGTCGCCACGAATCACCGATCACGTCGCGGGGACGTGCGGGGGATTTGCCGCCGGCCATCGTCGCGTCGTACACGGCAGTCAGAATCTGCGCGTAGCGGCGCGGGTCCTCTCCGGCCGCCAGCGCAGGTTCGGGTCCTGTCGTCTGCGTCATCACCGACAATTGTGCTCCAGATCACTCAGAACTTGCAAAGCCAGGGTGGCGAAACCAGGTGGTCGAAGGCTGCTACCCAGCACCGTTTTCAGAAGGTTGCCACACCCGCTCGGACATGAACGCGTGTGTCACCCTTGCACAAAGGGCGTCAGCTCTCGGGCATGCGGAACGCCTGGTACCGAACTTCCCGAACTCCACGTGTGCAGTGATCGAGAGGTCTCCCATGTGGGCGTCCGAGGACAAACCCGGACGTGGCGGCAGCTCTGATCGGCGACTTCGTCCGTGGTGTGCATCACGTGCAACCCACTGCAACTCTCGACCGCAGGTCACGAAGAGAGTGTGCTGGGTCACAGCACACGAACGAACGACAAGGGAGTTTCCATGACCCAGACCATCGAACCGCCCGTTCTCTCGCAGACACCGCAGCAGCGGGTCGACGCGTGGCTCGCGGATTTCGAAGCCGCGCTGCAGGCCCGTGACCTGGATCGCGTCGCGGCCAAGTTCGCCGTCGACAGCTTTTGGCGTGATCTGGTGACGTTCACCTGGAACCTCAAGACCGTCGAGGGCCGCGACGGAATCAAGGGGATGCTCGCCGAACGTCTCGAGGACACCGATCCGTCCGGGTTCCACACCACCGAGACGCCCGACGAGGCAGACGGGGTGACGTCTGCGTGGATCGAATTCGAGACCGCCACCAGCCGCGGCAAGGGGCACCTCCGTCTGAAAGGCGATGAAGGGTGGACCCTGCTCACGACGATGCAGGAGCTCAAGGGCCACGAGGAGCGTCAAGGGCACACCCGCATCAAGGGAGCAGTCCACGGTTCCAACGCCGACACCCAGAACTGGGCGGAGAAGAAGGAGATCGAGGAGAAGGAGCTCGGCTACACCGTGCAGCCGTATGCGCTGATCGTCGGTGGCGGCCAGGGCGGTATCGCTCTCGGCGCCCGGTTCCGCCAGCTGGGCGTCCCTGCCATCGTCGTCGATCGGGCGAACCGGCCGGGAGACCAGTGGCGCGGACGCTACAAGAGCCTCTGTCTGCACGACCCGGTCTGGTACGACCACCTCCCGTACTTGCCGTTCCCGCCGAACTGGCCGGTGTTCGCACCGAAGGACAAGATCGGCGACTGGCTCGAGATGTACACCAAGGTCATGGAGGTTCCGTACTGGAGCCGCACCACCGCCAAGACCGCCACGTACGACGAGACGGCGAAGGAATGGACCGTCGTCCTCGACCGCGACGGCGAAGAGGTGACTCTGCATCCCAAGCAGCTGATCATGGCCACCGGGATGTCCGGCAAGAAGAACGTGCCGAACTTCCCGGGCATGGAGGATTTCGAAGGCGAACAACACCATTCGAGCGAGCACCCGGGTCCCGACGCCTATGTCGGCAAGAAGGTCGTCGTCGTCGGCTCCAACAACTCGGCGCACGACATCTGCAAAGCGCTGTACGAGACCGGCGTGGACGTGACGATGCTGCAGCGCAGTTCGACGCACATCGTCAAATCGGATTCACTGTGCGAGATCGCCTTGGGTGATCTGTACTCCGAGCGGGCTGTGGAATCCGGAATGACAACGGGCAAGGCCGATCTGACGTTCGCGTCGCTGCCGTACCGAATCATGCACGAGTTCCAGATCCCGGTGTACCAACAGATCGCCGAGAAGGACAAGGACTTCTACGACCGGTTGGAGAAGGCAGGGTTCCAGCACGATTTCGGTGACGACGGCTCGGGCCTGTTCATGAAGTACCTGCGCCGCGGATCGGGCTACTACATCGACGTCGGCGCATCGGAGCTCGTCGCGGACGGCAAGATCAAACTCGTTGCCGGACAGGTCGAACGGATCGGCAAGAACAGCGTTGTACTGGAGGACGCGTCGGAACTGCCGGCCGACGTGATCGTCTACGCCACCGGCTACGGCTCGATGAACGGCTGGGTCGCCGACCTCATCGACCAGACGACGGCCGACAAGGTCGGCAAGGTGTGGGGCCTGGGCTCGGACACCACCAAGGATCCGGGTCCGTGGGAGGGCGAGCAGCGCAACATGTGGAAGCCGACGCAGCAGGAGAACCTGTGGTTCCACGGCGGCAACCTGCATCAGTCACGGCACTACTCGCTGTACCTGGCCCTGCAGATCAAGGCCAGGTACGAGGGCATCGACACCCCGGTCTACGGCCTACAGGAAGTGCATCACTTGCGCTGACGCTCCCTATGTGAGTGGAAATGCGCACCCCAGTGCGCATTTCCACTCACAGCGGTGTGTCTGCGTTCAGTGCCTCAGCCTGCGGATCGCCCGCGCCGACGCCCCTTCGTCGCCGCTACCGGGTCGATCCCGTCGTCGGCCCACGTGGCCGCGAGACGAAGGCTCATCTCTCGACCGGAGTGCACGTGCGAGAACGCCGACGCTGCAGCCCGGTCCGGGTCACGGCCCGCGATGGCTGCGTAGAGGTGCTCGTGTTCGAGGCATTGCTGACCGGGGTCGCGATCCTTCGTCAGGTGAAACAGCCACTGCACCCGAGCTTCCAGAGGCCGCAGCAGCGACTCGAGCAGCGGGTTCGCGGACATGTCGACGATCATCGAGTGGAACTTGGCGTTCGCGGCGGCGATGGCCGGTTTGTCGTCGGCCTTGGTCGCCGCCCGCGCGGCATCGAGTTGCGACGCCAATGCAGCCAACGAGTCGTCGTCGGCGCGTTCCGCAGCCAACCGCGCCGCCAGCACTTCGAGGCTTTCACGAACGTCGAACAGGTCCCGGACGTCGTCGACGGTGAACGGCGACACGATGGCACCCTGCCGCGGAACCAGTACGACGAGGCCGTCCTGCTGCAGCTGTTGCATCGCCTCACGCAGCGGAATGCGTGACACGTTCAGTTCGGTGGCGAGGTCGCGCTCGACCAATCGGGAGCCCGGGGACAACGACAGGTCGACGATGCGCTCTCGAATGGCGTCGTATGCGATCTCTCGCAACGACTTTCGCTCTTCGACCTGCACCATCCGGCTCCTTCGTCTCATCGTCTCCCACTTCGAGCCTAGACGGCCGAGCCGGGGTGAGAATTCCCTTACGGGGTTGTAACACGGGCGCAACACGAACCCTTCAGGCTTCTACTTAACGGTATACCACTAACCAGTAGGAGCCCGATCCCATGAAACGCACGCTTGCACTCGTCGCCGTCGCTGCGACCACCCTGACCCTCGGCGCCTGCAGTTCCGACGACTCCAGCTCCTCCGGGGACACCTTGTCGGTCGGCGTTTTCTTCCCCGGCTCGATCTCCGACACCGGGTTCATGGAATCCGGATACCTCGGCTACCAGCGGATTCTCGACGCCTACGGGGACAAAGTCGACGCCAGCTATGTCGAGCAGGTCGCCGCCCCTGACTACCAGCAGGCATTGCAGCGATTCGCATCCGAGAACGATCTCGTCATCTCCGTCGGCGGACAGACCGACGCAGACGTCCGCAAGGTTGCACCCCAGTTCCCGGACGTGAAGTTCGTCGAGATCGGTGGGCCCGCGGACGCCGAGCCACTCGACAACCTCGCCTACTACGACCCGCAGCAGGCCGAAGCCGAGTTCCTCTCGGGTGCAGTTGCTGCCAGCGTGTCCACCACCGGCGCGGTCGCGTTCGTCGGCGGCGTCGAACTGCCTGCGATCGTCAACGCCGCCGCGTCGTTCGAGGAAGGTGCAAAGTTCACCCGTCCGGACATTCGGGTTCTGAGCCCGCAATACGTGGGGGACTTCAACGATCCTGCCAAGGCAAAGCAGGCAGCAAGTGCCGAATTCGCCGGTGGTGCCGACGTTCTCGGCCAGATTGTGAACCTCGGCAAGCAGGGCCTCCAGCAAGCCGCACGGGAATCCGGTGCGCGGCTCAGCGGCGGACCCATCCCCGGTGACTGCTCCGACCCGGCCTACGTCGGCTACGTCCGCACCGACATCGGCACCGAGATCGAGTACGCAGTGTCCTCGGCTCTCGACGGAACGTGGGCCGCCGAGCAGGTCCCCTTCGGCTTGACCTCGGACAAGGGCGGCACCGACTACCTCCTGTGCGGGACCGACGACGCAGCAACCCTGGCGCTGGAGAACGCCAAGGCAGCATTGACCGACGGAACCGCAGGATCGCAGTGACATGTTGACACTCAACGCGATCGGAAAACGATACGGTGACGTCGATGCACTCACCGACGTGTCGATGACCGTCGCCCCGGGAACCGTGCATTGCATTCTCGGCGAGAACGGTGCGGGCAAGTCGACACTCTGCAACATCGTCTTCGGAACCACCGCCGCATCCATCGGCACAATGACACTCCAGGACAAGCCTTACTCCCCGACCTCGCCTGCCGATGCCATAGCGTCGGGAATCGCCATGGTGCACCAGCACTTCAGCCTCGTGAACACCATGACCGTCCGCGAGAACCTGCTGCTCGGACACCGCGGGTACCGACTTCCGCTGGATCGCTTGGACGCGGACCTGCGCCGAATCGACGACTCCTACGGCCTGTCCGTCGATCTCGACGCTCCCACCGCCGAGCTCCCCGTCGGAGCGCGCCAGAAGGTCGAGATCGTCAAAGCGCTTCTGCGGCAACCGTCGTTGATACTGCTCGACGAGCCGACGGCCGTCCTCGACCCCGGTGAGATCGACTCGCTGATCGAGACGTGCCGCGCGCTCGCCGACGACGGCAAGTCCGTCGTCATGATCACACACAAGCTCGGCGAGGTCAGCCGTGTCGCCGACGAGGCCACCGTCCTGCGAGGCGGGCGTGTCACCGGCGGCGGAGTCATGGCCCAGACCACGGTCGGCGCCCTGCTCACCGACATGGTCGGAACCGAGACAGCCACGACCCATGCCCGACGCCTCGGCCCCGCGCCGTCACGTGAGGTTGCCATGCGTGTCGAACAGGTCTCGTGCGCGCGGAGCGACGGAAGCATCGCACTCGACGGAGTCGACCTGTCCGTACGGCGCGGCGAGATCGTCGGTATCGCAGGCGTCGAGGGCAACGGGCAGTCCGAGCTCGCATCGATTCTTTCCGGAGCCGAGATTTCGCATACCGGCCGAATCACGTTGAACGAACGGGACATCACGGCAGTGAACCCAGCCGGTAGGACCCGGGCGGGCCTCGGCGTCGTCCCGGAGGACCGGCAAGCGGAGGGCATCGTCGGAGATCTCACGATCACCGAGAACCTGCTTCTGCCGCGGACCCGTGAGTTCCGCCGATTCGGTCTGTTGAACCGTGCGGCCATGCAGACGGCGTCGACTGCTGCGATCGACGAGTACTCGATCCGCACGTCGGGTCCCGATGCACCGATCCGGTCGCTGTCGGGAGGAAACCAGCAGAAAGTCGTTCTCGCACGCGAACTGTCGATCGACGGACTCTCGGCCGTGGTTGCCGCTCAACCGACCCGCGGACTCGACATCGGCTCCGTCGGGTTCGTCCTGGACCGGCTTCGCGAGGTAGCGAACGACGGCGTAGGTGTACTCGTGATCTCCAGCGAAATGGACGAACTCATGGCCGTGTGCGATCGCATACTCGTCGCATACCGTGGACGTCTGCTCGGCCCCATCGACGTCGATTCCGCCACCGCGCAGGACGAGATCACCGAGTTGATGATGGGGGTGGCGGCATGACACGTCATCCACTCGTCGTCGGGTTCGCTGCCCTCGTCGTCGCCGCCGTCGTCGGACTGGCACTGGCGTTCACCGCGGGCGCTGGACCGGCCGAGACGTCGGAAGCACTGTTCGACGGCATGTTCGGGTCACCGTTCGCCGTCGGTACGTCACTGAACAATGCGGCGCTGCTCATGCTGATCGCCGCCGGATTCACCATCGCGTACCGGGCAGGCCTGGTGAACGTCGGTGGTGAGGGCCAGATGTGCCTCGGCGGTATCTGCGCCACCGCCGTCGGCGTCTCGCTGCCGGAGTCGTTTCCTTCCGTCCTCGGTGTGTCCGCAGTCCTGATCGCTGCCGCGCTCGGGGGCGCGGCCTGGGCGTCCATCGCGGCGTACCTGAAGGTCCGGCGTGGAACCAGCGAGATCATCACAACCCTGCTGCTCAATTTCGTCGGTCTCGCTGCCGTCGTACTCGTCGTCCACGAGCCCGCCTTGCTGCGTCAGCCGATGACCTCGTCGGAGACCCTCCCGCAGTCCGAGGCGCTCCGCGAACCGGGCCAGGTGGCGTTGCTGGGATTGCACAAATCGCCGGCGACCATCGCACTGATCATTGCACTCGTCGCCGTCGTCGCGGTGGGAGTGCTGCTCCAGCGCACGCCGACAGGACTGAAACTGCAGTCGGTCGGGTTGTCACCTACGGCATCGCGTCGGCTCGGAATCTCGGTGCAGGCGTATCGCTTCGGGAGCCTCACCGTAGCCGGCGCATTCTCCGGTGTCGCCGGCGGCCTGATAGTCGCGACGGCACCCTTCGTTCTCGCCGAGGGATTCTCGTCGGGCTTCGGGTTCACCGGCCTGGTCGTCGGGCTCCTCGCCCGCGGTTCCATGACGGCCGTGGCCTGCGTGTCACTTCTGCTCGGATTCCTCGTGTCGGGCGGGATCAATTTGCAGCTGGCAGTCGGTGTACCCGCCTCCACGGTCTCGGTCGTCGAATCGGTGCTGATCATTCTGATCGCCGGTGCGTCGATATGGACCACCACCACAGTTCGTGCCCGCACGAAGGAAGCGGTCCTGGTATGAGTACAGCAATCGTCACCGAAGTCGTCTCCAGTGGAGTCGGTTTCGCCATCCCGCTTCTCGTCGCCGCGAGCGGTGAGTCCATCAGCGAACGCGCAGGAGTACTGAACCTCAGCATGGAAGGCATGATGCTGACCGGTGCCTTCGCCAGCATTCTGGCCACCGCGGACACAGGGTCACCGATCCTCGGTGTCCTCGCCGGCATCGTCGCCGCCACGATCTTCGGCGTCGCCCAGGCCGCGTTGAGCGTTCGGTTCCGCGCTGACCAGATCGTCATCGGCATCGCGAGCAACGCACTTGCTCTCGGACTGACGACGTTCTTCTCCCGCACGCTGCTGTCGGACGGGAAAGGGCAGTCCGTGCCCGGATTCCAATCGCTGAACATTCCTCTGCTCAGCGACATCCCCGTGATCGGTCCCGCGATCTTCGGCCAAACCGTCCTCGGCTACGCGTGCATCGCAATCGTCGTCGCGCTCGCCGTCATCCTCTCCAAACGCAGCACACCGGGCCTGACGATCGACGCCGTCGGTGAGGACGCCGTCTCAGCACAGTGGACCGGATTGCCCGTCAGACGAGTTCGGTACCTCTGCGTCCTGTTGGCCGCGGCAACCGGAGGCCTTGCCGGTTCACAACTCGCCCTGTCCGAAGTACATTCGTTCAGCGACAACATGACCGGCGGACTCGGCTATCTTGCCGTCGTCGCGGTGATCGCAGGTCGATGGAGAATTCTCGGCATCGTCTACGCCTGCATCTTCTTCGGGATCGCCCAGGCACTGCAGTTCGCGCTCCCCGCGCTCGGCGTCGACATCCCCTTCGCTCTGCTCGTCATGCTGCCCTACGTCATCGCCATCGTCGCCATCACCGGCTTCGTGGGTGGACGAAGCGCACCGACCAACCTCACGGTCCCCTACGCGGGACGATAGGACTTTTCGATGACACTGATACTCAGTCATTCCGACATCACGACGCTGATCGACCGGACGGAAATCTACGACGCCGTCGAACGCGCCCACGCAGCACTCGCGACCGGGCAGGCGCAGAATCCGGGTCCGGTGTCGATGCCACTCCCCCACAGCGGAAGTGCACTTCCGATGGTCGCCGCGGGGTTCGGATCCAGCGCGGTGAAGCTGTTGTCCGACATGCCGTTCAACGCGTCCCGCGGACTCCCCACCCAGAGATCCACCATCGTCGTCAACTCAGCAGACACCGGGGAATGCGAAGCGATTCTCGACGGCCGGGCCATCACGGCAATCCGGACCGCCGCTGTGAGCGCCGTCGCCACGGCTCACCTGTCGCGGGAGAACAGCACGGTGCTCGGGCTCGTAGGGGCAGGCACCCTCGCGATCGAACACACCCGCGCCATCGCACGTATCCGCGGCATCGAGAAGGTCCTCGTGTGGTCGCGCTCGGTGTCGACCGTCGACAGATACGCCGCTGCCGTCGCGGACCTGGGTCTGGCCGTCGAGCCTGCCGGGTCACCGCGCGAGGCGACGACACGGGCCGACGTACTGTGCACGCTGACGCCGTCGAAAGAACCGATAGTTCAGGGTGATTGGTTTCATCCGGGCCTACACGTCAATGCCGTCGGCGCTCCCCCGCGTCCCGATCATCGTGAAATCGACTCCGGCGGCATGAAGGTGGCGACGGTGTTCGTCGACGCCATCTCCACGACGCTGGCCAAGTCCGGGGACGCCCTGCTGGCCATCTCCGACGGCACCATCTCGGAGGCCGATCTGACGATCGAGCTGGGCCATGTCGTCGTAGGCTCGAAGCCGGGAAGGACGTCCGACGACGAGGTGACGTTGTTCGATTCCGTCGGAATCGGTCTACAGGATCTGGTCTCGGCGCGCACACTGATCGACAAAGCATACGAATTGGGAGTAGGTACGACCGTGGATCTTTCGTCATGAGCGACGCACATCTGAGCCGAGCGATCGCGCTGGCCGTCGAGGCGGGCGAGGCAGGCAACCGACCGTTCGGGGCGGTACTCGTCGGCGCCGACGGCACCGTGCTGGCCGAGGGCCGCAACGAAGTCGCGTCGGCCGGCGATGTCACCGCGCACGCGGAGTTGGTCGCGATCCGCGGCGCCGCGACGGCCGAGAACGCAACCATGTACGCCAGCGGCGAGCCGTGCCCCATGTGCAGTGCCGCCATGGTGTGGGCCGGCGTCACGCGCATCGTGTTCGGGGCCTCGGAACCCGAGTTCTCGAAGATCCTCGACGGCGGTCCACGGTTCTCACTGCGCTGCGCCGAGGTCGTCGGCGCAGCGGACGTGGACATCACCGTCGAGGGTCCGGTCGACGAGGCCGACGCGTTGAAAGCCTTCCGTTCGTGAGCGCTCTACACCAGGCGCGCCTCGGGTGACTGCGTCTTCGCCGGGTCGGTTTCGATCGATCCGGCGAGGGCGTCGTCGATCTTCTTCAGCACGTCCGCGTCCAAGGCGACTTCCGACGCCTTGATGTTCTCCGCGATCTGCTCGGGGCGTGACGCACCGACCAGTGCGGCGGCGATGTTGTCGTTCGCGAGTACCCAGGCGACCGCGAGCTGAGCCATCGTGATGCCGAGCGACTCGGCGATCGGCTTCAATTCCTGAACGCGCGTGAGTGTTTCGTCGTTGAGGTAGCGCTCGATCATCTTGTCGCCACCCTTGTCGTCGGTGGCACGCGAGCCCTCGGGCAGCGGCTGACCGGGCAGGTACTTGCCGGTGAGAACACCCTGAGCGATCGGCGACCACACGATCTGAGAGATGCCCAGTTCCTTCGACGTCGGGATCACCTCGGATTCGATGACTCGCCACAACGCCGAGTACTGCGGCTGGTTGGAGACGATGGAGAAACCGTTCTCGCGGGCCAGCGCCTGACCCCGGCGCAGCTGATCGGCCGTCCACTCCGAGACCCCGATGTACAGGGCCTTGCCCTGACGGACGACGTCCCCGAACGCGGCGATGGTCTCCTCGAGCGGAGTCTCGAAGTCGAAACGATGAGCCTGGTAGAGGTCGACGTAGTCGGTGCTCAGCCGTCGGAGGGACGCGTCGATGCCCTCGAAGATGTGCTTGCGGGACAGTCCGGTGTCGTTGGGACCCTTCGGCCCGACCGGGAAGTACACCTTGGTGAAGATCTCCAACGATTCACGCCGAACACCCTTCAGCGCCTCACCGAGCACGGTTTCGGCGGCGCCGTTCGCGTAAACGTCCGCGGTGTCGAACGTCGTGATCCCCGCATCGAGGGCGGCATGCACGCACTGCGTCGCGACATCGTTCTCGACCTGCGAACCGTGAGTGAGCCAGTTTCCGTATGTGATCTCCGAGATCTTGAGTCCACTGTTGCCGAGGTATCTGTACGCCATGACGAAAACGCTACCCGCGGGGCGGTGCCTCTGCGCTAGCCTCGTGTCACGAGGGACAACGAGGAGCACGGTGTGGTGCGTGAGCAGATCGCATTGTCGTGGCAACGCTCTGCCTCCAGCGGGCTGGAACCCGCCCACTCGCTCGAACAATCCGCTCTACGTGACGTGGACCGGCGCAGTCGCCTCCTCGCCGCCGCCGACCCGATCCTCGACCGCATGGAAAGCATGCTCGACGGTTCCGGCTACTGCGTACTGCTCGCCGACCGCGACGCCCGGCTCGTCGATCTCCGCTTCGGCACGCGAACACTGCGCGACGTCGTGTTCGGCGTCGGCGCCGTCGTCGGCCGATCCTTCACCGAGGAGGCGTCGGGCACCAACTCGATCTCCACGTCGTTCGAACTCCGTAAACCCCTGGCCGTTCGGGGCAGCGAGCACTACATGGAGTCGATGAAGGGCTTCAGCTGCTACGGCCACCCGCTGATCCATCCGATCACCAAACGCATCGAGGGCGTCCTCGACATCACGTTCCTCGAATCCGAGGACAACCCTCTGCTCCAGCCGATGCTCGCCCACTCCGCGCAGGACATCCAGGGCCGGTTGCTGGAAGAGACGCGCAGCGGCGAGCAACGCCTCTTCCAGGCATTCCAACATGCGTCGGCCCGGCGACGCGGCGCACCCGTCGTCGCGATCGGTGACGAACTTCTGCTCGAGAACACGTCCGCCGCCGCCATGATCGACACCGTCGACCACGCCGCGCTGCGGTCACTGACGGACGAGTCGATCCGTCGCAGCGGAGTCATCGACTCCGTCGTCCTGAACTCCGGAGCCCGGGCACTGGTGCGATGGGAGAGGCCGGTGTCCGGCACCGGCGTCGTCCTCGAGATCGATGTGCTCGACGAGCCCGCGCGCCGTACGTCGGCAGCGGCCACGTCCCAGCCCCTGTGTGTCGTCGGCGAACCGGGAACGGGCAAGTCGACGACACTGGCCAGGCTCACCGCCGCCCGCGCGCCACGATGGTTCGACGCCGCCGACCTCGTCACGACGACACCCGCGGCGTGGCTCGCATCCGTCGAAACACAGGTGACGGCTGGTGCCGACGTCGTGGTGAAGAACATTCACCTGGCAGACGCGCCCATCGCGCACCGACTGCACGCGCTGTTGAAGTCGGCGCGTGGATGGTTCGCACTGTCCAGCTCCATCCGGGACACGTCCACGGCGGAGCACCGCCAACTGCTGTCGCTGTGCACGGACACCGTCGAGCTCGCTCCGCTCAGGTCCAGGCGTCACGAAATTCCCGACCTGGTCCGCGGAATGCTCGCGGAAATCGGCTCCCGTGCCCGGTTCACCCCGGACGCCATGCGCGCTCTCATCGATCACGATTGGCCCGGCAACATCGGCGAACTACGCGACGAAGTGATGAGCGCGGCAGCCCGCAGGTCCGTCGGCGACATCAGCGAACACGACCTGGTCAGGCCCGGTGCGCGGGGTGCGTCGAGTCGCCTGACGGCTCTCGACGCAGCGATGCGCGATGCCATCGTGCACGAACTCGCTCGATGCGGGGGCAACAAAGCCGCCACCGCGGACAGCCTCGGAATCAGCCGCACCACGCTGTACAAGCGAATGAAGGAACTCGGCATCCACTGAGCACCGCGTGGAGAACGTCCAGTTTTTGAACACTCACCCGGCGTGATGCGGGTCACGATCTATGCATGAGTACAGATACGGCAATACACGCGGCGTCGCTGTTCATCGGCGGCGAGTGGGCACCCCCGAGTTCGTCGGCGAGGATCGACGTCCGGTCGGCCAGTACCGAACAGATCATCGGCTCGGTTCCGGAGGCGCAGGAGGCAGACGTCGACGCAGCCGTCGCGGCCGCCCGTCGCGCGTTCGAGGATCCCAGCGGCTGGAGTCAGTGGGCGCCGTCGGACCGCGCCGACGCTCTGGACCGGCTCGCCGACGAACTCGAAGCGCGCGGTGAGCAGATAGCCCGCACGGTCTCGGCGCAGAACGGGATGCCGATTTCGATCGCACTGCAGCTCGAAGCAGGATTTCCCGTCGCGGTCGTCAGGTATTACGCCGGGCTTGCGAGGACGGCGACGTTCGAGGAATCGCACCCGCACCTACTCGGCGGCACGACGACGGTGCGTCGGGAACCCATCGGCGTCGTCGGCGCCATCGCGCCGTGGAACTTCCCCCAGACTCTCGCGGCGTTCAAGCACGCACCCGCTCTGGCGGCCGGGTGCACCATCGTCATCAAGCCGTCACCGGAAACCGTCCTCGACTCGGTTCCGTTCGCCGAAGCCGTCATGGCGGCCGGCATTCCGCCCGGAGTGGTCAACATCGTTCCCGGCGGGCGCGAGGTAGGCGCCTACCTCGTATCGCACCCGGGTATCGACAAGGTTGCGTTCACCGGATCCACTGCCGCCGGGCGGTCGATCGCCGAGACCTGCGGACGACTGCTGCGGCCCGTCACGCTGGAACTGGGCGGCAAGTCCGCGGCGATCGTCCTCGACGACGCCGAACTCGATCTTGCGAAAATCGGTGAAGACCTCTTCGGTGCAACGTTTCTCAACAACGGCCAGACGTGTTTTCTCGGCACCCGAGTGCTCGCGCCACGCAGTCGATACGACGAGGTGGTCGGCGTACTCGAAGCATTCGCACAATCACTCGCCGTCGGCGATGCACTGGATCCGGCGACGCAGATCGGTCCGATGGCCAGTGAGAGGCAACGAGATCGAGTCGAGGGCTACATCGCGAAGGGCAGCGGCGACGGTGCCCGGCTGGTCACCGGAGGTGTCCGGCCGTCCGATCTCGATCGCGGGTGGTTCGTGTCGCCGACGGTGTTCGCCGACGTCGAGAACGATCACGCCATCGCGCAGGAGGAAATTTTCGGGCCTGTGCTGTCGGTGATCCCGTACAGCGACGAAGCGGACGCCATCCGCATCGCCAACGACACCGACTTCGGGCTCGGTGGCACCGTCTGGACCTCCGACGACGAACGAGGGTACGGCGTCGCCAAGCAGATTCGCACCGGAACCATCGGCATCAACCGCTACATGGTCGACCCGGGTTCGCCGTTCGGTGGCGTCAAGGACAGCGGCATCGGCCGCGAACTCGGCCCTGACGCCCTCGGCAACTTCCAACAGTTCAAGTCCATCTACCGCTAGGAGATCTTTCGTGAAGACCAAAGCTGCAGTTCTTTTCGAAGCACACAAGCCGTTCGAGATCCTCGAACTCGAGCTGGACGGTCCCGGCCCGGGTGAAGTCCTGATCAAGTACGTCGCTGCCGGACTGTGCCACTCGGACCTCCATCTGCTCGACGGTGACCTCCCGCCGCGCTTCCCCATCGTCGGCGGCCACGAAGGCTCCGGCATCATCGAGGAAGTGGGGCCCGGCGTGACCAAGGTCAAGCCCGGCGATCACGTCGTCTGTTCGTTCATCCCCAACTGCGGTACCTGTCGCTACTGTTCGACGGGCCGACAGAACCTGTGCGACATGGGCGCAACGATTCTCGAAGGCTGCATGCCCGACGGCTCCTTCCGGCGTCGCGACAGCAAGGGAACCGAGTTCGGCGCGATGTGCATGCTGGGAACCTTCGCCGAACGCGCCACGATCTCGCAACACTCCGTCGTGAAGATCGACGACTGGTTGCCCTTGGAGACAGCGGTTCTCGTCGGATGCGGCGTGCCGTCGGGCTGGGGCACCTCCGTGTACGCGGGTGGCGTGCGGGCCGGAGACTCGGTGATCATCTACGGCATCGGCGGTCTCGGCATCAACGCGGTGCAGGGCGCGGTGCACGCGGGCGCCAAGCACGTCCTCGTCGTCGATCCGCTGGAATTCAAGCGGAACCAGGCGTTGAAGTTCGGCGCGACACATGCCTTCGCGGACTACGCCTCCGCGCAGGAGAAGCTCACCGAGCTCACCTGGGGCCAGGGCGCGGACCAGGCGCTGATTCTCGTCGGCACCGTCGACGAGGAAGTGGTCCAGGCAGCGACGGCCGCCATCGGCAAGGGAGGCACCGTCGTCATCACCGGACTCGCCGACCCCGAGGCGCTGACCGTTCACGTCTCCGGTACGGACCTGACGCTCAACCAGAAGACGATCAAGGGCACACTGTTCGGCTCCGCGAACCCTCAGTACGACATCGTCCGTCTGCTGCGCCTCTACGACGCCGGCCAGCTCAAGCTCGACGAGCTGATCACCAACACGTATTCACTCGAGCAGGTGAACGAGGGGTACCAGGATCTGCGAGACGGCAAGAACATGCGAGGGGTGATTCACCTCTAGGGCCCTGTGAGTACTTGTGTAGGTCTTGACCTACACAAGTACTCACAAGGGGGGAGCTAGCCGCCTACCGCCTCGAGCTGGGGGCGAATCTTGTCCACCGAGTACTCGATCGACGCCTTGGACGGCAGGTTGAATCCGACGACCGTGGCGTAGTCCTGCACCGAGACGCCACCGCTCGCCACGGCGGGCAGGGAATCGAAGCCAGGCAGGGCCTCGAGGTCGGCGGCGGTTCCACCGTTGGGCAGCATGACGACCAGGTCGGCAGTGAGTTCGTTGATCCGTTCAGGACTGAATACCAACCGGCCGCTCGTCGCCTCAGGCGAGGCTGCGAGGTCCGCAGGAACACCGAGACCGATGCTGCCGAAGACCTGCGCGGCACCGTCGTCGGGATCGACGACGGCGACGAGTTGCTGTGTGGCGACGATGTACTGGGCGAGCACCGCGGTCTTGCCGTCCAAGCCTGGGTACTCGGCGGCAATGCCGTCGGTGAAGCCTTCGCCCTCGGCGATGATCGCCTGCGCGTCGTCCTCACGGTCGAAGATTTTTCCGAGCGTCTCGATCTGCCACTGCCAACTGTCCACCGTGCTCTTCTCGGGGAACACCGTGGGCGCGACCTCACTGAGCGACTTGTACGGATCGGGAGATGCGATCCCCGCCACCAGAATGAGATCCGGATCCAATGCCGCGATCTCCTCCACGGGCGGGGTCGCGTTCATCGTGTCGACCGACGTCGAATCGAGCATCACGGAATCCTCGGTCAGGGCCGTCTGCCAGGGGAACAGCTTCCGCTCGTCTCCCTGAGATCCTGCGGAGATGTAGCCGACCGGGGAGATGTCGAACTCCGCCAGCGCGTCCACCCACTGTTGCCCGAGGGCGACGATGCGCTCGGGCGTTCCCTGTATCGTCGTCGAGCCGACGACGTGGTCGATGGTCACCGACCTGTCGTTCGACCCAGCAGAGCTACTGTCCCCCGAGTCACTGCTGCACGCGACGAGGCCGACAAGTGCCACCGAGGCGATGATCATGCGCATCACGGTCCGCTTCATGCGCGTGAAATTAGCACAGCCTCGCCTAAGTCACTAGAGGTACTTCTTCAACTCCATCCGCGCGATCGACAGCTTGTGCACCTCGTCCGGGCCGTCCGCCAGCCGCAGTGTCCGCACGTGCGCGTACATCATGGCCAACGGGAAATCGTTGCTGACACCGCCGCCGCCGTGGACCTGAATGGCCCGGTCGATGATCTTCAACGCCATCTCCGGCGCGGCGACCTTGATGGCCGCGATCTCGGTGCGAGCTTCCTTGTTCCCGACGGTGTCCATCAGGTATGCCGCTTTGAGCGTGAGCAGACGTGTCTTCTCGATCTCGATCCGCGCCTCGGCGATCCAGTCCTGAATGTTGGCGCGCATAGCGACGGGCTTGCCGAAGGTCACCCTCGACACTGCACGGCGACACAGCAATTCCAATGCCCGCTCGGCGACACCGATGGTCCGCATGGCGTGATGGATCCGCCCGGGGCCCAACCGTGCCTGACTGATCGCGAAACCCTCACCCGGTCCCTTCAACACGTCCTTCGACGGCACGCGCACGTCCTCGAAGAGCACCTCTGCGTGACCTTCACGATCCACGTAACCGAACACCGGCAGGTTACGCAGTACCGTCACACCCGGCGCGTCTATCGGAACGACGAGCATCGACTGCTGCCGGTGGGTTGCCGCGTCGGGTTCCGTCTTGCCCATGACGATGAGGACTTTGCAGTTCTTGTGCATCGCGTTCGACGTCCACCACTTACGCCCGTTGAGGATGTAGTCGTCGCCGTCGCGTTCCATCTTCATGGCGATGTTGGTGGCGTCGGAGCTTGCCACGTCGGGTTCGGTCATCGCGAACGCGGAGCGAATAGTGCCGTCCAGCAACGGTTTCAGGTACTTCTCCTTGTGCTCGTCGCTCCCGAAGAGCGTGAACACTTCCATGTTGCCCGTGTCGGGCGCGTTGCAGTTGCACGCTTCCGGGGCGAGGAGACTGCGCCCCATGATCTCCGCGAGAGGCGCGTATTCGAGGTTGGTCAGACCCGGTCCCCACTCCGGATGTGGGTGAAACAGATTCCACAGCCCGCGAGATCGCGCTTCCTTCTTCAAATCCTCGATGATCTGCGGTTGCGCATGCGGATCGCCCAGCTCGCGCATCTGCTCGTCGTACACCGACTCTGCCGGGTAGACGTGCGAATCCATGAAGTCGAGCAGATCGGTCTGATACTTGCGTCCGCGTTCGGTGGTTTCGAAGAACGACACGTGTCTCCTCAATCGGTTTCGCCCAGAAGGGCTTTCTGGTAGCGACGCATGCCGCGTAGCCATCGGTCGTAGTCGGCACCCTTGTTGCGGTACATGTCGAGAACATTCGGGTGCGGGAGGATCAGGAACTGTTCGGCGTCCATCGCGGCGAGGACGACCTCGGCGACATCCGCAGGTTCCAGCACGTCGCCGGCCGACAACACGGCCTTCGTCGCCGCCGCACCGAGGGAACTACCGGACTCTTGACCCTCGTAGAGAAGCTTGGTGTTCACGCCCATCGGGCACAGACAGCTCACGCGAACGCCACGATCGCCGTAGGTGACGTTCAACCATTCGGCGAATCCCACGGCGGCGTGTTTTGTGACCGAGTAAGTGGCAGAACCGATTTGAGTCAGCAGACCGGCCGCAGACGCCGTGCTGACGAAATAGCCCTCGCCTCGCTCCAGCCACGTGGGAACAAGCAACTGCGCCGCTCTGATATGTGCGCGCAGGTTCACGTCGATCGACAGGTCCCAATCGGCTTCCGATGCGTCCAGGCCGGGCGCACCACCTATACCGGCGTTCGCGAAGTACAGATCCACCGGACCGAATGTGTCCTCGGCGAGCGCGACGAGCGCGGTGATGTCCTCGGTCTTCGACGCGTCACCTCCGAGGGACACTGCCGAACCGGGTTCGAGGCGTTCCACCACCTTCGACGCCGACGCCGGGTCGAGGTCGGATACGACGACCTTGGCTCCCTCGGCGACGAGACGTTCGGCAAGCGCTCCCCCGATTCCGCCGCCTCCTCCGGTGACGACGGCAACCTTGCCTGTAACCTTCATCACCCAGGTATAGCACGCCGAAGTTGCCCTGTTCTTCACGCCTTTGGAATAGCGGTGACGACGCGGGGGTTCGTCCTCGACGTGACCGAAACCGTAGTGAGCAACCAAGACCTCGACACCGCCGGACTCTTCACACCCATCGAGGTGAAGTCACTGAGGCTGCGCAACAGATTCGCGATGGCGCCGATGACGCGGCAATTCTCACCCGGCGGCGTACCCCGCGACAACGTGGCGGAGTATTACCGCAAGCGTGCTGCCGGCGGGACGAGCCTGATCATCACCGAAGGCACACTCATCCCCGACCCTGCGGCCGGCCCCGACACCCGCGTGCCCCTCATCTACGGTGACGACAGCCTCGACGGCTGGAAGGGCGTCGTCGACGCTGTCCACGCCGAGGGCAGTTCGATCATCCCGCAGCTATGGCACCTCGGCGCTGCGCGCGGTGCGGAACCGAGAATGAACCCCGACGTCCCCTCGGTGAGCCCGTCCGGTCTCGGCCTGGACGGCGCACCCGTCGGACGCGCGTTCACCGACACCGACCTCGAAGAGCTGAAGCAGTTCTGGGTCGACGCAGCGGTCAATGCCCAGAAGACCGGTTTCGACGGCGTCGAACTCCACGGCGCGCATGGATACCTGCTCGACGAGTTCCTGTGGGAGCAAACCAATGTTCGCGAAGACGGGTACGGCGGTTCGCTGGAAGCGCGCACCAGGTTTCCGGCAGAGGTCGTCGCCGCGATTCGTGCTGCGGTCGGTCCGGACTTTCCCATCGTGTATCGGTTCTCGCAGTGGAAGGCCGATCATTACGACGCTCGTATCGCAGCGACGCCGCAGCAACTCGAACACGTTCTCACTCCGCTGGTCAGCGCGGGCGTGGACATTCTCCACCCGTCGACGCGCAGACACTGGGAACCAGCCTTCCCGGAACTGTCGGGCGTAGAAGGTGCACGCGGGCTCGCCGGGTGGACCAAGACCATCACCGGCCTGCCGACGATCACGGTCGGGTCCGTCGGTCTCGACGCTGTCTTCACCGGCGCCTGGAATCCCGGGTCCACGGCAGGCACCACCGATCTGAACCCGTTGCTCGAGCAGTTCGCACGCGAAGAATTCGACATCGTCGCCGTGGGCCGCGCATTGTTGTCGGACCCCGATTGGGTGAACAAAGTAGCGGCCGGACGATTGGACGAGCGAATCCCGTTCTCGCGCGATCACATCACCGAACTCGTCTAGCCCCCATGTGAGTGGTTATGTGAGTGGTCATGTAGGCCAGGGCCTACATGACCACTCACATAGGTGGTGAGCTTTTTCGCCGCCGTGCTCGCCCTGGGCGACCAGGTAAAGGCGAGAACAGCGTCGGCAGGCACATCCGAGATCGGTACCGAGACCAGCCGATCCTCGAAATCCGTTGCCATGGAACGACTCAGGATGGCGACGCCCAAACCCCTCGCCGCCAAGTCGGCGACAGCTCCCGGCGCGCTGGCGGCCAACGCGACGTCGGTGGTGATATCCGCTGCGGCACAGGCGTCGTCGAACACGGATCTGATCCCAGTACCCGCCGGCAAGCACACCACCCGGTGGACGCACACCTCGCCGAGTGTCACCGCCGATGCCGTCGACAACGGATGCCCGGGCGGCACACACGCCGCCAGTCCTTCCGTGATCATGACCAGCGATTCGAGCCCCTCGGGCGGACCGTGAGCGGTGCCGACGAGGGCGACGTCGAGCGCGCCCGACCGGACGCGCGCGATCAATTCGTCCGAATTTGCCTCCGCCAACGTGATGTCCACGCCCGGGTACGCGGAATGGAACGCAGCCAACGCGTCGAACAACGGTGTGACGGTGCACGCGGTGACCATTCCGACGGCGACCCTCCCGCGCACGAGGGAGAGCACCTCGTCGACGGAATCGCGAAGGGCTGCGGACGATTCCAGTGCGCGGCGCGCGTGGACCACAGCAGCTGTCCCCGCTACCGTCAATCGCGCCACCCTGTTGCTGCGGTCGATCAGCTCGGCCCCGACCTCCTTCTCCAGCGCTTTGATCTGCGCACTGATGCCGGACTGGCTGATGTTCACCCGCTCTGCCGCACGGGTGAAGTTGGCTTCCTCCGCGACGGCGACGAAGTACTCGAGCTGCCTCAGTTCCATAACTTTTAATTCTAGCTTTCATCACAATCATCTGTTGGACTTCTCGTACGGTTGGGCCGACGATGGAACCATGACAAACAAAGCAATGACCGACAAAGCAATGACACCGGAAGACATCACCCGCCTGTTCGTCGAACGATCCAACGCAGGGGACGCCGACGGTGTCGCCGCGCTCTACGCCGACAACGCCGTCATGGCCTACCCCGCAGGACAGACGACGACGGGCCGAGCGGCAATTCGTGAACTGTGGGCGTCGGTGCTCGCGCACGGGCCTCGGTTCGAACTGGAGGAGGGACTGCCGACGCTGGTGTACGGCGACATCGCGCTCACCTCGACGGCACCGAAGGACAATGCAGGCGCCCGCGCCCAGGTCGTGCAGCGTCAACCGGACGGTTCGTGGCTGCGCATCATCGATCAGCCGGAGTTCAACCCGACCTCGTGACACGCCCCGTCGGACTGCTCTGACAGTATTTCCCCTCGTGATACCGCAGCCGCTACGCCGAACGATCGATGCGCTCGCTCGGCGACTCGGCCGCAGTAGTGCCGCTCTGAACGAGCAGGTCCAGAAGTTCGACTCCGAACACCCTTGGTTCCTCAGCTCCGAGGAGCGCGGCAACCCCGACACCCGCATCGCGGCCTGGACGGACGGCAACCGGGTCACCCCGCTCGTGCACGGCAAACCCTATTTCGCGGCTCTGGCGAGCGCGCTGGACGCCGCGGGCGAGGGCGACCTGGTGCTGTTCACCGATTGGCGCGGTGACCCGGAACAGCTGCTGACCGACGACACGACCGTCGAGGACGCGCTCGCGGCGGTTGCGCAGCGCGGCGGGATCGTCAAGGGCATGGTGTGGCGCTCGCACATCGAGACCCTCGGCTTCACCGGACCCAAGAACCGGAAGTTGGCGTTGCGCCTCGAGGAGGCAGGCGGAGAGGTGATTCTCGACCAGCGGGTCCTGACGCTGGGAAGTCATCACCAGAAGTTCGTCGTCGTCCGGTATCGAGATCCCGACACGGTCGATCTCGCGTTCGTCGGCGGCATCGATCTCGCCCGTGCCCGACGCGACGACGCCGATCATTTCGGCGATCCGGTGAGCAGGCCGTTTCCGCCCGAATACGGCGAGCTACCCGCGTGGCACGACATGCAGGTTCAGGTGGAGGGGCCCGCGGTCCGCGACATCGAGCACGTCTTCCGTGAGCGGTGGGAGGATCCTGCCGCGTTGTCCCGGCTGCCGTGGCACGCCATCCCCGACATACTTCGCGGAGTGACCCGTGAGGTGTCGGAACTGCCGGAGCAGCACGACGCACCCGCGGCCGCGGGCACCTGCAGCGTCCAACTTCTCCGTACGTATCCGCGCAGGCGCCCGGCGTACCCGTTCGCGACACAGGGTGAGTTCAGCGCTGCCCGCGCGTACGCCAAAGTTCTGCGGCGCGCCCGCGAACTGGTCTACGTCGAGGATCAGTACCTGTGGTCGGTGGACGTGGCGCGAGTGTTCGCCGCCGCCTTGCGACGCTCACAGGATCTGCGCCTGGTCATCGTCGTCCCGAAGCATCTCGACGACGACAGCGCCATCACCATTCCGTCGGCTCTGCTCGGCCACTCCGCGGCACTCGACGTGATTCGCGATGCGGGGGGTGACCGCGTGCTCGTCCTCGACCTCGAGAACGACCGCGGCATCCCCGTCTACGTGCACTCGAAGGTGTGCATCGTCGACGACGTGTGGGCCGCCGTCGGTTCGGACAACTTCAACCGGCGGTCCTGGACTCACGACTCCGAGCTGACGGCCGCGATCGTCGACGACGAACGCGATGGTCGTGAACCCGCCGACCCGGCCGGTCTCGGCGACGGAGCGCGGGTCTTCGCTCGCGAACTACGGCTGGAACTCATCCGCGAGCACCTGGGCCGCGCGCCGGGCGACGACGGAGACCTCGTCGACCCTGCTTCGTTCTTCGACGCGGTGAGCAGCAGCGCGACGCGTCTCGATGCGTGGCACACGGCACCGTCGGCGTCGCCCCGACCGGCGGGAAGACTCCGCCGTCATGAGATCGATGTACCACCGCAGTGGCAACAGCGGCTGGCTGCGGTCGCGTACCGCTTGTTCGTCGATCCCGACGGCAGACCCCTCGGCATGAGGTTCCGACGCCGTTTCTGACACACTGAACGTTCATCCTCCCTTTTAATCGTTCAGAAACGGGCCTTGCGATGGATTTGCAGCGCGTCAGTCCACGTGTCGGCAGCGCCGCCGACGTGACTCGCCGCGCAGCGCTCATCGGCGCAGTGGTGTTTCTGGCCTGCCTCTTCGGTATCGCGACCCGCTTGCCGGGCACGCTGGCCGTGTTCTGGCCCGCCAACGCCGTGCTGCTGGGAATTCTGCTTCGCTCGCCTCGATCGGCAACGCCTGCCACATGGGTGGGTGCATCGCTCGGGTACTTCGCCGCCGATACGGTGACCGGTACCCCGTTGTTCTCCAACGTCGCCTTCAACCTGTGCAATATCGCCGGCGTCGCGGCCGGCTTCATGATCTTCCGGTTCATCGGCCAGCAACGGCCCTGGTTGACGCGCGTCCAGTCGCTCGCTTTGGTGGCCGCAGTCATTCTCGTCGCGTCGTCGGTCGCGGGCGTTGCCGGCGGATTCGCGAACTCTGCCATCGAGTCGACTCCGTGGCAGAGCGGATGGGCGCGCTGGTTCTCCGGGGAGTTTCTCAACTACATGGCCGTCATGCCTGCGGTTCTCACCGCGCCCACGACGGCGGATCTCCGCCGATTCCGTCGGCGCGGCGAGGTCGTTGCACTCGCCCGCCGGGTCGCCCCGGCAGCTGCGTTGCTGGTGCTCTGCCTGATCCTCGTCTGGGCGGTCGGAGGCTCGGGCGCGATCACGTTCGCCATGCCCGCCCTCGTCGTCGCCGCGTTGACGACGGGGGTCTTCGTCACGTCGCTGTTCATCTGGACGACGACGATGTGGATGCTCGTCCTCACCGCCGACGGACACATCGGGGTTCCGAATCTCGGTGCGATGCCGGTGGAACTGTCGGTGAGCATTGGATTGTCGTTCCTCGCGATCGCCCCGATCGCCGTGGCCTGCGTGACCAACGAGCGCCGCGCGGCCATCACCGCGCTACGCCACGCCGTCGCACACGACGACCTGACCGGTGCCCTACGTCGGGACGAGTTCTTCCGCCGCGCTCATCGGTTGACCCGCGACGCAACGGATGGCGTCGCGACGGTGCTGATGATGGATCTCGATCACTTCAAGACCCTCAACGACACGTACGGGCACAGCGCCGGTGACAGCGCGTTGGAAAGATTCGCCGACGACGTCAGATCCCGCCTCGACCGCCATCACCTGTTCGCCCGTCTCGGCGGAGAAGAGTTCGCCGTGTTCTGCACCGATACCACAGAGCTCGACGCCTACGCGATCGCCGACACCATTCGCCTCGGCCAGTTCGAGCGCGCTACCGAGCAGTTCGCCGGCCACGGCGTCACCGTCAGCATCGGGCTCGCACACGGATCCGACAGTCTCGAGATGTTGTTCGACGCCGCCGACCGGGCGCTGTACGACGCGAAGCGACAGGGCCGCAATCGCATCGTCACAGCGACACCCGCGAGCGACGTCCACCGGTCGAGCTGACGGACACTGTCAGGACAGGGCTTGAACCACTCTGTCCGCCAACGGTTTCGTCGACGCCGGATTCTGCCCGGTGTAGAGCGTGCGATCGACGACGACGTGCGGCGACCAGGGATCGGAATTCTCGAACTGTGCGCCGCGCTCTCTCAACCTGGATTCGAGAAGCCACGGTGCCTTGTCCGCCAGCCCTGCCTGGGTTTCCTCCTCGTCGGTGAAACCGGTCAGCTGGTAGCCGTCGAACACCCATTTCCCGTCCGGCGTCGTGGCAGGCAGCAACGCAGCCGGTGCGTGGCACACTGCCGAGACGATCTTGCCCGTGCTCAGGAAGTCGGTCACGAGCGCACCGAAATCGCTCGACACCGCGAGGTCCTCCATCGGCCCGTGACCTCCCGGCACGAAGACGGCATCGAAGTCGGATTCCTGCTGATCCTCCAGCGAAGCCGGGTTCTGCAGAATCGACTCGATCGATTCCAGATACTTCTTCTGGTCGGCGACCTTCGCCTCGTCTCCTCCGTTGGCATCGATCGCGAGCGATCCTTCGTCGACGACGGGCGCCCTGCCACCCGGCGTCGCGACGACGACATCCCAGCCGGCGTCGACGAACGTGCGGTGCGATTCGACGAGTTCCTCGGCCCAGAAGCCCGTCGGATGCTTGGTTCCGTCGTTCAGGGTCCAGTGGTCGGCAGCGGTCACAGCGAACAACAGTTTCGTCATGCGTCCTGGCATGCCCGCTGGCGCCACTTCCGAATCAGTCGCGCACTCCGGTCATCGTTACTTTCCAGGTGAGGACAGGTATGTCATCAGCCTCGTCGTCACGTATCCGCTGTTGTAGGCGCCGAGGGCGTTGAACTGCTCCAGCGGGGTGCCCGCACGCCTGACGCCTGCGCTCTCGAACTGCCCGACGGTGATGACCGGTTGTGTAGCGCCGGCCTGCAGAGACGCGATGTCGGAGGACAACTGCGCACGGGCGAGGTCGAACGCGTTCGACAGCGCGTTCTCGTACATGAACCCGGTGACCCGGAGGTTGTCGTCGGTGATCGCGTTGTTGTAGTACTTCTCGACCAGTTGCTGATTGCGGACGTAGTTGCTGACGCCGTAGCCGATGGTCGCGTACTGCCCGTTGGGTTTTCCTTCCCCCAGATACTTCTCGATCGCGGGCTGCGCGTTCCGTTGGTGCACGGCTGCCGCGACGTCGATGTCCATGTAGGACAGTTGGCCGATCACCGAATCCAGTGAGCGCCCCGTACGATCCGCCACCTGGGCGGGCATTCCGGTCCGAAACGCGGCGAGGTTGGCGTCGGCGCCGCGGCGGAAGAAGTCGCCGACCTGAGCGAGGTCGACGCCCGAGTCGATGTCGGCACCGGGGTTGTCGCGGCCGACCTCCCACACTGCTTTCGTCCCTGCCAATTGGGATTTCGCTGCTTCGAGGAAGATCAACGGTGTCGAGAGATAGTCGACGAATTCGACGATGTCGATGGGTTGTGTGTCGATCCGACCGTCGATCGCCTCGATCTCGCTTGCGGCGTAGTCGAAGATCGTCAGCGCGTCGAAGGCACCTGCGTACGCGTTGACCACCGCTTCGACGTCGGGCAACGTCACGGGTTCGAACGTGGCGATGGAATCGAGAAACGAGAAGAACGCGGCTTCCGCCGGACCGGTGTCGGTGGCCTGCGCAACGAATGCGCCCAGACCCGCCGGGCCCTGAGAGATCAACGGTGTCAACGAGTTACCCACCGAATAGGACGCTTCCATGACGGCGGCGGCTTCGAGCGCGGTGACCAACGCGCCGGCTATCGACCCCTGCCGATGCAGATTCCGAGCCCGGTCGGCGGCCTTCGCAGCAGTCTCCGGGAGCCCGGTGTTCATCATCGTCCGCAGGATGTTCACGTCGAGCGTGTCCAGCATCGTCAGCGCATTGTCGTACCGGCCCATCGCGGCGGTGTACTGCGCGTCGACCTTGTCGTACGCCCGGTTGTCGAGCCGCGTGTCCGGTTCCAGCCTCGGTGCCTCCAACTCGGAGCCGGTGAGCAGTCCGTACGCCTCGTAGATATCACCGACCTCGACGACGTTCACCCCGGCTCGGTCCCCGATCCGCACGACGTCGACACTGTCTCCGTTGCGGTCCGTACTGTTGCGTTGCCCGAGTGGAATCAGCACCGTGTCGTACCCGGCGGCACCCGCCGCCTGGACCTTCTCGGGGATACCGCCGACGGGACCGATGGTGCCGGTAGCGTTGATCGTCCCGGTCATCGTCGCGGTGTCGGAGATCTGTTCGTCGCGCTGCAACGCGATGAGCGCGGCGGTCTTCAACGCGCCCGCACTGGGACCGTCGATCTGCCCGCTGATCTCGAACTCGAAGCGACCGGACATCGGCTGCGACATGATCAGCGTCGAGACGATCGCGGCGTTCCACGACGCCGCCCTCGAGGCGTCGCCCAGGCCGGACACCTCGTCCTCGGAGAAGTCGACGCGAAACGACGAGTCCGTGGTCGCCGATCTCGTGACGATTTCTTCACCGACTCCACCATCGCCGCTTCCGGTGGTGAAGAGCGGCGCGATGGTCATCGACCGGCTCTCCATCGATACCGCACCCATCCCCTCGGACAGTGCCGTCCCCTGCGTCGTCGATGCGCAGCCGACCGCGAGTACCGCGGCCACCCCCACGGCGACCGACCTGGTCGCGAGAACTCTCCGTCTTGCCATGACAACCCTCCCCGAACACACCGAATCGGACAAATAGAACAATCGCCCGTTCAATGTAGGAGATGGCAGCCCGTCAGGCCATGAGTAGATCCACTCGAGCTGACTGGGTAGAAATCGCTGCGACTACCCGACCGAGCGACCAGCAGGGCGCAGCACGACGGTGAAGTTGTCCACCGTGGACTCGGTCACCTCGGGCGGGATCGCGGCGCCGTCGTCGCCGAGAATCGACAGAATGTCGAACCCTGCGCCGACGACGAGACTGCGCAGGTCCGTCAACGACGTGAAGTGCATGACCGGCCCGAAGTCGTGTGCAGCGAGCGGACCGACTGCCCACGAACCGTGGTCGACCGTCAGACGCCGATGCCGTCGCCAGTTCACTACTCTGCGTACCGAACCCGCCGGATCCAGAACACGACGTCCGACGGACACGACGATCTTGCGCGGCGAGAACGTCATCGGACGGTTGGGGCGTGAGAGTTGGAACGGTGACTCGCCGAATCCGGGACCGTCCTTGTTGAGCGTCGCCACCACGACGATGCCGTCGTCGGCGACGACACGGCGGCACTCACGCAACACCGACACTCTGTCGTCGTGGTCGACGGTGTCCATTCCGTTGTTGCTGAAGAGCACCAGACCGTAGCGACCATCGGCGATCCGATACATGTCGCGGGCGTCGGCGACGTACGCCGGGAACTGCGGAAAACTACGCCGGAACGCGTCGATCATGTTGGGTGAGTAGTCCACTGCGGTGTAGTCGTCGGAAAGCAGTCGCAGCAACGGTGTCGTTCGGCCACCTCCCACACCGATGTCGAGCACCGGGCGGCCTCGAACGTGGGGTGCGGCGAGCGCGAGCGCAGCGGCCTCGCCGCCGTCGAGGAACCCGGTCGTCGGCGCAGCGTAGGACTCGTACACCGCTGCGACGTGGGCGTCGTCGAACACGTGCTGGTTGTGGTCGGCTCGATCCATCAGATGGCCCCCTGAACGCTTGCAGTTTCAACAAGCGTACGGAGTCAACCTGAATGTCCGATAAGTAACGATCAGACCGAGCTCACCGCGGCCGTCCCGTCGTCCGTCGCCGGACGAGCGTGGGCGCCAGCACCACATCGCGCGCACTCTCACCCGCTATGCGCGCGAGCGCTTCCTGCACTGCCGCCTCGGCGAGCGCGGCCACATCCTGAGAGATCGACGTCAGCTGGATGTGAGCGATGCGCGCCAAGCGGGAATCGTCGTATCCGACGACCGAGATGTCCCCCGGTACGTCGATACCGCGACGAAGCAGGTGATCCAGCACTCCGGTGGCGGAGTTGTCGTTGAACGCCACCACGGCCGTCGGAGGATCGGTCGAGTCGAGCAGTAGTCGCATTCCCTGTGCGCCTTCGGTTTCGGTGATACCACCGTCGACGACAGGGGCAGACAAACCATGGCTTGCCATGGCGTCGACGAATCCTTGACGCCTGTCCTGCGCACCCGCCGAACTGCCGCCGTCGATGTGGGCAATTCGATTGTGTCCCAACGACATCAGATGTTCCACCGCCGACCCGACACCGGCCACATCGTCACCGCGCACCGATCCGATACCGTCGACGCCGCTGGTGCGCAGCAGCGTCACGACCGGCACCGCACGGTCGACCGAGCCGAGTTCGGTTGCATCCATTCGAGACCCGAGCAGCAGCGCTGCTTCGCATCGCTCGTGCACGAGCGTCCTGACCGCACTGGCCTCGTCCCGCGTGGGCGCTACGGCTCCGAGCATCACGTCGTACCCGGCCCGTTCGGCGACGCCGTAGATCTGCTCGACGAGATCGCCGTGGAACGGTTGCTGCAGATCGAACGTGACACCCAACAGTCGGGAACTGGTCTGACGAAGTTTCTGCGCGCGCCGGTCCGGGACGTAACCGATCTCGTCGGCAATCGATTTGATTCGCGTACGAGTCTCCTCCGAAGCCCCCTCCACTCCCCGCATGACGATCGAGACGAGCGCAGGTGACACCCCGGCAGCTTTTGCCACGTCGGCCATGGTCGGTCGAGCCACAGAAGTACCTTTCCGTCGTTTCCGCCTCGAGAGCAACAGTAGACAGAACACCGTGCCGACGCCCATTCGAACATATGCACTAACAGGCTGTGGACAAACCTGTGGAAATCTCGAGGACCAACACTTCCGATCTGTGGATGGCGTGTGGATGAACGTGGGCCGACGCCAGGTTTTTGCTGTTCAGGGGGTGTGTACCTGAATTACACGCCTGTGAGTAACTTGGGTGAGAAGGCTGTGGATCGACCGTCGCTAAGCTCAGTTGCATGAGCGAACCGATCCTTGTCTGCGCGTCCGTCTCCCACGGAAACACCAGACGGGTCGCCGACGCCATCGCCGGGGTCCTCGGCGCCTCGGTGATCTCACCCGAATCGGCCGATCCCGCCGGCCGCGACCTCGACGGGCACGACCTCGTCGGCTTCGGATCAGGCATCTATTACGGCTCGTTCCACTCCGCCCTGGTTGCCTACATCGACGCACTGCCACCCCAGGACGGCACACCCGCGTTCCTCTTCGCCACCAGCGGCCTCGCCGAATCCCGCTGGCTCCGCTTCTCCGCATCACTCGTCGAACGGCTCGAACACAAAGGCTTCGACGTCGTCGGAGGTTTCTCCTGCCGCGGATTCGACACATTCATGCCGTTCAAGCTCGTCGGCGGCATCCGACGCGGGCGACCGAACGGCACCGACCTCGCCTCCGCCCGCGCCTTCGCCGAGCACCTGCGCGACAACGCTCGATGAGACCCCGCCCCGCACGACGAAACCCCTCCCCAGCTGACGCTGGGAAGGGGTTTTCGCTCTTACGAGCCGCCTAAGAGAATCGAACTCTTGACCTTTTCATTACGAGTGAAATGCTCTACCGACTGAGCTAAGGCGGCGTGCCTTTCGGCGTTGGTGAGTCTAACGGAGCATCCGCCCGAAACTGAAATCGCCTCCCCTCAGGACCCCGCGGGGATGGCGAGACCCTCGACCGGACCGGCGAGAACGGACTTGAAGTACCTGGTCACGTCGTCGGCAAGCACCTCGGTGTCCCCGTTCGCGACACCGTCGACGATGGCTTTCGCCACATCCTTCGGATCGTTCTTCGGCACGTCCAGGTCCGCGATCATGTCCGTGTCGGTGTAACCCAGATGCACTCCCGTCACGAGCGTCCCTTGCGGGCCGAGTTCGACCCGAAGGGAGTTGGTCGCCGACCACAGTGCGGCCTTCGATGCGCCGTACGCTCCGGCGCCACCCACCCAGGACAGAACCGAATGCACGTCGACCAGTGCACCGCCGCCGTTGCTCGCGAGAATCGGCGCGAAGGACTGCGCGACCCCCACGGCACCGAAGAAGTTGGTCTCGAACACGGTCCGCACGTCCTCGAGTGTCGATCCCAGCAACGGACCCGACCCCGGGGCGCCCGCATTGTTGACGACGATGGTGACATCGGTCAGCTCCCGAGCCAGTGCTGCAACAGAATCCGGGTCGGTGACATCGAGAGCCTTCGCGGCGACGCGCGGATCGTCTGTGGGCTTGGGGACCCTGGCCGTCGCGTAGATCTTCGCCGCGCCACGCGCCAGAAACTCGTCGACGATCGATTTGCCCAACCCACGCTGCCCGCCGGTCACCACTACGACCGCGCCTTCGATTGCCACCATCGGACCCACCCTTCGACATAACTTAAATGCTTTTGACTCTGTCAGTACTACTTGCCCGGATCGACATAGTCAAATACTGTTGAGTTATGTCATCGACGCCGACACCGACGGAGCGATTTCGCCTCGACCCCGCCCCCGACGGCCTCGCTTACGTCCAGAACCTGCTCAACACCCGAGCGATCGACGCAAAGGGACTGCCCGACCTGCTCGCCGACGGCGCGGTGGCATCCACCGCGATGGGACACGACCTCGGCGACGACGACGCCGCGGCACTACGCGAACTGCGCACGACGATCGAACTACTCATTGCAGGCACGGCTCCGACAGCCCCGCGCGCCGACGCTGTCCTCACCCTCGATGCATCGGGAACCGTCCGGTTGGGACCGTCGGGAACCGGCCACGAGTACGTGGCGTCACGCATTTGGGCCGAGGTTCTGCTGGCTCAACGCGCGGACACCTGGCGGCGCCTCAAGCGTTGCAAGAACAAAGCGTGCGGCTCTGCGTTCTACGACCGTTCCCGCAACAACAGCGGCGTCTGGCACGACGTCAAGACCTGCGGGAACATTGCCAATCTTCGGGCTTCGCGGGCGCGACGGAAAGCCTGATCTCACGCCTCAGCGCAGCGCTGCACCCAATTGCGCGACCATGGCGTAGACGGCGAACTTGGGCTTGGAGTTGAGCGCCAAGGCTTCACGGCATTCGAGGATTGCCTCGATGCTCTTCAACAGAGCCTCCGGCGACGCACCCCTGGCCATACGTTCGATCTGTTCCGACATGTCCGGATGGTTGAGCACAGCGGTGGATCCGTAAGAGCGGGCCAACGCATCGCGATACAACCCGGCGAGGTCGATCAGAGCTCGGTCGAAAGCGTCACGAAGATTGCGGGTTCGACGTGACTTCTGCCGCGCCTCGAGTTCCTTGATGACGCCGGCGGACCCACGCAGCGCGCCCGCCGCGCCCTTACCTGTTCCGCCTGCGCCGAGCGCAGTGCGCAGCTCCTCCATCTCGACGTCGTCGAGAGCCGCACTGATTTCCGCGGCTTCCGTCTCCGCGGCCTTCACCATCTCCTCGGCCGCGAGGTAGGCCTGGTTGGGCCGCGCTGCAGCCGACGCGAGACCGAGGGCACGCTTGCGCCTGGCACGAGCGTCCTCGTCCTTCGCCAGTCGCCGGGCGCGGCCCACGTGTCCACCGCTGATCGACGCCGCCCACTGGGCCGTCTCCGCGTCGAGCTTGTCGCGAGTCTGCAGAACCTGAGCGATCGCCGGCGTCGTAGGCGTCACGAGATGCACGTGGCGGCAGCGAGAGCGGAGGGTGACGGACATGTCCTCCGGATCGGTCGACGGCGCACACAGCAACATGACCGTCCGCTCCGGCGGCTCCTCGACGACCTTCAGCAACGCGTTGGCGGCCGCCTCGCTGAGCCGATCCGCATCTTCGATGACAACGATCTGCCAGCGCCCGGTGCTGGGCCGACGCGCAGCGATCTGCACGATCTCCCGCATCTCCTTGACGCTGATGCTCAAGCCCTGCGGGATGATCCGTCGGACATCGCCGTGGGTGCCGGCCATCGTCGTGGTGCACGGGTGACAGGTACCGCAGCCTGGTGACCCCTCGGTGGTGCATTGCAGGGCCGCCGCGAAGCACAGAGCAGCGATGGATCGACCGGATCCGGGAGGGCCGGTGAACAACCAGGAGTGCGTCATCGCGGACCCCGGGTCCCCGGTACGAGCCCCGACGGCCGCGGCGGTCAACTCTGCCTCTACGTCCTCTTGGCCGATCAGCCGATCGAAAACTCCCGCCATGCCAGCGAGCCTAGTCGCTCGGTGCGACACGAACGCCTCGCGCCCGGCGCATCACGCAGGCGGCGGGAGATACGGCAGCACCACGCGGAAAACGTCGACCGAGCCGGCACGCACCTCCTCGGCGGACGACACACCGAGTCGATTCGCGCTCAGCATCACTGCACCCGACGCCGTCATCGTCTGAGTGGTGTACGTGTCGCCGTCGAGCAGGAAGGCGTAGGTGGTGTATCCGCCGTCGGTCAGCGTACGAACCTCGGTGGTCGAGGGACTCGTGTACGGGTCGGGAAGCGTCGACGTGTCCTCGAACACCAGAACCGACACCGCGATGCGGTCGTTTCCCCAGATACATCCGAGCTCTCCCACCGCGGTCGGCTGAGCCTCCACCAGATCGAGATCGCGCAGCAACGCATCCGGCAAGGCGCAGGGGTCGAAATCTGACGACGGTTCGACAGAAGACGTTGCTGCGTACTCTGTTTCGGATGAATCGAGGACCTCGTCCGACGCCGTGGCCGTCCCGTCGACACCGGAACCACACGCCGCGACGGACACCACGAACGCACTTGCCAGCGTGGTCAGCACTGCCGGTCGTCGCACCTAGATCTCCTCCAGGATCAGTGTCGTCGCGACCTTCAGCCGAATGCAGAAGGAATCGAAATCCGTTTCCGCGAGCGTGAACTGCACTGTTCGGCCGTCGATCTCGGCCAACGAGATGCATCTGTTGCCCTCGAACACGAAACTGTCCACCATCTGACCGTCCGCCTCGAACTCGCTCAACTCGGTGACTCCGGGTGTGGTCGCGAGCCGAGTCCGATCGACTCCTTCGCTGTACCCGACCGAGAAACGCCCGGACTGGCCCGTCCAGCTACACCCGTCCACACTCGGCAAGGGTTCCTTGGTTGCCGGGTCCACGCCCGCGTAGATACTCAGCTGAAGATCCTCGAGGACACACGGATCGAAGGACGACGGCCTCGCCGACGGGGACGCCGACGGGGTCGCTGCCGGTGACGACGACGGCGCCTGGCCGCCCGTAGACCCACCAGCGGCAAGACCTTGCCCTCGCCACACATCCTGGCCGACGGCTCTGCCGGGCGAGGTCCGAGTACACGCGGCCAACGACAACAACACGCACAACAGGACTACCAGTTTCTTCCCCACACCCACTTGGACGCACCGAGACCGCGGTTGGTTCCGTCGCCACCCTCAGCGCTCGAAAGGTTCACTCGTACGAACAGATGGCGTGCAGTGCCCATTCAAGCGAGCGGGCCGGCAGGCACCCATCGTTTGAATGCGCCATTCATGTTGACAGACAACATGATTGGCGCATTCGAGCGGAGGTCGGCGGTGATCGGCGCATCACCCGAGCGTTGGAAGCGATCAGGAGTCCGCTGGGGGAGCTTTCTTCGCTGCAGTTTTCTTCGCCGGTGTCTTCTTGGCAGGCGTTTTCTTGGCAGCAGTTTTCTTGGCTGCGGCTTTCTTCGCCGGGGTCTTCTTGGCTGCGGTCTTGGTAGCAGCCTTCTTGGTAGCAGCCTTTTTGGTTGCCTTCTTCTTCACGGGCCCGCGGGCACGCCTGTCCGCCAACAGCTCCGAGGCGCGATCGTCGGTGATGGTGGCGACGTCGTCGTCCTTGCGGAGGCTCGCGTTGGTCTCGCCGTCGGTGACGTAGGGACCGAAACGGCCGTCCTTGATCACCATCGGCTTCTCGCTGACAGGGTCGGTGCCGAGCTCACGCAGAGGTGGCTTCGCTTCACCTTGTCGTCCGCGTCGCTTCGGCTCGGAGTAGATTTTCAGCGCCTCGTCCAAGGTGACGGTGAAGAGCTGTTCCTCGTCGGTCAGCGACCGAGAGTCCTTGCCCTTCTTCAGGTACGGGCCGTAGCGACCGTTCTGGGCGGTGATCTCTTCCTTCGATTCCGGGTCCACGCCGACGATCCGTGGCAACGACAGGAGCTTGAGGGCGTCCTCGAGCGTGATGGTCGCCAGATCCATCGACTTCAGCAGCGAACCGGTGCGGGGCTTGGGTCCGGTGGCCTTCTTCGCCGCCTTCTTGGCCGGAGCCTTCTTCGCCGCAGCTTTCTTCACCGCGGTCTTGGTGCCGCCACCGCCGTCCGAGTCCTGCGGAATCGGCACGATGTCCGGCTCGGGAGGAGTCGGTTCCGGCTCCGGCTCGGGCAGGATTTCGGTGACGTACGGACCGAAACGCCCTTCCTTGGCTACGATCTCGTGACCGGTCAGCGGGTCGGCTCCGAGCTTGCGCCCTTCCTGCGGGGTCGCGAACAGCTTCTCGGCGAAGTCGATGGTCAACTCGTCCGGCGGCAGATCGTCGGGCAGGTTGGCGCGCTGCGAGATCGGGTCCCCATCGGGATCGTCGTCGTTTTTCACCATCCGCTCGAGGTACGGGCCGTAGCGCCCGACGCGTACATGGATCTCGCGGCCCTGATCGTCGTCGAACAACCTGATGGAGTTGATGACGCGAGCGTCGATGTCCTCGAGGTTGGTGCCGACCATCTTCTTCAGACCACCGGACCTCGCGACGGATCCCTCGGCCCCGGTGTCTCCACCGAAGTAGAAGCTCGTCAACCAGTCGCCGCGGCGTTCACGACCACCGGCGATAGCGTCGAGGTCGTCCTCCATGCCCGCCGTGAAATCGAAGTCGACGAGCCGACCGAAGTGAGCCTCCAGCAGCGCGACCACCGAGAACGCCACCCACGACGGCACGAGTGCGCTGCCGCGTTTGTAGACGTATCCGCGGTCGAGGATTGTCTTGATGATCGACGCGTACGTCGACGGCCGGCCGATACCCAGCTCTTCGAGGGTCTTGATGAGCGACGCCTCGGTGTACCGAGCGGGTGGGTTGGTGGTGTGGCCGTCCGGATCGAGCTGGGTCGCGGTGACCGCAGCGCCTTCCTTCAGCGCAGGGAGGCGAGACTCGGCGTCGTCGGACTGGCCGCCTGCCTCGTCGTCGACGCTTTCCACGTAGGCCTTCAGGAAGCCCGCGAAAGTGATGGTACGGCCGGACGACGAGAACGTGCACTGTTCGCCGGTGCCCGCGGTACCGGTGATGCGCAGCGTGAGCGTCGTGCCCCGCACGTCGGCCATCTGGGAAGCGACGGTCCGCTGCCAGATCAGCTCGTACAACCGGAACTCGTCGGTCTGCAGCGCGGAATGCAACTGGCCGGGCGTCTGGAACACATCGCCGGCAGGCCTGATTGCCTCGTGCGCCTCCTGGGCGTTCTTGACCTTGCGCGTGTACTGACGCGGCGACGGATGCACGTACTCCGCGCCGTACAGCTCGGTCGCCTGCGACCTGGCTGCCGAGATAGCCGACTCCGACAGCGTCGTCGAGTCGGTACGCATGTAGGTGATGTAGCCGTTCTCGTACAACCGCTGCGCGACGCGCATGGTGCGTTCGGAGGAGAACCGCAGCTTGCGGCCTGCTTCCTGCTGCAGCGTCGATGTCATGAACGGCGGATACGGCTTACGGGTGTACGGCTTGTCCTCAGCGGACGCGACGGTGAGGTCCACACCCTGAAGGGCCTCGGCGAGGCGTCGGGCACGCGGTTCGTCCAGAACGGTCACACCGTCGGACTTCAGCTTTCCGTCGGCACCGAAATCACGACCCGCGGCCACGCGTGAACCGTCGACGTTGACCAGCCGCGCACCGAAGCTCCGCGGCGACGCTTCCGCCCCGGCGTCGAGGGTGGCCGAGATGTCCCAGTACTCCGCACTGCGGAACGCCATTCGGTCGCGCTCGCGCTGAACGATGATCCTGGTGGCGACGGACTGCACACGGCCCGCCGACAGCTTCGGCATGACCTTCTTCCACAGCACCGGCGACACTTCGTAGCCGTAGAGCCGGTCGAGGATGCGCCTGGTTTCCTGCGCGTCGACGAGGTCCTGGTCCAGCTCACGGGTATCGGCGGCGGCCGCGAGGATGGCCGGCTTGGTGATCTCGTGGAAGACCATGCGTCGAACAGGGATCTTGGGGTTCAGGGTCTCGAGGAGATGCCAGGCGATGGCCTCGCCCTCGCGGTCGGGGTCGGTGGCGAGGAAGAGTTCGTCGGCGTCCTTGAGCAGGCTCTTGAGCTCGGCGACCTTGCCCTTCTTCTCCGGGGAGACGACGTAGAGCGCTTCGAAGTCGTGGTCGACGTCGACACCGAGGCGGGCCCACGGCTCACCCTTGTACTTCGCGGGGACGTCCGCGGCACCGCGTGGAAGGTCGCGGATATGGCCGACCGACGCCTCGACCACGTAGTTGCTACCCAGGTAGGGTGCGATCTTCTTGGCCTTGGTCGGAGACTCCACGATGACAAGGCGGCGCGGCTGGGCACCGCCGGTGGTGGTATCCCCCGTGCCGTTCTTGCGTGCTGCCACCTTGCTGCCGAACCTTCCTCGTTGCGTCCTGTAGAGCCACTCCGTGAGTAGTTTCTACCTGTCGAAACCGACAATTTTGCCGGTCCGCCTGGTAACAGAGTGGCATACGACGTCAAAATACTCGCAGATCAGCTCTACATCTTCTTACTCGGCGGTCGGCCAACTGGTACGTGCGTCCGGATTTTCCGGCGCAGGTCCGACGTTCTCGACCAGCCTCAGCATTCGCCTGCGCCCGGTGATGCGCAGCCCTGGATTGGAGCCTCGGGTGCCGATGAGAGTGGGAGCTATGCCTGCTCTCATCAGCGACTGAGCCAACGGGGCGTGCGTGTCGGGCGCGTGCGGATCCAGTCCCAGAACATACCGTTCGCCCTCGGCTTCCGGTCGGCCGCCTGCGAGCACCCACGCGCGGAGCTCGCGGGCGCCGGGCACCCAACCCGGCGGCATCGACTTGACCGCGCCCTTCGTCCACAACGACGCGAGTGCCGACAACTCGGGCACCGACGCCGTCCGCACGAGCGGCCTGTCCTCCTCGGACCGGCCGAGTTCGGACACGAGCCCGCACTGCGCCATCAGGTCCGCGATGGCCTCCGCGCGCCAGGACGAATCGACGACGACCGAGATGCGAGCACCGGACGCCGACAGAACCACCTGCCCGGTGGACGCGAGAAGTCCACTCAAGTCGGTCACCGACGGCGGCAGCGACTCGGCGGAGAAGAAGGACAACTGGTTCACAATGTGGACAGTAGAACAAAAGCGAGAGTGGAGCCTGCAGGAACGACCCGAGAAGACGGTGTCTGCTTCGGCCAGAAGCCACATATACAACTCATCCCCCTTCGCTTCGGCATGCGCCGAAAGCGATAGGGGGATGAGAGGTGTCGATTCCGCTCGCGGGGAGCGGGGTGTCGATCAGACTGCGCGAACTCCGGTTGCCTGGGGTCCCTTGGTTCCCTGGCCGACCTCGAACTCGACGCGCTGGTTCTCCTCGAGGGTGCGGAAGCCGCTGCCCTGGATCTCGGAGTAGTGGACGAAAACGTCAGCGGAGCCGTCTTCTGGTGCGATGAATCCAAAGCCTTTTTCGGCGTTGAACCACTTCACAGTTCCCTGTGCCATGCTTTTCCTTCTCTTTCTAACACCGGATGCGGTGGGCAGCACTTACAGTCCACCGGGCCGGTTCCGACCGTTGTACTTCCTGAATTCCCCCTCAGGCGGAACCCGCGTCCGACAAGCGTTGCCGAACCACAGACCCCTTCAGGAAACGCTCCAAAAGCACACCGCCCGCAACATAAGATCCTGCGAGCGTGAAAACGAACACAGAAGCTGCGACCGGTTCAAGTCAACCACGCTTTTCGCGTTTCCAACAGTCGAAAAAGTCAGTTTTCGCACATTTTGTTGATCTTGACGCTCATCACCGGCAGATTTGCGTCGCCCGACCCCTCTCACCAGCACGTATACCGAGGCGCCGTCGTCGTTCGAATGACCGACCGATAGCATGAAACCCGCAGGTCGCGACGTCATCGCGACGCACCTGCAACAGAACCGAAACATGGAGAGCAGTAGTGACCCAACCAGATCCATCGCCGACGGGTCATTCGAACAGCTACGGCAGGGCGCTTCTCGACCGCGTGCTGGCGGGTACGCCGTCCGGAGAGCAGCCCCTCACCCATGTCGCGGAGCTACCGGGTCGCGAGGCCCAATTCACGGACTGGCCAACATGGTTGAAGCCCGAAGTAGCCGCCGTCTTCCGATCTCGCGGTATCGCACGTCCGTGGACACACCAGGCGCACGCGGCAACTCTGGCCCACAATGGTCATCATGTTGTCCTGTCAACCGGCACAGCATCCGGGAAGTCACTGGCATACCAGATGCCCATCCTGTCCACACTTCTCGGCGATTCACGAGGCACCGCGCTCTATCTGGCACCGACGAAAGCGCTCGGTGCCGATCAACTGCGCAGCACCATCGCCGTCACCGACGAGTTGCGCGCTGATGCACCGGAACTGGCCGAGGTATTTTCCAGCGCCTACGACGGGGACACACCGATCGAGATCCGCCAGTGGGCGCGCGCGAACGCCAGGTGGCTCTTCACCAACCCCGACATGATCCACATCGGGATACTCGGCGCACACGAGCGTTGGGCACGATTTCTGCGCAACCTCCGCTACGTCGTGGTCGACGAATGTCACTATTACCGTGGCGTGTTCGGCTCCAACGTCGCCTTGATCCTGAGGCGTCTCCGCCGAATCTGCGCCCGCTACGGCGCGACCCCGACCTTTGTCCTCGCCAGCGCCACCACGTCCAATCCAGGCACGGCCGCGTCCAGGCTCGTCGGCGCTCCGTGCGAGGAGGTGACCGAGGACGGATCACCGCACGGCCCACGAACCGTCGCGTTGTGGGAGCCCCCGCTCATGAAGGAGATCACCGGTGAGAACGGTGCGCCCGTCCGGCGATCCGCGGGCGCGGAGGCGTCCCGCATCATGGCCGACCTGATGGTCGAGGGCGCGCGCACACTCACGTTCGTCCGTTCCCGTCGTGGCGCCGAGGTGACCGCGCTCGGCACTCAAAGCCTGCTGGCCGACGTCGACCGCGACCTTCCCGGCCGCGTCGCGGCCTACCGCGCGGGGTACCTCGCCGAGGATCGACGCAAGCTCGAATCCGATCTGTCCGACGGCACCCTGCTCGGTGTCGCGACCACCAACGCACTGGAGTTGGGTGTCGACATCGCCGGACTCGACGCCGTGGTGGTGGCCGGCTTCCCCGGCACGGTGTCCTCGTTCTGGCAGCAGGCGGGTCGGTCCGGTCGACGAGGCGAGGGGTCGCTCGTCGCCCTCGTCGCCCGAGACGATCCACTGGACACCTACCTCGTTCACCATCCGGCCGCCCTGTTGGACAAACCGATCGAGGCGACCGTCACCGATCCGTCGAACCCGTATCTCCTGGCACCTCAGATGCTCTGCGCGGCAGCCGAACTACCCATCACGACCGACGAGGCCGCCGAGTTCGGAGCAGAGGCGGTGCTCGACGGCCTCGCCACGGACGGGTTGGTGCGCAAGCGACCGCACGGCTGGTTCATCACGCCGGACGGCCAGCAGTACGCCCCGCACGCGTCGGTGAACATCCGCGGTGGAACCGGCACCCAGGTGGCCATCGTCGACGGCGGATCGGGGCGGATGCTCGGAACGGTCGACTCCGGAAAAGCGCCGGCAACAGTGCATCCCGGAGCAGTGCACATTCATCAGGGTGAGAGCTTCGTCGTCGACGATCTGAACCTGGAGGACGGTCTGGCGCTCGTTCATCCCGAACAGCCCGACTGGAGCACGTCCGCACGCGAAACGACCGACATCGCCGTCACCGACGTCCACTCCCGACGTGACCACGGTCAGGTCACCGTCGCACTCGTTCAGGTGAACGTGACGCACCAGGTCGTCGGCTATCTGCGTCGGCTGCACTCGGGCGAGATTCTCGATTCGATCGAGCTCGACATGCCGGAGCAGACGCTCGACACCCGCGCCGTGATGTACACGATCACCCCGGAGCTGCTGGAGGACAGCGGAATCACCGCCGAACGTTTCCCCGGCTCTCTCCACGCGGCCGAACACGCAGCCATCGGTCTGCTCCCGCTGGTCGCGACCTGCGACCGATGGGACATCGGCGGGGTCTCGACGGCGCTGCACCCGGACACCGGACTTCCGACGGTGTTCGTCTACGACGGATACGACGGCGGTGCCGGCTTCGCGGACCGCGGACATCGAGCGATCGTCGACTGGCTGGAAGCGACGAGAGAGGCGATCACCTCCTGCGAGTGCCCGTCGGGGTGCCCGTCGTGCGTGCAGTCACCGAAATGCGGGAACGGAAACGATCCCCTCGACAAGGACGGCGCCGTGACCGTCCTGGATGTCGTGGTGGCCGCGATTCGCCCGTCGTGATCGGCCACACCACGGCGCCGCAACTTTTGTAAGTTGTGGGCGAGTTCGACCGCTTCGCTGCACATCTCTCCGTCGACTGGTGGACTTCCATTCAGTAGACGAGGAGAGGTGACCATGTCGACGATGTCGCTGATCGATCACGAAGTGTCCGAGCCCCGATCCATACGGGACATGGTGGGCGCACACCACTTCGTGACATTCACCTACGAAGTCGGACGCGAGAAGATCCGCGAATTCACCCGTGCGGTCCACGACGACCACCCCGCGCACGTCGACGATGCGGCCGGCCACGAACTGGGGCACGACGGCATCATCGCGCCGGTCACGTTCGTCGCCGTCATCGGCGCAGCCGTGTTGCCGGAACTGTTCGAGAACCTCCTCGTCGGGTACGGGCTGAAGGACATTCTGCACTCCGACCAGCAGATCGTGCTGCACAGAACGATACGAACCGGTGATGTCCTGGGCAGCGACCTGTGCCTCGAATCGTTCCGCCAGGCTGGTGGCAGCGACATCATGGTCACCAGGAACGAAATCTGCGACTCGGCAGGCGAACCCGTCGTCACCACCAGAACCACGTTCGTCGCCCGGACCGACGAGCGCCGCGACAACGGCGTCACGGCTGCCGATGACGGCTTCGGCAGCCTGCTCGACGGGATCATGCGCAGAGGCGGGTAAGGCACGAGTGGAGCCTGCGGAGCGACGGTCAGGGGCCTGCGCGGGCCGAGGCCACTGCGTCGCGGATACCCAAGCGTCCCAGCGTCACCGAGACAGTGACTTCGACGACGACGTCCCACCCCTCGACAGTGCAGGTCGACACGGATCCGCCGACGCGCTCGACGACGTCTAGGCCCGTGGCGCACGCGTCCACGACACCTCGATCGAGCGCACCGGCCGCGGCCAGGGCCGCGAGATCCGCAGCCGATTGCGCTCGGTGGCGCGCGCCGACGGCGGATCCGACGTGCACGACGGCTATCACCACCACCAGCAACGCGGTCAACGCGAACGCCGCGGTCACCGTCACGCTGCCTTTGTCCTGTGATTCGAATCGAGCAAAGGCGTTCATTCGGGCACCGACTCCATGACCGCCACCGCATCGGCCGAGACGGTGAGCCCGGGCAGCAGCGTGGACGATTGGACTCGAACGGTCACCATTCCGTCCTCGGTGTCCACCGACATCGTGGCTCTCGCAGGCAACAGCGATTCCGACACGTCGTCACCTCGGGCCACGAGCCGAGCAGCCTCCCTGGCTGCATCGACGCACCGGACATGCTGCGACACTGCGGTGATCGCACCGATGCAGGTGATGACGACGGCGACGATGGAGGCAAGCGCGATAGCCGCCTCCACCGTCGCCGAACCGTCGTCGGCTACACCGAAGTGGCGAGCGCGCGATCGATGATCCCGGTCAACGCGTCGACGATGGACGATCCCGTGACCACCGTGTAGAGAATCGCACCGAACGCCGCCGCGGCGATCGTGCCGATGGCGTATTCCGCGGTGGACATCCCGTCGTCGTTCACCGCGGCGAGAATCAATCGCGTCCTCGCCTGTCGCATCACAGCTTTCATGATCTTCCCCCTTATTGACGTCCGGACCGGCGAACCCGGTCCGGAATTCCAGTCGTGATGTCACAGCGCACCACCTCCGAGCACCGTGCTCGCCAGTCCGATCACCACAGGGACGATGCCGAGACAGACGAAGGCAGGTAGGAAACACAGTCCCAGTGGCCCACTGACGAGCACTCCTGCTCGTTCGGCTTCCGCTGCCGCGGCGTCCTCGGCGCTCGCGCGCTCGGAGTCTGCCAACTCCGCGACGGCGTCCGCGAACGACGCACCCGATCGAGAGGATCGACGAGCCATGCGCGCCAACGCTTCCACCTCGGGTAGCGCACCGACTGCCCTCCACGCATCGTCCGGATCGGCGCCGAGACTCAGCAGGTCCGCTGTGGTCCGTAGCGCGTTGGACACGTGGGGCGGAGCCATCGTCGACACCGCGCGAGCCGCGGCCCCTGCGGACAGTCCACCGGCGAGGCACGCCGCCATCATGTCGAAACACGTTGCCACCGCGTGTCGATCGGCGACGGGGGCGGTCTCGCGTTCGTCGACGACGTAGCCCTCCCCCACTACCCTCCCGAGTCCACTCCTGTCCGCAGGTGCGGTGATCAGAGCGGCTGCGGCACACAGCATCGCAATCCCGATCATCGGCATACCTTGTCGGTGATGGCATCCGTCCACAGAAGTCCGCCGCAGACGAGGGCCGTCCCGATCACGAGGAGAACGCCCCCGAGCCCTCCTCCGAGGAGCACCGACAGCGGGGCCGCTCCCATTGCCTGACCGAGGCCGACGCCCACGATGGGCAGACACGCGAGGACGGTTCCGGTGGCCCGGGCACCTGCCAGCGAAGCCTGAGTGCGGTCACGGAACCGATTGCGTGCCTGCATGTCTCTGCGAGCGGCGCCGAGCAACCGGGCCAGGGCGAGACCGTGTTCGTCGGCGATTCGCCATGCGGAGGCGACGATGGACAGCGGGTCGGAGATCGCTGTGTCCGGTACCGACAGCCCATCGTGCGCGCGCCCGCCCATGCGTGCGTGTCCGGAGGCGCGCTCGAACGCGATCCCCACGGTGCCGGAACTTTCCGCAGCCGCGACAGCCGACGCGGACGCAGGATGCGATCCGACTCCGAGTTCTCCGATGACGGTGTCCAGTGCAGCGATCAAACTTGCGGATTCGGTACGGAACGTCCTCTTCTCGCGTGCGGATCGTCGACGCTTCCACACTGTGGCCCCGACGATCACAGCGGCGAACAGTGCATGAACTCCCGCGAACCACACGAGGGCGATCGCACCGACAACCGCCGAAACCGGAACGATCGCGGCCCGATACCGCAGGACCGTCACTGTTGGAGTGCGGAGCACTCGAAGGCGAGCCTGCGGACCGGGAACAGCGAGAAGCGCAGCTGCGCAGAGCAGTACGCCCATCGCGGTCACAGCGAATCCATCCGACGGCGAATCATGTCGTCGAGTTCGGCTCTGCCGCCGGCGGTACCGTCGATCGACCACGCGGGCACGACCCCTACTCGGCCCGTCACGTCGGGAACGAGCACGGCGATCTCCCTCAATCGCCTGCGACCGTTGGACGATCTGTGCACGTGTAGCACCACCTGAACCGCAGCGCCGAGTTGACTGTGCAGCGCGTCTCGACCCATGCCGCCGAGCGCCGCGAGCGCCTCCAACCTCGCGGGTACCTCGGCGGGAGAGTTGGCGTGAATGGTGCCCGCGCCCCCGTCGTGTCCGGTATTGAGCGCCGTCAGCAGGTCGACGACCTCGGCTCCGCGTACCTCACCTACCACGAGACGATCCGGCCTCATACGCAGTGCCTGACGCACGAGCTGGCGCACGGTCACCTCGCCGACACCCTCGACATTCGGCGCACGCGCCACCATCCGCACGACATGAGGATGAGACGGGGCGAGCTCGGCGGCGTCCTCGACACACACGATCCGCTCGGTGGCGTCGACCTCACCGAGAAGCGCGGCGAGCAACGTAGTTTTTCCCGCGCCCGTGCCGCCGATCACGAGGAACGCCAGTCTGGCCCGGACGATGGCGCGCAGCAGGTCGAGCGCCTCCGGATCGACGGCCCCGCGCTCGGCAAGTGCTCCCAACCCTTGAGTCGCCGGCCGAAGCACCCGCAACGACAGGCACGTGCCGCCACGCGCGACAGGTGCCAGCACGGCGTGCAGCCGAACCCCGAAGGAACCGTCACCGACCCCGGGCAGTTGACCGTCGACCCACGGTTGAGCATCGTCGAGGCGTCGGCCCGCCGACAACGCGAGCCGTTGGCAGAGTCGCCGCACGGCCGTCTCGTCGGCGAAACGGATTCTGCTGCGCTCCAGGCCGACTCCCCGGTCCACCCACACCTCGTCCGGCGCGGTCACGAGGACGTCCGCGACAGCCGGGTCTCGCAGCAGCGGCTCCAACGGTCCAGCGCCGGTGAATTCCGTCTGCAGAGTCCGCAGTGCAGCCAACAGGTCGGTGTCGCTGAGCACACCGCCGGCCTCGATCCTGATGGCTGCGGCCACGGTCGTCGGTGTCGGTTCCTCTCCCGCGCCGGCAAGCCTGCCCCGCACCCGATCGAGCAGTTCCCCCGTCACGACGGCGCTCATGCCGCCCGCCGTCCCTGCCGAGGCTTACGTGCGAACGTCTCCAGAATGTCCGACGCCGCACGACGAAGCGGCGATCGCGCCGACAACGTCAATCCACCACGCTCGACGCGTCGGGCGAGGCCCGGTTCGGGACGCATGCTCGCAAGCAACGGCAAGCTCAACGCGTCGGCGATGTCGGTGCTGCGGAGCCCACCGGGCGCCGGCCCGCGGACGACGAGCCCGACGTTCGAATTCCTGGCACTCAGGTACGCCGACGCGTTCTCCGCCGCCGACACCGACGCCAACGTGGCGGTCACCACCAGCACCACGAGATCCGCAGCGTCGTGATAGATGTCGGAATGCGATCCGATGGTGCGCGGTGCGTCGCAGACCACCAGATCACCGATGCGTCGTCCGGCGTCGACGACAGCGGACGACGACGCCTCGCCCTGGCCCGCGCCGCGCGTTCTGCTCGCCACACTGCCGGCCGACAGCACCGACAGATGCCCGACGGTGGGGAGCGCACCCCGGAGCGCGTCACCGGAGATTCGACCGGCTTCGACGATCAGCCCCGGCCATCGGAGCCCAGGGCTGGATTCCCAGCCGAGGAGCAGGTCCATTCCGGCGCCGTACTCGTCTCCGTCCACCAACAACGTTCGGATGTCCTGTGAGGACGCGGTGAGGGCTATCGCCGCAGCGAGGGTGGACGCCCCCGCTCCGCCGGTCGCACCCGTCACCGTGATGACCCCGCCGTCTCCCGCCGAGTCGTCCGGCTCGGCGCTGAGCAACGCGACGAGCGCGCTGTCGTCGCTCGGCAGTTCCATGACGTCGGATGCGCCGAGGACAGTGGCCAGACGCCAATGATCGACGCTCGCAGCACCGGGAACGACGACGGCAACTCTTGCTCGTCGCGGTAGGGACAGCCCGCCTGCCCTGCCGTCGACCAGGACGACACCGGCGTCCTCCCATTCGAGTCGCATCGAAGGCGAAATCTTACCGACTGGTAGGTCCCGTTCCACCACAACACAATCCGCCGCGGCCGCTACCCGCAGAACCTCTGCTCGCAGGGCAGCGTCGTCGGTCAACAGCAAGCAGGGGCGATCGCGTCTCGTCCCGATTCGGTCGGTGTCCATGGCCAGAAGCTTGGATGCGGAATCGGCTCGCCACCAGGGGGGTCTGCGACATTGTGGATGGATCTGGGGGTTGTGGATGAATTACTGGACACCCGTACCAGATTTCTTTCCCCGAACAGAGGACGACCCTCGCCAGGGGGGGAGGAGGCGAGGGTCGTCGGGTTCAGCCCCGGGGGGTCGGGCTGAACACGTCCGAACTAGTCGGACTGCACCGATACTACACCCGCATCACGTGCCGTTTGCAAGTTCAACATTCGACGAAATCCGGTACCGACCAGTAGCCCTGACCCCCACCCGACCACTACACACTCCACTCGCGTCACCTGGGTCGTTCCTGCAGGCTCCACTCCCGTCACCTGGGTCGTTCCCGCAGGCTCCACTCCCGTCACCTGCGCCCTCTATCCTTCACAGTGTGACCACCAGCGCCCGTATCGACGACGCCGAATCCACTCGTCCCGCCGGAAGAATTGCCGCGTTCTTCGATTTGGACAAGACAATTATCGCCAAGTCCAGCACGCTTGCGTTCAGCAAACCGTTCTTCGATCAGGGACTGATAAACAGACGCGCCGTACTGAAGAGCAGCTACGCGCAGTTTCTCTTCCTGCTCTCCGGTGCCGACCACGATCAGATGGAACGGATGCGCGCCCATATCGCAGCGATGTGCGCGGGTTGGGACGTGGAACAAGTCCGTTCGATCGTTGCAGAGACGTTGCACGACATAGTCGATCCGCTCGTGTTCGCCGAAGCCGCCGATCTCATCGCGGACCACAAACTGCGCGGACACGACGTCGTCGTCGTGTCCGCTTCCGGCGAGGAGATCGTCAGGCCGATCGCCGAGGCACTCGGCGCGGACATCTCCACGGCGACCAAGATGGAAGTCGAGGACGGCCGCTACAACGGGACCGTCGAGTTCTACTGCTACGGCGAGGGCAAGGTGGAGGCGATGGAGTCTCTCGCCGAATCCCGAAACTACGATCTGTCACAGTGTTTCGCGTATTCGGACTCCATCACGGACCTGCCGATGCTCGGCGCCGTCGGACACCCGACGGCAGTCAACCCGGACCGAGCGCTACGCAAGGAAGCCGCAGCCGCTGGATGGCCGATTCTGACGTTCTCCAACCCGGTATCCCTGCGATCACGTATCCAGAAACCATCGGGAACAACCGTAGCGGCAAGTGCTGCAGTAGGTTTCAGCGCTCTGGCCGCCGGCGCGATCACTTACAGACTACTCCGCAGAAAACGATGACCTCTACCCCTTGATGTGAGCGGCGCCACAGGGTACAAATGACGTACGGAAGAACGGAAGGCCAAGTTCGAACCGGAAGAGAAGGTTCGTTTCTCCCGACCGCGATTCCCAGCACGGACATCAGGCACCCACGCGGAGCGCGCCGCTGACAGGGCAGAAGCGCTGTGGGCCTGCGAGTTTCGGGAAGCAGCAGCAAGAACCCTGCACCGGTTGCAGGGATGACCTCCTACTTCACCGGATCGTCGCCGAGGCCTCGCGATCACAGAATCGCCACAGCCCACCTTTGCACGCTTGGTAACCGGTTAGTCCGTGCTAAGGGGCGGCGAAGTCGACTTCGGACGATGACGCCGCCCTTTTGGGGTTTCTACTGGCTTGCGGAGCCGGCCGCCTCCGCAATCGACGTCGCCTCCGCCGCGCCTGCTTCGAGAGCGCCGCAGCAATAGATGATCCAGCTCCCGACACCCGTCGCCGAGCCGGACGCGAAACCGTCGGCGCCGTCGCGATACGCCTGCGAACGTCGCATCCAGCTGACCTCGGGCACACCGAGGTTGTGCGGATCGAGACCGGACGACGCCGCGACCAATCTCGACGCCGCTCGGGCGACCACACCATCGGCGGTTCCGAACGGCTTCAACGTCAGCAGCTCACCGTGCACTATGGCGGCGACGACGGGCGCAGGAGCGGACGTGCCCCCGGTGACGAGCTGGGCGAGAAGATCCAACCGATTCCCGACGCCGTCGCGTGGCCGTCCGAGCAGTGTGTCGTCGTCGACGAGGTCGGCCGCAGCGAGCAGATGCAGCCGTGCAAGTGCTTGTAGCGGTGCCCGCTTCCACACGGGCAGCATGTTCTGCAGCGCGTCGCCGTCGAGCGCGGACCCGACGCGCAGGCACCCGGCCAGAATCGGATCGCCGTCCTCGCCTGCACGAGGGAAGTCCATCGTGCCCCCTTCGAGCACGGACGACGACCGAGCGGCGCGGACAGCGGCCTCCGCCGCGGTCGCCGGCCAACCCCGACGGTTCGCCTTGTGTCGGTGAACAGCGCCGAGAGCATCACGCGCGCGCTCGGCGGCGTCGACGATTCCCGGTAGCTCGAGCAGCGGTGCAAGTGGATCGGTCACGAGTGACGACGGTACCCGCGTGCTCTTCTCACCGGCACCGCACCACCGTGCGCTCACGACCGGGATGTCGGCGGTGGACGCACGGTGGTGCGAGTGACCAGGAGCGTCAGGCTCCGAGCTGAATGGATCCACCCGGAATAGCGGCCAGCAGCCGCTGCGTGTACTCCTCCTTGGGATTGTCGAAGACTTCGTCGGTCTTCGCTGCCTCGACGATTTCACCCGAGCGCATGACGAGGACGTCGTCGGCGATCTGCCGGACGACGGCGAGGTCGTGCGTGATGAACAGGTACGTCAGTCCCAGTTCTGCCTGCAGATCGTTCAACAGGGACAGAATCTGAGCCTGGACGAGTACGTCGAGGGCCGATACCGCCTCGTCGCAGATGACCACCTCGGGCTGAAGCGCGAGCGCACGGGCGATGGCCACACGTTGACGCTGACCACCGGACAACTCGTTGGGGAACCGCCGCATGACCGAGGCCGGCAGCGACACCTTGTCCAGCAGATCCCGCACCCGAGCTTCGCGCTCCTTCTTGGTGCCGACGCCGTGGGTGCGGAGCGGCTCCTCGATGGTGCGGAAGATCGAGTACATCGGATCCAGTGAGCCGTAGGGGTTCTGAAAGATCGGCTGGACTCGACGCCGGAACGCGAATGCGTCCTTGTTGGACAGCCCGGCGACGTCGCGGCCGTCGAACTTCACCGTTCCCTCCGTCGGCTCGAGCAGACCGAGAACCATCTGCGCCACGGTCGATTTACCGGACCCGGACTCGCCGACGATGGCCGTCGTCGTACCGCGCTCGACCGTGAAGGACACATCCTTGACGGCGGTGAAGAGCGTCGATTTGAACGGGCTGCCGCCGCGCAGCTTGAACTGCTTGGTCAAACGATCGACCACCAGTACGGTGTCCTCGGCGGGCTCGAAGGCACTGTCGTGCTCCTCGGCGACGACCTCCTCGGCAACCTCCTTGGCTTGCTCGACGATCTCCTTGCGCACCGCCGACGACTTCAGCCGCTGCGACGCCAGCGACGGTGCCGCCGCGACCAGCTTCTTCGTGTACGGGTGCTGCGGGTTCTGCAGAATCTCCAGTGCCGGACCGGATTCGACGATCCGGCCCTTGCTCATGACCACCAGGTGCTCGGCGCGCTCGGCAGCAAGACCGAGATCGTGGGTGATGAGCAGAACCGCAGTTCCGAGTTCCTTCGTCAGACCTTCCAGATGATCGAGAATCTGACGCTGCACGGTGACGTCGAGCGCGGACGTCGGCTCGTCGGCGATGAGCAGTTTCGGCCGGGCGGACAATCCGATCGCGATGAGTGCACGCTGACGCATACCGCCGGAGAACTCGTGCGGATACTGATTGACACGCTTCGCCGAGTCCGTCAGGCCTGCTTCGTCGAGCAGTTCGATGGCCCGAGCCTTCGCGGCCTTGCCCTTGGCTATGTTGTTGGCCGCCAACGCCTCCTCGATCTGGAAACCGATCTTCCACACCGGGTTGAGGTTGGACATCGGGTCCTGAGGAACCAGCCCGATCTGACTGCCGCGAACCTCGACGAAGTCCTTCTCCTTGGCCGTGGCCAGGTCCTTGCCGTCGAAGAGGATCTCGCCGCCGGTCACCTTGCCGGTGCCGGGCAGCAGATTGATGATGGCGTGCGCCGTCGTCGACTTACCGGACCCGGATTCGCCGACGATGGCCACGGTCTGGCCGGGATACACCGTCAAGCTGACGCCTCGAACTGCCGGTACCGGACCGGAATTCGACTGGAAGGACACCTCGAGGTTCTTGATGTCGAGCAGAGGCTGCTCTGCCTTGCCTGGATCAGTGGTCATCGCGTCGTCTTTCGTACGTTCGCTCATCGCTTACGGGCCTTCGGGTCGAGAGCGTCGCGCAACGCGTCGCCCATCATGATGAAGCCCAGCACGGTGATTGCCAGTGCCGCTGCGGGATAGAACAGAATCGTCGATCCCTGACGCAGGGTGACCTGCGCGGCGCTGATGTCGCCGCCCCACGACACCTCGGTCGGGGGAAGCCCGATACCCAGGAAGGACAGCGTGGCTTCGGCAACGATGAAGGTACCGAGCGAAATCGTCGTGATGACGATGATCGGAGCCATCGAGTTGGGAAGGACGTGCCGAATCAGGGTGCGCACCTTCGAGACTCCCAATGCACGGGAGGCCATGACGTAATCGTTGTTCTTCGCCGACAGTACGGCGCCACGCGTGATGCGCGCCATCTGCGGCCAACCGAACAGTGCGAGAACGAGAATCACGGTCCAGATGGTGCGATCGGTGAAGAGCTGCATGAGCACGATGGCAGCGAGGATCAGCGGGACACCGAAGAAGATGTCGGTCAGACGAGACAGCAACGAATCCGCCCAGCCGCCGTAGAAGCCCGCGAACGCACCGAACAGCACGCCGATGACCAGAACGAGGAAGGTGACTCCGACACCGGTCAGCACCGACGCGCGTGCACCGTAGATGGTGCGTGCGTAGATGTCACAGCCCTGACGGTCGAATCCGAAGATGTGGCCGGACTGCGGTCCCTGCATGCTGAAGTCCAGGTTGCAGTACCTGGGGTCGGCGCTGGTGAACAGCGACGGGAACGCAGCGACGACGATGACGGCCAGAATGATGAGCGCCGAGACGATGAAGATCGGACGCTTGCGCAGGCTGACCCACGCGTCCTTCCAGATGCTGGCGGGCGCCTCGTCGATGTTCACGGCATCGGTCTGACTGACGTCGATGACCTCGTCTTGTTCGACGAATCGCGCTTGCCGCACGGAGCGGTCGTTCGAAGATGTGGACTCAGGCATAACGGATCCTTGGGTCGAGCGCTGCGTAGAGGAGATCGACGACGAGGTTCGCGATCAGGTAGACGACGATCAGGACGGTCACGAAGGACACCACCGTCGGCGCCTCACCTCGGATGACCGCCTGGTAGATCGTGCCGCCGACGCCGTTGATGTTGAAGATTCCCTCGGTGATGATCGCGCCGCCCATCAGCGCAGCGAGGTCCGCGCCGAGGAACGTGACGACCGGGATGAGCGAGTTACGCAAGACGTGCACGTTCACGACGCGACTGCGGGACAGGCCCTTGGCTGTCGACGTGCGCACGAAGTCCGCGCTCAGGTTCTCCGCGACCGAGGTCCGCGTCAGGCGCACCACGTACGCGAAGGACACGGCACCGAGAACGAATGCCGGGAGCAACAAATTCTTGAAACTGGTGTTGCCACCGACCGTCGGCGGGACGATGCCCCATTTGATACCGATGAAGAACTGTGCCAGGAAGCCGATGACGAAGATCGGGACGGCGATGATGACGAGGCTGACGATCAGCACGGTCGAGTCGAACAGCTTGCCCTTGCGAAGACCGGCGATCAGACCGAAACCGATACCGAAGACGCCCTCGATGACGAGAGCCATCGCGGCGAGCTTGGCGGTGATCGGAAATGCCTGCACGAGAACTTCGCTGACGGGACGGCCGGAGAACGACATTCCGAAGTCGAAGGTGAAGATGCCCTTCAGGTACAGCAGGTACTGCACGATGAACGGCTGGTCGAGGTTGTAGCGAGCCCGCAGCTGATCGGCGACGGCGGGGCTGATGGCCTTGTCACCTGCGAGTGCGGCAATGGGGTCTCCTGGAAGCAGGAAGACCATGGCGTAGATCAGGAATGTCGCCCCGATGAAAACGGGGATCATCTGAAGTAATCGGCGTCCGATGTACCAGAGCATCGGATCACCTCCTTTGGAGGAAGGTGGACGTCACCGAGAAGGCCGGGGCGTCGAAAAGTAGTGAGGGGGCAAGCACACGAGCAGGGCGGTAGGTGAAAGACCTACCGCCCTGCTCGGTCTCATGGAGATGAAGAAGAGAAGATCAGTTCTTCTCGATCTCGTTGTAGATCGGGATTCCGTCCCAGCCGATCTTCACGTTGGTCACGTTCTCGGACCATCCGCTGGCTGCGTTGCGGTACCAGTTCGGCACTGCGGGAAGGTCGTTCAGCAGGATCGACTGAGCCTGGTTGACCAATTCCTGCGCTGCGGCCTTGTCCGTCTCACCTGCGGACTCGCGGAGCAGACGGTCGAACTCGGGGTTGGAGTAGTCACCGTCGTTGGAGCTGCCGCCGGTCTGGTAGTTCTGCGCAAGGAAGCCGTACTGCTGCGGGTAGTCACCCTGCCAGCCCGAGCGGAACGCCGTCGGGATGGTGCGGTTGGTGGCCTCGGTGCGCAGCTGCGCGAAGGTCGGGTACGGAGCACCCTGCGCCTCGATGCCGAGCGTGTTGCGGATGCTGTTGGTGACAGCGTCGACCCATTCCTGGTGTCCACCATCGGAGTTGTACGCGATGGCGAAGGTGCCGGTCCACGGTGCGATGGCGTCGGCCTGAGCCCACAGAGCCTTCGCGGCCTCGGGGTCGTACTCCACGTTGGACTCGTTCTCGAGCGAATCCGTCCAGCCCTCGATGGCCGGACTGGTGTAGTCCTTGGCCGGGGTACGCGTGTTGTTGAAGATCTGCTCGGTGATCTGGTCGCGGTTGATCGCCTTGGAGATCGCCTGACGACGCAGAACGCCTTCCTCGCCGCCGAAGTGCGCGAGACGCGACGGGATGGTGAACGTCTCGATGCTGGCAGACGGCTGGTTGACCGTGCGGCCGGGCAGATCGGTCTCGAACGTGGTGACGGCCGAGGACGGCACGTTGTCGAGAACGTCGACGTTGTTCGACAGCAGATCCGTGTACGCGGTGTCCAGGTTGCTGTAGAGGATGAAGCTGACGCCACCGTTGGCGGGCTTACGGTTTCCGTCGTAATCCGGGTTGGTGATCAGGTCGATGCGGACGTTGTGCTGCCACGCACCTTCGGACGCGAACTTGTACGGTCCGTTGCCGATGGGGTTCTCGCCGAATGCCGCGATGTCGTCGTATGCGACCTCGGGCAGCGGGTAGTACGCGGCGAATCCGAGACGATCGGGGAACGCTGCCTCGGGCTGCTTGAGCTCGATGGTGAACGTCTTGTCGTCGACGACCTTCAGTCCGGACATGGTCTGGACTGTCGGGTTCTCGGCGGCGACCTCGTCGTAGCCCTGGATCGGGTCGAAGAACGATCCCTGCAGCTGCGCGTTGGTGGACAGCGCGCCGTAGTTCCAGGCGTCGACGAAGGAGTTGGCGGTGACGGGGGTCCCGTCGGTGAACGTCCACCCGTCCTTCAACGTGATGGTGTAGTTCTGGCCGTCGGTGGTGTCGATGGACTCGGCCACCTCGTTCTGCACACCACCCTCGGGCGTGTACGAGACCAGGCCGGCGAAGATCGAGTCGACGACTCGGCCACCGGTGTTCTCGCTGGTATTCGTAGGAACAAGCGGGTTCTGGGGCTCGCCACTCCAGGCGTTGATGATCGCGGAGCCGTCTCCCGACCCTCCGCCACTCGTCGAGTCACCGGACGAGCACGCCGTGACCAGCGCCGCCGATACGACGACTGCTACCGCAGCTGTCGCAATGCGTGTTCTACGCAAGACAAATCCTCTCTTCGGTCGATCACGGGTTCGCCGTGATCGTCTCCCCACGGGCGTCACGCCCACGGGGTTCTGTGGGGCGACCGCCGGCCACACCCTTTAGTGCGGGGTGGCAACGATCTCAATACCGCAGACTTTAGACACATCCTGAAACGAACATGTGAACTCCCCCAGTTTTTGCTGACCGCCGAGTAGGCACGAAACATGATCGAAACGTTTCGGCAAGTCATTTGTCGCGATGACGGCACCCGTCCGTCCGGGCCACTCCGTCGGATCAGTCCTGAATACCGTCCGTCGCGCAGAACCGACCGATCACCGCAGATCAGAGGGTTGCACGCCGCTGCAACGATGCGACCGCCCTCACATGTGACTACCCTCACAAGGGCTTCCTGTGATGGCATTGAGCGCCTTACGCGGACGACGAAAGCGAGCATTCTTAAGATGACGACCAGCACCCCTGAAGCGACGGAGAACGGGGCCGGGGAGACCGCAGCGGAGACGTACCCGCCTTCGGCCGAATTCGCGGCTCAGGCGAACGCGACGGCCGACCTCTACGACGAAGCCGAGAAGGACCGCCTGGCGTTCTGGGCCGAACAAGCGCGCCGGTTGCACTGGCACACCCCGTTCACCGAGGTACTCGACTGGTCCGACGCACCGGTCGCCAAGTGGTTCGGCGACGGCGAACTCAACGTCGCCTACAACTGCGTCGACCGCCACGTGATCGACGGCCACGGTGACCAGGTCGCCATCCACTGGGAAGGCGAACCGGGCGACAGCCGCGACGTCACCTACTCCGACCTCCTCGCCGAGGTCTCCCAGGCCGCGAACACCCTCACCGACCTCGGTCTCGTCGCCGGCGATCGCGTCGCGATCTACATGCCGATGATCCCCGAGGCCATCGTCTCCATCCTCGCGTGCGCACGCCTCGGCCTGACCCACTCCGTCGTCTTCGCCGGATTCTCCGCCACCGCGCTGCGGTCACGCATCGACGACGCCGAAGCCAAACTCGTCATCACCACCGACGGCCAGTGGCGACGCGGCAAGCCCGCGCCCATCAAGGAAACCGTCGACCACGCCGTCGACGGGGCAGCCTCGATTCAGAACGTCCTCGTCGTCAAGCGCACCGACTCCGAGGTGGAATGGACCGAAGGCCGCGACCTGTGGTGGCACGAGACCGTCGCGCAGGCATCGACAGAGCACGAGGCGCAGCCGTTCCCGGCCGAGCACCCACTGTTCATCCTCTACACCTCCGGCACCACGGGTAAGCCGAAGGGCATCATCCATACCTCCGGCGGATACCTGACGCAGACTTCGTACACCCACCACAACGTCTTCGACCACAAGGCAGGCACGGACGTCTACTGGTGCACCGCCGACATCGGTTGGGTCACCGGGCATTCCTACATCGTCTACGGCCCGCTCTCCAACCGCGCCACGCAGGTCGTCTACGAGGGAACCCCCAATTCCCCCGACGAGCACCGGCATTGGAACGTCATCGAGAAGTACAAGGTCTCGATCTACTACACCTCCCCCACCCTCGTGCGCACGTTCATGAAGTGGGGCAAGGAAATCCCCGAAGCACACGACCTGACGAGCGTTCGCCTGCTCGGATCCGTCGGCGAACCCATCAACCCCGAAGCATGGCGATGGTTCCGCGACGTCGTCGGCGGCGGCACCGCCCCCATCGTCGACACGTGGTGGCAGACCGAGACCGGCTCGATCATGATCTCCCCGCTGCCCGGCGTCACCTCCACCAAGCCGGGTTCGGCGATGACCCCGCTGCCGGGAATCTCCGCCATGATCGTCGACGACGACGCCAAGCCACTGGGCAACGGCGGCAACGGATATCTCGTCCTCGACAAGCCGTGGCCGTCGATGCTCCGCGGCATCTGGGGCGACATGGAGCGCTACAAGGACACCTACTGGTCGCGCTACGCCGAAGAAGGCTGGTACTTCGCCGGCGACGGCGCCAAGTACGACGACGACGGCGCCCTGTGGGTCCTCGGCCGCGTCGACGACGTCATGAACGTCTCCGGCCACCGTATCTCCACCAGCGAAGTCGAATCGGCACTCGTCAGCCACCACGGCGTCGCCGAAGCAGCTGTCGTCGGGGCCGCCGACGACACCACCGGCCAGGGCATCGTCGCGTTCGTCATCCTGCGTGCCGGAGTGGACAACACCGGCGACGACCTCATCGCCGAGCTCAAAGCACAGGTGTCCGAGGAGATCTCACCGATCGCCAAGCCACGCGAGATCTCCATCGTCCCCGAACTGCCGAAGACCCGCTCCGGTAAGATCATGCGACGCCTCCTGCGCGACGTCGCCGAAGGCCGCGACCTGGGCGACACCTCCACCCTCGTCGACCCCAAGGTCTTCGAGGCAATCAAGAAGGGCCGCTGACACTCTCGCTTCCAAATGGGTCACTCCGCAGGCTCCGCTCCTGCCAAAATACCCCCGAGTTGTGCGTCCAGGACTCCTGGAGCCGCACAACTCGGGGGTATTTCCGTCAGTCGAGCGTTACACGTTCTCGAGCTGCTGATCCCTGGTTTCCTTCATCACGATCAGCGAGATCAGGGTCAGTGCAGCGACGATGGCCAGGTACACCCCGACCCATCCGACGCCGTAGCTCGAGACCAGCCAAGTGGCGATGAACGGTGCCACTGCGGCACCGAGGATCGAGCTGGTGTTGTACGAGATTCCCGAGCCGGTGTACCGCACGTTCGTCGGGAACAGCTCTGGCAGAACAGCACTCATCGGCCCGAAGGTGAGGCCCATCAGTCCGAGACCGACGCACATGAAGACCAGCATGCGTCCGGCCGACGCGTTCTCCGGCGCCGCGAACCAGTGGAACGACAGACCGAACACGACGATCGCCGAGGTGATGACGATCAGGGTGGGTCGACGGCCGTACTTGTCGGCGAGGATGCCTGCCACCGGAATAAGGGCCGCGAAGAACAACACCGCGATCAGCTGCAGCTCGAGGAAATCGGTGTAGGCGATGGTGATCTTCGGACCGTTCACGTCGGAGACCTTGCCGGTTCCGTAACTGACCACCCACGTGGTCATGATGTAGAACAGCGTGTACGTCGCCAGCATCACGAACGTGCCGATGATCAGCTGACGCCAGCTCGTCTTGAACACCTCGGCCAGCGGAGTCTTGACCTTCTGTCCGCGCTCGACGGCAAGCTTGAACACCGGAGTCTCCTCCAGCTTCAGCCGCACGTACAGGCCGATGATGACCATGATCGCGCTCAGCAGGAACGGAATTCGCCAGCCCCACGTCAGGAAGGCGTGGTCGCTGCCGGACACCGCGGCGTCGTACCCGGTGAGGATGACGATCAGCAAGAAGATGCCGTTGGCGAAGAAGAAACCGATCGGCGCACCCAACTGCGGGTACATCGCAGCCCAGGCGCGCTTGCCCGGCTTCGCCGTCTCCGTCGCGAGCAGTGCTGCGCCGCTCCACTCACCGCCCAGACCGACACCCTGCGCGAAACGCATCAAGGCCAGCAGAGCAGGCGCGATGATGCCGACGGAGTCGTACGTCGGCAGCAAACCGATCAGGAACGTCGCGACACCCATCGTCAGCAGCGAGCCGACGAGGGTTGCCTTCCGTCCGATGCGGTCACCGAAATGGCCGAACAGAATGGACCCGATGGGACGCGCGACGAACGCGAGCCCGAACGTCGCGAACGACGCGAGCAACGCCGTCGTGTCGTTCCCGGCCGGGAAGAACAGCTTGGGGAAAACGAGAACCGCGGCGGTCGCGTAGATGTAGAAGTCGAAGAACTCGATCGACGTTCCGACCATCGAAGCCACGACGATACGAGACCGTGGTACCTCCGGGGCCGCCGCTACAGAGCCGTCACCTGGGACGGCCGGGGAAGTACTCACTGCCTGCGCTCCTGCGATTGCACTCGGTATATGGGGGTATGTACAACTGGGAAGTTACCTGACAGCAACCTGAGAATTTCAGCGGATGCGTCGTTCCTGCAGCCACGACGCGTACGACCATGGGTCGGCACTAGTGTTAGGGCCGCAAGAACCAAACGATGCACCAGCAAGTGGAGGGGTCGAGAAGTTGAGCGATACCAATCGCGGCCAAGGCACCATTGCCAACGGCAAGAACGGCTACCCGGACGGGGTGCCGAACACCATCTCGTCCATCCCGTTGTCGGACGTCGACTACCGCGCGCCCGGCACCGGCAGCATCGGCAACCTGGTCAAGGACGCGACGACGCAGGTCTCGACGCTGGTGCGCGCCGAAGTCGAGCTGGCCAAGGCCGAGGTCACCGGTGAGATCAAGAAGGGACTGCAGGGCAGCCTGTTCTTCCTGCTCGCGCTCGCGGTTCTGATCTTCAGCGCGTTCTTCTTCTTCTTCTTCGCCGCGGAGACACTCGACATCTGGCTGCCCAGGTGGGCCGCTTTCCTGATCGTCTTCGTGTTCATGCTGCTCGTCGCCGCACTGTTCGGCTTCCTCGGCTACCTGCGCGTCAAGAAGCTGCGCAAACCCGAGAAGACCATCGACTCGCTCAAGCAGGCGTCGACGGTGCTGCCGAACCAGCACGAGAGCACTCCCGGCATCCCCGGTTACAAGAAGTAGCGGCGGCACGCACCGAACATGAGCCAGCCCGACCCGTCGACGGTGCGTTTCGCCGGCCCCTGGACGCACCGGGACGTACATGCCAACGGCATCCGCTTCCACGTCGTCGAGGCGGCCGACTCACCTGCCGACGGTCCTCTCGTGGTGTTGCTGCACGGTTTCGCCGATTTCTGGTGGTCCTGGCGTCATCAACTCACCGCGCTGACCGAGGCCGGCTACCGCGCAGTCGCCGTCGATCTGCGCGGTTACGGGGACAGCGACAAGCCACCTCGCGGATACGACGGATGGACATTGGCGGGCGACGTCGTCGGCCTGATCAGGGCCCTCGGTCACTCGCGCGCTGCTCTCGTCGGGCACGCCGACGGAGGTCTCGTGTGCTGGGCGACGGCCGCGTTGCACCCACGGATGGTGAGCGCTATCGGTCTGGTCGGATCGCCGCACCCGATCGCGCTACGCCGGTCGGTTCTCCGCGACAAGGCACAGCGGCGAGCCCTTCTGCCGTTCTTTCTGCGCTATCAGGTGCCTCTCCTGCCGGAGCGCTCCCTGACGAAAAAGAACGGCGAGGCCGTCGAGCAGCTGTTCAGGTCGCGTACCAGCCCTGCCTGGCAGGGCACCGAGGAATGCACCGACGCCGTGACCCAATTGCGGTCCGCGATCCGCATCGCCGGTGCTGCGCACTGTGCGCTGGAATATCAGCGTTGGGCGTTCCGCAGCCAGTTCCGCGGCGACGGCCGTCGTTTCATGAAGGCGATGGACACGTCGCTGGACATCCCCGCGCTGCAGGTCCGCGGCGAACTGGACCCGTACGTCCTCGCCCGCACCGTTCACGGTGACGTCGGGTGGGCCCCGGAGCGGCGCCTGCACACGGTTCTCGGTGCCGGTCACTATGCGCATCAGGAGTCGCCCGATGAGGTCACCGATCAGCTGAAGGAGCTTCTGGAGTCGTCCGGCGTCCGCTGACCCCTCTGTGAGTACTTATATAAGTACTCACATGCGGCGGAGCCGCATCAGACGATGCACGCTCCCGTGCCCACCGGCACCGGGGCGTTCATGCTCTGCGCGAGTTCGTCGGCGATCTCGGCTGCGGTCAACACGAAGCCGGTGTCGGGGTCGTCCACCGCTGCACCGAAGACCAAGCCCAGTACCTGGCCGTTCTCGGTGACGAGTGGGCCACCCGAGTTTCCCTGCCGCACCGTCCCGCGGACCGTGTACACCTGGCGCTCGACCGTTCCCGTGCGGTAGATGTCCGGGCCGTTGAGGTTCAGTACTTCACGTACGCGCGCCGGGCTTGCCGTGTACGGGCCGCCGCCCGGGTAACCCAGAACGATCGCGCTCTCGCCGGACACCGCCGGATCGGGAGCGAAGTTCAGAACCGGCGCCTGCAGCCCGGGCACGCGAAGGATCGCCACGTCCTCCTCCGGATCGAACAGAACGACGTCGGCATCCAGGACGGTGCCGAGCGAATCGACGGTGACTCCGTCGGTGCCTGCGACCACGTGAGCGTTGGTCATCACCAACTCCGGTGCGACGACGAATCCCGATCCTTCGAGCGCCTTCTGGCAGCTCGGCGCGACGCCGCTGATCTTCAACACGCTCTCGTGCAGCTGGTCCACAACGGGGCTGGCCTGCAGAGCCGGGTCGGGTACATCGACATTCGCCACCGGGGTGCGGCCGAACGGTCCGATGACGTCCGGCAGACCCGATGTGTCGAGCAGTGCGGAGAACTCCTTGGGGACCTCGCGAAGCCACCCGGGCGCGACGTCGTCGACCTTTCCGAGCACCGTCGATCCGCGAACGGCACTGGCCACGTCGGGTTGCGACGACGACGTCAGAGGAATGGCGAGCAACCACGCCGCGGCGAGCACCGCAACAGCCTGGAGTCCAGCGCCGATGACACTGTCCACCGAACGTGCACTGCGCGAATGCATTCCGCTGCGCAACGCCCGGCCCAAGACCATCCCCGACACTTCACCGATGATCACCAGCGCGACGATCAGCCCGATTCCGACGAGAACACGCATGCGTGAACCGTCCACGTGAACCAATACGTGTGGGGCGATCAGGATGCCTGCGACCGCACCGAGCACCACACCCAGAAACGCCATCGCCGACGCCACCGCGCCCTGCCGCCACCCCGAGGATGCCGCCAACAGGGCGACACCGAGGACGATGATGTCGACCCATGTCGAACCGGTCACTGGTCCAGACCCTCCCCTACTGTGGCCAAACTCGTCTCCAGATCACGGATGTCGTCGGTGTCCCATTCCAGTTCCCACCCGGAAACCGCGAGCAGGCCTGCCAGAATACCGCCGGTGAAGCCCCACACGAGCATCCCGTCGACTGCGAATGCGGGGCCCTGATAGCCCGCCGGGTGTCTGACCTGGAATCGGTTGTCGGGGTCGAGTAACGCCCGGATGGGAACTCGCACCACCCGCGCGGCCTCGGCGGTGTCGACGACTCCGACCTCACTGGGGTTACGCCAGTACGCGAGGACCGGCACGACGTCGAACCTGGACGGCGGCACGTAGATGCCAGGCAGCGTGGCGAGCGGCTCGACGCCTCCCGGGTCGAGGCCGGTCTCCTCGACCGCCTCGCGCAGGGCCGTCGCGACCGGCGAATCGTCCTCGGGATCCGTGGCGCCTCCGGGGAAAGCAACCTGACCGCTGTGTTGACGCAGCGTCGCTGCTCGCTGAGTCAGAAGCACGTCCGCGTCGGCGGGCACTCCGCCCTGCGCTGTCGGGTCCGCATCCTCCGAACCACCGAACAGCACCAGTACCGACGCCGCACGCACGATCGCCCCGTCGGGAGCCGTACGTTCGAGCACCGGATTGGTACCCGTCGTGTCGATCAAGCCCCGTTCGCCACTCGCGGCGTCGACGACCTGCCTCAACCACTGCGGAGTCATCGGCTGATTCCGAGCCCCGCGGACACGGCGTCGTCGATCTCCTGAACACTGTCGAACGGTTGTGGCAGCACCTCGGCGACATTGCCATCCGCGCCCACGAGAATCGACACGGGGAGCACATTCGGCGCGCCGACGGCTGCTGCTATACGACCCGCTCCGTCCTGCACACCCGGCAGCGTCACCCCGTAATCGGCAAGCTTCGTCAGCCCGTTCGACTCGTTCCGGTCCTGGTGCACGGTCAACACCGCGACCCGTCCCTGCATCTGCGACGCGTACTCCTGCAGATGCGGCAACTCCTGCGCGCACGGACCGCACCAATACGCCCACAGGTTGATCAACGTCGGAGTGCCCGCGAGCGCGCGGCCCAGATCCACCTGCGAACCGTCACCGATGCACTCGAGCACGATCCCGGCCAACGGACCGGACGAGTCGGTCTCGGCGGACGGCGCCGGGCAACTCTGCAGCCCGGCGCGTTCCCGCAGCGGGGCGAGCGCCTCGGCAGTGTCCGCGGAGCGACGCTCCTCGACAACCGGCGCGCCCTGCCCGGGCATCCCCGTCACCGGCTCCGGATCGTCGCCTCGCGGCCAGATCGCGTACACCAACGCCACGACCACCAGCAACGCCGCCAGCGACCACCTCGCCGCAGACCCCGTCACCGAGGTCCCCCACCAGATCGTTCCGCAGGCTCCACTCCTACTTCATGAGGTCGTTCCGCAGGCTCCACTCCTGCTTCATGCGGTCGTTTCGCAGGCTCCACTCCTGCTTCATGCGGTCGTTTCGCAGGCTCCACTCCTGCCAGTCTGGGTCGTTCCGCAGGCTCCACTCCTGCCAGGCGTAGGAGGTGATCCGTTTCCGGGCCCTTCACGAGCGCCGCAGCCTCCACCTTGTCGGTCGGGCCGAGTCCGTAGGAAGGACAGTCCTTGGCGAGGACGCAGACACCGCACGCCGGCTTGCGGGCGTGGCACACGCGGCGTCCGTGGAAGATCACGCGGTGGCTGAGCAGTGTCCATTCCTTGCGCTCGATCAGCGCGCCGACGGCGTGCTCGACCTTCACCGGATCTTCCTCGTCCGTCCACTGCCACCGTCGGACGAGTCGGCCGAAGTGGGTGTCGACGGTGATTCCTGGTACGTCGAACGCGTTCCCCAACACGACGTTTGCGGTCTTTCGTCCGATTCCGGGGAGCGTGACGAGGTCTTTCAGCCGGGGCGGGACCTCGCCGTCGAACTTCTCCAGCAGGGCGGATCCGAGCCCGATCAGCGAGTTCGCCTTGTTCCGGTAGAAGCCGGTGGTACGGATGTACTCCTCTAGTTCCGTTCTGTCCGCTTCGGCGTAATCCTTGGCAGTGCGATATCTCACGAAAAGCGCCGGCGTGACCATGTTGACGCGTTTGTCGGTGCATTGCGCCGACAGAATGGTGGCGACGGCCAGTTCGAGGGGGTTGGTGAAGTCGAGTTCGCAGTAGACGTGCGGAAACGCAACGGCGAGCTCTCTGTTCATTCGTCGCGCTCGGCGTTTGAGCCCCAATGCGGTCTCTTCGCGTTTGCGCACGTCGAGCGCCGGCGGGGCTGTCGATTTCACTCCACAACTGTACGGACAAGAATCTGCAACGAATCGGCCCTGTGTTCTTATCGAGACCTTTTCGGTGTTTACTGCTCGGTATGCAAGGACTCGCCGTAGTGCTCTTCCCTGTGCTCCTGATGTTGTTCGCCCTCGCCATGGAGCGCGTGGAGTTCCGCTTGAGCAAGCTCGGTGTCCGCGAACAAGAGGTGCAGGAGTTCCTCGATCAGGCCAGCACCTCCGAGGTCGCGACCCTCGCCAACGAGGGCATGCCGCACGCTCTCGCTCGTTTCAACAGCCGCAAGCGCCGTACCCCCGCTTCCGAGGAACTCGCGGACCAGCGCGCGAGCTGAGTCCGAATTGTCGCATTTTGGGTGAACAACAGCCCAACGGATCGTTTAGTTCACAACCTTCACGGCACGTCGGTGGTGCCGATCACTCGTATTACGCCTCGGCGAAGTAGACTTCACCGAGATAATTGTCATGTTTGATTACTGACGTGAGCTTCGAGAGCCCCAGGCTCGCCGAGCGCACGTAAGCGAGAAACGCCTATCGTCGACGCGGGTGACCACGCCGGCGACATCCCAAAAGGAGCGCAAGTGGACGACGTCCTGGCACGGGCCGGCATCTTCCAAGGAGTCGAACCCTCTGCGGTAGCAGCGCTGACGAAGCAGCTGCAGCCGGTCGATTTTCCTCGTGGACATGTGGTCTTCAACGAGGGCGAGCCGGGTGACCGGCTGTACATCATCGTCTCCGGCAAGATCAAGCTCGGACGCCGCTCTCCCGATGGCCGCGAGAACCTGCTGACCATCATGGGTCCGTCGGACATGTTCGGCGAGCTGTCCATCTTCGACCCGGGTCCCCGCACGTCCACCGCGACGACGGTCACCGAGGTCCGCGCGGTCAGCATGGACCGCGACGCTCTGAAGGCGTGGATCGACCAGCGTCCCGAGATCGCCGAGCAGCTTCTCCGCGTGTTGGCTCGCCGGTTGCGTCGCACCAACAACAACCTCGCGGATCTGATCTTCACCGACGTCCCCGGCCGTGTCGCCAAAGCGCTTCTCCAGCTTGCACAGCGCTTCGGCACTCAGGAAGCCGGATCGCTCCGCGTCACGCACGACCTGACGCAGGAAGAGATCGCTCAGCTCGTCGGCGCGTCGCGTGAGACCGTCAACAAGGCACTCGCGGACTTCGCGCACCGCGGTTGGCTGCGGCTCGAAGGCAAGAGCGTGCTGATCTCCGACTCCGAGCGTCTGGCTCGCCGGGCTCGCTAGCTCTCTCGAAGGTAGGTCAGCTGCGCCTTGACGGACATGCGCGCAGCTGGCCACAACTTCTTGTCCACGTCCGCGTAGACGTGCTTGACCACCTTCATCGGCTTTGCGTCCTGGCCGAGTACCGACAGCGCAGCTTTGATCTGCTCGAGTCGTTCGAACCGATGCTTTCGGTACATCCGCGCAACCTCCGCTGTGTCGGCCACCTCGGCTCCGTGCCCGGGTAGCGCGATCTTGCCTGACCCTGCGGCTTCGAGCCGATCCAGCGACGCCAGGTAATCCGCGAGAGTTCCGTCCTTGGGATCGAGGACCGTCGTACCCCGACCGAGGATCGTGTCGCCGGTGAGAATCGCGTCGTCGAGTTCGAAGCTCAACGAATCCGCTGTGTGCCCGGGAGTCGCGAGGACGGTGATCTTCAACCCTGCCGCGTCGATGACCTCGCCGTCGACCAACGCTGTGCTGCCGTAGACGAACTCGTCGGAGAACGCGCGGATCGGCGCGCCCGTCTTCTTGTGGAACCGCTTCAACCCGTCCGTGTGATCGCCGTGCCGATGCGTCACCAGGACAAGAACCACAGTGCCCGACGCGGCCACCGCGTCGAGATGCTTCTTGTCCTTCGGTCCCGGATCGACCACGACCACCTCGTCGCTGCCGGGTGCGCGCAGAATCCAGGTGTTGGTGCCGTCGAGCGTCATCTTTCCCGGATTGTCGGCGAGCAGAACCGCCGCCGTCGGTGTGACCTGTCGAAGCTGACCGTATGCCGGATGCGCGAGAGTCATAGTCGTACTTTAAGAGCATGAGAATCGGATTGGTCGGTGCGGGTCCTTGGGCTCGCGCGACACACGCCCCGTCCCTTGCCGCGCACCCGGACGTCGACTTCGTCGGCGTGTGGGCCCGTCGACCCGATGCTGCTGAGGGCATGGGCGCCCCGGTCTACGACCGCATCGAGACACTGATGGCCGACGTGGACGCCGTCGCGTTCGCGGTACCTCCGCAAGTGCAGGCCGGAATGGCGATCGCCGCAGCCGAGGCCGGAAAGCACGTCGTACTCGACAAGCCCATCGCGTCCAACCTGGACGACGCCACGCGTCTTGCCGAGGCCGTCTCCGGCGCGGGCGTCGGGTCGATCGTCGCGTTGACGAGGCGGTTCGCTCCGGAGACACGTGCGTTTCTGGCAGAGGCCGACGGACGGGATTGGAGTTCTGCATCCGGGACCTGGCTGTCCGGGGCAGTGCTCGGAGGCGAGTATTCGAATTCGCCGTGGCGTCGACGCGACGGCGCCCTCTTCGACGTCGGGCCGCATGTCTTCGACCTGCTGGACCTGACTCTCGGGCCCATCACCGGCGTGGCGCTGAGCCGTCGGGACGAATCTTCGGACACCTGGACCGTGGTGCTCGAGCACGAGGGCGGCAAGCTGAGCACGTCACGCCTGTCACTCGCGACGCCGGTGCAACCGTCGGTCTTCCGGGTGGAGGTCAGCGGCAGCGACGGTGTGCTGTCACTGCAAGACCGTTCGACGCCGGCGACCGACTGCTTCCGAGTTCTTCTCGACGAATTTCTCGAATCGGTCGCCGGCGGCGTCGAGCATCCCTGTTCGGTTCGCCGCGGGCTCCATCTTCAGCGAGCACTGGACGCCGTGTGAGGCACTAGACCTCCACGATCAGCTCGACCTCGACGGGGGCATCGATCGGGAGTTCGGCGACGCCGACGGCGGACCTGGCGTGCTTTCCGGCGTCGCGGAAGATCTCGCCGATCACGTTCGACGCGCCGTTGACGACGGCAGGCTGACCGTTGAATCCGGGGGCCGAGGCGACGAAGCCGACGACCTTCACGATCCGCTTGATCGAATCGACACCGACGAGCGAGTTGATCGCTGCCAACGCGTTCAGTGCACAGACTCGCGCAGCGTCGGCGGCGTCCTCGGCTGATACGTCCGCACCGACCTTGCCCGTGGCCGTCAGCTCACCGGAGACCAACGGCAGCTGACCGGACGTGTAGACCAGCGATCCGGTCTGCACAGCGGGGATGTATGCGGCCAGCGGCGGTACGACCGGCGGCAGCTCGATCCCGAGTTCGGTCAGGCGCTCACTCCACGCCATCGCTAGGCCTTCGGGCGCTTGAAGTAGGCCACCAACGTGTCGCCACCGTTGGGACCGGACATGATGGTCACGAGCTCCCAGCCCTCGGCACCGTAGTTGTCCAGAATCTGCTTGGTCGCGTGAATCAGTACCGGCGCTGTGAAGTACTCCCAGATGATCTTTTCGCTCATGGGGGTGAGCCTAGTCGGCGGGGATACTGCAGTCCGATCGACCGGACGCTTCGACGATGTGACGGCCGAGCGTCATGTGAGAGGGTCGAAATCGTGAGCCGTCTGGACATACTCGACGCGTCGTTCCACTACGCCTCGAAAAGTGCACCCCGCGACCAATACGTGTTGTTGACCTTCGACGCAGGTGACCTTTCGTCCCCGACACTCGACGAGATCACGGACTTCATCGACGCACGCGCCCGATCGATACCGGATCTGAACAAGCGTCTCGTCGAGATCCCCGGAAACCTCGAGTATCCGTACTGGTCACGAAGCGTCGGACTCCCGCCGATCGTCGAATTCGGTTCTGGCACATGGGAAAATGTCGTCGATGAGCTCGGTCTGCTGGTGCAGAAGTCCGTCGATGCAACTCGAGCCGCTTGGCAGGTCCACGTGGCACGCGACGTCGAGGACGTACCGCACGCCGTGGGACGCGCACTCGTCGTGGTCGTTCAGGTCAGCCACGCGCTGACCGACGGACGAGGAGCGACGCGGCTCGCGCGTGCCCTGTTCTCGGTGGATCCGCCCGAACCTTCCCAGTCGCAGGCACGCCTGTTCAAGCCCCACCTGCGTGTTCCGGTGGCAGTGGGAGCCCTTGCCGCGCTTCCGTTTCGTCTGGCCGCCGCGCGTCTTGCCGCTCGTCGTACACGCCGCACTTTCGAACGTGAGCGCGGATCCATCACCGATCGAAACGTCCTTCGACCCTCCATTTCGAGTAACGTCGAGCCCACCGGCAACCGCGTGGCCCACGTGATTCCCTGCGCTCCACATCGACTCACCAAGACCCGGTTCAGCGTCACGACCACGGCATTGACCGCGGTCGGCCTCGCTGCCGAGCGCTACCTCGAGACCGTCGGCGATGCAGTCCCGGTCACACTGAACGCGCTTGTTCCCATGGCACTTCCCGAGGACGTGAAGTGGCCCGCCGAGAACCGCATCGTGAACGGTGACGTCGACCTTCACGTCGATGTCTCCGACATCGCCGAGCGCGCGCGACGAACCGCGGCGTCATTGGCCGAGGCCCGCGAGAAGCTGCTCGACCCGCTGCTCCTGCGGTGGATCAGAGCCGAGAATCTCGTACCCGCTCCGGTCTTTCTCGCTCTGGACAGACGCGCACGCAAACATGCACTTCGAGAGCGCACCGTCCACGACGAAGTCACGAGCAACTTGACTGTCGTCAGTGTGAATCGGGGGGATGCACGTCTCGAACTGTGCGGGGCGCCCGGTCTGTTCTCCGGCGGCTTCCCGATGCTCGGCCCCGCCCGCTCCCTCACGCACGGCTTCTACGGCCTGGGCGACACGGTCACGGTCTGCGTGACAGCGTGCCCCGACACGTTCCCCGACCACGCTCGCTACGTCGACATTCTGAAGCAGGCCATCAACGACGTAGTCGCCGTGACAACAGACGAGACATAGTCGCCACGACGTCGGACCGCACGGTTCCACCGAGGTGACATCCGATTCGTCTATATGGTCGTGTTGTGGTCACATCGAGTTTCGAAGGTTGGCCGGAGAAGGCCGACACTGCGCGGTTGCACTTCGTCTCCGGCAAAGGCGGCACCGGTAAGTCGACGGTTGCTGCTGCGCTTGCGTTGGCACTCGCGGCCGACGGTCGACGAGTGTTGCTGGTGGAGGTCGAAGGCAGGCAAGGGATTGCCCAGTTGTTCGACGTTCCACCGCTTCCTCCGGTCGAGACGCGAGTCGCGTCCGCGGACGGCGGTGGCGAGGTCTACGCGCTGGCCATCGACATCGAGACCGCATTTCTCGAGTACCTCGACATGTTCTACAACCTGGGTTTCGCCGGGCGCGCCATGCGCAAGATCGGCGCGATCGAGTTCGCGACCACGATCGCGCCCGGTCTGCGTGACGTCCTGCTGACCGGCAAGGTCAAGGAGTGCGTGGTCCGCACCGACAAAGCCGGGAAACGCGTGTACGACGAGGTGGTCGTCGATTCGCCCCCGACGGGCCGTATCGGCAACTTCCTCGATGTCACCAAGGCGATGGCCGATCTGGCCAAGGGCGGTCCGGTCCGCTCGCAGAGCGAGGGCGTGGTGCGGTTGCTGCATTCCGCGGACACCGTCGTGCATCTCGTGACGTTGCTCGAGGCCTTGCCGGTGCAGGAGACGGCTGATGCCGTGAAGGAGCTGGAAGCAGCCGATCTGCAGTTGGGCACCGTCATCGTCAACCGCACCGAGCCGACGTACCTGCCGGAGGAGTCGCTCGACGACGCGGCGCACGGGACAATCGACGTCGCTGCGCTCAGAACCGGGCTGGAGAAGACAGGAATATCGTTGTCCGACGACGATTTCGCAGGCTTGCTGACGGAAACGATCGAGCACGCGTCGACGCTGGCCGCTCAAGTGGACAGCGGCCGTCAACTCGACGAGTTGGATTCCGCGAGACTGCGACTGCCGATGCTGGCGGACGGCGTCGACCTCGGCGGGCTGTACGAACTGGCGGCGGAACTCAAGGAACAGGGTGTGAAATGAGCAAGGCTGCAGCGCCCGTACTCGATATCGAGAAGATTCTTCGGGGCGCGAAGTCCCGCATCGTGGTGGTGTGCGGTGCAGGTGGCGTGGGGAAGACGACAACGGCGGCGTCGATGGCGCTTCGAGCTGCGGAGCAGGGCCGTAAGGTCGTGGTGTTGACGATCGATCCAGCTCGGCGCCTGGCCCAAGCCCTCGGTGTCGACGAGCTCGACAATTCGCCGCAACCGGTCAAGCTTCCGGCCGGGGCCACGGGCGAGCTGCACGCCATGATGTTGAACATGCGTCGGACGTTCGACGAGATGGTGATCGAGCATTCGACGCCGGAGAAGGCCGAGCAGGTGCTGGCCAACCCGTTCTATCAGACGGTGGCTTCGTCGTTCTCCGGAACGCAGGAGTACATGGCGATGGAGAAACTCGGCCAGCTCGCGTCCGACTCGACGTGGGATCTGATCGTCGTGGACACCCCACCGTCGCGCAATGCTCTGGATTTTCTCGATGCGCCGCAACGTCTCGGCTCATTCCTCGACGGCCGGTTCATCAGGTTGTTGATGGCGCCGGGACGCGGCCTGACGCGGATGGTGACCAGCGCGATGAGCCTGGCCCTCCGCGGCGTGTCGACGGTGATCGGTAGTCAGATGCTCACCGATGCGTCTGCATTCGTGCAGTCACTCGACTCGATGTTCGGCGGCTTCCGCGAGCGGGCGACGCGCACCTACCAGCTGCTTCGCGAGGACGGCACCAGCTTCGTCGTCGTTGCAGCGGCCGAACCGGATGCGTTACGCGAAGCGGCGTACTTCGTGGATCGATTGAGTGGTGAGGGAATGCCGCTGGCCGGCCTGATCCTCAACCGGACACACCCGACGCTGTTGTCACTCCCTGCCGATCACGCTGTGACGGCTGCGGATCAGTTGGACGGTTCGGAGGACGGGGAACTCGCCGCCGCGGTACTGCGCATTCACGCCGCCCGGGCAGTGACGGCCGCTCGCGAACTGCGCCTGCTCCGACGGTTCACCTCGGCACACCCACGGGTCCCGATCGTCGGCGTGCCCTCTCTCCCGTTCGAGGTGTCGGACCTGCATGCTCTCCGCGCGGTGGCGGATCAACTCACCCGGTCCGCGTAGGCCCGCTCAGATCGCGGCCTGCTGCTGGCGCTGCGTCTCGAAGAAGTCCGACCAGGAGTCGACCTCGGGATGCTGCTTGAGCAATGCGCGACGCTGACGCTCGGTCATGCCGCCCCAGACACCGAATTCCACGCGGTTGTCGAGCGCGTCGGCACCGCACTGCATCAACACCGGGCAGTGCCGGCAGATGGTCGCTGCTTTGCGCTGCGCTGCTCCCCGTACGAACAGCTGGTCAGGATCGGTGCCCTTGCACCGCGCCTGCGCTACCCACGCAATGCGTGCTTCTGCTTCTTCCACATCTAGCCGCGTCGGTGCTGCTGTCGTGTGCATTGCGGATCCCCTTTGCAGTTCGAACGTCCTTGCTGAACGTTCCAGAAGCTCCTGCGGTGCTGCATCGAGCTGGTTTCCATCGCTCGAAGCACATCGTTCTAGGAGCTGCCCCACATTCATATACAAGTGTTATGTGAATCACACCGTGCTCATAATTTAGGTAAATCCGGCGACGAACGCAAGACGAGAGAAGCAACTTTCTGGTACGACCGTCCCGACCTGCGGTTCCTCGCGCGACCAGTGATCCATTACAAGAAGTCGCGCAACGTAACGACGCGACGACGCCTCCCGGAACCGGCCGGATCATCTGCGTTTCTGGGCCAGCTGCACTAGTCCACGTACGCTGTGCTCGTGTCAGTTGGAAAAACCGTGGCGAAGCTCGCCGGATGTTCCGCACTCGCGGGTGCGCTGTTGGCCGGAGTCATGTTCCCGTTGGCAGGCGGGTTCGGCTATGCGTCGAATCGGGCTGCGGACACGGTGGACAACGTGTCCGCCGAGTTGGTCGAAGGCGCGGTCCCCGCGGTGTCCACGATGGTCGACGCCGCAGGCAACCCGATCGCATGGCTGTACGAGCAGCGGCGCTTCGAGGTACCGAGCGACAAGATCTCCAACGAGATGAAGCTCGCGATCGTCTCCATCGAGGACAAGCGGTTCGCCGAGCACCAGGGCGTCGACTGGCAGGGCACGTTGCGTGCGTTCCTCACCAACACCACGAGCGGCCAGGTCGAACAGGGCGCGTCGACGTTGGATCAGCAGTACGTGAAGAACTACCAGCTCCTAGTCGTCGCCAAGACCGACGCCGAGCGCCGCGCCGCGATCGAGACGACGCCCGCCCGAAAGATCCGCGAGATCCGTATGGCGTTGACGCTGGACAAGGAACTCACGAAGGACGAGATCCTCACCCGCTACCTCAACCTGGTGCCGTTCGGTAATTCGTCGTTCGGCATCCAGGACGCTGCGCAGACATACTTCGGCATCGACGCCAGCCAGCTCGACGCGAAGCAGTCCGCAATGCTCGCGGGCATGGTGCAGTCCAGCTCGGCCCTCAATCCGTACACCAACGAGCAGGGTGTCACCGAACGCCGCAACATCGTGCTGGACACGATGATCCAGAACATTCCGGATCGGGCCGAGGAGTTCCGGCAGGCCAAAACCGAGCCTCTCGGTGTTCTCCCGGTGCCGCAGACTCTGCCGCGAGGATGCATCGCCGCCGGTGACCGCGGATTCTTCTGCGACTACGCACTTCAATACCTCGCGAACGCGGGGATCAGCCGAGAGCAGATCGACAAGGGCGGCTACCTCATCCGCACCACTCTCGATCCGGCTGTGCAGAACTCCACCAAGGCATCGCTCTCGTCGAATTCCAGCCCGACTCTCGACGGCGTCGCCACGGTCATGAACGTTATCGCGCCCGGCCAGGACTCACACCGCATTCTGGCAATGGGAAGCAGCCGCACGTACGGTCTCGACGCCGATACCGACGAGACAGTTCAGCCGCAGCCCTATTCGCTCGTCGGTCACGGCGCAGGCTCGATCTTCAAGGTCTTCACCACCGCCGCAGCGATGGAACGGGGGCTCGGAACCAGCGCCACCCTGCAGGTGCCCCGCCGAGCCGAGGTCCGCGGACTAGGCGACGGTGGAGCTCGCGGCTGCCCGGCCAACACGTACTGCGTCGAGAACGCAGGCAACTACCCCGCATCGCTCTCCATCACCGATGCACTCGCCCAGTCGCCCAACACCGCGTTCGTGAAGCTGATCGAATCCGTCGGAGTCGCACCCGTCGTCGACATGTCCGTTCGTCTCGGGCTGCGGTCCTACGCGGACCCGAACACCTCGGGCTTCGACGAGCAGAGCATGGCCGACTTCCAGAAGAACCAGAACCTCGGTTCCTACACCCTCGGCCCCACCTGGGTGAACCCATTGGAGCTGTCCAACGTGGCCGCGACGCTGGCGTCAGGTGGCAAGTGGTGCCCACCCACTCCGATCGACTCGGTGTTCGACCGTGAGGGCAAACCGGTTCCGGTGACTCAGCAGGCCTGCGAGCAGGTCGTCGAGCCCGGTCTGGCGAACACGCTCGCCAACGCGATGAGCAAGGACGATCAGGCAGGCGGCACGTCGGCGTCGGCTGCGGGATCCGTCGGCTGGACGCTCCCGATGTCCGGCAAGACCGGTACGACGGAGTCGCACATGTCGTCGGGCTTCCTCGGCTTCACCAACCGCTACGCCGCGGCTGTGTACACCTACGGCGACTCGCCGACCCCCGGTGAGATCTGCTCGTTCCCGCTTCGCCCCTGCGGCTCGGGCAACTTGTACGGCGGCAACGAACCTGCGCGCACCTGGTACGACGCCATCGACCCCGTTGCGAACAACTTCGGCCCCGTCGAGCTGCCACCCGTCGACCAGAAGTACGTGCGTGGTTCGGCCAACGGTCAGGTTCCCGACGTGACCGGCCAGAGCCAGAGCTCGGCAACCTCGACGCTCCAGGGCGCCGGCTTCCAGGTGACGGTCGCGACGACGGCCAACTCGGCGTCACGCGGCACCGTGACGGGTGTGTCCCCGTCGGGTTCGGCAATCCCGGGATCGACCATCACGATCTACGTCAGCGACGGGTCGGTACGGGAGGCCCCGCCGGCTCCGGCTCTGCCGGAACTGCCGCCGGGCATCGAACTACCGGCCATCCCGCCGGGGCTGCAGATTCCCGCCATCCCGGGCATCACCGCACCGCGATAAGAGGCTCCGCCGCATGTAGGTGAACTCCGCGGCTCCGCCGCGTGTGAGTGGAAATGTAGGCCAGGGGCCAGGAGCGGAGCCTGCGGAGCGACCAGAAGACGCGACATTTCCACTCACATAAGGCAGAAGCGTCAGAGACGGTCTTTGACGGCCTTCGACACGCGCGAGCCGTCGGCCTTACCTGCAGCCAGAGCCGAGGCGACCTTCATGACCTGGCCCATCTGCTTCATTGCCGGCCGTTCGCCGATCTCTTCGGCGACCTGGGCGATGGCGGTATCGGCGACGTCGGCCAGCTCGGCGTCCGTGAGCGGGGTCGGCAGGTATTCGTCGATGATCTGCGCTTCAGCGCGCTCGTTCGCTGCGAGCTCTCCGCGGCCGTTCTCGGTGTAGATTTCTGCGGATTCGCCGCGCTTCTTCGACTCCTTGGCAAGGACTTTCAGTACCTGCTCGTCGGTCAGATCGTGCGCTTCCTTGCCGGAGACCTCCTCGGTCTGGATCGCGGCGAGGAGCATACGGATGGTGGCCGTGCGCAGCTTGTCCTTGGCCTTCATGGATGTGGTCAGGTCGGCTCGGAGCTGGGATTTCAGTTCGGACATGTACCAGAACGCTACGCGGGCTCCGTTCGCATCCGCACGTCGATTACCTGTACTGACGTATCGTGGGGAACGTGTCCGTGAAAAACAACGCTTGGACCCTCCCGTTCGCCCCGCAATCGCAGCTTGCATCAGACGCTCTCCGCGCCGCCGCGACGCGCGCACGTGCCAGTGCGGAGCAGGCGCCGTTGCAGACGGCAGCCCTGGCTACGGCCGGTGCCGCAGCGCTAGGCCTCGGGTACGCGACGCTCGTCGAGCGCAACGCCTTCGCTCTTCGGGAAGCCACGATGGCCGTCCTCGAGCCAGGATCGGCGTCACTCCGGGTTCTGCACATCAGCGATCTGCACATGATGCCGAATCAGCGTCTCAAGCAGAACTGGCTGCGGGAGCTCGACCGGCTCGAGCCGGACCTGGTCGTCAATACCGGTGACAACCTGTCGCATTCCAAGTCCGTCCCGGCCGTCGTACAGGCTCTCGGACCGCTCCTGTCCAGGCCCGGCCTGTTCGTCTTCGGCAGCAACGACTACTTCGCACCCAAGCCGAAGAACCCGTTGAAGTACTTCAAGAAGAACCACAAGCGCGTTCTGGGTGAATCACTCCCCTGGCGCGACCTCCGAGCCGCGTTCTCCGAGCGCGGCTGGCACGACGTCACCCACGTCCGTCGCGAACTCGAGATCGCGGGTGTGCGCATCGCGTCTGCCGGCGTCGACGATCCTCATCTCGAGCGGGACCGCTACGAGACCATCGCCGGCCAACCCAATCCGCTCGCGGATCTACGACTCGGCATCACACACTCGCCCGAACCACGGGTTCTCGACAAGTTCGCCGAGGACGGCTACGACCTCGTTCTCGCTGGGCACACTCACGGTGGTCAGCTGTGCCTTCCGTTCTACGGCGCTCTGGTCACCAACTGCGAGATCGACCGCTCACGAGTGAAGGGCCCGTCGAAGTGGGGTGCTCACACGCAGCTGCACGTCTCGGCCGGCATCGGCACGTCACCGTACGCGCCCGCACGATTCTGCTGCCGCCCCGAAGCAACGCTGCTGACCCTCACTGCAGCACCCAGAAAGGGCCCAAAAGAGGGCTCCGACGAGGGCGTTTCGCGTTCCGAGGCAGTCGTAAGCTAGACTTCTGCGTGCGGTACACGGGGTGTGGCGCAGCTTGGTAGCGCGCTTCGTTCGGGACGAAGAGGTCGTGGGTTCGAATCCCGCCACCCCGACAGCAAAGACCCTGATTCGGTTCACGAATCAGGGTCTTTTTCGTGTCTGTGTGCTTCGGTTTCGAGACCGAATGTGCCGTTCGGTCACTTGAAGTGACCGAACGGCACGTTCGGTCCGGAACCGGGGGGAACCTAGCTCGATGCGGCGCGGAGTTTGTCGAGCAACGGTCCGGCGGCTTCGGCGAGGAATTGTTCCTGGGTTTCGTCGCCGACCTGGACGAGGGCGATGTCGGTGAAGCCTGCTTCCCAGTACGGCTTGACGGCCTCGACGATGGCGTCGAGGTCGGGGCCGCAGGGGATGGTCTCGGCTACGTCTTCTTTGCGGACGAATTGTGTTGCGCCTGCGAACCCTGCGGTGGTGGGGAGGTCTGCGTTGACGGCCCAGCCTCCGGCGAACCAGCGGAACCGGTCGTGGGCGCGGTCGATGGCGGCGTCCTTGTCCGGGTCCCAGGAGATGGGGATCTGGCCGATGGTGCGTGATGGTCCGTCGTGATGGTCGACCCAGCCTTTGACGAGGTCTGCGTTGGGTTCGACGGCGATCAGGTGGTCGGCGTAGGGCGCGAATCGGGCGATGGATTTTTCACCGGACACGGCGACGCCGATGGGTACGCCGCCTTCGGGTAGGTCCCAGATGCGTGCGGAGTCGACGCGGAAGTGCTTGCCTTCGTAGGTCACCAAGCCGCCTGCGTGGAGTTTGCCGATGATGTCGAGTGCTTCGGCGAACATGTCCTGGCGCTTGTCGATGGACGGCCAGCCTTCGCCGACGACGTGTTCGTTGAGGTTTTCGCCGCTGCCGAGGCCGAGGGTGAAGCGTCCGTCGGCGAGGATCTGGAGTGTTGCTGCTTTCTGTGCAACGACCGCGGGGTGGTACCGGATGATGGGGCACGTCACGTACGTCATCAGCTCGACGCGTTCGGTGGCCTGCGCGACGGCGCCCAGCGTGGTCCAGGCGTACGGTGCGTGGCCCATGGAGGACAGCCATGGCGAGTAGTGGTCGCTTGCGACCTCGAAGTCGAAGCCGACGTTCTCGGCGCCGACGGCGTACTTGACGAGCTCTTTCGGCCCGCTCTGTTCGGTCATGAGGGTGTAGCCGAAGTTGGTCATGGTGCCTCCTCTAGATGGTTGCGACGGACCCGGAGTCCACGCGGTAGTTGGTGCCGTTGACGAACGATGCGCGTTCCGAGCACAGGAACACGACGACGGATGCGACCTCGTCGGGTTCGCCGCGGCGCTTCAGTTCCATGAAGGGGCGTTCCTCGTCGAGGAAGGTCTCGATTGCTTCGTCGCGGTCGGTACCGCGCTCGTCGGCGCGTTTGTCCATCATCTTGTCCGTCATCGGCGTGTGGATGAAGGCGGGAGATACGGCGTTGACCAGGATGCCCTCGGATGCATAGGTTTTCGACAATCCTTTGGTCAGCGACAGGATGCCTGCTTTCGATGCGCAGTACGGCAGTTCGTCGACGTACGGCTGTTCGGCGTCCTCCGATGCGAGCAGAACGATGCGTCCCCACCCGCCGCGACGCAGTGCGGGCAGGAAGGCTCGGACCACGCGCACCGGGCCCAGCAGATCGGTTTCGACGGTGCTGGCCCATCCTTCGTCGTCTATTTCGTGGAAGAGTCCTTGCGCGCCGGTCACTCCCGCGGATTGAACGAGTATGTCGATGTCTCCGACTGCCGCTGAGGTCTTCTCGGCCAGTTCGGCGACACTGTCGGCGTCGGTCACGTCGGCGGCGAAGGCGAACAACTTGTCCGGGGCGGCGTCCAGTTCGGCTGCTGCTTTCGTGAGCGCCTCTTCGTCCCGGTCGGTGACCACGACCGTCACTTCTTCTTGGAGAAGCAATCGAGCTGTGTGCCAACCGATGCCGGAGTCCGCCCCTGTCACGACCGCAACGCGGCCTTCGATTCCCAGATCCATGTGTGCATCCTCGTTCCTACGAGTCAGTTCGTTGCGTCGTGCGAATGCGCGATCGTCAGCGCTGCGTTCACCAGGGCCAGGTGGCTCAAGCCCTGCGGGAAGTTACCCAGAAACGATCCGTCCGAAGCATCGATCATCTCGCTGTAGAGGCCGACGTCGTTGGACGTCTCGACGAGTTGGTCCATCAGCTCGGATGCTTCGTCGTCGCGTCCGACGCAGGCGAGCGCCGAGACACGCCAGAACCCGCATGCGACGAACGTCGCCTCTTCTTTGTCGACGCCGCTGTAACGGTAGAGGTGTGGCCCGGCGCCGAGTTCGCGCCCCAGTGCGTCGATGGTGGACGAAAGTCGTTCTCCACGATCGAAGTCCATTTCCGCGGCGAGCAACACCGATGCGTCGAGACCGTCCGCCCCCGGATAGGCGAGGTAGGCCTGACGCTCCTCGGACCAGCATTTTTCTTCGACGTACTGCCTGATACGCCCGCGTTCGGCACGCCATCTGTCTGCAACGCCGGGGATCTGGCCCTCTTCGGCGAGGTGGACTGCACAGTCGAGCGCCTGCCAGCAGCCCAACTTGGAACTGGTGTAGTGCTGTTCGTCCTCGAGTTCCCAGATTCCGGCGTCGCGGCGCTGCCAGGAGTCGCAGGCTTCGTCGGCGATGGTGGCCAGTAGTCGTCCGGTTTCCGCGTCGAGTACGTTGCCGGCATCCACGTACAACCTCACGATGGCGAACAGGTCTCCGAAGATCCCCAGCTGTAACTGGTCTGCGGCGGCATTGCCGTTGACGACGGGTCCGACGCCGCGCCATCCCGGTACGTCGGGTTGCTCGGTGCCTCCGGGGAGTTCACCACCGAGCGTGTAGAACACGTTGACGAGAGGATCGTTGAGCCTGATGACCTTCAGAAGCCACGCAACTGCGGCGTGCACTTCTTCACGCAGACCGAACCTGATGAGCGCACGGATCGTGTACGCGGTGTCGCGGACCCACGCGTAGCGGTAGTCCCAGTTCTTTCCACCGGTGCGATTCTCGGGCAGAGACGTCGTGGCGGCTGCCGCGATGGCGCCGGAAGGACTGTGCAGCAGCAGTTTCAACGCGAGAGCGCTGCGTGCCACATGCTCCTTCCAGGGGCCGTCGTAGTGAAATTCGTCGGACCACATCCTCCAGTTGCCGACAGTACGATCGATCCCCTCGTCGACCTTGATCGGCTCGGGCAGGTGGAGCGGCTCGTTCTCGGTACCGACGAGACCGATCAGGTGACGAGATCCGGGCGACGTGGTGAACGTGCCGTCGATGATCTGGTCGCCGACGGTCACGTCGTCCGCCTCGAGGGTGCGGACGGCCATCGTCAGACCGTCGGCGCGGAGCACGGTGCCGTGCTGAGTGTCGTACGCCCACGGGGACGCGATACCGAGCATGGTCCCCGGAGCAACCTTCCATGCCATGTCGACGGTTCCCTCGACACCGTCGATGCGGCGTCCGAGTTCCACCCAGGGCAACCGGCCGGCCACTCCGGTGTTGAGCGAGTCGGTGACGCGGACAATTCCCGTATCCGTCGTGTACAACGTCGTCAGCACGTTTGTTCCCTCGACGAATTCACGCTCTGCGGTGAAGGATTCGACGGGGGCGAGCGCAAAGGTGCCGCCGTGCTCGGCGTCCAGGACGGCGGCGAACGGGGGCGGAGAATCGAGGTTGGGGATGGGTAACCAGTCGATTCGGCCGTCGTCGGCGATCAGGGCGACCGTCCGTCCGTCTCCGATCGCTGCGTAGTCTTCGATTGCTGCGTAGCCGTCCTGACGACTCATACGGCGGTCAACCTCGCGATGGGGCTGTCGGTCAGATGTTCGACGAGATCCGCTGGGTCCTCGTAGACCGCTTCTGCGCCGGCAGCGCGTAATTCGGCGTCGGGTACACCTCCGCACCTGACTCCGATTCCTGCCACTCCGACGCGTCTGGACGCTTTCATGTCCCACACGCTGTCGCCGATCATGACCGCCCCGCGGGCTTCTACGCCCGCGCGTTGCAGAGCGACGTCGACGATCTCGGGGCTCGGCTTGGCCACGTCGGCGTCCTCGGACGACGTCACGACGGACACGATGTCCTCGACGTCGAGGAGGTCACGGAGGTGGGCGAGTTCGTTCTCGGGTGCCGACGTGGCCAGTACGACGGTCAGGCCTGCATCGTCGATGCGCTGCAGCAACTCTCGTGCACCGGGCAGAATTTGCAGCCGCGCAATCGCTTGCTGGTAGTAGCTGGTGTGCAGATCCTTTGCTTCGAGTGCTGCGGCACTGTCGGAGGATCCGACGAGCGATTCGAGCAGCTTGTCGCCGTCCATGCCGATGCAGCGGTGGATCCTCCACGACGGGACGGTCACTCCGGCGTCGGCGAATGCCCTGGACCATGCGTCCACGTGAACGTAGTTGGAGTCCACCAGGGTGCCGTCTATGTCGAACAGGACTGCGCCTGAAGTCGAAGTCATTGCCCACGGCTACCCGCGCCGTACCGGGGTGAAACGTGAGCAGGCCCCCTTCCCGGAAGGGAAGAGGGCCTGCTCACAGTGCTGAGGTCAGTCGACCTGCGCTTGCCACATCCAGTGCAATTGCTCCAGTCGGGCGGTGATCGCGATGAGCAGATCCTGCGTCACGGGATCAGCGGCCTCGGTGTCCGCGATGCGCCCGCGTAGCCGATCCACCACTGCGGCAAGGTTGTCCACCACGGCGGCGATCACCTGCTCGTCCTTGGTCCAGCCTTCACCGAACCCCTTGGTGCCCGCTGTGGCCGACACCGTGGCCGAGCGTCCGTCCGGGCTGACACCGATCGCCGTTGCACGTTCGGCTGCCTCGTCGGTGAAATCCCGTGCTGCAGTGACGAGCTCGTCCAACGCGAGGTGCACCGAACGAAAGTTCTTGCCGATGACGTTCCAGTGCGCCTGCTTCGCGATGAGGGACAGGTCGATCAGATCGACGACGGTGCCTTGCAGGGCATCTCCGGCAATCTTCTGCTGACCTGCATCGAGAGTGCTGCTGATGGGGTTGGTCATGAGTGCGCCTCCTACGTTCTTACGTTCGCTCAGCTCAACGGTCCGACCGCGGACGATGTTCCCGGTTGTGACGCGTCAGACCTTCTCTGCCTCGTCGCCGGGAGTGGTCGGCGACTGGCTGGTCGTCGGCGCCGTGTCGCTCTGGCCTGCGCGCACACCTTCCTCGACCTTCTTCCCGAGGTCGGGGTCGACGTTGGTCCAATACTCGAAGACGCGTTGCAAGACGGGCTCGGTGACACCGTTGAGTGCGTGGCCGACGATGTTGCCTGCCAATCGCTCACGCTGATCGTCGTCCATGACCTCGCGGACGAGAATGCCGGCCTGGGCGAAGTCGGTGTCCTCGGGATGCTCGATGTATCCGGTTCGGACGAAACGTGGCTCGAAGTCCCACGACCCGTCGTCGCCGTACTTCGCAGTGTCCGCGTGCGGGCCGCCGTACGAGTTGGGTGCGTACACGGGAGTGTCGGCGGAGTTGAACGAGTACCGCATCGACCCTTCCTTGGAATAGGAGTTGACCTGAGCCTTCGGTGCGTTGACCGGGAGCTGCGCGTAGTTGGTTCCGATGCGGTAGCGGTGCGCGTCGGCGTAGGAGAAGATGCGTCCGAGCAGCATCTTGTCCGGGCTGGCGGCGATGCCGGGTACCAGGTTCGACGGTTCGAACGAGCTCTGCTCGATCTGCGCGAAGAAGTTCTCCGGGTTGCGGTTCAACGTCAGCTTGCCGACCTTGATCTTCGGGTAGTCCTTCTGCGACCACACCTTCGTGAGGTCGAACGGGTTGTACTTGTACCCCTCGGCCTCGTCGTACGGCATGACCTGGATGTAGAAGTCCCAGCTCGGGAAGTCGCCCTCGGAGATCGCACCGAACAGATCCTGGCGGTGATGATCGGGCGACGTGCCCGCGAGCTCGTCGGCCTTTTCCTGCGTCAGGAAGTCGATGCCCTGGTTGGTCTTGAAGTGGAACTTGACCCAGGAGCGCTCACCGGCGTCGTTGATGAACTGGTAGGTGTGCGAGCCGAAGCCGTCCATGTGTCGGTAGCTCTTCGGGATGCCGCGGTCACCCATGAGCCAGGTGACCTGATGCGCGGACTCGGGTGACAGCGTCCAGAAGTCCCACTGCATGTTGTGGTCGCGCAGACCGGAGTCCGGCATGCGCTTCTGGCTGCGGATGAAGTCCTGGAACTTGATGGGGTCCTTGACGAAGAACACCGGGGTGTTGTTTCCGACGAGGTCCCAGTTGCCTTCGGTGGTGTAGAACTTCAGCGCGAAGCCGCGAGGGTCCCGCCAGGTGTCCGGGCTTCCCTGTTCACCGGCGACGGTGGAGAACCGCGCGAGCGCTTCGGTCTTGACACCCTTCTGAAGGGCAGCAGCCTTGGTGTACTTCGAGATGTCCTCGGTGATCTCGAGGACGCCGAACGCACCCGCGCCCTTGGCGTGCACCACGCGCTCCGGGACACGCTCACGATTGAACTGAGCCATCTTCTCGATGAGGTAGTGGTCCTGAAGAAGGATCGGGCCTTGCGTCCCCGCCGTCAACGACTGGTCGTCGCTGGGCACGGGGATTCCGGAGTTACTGGTGGTGGCCGGTTCTGTCATTCGGGCTGCCTCCTGAAAGATTCACTGAGGACAGTCGGAGGGGCTGGCTCCGACTGCCATGGCTGTACTCGGAACGTCTATCACGCTCGTATAACCAATCTGCGCGTTTTCGAACCTGATACGGCCATTTTTTTGAATCAGTCAAAAGACGGGGGTTGAGCCAGCAGGAACGACCAGATGAAACCGGCCCTCAGACTTCGACGTCACCCACCAGCCGCGATGCACCCGTCGACATGGTGCCGGACACGATCTGGAGGCCGAAGTGGGAGCCGGGACGCAGCCACTCACCCAGCGACGGCCCTTCTGCATCCACCTGCACACGGCACAGTCTCGCCTTGCCCTTCAGGGAGGCGCCCGCAAGGGAGACCTCCTCGTCCACGGGCTGGGCGAAGCCGATCCCACCCCGCATGGGAAACCGCGGTCCGACGCTTCGTGACGCGACATTAACGGCCCATCCGTCGCCGCTTGCCGTCGATGTCCCCAGCACGTCGCCGCCGAAGTGTGCGAGCACTTTGGGCAGGTTCCAATGGGTGCGTCCCCCGTGCACCGACGTCTCGGAGTCGACGGCGATGAACGGCACGGCCATGCGAGGCATCGCGCCGATGAGCTTCCCCGGCCTCCGCAGGACCGGGCTGGCGAGGATCTCTCGGTATGGGCCGACCGGCGAATCCAGATAGTCGACGACCATGGCAACGGTCACCGGGAGGTCTTTCTGCGGAAGCAGGGCGCGTCCCGTTCCGGTCGCCCGATGCCACCAGATCGTGGCGCGTACCGACGCAGGCCAGGGCGGCGGTGGGCTCGTCGGCCACTCGGTTCTGGGTGACTCGGATTCACTGACACTCCACATACCCGTCACGCTCCTTTCACGGTCAGCGGAAGGCGCAGGGCACCTGGGGCAGAGGCGGGCACGACCGGCGAGCGAGGCTGCGTGGGCTTGATCTCTCGGTAGGGCTCTTCTTGCGACGGTCGTTGGTCGGCCTCGCCTTTGTTGGGCCAGAGCGCCAGGGCTCGCTCGGCCTGGGCGGTGATCGTCAGAGACGGATTGACACCCAGGTTGGCGCTCACCGCCGAACCGTCGACGACGTGGAGTCCGTCGTATCCGTACACCCGGTGGTAGGCGTCGACGACGCCGCGCTCGGCGTTCTCGCCGATCGCACACCCTCCGAGGAAGTGGGCAGTCATCGGGATGTTGACGATCTCGGCGATGGAGCCACCCGGATCACCGCCGATCTTGTCCGCGAGCATCCGTATCGCCTCGTGCCCCTGCGGGATCCACTGCGGTGGTGGGTCGCCCTGGCCCGGACGGCTGGTCAGACGCCTGCCGAACAATCCCTTCTTCGAGCCGAGTTCCAGCGAATTGTCGTCGGTCTGCATGACGAGCGCGATGACGGTGCGCTCGGACCAGCGACGGACGGACAGGCTGCGCAGTGCAGCACCGGGGTGTCGCAGCGCGACGCCGAGAGTCTTCAGCACCCGAGGCGTGCGGCCCCCTCCGTCGCTCAGCACTGTCTGCAGGAGGCCGATGGCGTTGCTGCCCTTGCCGTATCGAACGGGTTCGATGTGCGTGTGATCGTCGGGATGGAACGACGACGTGATCGCGACGCCCTGTGTGTAGTCGATCTCGCGGCCCCGCGCAGTCGCGGCGAGGACGGCCTCGGAGTTCGTGCGGACGAGGCCGCCGATCCGGTCGGACAGCTTGGGCAACTGCCCGGTCTCCTTCATCGCCAGCAGCAGCTTCTGGGTGCCGTAGGTACCAGCCGCGAAGACCACCTGGTCGGCCGTCATGACGGTGTCGGCCCGGCGCAGTTTTGCGCCCGTGCGACGAGTCACCACCTCGTAGCCTCCCCCTGCGCGTGGCCGGACGGAGGTGACCGTCGTCAGCGGGAAGATCTGTGCGCCGGCGTGTTCCGCGAGATGCAGGTAGTTCTTGACGAGTGTGTTCTTCGCCCCGACGCGGCATCCCGTCATGCAGGATCCACATTCGGTGCAGCCGGTCCGTGCCGGCCCGACGCCGCCGAAGAACGGGTCCGGATCGGTCCTTCCCGGCTGACCGAAGAACACACCGACGGGTGTGCTGGTGAACGTCTCCCCCACCCCCATGTCCTCGGCCACTTCCTTCATGACCTTGTCCGACGGGGTGATCGTGGGGTTGGTCTCGACGCCCAGCATGCGTTTCGCCTGGTTGTAGTAGGGGCCCAATTCACGGTGCCAGTCAGTGATACCTGCCCACTGCGGATCCTCGAAGAATCGCTTGGGTGGCTGGTAGAGCGTGTTCGCGTAGTTCAGCGATCCGCCGCCGACGCCTGCGCCCGCCATGACGAGTACGTCGGGGAGCAGATGAATGCGCTGTACTCCGTAGCACCCGAGGGCGGGTGCCCACAGGTATTTTCTCAGTCGCCAACTGGTCTTCGGCAGCTGATCGTCAGCGAAGCGCCGTCCGGATTCCAGCACGCCGACGCTGTATCCCTTCTCGACGGCGCGCAGCGCGCTGACGCTCCCGCCGAACCCTGATCCGATGACAAGAACGTCGAAATGGGTCATCTCGCAGAACCTTTCGTTTCGTATTTGTCCAGGTCGAACGTCCGGGTCGAGTTACGGAACGTGAACGTGTAGGTCGGCCACATCACCGGATTCTTCCCTTCGGAGTCCAGGTACCAACTCGAGCAACCGCCGGAGTTCCACACCGTTCCGGCCAGCGAGTCGTGGATCCACGTGTTGTATTCCTTCTGGGCGGTTTCTGTGACGTCGACGGAGCCGATCCCCCGCTCACGCATCTGCGCCAACGCGGACACCACGTACTCGGCCTGCGATTCCAGCATGTAGACGATGGAGCTGTGGCCGAGGTTGGTGTTCGGCCCGTACATCAGGAACAGGTTCGGGAATCCGCTGACGGTGGTGCCTCGGAATGCGTTGGGGCTGCCACCCCACTTCTGAGCGAGCGTCTCCCCGCTGTCGCCGACGAGCAGGTGCGAGACCGGTGGTTCCGTCGGGGTGAATCCGGTGGCGAAGATGATCGTGTCCACCGGGTAGGACGTGCCGTCGGCCGCGCTGACCGAGTCCTCCCCGATCGAGGCGAGCCGGCTTGCCACCAGGTCGACGTCGCTTCGGTCGAGGGTCTTCAACCAGTCGTTGGACAGCAGGATCCGCTTGCATCCGATGACGAAGTTCGGTGTGAGAGCCGCCCGCTTCGCCGGGTTCTTCACCTGTCGACGCAGGTGCGTCCTCGCTACGATCGACACCAGCGGCAGTACCTTCGGAAAGCGCGCCAGACCGAGGACGTATGCCTCCCGGTAGCTGTAGATGGCAGCCCGAACCGCTTTCTGCGACAGAGGGAAACGTCGGTACATGGCCTTCTCGACGCGGCCGAGGGTGCGGTCCAACCGAGGAATGACCCACGCGGGAGTTCGTTGGAACACTGTGAGCCGCTCGGTGCGGTCGGCGATCTCGGGCACGAACTGCACGGCGGATGCGCCCGTGCCGATGACGGCGACGCGTTTACCCGTCAGGTCGTGATCGTGGTTCCACGTCGCGGAGTGGAACATCTCGCCGGTGAACGTCTCGATACCGGGCACCTCGGGAAGTTTCGGAGTCGACAGAGCACCCGTCGCCGCGACGAGCACACGCGTCGACACCGGGCCGGACGACGTCTGCACGTTCCACCGGGAGGACGCGGAATCCCAGGTGGCGCCGAGCAATTCGCATTCGGTGACGATGCGCTCGCGCAGACCCGTCCGCTCCACGACTCCCCTGAGGTATGCGTAGATCTCCGGCTGGCGGGCGAACGTGTGCGTCCACTCGGGGCTCTGTGCGAACGAGAACGAGTAGAGCGACGTCGGCACGTCACACGCACACCCGGGGTAGGTGTTGTCTCGCCACGTCCCACCGACGTCGGCTGCACGTTCGATGACGAGCACGTCCGCCGACGGGTCTGCGTCGAGAACCTTGGTGGCTGCGGCTATTCCGGCAAATCCTGCACCGACGACCAGTACATCGACCGAGCTGGGGATCACCATTCCATCACCTTCTGCTCCCATGCGGGCAACAACCGCGACCGGAGTGCGGCGTCGGCGTCGGGGCTACGGAACAAGGCCGACACGGCCAGTCCACGTGCCAGTTCTATGCTGAGTTCTATGCTCTCGGTGGACATTCGGCTACCCATGACGATGGACGCACCTCCCATCAGCGCCTCGGACACCTTGCGTTCGAGCGGTAGCATCGCTTCGTGCAGGGCTGCGTCTGTCCTGGCGGCGACCCACAATTCGAGCGCTGCGTAGAAGAGCGGGCCGGAAAAGGCCTCGCTCAACACCTCGACACCGCGCTCGGGATCGGGCTTCGCGGCCAGGATTTCTGCGAGTCGCTTGTCCACGAGATGGCCGACGGCGGCGGTAACCAGCGCCTCCTTCGTCGGAAAATGATGCAGCTGCGCTCCGCGGGACACGCCGGCACGTCGAGCGATCTCCTGCGTGCTGGTCCGCGCGAAGCCGAGCTCGACGAGGCACTCGATCGCCGCGTCGAGAAGTTTGGCCTGCGTGCCCGCCGTGCGTTCCGCTTGCGTGCGGCGTTCGGTCAGTTCGGTGCTCTGGGTCACACTGCTGACCGTAACGGAAAATCAACAAACAGTCCAGACTGCTTTTTAGTTAGGCAGTGAGATCGGCCTACGACCATCACGCCGCAGGCCTCACACCAGGCGGTAGCGGAGCATCATCTCGTGGTCCTCGTGGTCGAGCATGTGGCAATGCCACATGTAACCCTGCAATTCAGCAGATCCGTGATGCCCGCCCGAACCGACGGAAAACGTCGCGTCCGGGTCGAACCCGAGCTCGTCGGCGCGCGGGAACCGGACCAGAATTCGCGTGACCGTTCCTGGGTAGGTGTTGACGGTGTCCTTCGTACCGGCTTCCCACGGCGCAGGCGGAGCAACCGGCCCGCTGACGTACCGTTCGACGTCGGGAGCCCATTTGATCCCGACGTCGGGTCGCGGGTTGTCGCGCTGGTAGGCGGCGAGATCGATCGGCGCGCGACCGAGAGTCCGAAAGTGCACCAGGTGCAGGTGAATCGGGTGCGGTTCGAGCGTGGTGTTGACGATGTTCCATTGCTCGACGGCTCCCTGCGCGGGCATCTCGATATCCGGGTCGCTGTACCGCAGATTGTTGAGCGTCATCATGGGCGGCGCCAAGGACAGGCCCGCCGACGGTTGATTCACGGTGACGGTGCGCTGCACCTGAACCTGAGGCAGCGCAGGCAGAAGTGGAGGCTGCCCCTTCCCGCCTCGGTACATGGTCATGACATCGCCGGTGAACCCGCGGCCCGACGCCACCCTGAACTGGCAGAACAACGGCATCGGTATCGCTCCCAGCGACGCGGCCTGCGCCGGTGGAGGCTCGTCGTTGCGCAACTCGATCAGCTCGCCGGGTTCCAACACGCCGAAGTCGACCAGCACGTCGATTCTCTCCGCCGGCGCCAGACGAACACTGTCGGTGCGAACCGGCGCGTCGAGCAGGCCGCCGTCGTTCCCGATGACCCAGAACTGCAGCCGCTGTGCACTCCGTTGGCCCGACATGAACAGATTCCACACCGAGTACGAACCCGCGTTGACGATACGCAAGCGGTAGAGGCCGCGCGCGACTTCCATCGTCGGCCATATCTTTCCGTTGACGACGCCGACGTCGCCGGTTCCGCCGCCCTCCCACTTACCTTGCGGCACAGTGATGTTGGACCGGATACTCATGGATCCGTCGGGATTCATGATCTTCTCCTGCAGCACCAGCGGGATCTCGAACTCGCCGGACGGGAGTCCGAGCGAATTGTCCGCTGCCCCCGAATCATGCTGATCACGAACGATATTGACACCGACGAGCCCCGCGTAGACGTTGATGCGCGTCATGGACATCGCGTGATCGTGGTACCACAACCCGGCCGCGTCGTTCAGGCCGGAAAAACTGTGGGTCAGCGACTCGCCGGGACGGACCAGCATCTCGGAGTGCCCGTCGGAATCGGGCTGCGTGATCGCCCCGTGCAGATGCAGCGAGGTCGGCGTCATGTGCCGGTCGTGTTCGCTCATGCCGTGCAGGGAGGTGTCGACGTCGGCGGCCAACGGATTGCCGTCCGTGTCGTTGCTGTAGCGCAACGTCCAGGGCTGACCTTGGACGCTCTCGATCGTCGGCCCGAGGTAGTCGAGATCGCCGTAACCGAACGTCGGACCGGGCGCGAGATCCGCGTGGAAGGAATGCGCTCCGCTCCGCGCCCTCAGCTCGACGGCGGTGCCGGAGACGACGGGCAGACGAGGGAGCTCGTCGCGGAACGGTTGCAGGGGCGGCGAGTGGAACAGCAGTGGACTGTGGCCGCCGAAGATGTCGTCCGCGGTCGCGCGGCGCACGGCCGACGACGCCGGTAGCGCCGCGGCGACGACACCGAAGGCGGCCAGGCGAAACGCAGATCGCCGTGAAATCTCGTTCACACGACACCCCCCTGCTGTGAGTGGAAATTCGGTGCATTCTGGTCGCTCCGCCGGCTCCGCGACTGCCCCGCAGCCTACATTTCCACTCACGTGCGCCGAAGGCGCCTAAACGAGCAGTTCTGCGATCTGGATCGTGTTCAGAGCTGCACCCTTGCGCAGGTTGTCGCCGGACACGAAGAGCGCGAGTCCGCGGCCCTCGGGAGCACCCGGGTCCTGACGGATCCGACCGACCAGCGATGCATCCTTGCCCGCAGCCTGCAGCGGGGTCGGAACGTCGACGAGTTCGACGCCCGGTGCCGAGGCCAACAGTTCCCGTGCACGCTCCACCGACAACGGCGACGCGAATTCGGCGTTGATCGACAGCGAGTGACCGGTGAAGACGGGGACACGGACGCACGTGCCGCTGACCAGCAGGTCCGGCAGTCCGAGGATCTTGCGCGACTCGTTACGGAGCTTCTGATCCTCGTCCGTCTCACCGGAACCGTCGTCGACCAGCGATCCCGCCAGCGGAAGCACGTTGAAGGCGATGGGTGCGACGTACTTGTTCGGCGCCGGGAAGTCGACCGCCGAACCGTCGTGCACGAGCTTTTCCGCGTCGTCGATGACGGCGCGCGCCTGGGTGGCGAGTTCTTCGACACCGGCCAGGCCGCTGCCCGAGACCGCCTGGTAGCTGGAGACGATGAGCCGCTGCAGGCCAGCCTCGTCGTGCAGCACCTTCAGGACCGGCATTGCGGCCATCGTGGTGCAGTTGGGGTTGGCGATGATGCCCTTGGGCGGGTTCTTCGCCGCGTCGGGGTTGACCTCGCTGACCACGAGCGGAACGTCGGGGTCCTTGCGGAACGCAGACGAGTTGTCGATGACGACGGCACCCGCCGCAGCGAAGCGCGGGGCCTGCTCGCGAGAGAGCGTCGCACCGGCGGAGAACAACGCGATGTCGATCCCGGCGAGGTCCGCGGTCGACGCATCCTCGACGATGATCTCCTCGCCGCGGAACGGCAGCTTCTTGCCCGCCGACCGCGCCGACGCGAAGAATCGAACCGTGTCGGCCGGAAAGTTGCGCTCTTCCAACAGGGTTCGCATGACGGCGCCGACCTGACCGGTGGCTCCTACGACTGCAACTACGGTCATCGTCCTGTACCTCCGTGTACGACGGCTTCTTCGTCGCCGCCGAGATCGAATGCCTCGTGCAGTACACGCACGGCCTCGTCGAGCTGATTGTCGTTGACCAGAACGGAAATACGGATCTCCGACGTGCTGATCAGGTCGATGTTGACGCCTGCGTCCGCGAGGGACTCGCAGAACGTAGCCGTGACGCCCGGGTGGCTCTTCATTCCGGCACCGACGAGAGAGACCTTGCCGATGTGGTCGTCGTAGAGGACCTGCGCGAAACCGATCTCGGACTGCAGCTTGGTGAGCTTCTCCACTGCCGTCGGGCCGTCGGACTTGGGGCAGGTGAACGTGATGTCGGTCTTGCCGGTGTCGACCTTCGACACTCCCTGCAGCACCATGTCGATGTTGATCTCCGCGTCCGCGACGGCGCGGAAGATCTTCGCCGCGTACCCCGGGGAGTCGGGGATACCGACCACGGTGACCTTGGCTTCGCTGCGATCGTGTGCGACGCCGGTGAGAATGGCTTCTTCCACAGGAATGTCCTCCATAGATCCGGAGACGATGGTTCCGGGTTTCGTGGTGTACGACGACCGAACGTGTACGGGAACGTTGTAGCGACGTGCGTACTCGACGCAGCGCAGCATGAGCACCTTGGCTCCGCAGGCCGCCATCTCGAGCATTTCCTCGAACGAGACCGTGTCGAGGTGGCGCGCATTCGGAACGATGCGGGGGTCGGCGGTGAAGATGCCGTCGACGTCGGTGTAGATCTCGCAGACGTCGGCGTTCAGTGCCGCCGCCAACGCGACTGCCGTGGTGTCCGAGCCACCGCGTCCGAGCGTCGTGACGTCCTTGCTGTCCTGGCTGACGCCCTGAAAGCCGGCGACGAGGACGATCGAGCCCTCGTCGAGGGCGTCGCGCACGCGGCCGGGGGTGACGTCGATGATCTTGGCGTTGCCGTGCACGCTCGTCGTGACGACGCCTGCCTGCGATCCGGTGAAGGAGCGTGCCTCGGCTCCGAGAGAATGAATGGCCATCGCGACGAGGGCGTTGGAGATGCGCTCGCCCGACGTCAGCAGCATGTCCATCTCCCGCGCGGGTGGCGCTGGGCAGACCTGCTCGGCCAGGTCGAGGAGCTCGTCGGTGGTATCACCCATTGCGGACACGACGACGACCACGTCGTTGCCCGCCTTCTTGGTCTCGACGATTCGTTCAGCAACGCGTCGGATACGTTCGGCGGTAGCCACCGACGATCCACCGTACTTCTGGACGATGAGAGCCACGCGTGTGTACCTCCGCTGCTTGGGTGCGTCTCGATTGGTGTAACTTGCCGGAGCTACCTTACCGAGGTCCAGCCTCTCCTTGCGCTGGTGGTACGGCAACAGCGCCCCTGACCTGCATCTTCCGTCCGCCGACGGGCACCGGGAGCGTCTCCCCCGGCCGCTCACGTCCCAGCCCGGTCCCGAATCCAGGAAATCTGCCCGACGCCCGCGCTCGGGTCACCCCGATGCGACGAGCGTGAAACGTGGAGTCCGTCCGGATAAACAGGCAGTTTCGGCGGTCGGGTACCGGTTCCCGGCCCTCAGCGGACGGCCCATCGCCCGCACCCGGCCGAAGCAAACCGAACGGTGTCCGAATCGAGCGTTACTTCCCGAAATCGCAAGAACCGGAATACTATTGGCCGGTCCATCGCATCACATGCGCCTTTTTCGTCGGGAGAGGGTCGTGTATGACCACGTTGCCCCTGTCTTCACTCTCGACGCCGTCTCGGCAGCCCGCGGTGACGCCGCCCGAGCTGCGCAGCAGAATTCCCCTTCGTCCTCGAACCACGATCAGCCGTCCCCGCCTGCTCACGATGCTCGACGACGACGCCGATCCGTCGGTGGTGACCCTGGTGACCGCACCGGCGGGGTCCGGAAAGACGACACTGCTGGTCGACTGGATCGTCGCCGACGAACGGGCGCGTACCGGGTCGGTGGCCTGGCTGACCGTCGAGGAGTCCGACAACGACGTCGCGCATCTGCGATCGTCGGTCGTGTCGGCGTTCGAGCATGCGGGTTCGCACGCGCTGAGCAATGCGATGGCGAGGGTGCCGTCACCGACGGACTCGTCGGGCAGCTTCGGTGCCCGGCTCGTGGAGGCACTCGAATCGGTGGATCGTCCGGTGACGCTGATTCTGGACGACGCGCATCTACTCCACGACGACGACGCACTGTCGTTGCTCGGTAATTTCCTGCGTTGGCCGCCGCGCACTGTCCGCACGGTTCTCGCCGGACGGTTCGAACCACCCCTGGCGCTGCAGAAGTTGCGCTTGGACGGTCGAGTGCACGACATCTCCCAGGCTGCCATCGCGTTCACCGCGGACGAAGCGGCCGCGATGTTGGCACGCACCGGGACCGTTCTCGCAGAGGACGATCTGTCCAAGCTGATGGTTCGGACCGAGGGATGGGCGGCCGGCCTGCGGCTTGCCGGAATGACTCTGACGGGCACGCGGTCGCCGTCCGAGGTCATCGACGCATTCACCGGAACACAGCACACCGTCGCGGATTACCTCGTCGGCGAGGTCCTTTCCAGCCTTCCGCCTCATGTCCGGACGTTCCTGATCGAGACGTCCGTCCCCGACTGGTTCACGGCCGACCTCGCGGAGAAGCTCACCGGTGAACGTCGCTGCCAGGACATCATCGACGGTCTCCTCGCACAGAATTTCCTCGTCGATCGCATTCCCGGGCCCGAGACCGGCTACCGGTACCACCCGCTCATGCGTGGTTATCTCCGCGCGGAGATCGCGCGCCTCGGGGCCGAGCAGATCAGGAACCTCGAGCGCGTCACGTCCTCGTGGTTCACCGACTCACGCCACCCGTTGTTCGCACTCCAGCACAGCGTGCACGCCGCCGACTGCACGCGAATCCTCGACATTCTGTCCGAGTCCGGCCTGGGCATGGTGTTGCGCGGTGACGGCCCCCAGGTGCTCGAGGCCGTCGAGCACAGCCCGGCAGATGTTCGACGCGATGTTCGGACAGGACTGGTCAGCGCGGCCGCTCTTCTGGCAACCGGTCGGATCGCACCCGCAGTGAGCATCCTGTCCGCACTCCGACGATCGGGCGACGACCCGGGCGACCCCCGCGCCGAGGTACTGCGCAGGGCACTCGATCTGCACGCTTCGCTCTACACGGGAACCGTGGCGACGCCGCTGGACCGGGCCCTGCGCGTCGGAATCGGGCAATCCGGGTCGCCGGATCTCGACGCCTACGCGTCGATGGTCGCAGGCCTCGCCGAACTTCATGTCGGACGACGAGCCGCCGCAAACATCCATCTGTCCGATGCCGTCGCGCACGCACAGGCCGGGAAACTGCATCTCACAGCGCTCACATGCCTGGCCACGATCGCCGGAAGTCACTTCCTCGCAACACAATTGACCGACGCGCAGGATGCCGCGCAGGATGCCCTCCGCTACTCGACGACGCACGGACTGACCGAATCGCCCGTGCATGCAATCGCGCAGTCGGTCGAGTTGCTCGTCGGCATCGTGCGGCTCACGCCGTCCGAGGCCGCACCCGATGACGTCTGGCGCGCGATCTGCACCTCACCTGACCTGGCCATCGCGAGCTACGGACGCCGAGCGCGATGGGCCCTCGGCGCATCCGACGACCCGGGCCGTTCCGCACCGACCGAGCGCGATCGGGCCGACCTGGAACGGCCCGCACTACCCGGATTCGAAGCCTTGCTCGCCCCGATGATCCAACGTCGATACCTCGCACAGGGAGAACTTCATCGCGCCGCGGAGTTCGTCGACCTCACAGCCCGAAGGCTCGGTCCGATCGGCGAAGTCCACCTCCTGGCGGCCGAACTGCACCGCCGAGCCGGACGCCTCGACGCCGCCGACACCGAACTGACCCGTGTCGTCGACGGCACCAAGCGCTGCCTGAACCCGGTGAACTCGATCCGCGCCCTGCTCGCAGCAGCCGCTGTCGCCGTCGAACGGAAGAATCCGGTACGCGCCTTCGACTCCATCGTCGCAGCCCTCACCGCCGCGCAACCGGAGTCGATACTGCTTCCGTTCGCAGAAGCGGGCGCCACCGTGCGCGACGTTCTGACACACAACCACGGCAGGTTCGGGCTGCTCGAGCCCTTCGCGGACCTCGCCCGCGCCTCCGTTCCACATGGCGGAGCGGGCGCCGACCGATCACCGAATGCCGCACTTACCCGCCGCGAGTTGGAACTGCTGCGCGAACTCCCGTCATGGCGGACGGCCGAGCAGATAGCCGCGGACCACTTCGTCTCCGTCAACACCATCAAGACACATCTGCGCGGCATCTACCGCAAGCTCGAAGTCCGCTCCCGTCGTGACGCCATCGCCGCCGCCCACGAACTCGGGCTGCTCTGACCGGAACTCCTCTTGCGATTCATTCATCTGCTACGGGTGATGCAGTGGGTCACCCGGGCGCGGACGCTGGTGGAGAAGCATCGATTTCTCTTCGTGGAGCGAGGACACATGGCTCAACCCGCTGGCGGCGTAACGCACGGAATCCGGTACGAGTTCGTCGTCGAAGGCGACCTGTCCGACCGTGCGAAAGCTGCGTTCCCCGATCTGTCGATCACACGTGTCCCCGCTACGTTCACTCGCATGTTCGGACCGATCGACGACGACACGGCCCTGCGCGGCATGTTGGCCCGCTTCGATGCCCTGGGCCTGACCGTCGTCGAATTGCGTCGTCTACCCGACTGACCCGAGATCCGCGAACCCGGCCGTGAGAGGTGGAGGTGCAGTAGTACACTCGCATTCATGCAGCGCGCGCTTCTCCTCGATCGCCGCGACGGGGTCTGATCCAGACTGGCTTCCCGTCGCGGGGTTTCATCGCGCCGGTCGATATCCAAGTACAGCCAGTAACCTCGGAGATCACACCAATGTCACCAGCCGACGCTTTCACATCCGGATCGCGCACCATCACTCCTCCGTCGCGGCCCGCTCCCAGCGATCAGCCCGTATGGAACACCCAGAAGAACTCGTCGATGCCGACGTACCGGTACCGCCCGTTCGCCGAAGAAGTCGAGCCCATCACGCTCCCCGACCGCACGTGGCCGGACAAGATCATCGACCGAACACCGCAGTGGTGTGCCGTCGACCTGCGTGACGGCAATCAGGCTCTCATCGACCCGATGAGCCCAGCACGCAAGCGTCGTATGTTCGATCTGCTGGTTCGTATGGGTTACAAGCAGATCGAGGTCGGGTTCCCCTCCGCGAGTCAGACCGACTTCGACTTCGTTCGCGAGATCATCGAAGACGGCGCGATTCCCGACGACGTGACCATCCAGGTCCTGACCCAGTGCAGGCCGGAACTGATCGAGCGCACGTACCTCGCCTGCGAGGGCGCGAAGAACGTGATCGTCCATTTCTACAACTCGACGTCCATTCTGCAGCGGCGCGTCGTCTTCCGCGCCGACCGTGACGTGATCAAGAAGATCGCCACCGACGGTGCCCGGAAATGCCTCGAGGTCGCCGCGAACTACCCGGACACCGACTGGCGGTACGAGTACTCGCCGGAGTCCTACACCGGAACCGAGCTCGCGTACGCCAAGGAGGTGTGCGACGCCGTCGTCGACATCATCGACCCGACGCCCGAGAAGCCGATCATCCTGAACCTGCCCGCAACGGTGGAGATGGCGACGCCCAACGTCTACGCCGACTCCATCGAGTGGATGAGCCGCAATCTCGATCGGCGCGACAGCATCATCTTGTCGCTGCACCCCCACAACGACCGCGGAACCGGCGTCGCTGCAGCCGAATTGGGCTACCAAGCCGGAGCCGACCGCATCGAGGGATGCCTGTTCGGTAACGGTGAGCGCACCGGCAACGTCTGCCTGGTCACGTTGGGGCTCAACATGTTCACCCGTGGCGTCGACCCTCAGATCGACTTCTCCAACATCGACGAGGTACGCCGCACCGTCGAGTACTGCAACCAGCTGCCCGTGCACGAGCGTCACCCGTACGGCGGCGACCTGGTGTACACCGCGTTCTCCGGAAGCCATCAGGACGCCATCAACAAGGGCCTCGACGCGATGAAAGCCACTGCGGACGAGCAAGGTTCGGACATCGGCGAGATCACTTGGCAGGTTCCGTACCTGCCCGTCGACCCGAAGGACGTCGGTCGCACCTACGAGGCCGTCATCCGAGTCAACTCGCAGTCCGGCAAGGGTGGCGTCGCGTACATCATGAAGTCCGATCACGGCCTGGCGCTGCCGCGTCGACTGCAGATCGAGTTCTCTCAGGCGGTGCAGCGCATCACCGACGGTGAAGGCGGCGAAGTCTCGCCCAAGGAGATGTGGGACGTCTTCGCGCAGGAGTACCTGTCACCGATCCGCCCGCTCGAACGCATCAAGCAGCGCGTCATCGCCGCCGAGACAGACGGCGGCACCGACAACATCGTCGCGACGGTCAAGCTCGACGGTGTCGAACAGGACATCACCGGCTCCGGCAACGGGCCGCTCGCAGCCTTCGTCGACGCCCTGTCGACCGTCGGTTACGACGTCAGCGTCCTCGATTACTCCGAGCACGCCATGTCCGCGGGCGACGACGCTCAGGCCGCTGCGTACGTCGAAGCCTCCGTCACCGGACCGAACGGCACCGCCGTCACCGTCTGGGGTGCAGGCATCGCGACCTCGATCACCACAGCATCCCTGCGCGCCGTCGTCTCGGCCGTCAATCGGGCGCTGAAGTAGGACATCACCCACGAGGGCCCCTGCTCCGCCGTTCGGGCGGAGCAGGGGCTCTCGTGGTTTCCCACCGCCCCCGGCTCCGGTGAGTCCATCTGTACCTGCCGATGCAGGTGAGCTGGAGCAGAACAGGGCCAATTCACCCGCTGAGGATGATGATCTTGTTCGGTGCGACCTGAGACCATTCGGGGACCTTCTGCCGAATGGAGCACCGACTCGTGGATTCCTTCTGGGATTTTCTGTGGTTGATCGTCGTCAGCTTTGCCTTCGTCGCGTACCTGATGGTGCTGTTCTCGATCATCGGCGACCTGTTCCGCGACCACAAGAGCTCCGGATGGGCCAAGGCTGCATGGGTGCTGTTCCTGATCATCGCGCCGTTCCTGACCGCTCTCGTCTACATCATCGTCAAGGGCGGCGACATGACCAAGCGTCAGGTGCGGGCGATCCAGCACGCGAAGGACGAGCAGGAGCAGTACATCAAGCAGGTCGCGGGGCGCACCTCTGCCGAGGAAATCGCGCACGCGAAGGAGCTTCTGGATGCGGGCACCATCACCGAGGAGGAATTCGCGAAGCTCAAGAGCAAAGCCCTCACGTGAGCGTTCACCTGCTATCGGGTCGCTCCGCAGGCTCAGCTCCTGCCGCCCCTGCTATACGTTTCTACTCACCGCGGCGGCTTCCTTCTCGAATGCATCCACTGTCGCGGCGATGGCAGGCAAGGCCGTCGCGCTCGGGCGCGTGGCGAGTTCGTAGATCCGTCCCGCACGCACCCCTGCCAGCGGCCGGGTGATCGCACCCCGGTTCCCGACGGCGTAGCGCGGCATGAGCGCGACTCCGTGGCCGCGGGCGACAAGTTCTTCGATGACCCGGAAGTCGTTGATACGCTGGATCACTCGGGGTCGAACGCCCGTGGCCGCGGCAACCGACAACAACACGTCGTCCACGGGGAAACCGTCCGGCACACTGATCCACTGCTCGTCCACCAACTGGCGCACGTCGACGGACTTCTCCTCGGCCAATCTGTGCGTCGCGGGAAGGAGCAGGTCGATCGGTTCTCTCATCAGCGTTCGCACTTCCACACGCGGCGCGGCGGTCGCGGGGGCTCTGTCGTCGCGGTGAGTGAGGACGACGTCGTAATCGGCCAGCAGCGCAGGAACCGAAGACGCAGGGAGATCCTCATCGCGTGCATCGACCCGAGTTCCACTGTTGCGCAATCGGTCCAACACTCCCGGTAGAAGCAGAGCCGCGCCCGAGGGGAACAACGCCACGCGTACGCGCCCCCACGGCGACGCACTGTACGACGCCATCTCCGCGCTCGCCCGATCCAGTGCGCCCAACACCTCGTCTGCCCGTAGAACCAGTGCGGCACCCGCATCCGTGAGGCGTAGACGTCGGCCGTCCGGTTCGAGAAGAGGCACACCCGCCTCACGCGCGAGGATCTTCAGCTGCTGAGACACCGCGGACGGGGTCAACGACAATGCCGCCGCGACCGCCCCGGCCGTCCCACGATCCGCGAATTCCCGAAGAATTCTCAGCCGCTCCACATTCATGTAGAGCATCTTAACTGTTACTACGGAACAATTCGATTGTGCTGATGCATTCCCATCGACCACGATAGGTGCGTGCCCACTCGTGACCGCCTTCTCGGAACAACCGTTGCCGTGCTCTGGGGCCTGAACTTTCTCGCCATCCGGGCCGGCCTCGACCACTTCCCACCGTTCTTCTTCGCTGCATTTCGGTTCCTGATCATCGCCGTGCCGGTCGTCCTGTTCGTCCGCCGACCCGACGTGCCCGTCAAGTGGCTTCTGCTGTACGGCTTCGGGTTCGGATTCCTCCAGTTCGCATTTCTGTTCACCGCGATGAATGCAGGCATGCCGACGGGACTCGCATCCCTGGTCCTGCAGTCCTCGGCACCGTTCACGATCGTCCTCGGTGCTCTGCTGTTGCGTGAGAAGGTCAGCAGGCGTCAAATTCTGGGCATCACCGTGGCGGTCGCAGGAATGTGCCTCATCGGATACGACCGTGCCCAAGTCGCATCCGCGATACCGGTCGTCCTCACTGTTCTCGCCGGCCTCGGCTGGGCGTTCGGAAACCTGGGCAACAGACTTGCTCACGGGGCGGAACCGATGCGATTGATGCTGTGGATGTGCGTCGTACCACCGATCCCGATGCTCGCCCTGTCCGCCGTTGTCGAAGGACCGACCACGGGATGGCACGCACTCGTGGCGGCATTCAGCTGGGACGGGTGGCCTGGTCTCGCCGGACTGGCATACATCGTGCTGCTGGGGACGATCGCCGGATCCGGACTGTGGACGGTACTCATCAGCCGCCACCCGGCCGGCGTCGTCGCACCGTTCTCGCTGATGGTACCGGTCGTCGGAATCGCGGGTGCCTGGCTCTTCCTCGACGAAACCCCGAGCATCCTGTCGGTCGTGGGAGCGGCCGTCGTCATCGCCGGATGTCTCGGTGGAATGTCGACGGGACGCCAAGCCCCGACTGCAGCGGCCAGTGTGGAACCCCTGCGAGCCTGACGACGTGGTGGGTTTCACACCCGCGTCGACCGATCGCACCGCCGTCGACGCCGACAAGAATCCACCGGGGGGTTTGTGCCAGACTCGGCGCATGGTTCGAGCAGGTGAGCGCAGAGCGGCAATCGGAGCGCGTGGCCGGCTGGCACTCCGGGCGGCCGAGGCTGCAACGTGGGCGTCACGCAAGGCAGGACGCGGCAAGGGGTCGATGATCGGCGGGCTCGTCGCCCTCAAGATCGACCCGGACATCCTGACCGGTCTCGGCTCGGGTCGTCGGACCGTCGTCGTCACGGGAACGAACGGGAAGTCGACGACGACGCGGATGACCGCCGCTGCGCTCGAGACGCTCGGTGACGTCGCCACTCAGGCCGACGGCGCCAACATGGACGCCGGGATCGTCGCCGCACTGCACGCTCATTTCGACGCCCCGCTCGCGGCCCTCGAGGTCGACGAACTGCACGTCCCGCACGTCTGCGACGCCGTATCCCCCGCCGCGGTGGTACTTCTCAACCTCAGCCGCGACCAACTCGATCGCGTCGGCGAGATCAACATGATCGAACGCAAACTCCGCGCGGGCCTCGCGCGGCACCCGGAGACCGTCGTGATCGCCAACTGCGACGACGTGTTGGTCACCTCGGCCGCGTTCGACGCCCCGAACGTCGTGTGGGTCGCTGCCGGAGGCGGCTGGGCGGGCGACTCGGTGTCGTGCCCCCGCACCGGTGAACCCATCATCCGAGACGGCGAGCACTGGTACTCGACCGGAGACGACTTCGCGCGACCCACACCGGATTGGTGGCTCGACGAAAACAACCTCTACGGCCCCGACGGCCTCGTCGTACCGATGTCTCTGTCCCTTCCCGGAAAAGCCAACCGAGGCAATGCAGCTCAGGCCGTAGCTGCTGCAGTGACGCTGGGTGCGGATCCACAGGAGGCGGTGGCCGCCGCGTCGGGGGTCGACGAAGTGGCCGGTCGCTACTCCACGGTCCAGTACGGATCTCATTCCGTTCGAATGCTTCTCGCGAAGAACCCCGCGGGTTGGCAAGAGGCACTGTCGATGATCGACCCGACCGTCGACGGACTCGTCATCGCCGTCAACGGACAGGTCCCCGACGGTGAGGACCTGTCCTGGCTGTGGGACGTGCGGTTCGAACACTTCGAGAACGTCGCCGTCGTCGCATCGGGTGAACGCGCAACCGATCTCGGTGTGCGCCTGCTGTACGCGGGGTCGAAGCACACCACCGTCGCAGATCCATTGAAGGCCATCGCATCCTGCCCACCCGGGCGCGTCGAGGTGCTGGCCAACTACACCGCGTTCCGCGACCTCGGGCGCGCACTTGCACGGGAGCACGGCAATGTCTGAATCCACCGTCCGCATCGGCCTGGTGCTCCCCGACGTCATGGGCACCTACGGCGACAACGGAAACGCGCTGATCCTGCGGCAGAGGCTTCGGATGCGGAACATCGACGCCGAGATCGTCCAGGTCACCCTGGGCGACCCCGTCCCCGAGTCGCTGGACGTCTACACCTTGGGCGGAGCCGAGGATTCCGCTCAACGCCTGGCAACGCGGCACCTGACGCAGTACCCCGGCTTGCAGAACGCAGCGGCGCGCGGTGTTCCTGTCCTCGCGATCTGCGCTGCCATCCAGGTACTCGGCCACTGGTACGAAACCTCCTCCGGCGAGAAGGTCGACGGCATTTCCCTGTTCGACGTCACGACCGCACCACAGGAAACACGCTCCATCGGGGAAGTCATCACCGAACCCGTCGTCACCGGGCTGACCGAGAAGCTCTCCGGATTCGAGAACCACCGCGGTGGAACAACTCTCGGGCCCGATGCAAGTCCACTGGCGACGGTCACCCACGGCGTCGGCAACGGCGTCGGCGACGGCCGCGAAGGCGTCGTGCAGGGGTCGGTGATCGGGACTTACATGCACGGTCCGGTTCTGGCCAGGAACCCCCAACTGGCGGATTACCTGCTCGAGCGGGCGACCGGAAGCATCTTGGAGCCGCTCGATCTGGCGGAGGTCACGCAGTTGAGGCGGGAGCGGCTCCGCCGCACGTGATTGGAACGGAGCCTGCGGGGCACATTTCTACTCACACCGAGGGCAGGCCCGGTCTCGACTGCATGAAGGATCACCTGGGGTGATTTGCCTGCACGCACCAGCTGCGCGCTGGTCAGCAGGCCCAATGGGAGCGGAGCCTGCGGAGTGACGCGCAGGCTCCGCTCCACTCACGTGTCGCGCAGCGACCTCCTACCGGTCAGTGCCCTGCCCAGTGTCAGTTCGTCGGCGAATTCCAGATCCCCACCCATCGGGAGGCCCGAGGCCAGGCGACTGATGGCCAGACCGGGGAAATCGCGCATCATCCGCACCAGGTAGGTCGCCGTCGCCTCCCCTTCGGTGTTGGGATCGGTGGCGATGATCACCTCGGACACGTCCACGCCGTCATCTTGATTTCCGATGCGCACCAACAGTTCTCGGATGCGCAGCTGGTCCGGTCCGATTCCGTTGAGTGGATCGAGCGCACCACCGAGAACGTGGTATCGGCCCTTGAATTCGCGCGTACGCTCCACCGCCTGAACGTCTTTCGGCTCTTCCACGACGCAGATGAGCGACCGATCCCGACGAGGATCAGCACAGATACGGCACAGTTCCTTGTCCGAGACCGTGCCGCACACGGTGCAGAACTGGACCCCGTCACGTACACGTGCGAGCGCTTTGATCAGCCGGTCCACCTCGGGCGGTTCGACGCCGAGGAGGTGAAAAGCGATGCGCTGAGCGCTTTTCGGCCCGACACCCGGCATCTTGCCGAGCTCGTCGATCAGATCCTGTACAGGACCTTCGTACACCTCAGAATCCAGGCAGGCCGAGCGACCCACCGCCGAGCCCACCCGCCAGAGGACCGAGTTTCTCCGCCGCGACTGCGGACGCGGACTTCGACGCGTCGGCGATGGCTCCGATGACGAGGTCCTGCAGTGTTTCGACGTCCTCCGGGTCGACGATCTTGGGGTCGATCACCAGGCCGACCAATTCGCCCGTCCCCTTCACCGTTGCGGTGACGAGCCCGCCGCCCGCCTGACCGGTCACTTCCGCCTCGGCGATCTCCGCCTGGGCTGCCATCAACTGTTGCTGCATCTGCTGCGCCTGCTGCATGATCGACGCGATGTCTGGCTGCTCACCGGGTTGCACAGTGATGTCCTCTCGGTTCGGGTACGTCACCTACGAGAGTAGTAGCCGAACACTCGGACGTGATCGTCCGCCAGCCCCGCCGCCAGACACGTCGCTCGGATCTCGTCCATTCGATCGAACGCACCGGTTCCCCACACCGTCACCGAGTCGTCGAGCCGCATCCGCCTGGCTGCGGTGACGAGCGGATCGAACTCCAACTGGGTGTGGAAACTCATCACGCTGACACCATCCACATCGGGGAGCCCGGCGACGTCCGCGGGACGGGGCGTGTCCACCCACAGCGTGCCGAGCGTGCCGTCGGGCCACGCACGGAGAATGGCCCGGGCCGCTGGGATGGACGGCTCGTCGACGAACATCTGAACACGTCTGCCGCCGCCGAAGTGCGGTCCGTACCCGGTTCCAGTGGCAGCAATTCGCGTGCGAGTTCCCACCTCGACCGAGTCCAGCCACCGCGACATCATCGTGCTCTCGTGCGACGGCGTGAACTCGATGTCGACGATGCCGTGCGCCGCGTCGAACCGTCGCACACGAAAATCCCGTTCGTCGACGCCGGGGAATCGCAACTGTTCGGCTATCGCGTTCTCGTCCCAATCTCGCTGGTAGCTCCCGGCCGACAGAAGCGATGTCAACCGCAGCGTGCCCGGTCGTGGCCTTCCGATCGCCAACGTGTGCATCGTCGGCACCGCAGTCTCGACGACGCCATGCGGATACTCCACAGCCCGCTCCCTTCACCCCGACCGTGACTTGAGTAAGGCTAAACTTTGCTCGGAGTTTGCCACATGTCGGCCCCCGTTGACTCGCGAACGCGCTTTAAGCTGCATGTATGCAAGAGACGCGTCCCAGCCGTCGCCGCGTGACCCTCGAGAAGTTGATCGATACGGGCATTGCGCTGACGTTGCCGAACCTGACGGTCAAGGCATTGGCGCAAGAATTGGGCGTCAGCATCGTCGCCGTGTACAACAACATCGACAATCTGGACGCACTGCGAGTCGCGGTGGCGGAGGAAATTCTTGCTCGGTGGGAGTTCCCCATCCCCGACGCGGACGCCACGCTCGAGGAATCGCTGATGGACCTCAGCCTGCGCCTGCGTTCGCTGGTCCACCGCAACCCGGGTATTGCTCAGTATCTCGTCGACATCGGGACATCGTCGCCCGGCGCGCTGGCGAGAATCGACGAGGTGCAGCTGGCGTATTCGACGTTGTACGAGCTGACGCCCAAGCAGGCGAACTTCATCGTGACGGTGGTGGCGGAGCACGCGGTGGCGTTGTCGGAAATGGTGCACGTCGAGGGCCGCGAGCAGGAGGACGACGCCGCCGTCCTCGCAAGGTCGGACTTGAAGTTGATTCCGCGCACCGTCGACGGGAAAAAACGTTCCAACGACTCGAACTACGAGTGGTCGATGCGCGCCCTCATCATGGGCGCGTCGGTCGTCATCGACCACCCGCGGTTCTCGACCTACTAGCGGACTTCGCGTTCGAGGTTGGCCAAGGTCTGTGCCTGGATCTTCTTCAGACCGAGAGGCGCGAAGGTCTTCTCGAAGAAGCCCCCGATGCCTCCGGCGCCTTTCCACTCGGTCGTGGTGGTGACCTCGCTGCCGGCTCCCGACGGGGCCACGGTCCAGGTGGTGACCATCGAGGAGTTGGCGTCGCGTTCGACGATGGTCGAGCCGTCGACCGCGACGGTCGCCTTCACGTTGCGTGACCGCTTCGAGGTGGCTTGCAGTGTCCACTGCGCGACGGTGCCGTTGCCCTGGCCGCCTTCGACGACGGTGTAGTCGAGATACTGCTCGGGGAGGATTCGGGGGCGCACCGTCTCGTAGTCGACGAGCGCAGCCAGCACCTGCTCCGGTGTCTGAGCGATGGTGATGGAACTGCTGGCGCTTACCTGTGCCACGTGGTGTCTCCTCGGGTTGACGCGAATGTGAGTCCTCGCGTCCTATCCTGCACTCCCCGAAGACGCGGAAGGGAAGAGGATATCGGGGTGTGTGATGGGGTTCACCGATAATTCTTTAGCTGCACAAACAACATGCGTGGTGCATACATTTGTCCGTAATGCCTCGTTCGACGACAACATTTACGTGAAATTTCGCAGTCGGGGCCGCATACTCGGTGGCTCCGCGGCACGCCTGGATATAGCGTCTTCATGTGCCATCTGCGATTGCTCTTCCCCGACGTAGGCCAGCCCCGCGAGAAAGCGGATTCGCCGCACATCGTGCCGGCGTGGAACTGCTGCTCGAGAGTTACCGCGCCATCCCCGCTTCCGCCACCGTGCGCTTGGCGAAGAAGACGTCGAACCTCTTCCGCGCCCGCGCGGCATCGACGGCCCCCGGTCTCGACGTATCGGGACTGACGAGCGTCATCACCGTCAACCCGCAGGACCGGACGGCCGATGTGGCAGGAATGTGCACGTACGAGGACCTCGTCGCCGCGACACTCCCCTACGGTCTGGCACCGTTCGTCGTACCGCAGCTCAAGACCATCACCCTCGGTGGCGCGGTCACCGGCCTCGGTATCGAGAGCACGTCGTTCCGTAACGGACTGCCGCACGAATCGGTCCTGGAGATCGACATCCTCACCGGCAGTGGCACCGTCGTCACCGCCACGCCCGACGGCGAGAATTCCGACCTGTTCTGGGGTTTTCCCAACTCCTACGGAACGCTCGGGTACTCGACCCGCCTGAAGATTCAGCTCGAACCCGTACTTCCCTACGTGGAGCTGCGCCACCTGCGCTTCCACGACCTCGATGTCATGCAGGCCACGATGGACGACATCGTGCGTGACCGCTCGTACGAGGGCACCCCGGTGCACTACCTCGACGGCGTCGTGTTCACACCGGAGGAGAGTTACCTGACGCTCGGTGTCCAGAGCGCGGCGCCCGGCCCGGTCAGCGAGTACCACGCAGGTTCGGAGATCTACTACCGGTCCATTCAGCAGAAGACCACCGACCGACTGACCATCGCCGATTACCTGTGGCGCTGGGACACCGACTGGTTCTGGTGCTCCCGGGCCTTCGGCACACAGAACCCCAAGATCAGACGTTTCTGGCCCAAGAAGTACCGCCGATCCAGTTTCTACTGGAAACTCATTGCGCTCGACCGCAAGTACGACATCGCCGATCGGCTCGAAGCCCGCAAGGGCAATCCGCCGCGCGAACGGGTGGTTCAGGACATCGAGGTTCCGATCGAGAACACCGCCTCGTTCCTGAGGTGGTTCTTGACGGAGATCCCGATCGAGCCACTGTGGCTGTGCCCGTTGCGTCTTCGCGAACCCGCCCCTCCCGGCGCCGACGCCGCCCGCCCGTGGCCCCTCTACCCCCTCGAACCGAAACGCACGTACGTCAACGTCGGCTTCTGGTCCTCGGTCCCCATCACCCCAGGTGAGCCCGACGGTGCGGCCAACCGCGCCATCGAGAAGAAGGTCACCGATTTCGACGGCCACAAGTCGCTCTACTCCGATGCGTTCTACTCCGAAGCCGAGTTCTCCGAGCTCTACGGCGGCGAGAGACTCGCAGAACTGAAGAAACGATACGACCCCGATTCCCGATTGCTGGATCTGTATTCGAAGGCGGTGCAAGGAAAATGACAACGTTCAAGGAACCCACGGCGCAGGACGCGCACCGAGCGAACAAGCTCACCATCTCTCAGATCCTCGAACTTCTGTCCGACGGAAACATCCCGCTGCGCTTCACCGCGTACGACGGAAGCGCCGCAGGCCCCGAGGACGCGACTCTCGGACTCAACCTCAAGAGCCCCCGCGGAACCACCTACCTGGCAACAGCTCCCGGCGACCTCGGAATGGCACGCGCCTACGTCTCCGGTGACCTCGAAGCCGTCGGCGTCCATCCCGGAGACCCGTACGACATCCTCCGTGTCATGGGCGACGAACTACATTTCCGGCGCCCCGGCGCTCTGACACTGGCGTCGATCACTCGCTCGCTCGGCTGGGATCTGTTGCGGCCCATCGCACCTCCTCCGCAGGAAGTGGTGCCGCGGTGGCGTCGGATCGCCGAAGGCCTTCGCCACTCGAAGACACGCGACGCCGACTCGATCTCCCACCACTACGACGTGTCGAACACGTTCTACGAGTACGTACTCGGGCCGTCGATGACGTACACCTGCGCCGCGTACACCTCGGAGGACGATTCACTCGAGGCCGCGCAGGAGAACAAGTACCGACTCGTGTTCGAGAAGCTCGGCCTGAAGGAAGGCGACCGACTGCTCGACATCGGTTGCGGCTGGGGCGGAATGGTGCGATACGCCGCACGCCGTGGCGTCAAGACCATCGGCGCGACGTTGTCGAAGGAACAGGCGGCATGGGCGCAGAAGGCGATTGCCGAGGAAGGACTGTCCGACCTCGCGGAGGTTCGCTTCTCCGACTACCGCGACATTCCGGAATCGAACTTCGACGCGGTGTCCTCGATCGGCCTGACCGAACACATCGGCGTGCAGAACTACCCGGCGTACTTCGAAGCGATCAAGTCGAAACTGCGCGTCGGCGGCCGCGTGTTGAACCACTGCATCACCCGCCCGGACAACCGGAGTCACGCCCGCGCCGGATCCTTCATCGACCGATACGTCTTCCCCGACGGTGAACTGACCGGCTCCGGCCGCATCATCACCGAAATGCAGGACGTGGGCCTCGAGGTCCGGCACGAGGAGAACCTACGTGAGCACTACGCGCTGACCCTGAAGGCGTGGTGCAAGAACCTGGTGGACAACTGGGATGCCTGCGTCGCCGAAGCCGGCGAGGGAACCGCACGCGTATGGGGCCTGTACATGGCCGGCTCACGCCTGGGCTTCGAGCGCAATGTCGTTCAGCTGCATCAGGTCCTGGGCGTGAAGCTCGGACCGAAGGGCGCTGCGGACGTACCCCTGCGCCCCTGGTGGGAGGGCTGACCCTGTGATGCTCCTATGAGTGTCACAGTGGGTTATCCGTGGTAATGCCGGGGATCGCCTGCGGCGCCGGCCGGCGGTAGGTTGCGCGCCGGAGTCTGTACCAACGGACTGCCCGGCGCGACCCGCCCGGTCGCCCGGTCCCATCCCGCTCTGGCCCGCGGATGCATGCGTCGCCTGCGGGGAAGCAGCGAGAACGCCGCATTCACTCCCCGCCCCACGAACCGAAACAACGTCTCGTCACGGTCGTTCCACGTATAGCCCAAGAGCTGACGCACCGGCTCGTCGTACATTCCCACCGTCATCCACACGACACCGCGTGCGATCGGCACCCGCATGACCGCCCACACGGCGTCGGGGATCCAGGTCGCAAGGGGCGGCTGCTCGATCTGCGACAGATCGAGTACTCCGCGAGTTGCCCTGTTGTCCTCGAGAACCTCGGTGCACATGCGCTTCCAGTAGAGCTGAAAGTCCTCCCAGGTCTCCGGCACAGGTTTCATGCTCATGCCGTACAGCCGGTACCACTGAACGTGCTCGGTGAAAAGTTGCCGCTTCTGGTCCTCGCTGACCCCGCCCATGAAGTGCTGGGCAGTCAGGACAGTGCCCATGAAGAACGTCGCATGCGCCCAGTAGAACGTCTCCGGGTCGAGTGCGTGGTACCGCCTGCCCTGTGAGTCGATGCCCTTGATGTCGGTGTGGTAGCCGCGCACCTGCAGCGCGGTCCGTTCCGCCCGGTCGCCGTCGAACACCACGCCGCCGATGGGGTAGAGCGATCGGTAGAGCCGCTCCCACCGTTCGTCGAAGAACTTGGAGTGTTGCTCGACGCCAGCCCCGAGACCCGGGTGCATGTTCTGCATCGACCCCGCCCAGACGCCTTGTAGCAGGCCCCGCCAGTCCCCGAAGTACTTCCAGGTGAGTGAGTCAGGTCCGAGCGGCTCATTCTGACTACGCATGTTGTCAGCTTATGATTGACAACATGCGTAGTCAATCCCTCGCGGACAGGCAGTACCAGCGCTATCACGCCCTGCTCGACGCAGGGATCGAGATGCTGGGAGACCCGAAGGCTCCGTCGGTCACCGTCCGGGCGGTCTGCCGCACGGCGGGACTCACCGAGCGGTACTTCTACGAGAGCTTCACCGACCGCGACACGTTCATCCGCGCGGTGTACGGCCACGTCGGCGAGCTCGCGCGCGCCGCCATCGCCGGCGCGGTACCCGCCACCAGTCCGGAGGCCCCGGTGCGCGCGTTCGTCGAACTGGTCCTCGACCAGCCCAGCGTCGGTCGCGTCCTGCTGCTGGCACCGATGTCGGAGTCCGCTATCAGTGGGAGCGGCCTCGCGCTCGCACCCACGTTCGTCTCCCTGGTCGAGGCACAGCTGACGGAACTCTCCGAGGACGACCGGCATCTGGTTGCCGTGGGTGTCGTCGGTGCGCTCACCGCATTGTTCGTCGGATACCTGGACGGGACCGTCCGCACACCGCGAGAGAAGTTCGTAGCCCATTGCGTCCGACTGGTTTCCAGCGCTTCCGCCCTCGTGCCATGATCGACGCGACCGCACCACCGACGCACATGCCCCAGGAGTGAAGATGTCCGATCTCGATCAGTCCTTCCAGCAAGCTCAAGTCGACGTCAAGACCCTCACCTCCAAGCCGAGCAACGACGACCTGCTGAGCCTCTACTCGTTGTACAAGCAAGGTTCGAACGGCGACGTCACGGGTAAGCGTCCAGGACGACTGGACATGGTGAACCGCGCCAAGTACGACGCCTGGGCGAAGCTCGAGGGCACCAGCCAGGATTCGGCGAAGCAGTCCTACGTCGACCTGGTCGGAAAGCTTCTCGGCTGACCCGGCGGGCGCCGCGGTCACCGGCGAGGAAAGGGACCGCGTGCGCGACTACGACGAAGCCGACCTGAAGATAGACAAGCCCAAGACACATGCGGCCGGACCCGTCGCCGTTGCGGTGTCGATGAAGCGCGCACTCGGACACATGGGGCCGGTGCGCACCGCCAAGACTCTCCTCGACCTCAATCAGGCCGAGGGCTTCGACTGCATGAGTTGCGCGTGGCCGGACCCGGATCCCGGCCACCGTCACGCGGCAGAGTTCTGCGAGAACGGCGCGAAAGCAGTTGCCGAGGAGGCGACGACGACCCGCGCGACGCCGGAGTTCTTCGCGGCCCACAGCATCGCCGAGCTCGACTCCATGAGTGAGCACTGGCTCGGTCAGCAAGGTCGCATCACCCACCCGATGGTCAAACTCCCCGGCGGACGGTTCTACGAGCCGATCGAGTGGGACGACGCGTTCCGACTCATCGGCGACCATCTGAAGTCTCTGAACACTCCGGACGAGGCGATCTTCTACACCTCGGGCCGCGCGTCGAACGAATCCGCCTTCGTCTACCAGCTTTTCGCCCGTGCGTTCGGCACCAACAACCTGCCCGACTGTTCCAACATGTGCCACGAGTCGACGTCGATCGCTCTGCAGGAGACCATCGGCATCGGCAAGGCCAGCGTCACCCTCCAGGACGTGTACGACGCCGAGCTGATCGTCCTCGCAGGCCAGAACCCCGGCACCAACCATCCACGCATGCTGTCCGCGCTGGAGAAGGCCAAGCAGAACGGCGCCAAGATTCTGTCGATCAACCCGTTGCGCGAAGCCGGTCTGGTCAACTTCAAGAATCCGCAGACGCCGCGCGGGATGGTCGGGCCGGGAACGGACCTGTCCGACTTCCACCTGCCGATTCGCGTGAACGGCGACCTCGCACTGTTCCAGGCCATCGGGTCGCTGCTCGTCGAATGGGACGCGATCGACCACGCCTTCGTCGAGCAGTACACCACCGGCTTCGAGTCCTGGCGCGCCAACGTCACCGCCGTCGATTGGGACGTCGTGACCGCGTCGACGGGTCTGTCCCGCCACCAGATCACCGAGGCCGCGCAGATGCTGCGCGATTCGAAGGCCACCGTCTTCTGCTGGGCGATGGGTCTGACGCAGCACCGCAACGCCGTCGCCACCATCAAGGAAGTCACCAATCTCGCGTTCGCGCAGGGCAACATCGGAAAGCCAGGCGCCGGCCTCCTTCCGGTACGTGGCCACTCGAACGTCCAGGGCGACCGGACGATGGGCATCTGGGAACGGGTGCCCGATCATTTCCTCGATTCCATCCAGGCCGAGTTCGGCTTCGACCCGCCGCGCGAGCACGGCCTGGACACCGTCGATTCCATTCGAGCCATGCGCGACGGCAAGGCCAGTTTCTTCCTCGGGCTCGGCGGCAATTTCGTTCAGGCGACGCCGGACTCGACAGTCACGTTCGACGCAATGCGGCGCATGGCGATGACGGTGCACATCTCCACGAAGATCAACCGCTCACACCTTGTCACGGGCGACACCGCCCTCATCCTGCCTACTCTCGGTAGGACCGAGAAGGACATTCAGGCGACCGGAGAGCAGTGGATTTCCGTCGAGGACTCGACGTGCTCGGTGCACTCGTCGCGCGGACCGCTGAAGCCGGCGAGCGATCTGCTCAAATCCGAGGTCGCCATCCTGACCGGTATCGCCGAGGCGGCCGTCGGGGACCGCCACGGTATCAACTGGAAGGGTATGCGCGAGAACTACAGCACCATCCGCTCGCACATCTCACGCGTCGTCAACGGGTGCGAGGGCTACGAGGTCAATGTCCGACGGCCCGGCGGTTTCGTGCTTCCGCATCCACCTCGCGACTCACGAACGTTCGAGACCACCTCGGGTAGAGGTGAATTCACGACGTCGCCGATCGACGTGCTGCATGTGCCCGACGGCCACCTGCTGTTGCAGACGCTGCGCAGCCACGATCAGTTCAACACCACGATCTACGGCCTGAGCGATCGGTACCGCGGAATCGAAGGTGGACGGCGCGTGGTGTTCGTGCATCGCGAGGACATCGCGGCGCTCGGCTTCCAGGACGGCGACATCGTGGACTTGCTGACGCGGTGGGAGGACGACGACGTCGACCGCTGCGCCGATGGCTTCCGCATAGTCGAGTACGACACTCCGCGCGGGTGCGCGGCTGCGTACTACCCGGAGACGAATCCCCTGGTTCCGCTCGACTCGACGGCCACCGACAGCAATTGCCCGACCTCGAAGTCCGTGGTGATCCAGCTCGTTCGCACGGGGACCCCGCACGCGCGCTCGGGTGAGGGGGCGCAGGACCGCGTCGGCTCCGACGAGGCGCACAAGGACCACCCGCAGCCGCGGCATCTCAGCTGACCCCTATGTGAGTGGAAATGTAGGCCATGGGGCAGGAGCGGAGCCTGCGGAGCGACCAGAAGGCACTACATTTCCACTCACATCAGACCAGGGCCCGCCCCGCGCGGATTCTGGAACGCACGTCCCACAGCAGCACATTGAACGGCATTTCGCGCACCACCTGAGGCGTCACGCGGTTGATCACGGCGAGGGTGCCCATGAGCCGATCGAACCGCTTCTGCTTGATCGGGTCCCAGGGCAGTTCCATCTCGTCCCTGAATCGTTCGGGAAGAAATCCGGTTGTCACGAAACGCATGAACGGGCCGATGAGCGGGTGCAGCACTCGGGGTTTGACGAACGTCGCGGACGCTATTCCGTAGAGATATCCACGGATGGTCGGATCGATGTGCACATCGGCCAGAGCTGCGTCCCAGTACTTCTCGAACGTGATGCGGTCCGCGGGCCACATGTCGGGCGGCATCTGCAACGTGGACCCGAGAACATGACACCGCTGGTACATCTCGTCGAGAAACTCCGAGTCCGGTTCGTCGTAGAGCGCGTAATAGACGTCCTCGAAACCGCGGTACAGGCACGCAGCCACCCACAGCTGCAGGTTCGGGTCGAAAGCGTTGTACTTCACGGGACTGTCCGCAGTGGACTTGACAGCCGCGTGAGATCTGTTGGTCGCCTTACGATATGCGGCCTTCACGTCGTCATCCCCCATGCCTGCGACGGCCAGGTAGGACAGGGTGGTGCGGGTCCGCTTGACCGGATGTCGGTTGATCTGGCCGCTTTCGACGCGACTCTCGAACACTCCGTACCCGACGGCCGGATGTCCCAATTGCATGATGACGTTGGCGCCACCGGCGAGCAAGCCGACCCCGGTCATCGATTTGCGGAGCAGTTCGTTGTCGACTGTCATGGCGAATCCTTCTGATCGGATATCTGCATACGTGCGTGTTCAGATGACGCTAGGCCCGCTGGACGATCGATGTCAAGATGTGTCCATGGCCGAATCACCGCGCACCTACGGCGGAGTCGACGGCTCGGCCAGGGTCGCCGAACGTCGCCGAGCCCTCGTCGAAGCGGGCCTCGACCTGCTCGGAACGACCGAACCGGAACTGACCGTGCGCGGCGTCTGCCGCCGAGCAGGCGTCGCCTCCCGCTACTTCTACGAGAGCTTCAGCGACAAGAACGACCTGATGCAAGCGGTGTACGACCACGTGATCGGTGAGATCACCACGACGACCCTGGCAGCCGTCGGCACCGCACCCGACACCGAACACGACCGCGTCCACGCCGCAGTACACACGATCGTGCGTCTGGTCGCCGAGGACCCACGCCGAGGCCGACTGCTCTTCTCTGCGACCCTGAGCAACGACGTTCTCGCCGCCAAACGATCCGAGTCGACACAGATGTTCGCCGGACTGCTTGCCTCGCAGGCCAGCGAGTTCTACGCCACCGACACCACCGACACCATCGAGCGCCTCGACCTCACGACCCACTTCGTCGTCGGCGGCTTCGCCCAGGTGTTGACCGCATGGCTGGGCGGCGAGCTTGTTCTCGACGAAGATGCCGTGGTGAACTGGTGTACGGACCTACTCCTCGCCGCCGCCCCTTCCCAGACCCGTCATTCCGCAGGCTCCACTCCTGCCCGGTCTGGTCATTCCGCAGGCTCCACTCCTGCTCCTCCTGGTCATTCCGCAGGCTCCACTCCTGCTCCTCCTGGTCATTCCGCAGGCTCCACTCCTGCCCGGTCTGGTCATTCCGCAGGCTCCACTCCTGCGCCCCATGGTCATTCCGCAGGCTCCACTCCTGCCTGACCCGGTGTCACGGAAGACCGAGGTGCGCAACCAGGCGCTCCGCGCCATCGGCGAACTGCCTGCGCATCAGCTCTCCGACGGTGTCGAAGTCGCATCGCGAGAAGGCCGCGATCAGAGCGTCGTGACTGCGAACCGACTGCTCGCCCCACGACGGATCCGAGGCGTAGAGCCTGGCCGGGGTGTAGCGGATGGCTCCGAAGAGGAACCACGCCAACTTCTTTCCGCCCGCCACCCGGTTGATGAAGCGGTGGAACTCGAACTCGCAGGTTTCGACGGCCTGCGCGTCGGCGCGCGCCACTGCGTCCCGCAGCCGGGCGTTGAGGCCGACGAGCCCTTCGATCTGCACGTCGGTGATGACGCGTGCTGCTCGTCTGGCGAGTTTGCTGGCGATGGTGCCTTGCAGCCAGAAGATGTCGTCGATGTCCTCGCGGCTGAGTTCGCCGACGCGGTAGCCGCGATTGGGCACTTGCTCGACGAGACCCTCACCGCGCAGCGTCACGAGTGCTTCACGGACGGGAGTAGCACTGACGCCGAGATCTGCTGCGGTGTCGTCGATGCGCACGAACGTGCCCGGCCCGAGCACTCCCGACATGATCTGCGCTCGCAGGCGCGCCGCAACCTCTTCCGACAGTTGCGGCCGCCGTCGCAGTACCGAGGCGGTCACAGCCCGTATGTCTTGCCGATGATGTCACGCTGGATTTCGTTGGTACCGCCGTAGATCGACGAGACGAGCGTGGTGCGGACGTGCTTCTCCATGTCGAATTCGGTGGCGTATCCGTAACCGCCCATCATCTGCATGCCTTCGAGTGCGACCTTCTTGGCGGTTTCGGTCAGCTTCAGTTTCGCCATCGATGCTTCCCGCGGGAACAGCTTCGTCGGGTTCTCGTCGACGAGCCGGGCGACGTGGTACACCAGCAGTCGGCCGCATTCGATCTCCGTCGCAAGGTCTGCCACGCGGTGACGCAGCGCTTGGAAGGTGCCGACGGGACGACCGAATTGCTTACGCTGCGTGATGAATTCGAGGGTGTCGTCGAATGCGCGTTGAGCTGTTCCGAGCATCATCGCCGCCAGAATCAGGCGCTCGATGTTCAGGCCTGTCATCAACTGCGCCCATCCTTGCCCTTCGACTCCGACCACCGAATCCTCGGGGAGCAGGCAATCGGAGAAGTAGAGGTCGTTGACCTCCTTGCCGCCCATCGTGCCGATTCCCACGATGTTGAGTCCGTCGATGTCGGCGGGCACATCGAACATCGTCAGTCCCTCGTGCTTCCCTTCCCCGCGCTCCTGTCGGGTCACTCCGCCGGCTACGCTCCTGCCTGTTCGCGCAACCAACAGAATGCGATCCGCGAAGTGCGCGTTGGAGCACCAGGTCTTCTGGCCGTTGATGAGCCAGCCACCCTCGGTCTTCTCGGCCTTGCAACTGAGGTTCCCGACGTCGGAGCCTGCTTCCGGCTCGGACATCGAGATCGAGTAACTCTTGCCCGCGACGATGCCGCCGAGCACTGCTCCCTTCTGCGAGGCGGTGCCGAACTTCTCGTAAGCGGCGCCGGTGATGAGAGTGGGGCCGATGCCGCCGATAGGGGCCATGCCCTTGGCAGCCTGTTCGAGGAGAATGCACATGTCGACGACGCTGCCGTCGGCTCCGCCGTATTCCTCGGGAATCGTGGCACCGAGCCACCCGAGTTCGGCCATTTTGTCGTACAGGCCTTGGTTGTGCGTGTGCTGCCCGTGCTCGGCCAACGCGTCGCGCTGCTCCCGAGTACCTGCTTCGCGGGCGCAGAACGCGGCGACCGCCGTGGCGAAGGATTCTTGTTCCTGGGTGAAGTCCGTACTCATGAAGTGCTCCAGACGGTAGAGCGCCGGGATGCGGAGGGTTGTCATCGACCGGACGCGGCGCATAGTGTGAGCTCCACAACAGTAAATCACATCAAATATATGTGATGCGATTTCGACAACGCGGAGGACAACCATGACGGACCAGGTCGTAGAGACGAAAGCCCGTACGTTCGACAGCCTCGACCCACGCACCGGTGACGTACTCGCTACCTATCCGATTGCCGGGGACGCCGAGGTGTCGGCCGCCGTCGACCGCGCACGATCCGCCGCCAGGTGGTGGGACGTCCAGGGGTTCACCGGCCGCAAGCGCTGGCTGCTCGAGTTCAAGAGCGCCATCGCGCGCGACGCGAAATCTCTCGCCGACGTCATCGCCTCCGAGAGCGGCAAGCCCGACGAGGACGCCCTGCTCGAGGTCATGCTGGGCGTCGAACACATCGACTGGGCCGCCCGCAACGCCGAGAAGATCCTGAAACAACGCAAGGTGTCCTCCGGCTTGATCAGCCCCAACCAACAGGCCTACGTCGGGTACCGGCCGTTCGGCGTCGTCGGCGTCATCGGGCCGTGGAACTACCCGCTCTACACCCCGATGGGATCCATCGCGTACTCGCTCGCTGCCGGCAACACCGTGGTGTTCAAGCCCAGCGAACTGACACCAGGCGTCGGGGTCTGGCTGGCACAGAAGTGGGAGTCCATCGCTGCTGCGCATCCGGTGTTCCAGACGATCACCGGAGACGGCTCGACCGGAACCGCGCTGTGCACCGCGGGTGTGGACAAGATCGCATTCACCGGGTCCACCGCGACCGCCAAGAAGGTCATGGCGACGTGCGCTCAGTCCCTCACCCCCCTGGTCGCCGAGTGCGGAGGAAAGGACGCCATGCTCGTCGACGCCGACGCGAATCTCGATGCGGCAGTGGAGTTCGCGACCTTCGGGGCCATGGGCAACGCCGGCCAGACGTGCGCGGGCGTCGAGCGCATCTATGTCGCCGCACCAGTCTACGACGAGTTCTTGCGGAAGTTCGCCGCGTCGGCGAAAGCCCTGAAACCCGGAGGCGCGGGCACGTCCTCGTACGGCCCGATGACACTGGGCAAGCAGAGCGGCATCGTCCGATCCCAGATCGAGGACGCACTCGCCAAGGGCGGCAGAGCCGTTCTGGGAGGGCTGGATTCACTGCACGGCCCGTACATCGACCCGGTGATTCTCACCGACGTACCCGAGAACTCCACAGCGATCACCGAGGAGACGTTCGGTCCCACCGTCGTCGTGAACAAGGTTCGCGATCTCGACGAGGGCATCGAACGTGCCAACGCATCGTCCTACGGCCTCGGTGCATCGGTGTTCACCAAGGACAACGCAGCCGGACGACGCGCGGCGGAGAAGCTCGACTGCGGCGTCGTGACCGTCAACTCCGTCCTGGGCTTCGCCGGCATTCCAGCGCTGCCGTTCGGCGGGACCGGGGACTCCGGCTTCGGCCGCATCCACGGCGCCGACGGTCTCCGCGAGTTCAGTACCGTCAAATCCCTTGCCGTGCAGAAGTTCGCCGCGCCGCTCAATCTGCTGACGATGCGAAGAAAAGCGCGCGATCTCAAGATCTCCGCACTGGTACTCAAGCTTCGCCACGGCAGAGGCTGACGCCATGACGACGACGCAGGACCTCACTCCGAAACGCGGCCGCTACGGCTGGCTGAAGCGGATCGAGGAACTGGACCCGGTTGCGGACTGCCACACCATTCACCGCATCACTGCCGGATACGAGTTCCCGTGGGACTACCAACGCGCCCTCGAATTCGCTCTGTTCCGAACCTATTGCGTTCCCACCATCTCCGAACTGCTGGAGAAGACCGGTGAGTTCCGTGACCGGCCGCAACGGCGTTACGACGACACCGCGCTGCTGATGGGCGAGATGGTCGAGCACGGTTACGATTCCGAGCGCGGCCGCGAAGCGCTACGCATGGTCAACCGGATGCACTCGCAGTACGCCATCTCGAACGACGACATGCTCTACGTGCTGACGACCTTCATCTACGAACCGATCGAGTGGATCGACACCTTCGGGTGGCGCAGACTGCATCCCTCGGAGCGCCTGGCGACGTTCCACTTCTACCGCCAGGTCGGAATTCGCATGGGCATCAAGGACATTCCAGAGTCCTACACCGAGCTCGCCCGGTTCAAACTGGACTACGAGGACCGCACGTTCCGGTACACCGAGGACAACCACAAAGTCGGCACGTACACGCTCGACCTGTTCTGCTCCTGGTTCCCGACGCCTCTGCGCCCCGCCGTCGCGCAGGGCGTGTTCGCTCTTCTCGACGAGAAGATGGCCCACGCGTTCGGCTTCCCCGCAGGCTCCCCCACTGTTCGACGCCTTGCTGTGGCGGGCCTACGAACGAAGGCGCGGGCCGAGAGATTCCTCCCGACCCGCAAGTCCTCGCGCAGCACCACCGACCCCCACAACAAGACCTACCCGGGTTACCCGAACAACTATCGGCCGAGCGATCTCGGTGCGATCACGTGTCCGTACCCTGGTGCGTCAGGACAGAGCGCTGTCCGCCCAGGCGTCGAGAGCACCGCGAAACTCTGACGACTGGGGCAGCGGGGCGTAGATGTCCAGGCCGGTTGCCGGGAGCGGGCCGAGTTCGCTCAGCATGTGCGACGAGTTGACGAAGCGCGAGTACTGCAGGTCGCGTCCGGCGAGTGCGTCGGCGACGCGGTCGGTCTGTCCGCAGGAGACGTTGAGGTCTTTCTCCGAGCAGGTCAGCAGTACGTCGGTGTCGGCGGGAAGTGCGGCTGCGAGAACGGCGGGGTCCAGCGCGTCGGCCTCGGAGAAGAACTTCGCGCCCGAGTCGCTGAGTCCTACGGACGCCAGGATTTCGTCGTCGGGGTACGGAACCGGGCGTCCGTTGCGGATGGCGTCGATGGTCTCGTCGACTCGGACTCGCTCGGCGTCGGCTTCGTCCGGTGTCATTTCACCCGAGGCGACGACGTTGTCCAGGACGCGGTCGAGCTGAGCGTGGAGCAGGTCGAGGTAGCGGATGGCCAACGGGGCCAGCAGGCCGAGGTTTCCGATCTCGACGCCGCGGTCCGCGAGGGCCAGTGCAGTCAGCCCGCCTTCACTGTGTCCGAGCACGGAGAACTTCTCGCCGCTGATGCCGGTGGCGTCGGAGAGCGCTGCGGCCGCGGCTTCGGCGGTGTCGATCTGCTGGGTGAATCCGAGCGGTACCGAAGTGTCGATTCCCTCGGTACCGGTGCGGCCCGTTCCGATCTTGTCGAAGCGCAGAGTCGTGATGCCCTTGGCTGCGAGTGCGTCGGCGAGATAGGCGATGGTGTTCGGCGTGATGTTTCCTTCGGGCGAATTGCCGTTGCGATCGATCGGTCCGCTGCCCGGCAGGAGCAGAGCAGCACCGCGAACCTCACCGATCGCGGGCCGCAGACTGCCGTAGTAGGTGACGCCGTCGGACACGAACTCGAGGTCGCTGTCGACGGACGTGTCAGGAGACCACGGAACGTTGACGGGTGCCGCGTGAGCGGTGGCCGCCCCCGCCAGCATCAACACGGAGGCGGACAAACCGGCAACGAGCTTTCGAGTCGACGACATGTGACGCATGCTAACAACTCGACTTGACCAAAGCATTACCTGTGCAGGCGGTATCGTTCTCGAGTGGGCTGCCTGCGTTGACGCGGTAGGTCGGACGATTCGAAGTGGAGGCCAGTGATGGCGGGTGGACTTGTTGCCCTGTTGGACGATGTGGCCGCCCTCGCGCGCCTGGCCGCGGCCTCCATCGACGACGTCGGCGCTGCAACGGGACGTGCGACGGCCAAGGCTGCGGGTGTCGTGATCGACGACGCCGCGGTGACGCCTCAGTACGTCCGCGGCCTCGCTGCCGAGCGTGAGCTTCCGATCATCAAGCGCATCGCGATCGGCTCGCTGCGCAACAAACTGCTGATCATTCTTCCGATCGCGTTGCTGCTGAGCCAGTTCCTGCCGTGGCTGCTGACACCGATTCTGATGTTGGGTGGTTGCTACCTCGCCTACGAAGCTGCGCACAAGATCTGGGGCGCTGTCTTCGGCCACGGTGACCACCACGACGACGCAGCCGACGAACCGAAGGACGAGGACTCCGTCGTCTCCGGCGCTGTCCGCACCGACCTCATTCTCTCCGCCGAGATCATGGTTATCGCGCTCGACACGATTGCTGCCGAGGGCTTCTGGAGCAGGCTGATCATCCTGGCGGTCGTGGCCGTTGTCATCACCGTGATCGTCTACGGCGTCGTCGGTCTGATCGTGAAGATGGACGACATCGGGTTGCGACTGGCGGACAAGTCGACGGGATTCGTCGAGAAGTTCGGCCGTGGGCTCGTCAAGGCGATGCCGAAGGTCATGTCGTTCCTCGGCATCGTCGGCACCGCGGCGATGCTGTGGGTCGGTGGCCACATCCTCCTCGTCGGAATCGACGAGCTCGGCTTTCACCCCCTCTACGAGCTCGTCCACCACGGCGAGGAAGCCGTGCACGACATCGCCGGGGTCGGGCCGATCCTCGCCTGGATCGTCAACACCCTCGCGTCGGCGTTGCTCGGCCTGATCGTCGGTGTCATCGTCGTTCTCGCACAGTTGGGCGTGAAGTCCGCGCTGGCGCGGCGCGCACACTGAGCCTCAGCTCAGAAGCACCGAGGTCATGACCGCGGTCACCCGCGTGACCGTGGTGTCGGACCGATCGAAGCGCACCGCGCGGCCGACATCGAAGACGATCCCGAGTGCCGCGTGGACCAGAAATCGTGATGTGACCACCGGCAGCTCGGGCCGCGCATCACGCAGCAGCCGGGCCCACTGTTCGATGTTCTGCCGCTGCACGTTCCGAAGCCCGGACCGTTGGTCGGCCGGAAGATTACCGATCTCCGCGAAGTAGACGGCCACGAGCTCGCTCTGCCGGAACGTCAGTTCGGTGTAGAGCCGGCACAGCGTCGCGATTGCGGCCTCCGGTTCCGTCGATACCTCGAGTGCCTCGTCCAGTGTCGCGATCAGCCGCTCGTTCGCGCGGTGGAACGCCGCAGCCAACAGATCGGCCTTGCTCGAGAAATGACGGTAGACGCTGGAAGCGTTGATACCGGCTGCCGCGCCGATGTCCTCGATACTGACGTCGTGATATCCGTGCTGGTAGAACAATTGCATCGATTCCCGCAGCAGCACTTCACGTTTGGAATCTCCTGCACGCTCGCCGACACGCTCTGCACCCGGCTCGTCCGTCGAGATCTCCGGTAGATCCGTCCGTAGAACCGACCACGCCGCGTCCAGAACAGTGACCTCGATCTGCTTGGCGGACAGTGCAGTTCGATGTGCCGTCACGCTCGCCACGACACTGATCGCGCCCGTGGCAAGCAGAGCGGCGTCGGCTTCCGTCAACGCCGGACGCACCCGACGAAGCGGCTCGGCAACCCGCCCGTGCAGGGTGTACAACTTGTCCCGCAACGATGTCTTGTCCTCGCCCATCAGGTACCGCCCCTCCCAGCGGTACAGACCACCGGTCCGGCGGTTGTCGATGGTCGTACGGATGATCGCGGTGATCATGGCCTCGACACGCGCTTTTGGATCGCCCTCGGTGACCACCGCGGGATCCGTCGCGGCCAGCAGCTGATCCGCCAACCGCATGACGGTGTGTACGAACAATGCGTACTTCGTCGGGAAATGACGATAGAGCGCCGGGCCGGAGATACCGACCGTCGCAGCAATGTCGTCGATGCCGACCGGATGGTAGCCACGTTCGCTGAACGCCTCGGCCGCAGCCGTGAGAATCTGCGCCTTCCGATTTCTAGGACGTCGACGTTTCACCGTCACTTCCGCTTCCGCCACCACACCTCCATCCGTCACCGCGCCACCGCTCGAGAAGCCGCTCACGAGCAGCAGAAACCATGATAGCGCGTGACCGCCGCCGGCCCGTCGGTTCAGGAAATTTCCACGACCCTTGACAGACATTCGATTTGAGGAGTTAAGTTAGCCGCAATTCGCAGGCACCCCCGCTGCATCCGCCCCACGTCCTGACACCTGGCTGGAGCTCTCGATGACCCACGGTTTGCACAGAACCGAAGACGACGGCGTACTCACGCTGGAAATCGATCGACCCGAGAGGATGAATGCTCTCGACGGCGCCACCACAGCTGCACTGATCGACGCACTCACCGCACTCGGGCCGCGCGTACGGGTCGTCGTGATCACCGGGCGCGGACCGGCGTTCAGCACCGGAGCCGACATCGTCGAACTCTCCCGCGCACGACCGACCACCGACGCCGAAGCACGCCTGCAGGCCGACCACACGATGGACGTCGCGTCGTCCTTGATCAGGGCCGTCATCGACGCACCTGTTCCGGTTATCGCGCAGGTCAACGGCATCGCTGCGGGCATCGGAGTGTCACTGGCACTGGCCGCCGACCTCGTCTATGCATCCGAGGACGCGACCTTTCTCCTGGCCTTCACCGGCGTCGGGCTGATGCCCGACGGCGGGGCAAGCCTGCTCGTCCCGGCAGCGATAGGACGCGCCCGAGCCGCCGCGATGGCACTACTCGGTGAGCCGATGACCGCGCGCGACGCCGCCGCGTCGGGCCTGATCACCCAGGCGCTTCCGGCGGACGAGCTCGCCGGCACGGTCGCATCGGTCGCGCGCCGACTGGCACACGGACCGGCCCGCGCCCTTCGTCTGACAAAACAGGCCCTGACGGCATCGACGCTCGCGCTTCTGGGCGATGCGTTGGCACGCGAAAGGGAAGGCAGATCGAACTGCTGACTGCGCCGGAATTTCGCGATCGAGTAGGCGCACTACTCGGCCGCAAAGGCGAATCACCGCAAACTTAAATGGCTATGACGTGCAGAAACAAACGTCTCGATTCGCCCTCGGGCTAGGCCTGCCGGGGGTACGCTCACTGCACATCCCGCCTTCGACGAAAGAGGAAGAGTGATGTCCGCTCCCCTGAACGAACCCCATCGTTCGATTCGAAACAATTGGAACAACCAGGTTCGCCGGCATGCACTGATGCAACCCGACGCAACGGCCCTGCGCTTCCAGGGCGCCACCATCACCTGGGCCCAGCTCGAGAGCAGGGTCGGCAGGTTCGCCGGTGTCCTGAGCCGACGAGGGGTCGGCTCAGGGGACCGCGTCCTGATCCTGATGCTCAACCGGCCCGAGTACCTGGAAGCCGTGCTCGCGATCAACGCACTCGGTGCACTGGCCGTGCCCGTGAACTTCCGCATGACCCCGCCCGAAGTCGCCTACCTCGCGCAGAACAGCGGTTCCCACCTGTTGATCACCGACGAGAAGTTGTCGCCCTTGGCCGATGCAGTTGCCGCACAGGTCGATTCACTGGGCGACATCATCGTCGTCGGCGACGCCTACGAAGAACTGCTCGCCGCCGCGCAGCCTGCACCACCTGTCGACGTGCGCGACGACGCGCCCGCGCTCATCATGTACACCTCGGGCACCACGGGTAGGCCCAAAGGCGCTGTGCTGACACACTCCAACATGCAGGCCCAGTCGCTGACCTGTATTCGAGCACTGCAGATGCACGGGGTCGACGAGGTCGGCTTCTGCGCATCGCCGATGTTCCACATCGCCGCCCTCGGCAGCCTCGCACCCAGTCTGCAACTGGGCATACCGACGGTGATCTACCCCGTCGGTGCATTCGATCCCTCGACCCTTCTCGACGTCCTCGCCGAAGAAGGAGTCACCACCCTGTTCCTCGTGCCCGTGCAGTGGCAGGCCATGTGCACCGAGCAGACACGCAAGCCGAGAGATCTGAGCCTTCGCGTCATCTCGTGGGGCGCGGCACCGGCGTCGGACACGATCTTGAAAGCCATGGCCGAGACGTTCCCGAACGCCCTGAACGTGGCAGTGTTCGGCCAGACCGAGATGTCGCCCATCACCTGCGTGCTCGACGGCGAAGACGCGCTACGCAAACTGGGCTCGGTCGGACGCGTCGTACCCACTGTGTCGGCGCGGATCGTCGACGACGAGATGAACGACGTACCGACCGGCGAGATCGGTGAAATCGTCTACCGCGGACCCACTCTCATGCAGGAGTACTGGCAGAACCCCGACGCCACCGCCGACGCTTTCCACGGCGGTTGGTTCCACTCGGGCGACCTGGTCAGGCAGGACGACGAAGGATTCGTGTTCGTCGTCGACCGTAAGAAGGACATGATCATCTCCGGCGGTGAGAACATCTACTGCGCCGAGGTGGAGAACGTCCTGTACGGGCATCCGCGCATTCTCGAGGCAGCCGTCATCGGACGCCCGGACGGAAAGTGGGGCGAAGTCCCGGTCGCCGTCGTCGCCCTGAACGACCCCTACGATTTCACGTTGGCCGAGTTGACCTCGTGGCTCGGGGATCACCTGGCGAGGTACAAGCACCCCAAGGAGCTCGTCGTCGTCGATTCACTCCCCCGCAACGCCAGCGGCAAAGTCGTCAAAGTTGCACTGCGCACGTCCTATTCGCCGACACCCGCGTAACCGGTGACTGTCGACCCCACGGCGAAAGCGTCGCCGACGCGCGACCTCGCGAACCAGGTCGGCGGTCTGATCGCGTTCTCGGTCACCGCGGCGACCCGCACGGTCACCACGATCGCACAACAGAGGCTCTCGCTCACGGAGACGGTCACCCAGGCGTTGTTCGTCGCCCGGGTGTGCACGATCCCGGCGCTGCTGCTGATGCTTCCCATCGGGGTGTTGATCGCGGTGTCCGTCGGTTCGCTGGCCGGAAGACTTGGTGCCGGAGCATATTCGGGCGCAGTCGTCGCCTTCGTGGTCGTCGGCCAGGCTGCCGCGCTCGTCTGCGCATTGATGTTGGCGGGGGTCGCCGGGTCCGCGATCTGCGCCGACCTCGGCTCGCGCACCATCCGCGAGGAGATCGCAGCCATGGAGGTGATGGGGCTCGACGTCATCGCCAGGCTCGTCGTGCCCCGGTTGATCGCGTCGATGTTCGTCGCACTCGCCGTGTGCGGAATGGTCACCGTCGTCGGAGTGGGTGCCTGCTTCTTCTACCAGGTCTTCGTCGCCGATCAATCCGCAGGCGCATTCCTCGCCACGTTCAGCGAATACGGCCGAGTGTCCGATTTCGCGATGGCGATGGTCAAGTCCGTGTGCTTCGCGATCACCTCGACTCTCATCGCGTCGTACAAGGGGCTGCACACCAAGGGCGGACCGAGCGGGGTCGCCGACGCCGTCAACGAAGCCGTTGTTCTCGCCTTCGTCATGGTGTTCGTCGTCAACACCGTTCTCTCGCAACTATATGCAGTGATCGTTCCCGCGGTGGGGACCTATTGATGAACTACGACAGTTTCGTTCGGCTCAGACGGCGCGGCCGGGGTGTCACGAACGTCTTCGCCGAACTCGGCCGTCACGTGACGTTCTACGCCGAAACCGTCGCATCCGTGCCGTACACCCTTCGCCGCTACCCCAAGCACGTGGCACAGCACGTCGGCGAGGTCAGCTTCGGCTACGCGTCACTGCTCGCCGGCGGCGGAACCATCGGCATCGTGTTCGCGATGTCCGCCGTTGCCGCGATGATGGTCGGCGTCGAGACCTACAGGGGGTTGGACCTGATCGGCCTCACGTCGCTGTCCGGCCTGCTCTCCGCCATCGCCAACACCCGCGAACTTGCACCCGTCATCGCCAGCATCGCCCTCGCCGCCAAGGTGGGGACCGGGTTCACCGCGCAACTCGGCGCGATGCGGATCTCCGACGAGGTGGACGCGCTGGACTCCATGTCGGTGCGCCCCATACCCTTTCTGGCGACTACTCGGGTGATCGCAGCGGTGATCTGCATCGTGCCGATCTACATGGTCGGACTCATCGCGACGTTCGTCGCGACGCGCTTGGTCGTCGTCACCTTCGGGGGCAGTTCGGCCGGGACCTACGACTACTACTTCCACCTCGCACTGTCCCCCGGCGACCTCGTCTACTCGGTCGTCAAGGCCGTCGTGTTCGCGATCATCGTCGCACTCGTGCACTGCTCCTACGGTTTTCACGCATCCGGTGGCCCCGAGGGCGTCGGACGGGCGGCCGGACGCGCGCTTCGTACGTCGATCCTCGCGATCGGTATAACCGACGTGTTCCTCACCTTCGTTCTCTGGGGCGTCGTCCCCTCCGTCCCCGGGCTCGGTGTGTCGTGACACCACGTGTACTCGGTCCGAGCAGGACAACGCTCGCCCTGCGCGGAATGGCCATGGCCGCAGCCCTCGTGGTCGCAGCCGTCACCGCTGTGGCGTACGGGAACGGCGCCTTCGAGCGTGCCCCCGAGGTGTACGCGGAGATCCCGTCGTCCGCGGGCCTACTGATCGGTGAAATCGGCGTCCAGTACCACGGAGTGCAGGTCGGAAAAGTCGTGGACATCGACAGCGGCGTCGATCGTTCCCGCGTCACCATGCGCCTCGACACCGAGGTCCCCGCGTCGGCGCTCGTACGCGTCGTACCGCGGACGTTGTTCGGCGACGTCTACCTGCGCCTCGTCGACCACGACGGGGCAAGCACCGAACCGCTGCGCGCGGGCGACGAACTCGCGATGGACACCGGGCAGGACGCCGTGCAACTGAGCGAAGTCTATCGACAGGTCACCGACCTGCTGGACAGCCTGAAACCGGCCGAGGCACAGGCCGCGTTGACGGCGATCAGCACCGCCCTACGCGGCCGAGGTGAACAACTCGGCGCGACGATCGAGCGGCTCGCATCACTGTCGACGACGCTCGAACCGTCCATCCACGCCGTCCTCGACAGCACCCCGCAGACCCTGCAGGTGGCCGACGCAGCGGCTGCGGCAACACCCGACGTCCTGGCGACCATCGAGGCGGCGACCAGCCTGTCGCAGACCGTGCTGGACCACTCGACCGGAGTCGAAACATTGTTGACGACGGCCGCGCGCCTCGGCGGCGCCGCAGTGACCGTCGCCGACGAGACCCTGCCCGCCGCCATCACCGTCGTTCGTCGCGGCGCGCCCGTGCTCAACACGGTGGCCGAGAACTCATCTGGCCTCGCGTCGACACTGGACCAGTTCGCACCGTTCGGAGCAGCGGGAGCGCGGATCTTCGCGACCGGTCGCTTCGACATCACCGCCGTCCCGGACTTCTCGTCGCCGCTGCCCTACACCGCGGCGGAGTGCCCCCGCTATCCCGGGCTGAACGGGCCGAACTGCGCACTTGCCGAAGTGCAGGAGAGCGCGACCGGGACATCCGAACCGTTGAACCCCGCCAGCACGATGCTGCTCGCTCCCCTTCTCCGCGGAACGGAGGTGACCATTCGATGACCTCGCTGGCACGTCCGATGTTCGCACTCGCTGCGTTCGCGGTGGCAGGGTTACTGTCCGCCGTAGTTGTCGTCGACACCCTCAGTGTGCCGGTGAGCGGTGAGACGAGAACTCACAGTGCAGAATTCACCGGTGTCGAAGGGCTCCGCACCGGAAACGACGTCACGCTCGCGGGTGTACGCGTCGGCAAGGTCGACGACGTACGCTACGAAACCGACGGCGCCAGAACCATCGCCGTGGTCGATTTCGACGTGCAGACCTCCGTGCCGATTCCCGGAAACGTCACGGCTGCAATCAGATACGGCGACATGCTCGGCGCCCGCTATCTTGCGCTCGTGCCACCCGAGGACCCAGCCGGAACCCTCGACTCCACGATTCCCCTGGACCGCACGTCGCCACCCGTCGACCTGACGGCCCTGGTCAACGGCTTCAAACCACTGTTCGACGCCATCGAACCCAGCCAGGTCAACGCGTTGGCTCGGTCCATCACCGACGCCTTCCAGGGCGAAGCGGGCACCGTCGACTCGCTTCTGCGTCACGTCGCCGGCGTGACGCAGGGACTCGCGAACAACGACCGGATCTTCGGCGACCTGATCGCCGACCTCGACGCGGTGTTGCAGGCCATGAACAGCCACGACGCCGACATCACCCGCCTGATCACCGGATTGACCGATATGAGCCAGGTCGTCGCCGACCGTAACGAATCCCTCATCACCCTTCTCGACGACGGATCGACCGCCGTGGCGGCACTGGCCGAACTGGCGACCGACGCGTCGACGCCACTCGACGGCGCCGTCGCCGACCTACGTGCGACGACGCAATCGTGGATTCCCAACACCGAGCAGTTCGATCGCACCATGACGTTGCTGCCCGAGCTGGCGAACTCCATCAACAGCATCGGCGACTACGGCGGCTGGCTGAACCTCTACACCTGCAACTTCACCCTGAAGGCGGGCGACGCCGAAACGAACATCTTCGGCGACGCGCACACGGAGATCTGCCGATGAACACCACCAGACTCGGCGTCGTCGGAATTCTCGCCGTGACAGTCCTTCTCGCGTCCGCCCTCCTGATTCCACAGGGCTGGTACCTGATTCGAACTGCGCCGTACACAGCTCAATTCGCTCACGCAGGCGGCCTCACCGAATCCGACCCCGTGTTCCTCGCCGGTGTGCCTGCCGGCCGCGTCGACAGCGTCGAACTCGCCGGAGATCACGTCGAGGTCCACTTCCGACTCGACCGTGCCCAGCCTCTCGGCGACCGCACCCACGCGGCCGTCAAACTTCGCACGATTCTCGGGAAGCGATACCTCGAGATCGTTCCCGACGGAAGCGGACCCGTCGGCGACGATCGAACGATCCCGACGGAACGGACGTCGGTACCCTATTCTCTCGACGACATCGGAACCGAAGTCCGCACTGTCGCCGAAGAACTCGACGTGTCCGCACTCGAATCCATGGTCACCACCCTGCGCGACACCGTGCCGGACGACTCCTCCGTGATGTCCGATGCTCTCACCGGTATCAGTGCGGCGTCGGAGGTCCTGGCCCGCAACGACGACAAGATTGCGAGCCTGCTCGACGTCGCACAGTCGCTGACGTCGACCGTCGCCGCAGAAAGCCAGTCGGTGACGGCACTCCTCGGGAACGCCCAGCTCGTGCTGTCCACGTTGTCGGATCGCCGAACCGCGCTCGGCCGCGTGGTCACCGACCTCCGAACGCTGATCGGCACCGCGTCGGCGTTCCTCGACGACAATTCCGACGAACTCGACCGACTCCTGGTCGACATGACGTCGGTGACCGACACCCTCGAACGGAACGGACAGAACATCGACACGCTCCTGACGACGCTTCCTCCTGCCCTACGCGCCGTCACCGACGCCACGGGCAACGGTAACTGGGTCGACGTCTCCGCCCCCGCAGGACCGATCCCGGACAACCTTCTCTGCTCCCTCGGAGTCCAACAGGGGTGCACCCGATGAACACCCGAGCAGTTCTCGCGCTCGTCACCGTCGCAGTGACCGCAAGCGCGTGGTTCGTGTTCTACGAAACAGACGACAACACGACCGTCACAGCGGATTTCGCCTACATCAACGGAATTTACCCCGGTAGCCCGGTCCAGGTCCTCGGGGTCCCGGTAGGAACCGTCGATACCGTCTCTCCACAGGGCACCTCGGTCCGCGTGACCATGACGGTGGCAGGCGACGTCGACATCCCCGCGGACGCACAGGCATTCGTCATGAACCCGTCGGTCGTCAGCGACCGCTTCGTCGAACTCGGACCGGCATACCGCGGCGGACCCGTCCTCGGCGACGAGGTCATCGGAGTCGAACGCAGTCACTCCCCGATCAACTGGGACCAACTGCAGGACAGCCTCGACACCATCGTCACAGCGCTCGGACCCGACAGTGGTACCGGCGGAGAAGGCGCCGATGTCGGGGGCGCTCTGTCCGTCCTCGCCGACAGAACGGCCGGTCTCGGGCCGCAGATCAACGACGCCATAGGAAACATCTCGCGCGCAACCGCAGTCGTCGGAGGCAACAGCGAACAACTCGGTGCGCTCATCGAGAACCTCGAGCGCTTGATCACCGCCGTCACGGCCCGTCAGGGCGCGGTGCAGTCGGTCACCGACTCGCTCGCGGATCTGGGGAACGAGATACAGCGTCAGGACCTCGAGATTGGGGAACCCATCGCCCAGCTGAGGTCGATGTTCGACCATCTGGACCGACTGCTGGCAGACCGAGGGGACGACGTGCGGGCCGTGGTGCAGAACGCGGGCGCACTCACCGGGCAGTTCGCGGCGCGAGAAGCACAGTTCGCCGAATTCATGGACGTACTGCCGCTGATGATGCAGAACATCGGCAACACCATCGGCGAAGATCAGCGCGCCCGGATCCGGTTGAACATCTCGACCGATCTCGACCAGTTCGCCGTCGCGGTTCCCTTGTGTCGCGAGTACGCGTTGCCCATCTGTACCGGCGCGGGCATCACCAACCCCATCATCGTTCCGTTCGAGACTCCCGACCCACTGGGCCTTCCGCAACTGCTGGGGGGACCACGATGAGACGCATTGCGCTCGTGATCGGTGCCTGCCTGCTGTTGTCCGGCTGTATGTTGTCGTCCGGCTGCGGTATCGGGCTCGGGCAGCTTCCCGTCGGCCGGTCCGCGGACGGCCAGGACTACCACGTCACCGCCCAGTTTCCCCGCGCCGACCGGATTCGGCTCGGCACCGAGGTCCGCGTCGGCCAGCAGCTGGTCGGGCGCGTCGACGACCTGTCCACCGATGGCGTCATCGCATCGGTGGGACTGAGCCTGTCCCAGTCGGTTCCGCTACCGGCCGACGTCACGGCCTCACTGGAACTCGCCTCCGCCCTGGGCGAACCCTACGTAAAGTTGACGGTCCCGGGCGATGCCTCGACGAACAACGACACGCTGGCCGACGGCGACACGCTCGAGAACACCGAGATCGGGCCCGAGCTCGAGACGTCGCTCGCCACGCTGGGTCTGGTGCTGAACGGCAGCGGACTCGACCAACTTCGCACCATCGGCACCGAGCTGAACGCCACGTTCGACGGCCGGGGTCCCGACGTCCGTGCGCTCCTCCTCAGCGCCGACCGGATTCTGGCGAACGCCGCCGAGCACCGAGCCGAGTTCGACCGTGTCCTGGCCGCGGCAGGGTCCGTCTCTGCGATGCTGGCGGACAACCGCGCTGCGATCGACGCCGGGCTGAGCGTCGCCGCTCCCACTATGGAGCTCCTCGTCTCCCAACGCGACCACATCGCCTCGCTCGTCGACTCCACCGCGTCACTCGCAGCCTCCGCACAGAAGCTGTTCGCGGACAACCAGTCCGAACTCTCCGACGGCATCGACGATCTGGCCCACATCGTGAACTCGATCCAGAGCTTCAACTCATCCGTTACTCCGGCCCTGGCCAACATGAACCAGTTCATCGCCGGCTTCAACGGCGCGGTCCACGGCGACTACCTCGTCTTCGACGGCGCACTCGACCTCCCCGAAACCGTCGGTGAACTGACCACCGGGGGTCGCCTCGAGGACGTCCCCAGAACGCTCCAGCCTCTTCTCGTCCCGGAGGCACCGAGATGAACAGGCCGGTCCGCATACAGCTGGTGTTGTTCGCCGTCACCGCCGTCGTCGCACTCGTCGTCGGCAGCACCTATGCGCTCGGGTCACAATCGCTGCGCGGTTCGATCGACGTACACGCAACCATGGCCGACGCGTCGAACATCGGAGTCGGTACCGGTGTGACGTACCGGGGTGTCGCGGTCGGATCCGTCACCGACATATCGGTCACCGTCAGCGGCGCCGAGGTGAGGCTCGCCCTCGACCCGGACACCCGCGTTCCCGTCGGATCCGTCGCATCCGTGACCAGCAACAGCGCCCTCGGAATCCAAACCCTGGACATCTCGCCGATTACCGGACAAGGCCCGTACCTCGCCGACGGCGACAGCCTGGACGTTCCGCCCGAACTCGCGCCGGTGCAACTCGACGAGTTGCTGACGCGAATGGCGGCCCTCGCCGAATCCATCGATCCGGCCTCGGTCACCACGATCGGCGAGACGTTCGGCACCGCCGTGGGCGGCACCGGCACCCAACTCCAGCAACTGCTCGACGACGCCGACACACTCAGCCGGATGCTCGACGAACACGCCCCCGCGCTGGCGAACATCGTCGACCATTCGCTACCGATGCTGGACGCGCTCGCATCCCGCTCGGACGCGCTGCCGGGAGCTGCGCGCGCCGCCGCCGACGTCACCCAGCAGCTACTCGCGCAGGAACCGACGTTGATCTACCTGCTCGATCGATCACCGGACGCACTGGGACGAACCCGACAACTGCTCGACGACACGCGCGGGACAGTCGGAGCTTTGATGACCAACCTCGTCACCGTCACCGGCGTACTCGGTGACCGCACACCCGCGTTGGACGCACTGCTGATCGCGATGCCCGAGACACTCGGAAAGCTGACGTCCATCGTGCACGGCGACCGCGGCGATTTCACTCTCGTCGGCACCCAAGGCCCGGTCTGTTGGTACGACACACCGCGCCGCGCCGTCGGCGACACCTCACCGCGCGATCCGAACCTGAACCTCTACTGCCCACCCGGCGACAACCTCGAGCAGCGCGGCGCCCAGAACGCGCCGAGACCGAACGACCTCGGACTGTCCGGGTCGACCGTCCCCGGCAGCGTCACCGGGCCCCCGATCGCCGAGGATCCCCTCCTCGTCCCCACCGGCGTGGAGGCACTGAACTACTGGAAGCAACTCCTGGAAGGAGTACGGAAATGACGCTCCGAACCCGCGCCGTCGCACTCGTGATCGCCGCTCTCACAATGGGTGTGGCCGTCCTCGGATACCTCCACCTCGACGACCGAGAGCAGAACGACCTCCGGTCCGCCGCACTGGCGTCGGCGACGCAGTGCACCGAGGAACTCGCCACGTACGACTTCAACGATCCGGGTGCGAACCTCGACCGAGTGACCGCTGCGTCGACCGACGAATTCGCCGGCACCTACCGCGACGTGTCCACGAAACTGCAGGACCTCCTGACGACCGGACAGGGCACCGCGACCGGGCACGTCGTCGCCGCAGGAATCGTCGAACTGAGCGACGATCGAGCCACCGTCGCGGTGTTCCTCGATCAGCAAGTACGGAACCTCGCAGCACCCGACGGCCGCACAGATTCGTCACGCATGATCATCGAACTCGAGCGAAACGGAGACCGGTGGTTGCTCGCATCGGCCGAGCCTCGCTGACAGCCGCCGACGGGCCCTCGCTGCATGATCGCAGGCCCTCGGGTCGGACCTAACTGCTGGTCGGGGCACACCCCGAAACGCAAAGGACGTAGCCTGGCTGGGAAGGAACGGTGGCTCTCGTCGAATCACACGCGTGTTGGTTCGATAGATTGTCGGAGCCACCAGGCACGATGCAAGAGGGTCGAAGACCATGTCACCAAAGCGACGGGTCACCACAATCGAGGAGAACAGGCCATGGCTTTACCAGTATTGACTCCGGAACAGCGCACCGCGGCTCTGGCCAAGGCTGCCGAGGCACGCACCGCCCGGTCGAAGCTGCTGGCCGCCGTCAAGTCCGGCGAGCTCAGCGTCGCTGACGTTCTCGCGAAGGCCGAGAACGACGAGATCGTGAAGAAGACCAAGGTGTCCGCACTGATCAAGGCACTTCCGGGCGTCGGCTCGGTGCGCGCCGCTCAGCTGCTCGAGCAGCTGTCCATCGCAGACACCCGCCGTATCGGTGGACTCGGCGCAAACCAGCGCGAGGCACTTCTGGCGGCTGTCGCGTCCTGATACGACGCTCGATCGGCCTGCAGGGTCTTCGAGGACACATCTCGTTCGTGCGGGGATAGCATTTCCCCATGAACGTCGAAGTGACCCTGCTGCCCGGGATCGGGGTGCGGAAGGATTTCGCCCTCGCATCCGGGCGCCGCATCGGTGTCATCACCCGCAAGGACGGGGCGAACGAGTTGATCGTTTCGCGCAAGGATGACCCCGACGCAACACAGGCGTCCATCACCTTGAGCAATGAGGAAGCGGCGGCGCTGGGCAATCTGCTCGGCACGCCGCAACTCATTGCTCAGCTCGGGGAAGAGCATCGCGACCTTCCCGGCATCAACACACGCCAACTGCCCATCAAACTGGGCTCGCGATTCGACGGCCGCACTCTCGGCGACACCACCATGCGCACCAAGACCGGGGTGTCCATCGTCGCCGTCATGCGCGCAGGGCAGGTCCAGCCGTCGCCCACTCCCGATTTCACGCTCGTCGCGGGCGACCTTCTGGTCGCCGTAGGAACCGCCGACGGCCTCGACGCCGCAACCAAGCTGCTCGGCCGATAGCGACATGGCCGAGAGCGCGCTCGCTCTGATCGAACTCGGCGCGGTCTTCTTCACACTCGGACTTCTTGCTCGTCTCGCCGGCAGGATCGGCGTGTCGCCCATCCCGTTCTACCTACTCGGCGGCCTGGCCTTCGGGAACGGCGGCTTCGTCACCCTCGGCGGAATCGACGAGTTCAGCGAACTCGCCAGCGAAATCGGCGTCATTCTTCTCCTCCTACTGTTAGGGCTCGAATACACCGCAGCCGAACTCGTCACCGGACTTCGCCGCTCCTCGCTCGCGGGAATCGTCGACATCGTCCTCAACTTCACACCGGGCGCAGTACTGGCACTCGTGCTCGGCTGGGGTGGCGTCGGCGCACTCGTCCTCGGCGGGGTCACCTACATCTCGTCGTCGGGAATCGTCGCGAAAGTCCTCACCGACCTGGGACGCCTCGGAAACCGCGAGACGCCCGTCGTGCTGTCGATCCTCGTGTTCGAAGACCTGGCCATGGCCATCTATCTCCCGATCCTGACCACCGTGCTGAGCGGTGTCAGTTTTCTCGGCGGCATGGAAGCAGTCGGTATCTCGCTGTTGGTCGTGACGGTCGTCCTGGTGGTTGCGCTTCGGTACGGCAAGTTCGTCTCGGCGCTGGTCGACAGCGCGAACCGTGAGGTCGTACTGCTCAACGTCCTCGGCGCCGCCTTACTGGTGGCCGGCATCGCGTCCGAACTGCAGGTCTCCGCCGCCGTCGGCGCCTTCCTCCTGGGAATCGCGATCTCCGGCTCCACGGCCGACAATGCCACCCGCGTACTCGAACCCCTCCGCGACCTGTTCGCGGCTATGTTCTTCGTCGTCTTCGGACTACAGACCGACCCCGCGACGGTGCCACCGGTGCTCGGCTGGGCAATCGTCCTGGCCATCGTCACCACCATCACCAAAGTGATGACCGGGGTATGGGCCGCTGGTCGTCAGGGCATCGGCAGACCCGGGCAGCTTCGCGCAGGCGCCGCACTGGTCGCACGCGGGGAATTCTCCATCGTGATCGCCGGCCTCGCCGTGGCAGCCGGAGCCGTCGACAAAGAATTAGCCGCCCTCGCCACCGCGTACGTACTGCTCATGGCCGTTCTGGGCCCCGTCGCAGCACGGGTCATCGCCGTCCCACCCGCAGTCCGCGCAGACTGACAACAGTCATTCCGCAGGCTCCACTCTTGCTTGAAAAGAGTCATTCCGCAGGCTCCACTCCTGCTTCTATCAAGTCATTCCGCAGGCTCCACTCCTGCCTGAAAAGAGTCATTCCGCAGGCTCCACTCCTGCCCCCACTGAGTCATTCCGCAGGCTCCACTCCTGCCTGAAAAGAGCCATTCCGCAGGCTCCACTCCTGCTTCTATCAAGTCATTCCGCAGGCTCCACTCCTGCGCCGCCTAAGCTGACCGAATGGCCCAGCAGCGTCGATCACCAACGGACGGTGCCCCCGCATTGCGTCGGCGTCCACAATTGTCCGAGGACGTCGCCAACCATGTGCGGCACATCGTCATGTCCGGGGCGGTCCGTCCGGGTGACTTCATCCGACTCGACGAGACGGCTGCCGAACTCGGCGTCAGTGTCACCCCGGTCCGCGAAGCACTGCTCACGTTGCGGGGCGAAGGAATGGTCGAACTGGTGCCGCACCGCGGCTACGTCGTGTCCCCGTTGACGCCCGAGGACATCGTCGACATCTTCTGGCTACAGGGACAGATCGCAGTCGAATTGGTTCGCCGAGCAGCGCCGAAGATCGACGAGGACGTCCTCGCGGAGCTGGAGAAGTTCAACGCGTCACTCGCCTCTGCAGTGGAGAAGAACCAGGCCGAGGAAGTCGAGATCGCCGAGTTCGAGTTCCACCGGGTGCTCAATCGCCTCACCGGTGCAACCAAGCTGGCGTGGTTTCTCAACAACGCCACCCGCTACACCCCCACCCGGCTGTACGCGTCGGATCCGGAATGGGGGCGAGCGGCGGTGCGTAATCACGAACAGTTGATCGACGCTCTCCGTGCGGGCGACGTGGATGCAGCCTGCACGCTGATGCGCCGACAGTTCACCGACGGCGCGGAACGCCTGATCGCGTACCGCGCCCTGTGAGTGGAAATGTGTCCCAGGGGACACATTTCCACTCACCTAACGGAGCGAGTCCGGCGCGGTGAACCGCTCGCCGTACTTCGCGGCCAGCTCGTCGGCACGCTTGACGAACGCAGCCTGACCGAGGGAACCGTCCGCAGCCTCGTAGCCGACGATGTACTGGTGCACACCACCGGTCCAAGCCGGGTAGCCGATGCCGAAGATCGAGCCGATGTTGGCGTCGGCGGTGGTGTTCAGGACACCCTCGTCGAAGCACTTCTGCGTCTCGATGGCCTCGATGAACAGCATGCGCTCCTTCAAGTCCTCGAACGGAATGTCCGCGGTACCTGACTTGAACGCGTCACGCAGGCCAGACCACAGGCCGGCGCGCTTGCCGTCGGCGTACTCGTAGAAGCCAGCGCCCTTCGCCTTGGAGGGACGCTCGAACTCGTCGACCATCTTGTCGATGACTGCGCCGGCCGGATCCTCCGGAGGAGTACCGCCTGCAGCCTTGATGGCGTCGTAGGTCTCTTTGCGGATCTTCTGCATCAGGTTGAGCGTCAGCTCATCGGACAGCTGCAGCGGCGCCGCCGGGTAGCCGGCCTGCAGGCCTGCCTGCTCGATGGTCGACGGCTCCACGCCCTCACCGAGCATCGCGATGGCCTCGTTGATGAAGGTGCCGATGACGCGCGAGGTGAAGAACCCACGGCTGTCGTTGACGACGATCGGGGTCTTCTTGATGACCTGTACCAGGTCGAAGGCCTTCGCCAGTGCAGCGTCCGATGTCTTCTCGCCGCGGATGATTTCCACCAGCGGCATCTTGTCGACGGGTGAGAAGAAGTGGATTCCGATGAAGTCTTCCTGACGCTTCACACCCTGAGCGAGGCTCGTGATCGGCAGCGTCGAGGTGTTGGAACCGAGCAACGCCGACGGGTCGACGAGGTCCTCGATCTCCTGGAACACCTTCTGCTTGAGCTCCTCGGATTCGAAGACCGCCTCGATGACGAGGTCGGCGCCTTCGACGTCCTTGGCATCGGCGGTCGGATGGATTCGCGCGAGCAGTGCGTCGGACTTCTCCTGCGTGGTCTTGCCGCGCGAGAGCGCCTTCGCCTCGATGGCCTCGGAGTACGCCTTGCCCTTCTCCGCGGACTCGAGGGCGACGTCCTTGAGGACGACGTCGATGCCCGCTTTGGCACACACGTAGGCGATACCGGCGCCCATCATGCCTGCACCGAGGACTGCGACCTTGGTGAAGGTCGTCTTCTCGATACCGTCCGGACGAGACTTGCCTGCATTGATCGCCTGCAGGTCGAAGAAGAACGCCTGAATCATGTTCTTCGACACCGAGCCGGTGACGAGCTCGGTGAAGTACCGGGACTCGATGGTCGACGCATTGTCGAAGTCGACTTGAGCTCCCTCGACCGCGGCCGAGAGGATCGCGCGCGGAGCCGGCATCGGAGCACCCTTGATCTGCTTACGCAGATTCGACGGGAACGCGGGCAAGATCTGGGCGAGCTTCGGATTCGACGGCGTGCCACCGGGAATCTTGTAGCCCTTGACGTCCCACGGTGCGACGCCACCCTCCGGGTTGGCCTTGATCCATGCTTTCGCCGCGGGCACAAGAGCGTCGATGCTGTCGACGAGCTCGTGCACGAGACCGATTTCCAGCGCCTTCTCCGGACGGAACCGGGTGCCCTGGGCAAGGACGGTCATGAATCCGTTCTGGATGCCGAGCAGGCGCGTGATGCGCGTGACGCCGCCACCACCGGGCAGGAGGCCGAGGGAGACCTCGGGCAGACCGAGCTGCACGCCCGACACGTTGGCCACGATGCGGTGGTGCGTCGCGAGCGTGATCTCGAGGCCACCACCCAACGCAGCGCCGTTGATCGCGGAGACGACGGGCTTGCCGAGCTTCTCCAGGCGTCGCAGCTGAGCTTTGACTTCCTGCACCTCGTCGAACACGCGCTGAGCGTCCTCGGGCTTCGCGGTGATGAGGCTGTTGAGGTCACCACCGGCGAAGAACGTTTTCTTCGCCGAGGTGATCACGACGCCGGTGATGGAGTCGAGTTCCTTCTCCAGCCGGTCGACGGTTGCGCCCATCGAGTCCTTGTACAGCTGGTTCATCGTGTTGGCGCCCTGGTTGGGGTCGTCCATCGTGAGCACGACGATGCCGTCGGAATCCTGGTCCCAGGTGATCATGTTTTCGCTCATGGTGTGTTCCTCAGACTCGCTCGATGATGGTGGCAACGCCCATGCCGCCGCCGATGCACAGGGTGATGAGTGCGTACCGGCCGCCGCGACGCTCGAGCTCGTCGAGCACGGTTCCGGTGATCATGGCTCCGGTGGCGCCGAGCGGGTGTCCCATCGCGATGGCTCCACCGTTGACGTTGAGCTTCTCGTTCGGGATCTGCAGATCCTTCTGGAAGCGAAGGACGACGGATGCGAACGCCTCGTTCAGTTCGAAAAGATCGATGTCGTCGACGGTCAATCCTGCTGTCGCCAGAACCTTCTTGGACGCGGGCGTCGGGCCGGTCAGCATGATGGTCGTGTCTGCACCGGAAGTGGCCGTCGCGACGATGCGCGCACGCGGAACCAGATTCAGGTCCTTGCCTGCCTGCTCGCTACCGACAAGGACGAGGGCCGCGCCGTCGACGATGCCGGAGCTGTTGCCACCGGTGTGGACGTGATCGATCTTCTCGATCCAGTGGTACTTCTGGAGCGCGACGTCGTCGAATCCGCCCATCGCAGCCACACCGGTGAAGGCCGGGTTCAGCTTGCCGAGCGATTCGACCGTGCTGCCCGGACGCATGTGCTCGTCGTGGTCGAGGATCAGCAGGCCGTTCTGGTCGGTGACCGGTACGACGGACTTGGCGAAGTAGCCACCCGACCATGCAGCGGCCGCACGCTCCTGCGACTGCACGGCATAGGCGTCGACGTCCTCGCGGCTGAACCCCTCGATCGTCGCGATGAGATCGGCGCCGATGCCCTGCGGCGCGAAGTACGTGTCGTAGTTGGTGGCCGGGTCCATCGCCCAGGCACCCCCGTCGCTGCCCATAGGAACGCGGGACATCGACTCGACGCCACCGGCGATGACGACCTCGTCCCAGCCGGAACGCACTTTTTGCGCAGCCAGATTGACGGCTTCGAGGCCCGACGCGCAGAACCGGTTGAGCTGGAATCCACCGACAGTGTCGGGCATCTTCGCGGCGAGGACCGCGGTGCGCGCGATATCGGCGCCCTGATCGCCCACCGGGGAGACCACACCGAGGATCAGGTCGGAGATGCGGTTCTCATCGAGGTCGGGGAACCGTCGACGCAGCTCGTCGATCAGGCCGGTGACCAGCGAAATCGGCTTGACGGAATGCAGTGAGCCGTTCTTCCCCTTGCCGCGTGGGGTCCTGATGGCTTCGTAAATGAACGCTTCTGTAGTCACAGCGCGGTCGTTCCTTCCACGTACTTCTGACTCGGCGGCGGCACCCGAAAGCGCCGCAGGACTCGAGGATCACACCTCGGCTCCTCTCACACTAGAACGCGGTACACAAGCCGGTGAAGGACCGAAACGAGCGCGGTCCGTGACCGGCGCGTGCGTTTCAGCTCTACGAGACAGGGGTAGAGATACCATCACCACTCGGGGGGATATGGGAGTGGAGCCAGCGGAACGAACCGGTTCCACAGAGTGGAGCCTGCGGGGGAGGTTCGAGCTCGGCCAGTTACGGAGATGATGACCATGGACACTCAGAAGCCGCTCGCGGTCGGAGCGCACGTCAAAGTGCGCTACAGCTCCGATTCTTCCCTGCCACGCGACCAGTGGCCCAAGGAATCAGGCGTGGTCAAAGAAGACTTCGGTGAGCAGACGGCACCGGTCGACCGCACCTGGGCCAGAGCTCACCGTTACGCAGTCGCCCTCGACGACGGCCGGCTCGTCTTCGTCGACCCCGAAGACATCGAAACAACCTGACCCAGGTCGGCCATGTGGTCGACTCAGCACCCTTTCTGCCGACCCAGCACGCCTCCTATCCGCGGATCGGGCGTGTCAGCTCTGCAAAAAGGGTGCTAGCTCCTATTCCTTGAGCGGAGTCGCCCCGAGCTCGGCCTGCAACAGTTCCATGGCCACCGTTTCCGGGTCGCGGCGCACCGACGGGTCGGCCGGTTCGGCGGCCGCCTTGAGCAGCTCTTCCTCGTCCTCCGGTGTTTCCGGTGGCGGTGGACCGGCCGGCTCGGGGTCGTCGGGATAGTCAGGCGCCTCGGGGGGCGGTATGTCGTCGTACCCGTGGTCGGTCGCTGCCGACTCCCGCGCAACGGAAGCGGGCTTGTTCGCCTGGCTCGGACGCGAGAACTTGGTCGGCGGCGCCTTCGGAGGTTCGGGCGCAGCCTTCGTGACCGGAGCTTCCTCAGCGGGAGCCGATGCTCCGACGACGCACGTCACCTGCCAGTCGACACCGAACACGTCACGAAGGGCATCCCTGATGACGTCGGCATTTCGTCCCTCCTGCAAACGCTTCGCGAGCGGCGCAGAATCATGGCCGAGCGTGATCGAGCCGTCGCTCACAGCCCTCACCGACGCACCGGACAACATGACCTCGACCGTGCGGCTGCGCTCGCGCACCTTGGCTCGGACCTCGGACCAGACCGCACGAATCGCCGCGGCGTCCGGCTGGTTGGACGCCGCCGCAACCGGCTCGGGCTCGGGCTCGGGCTCAGGTTCCGGTACTGGTTCCGGTACTGGTTCAGGGGCAGGCACTGGTTCAGGGGCAGGCTGAGCCTCGACTGGCGCGGGGAAATCGAACGCACGGGTCGGTTCGGCAACCGGACGTTCGGGCTCTACGGGCGCCGGCTCGGGTTCCGGGTCCGGCGTCGACACAGGCTCGGGTTCCGGGGTCGGCTCAGGGTCCGGCACCGGGATCGGGGTGGGCTCGGGGTCCGGAGTGGGCTGGGGCTCCGGCACGGGCTGGGGCTCCGGCACGGGCTGGGGCTCCGGCATGGGTTCCGGCTCGGGCACTGGATTCGGGACAGGCTCGGGCGTCGCCGGAACGGTTACGGCAGGCGCCGCGGGAACCGCGGGAGCCGTCGGAACCACAGGCGGTACTTCGACGGCAGGAGCTGCGGGCTCGGGCGCAGCTACCCGCTGGGACGGCCGAACGAACTTGGGCGGAGTGTCGTCGACCGGCGACGCGATGGCGGTCGACGACTCGGCTCGACGCTGCGGAGCCTGGTCTATGGCGGCTTGCTCGCCCGCGGGCAACGTGACGTCCAAGCGCCGCTCGAGACGCTCGAGACGTTGCAGCACAGCAGATTCTGCGTCGGACGCCGAAGGGAGCAGCATTCGCGCACACATGACTTCGAGCAGCAGGCGCGGTGCGGTGGCGCCGCGCATCTCCCCCAGACCGGCGTGGATGATCTCCGCATAGCGCGCCAGGGTCGCCGAGCCGATGCGGCCGGCTTCGTCGCGCAGACGTTCGAGAACGTCACCGGGAACATCGACGAGCCCGCGCTCACCTGCGTCGGGGACGGCGCGCATGAGGATGAGGTCGCGGAGCCGTTCCAGCAGGTCCGTCGCGAAGCGGCGTGGATCGTGTCCAGCGTCGACCACCTTGTCGACCGTCCCGAACAGGGATCCGCCGTCTCCGGCCGCCAGTGCATCCACGGCTTCGTCGATCAGCGCGACGTCGGTGACGCCGAGCAGGGACAGTGCCCGCGGATACGTGACGCCTTCCGGGCCTGCGCCTGCGAGCAGTTGGTCCAGCACACTGAGCGAGTCACGGGGCGATCCGCCGCCGGCTCGAATCACCAACGGGTAGACGGGATCCTCGACAGGGACCGATTCCTGCGCGGTGATCTTCTCGAGCAGTCCACGCATGGTCGACGGCGGGAGCAGCCGGAACGGATAGTGGTGCGTACGCGAACGGATGGTCGGCAGTACCTTCTCCGGCTCCGTCGTCGCGAAGATGAAGACGAGGTGTTCCGGCGGCTCTTCCACGACCTTCAGCAGGGCGTTGAAGCCTGCCGTCGTGACCATGTGGGCCTCGTCGATGATGAAGATGACGTAGCGCGATTCGGCGGGCGCGTACACCGCCTTGTCACGGAGATCACGTGCATCGTCGACGCCACCGTGGCTTGCGGCGTCCATCTCGACGACGTCGAGGTTGCCCGGCCCACCCGGTGCGAGAGCAACGCACGAGTTGCAGACGCCGCACGGCGTGGACGTCGGACCTTCGACGCAGTTCAGCGACCGCGCGAGAATGCGCGCCGACGATGTCTTACCGCAGCCTCGGGGCCCGGAGAACAGGTATGCGTGGTTGATCCGGTTGGAGTTGAGCGCAGTGCTCAACGGTTCGGTTACGTGCTCCTGCCCGACGACCTCAGCGAACGTCGCAGGACGGTACTTCCGGTAGAGAGCCACGCATGGAAGGGTACCGGCGCGCACCGACACCGGCACAACCCCGTCGAGAGGTCGAGCTTGCCCGATGCCGTGGCCGGACCTGGTCTCACTTGTTCTTCGCGGCTGCCTTCGCTGCCTTCTTGAATTCGCGGACCTCGAGCAGGGATTTCTCGTCGACGACGTCGGCGATGGAACGTCTGGAACCGTCGTCGCCGTAGGCTCCGGCGGCTTTGCGCCAGCCGTCGGGAGTGACGCCCATCTGCTTGCCGAGGAGCGCGAGGAAGATGCGAGCCTTCTGGTCGCCGTATCCAGGCAAGGCTTTGAGTCGTTTCAGAACCTCGGCACCGTTCGGGTCGCCGCGACGCCAGATCTCGTCGGGTGTGCCGTCGTAATTCTCGACGATGAACTCCGCGAGCCCCTGTATCCGCTTGGCCATCGAGCCCGGAAAGCGATGCACTGCAGGGGTCGTCGCGCACACCGCGGCGAACTCGTCGGGATCGGCCTGCGCGATTGTGTCCACTTTCAGGTCACCGAGACGGTCGACGAGCTTCTTCGGGCCCGCGAAGGCCGACTCCATCGGCACCTGCTGATCCAGCAGCATCCCGATGAGCAGCGCGAACGGATCCTCGGCCAACAACGCATCGGCTTCCGCGTCGCCTGTCAGATGCAAGGTGGGAGACATGACCTCGATCATGCCACCTGCAGATCCAGGGTCCTAGGTGATGGATACCAGTTGAGTGATGTCGTCGAAGGGCAGCGGTCCGTCCACGACGGCTCCGACGACGGCGTTGTTCAGCGTGATGGATCCGCCGTGGTTGTCGAGGAATGCCGTGTCCGCGGCATCACGCCCGGTGGCGATCCGCACGAGAGTCGACCGCGGGGCCAGGCACGTCGCGTCGACCACGCGCCACTGGCCGTCGACGAAGGCCTCGGCGACGGCGTGAAAGTCCATGGGGTCGCATCCGGGTGCGTACACCGCGACGAGCCGTGCCGGCACGTTCACCGCACGCAGCAGCGCGACGACGAGGTGGGTGTAATCCCGGCACACGCCTGCACCTGCGAGGAGAGTGTCCACTGCCCCGTCGATCGGATCACTGCTTCCCGGAACGTAGTTGAGCCGTGAGCCGACCCAGGACGACACCTCGGCGAGCAACTTCTCCGACGCGGCGTAGGAACCGAATTCCGTTGCCGCGAAACCGAAGAACTTGTCCGCCTCGGCGTACCTACTGGGCCGCAGATACAGCGAGAGGTCGTAATCCGACACCGGCGCCGGGTCGGTGTTGCCGTAGACGGTGGCCGAGTAGGACACTTCGAGCTTTCCGACGCCCGCGTGCAGCTTGTGGATTCGGGTGCCATGGGCACCGCTGATCTCCTGGAAATCGACAGGCTGGCCATCGAGAGTGAACGACAGCGCTTCCCACACCTCGGCGCCCGGGTGCGGAGCGATGGCGATCTGGAATTCCAGGGTGCTCGCCTCCGTGACGTCCACGTCGAGGTAGGCCGAGACTTCGCGTTTCATTGTGATGATCCTGCCACCGTTCACTCGATCCCGCAGATCAGGACTTGTCCAGCCTCAGGACTCGTCCGGGCGGAATTCGCCCGTGACGAGGAAGATCACGCGTTTGGCGACTTCCACCGTGTGATCGGAGAAGCGCTCGTAGAAGCGTCCGAGGAGCGTCATGTCGACGGCAGCGGGGACACCGTGCGGCCAGTCGGGAGACGAAGTCAGGGTGAACAGGCTGCGATGCAGCTCGTCCATTTTCTCGTCCTTGACCTGCAGCTCGGCGGCCAGTTCCGCGTCCCTCGTCAGCAGAACCTCGCGCGTGGCGTCGGCCTGCTCGACCGCGACGCGACCCATTTCGGCGAAGACGCTTTCCACCTCGACGGGGAGGACGTGAGCGGGGTGACGCCTCCGCGCGAGCTCGGCGATGTGAATGGCGAGGCCACCCATTCGCTGCAGGTCGGCGACGATGTGGATTCCGCTCACCATGATTCGCAGGTCCAGAGCGACGGGTGACTGCAACGCGAGCACCGAGAACGCCTTGTGCTCCCAGGCCGTCGCGAGTTCGTCGATACGTTCCCGACTGCTGATGGTCTCCTCGGCAAGCGCCAGATCCGCCGTCAGCAACGCTTGCGTCGCCGACGCCATCGCCTTCTCGGCGAGGGTGCACATGTCGGCGAGGTCGGCCCGGATTTCGACGAGCTGCTCGTTGTAGTTCTCACGCACCGCGAGCCCACCTGTCCATCGAGATCCCCATCCGCTGCCGTCCTCTGCCTGTCGAAAGTCCTTCGGTCTTAGTACCCGGACCTTGATCTTTCTACACCAGGCGCTGCGCTGGTCGGCCTGTGTGCGTCAGCAGTTGCTCGGGGCGGGAACGCCGTAGAAGCGATCCTTGATCCAGTTCTGCGCCTCGCCGAGCCCGAGGAGATCCGGGATGATATGTCCCGCACCCGAACCGGGGACGATGGACGGAACGTTCGCGGCGCTGAATTGAACCGTCGCTCCCCTGCTGCACCAGGCACCGGCGAGTTCGACGGCTTGGCCGTGCGGGACGATGTCGTCGGACGTCCCGGATTGGACGAGAACCGGGGCCGTCGGGGTGCGCAGACCGATCTTGTTCTTCGCCAGAATCTCCTGAGCCTTCGGAAGCCGATCCAATACCACCGACATCGGCTCGCCGGTGCGGGTGTATTCGGTGGTCCGATGCAATCCGACGGTCAGAATCGTCTCGCCCACACACTGATTCGCTACCTGCCGCAGCATGGCCTGGCCCGCGTCGTTGATGTTGGCGTCGATCAGAGGCTGGAGGTCTGGATCCGACTTCAGCAGACCGTTGAGGGTGTACCCGATGACCCCCGTGAGGATGGTGCCGTCGACCTGCTCGAGAGTCTGCTTCAAGTCCGCAGGCGGAGCGCCCGCGTAGCTACCCACGAGGTCCAGCTCGGGCGCGTAGTCACCGGCAATTTCGGCGGCCGCTGCCACCGCGCCGCCGCCCTGGGAGTACCCGTAGGTCGCGACGGGTCCGCCTGCCGCGATCTTGGTGCCGGGGAGCTGTTGGGCAGCTCGCGCGGCGTCGAGAACTGCATGCGCTTCGGCTGCGCGATTGACGTAGGTGTGAGCACCGGGCGTTCCGAGTCCGTCGTAGTCGGTGATCACGACGCCGTATCCCTGCGAGAGCAAGGAGTAGGCGGCCAGGACCTCGTATTCGACCATGAACCCTAGCGGCGGAGTGTAGGTGATCAGCCGATTCAGCATGCGCGACGGCGCACACTGATCTCCCTGACCCTGTGTCCCGGGCGCCAGCACGACGAGCGGCCTCGGGCCGGGCCCCGTCCATTCCGCAGCCGGGTCGATGTACGTCCCGGTGATCGCGTTGGGCGCATCGTTGGAGTCGGTGCTGCGGTACATGATTCGCGTCGCAGTTCCCGGTAGCGGTCCGCCGATGCCGGGAACCGACAGCGCCAGAGGTGACGGCTCGGTGCGGATCACATCTCCGGCGGCACCGTCGGGCAGCGGGGTGGGCGGGAGGTAGAAGTCGGACTCACCCGTCGACCCGGTGGACGATCCCGCCCCTGGCTGCGCCGACGCGAGCGGCACTCCCGTCACCGCCGCCAGCAGGACTACGCCCACCGCAGTGCCCAGCAATCGTGATACTCGCATCGATCGTCCAACCCCCGTACTTACCCACCGGTAGTGATATCCGACTGGGACCATACGTGACAGGGGACACACTTGGGAAGAGTCAGGTTCAGTGTCACCGAACTTCAGTGTCACCGAACTTCAGTGTCACCGAACTTCAGTGTCACCGACTGCGATCAGCGGCGTCGACGATGCATGTCCGCTTTGGCGATCGAAATCTCCTCCGTCGTCAACGATCGACCGGGCAGTTCGGTCGCGGCACCCGGCGTCGAGCGGAGGCCGTCGAGCACTATCGTGAAGTATCGCCTCCAGTTGTCCGGCTCCACCGTCTTCATGAATTCCGAAGCCGCACCGATCATTCCGATGAGCGGGAACAGGTCGTTGACCTCCACGTCGGCGCGCAGCTGGCCGGAGTCACGGGCCCGCGTCACGATGCGGTCCACGTACGGGTCGATTCTCTCACGCATCTGGGTGATGCCGTTGCAGCCCTCGTCCCTGCCGAGCACGACCTCGCCGAGACCCTTGTCCGCCGACATTCCCGCGAACAGATCAGCGAGAAACAGGACGAGTCCGTCCCACGGATCGTCCGCAGCCAGAGCACTTTCCGCGGTGGCCAACATGTCCTGCATACGCTGCTCGAACACGCCGTCGATCAGCTCTTCCTTGCAGGAGAAGCGCCGATAGACCGTCCCCACACCGACTTTCGCGTGCGCCGCAACGTCGTCGAGCGTGATGTCGATTCCGCGTGAGGCGAACAGTTCGCGAGCCGCGTCCACGATTCGTCGACGGTTACGTTCCGCGTCCGCTCGCAGCGGCTTCTTGGCGCCTGTGTCGGCTCTCACACTCATTCGATGTCCGTTTCACCCGAAAAGCGGAGGACATTCCTCCGCTTAGCTGCTACCTTCGTCTCCGTAACCGGAGGGTACACCTCCGTATAGCCGATCGAAGGATGACCATGACCGCATTGTCACCGGACGACACCTCGTCGTCGACCTTGGCGACGGAGGAGACCACCGACGCCAAGGCACACCGAAATCGCTGGCTGATCCTGGCCACTCTGGGCCTCGCCCAGCTCATGGTGGTTCTCGACGCCACCGTCGTGAACATCGCACTGCCCGCCGCCCAGCTCGACCTCGGCTTCGACAACGCCAACCGCTCCTGGGTCGTCACGTCCTACGCGCTGGCTTTCGGTAGCCTCCTGCTGCTCGGCGGACGTCTGAGCGACCTGTTCGGACGCCGCAACACATTCTTGATCGGGCTCGTCGGCTTCGCCGTGATGTCCGCGGTGGGCGGAGCAGCCGTCAACTTCGGCATGCTGGTTGCCGCACGTGCAGGTCAAGGCGTATTCGGCGCCCTTCTCGCACCCGCAGCCCTCTCGCTTCTCGCCACCACGTTCGTCGACCCGAAGGAGCGCGCGAAGGCGTTCGGCATCTTCGGCGCCATCGCGGGCGGCGGCGGTGCACTCGGCCTGCTTCTCGGCGGAATCCTCACCGAGTGGGCCAACTGGCGCTGGAGCCTGTACATCAACCTGGTGTTCGCCGCACTCGCGTTCGTCGCAGGTTTCCTCCTGCTCGCCAAGCACAAAGCCGACGTGCGTCCGCGCCTGGACATTCCAGGAACTCTGACCGTGTCGGCGGCACTGTTCGCTATCGTCTACGGCTTCGCTCACGCCGAATCCGACGGCTGGAGCAATACCGTCACCATCGCATTCCTGGTCGCCGGAGTGGTTCTGCTCGGCGTTTTCTTCGCCATCCAGCAGCGCGTCTCGCACCCACTACTGCCGCTGCGCATCATCCTCGACCGCACGCGCGCGGGTTCGTTCCTCGCCGTATTCGTCACGGGCGCAGGCATGTTCGCGGTGTTCCTGTTCCTGACCTACTACCTGCAGAACACGCTCGGGTTCACCCCGATCAGCACCGGATTCGCGTTCATGCCGATGATCGCTTCCCTCATCGTCACCGCGACGCTGTCCACGGCACTCGTGCTGCCCCGCTTCGGACCTCGCGTGCTCATGACGTCGGGACTTCTCGTCGCCGCACTGGGCATGGGACTGCTCACCCAGATCGCCGTCGACTCCGCGTATGCGACGCACATCCTTCCGGGCCTCGTCATCATGGGTCTCGGTCTGGGCGCCACGATGGCTCCGGCCATGCAGGGTGCCATCTCGGGCGTGAACCCCGACGACTCCGGTGTTGCATCGGCAACGGTCAACACCATGCAGCAGGTCGGCGGATCGATCGGTACCGCACTGCTGAGCACCATCGCGGCTACCGCGGCGACCAACTACGTCACCGACAATCTCGCGTCGGCGTCGAGCGCGGCCGCACTCCAGGCCAACGCTGAAATCGCCAGCTACACCACGACGTTCTGGTGGGCGACGGGCATCTTCTTGCTCGGAGCCGTCATCTCCGCGATCGTCGTCAAGCCCGGTCTGCTACCCGCAGCACCCGAAGGCGCTGTCGTAGTAGGACACTGACCCGCTGTGAGTACTTGTGTAGGCCAGGGGGCTGGAGCGAAGCCTGCGGAGCGACCATGGACGCTACACAAGTACTCACGTGGTGCGGAGGAGCTTTTCTGCCGCGGCCAGAAGTACGCAGGTCGCAATGCCGTCCATCGATTTCTCCAGCTCGGAGAGCGACGGGAAGCTCGGGGCGAGGCGGATGTTGCGGTCCTCCGGGTCATTCTTGTACGGAAAGGCCGAGCCTGCGCCGGTCAGTGCGATGCCCGCGTCCTTCGCCAGTGCGATGGACCGGGCTGCCGTACCGTCCAGCACGTCGAGCGAAATGAAGTACCCGCCCTTCGGCTCGGTCCAGGAAGCGATCTTGGAGGCTCCGAGGCGATCTTCGAGAATCTGCCCGACGAGTGCGAACTTCGGCGCCAGGATCTCGCGATGCTTGTTCATGTGCGCCTTCACACCCTCTGCGTCGCCGAAGAAGCGTAGGTGGCGCAGCTGATTGAGCTTGTCCGGCCCGATGCTCTTGATACCGAGACGCTTCAGGTACCACTCGAGGTTCGCGTCGGAACTTCCGAAGAAGCTGACGCCCGCGCCTGCGAACGTGATCTTCGAGGTCGACGCGAACACGAACGGGCGATTGGGGTATCCGGCCTCGGCTGCCCATCCCAGAATGTCGTACGTAGGTGCGAATTCCGCGGTCAACGGGTGAACGACGTAGGCGTTGTCCCAGAAAATACGGAAGTCCGGAGCCGCGGCCGGGACGGACGCCAACGCGCGCACGACCTCTTCGGAGAACACCGCACCGGTCGGGTTGGAGTAGTTCGGGACCGCCCACAGGCCCTTGATCTGAGGATCCGACGACACCAGCCGCGAGATTTCCTCGACGTCAGGTCCGTCCGGGTTCATGGGGATCGGGATCATGTCGATGCCGAAGCTCTCGCAGATCGCGAAGTGACGGTCGTATCCGGGAGCCGGGCAGAGGAACCGAATATTGGGTTCAGCCGACCACGGCCGAGGTGAATCCGGCAGGCCGTGCAGCAGTGACCACACGACGAGGTCCTGCATGATCTCGAGGCTTGCGTTGTTGCCCGCGAGAAGGTTCGAGACGGGAATCCCCAGCAGTTCGCCGAAGATCGCACGCAGCTCCGGCAGGCCTGCGAGGCCGCCGTAGTTGCGGCAGTCGGTGCCGTTGCCGTCGCGGAAGTCGTCACCGGGCAGCGTCAGCAGGTCCGAGGAGAGATCGAGTTGCTCGGGCGACGGCTTGCCTCGGGTGAGATCGAGGGAAAGATTCTGGGCCTTCAGCTGCTCGTAGCTCGCTGCCTGTCGCTCGTGCTCGGCGACGAGCTCCTCATGGTTCATCAACCCGAACTGGGTTTGCGCTGACATGCGGAGCGGCCTCTCGTGATGCTGGTCCCTTGACATAAAGGGGACCCCGCGCACCCGGCAGAGCCCGTTGACCCTTGCTGCCTTCCGGCCCTGGGGGAGTTCACAGGATGCGCGCCGCGCGGGATCCAGTGAAGAGTGTAGCCGCACCTTCGCCAACGGGTGACCGGCAGGGTTCCACGACCGCCACCCGGCTCGAATACAGGCCCTGCAGACCGGCCCCGAGCAGCCGGTTTGGGATCGGACGGGGGTAACCCGGTATGCTTCCCCACGGAGGATTCGCCTAGTGGCCTATGGCGCTCGCCTGGAACGCGGGTTGGGTTAACGCCCTCAGGGGTTCAAATCCCCTATCCTCCGCGGTAAGAAAGCCCCCTGCACATGCAGGGGGCTTTCTTCGTTCACAGGTCCGCGACCATCACGTCACGACCTGACGGGCGACAGCCCTATCGCGCCGACCAACCGCCGTCCATGGTGTAGGACGCTCCGGTGACCATGCCGGCATCCGCGGACGCCAGCCATCCGACGAGGGATCCCACTTCGGCTGGTTCGACGAGTCGTTTGACTGCACTCTCGGTCAACATGACCTTTTCCAGCACCTGATCTTCGGCGATTCCGTGCGCTGCGGCCTGATCGGCAATCTGCTTCTCCACCAGCGGTGTTCGCACGTAACCGGGGTTCACGCAGTTGCTCGTGACGCCGTGTGGGCCACCCTCCAGGGCCGTGACCTTGGACAGTCCTTCCAACGCGTGCTTGGCGGTCACGTACGCGACCTTGTATTCCGATGCACGGAGGCCGTGCACCGAGGAAACGTTGACGATTCGTCCGAACCCTCGCGAATACATGCCGGGCAGCGCAGCTCGGATCAGCAGGAACGGAGCTTCCACCATCAGGGTCTGGATCCGCCGGAACGCGGCGGGGTCGAATTCGACGATCGATGCGACGGTCTGGATTCCCGCGTTGTTGACCAGGATGTCGGTGTCGAGGTGCAGTTCCTCGAGCGAGGCCACGTCCAGCAGGTCCACTGCCCAGGTCTCGCCGTGGAGCTCGGACGCGAGTTCCTTCGCCGCTACGTCGTCGACGTCCGCGATGGTGACGGTCGCTCCGCGCGAGGCCAGTTCGCGTGCACACGCTGCCCCGATTCCGGACGCACCACCGGTGACGAGCGCGGTGCGTCCGGTCAGGTCGGTCATCGCTTCACGTCCGGTTCGAGCAGCCCTGCCTTGGCCAGTTCGGCTTCGGTGGCCAGGTTCTTGGCGTCGGCGATGTCGATGGTCTCGAGTGCCAGGCCCTTGGTTTCGCGGGCGGCGATGACGGCGATCAACGTGACCGCGCAGGATGCCGCGAGGTACCAGGCGATCGGAACGCCCGAGCCGAAGCGGTCGAGCAACGCAACGGCGATGATCGGCGCCAACGAGCCCGCGACGATCGACGTCACCTGATAGCCGAGGGACACTCCGGAGTAACGCATACGCGTCGGGAACATCTCCGCCATGATCGCCGGCTGCGTTGCGTACATGAAGGCGTGGAACACGAGGCCGATGATGATCGCGAGCATGATGACCACGTTGTGGCCGCTGTTGAACATCGGGAAGGCGAAGAAGCCCCAGGTTCCTGCAGTGATTGCGCCGAAGAAGTAGACGGGACGGCGGCCGACGCGGTCGGCGAGCTTGCCCACCAACGGAATCACGCAGAAGTGCACGGCGTGGGCGACGAGCATCCACCACAGAATCGTCTGGGTGTCGGTACCGACCTCGACCTTGAGGTACGTGATGGTGAACGTGACGACGAGGTAGTACATGACGTTCTCACCGAAACGCAGGCCCATGGCCGTGAACACGCCACGCGGGTACCGCTTGAGGACCTCGAAGACACCGTACGACGCTGCCTTGATGACCTCGGCCTGCTTCTGCGCTTCGACGAAGATCGGGGCGTCGGTGACCTTGGTGCGGATGTAGTAGCCGACGAAGACGATCACTGCGGAAAGCCAGAACGCAACGCGCCAGCCCCAACTGAGGAAGTCGTCTTCCGGCAGGACGGTGGTCAGAATGAGCAGCACGACGGTGGCGAGCAGGTTTCCGGCGGGCACACCTGCCTGCGGCCAGCTGGCCCAGAATCCACGGCTCTTGTTCGGACTGTGTTCTGCGACGAGCAGAACTGCGCCACCCCATTCGCCGCCGACGGCGAAGCCCTGGATGAACCGCAGCGCGACGAGAAGTGCGGGTGCCCAGTAGCCGATCTGGTTGAACGTCGGCAGACATCCCATCAGGAACGTCGCGCCGCCGACCAGGACGAGGCTGAACTGCAGCAGCTTCTTTCGACCGTACTTGTCACCGAAGTGACCGAACACGATGCCGCCGAGCGGACGTGCGACGAAGCCGACGGCGTACGTGACGAAGGCAGCGAGGATCGCGTCGAGCTCGCTCGTCCCTGCTGCGAAGAAGATCTTGGAGAAGACCAGGGTGGCGGCCGTTCCGTACAGAAAGAACTCGTACCACTCCACGATGGTGCCCGCCATCGATGCACCGACGACCTTCTTCAGGCCGCTCGGAGTGGCGTCGGGGTCGTTCCCCGGTGATTCCGTGCGTTCTTCGACGCTCATTGCTACTCCTCGTGTTCTGGAATACGTGCGAGCTGGATTGTGACCACCACCACACATATCGGTAACGCTGAGTATCGATGCAGATCGAACAGCTCGCAATACCCAACAACGCATGTGGGATCTGCAAGAATGCACATGTGTCGCATGCTCACCCCGATCATGGTCGGCCACCCAGCGCCGACGACCTGCTGATCCTGTTGGCAGTGGGCAGAACCGGCCGGTACAACACCGCAGCGGACGACCTCGGGGTCAACCACACCACCATCTCCAGACGCATCGCCGCCCTCGAAGCAAGCCTCGGAGGCAGAGTCCTGGCCAGGTCCGGTAACGGTTGGGAACTCACCGCCCGAGGTAAGGACGCGCTCGCCGCTGCAGAGAACATCGAAGCGGCGGTCCGCTCGCTGATGGGACCCGACGACGACGCAGAAGGCGTGGTCAGAGTGTCCGCGACCGACGGCTTCAGCGCGTACGTCATCACTCCCGCCGTCGCCCGAGTCCGGCTTCGCCACCCTGGCATCGCCGTGGAGATCGTCGCGACGACGAGGCGCGCCTCGCAGCAACGCTCGGGAATGGACGTCGAGATAGTCGTCGGCGAACCTCAGGTGCACCGCGCGGAGGCGATGAAGCTCAGCGACTATCACCTGGGGCTGTATGCGTCGACGAGTTATCTCGAAGCCCACGGCAGACCGGCCACTGTCGACGATCTCGCCGCTCACCCGCTGGTCTATTTCATCGACTCGATGCTGCAGGTCGACGACCTGGACATCGCCCCCGGCTTCGCGCCGCTGATGCGGGAGTCGGTGACGTCGACCAACGTGTTCGTGCACGTCGAGGCCACCCGTGCGGCCGCAGGAATAGGACTGCTCCCCTGCTTCATGGCCGATCGACACGACGACCTCGTGCGGTTGTTGCCGCACGAGGTATCCGTTCGGTTGGACTACTGGTTGGTTTCCCGAGCCGAGACATTGCGACGCCCGGAGGTCGCCCGCGTCGTCGAGGCCATCAAAGCCTCCGTACTGGACCAGCGCGATGCTCTGCTGGGGCGTGCATAGCCCCACAAGCGCGCAAGTGTCACACCGCGCCCACGCTGTCCTAGCATCGAGCTATGTCTGCCGGCCGATTCGCTCCGAGTCCGTCCGGCGATCTGCATCTCGGCAACCTCCGCACCGCACTGCTCGCGTGGCTGTTCGCGCGATCGACAGGACGACAGTTCTTGATGCGAGTCGAGGATCTCGATCGTGTCCGTGCGGGCGCAGAGGCTCGTCAGCTCGCCGATCTCCACGCCATCGGCCTCGAGTGGGACGGCCCCGTCGTTCGGCAGTCCGAGCGCACCGCGCTGTACGACGACGCCATCGCCCACCTCACCGCAAGCGGAATGACCTACGAGTGCTTCTGCACGCGTCGGGAAATACAGGAAGCGGCGTCCGCACCCCACGCGCCCGACGGCGCCTATCCGGGAACCTGCCGGGATCTCACGGCCGCGGAACGGGCGTCGAAAACCAGGCCTCCCGCGGTGCGCCTGCGGGCCGACGTGACCGAGTTCTCCATTCACGACGACATACTCGGCGCGTTTCACGGACAGGTCGACGATCTCGTACTTCGCCGCGTCGACGGTGTTGCGGCCTACAACCTCGCGGTGGTGGTGGACGACGGTGAACAGGGCGTCGATCAGGTGGTCCGCGGGGACGATCTGTTGACGTCGTCACCACGTCAGGCGTACCTCGCGTCGCTGCTCGACATACCCGCGCCCACCTACGCCCACGTGCCGCTCGCCCTCAATGCGCAGGGGAAACGATTGGCGAAACGCGACGGCGCAGTGACGCTCGAGGACCAGGCAGCCCTGGGCCTCGGACCTCAGGACGTCCTGCACCTTCTGGCCCGTTCGCTCGAACTGGCAGAATCCGACGAACGAGTGTCCCCGGGCGACATTCTTCGGCGATTCGATTCACAGAAACTCCCGACGACCCCGTGGATTTTCGAGACATAACGGACTCGGCTGCTCGATTCGGCGCACTTCCGATTCGGACCTGGGGATTTCCCGTGTTTGGATGAGGCACGTGACAGCTCAGAAATCCGAAGACACGCCAGGCGCCGTTGCGCAGTTCGCGCACGTCAGCCGCGGCTACTACCCGACCATCGTGGCCTTGTTCGCCGCAACCCTGATCATCTCGAATGTGACGGCGAGCAAAGGCGTCGCGTTCTTCGGTGACAGCGAAGTATTCCTCGGCCCGTTCCAGGTGCTGCCGATCAACACCGACGGCGCATTCTTCCTCTTTCCGCTCGCGTACATCCTGGGCGACGTCCTCAGCGAGGTGTACGGCTTCAAAGCGACGCGTCGCGCGATCTACCTCGGCTTCGGGTCGATCATCCTCGCCGCCGTGTGCTTCTGGATCGCCATCGAGCTCCCCGCAGCCAGCTTCTACGAGAATCAGGAATCGCTGGAAACCGTCGTCGGCGTGGTACCGCGGCTGGTCGTTGCCGGTCTCGCGGGATACTTCGTCGGGCAGATGCTCAACGCCCTCGTCCTCGTCAAGATCAAACAGCGCACCAAGGAAAAGCACCTGTGGGCGCGACTGATCGGCTCGACAGTCGTCGGCGAATTCTTCGACACCCTGATCTTCTGCTCCATCGCCGCCGGCGTCATCGGCATCTCGACATGGGAAGACTTCGTCAACTACGTCATCGTCGGCTTCCTCTGGAAGACCCTCGTCGAGATTCTCGTACTTCCCATCACCTACCGCGTGATCGCTTACATCAAGAAGCGCGAACCGAGCTACCAGGACTCCGCCACGGCGTAGTTCCTGCTCTGGTACATCTCACCCCTCGGGCGTGACCGAACGACACATTCGGTCACGCCCGAACTCGTCCCGCGCACCTTCCCGCGAACGCGCAGGTTGACAACTACCGTGCAACGCGCGCAGTCGACAACAACCCGCGCGCCCAGCCCCGCCGGTGACCGAACGACACGTTCGCTCCCACAGGCCGCATCAATTGAGCCATTGACAAATGGCACAATCAGTATGAGTCTAAACGAATGAAACCGTCGTACAACGCTCGTGCCGTGGTGACCGGAGCGGGCAGCGGAATAGGCCGCGCGTTTGCGCTCGAGCTCGCGAAGCGCGGTGGCGAGGTGATCTGCGCCGACATTTCCCTACCGCGCGCCGAGGACACCGCTGCTCTCATCGGCGATACAGCACATGCGGTGAAGTGCGATGTCGCTCGGCGTGAACAGGTCGAGGACCTTGCGTTGTTCACCGAACTGACCTTCGGCCGTCCGCCGACCCTCGTGATCAACAATGCGGGTGTCGGAATCGGCGGCACACCCGTCGGCGATATCGGGTTCGAGGACTGGAACTGGGCGCTGGGGATCAATCTCTGGGGAGTGATCCACGGCTGCGAAATCTTCGCGCCTGCCATGAAGGCCGTCGGCGAGGGTGGCTTCATCAATGTCGCGTCCGCGGCAGGATTCGGGGCTGCGCCACTGATGGCGCCGTACAACGTAGGGAAAGCCGGCGTCATCTCGTTGTCGGAGACCATGGCCGCCGAAGGCGTGCGCGTCACCGTGCTGTGCCCGACGTTCGTGAAGACAAATGTCGCCAAGGACGGACGAATCACCGCTGCCGGCAACAAGATCGCCGAGACACTGATGCGCACGACGGGGTTCACGCCGGAGAAGGTCGCCGTCGACACCTTGAACAAGTACGACCGCGGCCGCCTCTACGTCGTGCCGCAGATCGACGCGAAAGTCATCTGGCGTCTCAAACGCATCGCCCCCGCGCTCTACACCCGAACGCTCGGGTTGCTCGCGCGTTTCGCACCACAGGAAACCACACAGGAAGCAGGAGTCTGACATGGCATTCGACTTCGACGAGATGCTCGTCAAGATCAAGGACAAGCAGTGGGCGTTGGCCGACATCGACTGGGACGCACCGGGAGCGGAGACCATCGGCCCTGAACTCTGGACGAAGCTGAAGCCGTTCATGTCGGACCTGATGTGGATCGAGAACGTCGGCGCCCGCGGCTTCGCGGCCATGGCCAAGAAAGCTCCGACGGACACATTGAAGGAGATCTACACCTACTTCCACGCAGAGGAACAGAAACACGCCAACGCCGAACTCGCACTGATGCGGCGGTGGGGCATGCTCGACGGCGACGAGATCCCTCAGCCCAATGTCAACGTCAAACTCGTCATCGACTGGCTGGACAAGTACTCGGATCAGACGTCGCTCGCCGTCCTCGGGACCGTCATCCCGATGCTCGAGGTCGCACTCGACGGCGCACTGGTCAAGTTCATAGTCGACGAGATCGACGACCCGGTCTGCCAGGAGGTCTTCAAGAAGATCAACTCCGACGAATCACGCCACCTTGCAGTCGATTTCCAGGTCATCGAACTCCTGGGGCACGCGACGATGCGCAAGATCTTGGTGGAGACCGTCGGAGCCTGGATGAATCCGTCGCTGATCGTCGGCACCCTTCGTTACATCCCACTGCTGAACAAGATGCGCGACAACATCGTGGCCATGGGTGTCGACGAGGAACGCCTGTACACCGCGATGCGCAGATTCAAGAAGGTCGGCGAGAGAAGCGAATTCCCGAAGCGTCTGCCCATGTACCGCTTCATCAGCTGGCACTCCGGCGTCGTCATCAACCGTGCGCACCCGTACCACAAGTTCGCCGACGCCCTGGTTCGAGCAACGGCCAAGTACCCGAAAAAGCTGCTGCGCCCACAGCCCACCTGGTCGAAGGAACTCACCTACGAGCCCGTCGCATGAGCAACACACAGCACTCGTTCCAGCAAGCTCCACTCCCGTCCCATGGATCATTCCAGCAGGCTCCACTCCCGTCCCATGGGTCATTCCAGCAGGCTCCACTCCCGCTCGATGTAGCCGTCATCGGCGGCGGATTCGCCGGGATCGGTACCGCAATTCGACTCAAGCAGAAACGAATCGAGAATCTTGCGATTTTCGAGCGTGGATCGGCACCGGGTGGAACATGGCGTGACAACACCTACCCTGGCGCGGCGTGTGACATCCCGTCGAGGCTGTACTCGTACAGTTTTGCCCCGAATCCGGATTGGTCGCACACGTATTCCGGTAGCGCCGAGATCCTGAAGTACATCGAGCGGATGGTCGACGATTTCGGTCTGCGTCCATTGCTGCGGTTCGGGCACAATGTCACCGGTGTCCACTGGGACGAGGCATCGTCACTGTGGGAGGTCACGTTCGACGATCACCCCTCGGTACGTGCACGGTCTGTCGTCATGGCGTCGGGCCCGTTGGCGAACGTCAGCTTCCCGGGCATCCGCGGCCTCGACACGTACGAGGGCCACAAGATCCACAGCGCCCGTTGGGATCACGAGTTCGACTTCACCGGCAAGAAGGTGGCCGTTATCGGGACCGGGGCGTCCGGTGTCCAGATCGTGCCAGAACTGGTCAAGGTGGCGCAGTCGGTCAAGGTCTTCCAGCGCACGCCGGGCTGGGCCCTCCCCCGCACCAATCTGACCACTCGTCAGACCACCAAGGATCTGTACCGAAAGTATCCGGCTGCGCAGTCGATCGCACGCAAGGCCTGGTTCTGGGGTCATGAGTCCGTCGCCCTCGGCGTCGTCTGGAATTCTCCGCTCACCCGCGTCGTCGAAGCCGTCGGCAAGCTGCATCTGCGGCGACAGGTTCGAGATCCCTGGCTTCGACGGCAGCTCACTCCCGATTTCCGGGCCGGATGCAAACGACTGCTCATGACGAGTGAGTTCTATCCGGCACTGCAGCGGGACAACTGCACCCTGGTGACCTGGCCGATCGCGCGTCTGGCACCCAGGGGAATTCGCACCGTCGAAGGTATCGAACATCAGGCGGACGTGATCGTCTTCGCCACCGGATTCGATGTGTCCAAGACGGGCACTCCGGTTCCCATCACCGGACGCGACGGCCGCGTGCTGGCCGACGAGTGGAGCTCGGGCGCGAAGGCCTACAAGTCCATCAGCGTCGCGGGCTACCCGAACATGTACTTCACGTTCGGCCCCAACTCGGGTCCGGGGCACAGTTCCGCGCTGGTCTACATGGAGGCTCAGATCGACTATCTCGTCGACGCCATCTCCCATGCGATCGCACGGAACTCGGTTCTCGAGGTCAGGGCGGACAGGCAACGCGAGTACAACACCGATCTGCAGCGTCGGCTGCAGCGGACGACGTGGAATTCCGGCTGCTCGAGCTGGTACCTCACCGAGGACGGTTTCAACGCGACGATGTTCCCCGGCTTCGCGAGCCAGTACGTCGGACAGCTGAAGTCGGTGAACTACGACGACTACGCCGTCACCGAGTACCGGGCGAGGGTGGCCGCCGCCCGGACGGCTACCGTGTAACCGACACAGGCAGGCTGTCGGGAGGATCACGGGTGGAATATCGGATCGACGATCTGGCCCATGCGGCCGGTACCACCACCCGGAACGTGCGCGCCTACCGTGAACGTGGCTTGTTGCCTCCTCCCGAGAAGCGTGGGCGCGTCGGAATCTACGACGACAAGCACCTGGCGCGTCTGAAGTTGATCGACATTCTGCTGCAGCGTGGTTTCACGACGTCGCACATCAGCGACTTCATCAGTGGGTGGGAGAACGGCAAGGATCTCGCGGAGGTCCTCGGGTTGCAGAATGCCGTCACCGAGCAGTGGTCCCGCCAGGACTCGGTGGAGATTCCACTGGCGCTGGTCGACGAATTCCTCGGTGAGGGCGACCAATTGGCGCGGCTCGAGGCGCTGGGCCTGGCTCGGGTCGAGGGTGAGTACTGCGTGTTCACCGACCCGGAATTGCTCGAGGGGTTCTCGTCGTTGTCGGGCCACGGCTTCACCGTCGGGCAGCTCATCGACGTCCACGAACGTATCCATGCAGCAGTCGACGGTGTCGCCAAGGACATGATCGCCACGGCGAAGCAGCACATCGTCGACCAGCACGGCGAAGGGTGGCTACCGGGCGAGACCGAGGTGGGCGCGACGGCGGACATGCTCACCCGGATGCGCGAGCTGGCCGTGTATTCGGTGAACTCGACGCTCGCCCGGGCTCTGGACGAGAACTTGCAGCGCGAGCTCGGTGATTACCTCACGGCCGCGATGCGTAGAAGCGACCGAGAAACTCGTCCTTGAATTCGTGGAATCTGTTCTGCTGGATGGATTCACGGATGTCGTCGACGAGTTTCACGGTGAATCGTTCGTTGTGGATGGTGCACAGCGTCGACGCCAGCATCTCCTTGGCCTTGAACAGGTGGTGGATGTAGGCCCGGGTGTAGTTGGCGCAGGTGTAGCAGTCGCAGTTCTCGTCGATCGGTGTGAAGTCGCGACGATGCTTGGCAGTGTTGATGTTGAATCGGCCGGTCGGTACGTAGATCGCCGCGTTGCGAGCCACACGTGAGGGGTTGACGCAGTCGAAGGTGTCCGCACCGTTCTCGATGGCGGTGAAGAAGTCGTCCGGTTCGCTGATGCCGAGCATGTGTCGCGGTTTGTGTTCGGGCAGTTCCTCGTTCACCCACCGGGTGATGGTGCCGAGGTTCTGCTTCTCGAGCGCGCCCCCGATGCCGTAGCCGTCGAACCCTCGGCCGGTCTCGCCGGTGATGGTCTCGAGGTCGTGCGCGGCCTTGCGGCGCAGATCCTCGTACTGCGCGCCCTGCACCACCCCGAACAGTGCCTGATACGGCTTCCCGACGCGCTCCGCCGTCAGCCGCTCGTGTTCGAGGACGCAGCGTCTCGCCCATGCCTGTGTGCGGTCTACCGACATCTCCTGGTAGCCGCGGGTGTTCATCAGGGTTGTCAACTCGTCGAATGCGAACATGATGTCCGCACCTAGTTGGTGTTGGATCTGCATCGACACCTCGGGAGTGAACCGGTGCCGCGATCCGTCGAGGTGCGATTTGAACGTGACTCCGTCGTCGTCGACGTGGGCGAGGCGTTCCTTTCCCTCGGCGATGACGTCGTCGGATTCGACGCGGCTCGCGTCCATCGAGATGACCTTCTTGAACCCGACACCGAGCGACATCACCTGGAAGCCGCCGCTGTCGGTGAACGTCGGACCGTCCCAGTTCATGAACTTGCCGAGGCCACCGGCTTCGTCGACGATGTCGGGCCCGGGCTGAAGGTAGAGGTGGTATGCGTTGGCGAGCACCGCCTGCGCACCGAGGTCCTTCATGGCCTCCGGCAGCACCGCTTTCACCGTTGCCTTCGTACCGACGGCGATGAAGGCGGGCGTCGCGATGTCGCCGTGGGGAGTGTGGATGGTCCCCGTACGTCCCAGGCGGTCCTCCAGCCGAGTGTCGATGCTGAAGAAGGGATCGTTCGGAGTGCTCACAGGCCCAACCCTAAACGTCCTTCCCCGGCTAGCTGAATTGAGAGGCGTACAACCGCCCGTATGCACCGCCCGCGCCGACGAGCGAGTCGTGGTCGCCCTGCTCGACGATTCGGCCGTCCTCCATCACGACGATGAGGTCCGCGTCGCGGATGGTCGAAAGCCTGTGGGCTATGACGAAGCTGGTCCTGTCGTTGCGCAGAGCGGCTGTTGCCTTCTGCACGAGCAGTTCGGTGCGAGTGTCGACAGAGCTGGTGGCCTCGTCGAGGATCAGGATCAGCGGTTTCGCCAGGAACGCGCGCGCGATGGTGATGAGCTGCTTCTCCCCGGCGCTGACGTTGTTGCCTTCCTCGTCGATGATCGTGTCGTAGCCGGCCGGCAGCGAATGCACGAACTTGTCGACGTAGCTGACGCGCGCAGCTTCGAGGATCTCCTCCTCGGTGGCGTCGGGATCTCCGTAGGCGATGTTGTCCCGGATTGTTCCACCGAACAGCCAGGTGTCCTGCAGCACCATTCCGGTGCGCTCGCGGAGTTCGTCTCGCGTCATGGAGCGGGTGTCGACGCCGTCGACGGTGATCCTGCCTGCGTCGATGTCGTAGAAGCGCATGATGAGATTCACGAGTGTGGTCTTGCCTGCGCCTGTCGGACCCACGATGGCGACGAGGTGTCCCGGCTCCGCGACGAGTGACAGATCCTCGATGAGCGGCTGATCCTCGCGGTAGCTGAAGGACACGTTCTCGAATTCGACGCGGCCGTGGTCGGTGGCCGGCAGGGCAGGGCGGGGAGGATCGGGGTCCTCGTCGTCGGCGTCGAGGAGATCGAAGATGCGTTCCGCGGACGCCACTCCCGACTGCACCAGGTTCACCATGGAACCGACCTGCGTCAGTGGCTGAGTGAACTGTCGCGAGTACTGGATGAAGGCCTGGACTTCACCGAGGCTCAGGGTGCCCGACGCCACGCGCAGTCCGCCGACAACGGCGATGATGACGTAGTTGACGTTCCCCAGGAACATGATGGCGGGCATGATCATGCCGGAGATGAACTGCGCCCGGAAGCTGGATTCGAAGAGCTTGTTGTTGCGTTCGCCGAACTCGCGCTCGACCTCGGCCTGACGCCCGAAGGCCTTCACCAGCTCGTGTCCGGTGTAGGTCTCCTCGATCTGTCCGTTCAGTTTGCCGGTGTATTTCCACTGGTTGACGAAGTGAGGTTGTGAGCGTTTGGCGATCACCGCGGTGACGAGGAACGACGCCGGAACCGTCAGCAGGGCAACGAGTGCCAGCAGCGGCGAGATCCAGATCATCATGCCGAGGATGCCGACAACCGTCAGGATGCCGGTGATCAGCTGGCTCAGGGTCTGCTGCAGGCTGGTCGAGACGTTGTCGACGTCGTTGGTGACTCGGCTGAGCAGTTCTCCTCGGGTGTGAGAGTCGAAGTACTTCAGTGGAAGCCGATGAATCTTCCTTTCGACGCTGCCGCGAAGGTTGCGGATGGTGCGCTGCAACGCGATGTTCAGGATGTAGCCCTGAGCCCACGCCAACAAGGCCGAGACCAGGTACAACGCAAGCACGAACAACAGGACGTTTCCGACGGCGGAGAAATCGATGCCGATGCCTGGGGTGACGTCCATTCCGTTCACCAGATCAGCGAACGTGTCCTGCCCTTGCGCGCGTAGGTCTTCCACCGCCTGCGCTTTGGATTGTCCGGGCTCGAGCTGACCACCGATCACACCGTTGAAGATCAGGTTGGTCGCGTGCCCGAGGATCGTCGGCGACGCCACCGACAGCACGACGCTGGAGGCCGCGAAGACGAGCATGATGGACAGCAGCATCTTCTCGGGAGCGAGCAGGCCGACCATGCGTTTGAGCGACGGCTTGAAGTTCTTCGCTCTCGTTCCCGGCACAACCGTTTTGCCCGGTTTCGCCGGCGCAACCGGTGCGTTCGGGGGTCCGGGTGCGGGCTGGCTCGTAGGAGGGACCGACCGCGTCATGACGCAGCCACCGCGTGCTGGGAGTCGACGATCTCCGCGTACGTCGGGCACGTGGCGATGAGCTCGTCGTGTGTTCCGAGTCCGACGGGTTGCCCGTCGTCGAGTACGAGGATCTGGTCGGCGTCGATGATGGTGGAGACTCGTTGGGCGACAACGATCATGCAGGCGTCCTTCATGACCGGCTTCAGCGCGGCTCGGAGTTTGGAGTCGGTGGTCAGGTCCAGCGCGGAGAACGAATCGTCGAACAGGTAGATGCTCGGCCTACGAACCAACGCTCGCGCGATTGCCAGGCGTTGACGTTGACCTCCGGAGACCGTGGTGCCGCCCTGAGATACCTCGGTTTCGAGGCCCTCCGGCATCTTGCGAACGAAGTCTGCTCCCTGCGCGATCTCCAGTGCTTCCCAGAGTTCGTCGTCGGTGGCGTCGGCTTTGCCGTAGCGGAGATTGGATCCGATGGTGCCGGAGAAGAGGAAGGGCTTCTGCGGGATCAGGCCGATTTCCTGCCGGAGAGCGTCGATGTCCAGGTCTCGGATATCGGTGCCGCCGACGAGAACCTGACCGGCGGTGACGTCGATGAGCCGTGGAACGAGGTTGATCAGAGTGGACTTGCCGGACCCGGTTCCGCCGATGATCGCGGTCACCTTGCCAGGTTCCGCCTTGAAGTTCACGCCGCACAGTACCGGGAACTCGGCTCCTGGATAGGCGAACTCGGCGTTCCGCATCTCGACGATTCCGGGTGCGGTCGCGAACGGTTTCGGCTGGGCGGGCAGGACGACGGAGGACTCGGTCGACAGGACTTGGCTGATGCGGTCGGCGCAGACCGAGGCGCGGGGCACCATCATGGCGATGAACGACGCCATCATGACCGACATCAGGATGAGCATGATGTAGCTGAGCAGCGCGGTCAGTGCGCCGATTTCCATGGTGCCGTTGTTGATCGCGTGCCCGCCGAACCAGATGACGGCGACGCTGGTGACGTTGGAGATCAGCATGACCGTCGGGAACATCAACGCCATCAGGCGGCCGACATGCAGTGCGGCGGCCGTCAGCGAATCGTTCGCGACGCCGAACCTGTCGATTTCCTTGCGCTCGCGGACGAAGGCTCGGACCACACGGATGCCGGTGATCTGCTCACGGAGTACACGATTGACCGCGTCGATCCGCACCTGCATGGCGCGGAAACCCGGAACCATTCTCGCGACGATCAAGCCCATGGCGATGGCGAGGCCAGGTACGGCGATGAGCAGAATCCAGGACAGGCCGATGTCTTCGCGCAACGCCATCACGACGCCGCCGATGCACATGATCGGCGCCATCACCACGATGGTGAAGCCCATGACGATCAGAAGCTGAATCTGTTGAACGTCGTTGGTGTTGCGAGTGATCAGCGAGGGTGCACCGAACTGACCGACCTCCCGGGCCGAGAACGTGCCGACGCGGTGCAGGATGGCGCCGCGCAGGTCTCGGCCTGCGCCCATCGCGGCCTTGGCCCCGATGAGCACCGCCGCGACCGAACACACGATCTGCACCAGCGACACGAGCAACATCCAGCCACCGGTGGAGAGGATGTAGCCCGTGTCGCCGCGCGTGACACCGTTGTCGATGATGTCGGCGTTGAGGCTGGGCAGGTACAGCGACGCGGCCGTGGCCACGAGCTGCAGGGTGACCAACCCCGCGATCGCCCCCTTGTAGGGGGCGAGAAACGTCTTCAGAAGCGGGATCAGCATGATGGCCGAAGATTACTCGTACACATGGGTAACAGTCTCCACATTTCTACCGGTGGACTTCAATCTTCGGCCATCTGGCCAGGTCAGGACTTCGGGGTCGCCTTCTGCAACTTGGCACCCTCGATGTCCACGTCGGGCAGGATCTTGTCCAGCCACTTCGGCAACCACCACGCCTTGTCGCCGAGCAGCGCCATCACCGACGGGATGATGACCATGCGGACGACGAACGCGTCGAAGAACACTGCAGCGGCCAGCGCGAACCCGATCGACTTGATGAACGAGTCGGGCTCGGCCATGAACGCAGCGAACACCGAGATCATGATGACCGCTGCCGACGTCACCACACGGGCTCCGTACTTGAACCCGTTGACGACGGCGTCCTTCGCCGGAGTGCCGTGGACGAACTCCTCGCGCATTCGCGACACCAGGAACACCTGATAATCCATCGCGAGTCCGAAGACGACGCCGATGAGGAAGATCGGCATGAAGCTGACGATCGGCTGCGGGTTGCTGATCAGCCCCAGCCCGCCTTCCTGGAAGATGAACACCGTCGCACCGAACGTCGCCAGGACGCTGAGCAAGAAACCGAGTGTCGCGGTCAGCGGCACCAGGATCGACCGGAACACCACCATCAGCAGTACGAACGCCAGGCCGACGACCACGGCGAGGTACGGCACGAGTGCATCCTGCAGACGCTCGGACACATCGAGCTCGAGCGCTGTCTGACCGGTCACGCCGTACGACACGCCGTCGGTCTCGGCGAAGCCCGGCTCTGCCGCGCGAAGGTTCGCAACGAGGTCCTTCGTCGCGTCACTGTTGGGCGAACTGTTCGGCGTGACGAGGATCTGTGCGGTGTCACCTGCCGGATTGACCGCTACGATCTGCGCGTTCACGACGTCGTCTTCTTCGTAGATCGACTCGATGACTTTGCCGAATCCAGCGGTGCGATCCGCTTCCGGCGCCGCGGAAGCGTCGGCGATGACGAGAAGCGGTCCGTTGCGGCCGGGTCCGAATCCCTCGTCGACCAGGTCGTACGCCTTGCGGACGGATGTCGACGGGTCCGAGGTGGCGATGCTGGGCAGCGCCAGCGACAGTCCGGTCGTCGGGCCTGCGATGACGGCGAGCAGTACGACGCCGCCGATCAGACCGATCGCGGGACGCTTGACCAGCGCACGTGCCCAGCGGAGACCGTTGGTGGGCGCTGCGTTCGGGTCCTCGGGATCGGTTGTGTTGACGAACTTGATCTTGCCGCCGAACGCCTTGCCCTTGAAGACACCCAGCAACGCGGGCAGGAACGTCAGCGCGATCAGGACTGCGACGAACACTGCGAAGCCGGCTGCGTAACCCATCTGCGACAGGAACGGGATACCGACGACACGCAGTGCGACCAGTGCGATGAGCACCGTAGCGCCGGCGAACACAACAGCGGATCCTGCGGTCCCCACCGACCGTCCGACGGCTTCCTCACGGTCGTCGGTGAGCGTGAGCTCGTGCCTGTACCTGGCGAGAATGAAGAGGGAGTAGTCGATCGCGACGGCCAAACCGATCATGATCGCGAGAATCGGCGTGAAGGTCGAGAGATCGGCGAAGCCCGACGCCGTGGTGATGGCGAGACTGCTGATACCGATGCCGACGATCGCGGTGATCAGCGGAAGGCTGGCTGCGGCTGCGGACCCGAACATGATGAGCAGTACGACGGCTGCGACAGCGAGACCCACGAGCTCGGACGTACCACCCGGTGGCGACGCATCCTGGGCGACGCTGCCGCCCAGCTCGACGGTCAATCCGGCGTCACGTGCAGGCTGAGCAGCCTCGTCGAGCGAGGTGCGCAGATCCTCCGTGACGTCGGCGAGCTCGACGGACAGCGGAACTTCGAGCGTGCCGATGTTGCCGTTCGGGCTCAGCGGCGACAGTGCAGCCGCGTTGGCTGCGGCGGTGTCGGCAGGGGTTCCGTCCTGCTCGGCCAGCGAACTGTACTGCTCGACGATGGCGGTGTTGCCCGCGACCGGGTTGGCGAGCGGTTGCGCCCCGCCGGGCTTGGCGGCGGCGTCGACGTCGGCGATCTGGTCGATGTCCGCGATGGTCGCGTCGATCGCGGCGGTGTATGCCGGAGTGTCGAGGGTTTCACCGTCCGGAGCTTTGAAGACGTACTGAGCCGATACTGCGGTCAGGGGATCTTCGGCGTTGCCGAACCGCTCGCTCTGCAGGTCGAGCGCCTCCTGCGCGGGCGTGCCGGGGATGTTGAACGAGTTGGCCGTCGGGCCGGACAGAGTGGCGGCGCCGACGCCTGCCAGTACGAGAATCGCCAGCCATAGGGCGAGGACAATGCCTTTTCGTCGGAAGGCGAACTTACCGACTCGATAGAGAAATGTTGCCACGGGTCAGCTCCTGAAGTCTGTGTTCGGTGCGCTGGTTTTCGTTTCGCGAGGGTCCGGAAGCCCGGCCTGCAGTTGGTCGAATGCGTCTTCGACGAGCTGTTTCGGCGAAAGGTCTCCTTCAGGGTCGGCGGTCCAAATCGTCAAGGCAGCTGTGACGGCATTGCCGACGGCAGCTTGGAGAAGGTTCGGGTACAGGTCGCGGTCGATGTCCGTACCGGTACGCGCGGCAATTGCTTCGCCGAGAACTCGAACCAGCGAGTGGTGAACTTCGAGCTTCCGCGCCATGACGCTCGGCGTCGCCTCGATGAGTTGTGCGACGGCGAAGGTCTCCGCAAGGTCTTTTTCAGGATCGGAGACCACCGACACTGCGACGTGCCTCATCGCGTCCCAGATGGGCTCGTCGGCAGGTCGGTCCCGAAGCATCTCGAACCATTCGAGCGCCGAAGCCTCGATGTGATGCAGAACAGCTTCTTCTTTGTTGGCGAAGTAATTGTGGAAGGTCCGCGTCGACACACCCGCCTCGGCGGCGATGGCGTCGGCCGTGACAGCGTCGAGTCCGCGAGCTTTGGCGAGTTGGACTGCTGCGAGGCCAAGGGCGTCGCGCGTGGCAGCCTTCTTCAGATCACGAAGGCCAGTGGGGGGAACAGTCACGAACTCCAAGATACGGAAGTTGCAGAGTTCTGCACTATTGCAGAGAGCTGCAAGTTTGACGATTGAGTCACACCCCAGACTTCCAGGTGCGCCAGATCACACCCTTACGTCAGTGGAAATGTAGGCCCTGGGCCAGGAGCGGAGCCTGCGGAGCGACCAGAAGACGCGACATTTCCACTCGCAGCGAATCAGCGCCGCGCCCAGGCCGCCGGGTCGGCAGTCAGCTCGAACACGAACGCTGGAACATCGTCGGCAACGATCTCCGCCAGCGACACTTCCTCCAACACCGCGCGCATGTTCGCCCGCACCGCCAGCCACACCAGCTGCAACGGCTTCGCGGGGCCCGGGTAGTCGACATCCTCCGGACGCTGCCCGCGCACCGACGCCAACGGCCCCTCCACCGCCCTGATCACATCCGCAACCGAAATCTCCGACGCCGGCCGAGCAAGCCAGTACCCTCCGTCGGGCCCTCTCCGGCTGCGCACCAGATCAGCCCGCCGAAGATCCGACAACACGGACTCCAGAAACTTGTGCGGAATCTTCTGCGCACCCGCCAGCGCCTCAGCCTTCCCCGGAACCCCATCCGCGGCCGCCAGCTCCAGCAAAGTCCGCACGGCATAGTCCGCCTTGGCGGTAATGTGCACAGCAATCTCCTCGGCCGACGAATGGTCCCTAATTCCTACCATTCGAATAGGAAATAGGCGAATCCCGGTCCACCCCGGACCGAACGTCCCGTTCGGCTACGACGGTTGCGCAGCCTGCAACCGATGGGGCGGCAGTGAGCGCCTTCACTCCGATCCGGCTTCCCCACACCACCGTTCTGCCGTCGGACCATCTTGTTAATCGAAATGCAATCAAAGATATTTCGGCGTAACATCACGGAAATGAATTGCAGGATCTTCCGCAATTCTTGTACCTGATTCTAGGTACGACGACAATTACCCATTAGCGGGAATAGCCGATATTCGGTAGTCGAGTGTTGACTCTCATTCATGAATTTGAGCGTCACCTGCAGCCCTCGCGAACCGGAACTTCGGCTGACCTCGATAGCGAAAAGCTTCGGCGCTACAGTCGCTTTGGAGGAAGTTGACGTCCATTTCGAGGCAGGGACTGTCACCGCACTGACAGGCGAGAACGGTTCTGGCAAATCCACGATTGCAAAGATCCTCGGCGGCATGACGTCGCCGGATTCCGGCGAGATCACGATTCGCGGCAAGGTCGAACGCATTCCGAATGCGAAGGTTGCGCGCATGCACGGGGTTGCGCTGATCAGTCAGGAATTGACTCTCGCCGACGAGCTGACCGTGGCCGAGAACATGTTCATGGGACGCCTTCCTCGTGGTCGGTGGGGTGCATTGTCGTGGAAGTCCATGAACACGGATGCGGCGCGGGTCCTCGATTCCTACGGCATGGAGATCGACCCCAGGACAAGGGTGGGTTCGCTTCCGTTGGAGACCCGGCAGGAGGTCGAGATCGCACGTGCTCTGGCCACCGACCCCCGCGTCCTGATCCTCGACGAGGCCACTAGTTCCCTGTCCGAGGCGGCTGCAGATCGTCTGTTGCGATTGGTGGAGCTGCGACGCGAGATGGGGACCGCCGTCGTCATGATCACTCATCGGATGAAAGAGATCTATCGTGTGGCCGACCGCGCTGCTGTACTCCGCGACGGACACATAGTCGCCACCGTTCCGATTCCGTCGACAGGCGAGGACGAGCTCGTGCGCCTGATGGTGGGTAGGGAACTGGGTGATTACTACGATTTGCGTACTCACGCTATCGGCGAGTCCCCCGTTCTCGGCGTAGCCGGCCTGTCTGTTTCCTCGACGGGCCTGGGCCCCGTCGATCTCACCGTGCATCGCGGTGAAATTGTCGGCGTCGCAGGACTTTCTGGATCCGGCAAGGAGTCCCTCGGTCATGCTCTAGGTGGTGCAGTGCCTGCCGAAGGGTCGGTAAAGGTCGCGGGCGAAACAGTCGAACTCGGCCGACCGGATCGCATACTTCGCGGTGGACTCGGTTTCGTTCCCGAGGACCGTAAGGCGATGGCTTTGTTACTCGGCCGCTCGGTATCGGACAATCTCGCCCTCGCGTGGTCGAGCACGATCTTCACTCGCGGACTGCGCCGGCGAGGACGCGAAAAGCATCTCGTCGACGATGCCATGTCCCGGTACGACATCCGCGCCGAATCGGCACAACTCGCGGTCGGATCATTGTCTGGCGGCAACCAGCAGAAGATCACAATCGGCCGACTGTTCGAATTGGATCTACCCGTCTACGTGATGAGTGAGCCGACACGCGGTATCGACGTCGGCGCAAAGAGCGCGATTTACTCATTGCTTCGACAGCAGACCGCCAAAGGTGCAGGTGTGCTGTTCATTTCGTCCGAGCTGAACGAGCTGTGCGGCGTCTGCGACCGCGTACTCGTGATGTACCAGGGCCGAATGGTCGCCGAGTTGACAGGCGACGACATCAACGAACATTCGATCAACCAGGCGGCTGTCACCGGCCGGACCGTTCATACGGCTGCCTGACAGTCCACACACCTCGACACAGGGACATCCCATGACACTTCTCGAACGAGAATCCGCGGATCCGACCGTGGACACCACTGCGCGTCGTTCCCCCCGCCTCAGGTTCGGAGACACCGGCGGAGTCGTCGTCGCGCTCGTCGCACTGATCGTCGTCGCGTCGATAACACAACCCAGCTTTCTGACGTGGTCCAACCTGATGAACATCGTGGGAGCCAACAGCGTCGCGTTGATGCTGGCCATGGGAGCAACATTCGTCATCATCGCCGGCGGAATCGATCTGTCGATCGTGTCGATGACCGCGGCCTCAGGCGTCGTGTTCGGCCTCCTACTGCAGTCCGGAGCACCCGCACTCGTCGCGGTTGTCGGCGCCCTCGCCATCGGGTCGGCGCTGGGAATTCTCAATGGCCTGCTCATCTCACGAGCAGGGATTTCCTTCCTGGTAGTCACACTCGGTATGGCATCGATCGCGGCAAGCCTGGCGCTGCTCGCCAACGGCGGGTCCACCGTCAACGTCTTCGACATTCCCGCGTTCGCTGCAGTGAACACCTTCGCGACCGGCAAGATCGGTGCGATCCCGATCATTGCCTTGTTCGACCTCGCGATGATCCTGGCGGCCGCGGGCGTCCTGACCTACACGCGATTCGGTCGGTCGGTCTTCGCGGTCGGATCCAACCGGGAGGCAGCTCGGCTCAACGGAATCAACGTCAAGAACGTCACCGCCGCCGTATATGCGATCGCCGGACTGTCGGCCGGAATTGCCTGCCTGATCTCCGTCGGCCGACTTACCGGTGCGTCGCCGCAGATCGATCCAGCGCTGCTCAACGGTGTACTCGCCGCTGTCCTCATCGGTGGTACTTCCTTCAGCGGAGGCAAGGGAGGGATCTGGGGAACCGTCCTCGGTGTGGTGTTCCTCGGGGTCGTACAGAACGCGATGACGGTAGCCGACATCTCCAGTTTCTGGCGCCAAGCCGTCAATGGAGCTCTTCTGATCCTGGCCGTTGGTCTCGGCGTCCTCCGAACGAAAGCTGTCCAGAACCGACTTGCCGCAAGGCGATCGCGCGGGGTGAAGAGCAATGTCTGACAACTCGGCACAGGACTGGACCGCAGTATGTACCACGCGCGATCTCGCACCAGGTGCCGCCGTCACCGTTCCGGATGCGTGCCCACCGATAGCAGTCTTCAACGTCGACGGTGATATCTGCGCCGTGGACGACACCTGTACCCATTCCGAATACTCGCTGTCCGAGGGGTATCTCGAAGGCGACGAGATCGAGTGCGAACTTCACTTTGCCAAGTTCTCGGTACGAACCGGCGAAGCATTGACCGCGCCGGCCGTCGATCCCCTCGGGACCTACCCGGTCAAAGTCGAGAACGACACGATCTACGTAGCCATCGGGGCCCGCTGCGTACTTCAGCAATTCCGCGCCTGAACCCAATTCTGCTCCAGCCCAACGAGACAGGACCATCGATGAACAAGCACACACACCGCGTCGTCACTGCGGCGCTCGCAGTGGGCAGCCTCGCGGCACTCACGGCATGCAGCGGCGCAGGAGCATCCAGTTCCGACACTTTCGTAGGAATGTCGTCGCCCGTTCTCGCCCAAGAGGGCCAGAAATACATGTCCGACGGCTTCGCCGCCGCGACCCAGGAACTCGGGTGGGACTCCCAGGTCTACGACGCCAACCTCTCGGCTGACACCCAATTCTCCAACATTCAGACGATGGTCGATCGTCAGGCGTCCGCGGTCGCCGCTTGGGCGCTCGACGACGGCGCCATCGCAGGTGCGTATGCCAACGCCTCGGCATCGGATATCCCGGTGATCGGCATCAACTCCGCAGGCAGCAACGTCACCACGTCCGTCTGGTGGGAGGTCAACACCTGCAACAGCGGTGGCGTCGTCGAGCAGCTCGCGGACACGTTCGCCGAGGCAAAGCCCGGTGGCAAGATCGCCGTCGTGGGCGGGCCACCGGTACCGTCCATCGTCGCACTGACCCAGTGCTTCGTCGACGCAGCAACCGCAGCCGGGCTCACCATCGTCAGCCAGCAGGACAACACGCAGGACACGAGTGCGGGCGCGTCGGCACTCGCTCAGGACATGCTGTCCGCGAACCCGGAGATCGAAGGTTTCTGGACGTACAACGACGCCTCGGCATTGGGTGTTTCGTCGGTTCTCACCGGTTCCGGACGCAGCATCTACTCTCCGTCGAATCGAGACGGCCTCGTCGTGACCGGTGTCAACGGCGACGCATCCGCCATCAGTGCGGTTCGGAGCGGAACCCTGAGCGCGACGGTCGATACCGATCCGGTGTGTTCGGGATGGGCTGTCGCAGGGGCCATGCGCGACGCGCAGGACGGCACACCACCCGAGGAATACGTCGTCGCCAGTTCCATCGTGGACGGCGCCACCATCGCGGACTACGTCGAACCGGCAGAACGTACGTGCTCACTCGACGACCTTCCACTCGTCGGCTGAACCGATAGATCAAGGAGCACAGACAAGACATGATCGAACTCGAACTTCCCGAGCCCGACGGCAAGAGTGTCACGGTCGGGCCCCACTCCATCCACTACATCGACATGGGCAGCGGACGCCCGACGGTCTTCCTCCACGGCGGTGGGCCCGGCTGCAACGGTTGGACCGATTTCGGCACTGTGGCAGAGACTTTCGCTCAGAATCGTCGAGTCATTCTGATGGACATGCTCCAGTACGGGCATTCGAGCAAGGAACCGTTCGTCGCGCCGAGGTGGAGCTACCATGCCAAGATCATTGCCCAGGCGCTCGACGCCATCGGAATCGAGAACGCCGATTTCGTATGCAACTCGATCGGCGGTTCGGCGGCTCTCGCCTTGGCCGCAGAACGGCCGGACCTCGTCGGCACACTCGTCCTCACCGGCAGTGAACCGGTGGCCGAGGGTGCTGTACCGCTGACGCCCGAACTAGGCCACGCAGGCATCACCGCATGGCCGAACTACTACGCCGACGAGGGCCCCACCAAAGCGAAACTGCTCGACATCATGGCGCAACTGGAATGGACCGGCGCGGAGAACATTCCGAGCTGGACCTTCGATCTCCGATGGGAGCTTTCCTGCCAGGCGGACTTGATTGCTCTCGGTGCCGACTGGTCGGCGGGCGGCGGACGCGGAATCCCGCAGGATCTCAGCCACCATCTCCCTCTCGTCACCGCGCGAACGCTGTTCCTGTGGGGCGACCGCGACGCATTCCTGACCGCGGACTACGCCCTGTCACTCACGCGCAAGGTCGAGGGTTCTTCGCTGTACGTCATGGCGAACGGACCACACCACATGGAAGAGGAGCGACCTGCCGAGTACGCCGCAGTCGTGTCCGCCTTCCTCGACAACTGACAACACCGAACGGAACGGAGACCGACGTGACCGAAGTAACCGATTCAGCATCGTCACTGGACCGAAAGCTGACCGAACTGGTCGATTGGGAGAACGGGCTGATCGGCCCGGAGATTTTCATCGACGACGAGATCTACCGCAAGGAACTGGAGCAGGTCTTCGGACGTGCGTGGTTGTTCATTGCGCACGACTCGATGTTGCCGAACGCCGGTGACTTCTTCAACACCTACATGGGTGGTGACCCCGTCATCGCGATCCGGCAGAAGGATGGTTCGGTCAAAGCGTTCCTCAACGCGTGTCGTCACCGCGGAATGAAGATCTGCCGCGCCGAGGACGGTAACGCCAAGAACTTCATGTGCACCTATCACGGGTGGACCTACAACACCGCGGGTGAACTGATCAACGTCCCGAACCTCGACACCGCGTACTTCAACGAACTCGATCAGAAGCGTTGGGGTCTGGTGGAAGTCGCACAGATCGATCAGTACAAGGGTCTGTGGTTCGCGACGTTCGACGAGACCGCTCCCCCACTCCAGGACTTCCTGGCCGACATGACGTACTACATCGACGCGTGGGTCGATCGCACCCCCGGCGGCATCGAAGTTCTCCCTGGTGCCATCAAGTGGACGATCCACGGAAACTGGAAGATGGGCGCCGAGCAGTTCGGCGGTGACGGATACCACGCGATCATCACGCACGCATCGTCGCTCGGCACGTTCGATCCCTCGTTCCTGCGTGACATCAAGGGAATCGAGTTCACATCGCGTCAGGGCCACGGATATTCGATGGTGTTCGACCGGATGACTCGGTTCGGCGACGATCCGCTGGGACGCTACAACGAAGTTCAGGTACCCGAGCGGCTCGAACGCCTCGGTGACGCGCGAGCGAACACCGTCGGCAACTTCACCGTCTTCCCCAACCTGTCCGGACTTCCCGGATCAGCCAACCTGCGTATGTGGCATCCCAAGGGACCCAACGAATTCGAGATCTGGTCGTGGACCATCGTCGACAAGGACGCGCCGGACGAGGTCAAGCGTGCGCAGCGCACCTCAGCGGCCTTCACCGAGGGAGCCGCAGGTGTGGTGGAGACCGACGACGGCGAGAACTGGGACCTCATCGGCCAGATGCTCGAACGCGGCGTGCAGACGCGAAAGATGGCGTGGAACTATCAGATGGGTCACGGCCACGAGGTCGACAACGACCCCGTCTACCCCGGACGTGTGCTGCGCAACTACTTCGGTGAAGGCCCGCAGCGTGGATTCTACCGACGGTGGCTCGAATTCATGACGAGCACGGAGTGGCCACTCGCCGCTGCGGCCGAACCCGAACGGGCGGAGTACGAGGCCACCGAGATGAAGGCGTTGGCTGGCAGCCGCGCGGCACGCTTGGGGGTGACCGATGCTGACCACCGGTGAGCAGTCCAGGAAGTCGATCTCGGCTCCTCAGTTCCGTTCGATGGGCATGGAGCGGACTCCGCTCGAGCTGCAACACGCCGTCGAACAGTTCCTGTACGCGGAATCTGAGCTGCTCGACGACTGGCAGTGGCGCGCCTGGGTGGATCTGTTCACCGAGGATTCACACTACCGAATGCCGATCCGCCGCAACCAGCTTCGACGTCAGCGCAAGAGGGACGAGGCCGACGACATGGGCGGACTCGAAGTCGCGCACTTCGACGACGACCGCAAGTCGCTCGACATGCGCGTGCAACAGCTCGAAACCGGGATGCACTGGGCCGAGGATCCACCGTCGCGGTCGCGTCACCTCGTGACGAACGTGCGGCTACGTCCGGGTACCACCGAAGGCGAGTACTTCGTCCGATCCAACTTCTTCGTCTATCGGAACAGGTTGGAAGCGGAGGTCGATCTCTGGGCGGGCGAGCGTCGGGATGTCCTGCGTGCGGAGGGCGACAGTTTCCGCATCGCCGATCGCATCATCCTGCTCGACCAGAACCTGATCCTGTCCAAGAACCTCAGCGTGTTCTTCTGATTCCAGGAAATGAGCTATGCCCAACACCAAGTCATTTGTGATCGTCGGCGCCGGCATGGCGGGTGCACGCGCCGCTGAAACTCTCCGCAGCGACGGTTTCGAGGACCGGATATTCCTCATCGGGGACGAAGGCCGCCTTCCCTACGAGCGCCCACCGCTGTCGAAGGAATGTCTCGTCGGCACCAAACCTGTCGAGGTCGCCGATCTCCGCGCGTGGGAGGACTGGATGGACATGGCCGTCCATCTCGTCATGAACGACCGCGTCGGTTCCGTCGACACTTCCGAGGGCGCGGTCGTCCTGTCGAGCGGACTGCGGATCCGCGCGGACAAGGTGCTCCTCGCGACCGGCGGCGTGGCGAAGAAGTTGAACGTGCCCGGCATGACACTCGCCGGGGTTCACACGCTACGGACCGTCGACGATTGCGAGGCGCTCGGTGACCGTCTACGACGCGGGCGTCTCCGTGTCACGGTCGTCGGAGGCGGCTTCCTGGCGGCCGAAGTCGCCTCGGCGGCGTGCACCCTCGGGAACGACGTGACTTGGATCGATCGGGCGCGAGTTCCGTTGACCGGCACGGTAGGTGGCCATACCGCATCCGAACTGTCCGAGCGATACGCGAGTTCGGCGCTGACCGTGATGTCGGCGTCGACGGTGGCGTCGATCGACGGGATCGACGCGGTGACCGGGGTGACGCTCGACTCCGGAGTTACCGTTCCCACCGACGTCGTACTCGTCGCAATAGGACAGCACCCCTCCCTCGGATACCTCGATCGCGCCCAGTTCGGATCGGGCCGTGGCCTCCCGGTCGACGAGCGATTGGAGTCTGCGGTACCCGGTGTCTTCGCGGCCGGGGACGTGGCCAACTTCGTCGACCCGTACATGGGCGGACGGACCAGACACGGGACCTGGATGAATGCCCAGAATCAGGGAAGGTTTGCGGCTCGGGCGATGATGGGTTCGTCGACCGCGTACTGCGACGTGCCGTGGTGCTGGTCCGATCACTTCGGAATCAACGTGCAGATCGCCGGCCGGGTGGACGAAACGGCCGACATCGTGGAACGACGCCATGCAAGCGGTGCCGTATCGACCTTCTATGTCGACGGCGATCGACTCGTCGGCGCGGTCGGTGTGGATGCACAGCGGGACATCCGCGCCGCGATGCTCATCATGGAGCGCGGCAGCCGCGTCGATCGAGAGGCCCTTGCCGACAGTACAACCGATCTACGACGCCTCGGGAAGGAGCCGGTGGCATGACAACAGCGCCAGCGTTCCCAATGGCTCTGCTCGACAACCGTTTTCAACACAGTCTCGCCACCGACGAGATGGAGATCGGATTCCAGGACCGCGGACGGGGCACCCCGCTCGTCTTCGTCCAGGCATGGGGACCCCGCCCCGGCGCCACTGCCGCTCTCGTGTACGACAAAGTCTTTCCGCTACTCGAGGACCGCTTTCGGTGCATAGCCGTCGACCTCCCGAACTACGGTCTCACCGGGCCGGTCGAATACAAGGAACCGGTACACGACGTGAGCGCACGGGCAGTGCTGGCTGTCCTCGATCACCTGGGTATCGAGGAAGCACCGTTCGTCGGGTGTTCGATGGGCGCAACCACGGCGATCGACATCGCTCTGGCGCAGCCCGATCGCGTATCGAGAATGCTGATCGGTGCCTGCCACGCATCGACGGGCGGCGACCCGTACCTCTTGACACCGTTTCCGTCCGAAGTGATGCGGTTGTACCAGGAAGCCGACGCCGATCCCGAGGACGAGGACAAGCTCCGACGAATGCTGCGCGCGTTGTGGTTCGACAACGCGCTCGTGACCGATGAACTGGTCGACGCACTACAAACTGTGAGGCTGACCCTCACCGATCACTGGGCGGCCGAACGTAATTCGGTCAGCGTGCCGCACAGCAACATGGCTGCGCTCAGTCGGCTCGACATGCCGGTCACCGTCGTTCACGGCCGTCACGATCGGATGGTCCCGTTCGAACAAGCACTTGCCATCGGCTCGTATATCGAGCACGCGGACGTCCGCCTGTTGGCGCGATGCGGCCATTGGCCTGCATACGAGCGGCCGGACGCTTTCGTCGAAGCGATCCAGTCGCTTCTCGCACAGAACTGAAGCATCTCGTCATGGTTTCTCGGGCACAGCCCGAGAAGCCATGCCGTGGTACAGACGAGCAAGGTGGACTCGTGTGCTGATGCCGAGCTTGGTGTATATGTTCTTCACGTGCTGTCGAACCGTGTGGAGGCTGAGCACCAACTCGTCGGCGATATCCTTGTCCGAAAAGCCCGCCGCGACCAGACCGGCGACGTCGTACTCTCTGATGGTCAACGACTGTAATTGGTTTCCCCGGGTCCGCGACTCGGCGGACTCGAGCGCAATCTCGAGCATGTAAGCCCCTGGCCTGTCAGGCACCGCCCTGATCGTGCTCTCCAACACATCCTTCTCGCCGTTGAGCAAGCGGACAAGATACGAACGATGACTGACGTCTCCCGATATCCCGATATCGCGCAGGATTCGGAAAAGGATGTTCTGACCTTCCTGCAGTCCACCCACAACCCTCGTTGCTGCAGGATTGAGCACCGGTTCGTTGGACTCGGCACTGAAGAACACCAGCGCCGACGAACCCGCCTCGATCGCGAACGCTGCGGATGCCAACCGATCCTCGAGATACTTACGCTTCCGCAATCCCGCGACGGCGCCACCCACCACTCCCGCCGCAACGGCCATCAACTGCATGTCCACGTCGGTCACCTCGGTAGCAACCCGATCCGAAGCGAAGTCGATGGTCCCGATGATTTTGCCGTCGACAACGATCGGCGCCTTCAGGACGTGCACCATGTTCTCGAGCCGATCCACTCGTTGATAGATCTCGGTCTGCACCCATTGGTCGATCGACTGCTCGGACAAGTTGTAGACCGGGGCGGAACTGGACATCACCTGCTGTAGTTCGTGGTCGACCGGGCGCCCGAGCTGTTCGTAGGTCCGCATGAACCGCTCGCTCACATTGCGAGACGCATGCCACGCAGGCGACGTGCCACCATCGTCGAAGAGATACAGCGCTCGCATCGGGAAGTCGAATACGCTCTCCACCGAAGTGAGGTATGCATCTCCTAATTGCTCGAGATCGTCCGCAGCAACCAGTGCGGGACCGAGGTCGGCGAGATTTCGAAATCGATTGTGCGGGCTGGACATCATCTCGGGGCTGCTTTCGTTCCTGCGCAGAGACAGCGCTGACGCTAGGGCACACGCCGTTGGGCCCAATCGCGGTATGGATGATGATAGGCCGCGCCTCATCACCTCGCTCCCTGAAGTCCAGCGGTCTGCGTCACTCGGACCGAATGAACCGTTCGGTCACTCCAAGTGACCGAATGCCACGTTCGGTCCCGAAGAGGGTCGGCAGGGTGTGGTCCACGACACGTCGAAGCGTTACACTTCATCTACAAGTGTCACGCAAAGGAGCCAAGACGATGGTCGAGTGGGTGACGTCTGCATGGAATGCGCTGCCCGAGCCGCTACGCGATCCGGTGGCGTTGGCGATTCCGGCGTTTGCTCTGCTGCTGGCCATCGAGTGGTATGCCGCGATCAAGCTCGAGGACGGCGACAGGGGCAGCTACAAGGGGGCCGATGCGCGGGCGAGCTTCGGGATGGGCGTCGTGTCGATTGCGACGACGACGGTGTGGAAGACCTTGGCTCTGTTCGGTTACACGGCGCTGTACGTGTACGTCGCGCCGTGGCATCTACCGGCCGACGCCTGGTACACGTGGGTGATTCTCATCGTGGGCGTCGATGTCCTCTTCTACGCGTATCACCGCACCGCTCATCGAACGCGGATCATCTGGGCGACGCATCAGGCGCACCATTCCAGTGAGTACTTCAACTTCAGCACTGCTCTCCGACAGAAATGGAACAACAGTGGCGAGATCGTCATGTGGCTTCCGTTGCCGTTGTTGGGGATTCCGCCGTGGATGGTGTTCGTGGGCTTCTCGATCAACCTGGTGTATCAGTTCTGGGTTCACACGGAACGGATCGACAAGCTGCCTCGCGTGATCGAGTTCGTGTTCAACACGCCGTCGCATCATCGGGTCCATCACGGGAACGATCCGCAGTATCTCGACAAGAACTACGGCGGCATCTTCATCGTGTGGGACAGGCTGTTCGGCAGCTACGCCGACGAGGTGGCGCGGCCGCATTACGGCCTGACGAAGAAGGTCGACACATTCAACATCTGGACACTCCAGACACACGAATACCGCTCCATCGCACGGGATGTAGCGGCATCGCGGTCGTGGCGTGAACGATTCGGTTTCGTCCTCGGCCCGCCGGGGTGGACGCCGAGCAGGGCCGAGGCGAAAGAGACTAGTTCGAGTTCAGGTTGATCAGGAAGTCGACCGATCCCGAGCCCTCGACGGTCACGAATCCGAGCGACGGAGGCTCGATACCGAAGTCCGCCCACGTCGTCGGGATGCTTCCCGACGCGATGAGGGTGTCACCGGACTGCAGAACCTCCATGTCGACCGAAACCGGGCGGGACTGATCCTTCAGTGTCAACGTCCCTTCCGCGGTAACGGTGGCCGTCGTACCGTCCTTGGGGAGAGACGACAGATCGACGGGTGAATCGAACGTGAACGTCGCCGTCGGGTAGGTCGCGGTGTCGAAGATGTTGCCGCGAAACTGGTTGTCGCGACGGTCACTGTCCGTGGTGATCGACCCGGTCTGGACCGTCACCTCACCGTCGGTGAGCGTGGTGTCGGCGATCGTGACATCGCCGCTGACGTCCGGAGTCGAGCCGACCACCGTGACGTCGGAGCCGTTGAGCACCTCGTCGACGGTGTATCCCGCGGCCGTCGTGTTCGACGCGTCGCCTGGGACGATGGTCCATGTTCCATCCAGGTCGTCGGTGGAGGCGGCCTGCGCTCCCTCGGTCGAGACCGTCGCGGCGGGCGCATCGTCCTCTTGGAACGACGCATAGATCTTGGGACCGAAGTACGCACCGAGCGCGATCACGACGACGAGTGCGCCGGCTATCCACCATTTCTTTGTCATGCCTCGCAATGCTAGTTGCACCTTCAACTCGATGGGGGCTCGTACGCCTGGCAACTTGCTGAGAAGTTTGTCCGATACCGCCGTGTCGGGTCGTCACCCCGCTGCTGGACAATAGGGACATGGACCCGATCGAAGCTCTGCGCGAGATCGCCTACTGGCTCGAGCGCTCGCGCGCGGATACCCACCGCGTCAAGGCGTACCGTCGTGCTGCCGACGTGGTCGAATCATTGAGCGAGACTGCACGATCCGAGCGCCAGAAGACCGATTCGTGGTCCGCGTTGCCGGGCATCGGAGCCAAGACGTCACTCATCATCCGTCAGGCACTGGCCGGCGATGTACCGGACTTTCTTGCCGAGAAGCGCGCCGAGGCCGAGCCGATCGGCGACAACGATCTCCGGTCCGCCCTCAAAGGGGATCTGCACACCCATTCCAACTGGTCCGACGGCGGCAGCGGCATCGAGGAGATGATGCGTACTGCCGCCCGGCTCGGTCACGAGTACTGCGCGTTGACCGATCACTCCCCCCGACTCAAGGTGGCCAACGGATTGTCGGCGGATCGGCTGAGGAAGCAACTCGACGTCGTTGCCGAACTCAACGAGGAACTCGCGCCGTTCCGAATTCTCACCGGTATCGAGGTGGACATCCTCGACGACGGCAGCCTGGATCAGGACGAGGGCTTGCTCGCCGAATTGGATATCGTTGTCGCCAGCGTGCATTCGAACCTGCGGGCCGACTCCGAGTCCATGACCCGCCGCATGGTCAACGCAATCGCCAACCCCCACGTCGACGTCTTGGGACATTGCACCGGCAGGCTCGTCGAGGGAGGCCGGGGCACGAGGCCGGAATCGAAGTTCGACGCCGAGGTGGTGTTCGAGGGATGCAAGCAGTTCGGCACCGCGGTGGAGATCAACGCCAGGCCCGAGCGTCAGGACCCGCCGGAGCGCCTCATCGACATCGCGTTGGAGCGGGGCTGTCTGTTCTCGATCGACACCGACGCACATGCGCCCGGTCAGCTCGATTGGCAGGGTTACGGGGCGTTACGCGCCGAGGCCCGGGGCGTCCCGGCTGAACGCGTCGTCAACACCTGGTCGGCCGAGGACCTTCTCGCGTGGACCGGTGGGAGCCGGTGAGAAACAAACGTGTCGCTGCCTTCCTCGTGACGGTGGCGTTGACCGCCGGCTGCAGCGGGGCGACAGTGCACACACCGCCCCCGATTCCGACGCCGTCGCCCGCACTGATCCCTGCCCTGGCGGATCCACCGATCAGGCTTCTCTACGGCGCCGACGAGGACAACGTGGGTGATCTGTATCTGCCGGACAACGGCTCGGACTCCCTGCCCGTTGTCGTGATGGTGCACGGTGGCGGGTGGCAACAGAGGTACGACAAGTCGTATTTCGGACCGATCTCCGAGGCCGTCGCCGACCGCGGAATTGCAGTATGGAACATCGAATACCGCCGTGGCACCGGCAATTACCGCGATACACTCGCCGACGTCGACAATGCGATGGAAGCACTGGCCAACACCGTCCAGGAAGCAGCAGGCGGCCGGTTGGACCTGGACCGAGTTCATGTGGCCGGCCACTCGGCCGGTGGCCAACTCGCCGCCTGGTTGGCTGGACGCCACACACTGGACGCGTCGGCTCCCGGTGCGCAGCCGAAGATCATGCCGCGCAGCGCGACGATCATGGCCGGCGTCTTCGACATGGCACGCGCAGCCAACATCGGAGGCGACAAACTCGTCCCCGCGTTCCTCGGGGGTATGCCCGATCAAGTTCCCGACCGTTATCGTGTTGCCTCGCCGATCGCGCATCTGCCCATCGGCACACCGGTGACGGCAATCCACGGCGACGCCGACAAGACCGTGTCCGTGAACCAGAGCAAGGCTTATGCCGACGCCGCACGCGCCGCGGGCGATACCGTCGACGTCATCGTTCTACCGGGGGCTGGGCACGGAGATTTCACGAACAGCGGCTCGGTCGCGTGGCGCACGACGGTCGACGCCATTGCCTCCCACGCGGCTGATGTCGAGTGACGTCTGGTACACACTTGGCCATGAAGCGGACCATTGTCGCGGGCGCAGTAGTGGTGCTAGCACTTGCCGGATGCAGCTCGGACGATCAGCCTTCGGCCGCGCCCAGCACACCCTCCACGTCGACGACGACGGTGACGCCCGCCCCTTCCACGACTGCGGAGTCGCCGCCTGCCGCTCCGGCCGAATCCGTCGTACCCGAGACCACACCGGCGGACGCTCCCCCACCGGCACCCGTGCAATTGCCCATCGACCAGGGTGACGGGTCGAACCGGCCCACCGGCGAGCAACTGTACGTCGAGACCTGCCAGCAGTTCCTTGCCGCGATCGATGCCCTCGCTGTCACCGGAGCTCCGCGGGACGTGACCGTCCAGGGGATTTCCGCACAGCTGCAAGGCAATCCGAGCTGGTCGACGGTTCCCTCCGAGGACCAGCAGCAGATGCTCCGCGGTTTGGACGCTGCCGGTCGCGGCAGCTGCTAGACCGAGGCGGCGGGAGTGAAGCAGCTGTCAGGTGTACAGCTGTCAGGTGTACAGCCTGGCGATGAATGCTTCGATGTTCTCCTGAACCCGTACGACGCGCTCCTCGGTGCTGAGGTTCTCGCGGTACCGGTTGCCCAGCGCCGGGGTCTTCTTGCCTCGTGCGTACAGAGAGCACAGTAGGTCCGTGCACATGTAGGTGCCGACGGTGTTTCCGCGCCGCCCTGATTCGCCGGTCTTCTTGGCGGTCATGAGCGATACGTCGCCGCGTGAGTGCGTCGTCGTGCAGATGGTGCACATCTGCGCGCGGTCGGATCCGCCGGATTCGTGTTTGAGCGCGACGCCGACCAGCTCGTCGCCCTTGGGTAGGACGATGTAGCTTCGACCTGCGTACGACGGGTCGGACCAACCGAGGAAATCCAACTGTTCCCAGTCGGTGTCGGTCAGGGTGGATGGCAGGTTCAGTCGTTTGGCGTCGCCCTTGGAACAGTTCACGAACGACTGTCTGATCTCTTTCTCGGTGATGGACTGCATGTGTGTTCTCCCGGAACGTCAGGCCTTCGGCCAGTTTTCGAGTGCGTGGTGGAGTACGTCGAGTACTCGCTGCCACGTCTGTTCGGATTCTCGCGGGGGGATGCCGTAGCCGAATCCCCCCGAGCTCTCGATCTCGATGAAGCCATGAAATGTACTGCCCAGCAAGCGGACTGCATCGGTTTCGTCGGGTTCGGGCAAGTTGTACGCGCGTAGGATCGCCCGCGACATATGCGAGTGTTTGCGTGCGTCACTCGCGAGCGCCACGTCCGCATCGAGCTCGTATCGAGTCGAGTCGTATCTCCCTGGATGTTGGCGGGCGAAATCGCGGTACGCGTTGGCGAACGCGACGAGCGCATCTCTGCCCGCCCGCCCCGCCACGGCGTCGGATACCCAATCGGCCAGTTCGGACAGCGAGGCGACAGCCACCCGTTGCCGGAGATCTCGCAAATTCTTGATGTGCGAGTAGAGGCTGGCGTCCTTCACGCCGAACGACTTGGCCAGGGCAAGAAGGGTGACGTTCTCGAACCCGATCTCGTCCGCCATGTCCGCCGCCGCCGCAGTGAGGCGAGCAGCATTGAGCCCTGCACGCGCCATCGTTACCCCCTCCCTAGCCGACACCGGCTTTTACCTAAGTCGACTAGGAAATAGTAGATGCAAGCAAGGTTTGCTGCAAACCGTTTACCCATCGCATGAATGGTCCATTCACACGCGTAGACAGCTTGGCAGGCTCATTCAAACGAAGTTCGACGCGACCCCCAAACGCATGAATGACCCATTCATGTTGACAGACAACATGAATGGGTCATTCAAGCGGCAAGGAGAGCCGGCGCTACTTCCAGTACGCCTGCGACTTGATGCGATCCTTCGCGAAGCCGTGGACGGTTTTGAAGGTCTTGACGATCGAGCGCGTGGTTCGGCCGTCGCACGCGATCCAGGCGAATGCGTCTGATGCTGGCGTGAGAGCTTCTGCTTGCTCGCGCAGAAGACGACCGTCGTCAACGCGCTGGAGCCAGGTCACTTCGGTGTTGGGTCCTGCGTGGACGGGGAGGGTCGGGTCGGATTCGTACTGCCATTCGAGCCACACCTTCGCCGGAGTGTCACCGAGGGCGTCGAGGATGGTGTTGATCGCCGGGAGCGATGCGGTATCGCCGAACAGAAGAAACTCCGACGGCGCGGGCTCGGGGACCTCGAAGCTGGAACCGTTGTTTCCGCGCATCAGGGTGGCTTCGAGGACGTCACCGGCTTCGGCGGTTTCGGCCCACTTCGACGCGGGGCCGTAATGGACGGCGAATTCGATGACGAATGTGTCCATTGCGGGGTCCTGCTGCGTCAGCGTGTACCCACGCTGGCGTTCCTTGCCGGTGCCGTCGTCGATCCACAGGCGGACCCATTGCGTCGGGTGGACCGGGTGGTTCTTCAGCAATCCGCCACCGTCGAAGCCGACGCGAACGTACTTGTCGGTGACGTGTTCCCTGGACGTGACGGTCAACTTGTAGTCGTCCGTCTTGTACGCCTTCATGATGATGCCTTCAACGCCTCTGCTCATGAGGGCAGGGTACCCTAATCAACCGAGTGGTTTGTTGTGTAGATCGACGCGAGACAGTGACACAAAAAACTCCCCACCTGCGAGATGCAGGTGGGGAGTTTTGGCGGTGGCGGAGGGATTTGAACCCTCGGACGGGGGTTACCCGTCACACGCTTTCGAGGCGTGCTCCTTAGGCCGCTCGGACACGCCACCGCGAAGAACAATACCGCAGTAGCGGCCTGAGGCTAAATCGCCTGGTCAAGCGGCAGGATCAGTGTCCGGTGAGCTTGTCCTTGATGTTGGAGGCTGCGTCCTTGACCTTCTCGGCGCCGTCCTTGACTGCAGACGAGAGCTGGTCGCCCTTGCCTTCCTGGCGGAGCTCTTCGTTGCCGGTGGCTGCGCCGGTGGCTTCCTTGGCCTTGCCGCCCAGATCCTCGGCCTTGTTACCGATCTTGTCGTCGAGTCCCATTTTTGCCTCCTGAGGATGCGTAATTCAGAACGCGTGTTCCGCGTTCCCCGACCACGGCTTACCCACAGGTAGAGGCAGCAAACATGAGAGTTTCATAAGCGTCTGGCGTCGAAGAATCGGCGTAGGACGTCGCCACATTCGTTCTCCAGAATGCCGCCGCGGACTTCGGGGCGGTGGGCCAGCCGCTGATCCCGCACGACGTCCCACAACGAGCCGACGGCGCCCGTCTTCGGTTCCCAGGCACCGAACACGACGCGTGAGACCCGTGCGAGTATCAGAGCGCCCGCACACATCGTGCATGGTTCGAGGGTGACGGCCAGCGTGCAGCCTTCGAGTCGCCACCCGTCGCCGTGGCGTGACGCCGCGGCGCGGAGCGCGAGAACTTCAGCGTGGGCCGTTGGATCCCCGGTCGCTTCACGGGCGTTGGCCGCACGGGCCAGTTCTCGCCCGTCGGCGTCGTACACGACGGCACCGACGGGGACGTCGAGATCGGACGCTCCCTGCGCAGCGGTCAACGCCGCGCGAACGAGGTCCTCGTCGGTCACCGAGGCAGCTTGTCCAGCACGGCGGACAGCTCGTCGGCGAATCCAAGACGGCCTGCGATGGAGCCGAGCTGCTCGTCCGGGTAGAGGTCGGTCTCGGCGACGATGATGCCCATGACCGCCTCCGGCAGGCCCAGATCAGCCAACAGGCCCATGTCTCCCTCGGGCCACGGTTCGATGTCGTCGAGTTCGTCCGGGTCGAAATCGGGAATCTCTACGTTGAGTTCGTCGAGAACGTCGGCGGCGATGTCGTACTCGCCTGCAAGACTGGCGTCGGACAGAAGAAGTCGGGTACCCGACGGCGCGGGCCGTAGCACCACGAAGCATTCGTCGTCGACGTCGAGGAGCCCGAAGACCGCCCCGGAGCTACGCATCTCGCGCAGTTCGGTCTCTGCTGTCGACAGGGAGGACAACGCAGCCGTGGTCAACGGGGTCACGCGCCACTTGCCGTCCTCGCGGACGACGGCAACGCCGAACCCTTCGAGGTCGTCGAAGGTCTCCTTGCTCGGACCGTCGAACTTCTTCGCCTTGGCGGAGTTGTTACTCCCGCGCTGTGCAGCCATGCGCGCAACGGTAGTCGCCTTACCGCCTCGAAATGAAGTCCACCGTGTCCACCTGTGAAACTAGGTGCCGTGACCAACACTGATGTCTGTGTGCTCGGGCTCGGGCTGATCGGCGGATCGGTTCTGCAGGCTGCTGTTCGCGCCGGACGAACCGCATGGGGATACAACCGTTCCGCCGACGCCATCGCCGGCTCGGCCGAGGCCGGGTTCGACACCGGCACCGACTTGACGGCTGCACTCACCCGGGCGGCGGAGACCGGGGCATTGATCGTCGTCGGTGTTCCGATGCCCGCCGTCGACGGCATTCTGGCTGCCGTCGCCGAGCACGCCCCGAACAATCCGATCACCGATGTCGTCAGCGTCAAGGCCGAGGTCGCGGCGGCCGTCGCGCGGCACGGGTTGTCGGCGCGTTACGTGGGCGGACACCCGATGGCAGGAACGAATCGGTCCGGCTGGTCCGCGGCCGATCCCGACCTCTTCCAGGACGCGGTGTGGGTCGTCGGCGTCGACGACGGGGCCGATCCCGAGGTGTGGCGTCAGGTCGCGTCGTTGGCCGTGGACTGCGGATCCGTCGTGATCCCGGTCGAGAGCGCCGAACACGATCGCGCCGTCGCACGCATCTCGCACCTGCCTCACCTACTGGCCGAGGCACTGGCCCAGGTCGGCGCCGCGAACCCTCTCGCGCTGGGGCTGGCCGCCGGCTCGTTCCGAGACGGGACGCGCGTGGCGTCGTCGGCGCCCGATCTGGTTCGGGCCATGTGCGAAGGCAACGCCGTCGCCCTCACCGACGCGCTCGATGCCGCTCTGGACCTGCTGACTGCGGCGCGCAGCGAACTTGTCGACGAAGGGTCGACCCGCACATTGGTCACCGCCGGCCATGCCGCGCGAGGACAGTACGAGCAGCACGAACGTTTCGACATCACCGGCGTCGAGCCGGGCGACAACGACTGGATCGAGAAATTCCGGTCCGCCGGCCGCCGAGGCGGCGTCGTGCGTCAGATCCGCTCGGCGAGCCCCGGGTAGTCGAGAACGAAGCCATCGGCGTCCACCGTCACCGACGAGGTGGACACCGGCGAGAGCACGTGAATGCCGTCGGCGCCGCTGCTGTAGGTCAAGCCTGCTTCCTGGATGCTCAGGTCCAGAAGATTGACGTACACGACCGGAACGACGACGTCCGAGGAATCGGTGTGCAGACCGAGCCTGCGGATCGGCAGGGTGTTGAAGAACGGGCTCAGGACCACGTCGACGTCGAGCGCACCGTTGTAGGTGGAACGCTGCGACGCGTGGGACCCCTCGATCATCCAGTAGCCCTCGTTGTCGCGGCTCACCGATGCCTGCTTCTCGCCGCCGGCAACTGCGGTGCGCAGGGATAGCCTGCGGGTGATGCCGCTCTCGTCGGTCACCAGGTCGTACGACGCACTGAACGCGGGATGTTCGTCGCAGGCGCCGCCGATGATGCGGCCCGACGCCTTGATTCGGTTTCCGTTCAGCTGGACGCGGACCGACTCCATGCGGGGTACGTCGTGTGCTCGCCAGGTCAGAATTGCCGGCCAGGTCGAAGTGGTCACGGAAGGGGCGGCTTCTGCACCCGAAGTTGGAGTGGTCACCCGACTACGTTAAGCGACAGGGGGGCCATCGGAACAAGCTGTGGTGATTTTTCGTTCTCGAGGCACATTATTGTGATCGACATGACTGGAGGTGGCTTCGACTTCGCGCACTCCGAACAGGCCGCGAAATCTCGACAGGACAAGGCAACGGCGTTGGCGCGCTACGTCTGGGAACGTGACATCGACGGCAGCGAACTGCTCGCGATGACCGACGCCGCCCGACGCAAGCTCGCGAGAGCTGCGGACATCACTCCCCCGAGCACGCTCGAGACGTGGACGATGACCGCCGAACTCCTCGACCGCAAGAACGAATGGGCGTCGTCGAACCCGGACCACCCGGCGGCCTCCCCGAAGCATGCCGACGAAAAGATCATGTGGGTCAAGCCGCCCATCGCACCGTGGTGACGACGCTCAGGACGACGCCGCCGCGAGCTCGTGCAGGTCGGCGAATCGCCCCTTCTCCTCGATGAGATCCGAGGGCGAACCGTCCTCGACGATCCGGCCGTTCTCCATCACCAACACCCTGTCGGCAATGGCGACGGTGGAAAGCCGGTGCGCGATGATCAGCGCCGTGCGGCCCTGCAGAATCGTCTCCAGCGCGCGCTGGACCAGCCGCTCGCTGGGGATGTCGAGGCTGGAGGTGGCCTCGTCGAGCACGATCACCGCGGGCGCCGCCAGGAACACCCGCGCGAACGCGACGAGTTGACGTTGGCCGGAGGAAAGCCGTCCGCCGCGTTTGCGGACATCGGTGTCGATCCCGTCCGGCAGCGTCGAAATGAACTCGGTGAGTCCAACAGCGTCTGCGGCGGCCGCCACCTCTAGATCCGTCGCCGAGGGTTTGCCGAGGCGGATGTTGTCCGCGACCGATCCGGAGAACAGGAACGACTCCTGCGTGACCATCACGATGTGTCGACGCATGTTCTCGTCACCCAGTTCTCGGAGGTCGACGCCGTCGAGACGCACTGTTCCCTGCGTCGGGTCGTAGAACCGCGCGAGCAGCTTGGCGAGGGTGGACTTTCCGGCGCCGGTGGCACCGACCATCGCCACGACCTGCCCGGCCGGGATGTGCAGCGAGAATTCCGGTAGCACGACGCGGTCCCTGGTGTACGCGAAGTGGACCGCGTCGAAGTCGATGTCGCCTCGCGCAGTATCCAATTCCACCGGAGCCGTCGGCGCTTCCACCGACGGCTCTTCTTCCAGCACACCCGAGATCTTCTCCAGCGCCGCAGCGGCCGACTGGTAGGCGTTGAATACCATGGCGAGTTCGTCGAGCGGACCGTAGAACCGACGCAGATACAGCACGTACGCGGCGAGCACTCCGATGTCCAAGTGCCCGTTGATCACTCGGAAGCTGCCGAACACGAGGATGATCGCGAGAGTGACGTTTCCGATCCATCGGACGGCGCCGGTGTAGGTGGCCATCCCCCGCAGAGCAACCGTCGTCGCGTCGCGATATTCGGTGTCCTCGGTCTTCAGAATCGTGCTGTTTCTTCTCTCGCGCCGGAAAACCTGGACCGCGCGAATACCGCCCATCGACTCGACGAAGTGGACGACGACCTTCGCGATCGCCACTCGCGTGCGCCGGTAACCGGTGCGTTGCCTACGCTGCGACCAGCGGGTGATCAGCACCAGCGGCACGAAGCCCGCGAGCACCACCAATGCAAGCGGAACATCGAGGTACACCAGGATGATCGCGATACTGACGATGGACAGCACCGCGGACAAGGCGTCGTTCAGGGCGCTTTCGAGCAGCGTCTGCAGCGACTCGACGTCGCTCGTCAGCCGTGAGATGAGCTTGCCCGACGTGTACCGCTCGTGGAAGGACAAGCTCAACCGTTGAGCATGATCGAACACACGGCGGCGGAGGTCGAACAGAATCGCCTGGCTCAGCCGCCCGGACACCATCAGGAACGTGTACGTGGTGACTGTTCCGAGGATGCCGAATGCGATGTACCCGAACACAGTCCACGCCAGCGGCGCCCACCTGCCCTCGATCGCAGCCGACACTCCGTTGTCCAACGCGTACGCGATGAACAACGGACCGGCCACGAACGCGATGTTGTCGACGACGATGATCGCGAGCGCCAGCAACGCCTGCTTCCGGTACGGCCTCACGAGCGACGCCAGTAACCGCCTCGATCGGCCGGCGAGAATCGAATTGCCGGTGCGGTCGATGTCGGATTCCTCGTTCGCGACTCCGCGCCAACTGACGGTGTCGTCGCGCGGGCTCTGATCGTTCTCGTTCTCGTCAGTCATCGAGAGACCCCATCACGTGGCGGTACCGCGCCGACGTCGCCAACAGGCGCTCGTGCGTACCCTGCTCCACGATTGTTCCGTTCTCCAGGTAGAGCACTCGGTCTGCGAGTGCGGCAGTAGACGGCCTGTGCGCGACGAGCAGAGTCGTCGAGTGCGTCAGTACGCGCCGTAGATCCTGTTGCACGAGTGCCTCGGTGCCCACGTCCAGCGCGGACAGCGGGTCGTCGAGCACCAGGATCCGCGGCTTGCCGAGTACCGCCCTCGCCAGCGCGAGTCGCTGACGCTGCCCGCCGGACAGGCTCATTCCCTGCTCGCCGATCCGGGTGTCGAGCCCCCACGGCAATGCCTCGACGAACTCCCGCGCGTGCGCGACGCCGAGAGCCTCGTCGACGTCGGAGTCCGTCGCATCGGGTCGACCCAACGCAACGTTCTCGCGGACGCTCGCCGAGAACAGCACCGGGTCCTCGAACGCAACCGACACCACCGCCCGAAGATCCGCGAGCGACAAGGTTCTGATGTCGATTCCGTCGACGGTGATGGAACCCGAGGTGACGTCGAACAACCGGGGAACCAGATTGGTCAGCGCGGTCTTGCCGCTACCGGTGACGCCGACGAGAGCGACCGTCTCACCCGGGTCGATCCGGAAATCGACGTCGGTGAGCAGCGACGATTCCGCGTCCGGGAACGTGAATCCGACGTCCCGGAATTCGAGGACTCCGCGTGCGTCCTGCGGGAGAGCAACTGGGTCGACGGGTTCGGTGATGGTCTCCGCCGTGTCCATGATTTCCCAGTACCGGTCCGCCGCCGTTCGAGCGTTGTTCAGCTCGGCCAGCAGGAATCCGAATGCCTCGATCGGCCAGAGCAGGAACGCGACGATGGCCATGGCTGCGACGAGCATGCCCGCCGTCATCGTCCCTTGGACGATCGAATACGCGCCGAACGCCAACATCGCGCCGATCCCGAGCGGCGGGATCCCGACTATCAAGGACCACAGAATGGCAAGGTAGCGAACCTTTTTCATCTCTGTCCCACGCAGCGTCGCGGCCTCTCGCAGGAAGCGACGCCCGAGGTGGGCGCTGCGGCCGAACGCCTTCAGCACCCGGATGCCTTGAATGGATTCCTCGACGGTGGTGGTCACATCACCTGCCTGGTCCTGCGCATCACGGGCAACTACCCGGTACAGCGTCTCGAACCTGGTACAGATCACGACCAACGGCACGGACGTGATCAACATGATCAGACCGAGCTGCCAGGACTGAACGAACAGGACTCCGAGGCCGACCACCAACGTGACGCTGTTGATGATGATGAACGGCCCGACGAACGCCACGAAGCGTCGCAGCGAGGACAGGTCGGCAATAGCCCGAGAGAGCAGCTGACCCGATTCCCAGCCCTCGTGAGCGGACACCGACAATCTCTGCAGCTTGTCGAAAACCGTTGCTCTGGCTGATATCTCGAACTGGCTCGACGGCGCGGACACCAAGTAGCGCCGAATCCATATACCGACCGCATCGATCGTCCCCAGCAGCAGGACCAACGCCGCCGGCCACCACACACCGGCGAAGGTGCCGTCGGCGATGGGGCCGTCGATGACCCCCTGCAACACCAGCGGAATCACCAAACCCGTCAGCGTGGCGACGATGGACGCAGCGATCGACCCGATGAAATACCACTTGTACGGGGCCAGAAACGGTAGAAACCTCGCCAGCGAACTGGGTGCGTCCTGCTGAAGGTTCGGCACTGCAGCCGTCTTCTCCTGCGTTTCCAGTACACCCGTCGACACGTTTGCTCTCCCTACTCGGCCTCGCATGAATGGTTTCATCGCGACAGCACTTCGACCAACCGATTTTTCAACTGCCGAATTCCATCGTCGAACCTGAACCAACGTTCAGGTCAAGCGCGACTCGGCCCTGCTACCGTGCGCCTGCGAAAACCTGTCGTACTTCTCGAGTAACGTTCTCCACGAGTTTCGGTTACGGGAGAGAAGGGTGCGCGTGGGTTCGCGATCGATGGTCGGGCTGTTCGCCGGGATCGGCGGGCTCGAGTTGGGGCTCTCGGAGCAGGGCTGGTCGACGGAATTGCTGTGCGAAATCGACCCCGGCGCCGGCGCAGTTCTCGGTGCTCACTTTCCCGATGTGCCGCTTCACCGTGACGTCACCAAGCTCCGCGCGCTGCCGTCGGGCACCGAGCTCGTCGCAGCCGGGTTTCCGTGCCAGGACCTGTCGCAGGCGGGTCGTACGGCGGGCATCACCGGGGAACGCTCCGGGCTCGTCGACGAGGTCTTCCGCTTGGTCAAGCGCCGCAACGGGCCTCGGTGGTTGTTGATCGAGAACGTTCCGTTCATGCTGCAACTCGGCCGCGGTGCCGCGATGCGTCACATCACCGACGCTCTGTCGGATCTCGGCTACATGTGGGCCTACCGTGTCGTCGACGCCAGGTCGTTCGGTCTCCCGCAACGCCGTCAGCGCGTCCTCATGCTCGCGTCCCGTACCGAGGACCCACGCGAAATCCTGTTCGCGCAGGACGAAGGCCCTCTTCCCGACGGTGACCCGTCGGAGCAGCCGTGCGGTTTCTACTGGACCGAGGGCACCCGCGGGCTCGGCTGGGCAGTCAACGCAGTTCCGACGCTCAAGGGCGGCTCGTCCCTCGGTATCGCCAGTCCCCCGGCTGTTCGGTTGCCGTCGGGCGAGATCGTCACGCCGGGGATCGTCGGCGCGGAGCGACTGCAGGGGTTCGACCCGGACTGGACTGCACCGGCACTCGGTCTGCCGGGCGTCAGGGCCGGGCACCGATGGAAGCTCGTCGGCAACGCGGTGAGTGTCCGGATGGCGTCGTGGGTCGCCGCGCAGATCGAGCGCCCGCAGGTCCACGACGACTCCGACGACGTTCAGATCCTCCCCGGTCAAGCCTGGCCTGCCGCTGCGTGGGGGGCGAAGGGCTCGGCGTACCGCGTGCACCGCTCGACGTGGCCGGTGCACGAGCCCTACGAGAACCTCAGTGACTTTCTCGACGATTCCCAGCTGCTCTCGGCTCGGGCGACGGCCGGATTCCTCAAGCGCGCTCGAATGGGCAATCTTCGGTTCCAACCGGGATTTCTCGACGACGTCGAGTCCCACCTCGACCGTATGGGCGGGCACCCCAGCCCGACGTCTCGTGCAGTCCCGGCCGCATGAGCGAGCATCTGTTTCCCGATCCACCGGCACTGGCCCGGCCGCTCGCCCTCGCCGGCGACAAGCCCGCACCGGACGCCGATCGCAGTGACAAGAAGAACTACGCGCAGCGGCTCTCGAACCACCTGGCACAAACCGTCGCCGACGCCCTGCGCCCGCACTATCCCAACATCACTCCCGACGCGATGGGCGTCGGCCAGGAAGCACAGGTCGACGTCGCGAAAGGCCGCAAAAGGCTGGATGTGAAAGCACTCGACCCCACGCTGGGACTGATTCTGTGCGTCTCCATCAAGACCTACAGCTTCCGGGACTTCAGCCCGCGGACCGGCAAGTTCGGCCGCTGGACCAAGAACATCGTCCGCAACGATCACGAGCTGCGCGGTGAGGCCATGGTCCTACACCAGCGCCAGCCGTACAGCGTGCTGATCGCAGTGATGTTCGAGCCCTTCGCCACCTGCGACGACGGTGACGCCTCCAAGGCCAGCGACATCGGCAAGTCCTCCTTCGCGCACCACGTCACGACGCTGTCCAAGCGGTCGGGTCGCGGCAAACGCGCTGTCGTCGGCGGCACCGGCAAGATGTGGGTCGACCTCGGTGCCGAGGACACTCGGTACGACCTGTTCGAAAAAGTCTTCATCGGCCTCTACGACCCGGACGGTGAAGTCCGGTTCTTCGACGTCGACGAATCCCCTCCTCGCAACGGCAGGCCGTCGGACACTCAGACCTTGTCCTTCGACGACTTCGTCTCCGTCGTCCACGGCGAAGTCGAGCGCCGCAACAAATTCGCACCCACCTGGTCCGAGCCCGAGGACAGCGAAGACGGCTAGGGGACCGGCGAGCTAGTTTGGAGTCGTGGGGAGACCGGTGACCGATGCCGCTACCAGTGCGCGGCTGAGCAAGCAGCGGCGACGCGACACCAAGCCCGAGGTAGCGCTGCGCAGAGAGTTGCACCGGCTCGGCCTGCGATATTTCGTCGACCGTGCCCCGCTGAAGGGTATGAGGCGTCGGGCCGACATCGTTTTTCCTCGCCGAAAGGTCGCCGTCTACGTCGATGGCTGCTTCTGGCACAGCTGCCCTGTGCACGCGACGAAACCACGCAACAACGCCCAGTGGTGGGCGGACAAACTCGCCGCCAATGTCGCCCGTGACCGCGACACCGACGACCGCCTTCGGACCGAAGGGTGGACCGTCGTCCGAATCTGGGAGCACGAACCCGTCAGCGACGCCGCAGCACTCGTCCTGCACGCCCTCGAATCCTCGCCCTCTTCGGGAGCGAACGTGGCGGTGGGGGCGTGTGGCTGTCCCAAAGCCAACGTGGGGGCCGGGACAGGTTGACCCACCAAAACGGGGGTGGCGGGAACTAAG